>CAWAQR010000001.1:0-581775 GCA_963784315.1 uncultured Actinomycetota bacterium
GCGGGATGCGGAGAAGCAGGCGGAGGCGGTGCTGTAGATGCCTGCCGACCCGACCGCCGAGGCGCCGCAACCCCACGCGTCGTTCCCCACCGCCCCGGCGGGAGCCGGAATGCCGGGCTGGTACCCCGAGTTGTTGGACGCGGTAGCCGGGCGCATCGATGTGGGGCGGCGGCGGGCGGTGGCGGCGGCCAACACCGAGCTGGTCGCGCGCCTACTGGCTGATCGGGCGGGACATCCTGGACCGGCAGGAGCGGGAGGGCTACGGGACCAAGGTCATCGACCGGCTCGTCCGCCGACCTGAAGCAGCGGTTCCCGGAGGCCACGGGTACTCGCCGCGCAACCTGAAGTACATGCGGGCGTTCGCCGCCGCCTGGCCGGACCGGAGGTCGTGCAACGCACCGCTTGCAAAACTGCCCTGGCGCCACACGTCGCCCTGCTGGACAAGCTCACCGACCCCGAGCTGCGGCACTGGTACGCCGCGCCCGCCCTGGAACAGGGGTGGAGCGGGACATCCTCGCCCATCAGATCGAGTGGCGCCTGCACGAGCGCGCCGGGCGGGCGATCACTAACTTCGCGGCCACCCTCCCGCCGGCGACTCGGATCTGGCGCAGCAGGCGACGCAGGACCCGTACCTGTTCGACTTCCTGGCCCAGACCGACCAGGTTGCCGAGGCGGACGTGGAGCGCGGGCTGATCGAGCACGTGCAGCAGTTCCTGCTCGAACTCGGCCAGGGGTTCGCGTTCGTCGGACGCCAGGTCCGCCTGCAGGTCGGTCGGCAGGAGTTCTACGCCGACCTGCTCTTCTACCACTACCGGCTCCGGGCTACGTGGTCATCGAGCTCAAGGCCGCCGCCTTCGAGCCCGGGCTACGTCGGGCAACTCGGCATGTACATGAGCGCCGTCGACGACCTCATGGCCCAGGCCGACGACAAACCGACCATCGGCCTGCTGCTCTGCAAGACCAGGGACACCGTCGTCGCCGAGTACGCGCTGCGCGGCTACACCCAGCCGATCGGCGTGGCCGAGTGGACCACCACTCTCACCCGCTCCCTGCCGGCTGAGCTCACCGCCAGCCTGCCCAGCATCGCCGACCTCGAGGCCGAGCTGGCTGACCCACGACCGAACACCGAAGGTGACCCCGCATGAGCACCGATCCGATGCCCGGCTCGACTACCGAGAGCGACTGGGAGGCATTCGCGCTCGAGCGGCTGGCCGAGCTCGCCTGGCCGACCGCGCCCGGCACCGACATCGCCCCGGGCGCGGAGAACGGCCGGACGCGCTGGGACGACCTCGCGCTGCCCGACCGGCTGCTCGCCGCGCTCCGGCGCTCAACCCCGACGTGCCCGGTGTTACCTGCAGCAGGCGGTCGACGAGATCCCCGCGCCGCAGTCCCACGACGCGATCACCGAGAACCACCGCATGCACGAGCTACCTCACCGGCGGCTACCGCGGCATCACCTACATCGACACCGACGGCCGAGGCCACCCCGACGATCCGGCTCCTCAGCGCGGACCCGGATCAGAACGACTGGCTGGCCGTCAACCAGGTCACCATCCGCCGCGGGGAGGACCACCGCCGGTTCGACCTCGTCCTCTACTGCAACGGGATGCCGGTCAGCATCGTCGAGCTCAAGCGCGGCGGCAACCAGCGGGTCGGCGCGCCGCCGCCCACGCGCAGCTGCAGACCTACCTCCGCGAGTTCCCGATGGCGTTCCGGTTCGCCGTGTTCACCTGGCCTCCGACGGTCACACCGCCCTGTACGGAACACCTTTCACCCCGCTAACCACTACTCGCCGTGGAACGTCGACGACGACGGCGTACCCCCGGGCCCGGTCACTCGGCGTCGACGGTGAACCGGTCACCGCACTGGAGGTCGCGCTGATGGGCCTCTACAACCAGGAGCGGTTCCTCCAGCTGCTGCGGACTTCACTGCGTTCGACCGCGGCGAGGGCGGGCTCGCCAAGCGGATCGCCAAGCCCCACCAGTACTTCGCGGTGACCAAGGCCGTCGGCCAGCACCATCGAGGCGGTGGCCAGCAACGGCAAGGCGGGGGTCGTCTGGCACACCCAGGGCTCCGGCAAGTCGATGGAGATGGAGCTCTACACCAACCTCGTGATGCGGCCCGAGCGGCTGAAGAACCCGACGGTGGTGGTCATCACCGACCGGAAGGAGCTCGACGGCCAGCTGTTCGAGGGGTTCGACCGGAGCCTGCTGCTGCCGGAGAAGCCGAAGCAGATCCGCCGGAGCGCGCGCTGCGCGACGAACTCGCGACCGGACCAGCGGCGGCATCTACTTCACGACGCTGCAGAAGTTCGGTCGCACCATCGAGGAGCAGGAGTCCGGCACGGACCACCCGCTGCTGACCGACCGCCGCAACGTCATCGTCATCGTCGACGAGGCGCACCGCAGCCACTACGACGACCTCGACGGCTACGCCCGGCACCTGCGCGACGCCCTGCCCAACGCCACGCTCATCGCGTTCACCGGCACCCCGATCTCGTTCGCCGAGCGCAACACGCGCGCGGTCTTCGGCGACTACATCGACGTCTACGACCTGACCCGCGCGGTCGAGGACGGCGCGACGGTGCCTGTCTACTTCGAGCCGCGGCTGGTGCGGGTCAGCCTCGACGGTGCGTGACCGAGGAGGACCTCGACCGTGCCGCCGACGAGGCCACCGCGGGCTCGACGACAGCGAGCGGGCCAGGCGGAGCGCAGCGTCGCCGTCGTCAACGCCGTCTACGGGGCGCCCGAGAGGCTCGCGGCGCTGGCGCAGGACCTCGTCGACCACTGGGAGCGGCGGCGCGCGGCGATGCGACGTTCATCGCGGCGCCGGGCAAGGCGATCGTCGTCGGCGCCACCCGTGAGATCTGCGCCCGCCTGTACGAGGCGATCGTGGCGCTCCGGCCGGACTGGCACTCCCCCGAGCTGATCGGGGCCGGATCAAGGTCGTCTACTCCGGGGTCGGGCGACGACCAGCCGCCGGTCACCCACGTCCGGCGGGACTCGCAGAACGCGGCGATCAAGAAGCGGCTGAGCGACGCCGACGACGAACTCGAGCTCGTCATCGTCAAGGACATGATGCTCACCGGGTACGACTCGCCGCCGCTGCACACGCTGTACCTGGACCGCCCGCTCAAGGGGCCCTGCTCATGCAGACGCTCGCCCGGGTGAACCGGACGTTCCGCGGCAAGGACGCCGGTCTGCTCGTCGGGTACGCGCCGCTGCTGGAGAACCTGCAGGCGGCGCTGTCGGAGTACTCCGCCGCCGACCAGCAGCACCAGCCGATGGGACGCAACGTCGCCGAGGCGGTGGCGCTGGTGGAGATCCTGCTCGGCTCGATCCGGGAGGCGCTGGCCGGTCTGGACTGGCGGCGGATGATCCTGCCGGGGCATCCCCGGTCCTACCTCGACGCGACGAACCGGACTGCGAACTACCTGCGCGACGTCGCGACGCCGGGCAACCGGGTGGACGAGGGCGAGCGCCTCGTCGACCGGTTCCGGTCGCTGTCGAGCCAGCTGGCCCGGGCGTGGGCGTTGTGCACCGGGTCGGACGAGCTGGCGCCGGTGCGGTTCGAGGTGCAGTTCTACGAAGAGGTCCGCGTGTGTATGGCGAAGTTCGACGCCAACGCCCGGCGAGCCAGCGGCGAGCCGATCCCGGCGGAGGTCGCCCGGCTGCTCGCCGCGCTGATCGCCGACAACGCCCACGCCGGCGAGGTTCTCGACATCTACCAGGCCGCCGGGATGGAGAAGCCGGCGCTGTCGGAGCTGAACGCCGGCGTTCGTCGCCAAGGCGCAGAAGCTCAGCAACTCCCAGCTCGCGATCGAGGCGCTGCGGGCGCTGGTGATGGAGGAGGCGGTGCAGGCGACCCGGAACAACGTCGATCCGGCAGCGGGCGTTCTCCGACCGCGTCGCCGAGCTGATGGCCAAGTACACCAACCAGCAGTTGACCGCCGCCGAGGTGATCGCGGAGCTGGTGGAGCTGGCCAAGGAGGCGGCCACCGAGTCCGACCGCGGGAAGAAGTTCAGCCCGCCGCTGTCCTCGGACGAGCTGGGGTTCTACGACGCCGTCGTCAGTAACGAGTCGGCGGTGGCCGAGATGGCCGACGGCGTGCTCGCCGAGATCGCCCGCGACCTCGTCCGGGTGATGCGGCGTGACGTCCGCACCGACTGGACCGTCCGCGACGACGTCCGCGCCAAGCTCCGGTCGTCGATCAAGCGGCTGCTGGCAGTCCACGGCTACCCGCCGGACCAGCAGCCGGCCGCCATCAAGCTGGTCATGGAGCAGATGGAGCAGTGGCTCCCCGGTACGCCGAGGCGGGGGTCGGCTGAGAGCGGTCAGGGTGCGTCCGGCTCACCTCCGGCTCCCACGTTGGGCGGATTATGACCGGATGCGGTCGTTATCCGCCCAACGTCGAGCGTCGGGGACCGAAGGTTCAAGGCGTTCCGCCCGCCGGTCTACGACAGCCCGGCGACCACCGGCTTCTACGACCTGACTTGTGCCATTTAGTGTCCAGTTGAGCGGTCGCGGATGCGTCGAGTGCGTCGGCGAGGTCGGCGGGACGGGGTCGGCGGCGGTGATGGTGTGGTCGCCGGCCTGGATGGTGATGGTGCGGTAGCGGCGGGCGGTCTTGACGAACTTCCGGATGGACCAGCCGGTGGCGGTCTCGATCCATTTCGAGACGGCGAGCGCGGCCATCACGATGGTCAGGTGCGCGTCGATCGAGTCACGCTGGTGGTGGTAGATCGGCCGGGCCTGGAGGTCGTGTTTGGACATCCGGAACGCTTTCTCGACCTGCCACAGCTGGTGGTAGGCGCCGATGACTGCTCCGCGGTGGGGTTGGGCAGGTTCGTCACGTAGCCCTTGATCCCGGCCAGGGCTCTGGTCTTGTCGATCAGGTGTTGGTTGAGTTCCCTTGTGCCGCCGCTGATCTGGACGAACCGGTTCCGTTTGATCGCGGCCTTCCCGTCGATGGCTTGCTGCGCCTTGGCGACCTGCTCGTCGATGCCGCGCAGCGTGCGGCGGGCCCGGTCGGCCCGGTACTGGTAGAAGATCGTGTGGTCGCGCCGCCCGTCCTTCGGTGACGCCGGCATCGGCTGGACCCATACCTGCTGATCGGTCGGCTCGGCACCGGGGTGGTGCCTGCCGCCAGTCGCCGACACACCTAGGGGACGTCGGGGATCCGGGCGCCGATGATGAACGACAGGCCGTCGGCTTCGATGGCTTTCTTGTTGCTGTCGGACACCATCCCGGCGTCGGCGACGATCGTGACGTCAGTCAGTCGGTGCGCGGCCATGAACGCGCGTGATCGTCGGGATCATCGTGGACGTCTCGGCCTTGTTGCCCTCGAAAGCCTCGACCCGCAGCGGGAACCCGTCGGCGTCGCACAGCAGCCCGATGGTGATCTGCGGTTCCAGCCGGCGTTCCTTGGAGAACCCGGGATCCGGAACTCGTCGGCGGTGTCGGTCTCGAAGTACAGCGTCGACACGTCGTACAGCACCAGGCTTGTCGGGCCGATCCGGGCATGCGCGGCACACGCCGATGACAGCGACGTGCGCCACTCCCTCGGCGCGAACACCGGCAGCCGACGTTGCACGGTCCGGTACCCGGGCGGTTCGATGCCCGCTTCCTGCAGGACCCGTAGCGAGTCCAGCTTCGAGGTGGGCTCGATGATCCGGGCCAACACCAACGCTTCGAAGACGGCATCGCCGCCGGTGACCGCGTCGAAGCCCAACGCCCGGTACCCGGCCGCCAACGAGTCCCACAGATGACCCATCCGTGATCCGGTGATCGGCAGCGGCCCACCCTTTTCCGGCGGGGTGTGCAGGCCAAGGTCGAACTCACCCTGGCCGGCCAGGATCCGTTGCCTGGCAACGGTCTTCAGCAGCTCCAGCTGGACATCGTCATGCGCTGATCCGATGTGCTCGATGGTCCGCTTCCCGCCGCGGTTGGAATACACGATCTGGACCGCCCGGGCTCCCGAGGCGGTCTTCACGGTCCGGACGTGCACCACCGGCCCACCCTACGACCCCGGAATTAGTGCCCAGACCTGGAGCCGAAACACAACGAAACCGCAGGTCACAGCCCCGAGGCCGCGGAAATCGCCAAACCGTGGCACAAGTCAGGTCAACAACGTCCATAACATCCGCAAATTTTCCATCCCGTGCGCACGTAACCGCGGCTCGAGGGCGTGATGAGTCGTTCTCGGCGGAAGCGATGAAACACACCGGACAGACCTGATCCAGCCTCCGGGACTAGGACACCCTCTTGCCGTGCGGGTTGCCGTCGTCGTCGTCCTGGACAGCAGGAGTGATCGCGTCGAGGTGCAGGGCGCGGCCTTTAATCTCGGCCCAAGCCGTGACGTCGTCGAGGGCCCAGATGCTGCCCATGGCAGGGTGAGCCGGGGTTCGGGAAAGTCTGCGGTCCGGACGACGATCTGCGACACCCGTTGCCGGCTGACCCCGAGCAGCCGGCCGAGTTCGGCGTTGCCCAAGCAATCGTCTCCAGTCCGACACAGGGTAGGCATCTGCCAACCATAACCCAACATATTGGCACTTGCCTAGTAGGCATATGCCTAGTACACTAGGCATATGCCAAGGAGGCCGGGCGGTCCGGTCGAGGCGGGAGGAGAAGGTCATGGCTCATCAGTTGGAGACCTGGGCAGACGGGTCGGCGTCGTTCGTGTCGGCGCGGGAGCACGCGTGGCACCGGCTGGGCACGGTGCTGCCCGAGACGTTCGACGCGGCGCAGGCGATGCAGCACGCAAAGCTCGGGCGGCTGGAACGTCCGCAAGGAGGCGCTGCAGACGGTGCCGGTGATCGACGAGCACGGGGTGACCCCGTCGCTGCCGGTGCCGGACCAGTTCGCCACGGTCCGGACCAACCCGGTCACCGGCGGGACCGACGTCCTGGGTGTGGTCGGCGCCGGTTACACCCCGATCCAGAACGAGGCGCACGCCGCCCTGCTCGACTCGGTGGTGGACGAGTCCGGCGCGCACTTCGAGACCGCCGGGTCGCTGCGGGGCGGCCGGTCGGTGTTCCTGTCGATGAAGCTGCCGCCCACGATGCTGATCGGCGGCATCGACCCGGTCGACCTGTACCTGATCGCGCTGAACTCCCACGACGGAACCGTCGCGTTCCGGTTGCTGGTGTCCCCGGTGCGGGTGGTGTGCGCGAACACCCAGGCGCTGGCGATCCGGCGGGCGCAGTCGTCGTTCTCGATCCGGCACACCTCCGGCGCGCACGGCCACATCGCGCAGGCCCGCGCAGGCGCTCGGGTTGACGTTCAAGTACGCCGAGGCGTTCCAGGCCGAAGCGGACCGGATGATCGCCCAGGCCATCACCGACGACCAGTTCGCCGAGATCGTCGGGAAGCTGTGGGACGCACCGACTTCCACGTCGGCCCGGTCCCGCACGATCAGCGAGAACCGCGCCGCCACGCTGCGGCAGCTGTTCCGGGCGTCGGCGACCAACGAGGCGATCCGGGGCACCCGGTGGGCCGCGTACCAGGCGGTCACCGAGTACACCGACCACTTCGCCCCGATCGGCGACAAGGGCAACCCGACGCTGGCCCGCGCCGAGCGGGTCGCCGGGTCCGGCACCGTGACCGCGCTGAAGACCAAGGCGTTCGAGCTGATCGCCGCGCTGTAGCCAGGTGGTGGACCAGGAGGGATTAGGCCCCCTTCTGGTCCACCCGGCAGGCCGGGCCTCACGGCCCGGCCCCCACCCACTCCACCCTTCTGACAGGAGAGCAGTTCTCATGGTGCACCCCTTTTCCGGTTCCACCCCCCAGCCCGAGCCCCCGCGACACGATCACCGTCGGGGTGTCCGGCCCCGCCGGGCTGCTGTCGTCGCTGCCGGTGCTGCTGGGCTACCACCCCACCGAGTCGCTGGTCATGGTGTGCCTGTCCGGCGACCTCGACACGGTCGGCCCGATCGGCCGGGTCGACGCCCCCACCAACCCGGCCGACGATCGCCCAGGCCGTCGCGGCGCTGGCCGACGCCGCCGACCGGCACGCCGACCGGCTCATCCTCGCCGTCTACACCGACACCCCGGCGCGGTCGACACCGCCGCGTGGCAGCCGCTTTCGGCCGGGTCCGGCCGGTGGTCGACGTCATCGTCACCGGCAACGCCCCGCAAGCCGCCGCACCCGGACCTGATGGCCGCGCACGCCGTACGCGGCCGCGCTGTCCTCACCGACCGGGCCGAGCTGGCCCGCTCCGTCGAGCACGACCCCCGCGTCGTGCACCCGCTGGGTTGCTGGCCGAGTTCGACACCTCGCCCGGCGGGACGCGCTGCTGGCCCGGATGCTGCCCGACCCCGACGCGGTCGCCGTCCTGGTCACCCTCGCCCAGGCCACCCCCGACACCGACCAGCGGGTGCCGGACGTGTGCGCGGCGCTGGCGATCCTGGCCTACCGCTACGGCGACGGTGCACTCGCCCGGGTCGCGATCGACCGGTCCCGCCGCACCGACCCCGACCACTTCCTCACCGAGCTGATCGAGGAGTTCATCAACCGGTGCGCGCCCCGGCTGCACTCGACCACGTCCTGAACTTCTGACCCGCACCGGTGGCGGGCCGGGCACACCACCCGGCCCGCCACCGGGCGACACCACAGTCACCGCAACAACTCCCGCGCTCCCGACCCCGGGCTGCCCCCTCATCGGAGACGAGTCGATCCCATGACACCCACCCCCCACCCGGACCACCACCACCTCGATCGTCACCAGTCGACCAGCTGCACCCGCACAGTGATCAGTCGGCGGATCACCGGCACCGGTACAGCCGCGCCGACACCATCGCCGACGGGCTGCTCATCGAGGTTCCCACCCGGCTGTCCCGCCAGTTCGGGATCCGTTGGCCGCTGGCGATGTCCACCCTGGCGTGGTTCGACGCCGTCGCCTGGGACGCCGCCACCGAAGCGGCCAAGCCCCGCCCCACCGGGCAGACCGAGAGCGGCCGCATCGCCGAGGTCCTGTGGTCCGCGCGCCAGGCGATCACGAACCCGACCAACACCCGGCCGGTGACGTTCACCGCCTGGCGGGTGCCGCCCACCGGCCGCGAAACCCGCGCCGTGCGCTGCACTCTCACCCTCACCGTGCACACCGGGGACTGCGGCGAGACCGTCGCCACCATCCACCACCCCACCGTCCCCGACGCCGGTCCGTTCGTCATGCCCCGCTACTGCGGACCCGGCCAGCACTTCCGCGCCACCGGCGACGACACCGACCCCGACGGGATGGCATGGCCCGTCGTCACCCCCGACACCCTCGACGCGGTCCTCACCGAAGCCGCCCACCACACCGGCACCACCCACACCCGAGGCGTCGGCGCCGCCGTCCACGTCCAGCCACCCCACGGCCAGCCCGTCACCCTGCGACCCGACCACCACGGCCGCTACCACCTGCGGCCCCTCGGCTGGACCTGCCTGCAGATGTAGACCCCACCGACCGGGCGGGCGCGGCACCCCTCCACCGCGCCCGCCCACCCAGCACCACCACCAACCCCCGGCACCAGCCCACACCCAGCCAGAACGGACCCCCTGCGATGACCGCTGTCCTGAACCACCCCGACACCACCACCGACCCGGGCGTCGAGCAGGTCGACAACCCCGCCGCCGCAACCGACACCCAGCCCCACGACCGGGCGGCCACCGAGACGCTGACGGTGATCGAGTTGCGGCCCGAGCAGGTCGCGCAGCACCCCGACAACCTCCGTGACGCCGGGCGCGGCATCACCGAACTCGCCCGTTCTGTGGCCGAGGTGGGGATCCTCGTCCCGCTCATCGTCGTCCCCGTCGACCTGGTGCCCGGCCACGACTTCGACGCCGCCGTCACCCACGTCGCCGTCGACGGG
This sequence comes from uncultured Actinomycetota bacterium, assembly GCA_963784315.1. GTDB lineage: Bacteria > Actinomycetota > Actinomycetes > Mycobacteriales > Nakamurellaceae > Nakamurella. Next base: position 9,853 of record CAWAQR010000001.1, read on the forward strand.
AACCGCCGCGCCGCCGCCGCAGCCGCCGGACTACTGAACCGCCCTGTAAGTCTTGGGTCGGCCGGCCCGGGGCTGGCTGGCAGGGTTGGTGTCGTCGCTTCGGCTGGGTGTGACTCGTGAACCGCTTGGCCCCTTCGGGGTGCTCTGGCCGGGATCTGTCCGCCTTGGTCGGAGCGGCGACGCCGGCCCGGTCATTCCTCGGTGGCTTGATTAGAAGCCTGCCCGACCTTGCACGTCGTGGCTCCTTACAGGCATGCCCCGCGGTTTCCAACGCTCGGGCCGACGCCGCTGTGCGACGTCCGTTCCGTTCGAGCAGAAGGAGCCGCAGTGCCCATCGTGTCAGAGCAGTACTCCAGGTTGGTAGGGGTCGACACCCATGCCGCCACCCACACCCTGGCGGTGGTCGACGCCGTGACCGGCGCCGAAGTCGACCAGGCCACGTTCCCGACGACGCCGGCCGGGCTACGGCGGGCCGCCGGCTGGGCCGCCCGGCGGGTCGGTGACGAGCCCGCGTTGTTCGTCGTGGAGGGCGTCGGCAGCTACGGCGCCGGCCTGGTTCGAGTGCTGACCAGTAACGGCTGGCCGGTCGTGGAACCGTCGCCGATGCCGAAAGGCCAGTTCCGGGGCACCGGGAAGTCCGATCAGCTGGACGCCCGGCGGATCGCCAAGTCCGTTGCCGGGGTGGATGTGTCGGATCTGCGGTGGCCGCGTGAGGACGGCGGGACCCGAGCGGCGATGCGGGTCCTCGTCGTCGCCCGGGAAGAGATGACCACGGAGCGGATCCGGTTGATCAACTCGTTGACCGGGCTGGTCAGGGTGTTCGACCTCGACGTTGATGCCCGGCGGCCGTTGACCGGTGACCAGATCGCCGCGATCGGCCGGTGGCGGGCCCGCGCCGGCGAATCGCTGGCGCAGGCCACCGCCCGCGCGGAGGCCGTGCGGCTGGCCACCCGCATCGGGCAGCTGGACCAGCAACTCGCCGACAACCGGCGGGCACTGGACACGATGGTCGACGCGCAAGCGCCGCAGCTACTCCAGATGCCCGGCGTCGGAGCGGTCGTCGCCGCCACCGTCCTGGTGGCCTGGTCCCACCCAGGACGGGTCCGGTCCGAGGCAGCGTTGGCCAGCCTCGCAGGGACCTGCCCGATCCCCGCGTCGTCGGGTAACACCGAACGGCACCGCCTCAACCGCGGTGGCGATCGACGCCTGAACAGAGCCATCCACACCATCGTCATCGTCCGGATGCGCTGCCATGAAGCGACCAGGGCCTACGTCGCCCGACGCACCGCCGAGGGCCGCACGAAGAAGGAGATCATCCGCGCGCTGAAGCGATACGTCACCCGCCAGCTGTTCCGCGCGCTCCTGCCGAAACCGGTGCCTGTCAGCCCTTGACGGGATATAGAAGCATCCCGGCATGTCCGGAGACTGTCTCAAACGGTCAGCTCGGCCGGCGGCTGGGCTGTGATCTGAGAGTAGAACGCATCCTCCAGTTCGGCGGGTGGGATGTCGCCGCAGTACTCGTAGAGGCGCCGGTGGTTGAACCAGTCGACCCATTCGGCGGTGGCGATCTCGACCTGGCCGAGGGTGCGCCATGGGCCTCGGGGCTTGATCAGCTCGGTCTTGTACAGGCCGTTGATGGTCTCGGCGAGGGCGTTGTCGTAGCTGTCACCGACGGACCCTACCGACGCTGCCAGCCCGGCCAGCTCGAGCCGCTGCGTGTACCTGACAGAGGTGTACTGGGATCCGCGATCATTATGTGCCACAACATCTTTCAGATCAGCATTGGTGCGGAGCCGGGTCCAGATCGCTTGCTCCATGGCGTCCAGGACGAGCTGCGTCGTCATCGTCGACCCGGCCCGCCACCCCAGGATCCGGCGGGCGTAGGCGTCAGTCACGAACGCCACGTACACCCACCCCGACCATGTCGACACGTACGTGATGTCGGCTACCCAAAGCCGGTCCGGGGCGATCGGCCGGAAGTTCCGCAGCGCCAGATCCCGGGCCCGTTCCGCCGCCGGATCGGCGATCGTGGTGCGCTTCACCGTGCCGCGGCGGGCACCGACCAGGCCCATTCCGGCCATCAGTCGCTCCACGGTGCAGCGGGCCACCGCAGTGCCTTCCCGGTTCAGCTGCAACCACACCTTTCGGGCGCCGTAGACACCGAAGTTGTCGGCGTGGACCCGGCGGATCAGCGGCTTGAGCTCCTCATCGCGGAGTTCCCGGCCGCTGGGCCGCCGTCCGACGGTGTCGTAGTACGTCGATGGGGCGATCTTCACACCGTGCTCGGTCAGCACACTGCAGATCGACTCGACACCCCACCGCAACCCGCCTTCGACGCGAGAGTCCTTGTGCTCATTGATGAATCGGACAATCACCGCTGTGGCCGGTCGAGCTCGGCCGCGAAGAAAATTGACGCTGCCTTCAAAATCGCGTTCGCCCGTTTCAGCTCAGCGACCTCCCGCTTGAGCCGGCGGACCTCCGCCGATTCCTCCGACGAAGTACCCGCCCGGGCGCCGGCATCGACCTCGGCCCGACGCACCCAGTTCCGCACCGTCTCCGACGACCCGACACCCAACAACTGGGCCACCCGGACCATCGCAGCCCACTCCGACTCGTGCTCCGGCATGATCTCCGCGACCATCCGAACCGCCCGCTCCTTCACCTCCGGCGGGTACCTCCTGGTGGTGTTCCCTGACATGACTCCAACCCTCTCAAGGTTCAGAGTCTCCGGACATGCCGGGGGGATTCAGTGAAGGACGTCCTGATCGTGTGCTGCGACGGGCTGACCGGGTTCCCCGAGGCGATCGAGGCGACCTGGCCGAACACCACCGTGCAGACCTGCACAGTCCATCTGATCCGGTCGTCGATGCGGTTTGTGTCCGACACCGACCGGCGCGCCGTCGTCGCGGAGTTGAAGAAGATCTACACCGCGCCGACCGTGGACGCCGCCGAGACTGCGCTGCTGGAGCTCGCCGAGTCCGACCTGGGCCGCAAGTACCCGGCGTGTGTGCGGGCCTGGCAGGACGCGTGGGAACGGTTCATCCCGTTCCTGGCGTTCCCGTGGCCGGTCCGCAAGATCATTTACACCACGAACGCGATCGAGTCGTTGAACTACCAGTTGCGGAAGATCATCAAGAACCGGGGTCATTTCCCGAACGACGACGCGGTGATCAAGCTGCTCTGGCTCGCGATCCGCGACATCGAGGACAAACGGGCCCGGGACCGGCTCGCGGAGAAGGGTGTCAGGAAGGGTCGTAAAGCCGAGGGCCGGCTCGTCGAGGGACACGTCACGACCGGGTGGAAAGCCGCTCTCGGGGCGCTCACACTTGCCTACGGCGACCGCATCACCAGCAAGATCAACTAGCAAGATCAAAAAGAAAGTGGCCGGCTCTTACACAGGAAACTTGACAAGCTCCGCATCGGGCGCAGACCCCACGACGGTAGGCCTCGCCCTCCAAACCGCATCCACTGCAATGGAAGTCGATCCGGATGCCGGCGCAGTCGGCGCAGGCCGGTCCTCCCGGCGCGCTGGGCGGGCCGGGTAGCAGGCGGTGCTGTCCGCAGCCGAGGCAGGTGCCGTGGGTGCGGGTTGCGGTGGTGAAGCAGGTGCCGCAGATCCGGCCTTCGGGCCAGTTGGCTCGGTGTTTGCCTGCTGCCCGTCCGCAACGCGCGCAGGTGAACTCGCCGGCGGCGCGTGGTCGTCCTCGGGTGGTGTTGCGTGGCCGGAGCGCAGTGGGGGACTCAGTTGTCGTCATCGACGATCCGGGCGCGGAGTGGGCGGACGCTGCGGTTGAGCTGCACGACGTTCGGTGCCGCGGCGACGGCGGTCTTCTTGGTGCGGGCGTCGGCCGCTGTGACGGTGATGAGGTCGTCGGGGCCGCAGTCGAAGATGTCGCAGATCGCGGAGATGAGTTGCAGTGCAACGCGTTCGGGTCGCTGGTTGACCAGCCGGTAAACCTGGGGCCGGGACAGGACGATGCCGCGCTCGGCGAGCAGCGGAATCAGCTCGGTGGTGGTGTGCATCCCGCGGGCGGCCATCAGCTCGGCCAGCCGCCAGGTGTAGTCGACGACGCGCTTCACGCTTTCCCTCCGGCGCCGAGGTCGAGTGCTTCGTCGACGGTGCGGTTCAGCGCCGCCCGGAGGGTGGCGTTGCGGAAGTCGTCGCTGACGAATTGGTAGATCCCTGTGGTCGAGGCGTACTCGTGGCCCATCTGGTGTTGCACGAACCGCGGGTCCCAGCCGGCTTCCAGCAGATGCGTTGCGTAGGAGCGCCGCAGGGAGTGCAGGTCCAGACCGGGGTCCGAGACTGAGTTCGTCGCAGTAGCGGCGTAACCGGCGCAGCAGGGTGGACTCGACCACCAGTCCGCCGCGTTCGCTGGGGAACAGGTCCAACGTGTCCAGGGGGCCGCGCCCGTTGCTCAGCCAGTCCTGCAGCACCCCCGGCGTCCAGGTGAAGACGGTCAGGACGCTGCGCGGCTTGTGCGGCGAAGACCGCCGGGCCTTGCCATACCGGACCTTGCAGACGCCGAACCGGCCGAACTGCCGCGCATGTGGGTTGCCGGCGAAGTCGACGGTCTGCAGGTGTCGGAGCTCGTTGAACCGCAGCCCGTAGGAGTAGGCGACCTTGAGCATCGCCGCGTCGCGGTAGGCAGCCTGCCAGCCCTTCCGCGCGGTGCCGGCGATCCGTTCGACGTCATCATCGGCATGGTCGAACAGTCGTTGCAGCTCCCGGGGAGTGAAGGGCCGCTTCCGCGGCTGAGCCTCGAACTCCTCGACGTGCGGGGCGGTGTTCCAATCGAAGAACACCTGGGCAGGGTGGGTGCCGAACAGTTGCTCGCAGACCTGATCCCAGCCGTAGTCCGGGGTGCTGACGTAGCTGTTGAACTGCCGCAGCGCCGATTGCTGCCCGCGTAGCGACGCGTGACTCAGCTTCTTGATCGACCGCAGGTCGCCGAAGTACTCCTCGACCAGGGCAGGGGTCCACCGCCACGGGAACTCGTTGACGTGGTCGACGAACCGCCGGACCACCCGGATCCGCTGTTCGACCGTGGAGAATTGGAGATTGCGACACAGTTGCTGGTTCCGCCAGCCCTCGAGCATCTCCTCGAGCATCTGCTGCTCCGGATGTAGCAGTGGAACCGAGCCCACCAGACGCACACGGCCCGCCGCGTCGACCACCATGAGCCCTCCAACAGCTGCCTCACTAGTTGAATCAATGATGCACCCGACGAATCAACAGCACAACGCCGCAGGTCATAGACTTGCGCTCAGCCCACCTCACGCAGGGCCAGAGCGCCCGACGGGAACCCGAACGGCACGTGACGCAGTTATGAGCACAGAGATTGCAGGTCAGGCCCATCCGAAGCGGGAGTCACCGGGCTCAGCGGGGAGGACGGCACTGATTCATCCACTGCAATACGCAGACTACAGCTTTACATAATGTCGATTATCGGCATATCCAGCTGACGCTGGAGTGACCGTACCGCCGGCACCCACTGCCAGTCGCGCACGCGCAGCGCGGTGCGCTCCGCACGAGGTCTGCCAACCACGAGGTCTGCCAACACTGTCGCACAGGTCGTGACGACAGGTTTCCAGCGAACCGCCCCCGACGACACAGGCGGCACCGACGCAATGCCGAACACTCACCGGCAGTCCAGAACGCAATGACCGACCGGGCTGCGGATCGACCAGCGTCACCGCCGATCGAATACCGCACCGGTTCCGCCACCGCCCAGTGCGAAATCCGTGCCCCCCACACGCACCCGTTTCGTCACAGTGACGAAACGATGTGACCTGTTCCGCCTCTCAAATGCGCCATCTACTGCAAGCGAAATGCAAACCTACGATCCCGGCGGTTGTCAGCGGTTCGACAGCGGCTGGTTCCCGAGGCCGACCACCGTCACGGTGAGTGGGTCGGCACCGGTGGTTTCGACGAAGCACAACGGCCTCGCCAACGAGACGTAGCTGGCGTCGTTGTACGCGGTGTCGCCAGGCCGGTGGACACCAACGAGGTCGGGCTGCAACGGTTCAACGTGGACCTCGAGTGCACCCTGGTACGTCGAGTCATCGGCCCAGGTCATCGCCCGCACCAGGTACAGGCAGCTGATCCGCAGCACGTCCGGCGTCGGCAGACCCACCCACCGCCCCTGAGCGTCGAACACAGACGACAGTCGGAACGCACCGAGGACCTCGATGTGGTGGGGCTTGTCGCAGGTCGTCCAACGGCTCCGCTCGGGCGCTGACCTGCTGGGTAGACACGCGGTCACCTTCCCATCTGCCCGCGAATGTCCCAGACCACCGCGGACGGAACCCCGGAAGGGCTCCCTGTCGGCCGCCTGGACGACGCAGGCCAGCCAACCCGTGTCGCCAACCCGTTCCCCGGGCGGTGCCGCCACCAGCCGCGTCCCGACCGCCGGCTCTGTCGGCAACCAGATGCCCCAGTGGTCGGCCTGTCCCGCCTTGGTGTAGTCACTTCGAGCGTCCACACAGACCTGCGGAGCATCGATGCCGGAGCTGGTCGCGGCGACCTCGGCAAACGAGGGCATGGGAAGGGCCACGAGGCCCCGCTCCCATGCACGGGTCACCTCGGCATTGTGCGGCTCATCGCAGGAGGCGACCCGCTGCACCTGCGCGGCGTCCAACATGAGACACAACCCCGGTTCCGGCGCGACCGGTACTGGAACGGGCTGGGCCCGACCGACGACGTCGGTGTTGTTGATCGCGGGCGCGGCCAGGACGAGGACGAACACCGTCAACAGCACGGCGATCCCCGTGACAGGTCGCCTGCGTCTCGGTGTCGGTCCTGCAGTCGGATCGGTCGTCGTCACCACCCCACAGCTTCACCGGCGCTCGTAGCGACAAGGGTATGACCGCTGAGCACCCCGACGCCACGGCAGCCCCCCGATCAGCCCAACGATCAAAAGCGGGACGCCACCGGCATCCGGCCTGCGCCGCACCGGCCCCGACGCGGGGACGACCCAGCTATGGGGCGCCGCCTCGATTGCCGCCTTGCCCACGCCCGCACTTCGGTGGACCATCGGACTCATGGCTGTGCATCTCGGCAAGTACCTGTCCACGCTCGCCTCCGAACTCCGGTATCAGCCTGCCCTGAAGAACGTCACGGCGAAACTGGGCGACGTCACCGTCGTCGACACCCGCCGCGCGGTCCTCGTTTGGGAGCCGAGCCGAGTCGTTCCCGCCTACGCAGTACCGGAGTCCAGCATCACTGCCGAACTCCTACCGGCGGACGACGAGCCGGTACCTGCATACCGCTCGGTGGGATTCGGTGACGAACAGGTCCTCGATCCGTCGATTCCCTTCGCCGTGCACACCGCATCGGGTGACCGCTTGGCCGTCCGCGCCGAAGGCCGTCGTGGTGCGGCGTTCCGACTGCACGACCCCGAACTGACCGGTTACGTGGTGCTCGATTTCGGCTCCTTCAGCTGGTGGGAGGAGGACGAACGGCTGATGGGTCATCCCCGTGATCCGTTTCACCGCATCGATGTGCTGCGGTCCTCGCGGGACGTTCGCATCTCTCTCGGCACACAACTGTTGGCGCACAGCACTACTGCGCAGGTGCTGTTCGAAGCGATCATGCCGATGCCACGGTTCTACCTCCCACGAACGGACCTGACCGTCGAACTGCAGCCCAGCGACACCAGGACGGTGTGTGCCTACAAGGGCGTCGCGACCCACTACTCGATCCAACTGGGCGACCGTCAGTTGACTGACATCGCCTGGTCCTACGACAACCCCCTGCACGACGGCGAGCCTGTCGCAGGACTGGTCTGCCTCTACCAGGAGCGGCTGGACGTCGAGGTCGACGGCGAGGCGATGGTTCGTCCGATCACCCCGTGGTCCTGAATGCCGGCGGGCCGGCGACACCCGCACGGCAGCACACCGCCGACTCTCCAGAGTTGCGCCGGGTATCGTTGCGCCCCATGCACACTCGGCACGCCCGGCACCCATGGGTGTGAAGAACGGGCCGAGCCTGACCAGCCGACTGATGCCGACCCTGTTGCGGCTGCACCGGTCCAAGGCGATCTACTCCTCGGTCGCGGCGACCCGCGCCCACCTCGACGATCTCGCCTCGAACCCGGCGGGTTGGCAGCCGCCGGACCGGCTGCGTCGACTCGTCAGGGTGACGCTGAGAACTGTCGCCGGTTGGCCGGTGTACCGCCTGACCCCACGCGGAGCCGTCGCCCCGGGCACCGTCGTCTACCTGCACGGCGGGGCCTGGATCCACGAGATTACCGACCGGCAATGGATGTTCGCCGCCCGAATGGCGGCAAGGGCAGGCCGGACGGTGGTGGTCCCGATCTATCCGCTGGCTCCGTTCGGCCACACTGCCCACGTGATCGACGCCACCACCGATCTCGTGGAATCGATACCGGGACCTGTTGCCCTGCTGGGGGACTCGGCCGGCGCCACGATCGCGGTGGCCGTCGCGGTGGCGCTGCGCGACCGTGGCACCCGAGCCGACCGACTGGTGCTGGTCTCCCCCGCTTTCGACCTCGCCTTCACCGACCCGGAGCTCGCCCGGATCGCCCGGACCGATCCGTGGCTGTCCCCGGAAGGACTGGTGCTGGCCGCCGACCTGTGGCGGCGGGACCTGCCCGTCGAGGACCCGCGGGTGAGTCCGTTGCACGCGGACCTGCGCGGGCTGCCGCCGGTGACCCTCTTCACCGGCACCAGGGACATCATGAACGCCGACGCCCACGCATTCCGCCGTCGGGCCGAGGCCACCGGCACCCGGCTCGTCTGGCACGAAGCCCCCGGCATGATCCACGACTACCCCTTGCTGCCAACGCCGGAAGGCCGGCGGGCCCGCGCCCTGATCGCCGAGGCGCTGGAGTAGCCAGGCCGCCGCGGGGCATCACCCGTTCGGCAGGGAGTCGTGCCATCTCGCTGGTGTCACAATTTCGTCAGGGACATTGAATCGCGCCACGGATGCGGCGCCGGGAAACGATCCTGCGGCTGTCAAGGGAGGAACCCATGGCGCAGCGAGGACGTCATCGGCGCGCGACAGCGACCCCACCGACGCACGCCGTAGCTGCGATGCTGATGGTCGCAGCGCTGAGTCTGTACGGCTGTTCGAGTCAGAACGCCGCGGTGTCAGATCAGAACGCCACAGTGTCGAGCTTGAGCGCTGCTCCGACGCAGCCCACTTCCGACGCTGGGCCGACCTCTCCGACCCCAGCCGCCGATACCTCGACCAACACGTCGCGATTTTCACCGAAGACACTCGGACCCGACGACGACGTCCCCCCGATCGGGGTGGGCCTGATCCGGCCGGGGCCGCTCCCGGCGGGCGAGTATCGGACGACGTACTTCCCGGCGCAGTTGAGCGTGACCCTGACCGGCGGTGACTGGACCAGCAACGAGGACAGCACCGGCGAGTTCTCCCTCTCGCTGCCGCACGGGACCAGCACCTCCGACCTGCTGTTCTGGCAGGACGTCACACCGGTCGAGGCAGACGGCACAGTGACCGCCCCGGTGGGGCCCACCGCCGCCGACCTCGTGACCTGGTTGAGAAACAACGAGGCGCTCGTCGTCACCGACGAGCCCGACGTCGACGTCGCCGGTCTGAGCGCGAAGGTGGTGGACCTCGATGTCGCGCCGACGGTCGCCACTCATGACCCAGGTTGTCCGGCACGGGCGTGCGTGTACGTCCTGAGCTATCCGCTGTGGGACGACTCGTGGGCGTTCGCCAGCGGGATGGGCGTCCGGCTCTGGACGTTCGATCGCCCGGACGGCAACCGGATGGTCGTCGTCGCCCAGACCGAGGACCGGGCGAGCCTGGACGCATTCGCCCCCGAGGTCGACCGGGTCCTGAGTACCGTCACCTTCGGCTGAGTTCGACATGGCGGGGCCCCCGCCACGCGCCCGGGGACGCACGGGGCAGGCGATCATCGTCGAGGCCCGCAGGTGAAGGGTCGGGCGCCGAGTCACCTCGAACCGGCGGCTCAACGACGATCCTGGGACCGAGATCCCGGTGTTCCTCGAGAGCAGTTATTGCTTGGAGCCCGGGGACATTCCGGCGCCCAACCACTTCGACCATAACCCCGGCCACCCGCCCGCGCAGGATGAAAAACCGCCCCGATCGAGTCACCGGCGATCACCGACAGAAACCACCCGACACAGACCACCGCCGAGAAATCACCGAAGGCGCTTCACCGCGAGACCAGCCCGCGAGATCAGCACGCGAGCTCAGCGCAGCCGCTCGGCGTCCCGCGCTGCCGCCATCATGCTGTCCACCAGGCCGGCGAGCTCGGCCCGGGCCACCCGCTCGGCCACCGCTGTCGCGACGTCCTCAGCGGCACAGCGCATCTGGTACAGCCGGTCGGCGAGATCAGCGGCCTCGGCGGCGGTGAGCACCACTGCGTCCGCAGGTAGGTCACCGCGATTGTGGGCGTGCCGGTTCTCGTAGGCGCGCTGTCGGCACGCGTGGGCGCAGTAGCGCCGCCGGCGGCCCATACCCTCCTGAAGCGGGAGTTCGCGCCCACACCATTCACATCGGGCCGGGGCGGAGCGTCGCATGAACGTCAACGCTAGGGGCGAGGAGCTCGCACCGGCGGCACCGACACACACCCGGCCACGGCAGACTGACCGGCATGAGCGGATTCCTGGCCGGCCCCCACCCCCGGGCCTTCGCGCACCGCGGCTGGCACGCCGACGAACTCGCCGGCCGGGAGAACACGTCCGCAGCCTTCGCCAGGGCGGTCGATGAGGGGTACCGCTACCTGGAGACGGATGTGCACTGCACCGCCGACGGGGTGCTCGTCGCGTTCCACGACACCCGGCTCGACCGGGTCACCGACCGCCGGGGCCAGATCGGCATGCTGACCTGGGACGAGGTCCGCGCCGCGCGGATCGCCGGGTCGGAGACCATCCCGTCGATGGCCGACCTGCTGGCCGACTTCCCGGACGCGCATTTCAACATCGACGCGAAGTCCGATGCCGCCGTCGGACCCCTCATCGATCTGCTGATCAGCGCCGATGCGCTGGACCGGGTATGCCTCGCCTCCTTCTCCGACCGTCGGCTGCACGCCCTCCGCTCGCGCCTCGGCCCCGGCGCCGCTCTGTCGCTGGGTCCACGTCAGGTGATGCGGCTGGTGGCCCGTTCGCGATTCGTCCCGGTGCCGTTGCACTTCCCCGGCGCGGTGGCCGCCCAGGTGCCGGTGCGGGCCGGTGCGGTCGAAGTCATCACGCCGGCGTTCATCCGGACCGCGCACCGCATCGGCCTGGAGGTGCACGCCTGGACCGTCGACGACGCCACCCAGATGGAACGGCTGCTCGACCTCGGCGTGGACGGCATCATCACCGACCGACCGGATGTGCTGCGGACGGTGCTGCAGCGCCGCGGTAGCTGGTCCGGCTGAACCCGTCCGGAGCTCTCTGGCTGGCCCCGAGCAGCGCCGACCTGACCCCGACGACCGAATCTGCGACCGCCGTCGCCACTGCAGCGCACCCACGGGCAGCGCCGGCAACGAGCTGATCCGGTCGGGTCACGCACAACAGCTCATCGGCTTGTCGCTGCGGAACAGGCCGGCGCAGATCCGCAGTGCCTCGCTCATCGTCAGGTACGGCGCCCAGGTATCGGCGAGGTCGTCGACGGTGAGGCCGAACTTGATCGCGTAGGTCGCGGCGAGCATCACGTCGCCGGCCCCGTCGAGCGCGGCGTGAACGCCGAGCACCTTGCGGGTGCCGGCGTCGATGACGAGCTTGAGGACGCCCCTGGTGTCGCGGTTGACGAGCGCCCTGGGGAGGTCCCCGGCGTCCAGGACCCGGCAGTCGCAGTCGTGCCCCGCGGCGAGCGCCTGCTTCTCGGTCAGCCCGGCGGACGCCAGTTGCGGGGTGGTGAACGTGACCGCCGGCAGGCCGCGGTAGTCGACGACTGTGGGCGCGCCCAGGGCTCCGGCACCCGCGGTGTGACCGGTTTGCGCCGCGACGTACACGTATTGCGGTGCACCTGAGACGTCCCCGGCGGCGAACACCCGAGGGTTGCTGCTGCGTTGCTGCGCATCGACGGTGATACAGCCGCGGGCGTCGGTTCTAACTCCGGCCGCGTCCAGTCCCAGGCCATCGGTGTTCGCGTACCGACCGGTCGCGATCAGCAACCGCTGGCCCGTGACCTCGGTTCCCTGTTCGGTCCGGACCGACACGGCGCCGCCGGCGATGGACCCGATCCGGACTGCCCGGTCCTCCACCATGGCGATGCCGTCCTCGGTGAAAACTGCCTTGAGCACGTCAGCGACCTCGGGCTCGGCGTGCGGGGCAAAACGGCCCAGCAGGGTGACCCGCACGCCCAGGTGGGCCCAGAGCTGGGCCTGCTCGAGCCCGACATCGCCGGCGCCGATGATCACCATCGAGTCGGGCAGGCTCTGCTGCTCCATCGCGGTCGTGCTGGTCAGCACGTCCACCGAGCTGATCCCAGGCAGGTCCGGGACATGCGCCGACGAGCCCGTCGCGATCACGTATGCGCCGGCGCTGACCCGCTCGCCGTCGACTTCCAGCGTCTCCTCGTCCACGAAGCGGGCATGGCCGTGCCGGACCGGGAAGCCGTGCGCGTCGGCCACATCGGCGTACTTCGCCTGCCGCAGCCTTCCGATCAGTTCCTGCTTCTGCGCCATGAGCGTCGGCAGGTCCACGAACCCCGCGCCGGTGGGGACGCTGGGAAACGGGTTGACCTGCGCCCGGTGCCGGCGTCCGGCCGCCGCGAGCAGGTTCTTGCTCGGCACACACCCCACGTTCAGGCAGGTCCCGCCCAGTACCCCGTGCTCGACCAGCAGGACGGACTTGCCGCGCGACCTGGCTTCGACCCCGGCAGCCATCGCTGCACCTCCGCTGCCGACCACGACCAGATCCCACACGTTCACGTTGTCCATCGGCGGACCATAGACGTTCCAGTGCACAGCAAGGTCAAGCCGGTAGCGTGGACAGATGCGAATCGGTGAGCTGGCCGGCCGCGCCGGCCTGACGACGAAGGCCCTACGGTTCTACGAGCAGGCCGGGGTGCTGCCGGGGCCCGACCGGACATCGTCGGGATACCGGGACTACGACGACACCGCGCTCACCCGGCTCCGGTTCGTCCGGGCAGCCCAAGGAGCTGGCCTCACCCTTGCCGAGATCCGCGCCGTCATCGAGGTCCGCGACGACGAAGGCCCGCCGTGCGCCCATGTCACTGCGCTGCTCGATCAGCATGCGGCCGCTCTCGACCGGCGCATCGCCGAATTGGAGGCCACTCGCACCGAGGTCCGCCGGCTCCGGAAACGTGCCGATGCCCTCGACTCCGCTACCTGTCGCGGAGAGGGCGTCTGCCACGTCATTGCGATCGGGTGAGGCGATCACCGGCGGGAAGCACGCCGCCACGCCCACAGCGCGCACATCCGGCAGATGAAAACCCCCGGCGTCGAACACAGCTCCGCCAACCGACTGCGCTCACGACCGCAGCAGCTACAGCTACGCACAGGTCGTGGGTCATCCCCGTCGCGTCCGACATGCATGGTTCCTCCTCGAAAAGACCACCACCGGACCGGGCGGCAGGTGCACCCCGGCATCCCTGAGGTTGGACCACCTCAGCCAACACCCATCGGACCCGACACGTGGACGCACGCCCATCAGATCGTGAAACTGCGGAGAACAGCAGCGGGTTAGGGTTTCCGGCGTGTCCGCGCCGCAGTCCCCCGCCGCCCAGCACCGCCCCGAACCGCACCGCGCCGACGACCACTCCGGAGCGCTGTCCGAGGTCCCTGCCGCTGGGTCCCGCCGCGGTCTGCCGCTGCGTGGTGTCGTGAAGTACTTCCACGGCCCGATGGACTGCGGCAAATCCACCCTCGCCCTGCAGATGGACCACAACTTCACCCGGCAGGGCCGCCACGGGCTGCTGCTCACCAAGCTGGACCGGACCCGACCGGGCGTCATCTCCTCCCGGATGGGCCTGGTGCGCAGTGCGTTCGAGGTCGCCGACGACTCCGACCTCGCCGTGATGATCCGCCACCGCTGGTCCATGGGCCAGCGGGTGGACTACGTCATCGTCGACGAAGCGCAATTCCTCACGCCCGATCAGGTCGACCAGTTGTGCCAGATGGCCGATGAGTCTCAAGTGGACGTTTATGGTTTCGGGATCGCCACGGATTTCCGTGGGCGGCTCTTCCCCGGCTCGGCCCGCTGGTTCGAACTCGCCGACGAGGTGCAGTTGTTGCAGGTGGAGGTGCTGTGCTGGTGCGGCCGGCCCGGGCGGTTCAACGCTCGGGTGGTGCACGGCCGCATCGTTCGAACCGGGTCGACCGTGCTCGTCGCGGACACCAGCGCCATCCCCGGCTCCAGTGGGCCCTGACGGCGCTGCCGGTGCCTTCGGCGCTGCCGGCGCTGATGGCACTGACGGCACTGACGGCGCTGACCGGGTGCGGTACCAGGTGCTGTGTCGTAGCCATCACCGCAGCGGCGACCTGGGTCCGGTCAGCTCCCGACCCGACCACCCCGACCCGAGCTGACGGCTGCCGGCACGGGGGTCGCGGCCACCGGATCGGCTAGACTCAACAGGTTTGGCCCACGTCTGTCGCTCAACGGGCCCGCCGGAGGATCTGCGGGAACGAACGGACAGTTTCTGACGTTGCAGACACTGGGCCCGGCGGATCCGCCTGGTACCCGCACGTCCCGCACCACCTGATGAGAGGAACCGACATGGCAGATCGCGTCCTGCGCGGCAGCCGTCTCGGAGCGACCAGCTACGAGGCCGACCGTAACCACGACCTCGCACCCCGGCGCACCGCCACCTACCACTGCCCGCGCGACCACGACTTCACCGTGCCGTTGTCCGACGACGCCGAGGTCCCCGGGTCGTGGGACTGCCGGATGCACGGCCAGGAGTCCAAGCTGGTCGACGGCTCGGTGCCGGAGATGAAGAACGTCAAGCCGCCGCGGACCCACTGGGACATGCTGCTGGAGCGACGTTCCGTCGAGGAGCTCGAGGAGATCCTCACCGAGCGCCTCACCGAGCTGCACAGCCGCCGCGGCATCGTCGGCTGACCCTCCCCGTCCTGCCCGGCGGCCCGTCCCGATCGACATCGGGACGGGCCGTCGTGCGTGGTGGGTCTATTCGGCTCTGGTGGGGAGCTCGGCCCGGATGATCGGGTTGCGCCGGGATTCCCGGACCCGGTTGGTGACCTGGGCGAGGCGCTGCTTGAGACCCCAGTAGGTGATCTTGACCAGGGCCTCGCGAATGATGCTGCCACTCATCTTGGACGCACCGATCGCCCGCTCGGTGAACGTGATCGGCACCTCGATGACGATGAAGCCCTCCTGGACCGTGCGCCAGGCCAGGTCGACCTGGAAGCAGTACCCGTGCGACTCGATGGCGTCCAGCGGCAACGCACGCAGCACCTCGGCCTTGTAGGCGCGGTAGCCGGCGGTGATGTCGTGCAGCCCGACGCCCAGCGCCAGCCGGGCGTAGAGGTTGGCCGCCTTGGACAGGATCATCCGCCGCAGCGGCCAGTTGACGACGTACCCGCCTGCGACGTAGCGCGAGCCGATCACCAGATCACCGACACTGGTCGCGCCCAGGATGCGTGGCAGGTTCTCCGGGGCGTGCGAGCCGTCCGCGTCCATCTCCACCAGGATCGCGTAGTCACGCTCGAGGCCCCAGTGGAAGCCCGCAATGTAGGCCTTGCCGAGCCCGTCCTTGGAGGTCCGGTGCAGGACGTGGATCCGTGGATTCGACGCCGCCCGCTCATCGGCGAGGGTGCCGGTCCCGTCCGGGCTGCCGTCGTCGACGACCAGCACGTCCACGTCGGGCGCCGATACCTGGATGCGGTCCAGGATCAGCGGGAGGTTCTCGATCTCGTTGTAGGTCGGCACGATCACCAGCACGCGGCCGGACCGCGATTCACTCGGTTCCGTCATCACAGCAACCCCTTTTCGCGGGACGGTGGCCGTCGGGTGCCTGCCGGGATCGGCGGGCGCGTTGCCGGAGCCACACGACTGCCAGACCCGTGGGAGCCAGGCCTGCCAGCAGCCACTCGATCGGTCCGCCGAGGAGACTACCGGGGGTGCGCTCGTCGGCGAGTCCGACGGTCGGCGTCAGGTAGCCAGGGGTGAAAAGCCCGATGGTCGACTCCACGTGTCCGTCGGACCGGACCACCGCCGATACCCCACTGGTGGCGGCGATCAGCACGTCCCGGCCGTGTTCCACCGCCCGCACCCTGCTCATCGCCTGCTGCTGGAACGTCTCGTCGGTGTAGCCGAAGGTGGCGTTGTTGGTCTGCACGACGAGCAGGCGGGCACCCCCGGCGACCACGTCACGAACGATGTCGTCCTCGACGATCTCGAAGCAGATCACGTCCCCCACGTTCACCCCGGCCACGTCGAGGTTGCCCGGTGCGTCACCGGCCAGGAACTCGCTGCGCAGCAGGTCCACCTTGTCGGAGAACACCCGGAAGAAGCCGCGCCACGGCATGTACTCGGCGAAGGGCACCGGGTGTCGCTTGGTGTAGGTCTGGCCGGGGCCGGTCACCGGGTCCCAGACGATCCCCTGGTTCAGGTTGCGCTGCGGGTCGTCGGTGCCGACCACGGCGCCCACCAGGATGGGCACCCCGACGTCGGCGGCCGCCGCCGAGATGATGTCCGCCGCGTCGGCATTGCGGTAGGGGTCGATGTCGGAGGAGTTCTCCGGCCAGATGACCAGCACCGGTGCCGGCGAGCTCCCGGCGCGCACTGCAGCGGCGAGCTCGCGGGTGCGCGCAGCGTGGTTGTCCAGCACGGCACGTCGCTGGGCGTTGAAATCCAACCCGGCGCGCGGCACGTTGCCCTGGATGACCGCGACCGTCCGCTGCGGATCCTCGGTGGTGTGGTGCACGGTGAGCAGAGCGGCGGCGCCGACCGCGAACGGCACCAGCGCGACGACCAGGGCCGGGGCCCACCGGCGCGAGCGTGGGCGACTCCCCCACAGCCGTCGGACGAGTTCGGCCGCCCCGAGGCCGGCCAGCGCGGTGAGGAACGACAACCCCGCCGAACCCACCAGGGACGCCGCCGGCAACAACGGGCCGTCGGCCTGGGTGTAGGCGATCCCGCCCCAGGGGAAGCCACCGAACGGGAACCGGGCCCGCAGCACCTCCCCCGCGACCCAGGCGGCCGCACCGAACACCGGCCAGACCGGCAGCCGGCGGCTCACCACCGCGATGAGCATCCCGGCGGGGACCACCAACGCCGCCTCGGCCCACGACAACCCCAGCCACGGCACGGACCCGACGTACACCCCGGACCAGCGCAACAGCGGCATGAAGTAGGCCGCACCGGCGAGCAACGACAACCCGGCGGCGCTGCGCAGGCGCCGGCCGTGCAGCACCAGCCCGAGCAGCAGCAACCCCAGGACCGCCGACCACCACCAGGTGCGCGGGGCGGTCCCGAGGTACAGACCGAACCCGGCGGCAAGCGCCCCGACGATCCGCAACCCGCCCCCGGAGCGCAACGTCAACCACCGGGCCGCCCAGCGGCGGCCGATGACGGTGTCCCGGAAGGCCGGGGCTCCGTAGCCCGCCGCCGCGGGATCGGGCCGGCCGTCCGGGACTGCACGCACGGTCGGGGAAGCCATCCGGTCAGCGTAATGCGCGATGTCGACCGGACCTCGCGGCTGCGGCCGGCGGCGCAGCAGGTGGGTGACCACCCCGCGGCGGTAGGGTGACGCGCACGCCGGGATGCCCGTCCCGGCGGCTCGCGGCGACCACTGAACCGGAGGACCGTGATGAACCACGACCTGCTGCTGGACTACTGCCTGGGCCGACCGGGCGCGCAGAAGGCGAAGACCAAGGGCGGCCACCACGACGAGGTGCTGGTGAACGGTGAAGCGTTCGCGGTGTTCGGTCCGGAGATCGGCACCGTCACGCTCAAGTGCGGGCGTGACGGCGACGAGAGCCAGTGGTGGCGCGACGCCTACCCCGACGACGTCCTGATCGCCCCCTACATCGGCCAGTACGGCTGGAACACCTTCCGGCTGTCCGCCCCGATCGACGACGACGAGTTCTACCGTGCGGTCGACCTGTCCTACTCCGACGTGCTGCAGCGGGACGCCGCAGCCGCCGGCGGGGAAGCGGCTACCGACGCTGACGGGGAAGCGACGAGCTGATCAGTAGGCCGGTGTCGTAGGCGATCCGGCCCGCCGACACGGTCGCGAGGCATTCCGGGTCCGGCGCGTCCGGTCCCAGGTCGGGCAGCAGGGGTACCCGGGAGCGGGGGTCGGTGGACCATCGACGAGCCAGCTCGGGGGCGTCCGGCCGGGTCAGCTCTCCGGTCCGCCAGATCGCCAGGTCCGCAGTCGCTCCGATGGTGAGCACGCCCCGGTCCATCCGCCGAGCCGCCCGGTGCGCGCCGCGGGTGTGCGCGGTGAACGCGGCACGTGGCGTGACCGACGAGCCGGGCGTGCGGTGGTTGACCGCGGCACGCACCGCGGCCCATGGTTCCGCGGCGGTGACCGGCGCATCGGACCCGAAGGCCAGCGTCACGCCGGCAGCAGCGAGCGCAGCGAACGGGTTCATCGGCCGCGCCCTGTCGAGGCCGAGCCGCTGCACGTAGACCCCGCTCTCACCACCCCACGCTGCGTCGAACAGCGGCTGCACGCTGGCCACCGCCCCGCACCGGGACAACGTCTCGATGTCGGCGGCGGAGATCATCTCCGCATGTTCGACCCGCGGCACGACCGCGGCCAGCGGCAGCGTGCCGCCCAGGATCTCCGCCGCCCGGCGCAGACCTCCGGCGACCGCGCCGACCGCATCGTCACCAATGGCGTGGAAACCGGGTTGGATGCCGGCCCGTGCGCACGCCACCAGGTGGTCGGTGATCTCAAGGTCGGTCAGGTACCGGACTGCCGGACCCGGCGTGGTCGGCGTAGGGCGCGCAGAGCGACGCGGTGCGCGAGCCGAGCGCACCGTCCACCGACAGATCGCCCCCGAGGCCGTGCGCACCGGTTCGCGCCAGCAACTCCGCAGCTTCCATCGGATCGGTGACGGCCTGCCCCAGGTAGGCGCGGACCGCGACCGGTGTCCGCAGAGCCAGCAGGCCCGCCAGATCGGCGACCGCAAGCGGGTCCGAGAACGCACACTCGTGCACCTCGACAATCCCCCGGGACGCCGCGTGCTGCAGGAACGCGCGTTGGGCCGTGGCCCGGTCGTCGTCGGAGAGCAGAGCCCGGGCCCGACCGCGCGCCTCGTGGTGGCTGTCCCGGGTGAGCGGTCCATCGGCTCGGAAACCGGCCCGGTCCGGGTCGAGCCGGTCCCCCAGCGCGGAGGACACCACTGCGGAGTGCACGTCGATCCGGCTCAGGTAGGTCGGCCGGGTCCCGACGGCGGCATCGATCTCGCTGCGGCTGGGCGGTCGGTGCTCGGGCCAGGACGACTCGTCCCAGCCGTGTCCCCAGATCAGCCCGCTGCCGACAGTGGCGTGCCCCCGCAGCAGGTCCAGCGCCTCGGTGAGGCTGCGCGCCGCCCGCAGGTCCAGCCCCACCATGGCAAGTCCCGCGTCGGTGCAGTGCACGTGGGCATCGACGAACGCCGGCGCCACGAAAAGCCCGTCCAGATCGACGGTGTCGTCGATGTGCCCGGCCTGCTCGATCCCGGTGTCCGGACCGATCCAGCTGACCACGCCGTCGGTGATCGCGAGGCAGGTGGCATGGGGTTCGACCGGATTGTGGATCCGGCCACCGCGCAACAGGGTGGTGGTCATCGCGTCCAGTGGAGCACGTCCGGGCGGGTGGCGTCATCGCCACCGGCGTCGACATCGGCGCCGGGCCCGCCGGTGCAACGCCACCCCGCGGCCGGGACCGTCTGGGACGATGACCCGGTGAGTACCGCAACGACCCGACCGGACGACCTCGACCATCCCCGGACCGAGAACGGCCTGTCCGACGCCCAGGTGGCCGAGCGGGTCGACCGTGGGCTGGTCAACGTGACCGACCGGACGTCCACCCGGTCGGTCTGGCAGATCGTCCGGACGAACGTCCTGACCAGGTTCAACGCGATTCTGGGTGCGCTGTTCGTGCTGGTCCTGGTCGCCGGCAGCCCGATCGACGGCCTCTTCGGGTTGGCGTTGATCATCAACTCGGCGATCGGTATCACCCAGGAGATCTCGGCGAAGCGGAAGCTGGACCAGCTGGCCCTGCTCAACACCCCGACCACGAACGTCGTCCGCGGCGGGCAGGTGTCCACAGTGCCCACCGGCGACGTGGTGCTGGACGATCTGATCGAGCTGCGGGCCGGTGACCAGGTCCCGGCGGACGGCCGGGTGCTGACCAGCGCCGGCCTGGAGATCGACGAGTCCAACCTGACCGGCGAGTCCGACGCGGTCGCCAAGGACGTTGCCGACGAGTGCCTGTCCGGCACGACGGTGGTGGCCGGCACCGGCCGCTTCCATGCCGACGCCGTCGGGCCCGACGCCTACGCGAACCGGATCTCCGCCGAGGCCCGCAAGTTCACCAGGACCCGCTCGGAGATCCAGGCGTCGATCAACACGCTGCTGCGCTACATCACCTGGGTCATCGTGGTCGCGCTGCCGCTGCAGATCTGGTCGCAGTGGCGCGCCATCGGCGACCAGGGCTGGCAGCAGGTCATCATCCGGTCGTCTGCGGGGCTCGTCGGGCTGGTTCCCGAAGGCCTGGTGCTGCTCACGTCGGTGGCCTTCCTGCTCGCCGCGGTGAGCCTGACCAAGCAACAGGTGCTGGTGCAGGAACTGCCCGCCGTGGAGGGGCTGGCCCGGGTCGACGTGGTCTGCCTGGACAAGACCGGCACGCTGACCGTCGGCGACATCGTGTACGAGGGCCTGGAGCATCTGGACCCCGAACACGACAACGGGTACGTGGAGGCCGCCCTCGGCGCGCTGGCCGACGACCCGAACGCCAACGGCACGCTGGTCGCGGTCGCCGCCCGGCTCGCCGCTCCCGAGGGGTGGCACCGGACCCACACCGTCGCGTTCAACTCGGCCCGCAAGTGGTCGGCCGCGGAGTTCGACGGGCACGGCTGCTGGGTGTTCGGGGCGCCCGACGTCCTGTTGGCCGCCGACGACCCCATCCGCGAGCGCGTCGCCGAACTCGCCGGCACCGGCCGGCGGGTGCTCATCGCCGGCCAGACCCGGCATCCGTTGACCGGACCGGTACTGCCACCGGGGCTGATCTGGAAGGCGCTGGTAGTCCTCGGCGAGCAGGTCCGCCCGGACGCCGCCGAGACGCTGGCGTTCTTCGCCGGGCAGGGCGTGGCGATCAAGGTGATCTCCGGGGACAACCCCGACACCGTCGCGGCCATCGCCAGCCGGGTCGGTCTGCAGGTGCGGCAGGCGGTGGACGCCCGGACGCTCGGCGAGGACCCCGAGGAGCTCCGAGAGATCGTCGAGGAGGCCACCGTGTTCGGCCGCGTCTCACCCCAGCAGAAACGGATGCTGGTGCAGGCGTTGCAGAAGAACGGGCACGTGGTGGCGATGACCGGCGACGGCGTCAACGACGCGCTGGCGCTCAAGGACGCCGACATCGGGGTCGCGATGGGCAACGGCGCGCAAGCCACCAAGGCGGTCGCCCAGCTGGTGCTGCTCGACGGCAAGTTCTCCCACCTACCGAGCGTGTTGGCCGAGGGCCGCCGGGTGATCGGCAACGTCGAACGTGTCGCAAACCTCTTCGTGGCGAAGAACGTGATGAGCCTGATAGCGATCGTCAGCGCGGCGATCTTCTTCCTGCCGTTCCCGTTCCTGCCCCGGCACCTGACGCTGGTGTCGACCGTCACGATCGGCATCCCTGCGTTCTTCCTGGCGCTCGGGCCGAACAAGCGGCGCTACGTCCCCGGGTTCCTCGACCGGGTGCTGCGGTTCGCGATCCCGACCGGGCTGTTGGCCGGCATCTCGGTGATCGTCGCGTCGCTGGCGACCCACGGCACGTTCCCCGGCCGCGACGGCCAGCAGCAGACCGGTACCGCCGCCACGCTGGCCCTCGTCGTGGTCTTCTTCTGGATCCTGGTCTGCCTGGCCCGGCCGTTCGTGCTGTGGAAGGTCGGCCTGATCACCCTGATGCTCGGCGTCGTCGGCGTCGCCTTCCTGCTCCCCGCCGGGCGGAAGTTCTTCAACTTCGCGCTGCCGCTGGAGTTCGCCGGTTGGGCCCTGCTGATCGGCGCAGTCGGGGCGGTGGGTGTCGAGATCGTCTACCGCACCTTCGGAAAGCCCCAGGCATCCGTGCACTGAACCACGGTTGTGTCGCAGCGACACGCTCGGACTCTTCGGCCCGTTACTGGTGAGATCGGGTGGCATCGGGCATACAGTCCGCGTACTGGCACTCCACAGCCGGGGTAGCAGGCGATCGCAACGAAGCGCAGCCGGAGGCAGCATGAGCACCACCAAGCACCATCCCAGTCACATTCCCCCACCCACCCCGCTCGAAGCGCGCTACATCGCCGTGCAGAAGTCCCCCGAGTTCCAGGAACTCCGCCGCCGCTACCGCGGCTGGGTCATCCCGGTCACCATCGGCGCCCTTGTCTGGTATCTCGGCTACGTGCTCGTCGCCGCGTACGCGCCCGGGTTCATGGCGATCAAGCTGTTCGGCAACATCAACGTCGGGCTGGTACTGGGCCTGCTTCAGTTTGTGTCCACCTTCGTCGTGACCGGCCTGTACGTGCGCTACGCCGGCCGGGTGCTGGACCCCGCGTCGGCCCGGATCCGGGACACCATGAAAGCCGAGGGACTGCTGTGAACCCCGTGATGAACGTGGCCGCCGAATCGACGGCCATCGGCAACACCGGACTCAACCTCGCCATCTTCGCCGCCTTCGTCGCGGTGACGATGGTGTTCGTGATCCGGGCCAGCCGGACCAACAAGAGCGCCGCCGACATGTACACCGCCGGCGGCGCGTTCACCGGCCGCCAGAACGGCATCGCCATCTCCGGCGACTACCTCTCCGCCGCCTCGTTCCTCGGCATCGCCGGGGCGATCGCGCTGTCCGGGTACGACGGATTCCTCTACAGCGTGGGCTTCCTGGTCGCCTGGCTGGTGGCGCTGCTGCTGGTCGCAGAGCTGCTGCGCAACACCGGCAGGTTCACAATGGCCGACGTGCTGGCGTTCCGGATGCGGGAACGGCCGGTCCGTACCGCGGCCGCCACCTCGACGCTGGTCGTGTCGTTCTTCTACCTGTTGGCCCAGATGGCAGGCGCCGGCGGGCTGGTCGCGCTGCTGATGAACATCACCGGCAAGACCCAGCAGAGCCTGGTGATCGCGGTGGTCGGAATCCTGATGATCGCCTACGTGCTGATCGGCGGGATGAAGGGCACCACCTACGTCCAGATCATCAAGGCGGTGCTGCTGATCGCCGGTGCCGCGGTGATGAGCGTGTGGGTGCTGAGCAACGTCGGGATGAACTTCTCCGAACTGCTCGCCAGGGGTGCCGATGCCGGCGCTTCGCTGGACCCCGGCGCGAAGTACGGGCTGACCAACCTCACCAAGCTGGACTTCATCTCGCTGGCGCTGGCGTTGGTGCTCGGCACGGCCGGTCTGCCGCACATCCTGATGCGCTTCTACACGGTGCCCACCGCCAAGGAAGCCCGCCGCTCGGTGGTCTGGGCGATCGGCCTGATCGGCGTGTTCTACCTGTTCACGCTGGTGCTGGGCTACGGCGCGGCAGCTCTCGTCGGGCAGGACCGGATCAAGGCAGCTCCCGGTGGGGCCAATTCGGCGGCCCCGCTGCTGGCCTACGAACTGGGCGGCACCCTGCTGCTCGGCATCATCTCCGCGGTCGCCTTCGCCACGATCCTGGCGGTGGTGGCCGGCCTGACCATCACCGCGTCGGCGTCGTTCGCCCACGACATCTACGCCAGCGTCATCCACAAGGGCAAGGCACCGGCCGGCGCCGAGGTCCGGGTGGCGCGGATCGCCGCGGTGGTGGTCGGCATCGTCGCGATCATCGGTGGGATAGCAGCGAACGGGCAGAACATCGCGTTCCTGGTGGCGCTGGCGTTCGCAGTGGCCGCCTCGGCGAACCTGCCGACGATCCTGTACTCGCTGTTCTGGAAGCGGTTCAACACCCGCGGGTGCCTGTGGAGCATCTACGGCGGCCTGATCATCACGATCACGCTGATCGTGTTCTCCCCCGCCGTCTCCGGGACCCCGACGTCGATGTTCAAGGGCATGGACTGGTCCTGGTTCCCGCTGTCCAACCCGGGTCTGGTGTCGATCCCGGCGTCGTTCCTGCTGGGCTTCCTCGGCACCATCACCAGCCGTGAGCACCTGGAGAACAAGGCCGCCGAGATGGAGGTCCGCTCACTGACCGGCGCCGGTGCCGAGGGCAAGGCCCTGGAGCACTGATCGCACCCTGGAGCCGACCCCGGGAGCTCCCGCTCCAGCCGCCTCGGCTGGACGGGAGCACCTGGCCGGACGGGCGGGTTGTGGGGCGGGCCGGCTTCGATGTGTCCACCCTGTACGAGATGGGGTACCGCGAGGGCCTCGAGCCCGCCGCCCACGAGATCGCCGACCAGCTGTTGACCGCGTTGCTGCCCATCCTCCCGCTGGGCGAGGTGCAGCCCGAGGACCAGCCCTACCTGGAGCGGATCCTGATGGTGGCCGCCCAGGTCGGGGCCGGAATCGGCATCGTCGAGGCGCGAACCCTCGCTCCCCCCGCCGGAATGTCCGACCGGCGGATCTGGGGTGTCCTCTGGCGGGGTCTGCGGGACCTGCCGGAAGTGCCTGCGGCGCAACGGTTCGCCGCCGCCTACCTGATGCAGGCCGGTCATTTCATCGCCCGGACCGGAGATGCCGCCATCCCGCGCCTGCGGGCGGAACTCCGGTCGCAGACCGCCGGCTGACGGCCTGTCCGGTCATCGCCAGCCGCTGCGCTCCAGCAGCCGCATCACCGAATGCACGACCTGGGTGTAGCTGGGATCGGTGGCATACCCCGCCCTCGCGACCTCAGCGGCGAAGCGGTACGGGTCGCCTGCGACGGTGAAGGCGGGTGCGTAGCGCTTGTTGCGCCGCAGGAACTCACCGTGGCCGACGAAGGCCAACTCCGGCGAAGGAAAGACCCGAAACCAGTCCCGGACGATGTAGTCGTATTTCCCGTCCGGCCGCCGGGTCACCGAGAGCACCT
Source organism: uncultured Actinomycetota bacterium (assembly GCA_963784315.1). Lineage (GTDB taxonomy): Bacteria > Actinomycetota > Actinomycetes > Mycobacteriales > Nakamurellaceae > Nakamurella. The sequence goes on from CAWAQR010000001.1 coordinate 34,946, forward strand.
CCGGGAAGCTCCGCACGTCCGGTCGACTCAGCACCTCGCGGGTGCGCCACAGCTGGCGGGTGCCGGGGGCGTCGTCGGCCCTGGCCTTGATACCGAAGAAGTTGTGACCCGCAGCCCGGGCGCCCCAACCCGACTCGACCGCAGCCTGCGCGAGGGTGACCAGGCCGGGCACGCCGGTCTTCGCCTGGCTCGCCTTCGCGTACGGGCCGAACAGCCGGACGAACTCCGCCGGTGAGCGTTTGACGCTCGGCTGCGCGGCCGGTGCGGGCGACGGCGCCGGGACCATCGGTGTCGGGTGCGGTCGAGTGGGCCCGGACGGGACGACCCGGGCGGGGGCAGCGCCGCCGAGCAGCCCCGGCACCGAGCCGGCGAACAGCGGACTGGGATGCAGTGCGCCCTCCCAACTCAGGTCCACGTGGAAGTGGTCGGTGTGTGGGTTGCGCCCTGGCTTGGCCATGTAGTCACGCCAACCCGACGCCCGGGTGCGCCACGACCAGATCCGCCGGTTCCAGATGATGGTGGACACCTGCAGCTCGACGGCGTTGGTCACCAACCACTGGATGTAGGCCGCCGCCTGGGCGGCTTCGGTGGGCGCGGACACATGCCCGTGACAGTCGATCGCGCGACCTTCGCTGTGCAGCGACCGGGTGCCGAACGAGGTGTTGCGGGGGTTGAAGGTACCCGCGAGTCGTCCGGTGAGACGGCGCCATTGGCCCGCAAGCGCCACCGCACCGGGCAGGGCGTGGGTCCCGTCCTTGGAGTAGGGCGTGACCTTGACGATGCCGGCGACCCGGTCCGGTGTCCTGGTGACCGGCGCCGCGGCCGGTTGGGCAGGGTCGGGGGTGGAACGTGGGGCGGTCGGCGCTGCCGGAGCCGACGGCGCGGGGCCGACCGGCGCGGAGCCGCTGTGGCGGCAGCCGCGAGCGGCCGCTCCGGGGAGCTCGCTGCCGGGATCCGCCAGCAGCCGCCACCCGAAGGTCTTGGGGATCAGGTTGTGCTCGACCGATGTCGCCTCGACCCGGAACAATCGGTGCAACGCGGCGGCATTCGCCGTCGCGGTGATCCTCGGGCAGATCGCCGCAGCGATCGCCAGCGCATGCTTGGCCGTTCCGCTGTTCGGCCGGAACAGCACCCGCAGCGCCGATGTCGTCGAGCCGCGCCCGATCCGGCGCTTGGCCCAGCTGACCACGTGGGACATGTCGCCGTAGCTGCCGTCGAACAGGTGGACCTCGTCGGCGTCGGTGTGGCGCAGGATCGCGTTCAGCGGCGCGCCCCCGCCCGAATGGCCGGTCAGGATCAACCGTCCCATCCCGGCGCTCACGCCCGTCTGCGCCCGCAGCAGCTCGAGTCCGCCGGCGACGAGTTGCTGGATCGCACCGGGCTGCACCAACGCAGGGAAGTTGTACCCTGCTCCACTCTGACCGCCGAAGAAGTTGCCCCTGGGGATCAGCGCGAGCAGAGGACGGGTGACGCTGGGCGTGCCCGTCAACGGTGAGGTGACGTCCACGCCGCTCAGTGCGGCTTTGTCCGTGACGGCCATCCGTGGTCCCGCGCCGCTGTATCCGTGCAGGTGCACGACGACATCGACGCGGGTGGTCGAGCGTGGCATGGCATTCCAGCGCACCACCAGGTCCGGTTGGGTGCCGCGATGGGACCGCAGCAGCGGGAAGCCGGTGACCGTCCGTTCACCGGCCGGCACCTGCCCGAGGGGGTCCTCCCGGTGCAGGTACTCGGTGGTCGGACGTTCATCCGCCGAGGTCAGCATTTCCCCGCCGAGGGCCCAATCCTCGGCCGACATCTCGGTGGGCCACTCGAAAGCCTCGGTGTCGGCCTCGGTGTCGGCCTCCGTGTCGGCCTCGCCGTAGTCGACGTCCTCGTAGCCGGTCTGCTCGTAGCCGGCTTGCTCGTAGCTTTCCGGTGCCGACTGTTCGGTGGTCGCGTCCCGATAGCCGGTCTCGCCGGCGCCGTGGATCGACTCGAACGCCACGTCTTCCGCGGCAGGGTCCTCCGCTGCAGTGTCCTCCCACGCAATGCTCTCCTCTGCTGTGCTTTCCCAGGTGGACTCCAACACCGATTCCTCGAACGCCCCGACTTCCTCGGTCCATTCGCCGGCCGGCGAGATCCCTGGCTGGTACTCCGACGGGGCGTACTCGGGCTGGCCGTACTCGGGCTGGGCGTACTCGGGCTGGGTGTACTCGGGCTGGGCGTACCCAGCAGCGGCATACCCGTGCGGGTCCTCGGCGACCGGGAAGTGGGCGACGGGTAATTCGGCGACGTACCCGGTCTCCGGGTCCTCGAAGGAGGCGAACTCCGACGACGCAGACATCTCGGCGGGGGTGGCCCAGAGATCCTCGCGGGTGGGCCAGCGCGCCGCGTCACCAGCGCTCTCGGTCGGCGCGAACACCGACGAACCGCTGTAACCGTTCAGGGTGGCGACATCTTCGTTGGTCATCACCCACCTACTAACTACGGGTCAGTGTTGTCGGACGATGCCCGTTGGTCTCCGGTCGCCCGGCCGCCAGCGGCCTGCTCGACGGAACGAGCGGCCCCGGCAGCAGCCTGGTCGGCTGGGCACTGCGCGGGTCCAGCCCCACCTTGCGACTGGTGACCGCGAGGTCCTTGACCCGCTCGCCGGTGGCGGACTGCCAGAGGTCGATGATGCGGTTCAACGACCTGGCCACCGCGTTCGGCGTGCTGTGCTTGTACAGCGTCTCGGCGCTGCCCGCCGTGTTGAACAGTCCGAGTTCGATGGCCCACAGGACGGTCGACATCAGGTCGGCGAGTTCGAACAACTCGCGTGACTGCCGCGAGGGCGCGATGCCGACCCGGGCGCCGATGGCTGCCAGCCGGTCGGCGGCGTTGCCACCAGAGCCCGCCGTCGACTTGAGGTCGACCACTATCGAAGTGTCGTACTCGACGGTCAGATGGAACCAGCTCATCATCGACACGAAAGCGAACTCCTCCCGGGCCAACATGCCCCCCTGCCGACGCAGCTGCAGCGTCTCGCCGAGGGTCTGGCACAGGTAGGCCACATAGGAGGGATCTGTCGGCTTGGCACCAGAGCTGTTGGTGTCGTTCTCGTAGCCGAGCCAGACCTGCCGCAGCAACTCGTTCCACAGCTCCAGGAATCGGCCGTTGATCGTGGGGCCGACGTCGTGCTTCCACGGCTGCCCGTTGACGCCCCGGCCGACCGGGTGCGGCAGGTCCATCCCGAACATCCGCCAGTAGGCGTTGCGTCTGTTGACTGCCGCGTCAGGTCTGACCTGGCTGCCGATGGCTCCACTGGTACTGAACAGCGGCGGGTCGCGGAAGAACAGCTCCTCCGTCGACCGGACCCAGGCCACCGAATCGGCCGACGGTGTCGGCAGGGTCTCGCCGACGACATACCGCCGGACGACGTCGCTGAAGATCTCGAAGATGCCCGTGGCCTCGATGAGGTAGGCGTACATCAGGTGATCCCACAGTGGTGCTGCGCCCAGCATCGCCTGCGCACCCGTCTGGGGCGGCGTGGGGATGGTGTACGGCTGGGTCACCGCCCCGGACGTCGGCCGGACGCCCGACGCCAGCGTGGACAGCAGGCCCGCCGGCGGGCGCGCCTTCGCGATGCCGCCGATCGGAACCTTGTTCTTCAGGAGGGTCGTCCACGACGTGTCGGTGAAACCGCCTGCGGTCCACACCTCATCGAGGAAGCGGCTTAACTGCAGGGGATACACCGACAGCACCGCATCGGCTTCGGCGGCCGTCGCCAGCGACGGTGCATTGACACTCTTGGTCAGCGCTCGGAACATCGGACTCAGCTCCCTTGCTTGGGCTTCGGACTGCTCACACGCGACGTCCGCGACGGGGTCGGATTCGGGTCGTTCGCCGAGAACTCCGACCGCGGGCTCCGGTCGCCGTAGCGGCCGTGAATCTGCACCGGTATGCCCACCGCGAGCGTCACCTCCGCCAGATCCAGGAACTTCACGAGGTCCACGACCTTGTCGGCCACGTCGCCCTCGATCCGATGATGGCGCCGACCGTCGTCGGACGCGCCGGGAACATCGAGGTAGATGCGTTCCTCGCCGATGAAAAGAACCATCCAGCGGGTCTTGTCGGGGATGGGGTCGTGGATCACCAGTTGGATCCATCCGTCGTAGTGGACTTGGTCGATCCTGATCAGGGCCCGGTCGAAACCCTCCGAGGCGCTGTAGAAGTTTCCGAGCCCGCTACGAAGCAGCCTGAACCGCAGTTCGACCTCCTGCTGATCCGGGTCCAACGGCGTCGACGTCTGACGCAGCGCCGTCGCCACCGTGGTCACGAGCTCGGCGAACTGGCGGTCGTTCATACCGAGCCTGGTCGAACCGACGTCGGTCGCAAGATATTCGGTCACCGGAGCCACATCCTTTCCGTTGTCATCAGGCGGCGACCGCGCGGTCGCCGCCCAGGCGTCGCAGCCAGTCCCGCATGGCTGTCGGCGGTTCGGTCGATTCCAACCCGCGCAACACCGACAGCGAGAGGATCCGCATCGATTCCGTGCGCTGTAGGTACGTCGAGGTGTACAACGAGTCCCCCGCGCGATCGGCGAGCTTGTTCAACTCGGTCGGCGAGACCCGTTCGGGATTGGCGAGTTTCGACAGACTCGCGCCGTGGAAAGCCTGCATGCGGGTGCGCGTGCAGACGTCGGCGACGGTGGTCAGCAGCGGCAGGCTCGCCGCGCAGATCTCGGCGACCCCCGGTGGCGCCGCACTCAACGGGTGCCGCTCCCGCCAGCGCTCGCCGAGCTCGTCCCACGGGCCGGCGCCGAACCAGGAACGGCACAGCGCGACGTTGAACAGCACCCGCAGCACCGATACCGGATGCGGATCGCCGAACGGCATCCGGAACACCGCCGCCGATGGTCCGTCGACCACGGTCGCCAACGCCGGCGCCGGCGCATAACCCAGCAGGCAGAAGGCATAGACGTCGGCGGCGACCTCGCTGGCCCACCCGCTCCACGCCTGCGCGGCGACCGGGCTGTACGGCGTCAGCGCTCTGCTCAGCGCACTGGCCAGTTCGGGCACCCAGCCGACGAGATGAGCCACCTGATGGCCGGTTTCGTGAACAAGAGAGGTCGGCTGCCACAGGTTGTGGCGGGTCACCTTGATCGCGGCCGCCGGTGACAGCGAGGCATCCCACAACCGGGCCCCCGCCCGCAGGATAGAGGCGCCGAGCCCCTTGTCGAGGTAGGTCAGCACCGGTGGCGTCTCGATCCCGAGCGGCCGCAGCACCTGGTCCATGCTGTGTACCGCCAAGGCGTCGAGCCCCCGCAGGATGGCCGCAACTGTCGGGTTGGACCGGGTGCTGACCGCATGACCGTAGAAGTCCACGATCGCCTCGGCCCTGGCGTAGAGCCGCCGAAGACGTCAACAGCTGGGCCCGGACCTGTTTGAGGTCGGCAGGTGTCCGGGCTGCCCGCAGGGCGAACAACAGCCGGTCGGCCTGCGCGGTCAGCCGGGTCGACTGGGCGGTGAGGCTCGCGCGCACGCTCTTGCCGAGGTATGACTCGAGTTCCCGCCACGCCGACGCCGACGCCGCGACGTCCAGTTCGCCGAGTCCGAGGCAGGCCCGGCGCCAGTGCCGCGCGTCGGATTCCAGCGCGGCCACCTCGATGGCGATGTGGTCAGGCATCGATCCAGCCCGGATGTGCGACGACCTGGGGCACCGGGACCTGACCGGGTCGGGTGCCGATGCCGTTGAAGGTGAGGACGATGGTGACGCCCTCTGCGGAGTTGGCCACTGCGGCGGACAGTTGCGCGCCACGCTGCACGAGGTAGGAGGACAGTCCCGTGCCGGCGGCGGCGGCGACCCGTGCCGCCAGTGTCGCCGCGAGCGCGGGGTCCGTGACGAACGCCGACCGCAACAACCGTCGGGCCACCCGGGTACGCAGCCGCGGGAGCAGGATCTCGCGCAAGGACGTCAGCACGGCGGGCAGGTCACGCTGCCCCGCCGGCGCCGACCGCTGCAATGCCGCCTGCAGCGTCCGGGCCCGTCGTTCCGACATCCGGATCGCGATGCGCATCCGACGGCTGCCGGGTTCCCACCGGATGCTGACCTGCCGGCGCGGCCGACGGGTGGAGGCGGCCGGCAACTGGGCCACCCGGATGCGGTAGAACCGCTGACCGGGGCGGGTGTGGGTCGCGATCCGGGTCGGTCGCACCGAGATCGCGCGACGACCCAGCCCCGGCTCGCCCAGCAGCACCCCGGCCACTTCCGGCGTGAGCTCCTGGTATTCGCTGTCGGCGGGTGCTTCACCGGTCGGCAGCGACTCGTCGCGGGTGAAGTGCCCGATAGAGGTGCCGGGGATCGTCTCGTACAGGTCCATGCGGGCCGGTACCGGCCAGCGGCTGACACCCAGATCGGTCAGGTACTGCTCCAGGGTGCCGCCGTCGGACCAGGGGACCAGCCGGGCGGCACGCCGGGTGATCGGGACGGCCAGCACCCGGGAGTACTTGCGGAACCGGTAGCGGGGCGCGGCGGAGCGGGGCATCAGAACCCAGAGACCCCCCTCGTGCGCGGTCTCCCGCTCCGGGAGTTCGGCGCGCAGCACTCCGTCGGGCAGGTACGCCGCCGCCGACTCCGCGAACGCCCGCTGGACGGCGGCAGTCACCTGGAGCGGATCGCCGAGCTCCTCGGCGGACAGCTCGTCCAACACGCGGTTGACCGTCGCCTCCACGGCGGAGGCCAGCGCCTCCCCCGGTATCGCCTGCTCCGCCGCCTGCCCGGCCGTCTCCAGGCCCAGCGCGGTGAATGCCACACCTACGCCGGCCCGCGCGATCATCTTGTCCGGCTCGCGGCCGACGACCGCGGCGATGCGGGCGATGTTCGCCCGACCGACGATCTTGCGGATCAACGCCGCGATCGGCTGGGCGAGCAGGTTGATGAGCTTGGAGCGGGCCCCGGTCAATTTCAGCCCGAGCTTGAGCAACGGACGGATGGCCAGCACGGCAGGCAGGAATTCCTCGATCGGCCGGACCGGGTTCTCGCCGGTGAACTCGGCCAGCTCGGCGCCCAGGCGGGCTCGGGCGTCATCGAGCTCGGCGAGGGCCAGTTCGGCGTGTCCCATTTCGCCGGTCCCGGCCGACTCCCAGGCCTCCCACGCCTCGAAACTCTCGAAGTTCTCCGCAGTCTCGAAGTCCTCGAAGGCCTCCAGGCTCTCGAACGTCTCGAAAGTGCCACTGAGAGCTGCGGTCTCGGGGTCCTCCAAAAAGGCCGCGGCGTCTTCTCCCATCGGGGAGAACAGCATCGCTGCGATCTCGGTGTCGAACGTCCGAGCCAGCTCTGCGGCGAATCCGGACTCCGATCCGCCCTCGCCCTCGGCCGCCTCGCCGGTGAACTCACCGATGCCCAGCGCTTTGGTGATGATCGGGATGAACGGCCGCACCTGCGCCGGCAGCAGGTTCGTCAGCGGGCGCAGCAGCTTCTTGAGCACACCCTTGAGCAGTCCGATACCGGCCTTCTTGAGCCTGGCGAAGAGCGGACCGAGGATGTGCTTACCCAGCCCTTTGACGCCGGCGGCCACCGTACGCAGACCCGACCTCGCGATGTCGACCACGCCCTTGAAGGGGTTCTTGGCGACCTTGACGACCTGCTTGATCAGCCCCTTGGCCTTGTTGGCCAGACCGCGGATGATCTTGCCGAACAGTTCCGACTCCAGGGCCGGGTGGGTCTCCAAGGTTTCGAGCAGCTCGGTCAGCTCACCCTCCGACATGGCCGCCAGGTCTACGTTCTCCAGGCCGGCGGCGAACCCGTCGACGGTGCGCTCCCATTCGGGCAGCATCGGTGCCATCCACTGGGTGAGCGCTTCACCGGCCTCCGATTCCGAGGGTGCCACCGACCACTGCTGCGCATCGGCGAGCACCCGGGACGCGCCTTCGTTCATCAGTTCTTCCAGGGCGTCCTCGAAGTCCTCGTCGTGCAGCGCCTCCAGGAACTCGCGGGCTTCGGACTCCACCTGTTGCGCCTCGGTGACGGAGTCCTCACTGAACGGCGACTCGGCGGCGACGTAGCTCTGGAACGGCGCGACGGTGGAGTCCTCGAAGGCGCTGTCGCGTTCGCCGGCCGCCTCGTTGAAAGGACTGGGCGCCCGTCTCGGCCGGGGTGAGGCCTGCGAAGGGCGAGAAGTACTGCACGTCCTCCTGCTGACCCGCGTATTCGTCGACTCGCATGGTGCCACCTCCGCGTCGGACCCGGTTGCTGGCACTGATGATGGCGATCGGATGCTGGTCCGGCGTCAACGCTTCGTCTCCGTCCGCGGGACCTGCTGGATCGACGGCGACAGCGCCAGCAACTCGCTGAGAACCTCGGCAAACCGGGCGGTGGCCGACTCGACGTCCACGAAGACCGACTCGATCGCCGGCCCGGTCGGCCCCGCGCTGGAGATGAGCCGAATGATCAGACGATCATGATCACGCCAAGCCCGGACCACGATGAGTCGATTGTCGGAGGTCGCCACAGCTCCACGGTGACCCAACCGCGTGATCCGGTCCGTCAACGGTCTGTCGCCATTGACGTCGCGTTGACGCTGGGTGAAACATGACAATTCAGACTGGCGAAGCCGCCGCGCGCGGTGTGGACGAGCGGTCTGACGAGGAGATCACAGTGGCACCTTCGGTATCCGCGGGCGTGGATGCCGCCGACGACGCCCGCATCGAGCTGGGGCTCCTCGGCGGCTTCACCCTGCGGGTCGGCGGCACGCCGGTGGCGCTACCGATGCACTCCCGGCGGGTGTTGGCGTACCTGTCGCTGGACCACGCGCAGCACTACAGCTGCGACCGCGGCGTTCTCGCCGAACGGCTCTGGCCCGACGCCACCACGGACCGATCCCGGGCCAGCCTGCGCACCGCACTGTGGCGGATCCGACGAGCCGGCGCGCAGCTGATCGTGGTGGAGCCCGACACCGTCCGCCTCGGCGGGGTCAGCGTCGACGTGCACCGGTTCCGTCGGGTCGCCGACGAGATGATCGGCGACCGCGACGATCACTCGGCGGAGTCCGCACAGCTCATCGCGCGGTCGGTCGAGCTGCTGCCCGGTTGGGACGAATCGTGGCTGGTGCTCGCCCGGGAGCAGCTGAGGCAGGCTCGGCTGCACGCGCTGGAGGCGAGCGCGGCCCGCCTGCGCCGGGCACACCGATTCTCCGAGGCGATCGACGCGATGCTGGCCGTCATCGCCGAGGAGCCGCTCCGGGAGAGCGCGCACGCAGCCCTGATCGATGCCTACTTCAGTGAGGGCAACGCCTCCGAGGCGCTGCGCGAGTTCGACGCCTTCGCGGCAATGCTGTGGCACGAGCTGGGGATCCGCCCGTCCGACGAACTGTGCGAACGAGTGGGGTTGGACGTGCCGGTCGTATCGCCGCGCCCGGGGACCGGGGGCCGGGTCGACCCGCTCAGCAGACCGCGGATCGCCTCCCATGCGCGGCGGCTACCCGCCTGAGGACGATCCGCAGCTCCGTGCGATTGCGATGGTCGCCGGGCAGCCCGGACGGGTGGGACTGACGCGCTTGCACGGCGCCGGTGAGCACGATGGCATCCGCGTAAGCGTCGGGTCGCACCCCGGCAGCCGGTACCCGCAAGTGCCGTGACCGGCCGGGGGCGAGGTCGAAGCCCGCGACCGCCGCGACTCGACGGGATGCCGCGAAGGACTCGCCGCCCTGGGCCCCGAAACGTGCGGACGACAACAGCAGCAGGAAATGTCGGCACACCGGCGCGAGACGGTCGTTGCTCACCTGTGCGTTGATCCATGGCCGTCCGTCCGGCCCGGCCGCCAACCACAACCGGTCCAACCGCACGCCACCCGTCGGTGCGTCGGCGAAGCCGTAGACGAAGCGGTGGAACGCATCCACGATGCCGGCGGCGCCGGTCTGCCGGACGAGGTGCTCCTCGAGCTCAGCGGTGGACAGGCAGCTGCGGACACGAGTCCGGAAGAGGGTGCGCATGGCCTGTGTCAACGTGGCGGCACCGATCATCGCGGCGATTCCGCTGAACAATCGGCTGCCCTCGACGTAGGACCGGGCATCGGTGTGCCGCTGGAACGGACGGCGGGAACACAGCTGCACCGGGGGCCGGCCGAAGTCCAGCGGTGCTGGAGCCGCCCCCGACGTCAGGTACGTGGTGTAGGCCTCGTCCCACCATCCATCTGCATCCGACGCAGGTAGCACCCCGCGCGCGAACCAGCTGTGAGCCACCTCGTGCGCCAGCGCGCCCGCCGAGGTGGTGGTGGCACCCGCATACTCCATCCCGCCGTCGCCATCGTGCAGGAAACAGGTGAATCGGTCGGCGGGGAACGGGCCGAACAGTGCGTCGTTCACGGTGAGCAGGTGTCGGATTCGGCCGGCCTCCCGCGCCGGATCTGCGACAGTCCCCGCGGGCTTCCAGACGTCCACTATTACGGAGCGGGCTGGGCCGGGCAGTGCCACCCGTTGTCGGGCGTGGACCAGTTCGTCCGTCGGGTGCAGCTCGACCAACGGGCAGACAGTGGTGAACCAGGCCGGGAACGCCAGTTGCCAGCGGTGCGCCCCCACCGCCGTCACCGACCCATTGCTGATCAGCGTGTGGGCGGTCCCCGCCCCGGTCACCGCCACGGCGAGTTCGAAAGGGAACTGATCGAACGGCAGGTTGCTGGGGAACCACATCTCCAGGTGACGGCCGTCGAACAGATCGGCCATTCCGAAGGACCACCGCAGCCGGCCGCCCGCGCGCGCCGCGAGCACCGGCGGGTAGGCCCCGCCCAGGTCTGACAGCGGTGAACCGAGCCGGTACCGGAATCTCAGGTCGTGGCCGGACCGCGCGGCCTGCGGGAGGTCCAGCACGCGCATCGTGGCGGCCGGACCGGCACCGATGGCACGCGCCCGCAATCGCGTGGGGTCGATCGCGGTGCCGTCCAGGAATGCCGCATCGATCGGCTGCCGCAGATCGAACAACGGACAGCCTGCCGTCGGGCCGACCTCGTAGCGCATGAGTGCGTCCACCGCACCGGTGCCGGCGCGGGCGTCCAGGGTGACGCTCGCCGTGAGCTGCCGGATCGTGATCGGGACCGCCGGCAGCCCGTCCACCACGAGTGGGCCGGGCGCGTGGGAGAGCACCGTTCGAGTGTGCGCACCGGCCGTAGGACGCACCGTCAACGGGTTGTCGGCGGTACCGATGCCCTGTCCCGGATCGGGTAGCGAAACCGCCGTTATCGGCGGTTTTGCTACCGGATTTTCAGACCGAGGTCGGTGGTGCCGGGCAACGGGCGGACCCCTCCGACCACCCGTTGCCGCGGTACTCCACGCTGGCCCTGCCGTGGGTCGCCGACCCGCGCCAGCCTGACCAGTGGGGACAGGTGCACCGGTCGCGAGCCGGTCCCGGGTCCGGCCGGATGCCCGGGTGATGGTCTGCGCAGGAGCCGAAGAACATTCATCGCCATTCCCTTCGGAGACGGACCTTCCGCTTCGGCGTTTCCCGACGTCGACGCGCTGGGAATTCCACTATGGGCGAATCGGCGCGGCGACGGAACCCGGGATATTACGGTTCTCCGACTGAGCGCGGACAGCGATAATCGATCGATGCTGCAACGTCGTCACCACTCCGTTGGATGGCGCGATCACCCCCGGCAACTGGCGGCGCTGGTGCGGTGGTGGCGCGGGGACGGCGCATTGCCCACCACGCTGGCCGGCGTGGAGATGTATCTGGTCTTCATGGTGGTGGTGATCCGGACGACCAACGTCGTTCAATTGGGTGTGGGTGCGGTGCCCGGCATCTCGTTCGCCACCCGACCGGTGCTGGACTTCTGCCTGATGGTGGCCTACCTGGCGGAATCGGTGTGGTTGCTGGCAACGTTGATGCGCTTGCGGAGTCTTCTGCATCCCCACATTGCGGCGGTGGATGTCGCGATGGCTGCGGTGGCCACTCTCGGGCAGCTGTGGTTCACCACCGATGCGGATCGGGTCGGGACCTGGACGGGGTGGGGATTCGGTATTTCGATGGCTGCCGCGTTCATCGCCGGTGTGGGATTCCCACGGCGCCGTCAGACCGCCATTGCCGTGCTTGTTCTCGTGGTCGCGTACTCGGCCGCGAGCCTGCCCTCGGTGGCGTCCGGTGGCGGCCTGACGACGGTGGTGAGCAACACCCTGGGATTGGCGGCCACCGGCTTCTTCAGCCGCGCCCTGGGTGGCTACCTGCGCCGGCTGGGGCGCGACGCGGACGTCGCCCGCGCCGAGGCCGCCCGCGCCGCCGAAGAATCGATGCTGCGCCGGCAGCGGGATCTGCTGCACGACCAGGAGACCGTCCTGCGGATGTTGGCCAACCCGGGCACCGACTCGTCGCTGACCGTGTTGCTGCGGGACCAGGCCACGACCGCCGCGAATCAGATCCGGCAGTTCCTGACCGGACCTCGGGACCTGTCCCGTGACGGCGGCCTGGTCGCCACCGTCAACCGGGCCGCCGCCCCGTTCTCCGACCTGGTGATCGTCTACTCCCTCGACCTGGCGGCGTCGGTCCGTCTCGGGCCGGGCCTCGCCGGGACCGTGCATTCCGCGGTCACCACCCTGCTGCACAACATCCGCCGACACGCCGCCGCCCAAGAGGTCGTGCTGCACGCCGACACCGACGGGAGCAGCACGTGGGAACTGACCGTCAGAGACGACGGTGTCGGGTTCGACCACGCCTGGTCCACCGCCGGCTACGGGCTCACCCACCAGGTGCGGGATGCCATCGGCCTGTTCGGCGGCACCGTCGAGATCGACACCGCACCGCACCGCGGGACCTGCGTCACCATCCGATGCCCGATCCAGGCGACAGCATGAGCACCCTCACCGATCTCGTGCTGGCGGTGGTCGACGACGACACCGTGATCCGCGAGGGCGTCCCGTTGCTGCTGCCGGACGCCGGGCCGATGCGGTGCTTTCCCGACATCGAATCGCTGCTGGCCACCGCCCCCCGGACCGACGTGGTCCTGCTCGACCTGGTGCTGGCCGGCACCGGCCGGACCGGCATGCTGCAGGGAACCGGTGGGGTACGCGCGGTGACCGCCGCCGGCCACCGCGCCCTCATCTACACCAACGAACGACGCCGCGAGGTCCTCGCCGCCTGCCTGGCTGCCGGTGCGCGGGGCATCGTGCACAAAGCGGAGCCCATCGACAGCCTGCGGCAGGCCATCATCCGGGTGGCCGACGGCGGCATCCAGATCACCCCCGCTCTGACCGGGCTCGCCGAACTCGTCGAGCGGCACGGATCGTTGCCGACCCTCACCGAGCGACAGCGGGAGATCCTGTCCGCGCGGGCGCGCGGTGAGTCGTTCGCCTCCATCGCCGGCCGGATGTACATCAGTCGACGCACCGCAGAGGACCACATGGCCACCGTCGCGGTGAAGTTCGCGCACTTCCTGCGCGACCATTCCCCGGCCGACCTCGAGCGTCATCTCGGGGTCGGCCCGGGAGACATCGTGCAGGAGCAGAACTGACGATTCCGCGCCTTTCCGGCCGGTGTTCAGAGGCGGGTGTGATCCGACGGCCTGATCCGGGAAATGCCTCCCCCGCTGTCGGTGTCGTCGATCACCACCAGACCGTGTGCCTTCAGCCGGTGGGCCAATGTCTGCGCCTGCTCCAGAACTGTCTGGTCGGCCAACAATTGCACCGGAGCCAGCAGATCGGTGATCAACGGGAGTGGTTGGTCCTGGACGTAGACCAGCAGCGCGGTGTTGATGCGGCGCTGAATGACGTTCATCAGGCCCAGCGCCCGCCGAACCTCCACCTTCTCGGCATTGTGTCGCTGCAACTCCGGTTCGGGAACGGGGTAGACACGCGCCTCTTCGCCCGGCCGACCGATCACCCACCCGCGCCCGTGTTCCACGCGCCGCCTTTTCGGCAGCGATTCGACCGCGTCCTTGATCTGCGCGAAAGACAATTTGCTGTGCTGGTAAATGAAGACGCGAGCCATCTGCCACCCCCCTGGACGACTACGCACTGAGCGTAGCCATATCGTGCCATGCGGGTGAATCGAATTAAGAACTCCGGTGCAGAATGCGTCTTACCGGCGCAGCGGGTCAGTCCTGCGTCTCCACCAGGGGGGGCCTGTCCTCGAACGGGGTGGACAGCACCACCGTGGTCCGGGTGGACACGTGCGCTGCGGCGCGGATCTGGGCCAACAGACTTTCCAGTGCGCCGGGCGTGGGAACCCGCACCCGCAGGATGTAGGACTCCACGCCCGCCACGGAGTAGCACGCCTCCACCTGCCGCAAATGAACGAGGCGGCTGGGGTAGTCATCGGCGGCGGCCGGATCGATCGGGGTCAGCGACACGAAAGCGGTCAGCGGCAGCCCGATCTCCTCGCCGCCGATCCGGGCTGCGTAGCCCTTGATGACGCCGCGCTGTTCGAGCCGCCGCACCCGCTGGTGCACGGCAGACACCGACAACCCGACCCGCTCCGCGAGGTCGGTGTAGGAGCACCGGCCGTCCGCCGCCAGTTCGTTCGCGATTCGCGCGTCGATCTCCTCGAGCATGCTGCCTTCTCCCCTTGCACCACTCGCCGGGTGATGGTGCGGCGACACCGGTTGTCCGTCACCCGGATGCGGGGACGGGTTGCGTGACACGCGACCCTTGGGGCCGCCTCACACGATGATGAGGTCTCGCGGGCAATTGTTGACCCGTCGTGGGCCGTCCGCTGTCGCGATGACGATGTCCTCGATCCGGACCCCGAACCGACCGGGCAGGTAGATCCCCGGCTCCACCGAGAAGGCCATCCCCGCCGCGATCAGCCGATCGTTCCCCGCCACCATGTACGGGTCCTCGTGCACCTCGAGACCGATGCCGTGGCCGGTGCGGGTGATGAAGTACTCCCCGTAGCCCGCGTCGTCGATGACCTGCCGGGCGGCGGCGTCGACCGCTTCGCACGGCGCCCCGACGACCGCGGCGTCCACCCCGGCCTGCTGGGCCCGCTGGACGATCTCGTGGACCGTCCGGAACTCCGGATCCGGATCACCGGCCACCTGGTACGTCCGGGTGCAGTCGGAGAAATAACCGGTGCGGTGTGGTCCGCCGATGTCGATCACGACCGGGTCGCCGGCCCCGATGATCCGGTCCGACGCCTCGTGGTGCGGGCTGGCGCCGTTCGACCCGGACCCGACGATGACGAAATCGGCCTGCCGATGCCCCGCGGCGACGATGGCAGCGGTGATGTCGGCGGCAACGTCGTGCTCCGTCCGGCCCGGCCGGAGCCACTCGCCGATGCGCTCGTGGACCAGGTCGATCGCCGCACCCGCGGCCGCCAGCGCGTCGATCTCGTCGGCGGACTTCTGGGCCCGCAGCGCCGCCACCGCCGTACCCGCCGGCACCAGCACGGAACCGGGGACCGCCCGTTGGATCCGCAGCGCATGCCCGGCCGGCATGTGGTCACCGACGGCGATCACCCGCACACCCGCCGGCAGCAGGTCCGCGACCAGCGCGTACGGATCCTGCCCGTCCAACCAGGTGCTGATGTCGACGGTGTCCGCCACGGACGTCCCGGTCCAGCCGAGCCGTTCCAACTGCGGGACCAGCAGGGCCGCGGGGCCCGCGAGCGGCACGATCACGCAGCTCAGCCGCTCGTGGGATGCCACCGTATGGCCCAGCAGGTAGGCCAGGTCCGGGCCGGGAGTCAGGACGGCGACGTCGGCACCCAGGTCGCGGACCTGCGCGCGGAGCCGATCGAGGCGGTCGCGGTAGGGCAGCGCAGCGGTCGGCATGCCGATCACCCTAACGGTCACCCCGTGCGTGTCGGTCGGTCGCTGCGACGCCCGCGCTGCGCGTCGACCGTCCGGGATAGCGTGCAGCCATGTTGCAACTCCTGGATCTCGCCGGCATCTATTTCCGGGCCTTCTACGCCGTGCCGGGTTCGGTGACGGCACCGGACGGCCGGCCGACGAACGCGATCCGCGGATCGCTGGACATCATCCGACGGGTCGTCGAGGACGGCCGGCCCACCCACCTGGTGGCCTGCCTGGATCTGGACTGGCGGCCCGCGTTCCGGGTGGCCGCGATCCCGTCCTACAAGACCCACCGGGTCCAGGACCGCCGCCCCTCCGGTGCGCGGGGTGGCCCAGGAGCTCGTCCCGGATCAGCTGTCGCCGCAGGTTCCCGTCCTGCTCGACATCCTCGGCGCGATGGGCGTCGCGCTGGCGGGCGCCCAGGGCTACGAGGCCGACGACGTGATCGGCACCCTCGCCGAGCGCCGGGTCCGCCCGGTCGAGGTGGTCACCGGCGACCGCGACCTGATGCAACTCGCCACCGACGACGAGCCGCCGGTGCGGGTGCGCTACATCGGGGCCGGGATGGCCCGCACGGAGGTGCTCACCGGCGCGGCGGTCGCAGCCAAGTACGGCATCCCGGCGGCGGGATACGCGGATTTCTCCGCGCTGCGCGGTGACGCGTCGGACGGGTTGCCCGGTGTGCCGGGGGTCGGAGAGAAGACCGCAGCCTCGCTGATCGCGCGTTTCGGCACTCTCGAAGGCCTGATCGCGGCGGTAGCCGATTCGGCCTCGGGCCTGACCGCATCGATGCGCCACAAGCTGAGCCCGGCGCTGGCCTACCTGGAGGCGGCGATGACCGTCGTCCGGGTGGCCCGGGACACCACCGTCATCATGGACCGGGACGACCCGGTGGTCCCGCCGGTAGCTGCCGACCCGGACCGGCTCGCCACGCTGGCGGCCGAGTACGGCGTGGGCAGCAGTGTGGACCGGCTCAGCCGGACGCTGGCGGCGTTGGTCGGCTGAGCCGGACTCGGCCGCCCGCCCGGGTGTGCCCGTGGGTCAGCCCGGGCGGCCCGGCGGGGCTGGTGCCACCACGGCACTCCCGGGTTCGGGAAGGAAGGCTGTCGAAGCAGGCCCACCCCAGGCCCAGTCCCGAACGGCCGGCACGTCGTCACCGTGTGCCCGGGTCCAGCGTCGGGCTTCGGCCCGGGCGTCGACCATCCGTTGCCGCAGGAGTGCGGCGCGGGAACGAAGCGCCGGGACCCGATCGATGACATCCATGACCAGATGGAAGCGGTCCATGTCGTTCATCATCACCATGTCGAACGGGGTGGAGGTGGTGCCTTCCTCCTTGTACCCGCGGACGTGCAGGTTGGTGTGGTTGGCGCGGCGGTAGGTGAGCCGATGGATCAGCCAGGGATACCCGTGGTAGGCGAAGACGACCGGCTTGTCCGTGGTGAACAGTGCGTCGAAATCGGCGTCGGACAGCCCGTGCGGATGCTCGGTGTCATCCTGCAGGCGCATCAGGTCGACCACGTTGATGAAGCGAATCCTCAGTTCCGGCAGGCTCTCTCGCAGGATGGCGACCGCGGCGAGCGCCTCCAGCGTCGGAACGTCGCCGGCACAGCCGATGACGACGTCGGGGTCGCCGTCGTCGTTGGACGCCCAGTCCCAGATGCCCAGGCCGCGGGCGCAGTGGTTGCCCGCCTCGTCGGGGCTCAACCAGTCGTAGCAGGGCTGCTTCCCGGCGACGATGACGTTCACGTAGTTCTCCGACGCGAGACAGTGCTCAGCGGTGGAGAGCAGCGTGTTGGTGTCCGGTGGGAAGTACACCCGGATCACGTCGGCCTTCTTGTTGATGACGTGATCGACGAAACCCGGGTCCTGGTGGGAGAAGCCGTTGTGATCCTGCCGCCAGACGTGTGAGGTCAACAGGTAGTTCAACGACGAGATCGGTCGTCGCCAGCCGATCCCGCGGGTCACCTTGAGCCACTTGGCGTGCTGGTTGAACATCGAGTCGACGAGGTGGATGAAAGCCTCGTAGCACGAGAACATGCCGTGTCGGCCGGTCAGCAGGTAGCCCTCGAGCATGCCCTGGCAGGTGTGCTCGGAGAGGATCTCCACGACGCGGCCCGACCGGGCGAGATGCTCGTCCGTGGGCAGGATCTCGCCCTGCCATACCTTGTCGGTGGTGGCGTACACGGCGTCCAGCCGGTTGGACGCCGTCTCGTCCGGACCGACCAGCCGGAAGTTGTCGGGGTTGTCGATCATGACGTCGAGAAGGTACCGGCCGAGCACCCGGGTCGGCTCGTGCATGGTGGCCCCCGGGGTCGTGACCGGTACTCCCCGTTCTCGAAAGTCTCTGAGCACCAATGGCTTCCGTAACAACCCGCCGTTGGCGTGCGGGTTCGCGCTCATCCGCCGATCGCCGACCGGGGCCAGCGCCGCGATCCGGTCCACCACCCGGCCGTTGGCGTCGAACAACTCCTCGGGGCGGTAGGACCGCATCCACTCGGCCAGCATCGCGCGGTGCGCCGGGTCGGTCCGGGTCGCGGTCAACGGCACCTGGTGCGAGCGCCAGGTGCCCTCGTACTGCAGGCCGTCGATCACTTTCGGCCCGGTCCAGCCCTTCGGGGTGACCAGCAGGATCATCGGCCACGGCTGCCGCTCGGTGACCCCGTTCCGGCGGGCGCCGTGTTGGATCTCGCGGATCCGGGCCAGCACCCGATCCATCGTCGTGGCCATCACCTCGTGCAGCAGGATCGGGTCTGATCCCTCGACGGTGAACACCTCATGACCGAAACCGCGGAGCAGGTCGAGCAGCTCGTCGCGCCGGATCCGGGCCGGGATCGTCGGGTTGGCGATCTTGTAGCCGTTCAGGTGCAGGATGGGCAGCACGGCACCGTCGTGCACCGGATCCAACAGTTTGTCGGCGTGCCAGGATGCGGCCAACGGCCCGGTCTCGAACTCGCCGTCCCCGACCACCGCGGCGACCACCAGGTCGGGATTGTCGAAGGCGGCGCCGTAGGCGTGCGAGAGCACGTACCCCAGCTCCCCGCCCTCGTGGATGGAACCCGGCGTCTCCGGGGCGACGTGACTGGGGATGCCACCGGGAAAGCTGAACTGGCGGAAGAACTGTCGCAGCCCGTCGGTCGTGCGGGTGATGTGCGGATACACCTCGGAGTAGGTGCCGTCCAGGTATGCCGAGGCCACCAGGGCCGGCCCGCCGTGGCCGGGACCGGCCATGAAGATCGCATTCACGTCGTCATTGCGGATGACACGGTTGAGGTGTGCGTAGACGAAGTTCAACCCGGGTGTCGTACCCCAGTGTCCCAGCAACCGCGGCTTGACGTCCTCGGCGACCAGCTCCCTGCGCAGCAGCGGATTGTCGAGCAGGTAGATCTGCCCGACCGCGAGGTAGTTTGCGGCCCGCCACCAGGCGTGCAGATCTGCCAGCTCGGTCGGGCTGAGCGTCGGCCGCGGCAGCGGACCTGACGCCGTCGATCCCGTGGTGCTCGCATCAGGATGATCGACGTCGGGGTTCTGGGCGGCCACGGTCAGTGTCATGACTCCAGGCTGGTCACCGCAGTCCCGGGTCGGAAGAGCACAAGGTCCCGCCGGTTCCGATTCCGATGCCGGTGCCGGTGCGGCCGGGGCAGTGCGGCGGCGTCAGTGCGGCAGGCCGACGGTGTAATTGCCCTTCTCGGCCTCGTTCTTCTCGTCACCGGTGACCACGATCGTGACGATCTTGGACTCACCGGCGATGTCGACGGTGCAGTCGAAGGTGGTGTCCCGCACGATCGACCGGTCGGTCGGGCAGGCGACGTTGCTGACGTCGTCGATGCCGTACCCGTCCGGGCTGGCCGTGGTCAGGATGCCGCGGACGCCGGACGCCACGGCATCGGCATCGAAGGTCTTCTTGATCAGGAACCCCGGCCACAGGAACGCTGCCACCGCCGCCACCGCGACTGCCAGGGCCACCACGGCCGCGACGATCAGCGACGTCCTGCCGCCGCTCGTCGCCGGACCTTCGGGTGATGGGCCTGGGTGCTGCCCGCCGAAGGGCTCTGCATCCATCGGCGGGCCGTACGGTGAGGCCTGACCGTAACCGGGGGCCTGACCATACGGCGGGGCCTGACCGTAAGGAGGGGCCTGGGCATAGCCGGGGGCCTGACCGTACCGGGGGCCTGACCATAGGGCGGGGCCTGGGCATAGCCGGGGGCCTGACCATAGGGCGGAGCCTGACCGTACGCCGCGGCTTGACCGTAGGGCGGCGCCTGGGCATAGCCGGGGGCTTGACCGTACGGCGGTGCCTGACCGTACGACGGGGTCTGCTGGTCATGACCCTGCTGGGCGTACCACTGCCCGCCATCACCCTGCTGCCGGGGCTGCGGTTGCCCCCAGGTGCGCTCGTCATCCGCACGTCGGTCCCAGCCCTGCTCGTCCGACGCCGGTTCGGACCGGCGCGCGGTGCGAGGGCTCGGCGGCGGCCCTGCTGGGCCGTCTGCTGGGTGATCGGACGGATCCTGCGGCGTGCTCATGGTGACTCCCTCACCTCGTGCGAGAACGGGCGGACACGCACCCGGCCCGCTCGGGTCGTCATGTCCGGATTGATCCAATCACGCCACCCGTCCGACCAGCGCATATCAGACCACCCACATCGAGTTCGCGGGTCCGGAACGGGTCAGCCGGCACCCAGCGCGACCACACCGCGGCGCAGCGCGACGACGGCGTCCCCGGCCACCTGCCCGACGGTACCGGCGGCCACCCCCTGCAGCTGGTCCAGCAGGTCGATCACCTGACGGCACCAGCGGACGAAGTCACCGGCGGACAGTTCCGAGCCCGAGGCCGAGGCGATCGTCAGCGCCTGCGTCAGCGTCGCGCCGTCCGCCCAGGCGGCGACGGCGGCCGCGAATCCGGGGTCGGGCTCGCGGGTGACCGGCAGCTGGGCCTCCCGCTCGAGCCCGGCGATCCGGGCCCAGGTGCGCACCGTCTCCGCGATCGCGGTGGCCGCGGCGGTGCTCGGCAGCCGCGGCGCTGTCGTGAGGTCCTGGCGGGCCTCGAAGACCAACACCGAGACAGTGGCGGCCAGATCCGCCGGCCCGAGGCCCGACCAGGCGTCGGTGCGCAGGCACTCGGCGACGACGAGGTCGCTCTCGGACCAGATCCGCGACAGTTGGCGACCGGCGTCGGTGAGCCGCGCTCCCTGCAGGTACTCCAGCCGTCCCAGCAGGCCGACGATCCGGTCCAGCGCCAGGCCCAGCGAGTCCTTGGCCGAGGACACCTTCGCGGTCAGCGCCCTGGTCTCGGCCAGCAGCGACTCCCGCCGTCTGGCCCACTGCAGGTGGGCGTCCCGGTCGGCGCACCCGTGCACCGGGTGCGACCGGATGCCGGCCCGCAGCGCACCGATCTCGGCGTCCTCCCCGGCGTCCCGACGCGGGCCGCCGCGCGGCATCGCGATGCCCTGGGCCAGCAGGGCGGCGGCCACCTGCCGACGCACGTCGGCGGACCCGTGATCCACGTGCTTGGGTAGCTTGAGGTGGCCCAACGCCGGGACGGCCCCTCGAAAATCGGCGTTGGAAAGCCTTCCAGCCCAGCGCTTCTCGGTGATCACCAGCGGGCGGGCGGTGCCGTCGGAGCTGACCCCGGGATCCAGCACCACCGCAAGGCCGGCCCGTCGACCGCCCGGTACCGCCACCACATCGCCCTTGCGCAGCCGACCCAGGTCGTCGTGCGTCTGGTTGCGCCGGCGGGCGGCGCCACCGCGGGCGGCGTCCTTCTCGCGCCGGGTCAGCTCGTCGACGAGGCCGAAGTACTCCTCGACGTCACCGAGGTGACAGGCCATCGACGCGGAGTGCGCCTGGACGGCGGTCTCGTTGCGGCGCAGCTGGCGGGCCACCCCGACCACAGTCGCGTTGGCCTGGTACTGCGCGAACGACTGCTCCAGCAGCGCACGGGCCTGCTTGGGCCCCATTCTGGCCAGCAGGTTGACCGCCATGTTGTAACTCGGCCGGAACGAGGACCGCAGTGGATACAACCGCTTGGACGCGAGCCCCGCGACACCGCGCGGATCCATCCCCGGGGTCCACATGACGACCGCGTGTCCCTCGACGTCGATGCCCCGACGTCCCGCCCGGCCGGTGAGCTGGGTGTACTCCCCCGCGGTCAGGTCGACGTGCCCTTCGCCGTTGTACTTGACCAGCCGCTCCAGCACCACGGTCCGGGCCGGCATGTTGATGCCCAGCGCCAGCGTCTCCGTGGCGAACACCGCCTTGACCAGCCCGGCGACGAACAGCTCCTCGACGGTCTCCTTGAACGCCGGCAGCATCCCCGCGTGATGCGCGGCGATCCCGCGTTCCAGGGCGTCGCGCCACTCCCAGTAGCCCAGCACCGCGAGGTCGGCTTCGGGCAGGTCCGCGGTCCGCCGGTCGATGACCGCCCGGATGTCCGCGCGCTGCGACTCGGTGGTGAGCCGCAGGCCCGAGTGCAGGCACTGCTGCACGGCGGCGTCGCAACCGGCCCGGGAGAAGATGAAGGTGATGGCAGGCAGCAGTCCGTTGCCGTCCAACCGTTCGATGACGTCCACCCGCGAGATCGGCCGGAAGCTCTGCCGCCGCGGCTCGTGCGACCGGCGGCCGGGTCCGCCGCCGCCGTTGAACCGGCTGTGCCGCGCCTCCGCCTCCGCCGCGGCCCGCGCCAGCGCCGGGTCGATCCGGGTCTGCTGCCGGAGAAGATCGCTGTCGTCGGCGGTGTTCGCCGTGGCGAACAGGTCATACATCCGGCGGCCGACCATCATGTGCTGGAACAACGGCACGGGACGGTGTTCGTCGACGACGACCGTGGTGTGGCCGCGGACCTCCTGCAACCAGGCGCCGAACTCCTCGGCGTTGCTGACCGTGGCCGACAGCCCGACCAGCTGGACGGACAGGTCGGTGTGCAGGATGACCTCCTCCCACACCGCGCCGCGGAACTTGTCGGCCAGGTAGTGGATCTCGTCCATCACCACCGAGGTCAGCCCGTCGAGATCGGGCGAGTCGGCGTAGAGCATGTTGCGCAGCACCTCGGTGGTCATCACCACGATCGGGGCGTGCGAATTGACCGAGGTGTCGCCGGTCAACAGGCCGACGTGCTGGGCGCCGTGCCGCGCGACGAGGTCGGCGTACTTCTGGTTGGACAGCGCCTTGATCGGGGTGGTGTAGAAACACTTGCCGCCGTGCTGCAGGGCCCGGAACACGGCGAACTCACCGACGACCGTCTTCCCGGCTCCGGTCGGAGCGCAGACCAGCACGCCCTGCCCCTGCTCCAGCGCTTCACACGCGGTCCGCTGGAACGGGTCGAGGGCGAAGGACAGTCCGGCGGTGAACTCCGTCAGGTCGGCGAACCGGGCGCGCTGCCGCGACTGCTGGAACCGCTCGGCCGGGGACAGTTCCACTTCCGGCTCAGTACTCACCCCACCAGCGTGTCATACGTTCGGCCGGGGACGCCGGGAGCCGCCCGGGTGGCCCGAGCGGGTCGTCAGACCGCGGACGCCTCGTCGTCGGACAGTGCCGCGAGCGCTTCTTCCTCCGGGTTGTCACGGCCCTTGCGTCGGTCGTTGAATTTCGCGAACTGCAGGCTGATCTCGTACAGCAGCACCATCGACAGGGCCAGCGCCAGCATGCTGATCGGGTCGTTGCCCGGGACCACCAGGGCGGCGAAGACGAAGATGCCGAAGATCGCGTACCGGCGCCACTTGGCCAGTTGCCGACCCTTGACCACGCCGATGAAGTTGAGCGCCACGATGAACAGCGGCAGCAGGAAGCTGATGCCGAAGACGATGAGCAGCGTCATCAGGAACGAGTAGTACTCCGCCGGCCCGGGCGCGTTCACCACGCTGTCGGAGCCGAAGCCGAACAGCACCCGCAGCCCTTCCGGGATGACCAGGTAGGCGAGGTATGCGCCGCCGCTGAACAGCAGGACCGCCAGCGTCACGAAGGTGACCGCATACCGGCGTTCCTTGGTGTAGAGCGCGGGGGTGACGAACGCCCAGATCTGGTAGAGCCAACCCGGCGAGGAGAACACCAGGCCGGCCATCAACGCCGCCTTGAGCTGCAACTGCAGGCCCGAGAACGGGCTCAGCGCCAGCAGTCTGGCGTTCTCGTCGTCCAGTGCCACCCGCAACGGCTCGATGAGCAAGGTGCCCAGGGACGGGATCGGGCCGACGCTCTTGTCGAACCAGATGAAGCCCAGGATCATCCCGAGCACGATGAAGATGACGGCCCACATCAGCCGCTTGCGGAGCTCGTACAGGTGCTCCATCAACGACATCGACCCGTCGGGTGAATGCTCGACCTTGGTGCGGCGGAACCAGACCACGGACAACGCTCCCAGCGGGTGTGATGACGAACGGATCGGAGCAGACGTGCCCGAACCCCGATCCTACTGACCGTCGCCGTGCGCGGGCTGTGTTCGGACCCAGCGACCGTTCCGAGCGCCGGCCCCGGGTCGACCGTCCGATCTAGAACGTGCTAGCGACGAGTGGCTAGGGTGGGGTATGACCCGCGGACCGCTGGAACGTCGACAGACGATGGCCGATGTGGCCGCCGCCGCCGGGGTGTCGGTCGCGCTGGTGTCGATCGTGATGCGCGGCGTCCCCGGTGCCAGTGCCGCCACCCGGGAGCGGGTTCTGCGGACTGCCGACGAGCTGGGGTACCGGCCGGACACCCGGGCGCGACTGCTGCGCAGCAGCGATCGCCGACTGCTGGGGGTGGTGTTCGGGGTCGAGCAGGCGTTCCACGGTGATCTGCTCACCGAGCTGTACGAGGCCGCCGCGCACGGGGGTCACCAGATCACGTTGAGCGCGGTCACCCCGTCCCGCACCGAGGAGGCCGCCGTGAACGATCTGCTCGACGACCGCTGCACCGCGTTGATCCTGCTGGGACCGGAGTCCCGAGTGAGCTACCTGGCCGGCGTCGCGGCCCGGACGCCGGTCGTGGTGGTGACCCGACCGGTCCGGCACGACCTGATCGACGTCGTGCGTACTGCGGACGATCTGGGCCTGCATCAGGCGGTGGACCATCTGGTGGAGTGCGGGCACCGCCGGATCGTGCACGTCGACGGTGGCCGATCGCCCGGGGCGGCGGACCGCCGCCGGGGTTATCGGGAGGCGATGCACCGGCACGGGCTGGACTCCGAGGCCCGAGTCGTGCCCGGCGGCCCGGCGGAGAACGCCGGGGCCGCTGCGGCCACGACCCTGCTTGCTGCCGACCTGCCGACCGCGGTCACGGTGTTCAACGACCGGTGCGCCACCGGTGTCCTGGAGGTGCTGCGCAACTCCGGCGTCGACGTGCCGGGCCGCGTCAGCGTCGTCGGGTTCGACGACAGCCGGCTGGCCCGGCTGTCGTTCGTCAATCTGACAACGGTGGCGCAGGACGTCCGGGTGCTCAGCCGACTCGCCGTCGAACGCGCGATCGCCAGAGCGCAAGGTGCAGAGGTCGATCAGCCTCGGGAGCAGGTGATCCCGCCCCGGCTGGTCGTGCGGCAGACCAGCGGGCCGGCACCGATCGGCTGACGGTAGGCGGACGCAGCTGCGGACCGGTCGTCGAGTGGACACCGAGGCCCGGTCCGCTGCGGCTAGCCCCAGCCGTTGTCCAGACCAGCGGGCGCCGGACCAGCGGGCACCCGACCAGCGGGCACCCGACCAACGGGCACCGGACCACCGGGCGCCGGACCACCTGTCAGCGCTCCAGCGGGCGCCGGACCACCGTGCACCCGACCAGCGGGCGACTAGCGTCGCCGGCGGTCGATGTCCCAGCCGGTCGCCGGTCCAGGTGGCTCCCGAGGTAGCTACCACCCGACCACGATCGTACCGGGTGGACGCTGCCTGCCACCAGCCGGCTGCGTTCCACGGGTTGCCCTGGACGTCGATCTCACCGGTCAGGGGGTTACCGTCCGGGTCGACGATGGTCGACGACATTACCACGGGCCGCATCGATCGAGCCCTGCCCGGTCGACTGGGTGAACCGTCTGCACCGCAGCCGCACGCATCCGCAGCGCCGCGCTGCTGTCCTTGCCCACCATCTTCGCGGCGAGGTCCAGCGCGTCATCGAGGTTCAGGATCCCGGCACCGACTCGCATTCGGGTCGCCGCGCTTGACCCGGTCTGCGGAGTTCACCAGCACGTATTTCACCTGGTCAGGCGTCAGCGTGGGGTACGCCTGCAGCAGGTTCGCCACTGCCCCGGAGACGACCGCGGCCGCCTGACTGGTACCACTTCCGCGGAACAGCGTGCCGCTGGCGTCACCGGCGACCCGTCCCTCCGGGTGGTCGGTGTCGATGGCGGAACCGGTGGCCCGCACCGACACGATGGACGTTCCCGGCGCCGCCAGGTCCGGGCGTCGCGCGGCATTGCCGACACTGGAGAACGATGCCCCTGTGGTCTTGTCGGCTTTCCAGCCCGTCGGTCTCGCCGCCGCTGTCCACGGCACCGACCGCCAACACATACGGGTCGATCGCCGGGTTGGTCAGCCGCCCGTCGGTGGCGCCGTCGTTACCGGCCGAGGTCACCACCACAATGCCGTTGCGCCAGGCGTTCTCGGCGGCGCCGCCAGCGGATCGGCGAGGTAGTTCTGCGCCGAGACGGTCCCGTAGGACAGGTTGATCACCCGGATCCGGGTACCGTCGGCCATCACCGGATGCTCGGTCACCCAGTCCAGCGCCGCGATCACCTGGCTGACATCGGTGCTGCCGTCAGTGGTGGCCAACTTGACGGCGAGCAGCTTGGCGTCCGGCGCCAACACCGAGCTGGAACTGTGCCGGCGCACCTTCCAGATCCGACGACGCGGTGGCCGGTGCCACGACCGGCGATGATGCCGGCCATGATCGTGCCGTGTCCGAAGGTGTCCTTGCTGGGCCAACACGCCGTTGCCCTCGATGGACAGGTCCGGGCCGTAGGTCACCTTGCGCGACACCGTCCAGACCCGGGAACCCGGTTGATGCCCGAGTCGAGCACCGCCACACCCGACACCCTGGCCGGTGATCCGGCCGACCCAGGCTGTCCTTGGCCTTCCAGACCTTACGAGCACCGATCGCATTGCTCACGGTGTACAGCGAGCCGGCGTCCCGCTCGGCGGAGTTCTTCCCGTAGGCGTTCTTCGCAGCCTTGTCCGCCGCGGCATCACCCCACTTGCCCCCCGCCCAACCGCTGGACACGGTCGTCGCGGGAGGGCCGACCTGCTGGGCCTGGGCCACCTCGGCCACCGCCGAGAAGGTGGACCCGAAGGTGCACGGGACCAGAGCGGCGACGGCAAGGGCGGTCATCCGCCATCGGATTCCGCCGGGCGGCGCGGGGGTGCTCGCTCGACGTGATGGGCTTGGACACGGAGCTCCTCGGTAGGTTCGCGCGAGGGTGGGTGATGGCGTTTCATAAGGGAGACGCACGATGCTGCCAGACGGTATCACGACTACAGTAACTGAAGAGCGCACTCCGAACGTGACGCCACTCGAATGAATCTTACTGTACGTCAGATACTGAGCCACAACGCGCTCCGATCAGGTTTGATGTCATTCGAAAGGGGCCGAGCCCGGTGTACGACCGTAACGGTGTGTGAAGCTTCGGCGCCGGCCGGCTACTCCGGTGAAGCCCGGGTCCGGGCCTCAGCCCGACCGCCGGGCGGTCGACCTCGATCGCCTCGAGAAGGCGCAGCCGCCGGGTGCTGTGGGTGGCGGCCCAGCGGGACATCCAGTCGTGCAGCTCAGGGGCGGCCAGCGGCCGGCTGATGTGGTAACCCTGGGCGATGTCACAGCCCAGTTCGCGGAGTTCGGCGAGCCGCTCCTCGTTCTCCACGCCTTCGGCGACGACCCGCAGCCCGAGGTTCTTGCTCAGACCGGCGATGCTGCGGACCAGGGCGCGGCTGTTCGTGGGGTCGGCCGCATCGAGCCCGATGACGAACGAGCGGTCGATCTTCACCTCGGTCACCGGCAGCTGCTGGAGGTAGGCCAGGCTCGAATGCCCGGTACCGAAGTCGTCCAAGGACAGGCTCAGGCCCAGGTTGTTGAGCTGGTGCAGCACGGGGGTGGTCTGCTTCGGATCGCCCATCACGCTGCTCTCGGTGATCTCGACGACCAACAGGGCCGGGTCCACCCGATGCGTGCTCAGGGCGTCGGCGACCATATGGGGCAGCCGTGGGTTCTCGATGTTGCGGGCGGAGAAGTTCACCGCGACGCTGGCGCGGTGGCCGCGCGCGGTCCAGATCGCGCACTCGGCCAGCGCCTGGTCGAGCACCAGCGGCGTCAGTTCGTCGACCAGACCGGTCGCCTCGGCGAGCGGGATGAACAGGTCCGGCCCGATGAACCCGAGGCGGGGGTGCTGCCAGCGGACGAGCGCCTCGACGCCGATGAGGGCTTCGGTCTTCAGGTCGATCTTGGGCTGGTAGTGCAGCAGGAACTGGTCGGGGTCGGTACGCAGTGCAGCACGCAGATCGGTGAGGAGTTCCAGGCGCTCGGTGCGGATCCGGTCCATCTCGGCGTTGTAGAGCGAGATCGGCTGCCGGGCGGTCTTGGCGGTGTACATCGCCGTATCGGCCTGACGCAACAGATCGTCGGCGGGGTCGAGACCGGTCGAGAACGTCACGCCGATGCTGACCTGGACGTCCAACCGGGCCTCGTCCAGGTGGAACGGTTGCAGCAGTGAGTCCGCGATCTGCTGGGCGATCGCCAGCGCCTGATCCTGGCCGCCGGTCAGGTCGCGGACCAGCACGGCGAACTCGTCGCCGCCGAGCCGGGCGACGATGGCCCCGGTAGGAGTGTGCGACACCAGTCGCTTCCCCACGATCTGCAGCAGTCGGTCGCCGACAGCATGGCCCAGGGTGTCGTTGACCTCCTTGAACCCGTCCAGATCCAGCAGCAGGATCGCTACGCCGGCGTCTCTGGTGACGCGGCCGGCGTGGGTGTCCTGGATGCAGCTGGTCAGGTACGAGCGGTTGTACAGCCCGGTCAGCGAGTCGTGACTGGCGTCGTAGCTGAGCTTCTCCACCAGTTGGGTGCTGCGCAGGGCCACCGCCAGGTGACCGGTGAGGGTCTGCAGCAGGCTCACGTCGTCGTCGGTGAACGTCGTCGTCTCACCCAGTCGGTCGCCGACGAGGACGAGGCCGGCCGTGCCCTGGTTGGCAGGAAGCGGGACGATGACGGCGTCGCGCAGATCCCGCGACTTCAGCCAGGCCCGGATACCGCGGTCCTTGGCGTCCCGCGCCAGCAGCGCCGGCTCGTTCTCGGTGCGGACCCGCAGGGTCAGCCAGTCCGCCGGGTCCACCACCTCCTGCGTGGTGTGCAGGCCCGGGTCGTCGGTGACGAGCATCCGGACGGCGACGTCGGCCGGCCGGACGCCCGCCTCGGGGCGACCGTCGAGGGCGCGCGGCGTTGCCTCGGGCGCGAAGATGCGCAGTTCGGCGCTACCGGCGTTCATCAGGGTCCGGATACGGCGCAGTAGTTGTTCGGTCAGCGCGTTGACCGACTCCGCACCGACCCCGTCGGCGACGAAGTTGTGCATCAGTTCCAGGCTCTGGTGGCGGCGCCGCGTCGATGCGTAGCCGCGGTAGGCCACCGAGGTGATGACGGTGACCAGGACCACCAGCTCGATACCGAGGGCACCCGCCCGGTTGATCAGCACCACGATCGCAGCGGCGAACGACGATGTCATCACGCTCATCGCCACCGACGTGGTCAGCACCCGGACGATCTGGCGCCGACCCAGGTGGCCGCCGTGCAGCCGGATGATCCAGAGCACGACCCCACTCATCAGTTGGTCCACCGCGACGACCACGACCAGGACGATCGCGAAGGTGTCCGCCCCCAGGTGGTCGTCCGATCCGATCAGCAACCGGGCCAACGCACTGCTGACGGCGATCTCGAAGGCGTAGCTGGCGGTGTTGAAGACCACCTTGTCCCAGTCGATGCGCTGCAGCAGCAGAGCCGCGAGTGCGCCGAGGACCCTCGCCAGAACCGCGGTGTGGGCCGGGGCCAGCAGCACCGCTAACATCACCGGCACCCCGGCCAACGTCAGGGAATGGGCCTCTCGGCGGAACTCCACGTTGAGCAGCGAATATTCCGCCAGGAAGAAGAGTGCGACCAGACCGGCCAGGATCGCCGTGTCCGGCAGGTCCAGGACCACGATCGGCCCGGACCCTGCCTGCCAACCGATGACGGCGGCGAGGCCGCCGAGTACGCCGGCCACGGCCAGCGTCACATACCGGGCGTTGGACGCCCACTGACGCCCGCTCATCGGGAGCAGCCCCGGCCGTCGTCGTACCGGTGAGCACTAGTGGAGATGCCGCATCCGGACCCGCTGGACGTCATCGGGTGCGGGACCACTGTGTGCCGGCGAGCCGCCCGGGGGGCGGCCTCTGCTCGACGGAAGGGGAGTAGCACTGAGCTCCTCGGTGCAGGTAGTGGGTGGTACGTCTGGCCGCTTACATATCGAGGACGAGCATGGCTTTGAACGGTCACGCGAAAGATGGGATTGCACCCCCAACGGGGATGCGACCACTCCATCGTGGCTTCGATGTGCACATTCGAGGCAGTTGTCATGTTCAGGACGATTTTGTCCACACGCCAAAAAGCGTCGGCAGGCCCAGGACCAGGAGGGTCCTGGACCTGCCGAGTCGATCACGCGGAAGCTGTACCGGATGCAGAACGGTCACCCTGGGGGTGCGGTGGTTGCAAGCGCCCGGCAAGAGGGATCATCCCCAGCCGTTGTCGGACCGGCGGGCGCCGGACCACGAGCTCGGACCAGCGGGCACCCGACCAACGGGCACCCGACCAACGAGCACCGGACCAGCTGTCGCTGCTCCACCGGGCACCCGACCAGCGAGCCCCGGACCAGCGGGCGCCGTCGGCGCTGGCGGTGTCCCAGCCGACGCCGGTCCAGGTGGCCCCGAGGTAGCGCCGCCGGACCACGTGATTTGGCGGACGCTGCCTTCACCAGGCGGCCGGGTCCCACGGGTTGCCCTGGACGTCGATCTCACCGGTCAGTGCGTTGCCATCCGGGTCGACCAGCGAGGAGCCGCCGCGGGCGGCGTCGATCGAGCCCTGGCCGGTGGACTGTGTGAATTTCTGGACGCGCCGCACGGCGCGCATCCTGGCCGCGGTCCTGTCGGTGCCAGCATGCCGGCGGCCAGCTCGTAGGCACCGCCCATGTCCAGCGTGCCGGCGCCGACCGCGTTCGCATCGGCCTTCCTGCATCGCGTCTGCGGTGTTCACCAGGAGGGACTTGACCTGGTCGGGCGTCAGCGCCGGGTAGGCCTGCAGCAGCACCGCCACCGCGCCCGAGACCACCGCAGCCGCCTGGCTGGTTCCGCTCCCGCGGAACAACGTGCCGGTCGTGTCACCGGCGACCCGGCCCTCGGGATGGTCGGTATCGATGGAGGAACCGGTCGGGCGCACGGAGACGATCGACGTCCCCGGCGCCGCGAGGTCAGGGCGCCGGCCGGTGTTGCCGACGACTGGAGTACGACGCCTTGACGGCCTTGTCCCCTCCAGCCGTTGGACTTGAGACCACCGTCGGTGGCCGCGACCGCCAGCACATAGGGGTCGATCGCCGGGTTGGTGAGCCGGCCGTCGGGGGTGCCGTCGTTCCCGGCCGAGGTCACCACCACGATGCCGTTACGCCAGGCGTTCTCAGCGGCCGCGGCGAGCGGGTCGGCAATGTAGGCCTGCGCCGAGCCGGTGCCGTAGGACAGGTTGATCACCCGGATCCGGGTGCCGTCGGGCATCACCGGGTGCTCGGCCACCCAGTCCAGCGCGGCGATCACCTGGCTGACGTCGGTGCTGCCGTCGGTGGTGGCGAGCTTGACGGCCAGCAGCTTGGCGTCCGGTGCCACACCCAGCTGAACCGGGGCCGGGCAGTCGCCAGATCGGCGGACGGGTTGGTGGTGCCGCGGCCGGCGATGATGCCGGCCATGTAGGTGCCGTGCCCGAAGGTGTCCTTCTGAGCGAGCCGCCCGTTGGCCTCGATGGACAGATCGGGGCCGTAGGTCACCTTCCCAGCGCCGGCCAGACCGGGCACCTGGTTGTTGATCGCCGAATCCAAACAGCCACACCGACACCCGATCCCGGTGATCGGACGGGCGGCCTGTCCCTGTGCTTCCACATCCCCGGCCACCCATCAGCTGCGTTGATGGTGTACAGCGATCCGGGGTCCCGGATGGCGGAGTTCTTCCGTAGGCGTCGGTCGAGGCACTGTCAGCGGCGGCGTCGCCCCAGACGCCGTCCGACCAGCCAGTGGCCGTGGCGGAACAACGGGCGCGACAGCCGCCGTGGTCTGCCGGGCCTGAGTGACCTCGGCCGCTGCCGTGGTCACCGAACCGTAGGTGCAGGGGATCAGTGCGGCCACTGCCAGTGCCGTCATCCGCCAGCGGATTCCGGTGAGCGGCGGCGGGGTGCTCGCACGATTGAAGGGCTGGAACACGGATCTCCTCGGTTCGGTCGGGGTGCCTCTGCGGCGCTTTCATATCGAAGACGCCCAGTACGCCAACCGGTCACGCGAAACGCAAAAACCCGTTCATATCGGTGAGGCAATGGCCCAATATTGCGGAAACGAGGGCTAGATGCCCACTGCGGTCACTCTGATGAGCCGCCCGGTCCTCGGCGATAACAGAGAGTGAGCACCCCGAGACCTCCGAAGGCTGCGGCGCCACCTCCGGTCTCGCCGCAAGAGCGACGCCGCTCAGCTGTCGTACCGGGTCAGCGCGGCCCGGGCCCGCCGACCCACCTCGGCCGCCAGCTCGGGGCGGTCCAGGATCAGCGCACCGCCGCCCAGCGAGAGCACCTGGCGGACCAACCACTCGTCGCTGGACGGCCGCATCCGGACCCGCAACATCCCGTCGGCACGGTCGGTTCCCGGCAGCTCCTCGGCCTGGTAGTACTCGGCGAACCACCGCAGCTCCGGACCGAGGGCCAGCGTGACCGACGGTGTCGCCGGGTCCGGATGGAACATCTGCCGCGGGACGTCGTCCAGCACGAGCAGCGGCTGCTGCGCCGGCTCGTCGGTCATCCGCACCTCCTCGATGCGGTCGACCCGGAAGTGCCGGATCGCCGTCGACCGGTGGCAGTAGGCCTCCAGGTAGGTCTGGCCGTCGGTGACCAGCAGCCGCAGCGGATCCACGGTGCGCTCGCTGACGGCGTCCCGGGAGGCGGTGTAGTAGCGCATCCACAGCTGTCGGCCGGCCTCCAGTCCTTCCCGGACGACACCGAGCGCGGCGGTCGGGGCGGCCGCCTCGACCTGAACCCCCGCGGCGTCCCCCGCGCCGACCTGCTCCAGCTTCGCCAGTGCGGAGTAGACGCTGTCCGCATCCACCAGGCCGGGCAGGCCGGCCAGCGCCCGTAGGGCCACCGTCAACGCCACGGCCTCGTCATGGGTGAGCCGCACCGGCCGCTGCAGGCCGGCGTCGAAGGTGATCGACACAGTGGCGGCGTCCTCGGAGAGCACCACGTCGATCAGGTCGTCGGGGTAGTAACCAGGCAGCCCGCAGACCATCAGCAGGTCCAGGTCCTTGCTGATCTGCTGTCCGGAGACCCCGAACTCGACGGCCAGGTCCGCGATCGCCACCCCTGGCCGCCGGGAGATGTAGGGCACCAGCGCCAGCACCCGGGCCAGCCGCTCGGTGGCGGATTCGCCGATCACGAGAGCTCCTCCTCGGCCGGGGTGCCCGGGTCCGCCACACCCCTGCGGGCGGTGAGCGTCGACACCGCCGCGCGCCGCGGCATCGGTGAGCAGCCGGATCACGGCCTCCCGGAGGTCGGCCGGCGCCTCGACCACGGCGTCCGGGCCGAGAGCGGCGATCGATCGGGCGGTGTCCCACAGGTGATCGACCGGCAGCGCAACCCGCTCGAAACCAGGAAGTGCGTCCCCGCCGTCGACCGGCACGGCGTGACGGCGCAGGCCGGCGCCGCGGCCGACCGCCAGTTGAACGGTCGCGGTGCGGTGCTGCGCCGGTGACTGCGATCCGGCGACCACGCGCGAGCAGGTCGATTCCGGTCGGCACATCCACCGTCCCGGGCCGCCCGACCCGGGTGATCTCGCCGGCGATCCTGGACAGTCGGAAGGTGCGCGGTCCATCGCGGTCCGCGTCCAGTCCGACCACGTACCAGCGGCCCTTCCAGCTGACCAGCCCCCACGGCTGCAGCCGCCGGTCGGCCGGCGCGCCGGCCGGGTCCTTGCGGTAGGGGAAGGTGACCGGCTGCCGCGCCTGGACGGCGTCGTACAGCGGGGCGAATGCGGGGTCCGAGGTACGGACCCGCGGCTGCAGGGACAGCCGGGACCCGGCGAGTTGGTCGTTGCTGGCGTCGGAGAGCTTCCGCAGCGCCCCCGAGCCGGCCTCGCCGAGCACACTGGTCTCCCAGAGTCGCCCGGCCAGCGCCAACGCCGCCTTCTCACCCGGGGTGAACGACATCTCCGGCAGCGCGTACTCCCCCGGCGGGATCCGGTAGGCGCCGTCCGCGGACGTCTGCAACGGGATGCCGATGTCACGCAGCTCGACCTTGTCGCGCTCGAACATCCGGAAGAACGCCTCGTCGGTGGCCGCGTCCCGATAGCCGTCGACCTTGTCCCGGATCCAGGCCACGTCCCGGAACCGCTGCGAGTTCAGCAGCGCGATCACCAGGTTGAGCAGCCGTTCGGCCTTGGCCGCGGACTTACCCGACGGCACGCCGACCACCGCCCACTAGATCGACTCGATCAGCTTGTCGACCCGGTCGTCGATGTGCTTGAACGGGTCCTTGAGCAGGACGGTGCGTTGCGCCTGGTCGTTGAGTTTCAAGTGGACCCAGTCGACGGTGTAGTCGCGGCCGGCGTCCTGGGCGGCGGCGACGAACGTGCCGCGCAGCTTGGCGCGGGTGGTCTGCGGGGGCACCGTCATCGCCTCGACGATCCGGTCCTCGTCCACGATCGTGCGGGCCATCCCGCGGGCGGCGAGCAACGAGTACAGCCCCCGCCCCGGCCGCACGTCGTGGTAGGCGAGATCGATCTGGGCGATCCGCGGGCTGGTCAGTTCCAGGTCGTTCTTCGCGGCGTACCGATCGATCAACTTCTTCTTGATCACCCAGTCGATCTCGGTGTCCACGCCGCTCAGGTCGCCGCTCTGGACCGCCACCAACGTCCGGCACCAGAGGTCCATCACCTGCTCGGTGACCGGATCACTCCCCCGCCGGGCCACGAAGTCCACCGCCCGCTGGTAGTAGTCCAACTGGGCGTCCAGCGCGCTGATCACCCCACCGGCGGCCAGCTTGACCTGCTTGCGGCCGGTCAGGTCGTTGGAGATCTCCCGGATCGCCCGGATCGGGTTCTCGAAGGTGAAATCGCGCAGCGGCACCCCCGCCTCGATCATCTCCAGCACCAGCGCGGCCGAGCCCACCTTGAGCAGAGTGGTCGTCTGGCTCATGTTGGAGTCGCCGACGATGACGTGCAGCCGACGGAACCGCTCCGCGTCGGCGTGCGGCTCGTCGCGGGTGTTGATGATGGGCCGGGAGCGGGTGGTCGCCGAGGAGACGCCCTCCCAGATGTGCTCGGCCCGTTGGGACAGGCAGTAGGTCGCGCCGCGTGGGGTCTGCAGGACCTTCCCGGCGCCGACGATCAGCTGCCGGGTCACCAGGAACGGGATGAGACCGTCGGAGATCTTGGAGAACTCACCCTGCCGAGCGATCAGGAAGTTCTCGTGGCAGCCGTAGGAGTTGCCCGCCGAGTCGGTGTTGTTCTTGAACAGATAGATGTCGCCGCCGACACCCTCCTCCTGCAGCCGGGCCTCGGCATCGACGACCAGGTCCTGCAGGATCCGCTCGCCGGCCTTGTCGTGCGCGATCAGCGTGTACAGGTCGTCGCACTCGGCGGTGGCGTACTCCGGGTGGGACCCGACGTCGAGATAGAGCCGGCTGCCGTTGCGCAGGAAGACGTTCGAAGAACGGCCCCACGACACGACCCGGCGGAAGAGATAACGGGCGACCTCGTCGGGGCTCAGCCGGCGCTGCCCCTTGAAGGTGCAGGTGATCCCGAACTCGGTCTCGATCCCCATGATTCGGCGCTGCATGCCCCAGACCTTATGCGTCCGCGGTGCCGCGCCGTCGCAGCGACCGTCCGGACGGCACGCGTCGCCGGCCACTGGGCCGGCCGAACGCCGAACGGTGGGCCGGTCGGCGCGGCCCCGGCCTCAGGCGCGGTGCTTGCGGGTGGCGTCGCGGACCTCGCCGATCAGCGTCTCGATGGCGTCCTCCAACATCACCACGCCGGTCCGCTCGGCCGAGACCGGAGTTCCGGTCCCAGCGGTGGAGACCTGCGCGAGATGGGCCCCGACGCGGCGCATCTGGTCCAGCGCCGCCCGGAGCGGGATGTCGTGCGGCAGCACAGGCAGGTCGCGGATCTTCGCCGCGGGCACCGGCCGGTCCCGCTCGTGATCCCCGAACCCGACGACGTCACGGATGTGCAGGTAACCGAGGTACCGGCCGTCGGGCGCCTGCACCGGGAACCGGGAGAAGCCGGTACGCGAGCAGGCGAGTTCGACCTCGGCGGGGGTGGCGCCCTGCGGAACGGTGACGACCTGCCGGTCGGGCACGACGATCCCCACCAGGGTGGCGTTCTCGAAATCCAGCGCGCTGTTGAGCCGGCCGCTCTCGTCCTCGTCGAGCAGGCCCTCCTCGGAGGACTCCGAGATCAGGCCGGCGACCTCCTCGCGGGTGAAGGTGGAACCCACCTCGTCCTTGGGCTCGTACCCGAGCAGCCGCACAATGCCGTTCGCCAACGTGTTCAGCCATCGCAGCACCGGCCCGAGCACCTTGGCGATCATCCGCAGCGGCGGGGCCAGCGTCATCGCCACCCGCTCGGGGCTTGCGATGGCGATGTTCTTCGGCACCATCTCACCCAGCGACACGTGCAACGACACCACGATCAGCAGCGCGAGGCTCAGCGCGACCGGGTGCAGCCAGGCGTCAGGGACGTGCAGCGCGTGGAAGCCCGGTTCCAGCAGCGCCGCGACCGCCGGCTCACCCAGCGCACCCAGCAGGACCGCGCACACCGTGATGCCCAGCTGGGCGCAGGCCATCATCAGCGACACCTCCTCCATCGCCTTGAGCGTGGAGCGGGCGCGCTTGCTGTTCACCGCCAACGGTTCGATGACGCTGCGACGCGACGAGACCAACGAGAACTCGGCCGCCACGAAGAACGCACTGGCGAACAGCAGCAACACCGAGAGCAGGACCAGGAACCACGGACTCATTCGCCCTCACCCTCCCAGTTCTCGCGCAGCCCGATCGCGCTCAGCTGCAGGGTGTCGATGCGGTGACCGGCGCGGCGCACCACGTCCAACCGCACCCAGGCCGACCGGGGCAGGTCGTCGTCGCGGTCCGGGTCGATGTCCTGCGCGGTCTGCGCCGCGGGGTGGGTCCGCCGGGACTCGGCCCGGTCCTCGGCGACCTCGGCCGGACTGCGCCGCTCGTCCTCGTCCTCGTGCCGTCCGGCGTGCCGGTCAGGTCGTCGGCAGGGACGGAGTCGGCAGAGCCGGAGTCGGCAGGGTCGGATTCGGCAGAGTCGTCAGGGTCGGTGGCGGCAGGGTCGGTGGCGGCTGGGTGGGCGGCGGCTGGGCGGGTGTTGTCGGTGGCGACGAAGGAGCCGGACACCGTCGCGGCCGGGGCCATCCCGGCGGCCAGCATCAGCTCGTCGGTGGCCAGCGGGCCGGACCGGGCGGCGTCCAGCGCACCGAGTGCAGCACTGTGCCGGACGGTGGCCTCGACCACGGTGAAGTCACCGTCGGTGGCGAGCCGGCCGAGCCTGGCCAGCACGAGGCCGGCAATGGTCTCGTAGGAGCCGGCTTCGGGCAGCAGCACACCGGTGATCTCGTTGACCTCGTCGGGCCGCAGACTGCCCGGCAGCAGCCAGGTCCGGTCCGGCAGCCGCTCGGCCCGGGTCGCCTTCGGATCGTGTTCGTCGGTGATCTCGCCGACGAGCTCCTCGACCACGTCCTCCAGGGTGAGCACGCCCGCGGTGCCGCCGTACTCGTCGGCCACCACGGCCATCTGGAATCCACGCTCGCGCAGCAGATCGAGCAGGCTGTCCAGCGGCATCGTCTCGGGCACCACCGGCAGTTCGGAGACCAGCGCCGACACCGGGACCTGCGAGCGCTGGTCCCGCGGGATGGAGACCGCGCGTTTGAGGTGCACGAGGCCGAGCACGTCGTCGGAATCCTCGCCGATCACCGGGAACCGGGAGTGCCCGGTCTCCGCGGCGGCGGCGATGATCGCCTCGGCGGACTCGACGGACTTCAGGAACCGCACCCGGGGGCGCGGGGTCAGCACGTCGGCGGCGGTCTTGTCGGAGAAGGAGATGGAGCGGGCGAGCAGACCGGCGGTGCGGTTCTCCAGGGTGCCCTGCTCCGCCGACCGACGGACCAGGCTGGAAAGTTCGTCGGGTGACCGCGCCGAGCGCAGTTCCTCCTGCGGCTCGATGTCGAACATCCGCAGGACCCCGTTGGCTGCACCGTTGAGCGCCCAGATCAGCGGTTTGAAGATGACCGCCGACACCCGGGATGCCCCGACCACCGCCTTCGCGGTGCCCATCGGCTCGGCGATCGCCAGGTTCTTCGGGACCAACTCCCCGAACACCATCGACAGGATGTTGGTCAACACCAGTGCGAGGACGACCGCTGCGGAGACCGCGGCGCCGGAGCCGAGCCCGACCGCGGCGAGCGGCACCTCGATCAGGTCGGCCAACGCGGGCTGCATGACGAAACCCAACGCGAGGGTGGTCAGGCTGATCCCGACCTGGGCACCCGACAGCTGGGTCGACAGTGAGCGCAGTCCGGCAAGCAACGACACCGCCCGGGGGTCACCGTCGGCTGCCTGGCGGCTGACCGTGGGCCGGTCGACCGTGATCAGGCTGAATTCGGCGGCGACGTAGAGCGCGGTGAAGGCGATGAGGACGAGACCGAGACCCAGTGCGAGCCAGGCGGTGATCATCGGAGCGTGATCATGCGCTCGGGAACTCCAAGGTCTGGACAGCACGGCGGCAGGGGAGGAATCCACAACCTACCAAAGGCAGCATCGGTCGTCGGCTGTCCGGCGTGGACTGTGAGTGCCGGCGGTCGCGAAAGAGCAGGTGGGGACGCTGATCTCGAACAACAACGCGACGTCGGACGTGGACGACATCACAGGGGGCGGCAGCGGGGGCCGGGGCGGGCCCGGCGGCCGGTGCGGCGCCCCGGGAACATCCGCCCGCCGGCGGGCGTTCGGCTGGAGGGCCGGCAACGCGCGGGCACGGGGGGGCAGGATGCCTGCGGGACGACGTCTGCTGTTCGCAACAGTGCTGGTCACGGTGCTGGCCCTGTTGCACGGGGTGCCGTGGCTGGTGCTCGTCGCCGTCCCGGGATGGCCCGGCCCGGTCCTGTTGGCCGGGACCGCGGTCGCCGTTGCAGTCGCGGTGCTGTTCCCGCTGGCCATGGTGCGCGGTCACGGTGCCCGCCACTCCGATGCGGCCGCCATCGCCGGTGACGGATGGCTGGGGGTCGTCTGGCAACTGTTCACCTGGAGCACCGTCGCGGGTGTGGTGGACCTCGCGCTGGCCCTCGCGGGCGCCGACCGCAGCGCGTTCGGGGCGGTCGCCCTGATCACCCTCGGCTGGACCGCGGCGCTGTTGGCCTGGGGCTATCGGCAGGCGATGCGGGTGCCGCCGGTACGCCAGGTGGAGGTCTGGCTGCCGCGCCTGGGCGCCGAGTTCGACGGCTTCCGGGTGGCGATGATCGCCGACACCCATTTCGGCCCGATCGACCGGCGCGCCTGGTCGGCGTCGGTGGCCCGAATCCTGACCGGACTCGACGCCGACATCGTGGTGCACGTCGGCGATCTGGCCGACGGCAGCGTCGAGCGGCGACGGGAGCAGGCGGCGCCGCTGCGTACGGTGACCGCGCGCGAGGGCCGGTTCTTCATCACCGGCAACCACGAGTACATGAGCGGAGCCGCGGAGTGGACCGCGCACCTGGCCGAGATGGGCTGGACGGTGCTGCGCAACCAACACCGGGTGATCAGCCGCGGCACGGCGACGTTGGCGATCGTCGGGGTGGACGACCGGACCGCGGCCGGCTCCGGCGTCGAGGGACACGGCACCGACCTGACCCGAGCGTTGGCCGACCTGGACGCCGGCGGACCGGTGCTGTTGCTGTCCCACCAACCCAAACAGGTGTCGCTGGCCGTCGAGGCCGGGGTGGATCTGCAACTGTCCGGGCACACCCACGGCGGCCAGCTCTGGCCGTTCCACTTCCTGGTCCGCGCCGAACAGAAGGCGTTGCACGGGCTGACCCGGCCCGGCGCCGGTACCCAGCTCTACACGAGCCGGGGCACCGGCTTCTGGGGACCGCCGTTCCGGATCTTCGCGCCGAACGAGATCACCCTGCTCACTCTGCGGGCGGGTCGGCGCTGAGCGGTGCGTCGTCGGGACCGCGCGCGTCCACGCGTGGGGTGCGGATCTGGGTCCCGGGTGGGGTGACGGGCCGGGGCTCGACCTCCACCACCGGGGCGGCCAGCAGCAGCTCCAGCTCGGCGCCGACGATGCGGCGGAACGTGCGACCCGGCAGGTGCCGGTCGAGTACCGCCACCTCCAACTGAGCACCGGTCAGTGCACGCGGCGGATTCTCCCCCGCCGCCCCGAGAGCGGTCACCGCGGCGCGCAGCGCCACTCCCGACGACCAGCCGCGGTGGAAGGAAGCCTTCATCGACTGCACGACCGGCTCGGTGGTGCCCCCCATCACCAGGAACGTGGTCTCGTCGGTGATCGAGCCGTCGTAGGAGATCTGGTAGAGCTGGTCGACGCCGCCGTTCTCGGCGACCTCGCCGACGCACAGCCCGACCTCGAACGGCTTCTGGTGCTCGGAGAAGATCGAGCCCAGCGTCTGCGCGTAGGCGTTGGCGAGCCAACGGCCGGTGACGTCACGCCGGTCGTAGGAGTAGCCGCGGACGTCGGCCAGCCGGATGCCGGCGGTGCGCAGGTTCTCGAACTCGTTGTACCGGCCCACCGCGGCGAAGCCGAGCCGGTCGTAGATCTCGCCGACCTTGTGCAGGCTCGGGGAGTGGTTCTCCGCAACGAACATCACGCCGTCGGCGAAGGTGGTGACGATGACGCTGCGGCCCCGGGCGATGCCCTTGCGGGCGTACTCGGAGCGGTCGCGCATGAACTGCTCGGGCGAGGCGTAGATCGGCATGGACATGTGCGGGCACTCCTCGTCGTCGACGGCGCTGGTGCAGCGCCGAACTGTGCTGGATCGGCCCGGTCGTCCGGACCCCGGTCAGCCGCCCGGGCGGAGCATCCGTCCCGCAACCACCGCTTCCGACACCGCGCCGACCACGGCGCCGGCCAGCTTGACCGCTCCCACCGCGGTCATCACGACCACGCTCGGGTAGATCCGGCGCGCGAGATCGGGCCCGCCGGTGGCCGAGTCGTCGTCGGCGGCGTCGTAGAGCGCCTCGACCGCGGCCCGCACGGCGCCGGCCTCGTCGGCCTGCGGGTCGTGGCGCTTCTTCAGGGCCGACCGGGCGAACACCGATCCGGAGCCCACCGCGTGGTACTCCTGTTCCTCGTACCGGCCACCGGCCACGTCGTAGGAGAAAATCCGGCCGGGCCTGAGGGTGGCTTCCCGCGGCGGGGTGATCCGGCCGGCGGCACGGTCGGTGTCGTACCCGGCGAACAGCGGCACTACGGCCAGCCCCTGCATCGCGGCCCCCAGGTTGCCGCGGATCATCGCCGCGAGGCGGTTGGCCTTGCCGTCCAACGAGAGCCGGACGCCCTCGATCTTCTCGTAGTGCTCGAGCTCCAGCTGGAACAGCCGCACCATCTCCACCGCGATCCCGGCGGTACCGGCGATGCCGACCGCCGAGAAACTGTCGGTCACGAAGACCTTCTCGATGTCGCGCTGGGCGATCATCGGTCCCATCGTGGCGCGCCGGTCCCCGGCCATCACCACCCCGTCGGCGAAGGTCACCGCGACGATGGTGGTGCCGTGCGGCAGATCGGGCACGGCACCGGCACCCCGCCCGTGGCCGGGCAGCAGCTGCGGCTCGGCGTGGGTGATGAAGTCGGTGAAGGAACCGGTCCCGGGGGTCAGGTACTTCGCCGGCACGGCCGACGGCGGCCAGCTCGCGCTCATCGGCGGCCGGCCGCAGGTCCCGCGGAACGACGAGCGATCACTGGCCGCCCTTCTGGACGTAGGCCCGCACGAAGTCCTCGGCGTTGGTCTCCAGGACGTCGTCGATCTCGTCGAGGATGTCGGTGGTATCGGCAGCGAGCTTCTCGCGTCGCTCCTGCCCCGAGGCCGAAGCGCCCTCGTCGTCGGCGTCCCCGCCGCCGCCGCCCTGCTTGGTGGTCTGTTCCTGAGCCATGTCCTGACCTTTCACCGGGTTGAGAGAAACACTACCCACGGGCACCGACAGCCACGGTCACCGACCGCTCGGTGGCCCGCCGGTCAGCGCCGGGTGAGCGCCTCGACGAGCTGGACCGCGTCCTCGGCGTCGTCGAGCAGGGCCCCGACGTGGGCCTTGGTCCCACGGGTGGGCTCCAGGGTGGGAATTCGCACCAGCGACTCCCGGCCGACGTCGAAGATCACCGAATCCCAGGACGCCGCCGCCAGCCGATCGGCGTACTGCGCCACGCAGCGGCCACGGAAGTACGCGCGGGTGTCCTCGGGCGGCTCGGTGACCGCGGCCAGCACCTCTGCCTCGGTGACCAGCCGTTGCATCGACCCGCGCGAGACCAGCCGGTTGTAGAGCCCCTTG
The DNA here is from genome assembly GCA_963784315.1 of uncultured Actinomycetota bacterium. Taxonomy (GTDB): domain Bacteria; phylum Actinomycetota; class Actinomycetes; order Mycobacteriales; family Nakamurellaceae; genus Nakamurella. The sequence goes on from CAWAQR010000001.1 coordinate 77,431, forward strand.
TCCAGCCGCACGTCGGAGTACTGCAGATCGACCATCGCCAGCCGCGGGGCCGCCCAGCCGAGGCCGTCGCGCTCGCGGAACCCTTCCAGCAGCCGAAGTTTGGCCGGCCAGTCGAGCTCCCCGGCCAGGTCCATCGGGTCGACGGCCAGCCGGTCGAGGACGTCGAGCCAGCGGCGCAGCACGTCGGCGGTCTGGTCGTCGACGTCGTCGCCGTAGGTGGCAGCGACGTAGGCGGCGGCGGATTCGGCGTAGGCGCGTTGGATGTCCAGGCCGGTGAACCGACGCCCGTCTGCCAGCGGCACCAACGCGGTCAATCCGGGGTCGTGCGAGATCCTGTGCACCGCACTGACCGGTCCGGCGAGCTCGACGTCGGGCATCGGCCAGCCCGACTCGATCATGCTCAGCACGAGCGCCGACGTGCCCAGCTTGAGGTAGGTAGCTATCTCGGAAAGGTTGGCGTCGCCGATGATCACGTGCAACCGCCGGTACTTGTCGGCGTCGGCATGCGGCTCGTCGCGGGTGTTGATGATGCCCCGCTTGAGGGTGGTCTCCAGACCGACCTCGACCTCGATGTAGTCGCTGCGCTGCGCGAGCTGGTAGCCGTCGGACTCCCCCTGCGGGCCGATGCCGACCCGGCCCGACCCGGCGAAGACCTGCCGGGACGCGAAGAACGGCAGCAGACCACTGACGATCGCCGGGAACGGGGTGTCCCGCGAGCAGAGGTAGTTCTCGTGGGTGCCGTACGAGGCACCCTTGCCGTCCACGTTGTTCTTGTACATGTGGATGGGCTTGGCGCCGGGGACCGCGCCGGCCAGCCGGGCAGCCGTCTCCATCACCCGCTCGCCGGCCTTGTCGAAGATGACCGCGTCCCGCGGATTGGTCACCTCCGGCGCCGAGAACTCCGGGTGTGCGTGGTCGACGTAGAGCCGGGCGCCGTTGGACAGGATCACGTTGGCGGCCCCGATGTCATCGGGGTCGGGTGACCCGTTGCCGAACAGCGACGCCATGTCGTAGCCGCGGGCGTCCCGGGACGGCGACTCGACCTCGTAGTCCCACCGGGGGCGGCGGGCCCGGGGGGCGGCGACGGAGGCTGCGTAGGCCAGCACGACATGGGTGGAGGAGATCACCGGGTTCACCGCGGGTTCGGTCGGGATGGAGATCCCGTACTCGACCTCGGTGCCCATGATGCGTTGCACGGTCACGCGGACCAACCTATCCGGCCCTCGGTCAGGCCCGGCGCCGCTGATCCGGATGCCCGGGCGACGGTCACGCCCGGTGACGGCGCAGGGTGCCCACGAAGGTGGCCGGCGGGGCCGTTCCCCTGTTCGGCGCCAGCCCCGGTGCTCACCGTAAAGGTCTGTTCCCGCCGCGACAGTCCTTACTTGTAGTGATATCGTGTCTACTCAATGTCACATTGCGTGCTCTCCGAACACAATCGTGCTGCGGGAGTCACCTAGGTGATGCCTGCCGCCTCCCCGCACGTGAAGTGACACCCCGCGCCCCGCTCTCGAGCACTGCGCGCTTGCCCCGCACACAGACAGGACAGCAATGCCACGGTTACAGGTACGCACGCTGGTGGCGGTGACAGCCCTGGTGGCGTCCTCCGCCGTCATGGTCGGCACGGCCGGCACGGCGGTGGCAGCCCCCACCACCACGAACCAGACCTTCTCCTACACCGGAGCGGTGCAGTCCTTCACTGTGCCGGCCGGCGTCACCGAACTCACCGTGGCGCTCACCGGCGCCGAGGGCGGGCACGGCGGCCAGGACGGCCCGGCCGGCATGGCCGGTGGGTACAAGGGTGTGCTGAGCGGCACCTTCCCGGTCACCCCGGGGACCGTGTTGAGCGTGGGTGTGGGACAGGGTGGCAGCAACGGGCTCACTCGCAGCGGTAACACCAACAACGTCACCACGGCCGGCGGCACCAACCCGCTGGGCGGGTATGCCGGTGGTCTCGGCGGCATCGCCGGCCCCGACGGCGGGTCCGGCAACGGCGCCGGTGGTGGCGCTGCGACGGTCATCCGATTCGGCGACACCACGCTGGTCGCCGGTGGCGCCGGCGGCGGCGGCGGCAGCGGGCAGTTCGCCGCCCTGTACGGCCGCCCCGGTGAGGCAACCCCGACAGCCCGGACCGACACCAACTCCACCACCGGGCAGACCGGCGCGTACACCATCAACTCCTGTGGGGCCGGCCGGTGTGACGGCGGCGCCAGCGGTGGCGGTGGCGGTGGCGCGGTCGGTGGCGCGCGCGGCGCCGTCGAGTTCGGCGCCGGCAGCAACACCGAGTACTTCGGCTACGGCGGGTTCCCCGGCACGAGCTCGACCGGTGGCCTGGCCGGCCTGAGCGTCACCTATCAGTACTACGCAACGAACAACAACAACGGTTCGGTGACGATCTCCTACGTCACCGGATCGCCGGCCGCCCCCTCATCGGTGGCCGGGACCGCAGGCAACGCCTCGGTGGACCTGACCTGGGTCGCACCCCCGGTGGCCGGCGGCGCAGCGGTCACCGACTACGTGGTCGAGTACTCGGCCAACGGCGGCGCCGGCTGGACCGTCTTCACCGACGGGACCTCCACGGCCACCGCCACCACCGTGACCGGGCTGACCAACGGCACCGCCTACGTCTTCCGGGTGACTGCGGTGAACACCTTCGGCAACGGCACCGCGTCCGCGGCATCGGCCCCGGTGACGCCCAGCGACGTCCCGACGGCCCCGACCCTCGGTACAGTCGTTCCCGGCAACGGGTCCCTCACGGTGCCGTTCAGCGGTTCCACCGCTGTCAGCCCGATCACCGGCTACGAGTACTCGCTCGACGGTGGTCCGTGGACCGCCGCAGGCACCACGACCTCCCCGCTCACCGTCAGCGGTCTGACCAACGGCACCGGTCACAACGTGCAGGTCCGGGCGCTCAACGCGATCGGCGCCGGCCCCGCGTCGGAGCCGGCCGCCGGTACCCCGGCGACCACTCCCGGCGCCCCGTCGATCACCAGCGCCACCACCGGGCCGACCAGCGCCGTGCTGGTCTTCACCACCGGCGCCTCCGGCGGCTCGGCCGTGACCGGCTACGAGTACCAGCTCGACGGCGGTGACTGGATCGCCGCGGGAACCACCGACAGCCCCCTCACCGTCACCGGCCTCACCGACGGCACCCTCTACGCGGCCCGTCTGCGCGCGGTCAACGCACTCGGTGCCGGCCCGGCCTCCAACGTCGTGAACCTGACCACCTCCCACACCCCCGGAGCCCCGACGATCGACGGCGTCACGCCGTTGGACCGCTCCCTGTCGGTCTCCTTCACCCCGAACAGCACCGGCGGCCTGGCCATCACCGGCTTCGAGTACTCCCTCAACGGCGACGACTGGGTTGCCACGCCGTCCACCGCCGGCCCGTTCCTGATCAGTGGTCTCACCAACGGGACCTCTTACGACGTCAGGATCCGGGCCGTCAACGGCGCCGGCTCCGGGACGCCGTCCACCGCCACCAGCGGCACCCCGCGCACGGTCCCGTCCGCTCCCACCCTCACCGCGATCACCGCGGTTGCGGAGTCCGACGGCGCCGTCGAGGTGGAGTTCACCCCGCCGGCATCCGCCGGCGGGTCGGCCATCACCGGGTACGACTACTCCACCGACGGCGGCGCCACCTGGCGCGCCCGCGACGCCGGCACCACCGGCAGCCCGCTCACCATCAACTCGCTGTCCAGCGACGGCAGCACGCCGTTGAACGCCGAGACCGACTACCCGATCGAGCTCCGGGCGCGCAACGCCGCCGGGCCGGGCGCGGCGTCGAGCACGCTGTCCGACGCCGGCACCACCGCCCCGGCAGCTCCGTCGATCGCCACCGTCACCGGCCGTCCCGGTGCGCTGCTGGTCACCGTGGAACGCTGCCGGCAACGGCGGCGCCGAGATCACCGGCTACCAGTACCGCCTCGATGGCGGGGACTGGGTGGACACCCCGACGTCGGGTCCCGACTTCGTGGTCTCCGGGCTGACCAACGGCACCGGCTACAGCGTCGAGGTTCGAGCGGTGAACAACATCGGCGCGGGCGCCTCGTCCGACCCGAAGTCCGGCACCCCGGTGGCCGCCCCCGGCGCCGCCGAGATCACCGTCGTCGCCCCGATCGACCGGGCGCTGCGCATCACCGCGACCGTCGCCGACGACGGCGGTTCGGCGCTGACCGGTTGGGAGTACACCACCGACGCAGGCACCACCTGGGCCGCCGCCGACGGGACCACCAGCCCGTTCATCGTCTCGCACCTGTCCGGTGAGCCCGGTGCACCGCTGACCAACGGGACCAGCTACTCGGTCGCCGTCCGGGCCCGCAACAGCGTGGGTCCGGGTGGTTCCTCGGCCACCGTCTCGGCCGCCCCCAGCGCCACCCCGTCCGCTCCGACCGTGATCCTGACCCCTGGCGACCGCCGTCTGCAGGTCGCGTACACCATCGGTAGTGACGGCGGCTCAGCACTCACCGACGTCCAGTACCGCCTCAACGGCGGCGACTGGATCGACGCGGGCACCATCTCCAGCCCGTTCGTGATCTCCGGTCTGACCAACGGCACCAGATACGACGTCGAACTCCGCGGTGTCAACAGCCGTGGCGACGGGGCCGCCTCGACCCCCGTCGCGGGCACTCCGCGCACCGTGCCCGGCGCGCCCACCGGCGTGACCTTGGGCTCGGAGAACGCCTCGGCGACCGTGTCCTGGACCGCACCCGCCGCCGACGGCGGCTCGGCGGTCACCGGCTACACCGCAACCGCCTGGACCGCCCCCAACGGCGGCACTGCGGTCACGACCTGCACCAGCGCCGCGCTGGGCTGCACCCTGACCGGTCTCACCAACGGCACCGCCTACTACGTGTCCGTGGTCGCGACCAACGTGGCCGGTTCCGGGGTCGCCTCCGCCCCGCGCGTCACGGTCACCCCGCTCGCCCGGCCGTCCGCCCCCACCCTGACCTCGGTCACTGCGAACAACACCTACGTCACCGCAGCGTTCACCGCCGGGGCTGCCGGCAGCTCGGCGATCACCGGATACCAGTACCAGCTCAACGGCGGCCCCTGGGTCGCCGTCGCGGGCACCACCAGCCCGATCACCATCTCGGGTCTGACCAACGGCACCACCTACGCGGTGGCGCTGCGGGCAGTGTCGGCGGCGGGCGCGGGTGCCACCTCCAACGTGCTCTCGGCCACCCCCTACACGCTGCCCGACGTGCCGAACTCGGCGGCCATCACCGGCACCGGAGCGAACAACTCGGTGACGGTCAGTTGGGCGGCGGTCAACAACAACGGCCGGCCGGTCACGGCCTACAACGTCGTGCTCTGGAGCGCGTCGACGCTGGGCAGCCAGTCCTACACCTGCGCCACCTCGGGTGCCCTGACCTGCACGATCAACGGCCCGACCAACGGTGTCATCTACTACGCCACCGTCGACGCCACCAACCTGGCCGGGACCACCGCCCGATCCACCCCCCGGATCCCGATCGCCGCCGGCACCGCATCCGCAGCACCCACGAACGTGTCCGGCACCGCCGGTGACGGTCGCGTCATGCTGACCTGGAGCGCGGGTACCCCCGGTACCGGGGCGGCCACCACCGATTACGCGATCTCCTACTCCACCGACGGCACCACCTGGACGACCTTCGCCGACGGGATCTCCACCACCCGCGCGGCCACCGTCACCGGGTTGACCAACGGCACCCCGTACACGTTCCGGGTGCAGTCCCTCTCGCCGAGCGGTGCCAGCCCGGTCAGCACTCCGTCCGCTGCGTTGACACCGCTCGCGCCGGGGACGTCGCCGACGTTCGGCCCGGTCTCCCGGACCGCGGACGGTTTCAGCTCGACGATCACCAACTTCGACGCCGCTGTCACCTACACCGGTTCCGCCACCGCCGGCGGCACTGTAACGATCAGCGGCTCGACGGTGACCGTGACCGGGCTGGCCCCGGGCACGTCGTCCACGTCGACGGTGACGGCGACCCGCGCCGGCTATGTCACGGTGGCCGGCACGGTGGCCGGCACGTCGTTGCAGGCCGGCACCGTGCCGACCTTCGACGGCTTCGTCGCCACCGCGGACGGGTACATCGTGACGATCTCCAACTACGACGCCGCGGTCACCTACACCGTCGTGCCGTCGGCCGGGTCGGCCACTGTCAACGGGGCCACCCTGACCGTGACCGGGCTCGCGCCCGGCGCCCGGGCCGATGTCGAGGTCATGGCGACCCGGGAGGGTTACACCACGACCCGCAGTGACGTCAGCGGCACCGCACTGGAGGCCGGAAGCACACCGGAGCTCTCGGCACCCGTCCGCACCGTGGACGGCTTCACCGCCGAGATCATCGATCCAGACCCGGCGGTGAACTACACCGTCACCACCACCGCCGGCGTCGTCCGGGCGGTCGACGGCGTGGTCACCGTCACCGACCTGGCACCGGGTGAGTCGGCGACCGTCACGGTGTCGGCCGTCCGTGCGGGGTTCACCACGCCGAGCACCGACGTCACCGGGGCCGCGCTCGAGTCCGGCACGATGCCGGAGCTGAGCCCCGCGAACGGGACCGCTGACGGCTTCACCGTCGACGTCATCGATCCGGACCCGAACGTCACCTACACCGCCACCGTCAGCTCGGGCACCGTGACCGTCCAGGTCATCGACGGCAGCGTCACCGTCGTCGTCACCGGCCTGGAGCCGGCGGAGACCGCAACGGTCACCGTCGAAGCGAGCCGGGCCGGCTTCACCACCCGGACCACGGACGCCATCGGCACGGCGTGGTCGGTCGGCATCACCCCGACCACCGGACCGGTGGACCGCAACGCGGTCGGCTTCACCTTCGCGATCACCAACCTGGATCCCGACGCCGAGTACCTGCTCACCGCGACCGCGGGCGTGGCGAACATGGATCAGGACGGCATCGTCACGGTCACCGGCCTGGAGCCCGGCCAGACAGCCACGGTGACGATCTACGTCGCCAAGAGCGCTGCCACCACCGCGAGTGCCGATGTCACCAGTGGTGCGCTGGGCACCGGGACGCCGGCCGTGCCGTCGGCGCCCACGCAGACCGTCGACGGGTTCGTCTTCGATCTCACCGGTCCGGTGGACGGCACCACCTACACCGTGACCACCACGGCGGGCGAGGTGTCACTCGTCGACGGCCTGGTCACCGTGACCGGGCTGGAGCCCGGCGAGGCGGCCGTCGTGACGGTCACGGCGACCCGGGACGGGGAGACCACCACCACCGTGGACGTGCCCGGCTCCGCACTGCGAACCGGACCGGCGGTCGATCTCTCGGCCCCGACGCGCACCGTCGGTGGCTTCCAGGTGCGGATCCTGAACCTGGATCCGGATGCGGTCTACACAGCGGTCACCACTGCCGGCGAGGTCACCCTCGCCGACGGCGTGCTGACCGTGCGCAGACTCGATGTCGGTGAGTCGGCCATCGTGACCGTGGTCGCCACCCGGCCGGGATTCACCCCGGCCTCAGCGACCGCCACCGGCACGGCACCGGCGCGGCCCACGCTCGCCGTGGTCGGCGGTCAGCAGACGACGTCGACGTCGAGCACCCCGATGATCAGCGGCTACGCCGATGCACCGGAGGGTTCGCTGGTGACGGTCACGGTCAACGGCCAGACCCTGACCACCACGGTCGGTGCGGACGGCTTCTGGAGAGTCACGCCTGACACGCTGCCCGACGGGGAGTACGACGTCGTCGTCAGCATCACCGTGCTCGGGGTCACCTCCACGGTCACCCAGCGACTCACCGTCGCCACCGAGCCCGGTTCGGGTGTGGCGGAGCCGACCGACGTGACTCCGGAGCCCGCTGATCCGGCGGTGCCGTCAGTGCCTTCGGTTCCTTGGGTTGCTTCGGATCCCTCGGTGCCGTGGGTACCCACGGAGGCCCCGGTGGGTGTCGTCGGAAACGGCCTGGCCTACACCGGTACCGACACCCGACTGCCGGGCGCGATCGGCACCAGCCTGCTGGTCCTCGGCGCGTTGATGCTCGGGCTGGCCCGGCGTCGTCGGCCGGTGGCAGTCGTCACCTCCGGTGAGGGCGCCACGACCGGCTGACGGTGGTAGGCGAGCAGGGGTGGACGCGTGGTCAGCGTCCACCCCTGTTGTCGTGCGCGGGACCTGCGTGCCGGGTCTGATACCATAGGGGGGTACCGTATATGTCTGACGGTCCCGTGGTGCGACAACGCTCCGGACCGATCCGACGGGTACTCCTGTTCTGCAGTCCCTCTCGAAAGCGGGTTTTCCGATGACCGAACCCACCCTGTCCCTCACCGACGTGTCCGCCCCGGCACCGCAGGCCGGCTGCGGTTGCGGCTGTGGGTGCGGCAGCTCGGACGCCACGCCGCCCCAGGGGAACAACCCCGCAGTCGCCCCGATGGATGGCGTGGTCTCGACGTTCCAGGTGACCGGCATGACCTGCGGGAGCTGCGTCGCTGCTGTGACCAGAGCACTGACGACCGGCATTCCGGGTGTGTCCCAGGTGACCGTGGATCTGGCTTCGGGTCAGGTCACAGTCTCCGGCGACCGGGCGATGAGCGCCGCCGCGGTCGACGACGCCGTCTCCGGCGCCGGCTATGAGCTGGTGCCGGGAAGCCTGCGCTGAGCGCCGATCACGGGCCGACTCATCCTCCGGTGCGCATCGGTCCTCGGAAATCGTCGAGGTGTGAGTTGCCGCGAGACATGACCTACCGTGATCTGCGCCCCTCGAACAGCCCGGCAGGCAGCTCACCCGCGGAGGACCCGACGAATGTCTGAACGCACCGACAAGATCTCACTGGCCGGCTCGGTCTCCCTCGGAACCGGGGTGATGATCGGCGCAGGCATCTTCGCACTGGTCGGGCAGGTCGCCGGGTTCGCCGGCGACTGGTTCCCGCTGGCCTTCCTGCTCGGCGCGATCGTCGCCGGAGTCAGCTCGTACTCCTACGTCCGCTACTCCAGCGTCAACCCGTCCTCGGGCGGCATCGCGATGCTGCTCAAGGACGCCTACGGGGCGGGTGTCACCGCGGGATCGTTCTCGCTGTTCATGTACGTCTCGATGGTGGTCGCCGAGAGCCTCCTCGCTCGCACCTTCGGCACCTACCTCCTGCGTCCGTTCGGCCTGCAGGACTCGACCATTCTCGTCCCCCTGCTCGGCGTGGCGGCGATCGTTGCCGCAGCGATCGTCAATCTCGTCGGCAACAGGCTGGTCGAGGGTTCGGCGACAACGACGGCAATCCTGAAGATCCTCGGCATCGCGGTGCTGGCGATCGCCGGGTTGATCGGCGCCGGCGTCACCGGCGGCGGATTCCTGTCCCACGCGTCGGGTGCGTCGTTCGATGTCGTCGGCGTACTCGCCGGGACCACCCTGTGCGTGCTCGCCTACAAGGGCTTCACCACCATCACCAATCAGGGCGACGACATCGAGGACCCGAAGAAGAACATCGCTCGCTCGATAGTCATCTCGCTCATCCTCTGCACGGTGCTGTACGTCCTGATCACCGTGTCGGTGGAGTCCAGCATCGGTGCCCGAGGTGCGATCGAGGCCCGCAACTACGCGATCGCCCAGGCCGCCGAGCCGCTCTTCGGCTCCTGGGGCGTCGGGATCACCGTCGCGATCGCCATCATCGCCACCCTGTCGGGCCTGCTCGCAAGCCTGTACTCCGTCTCACGCCTGTACGCAATGCTGCAGGACATGAGGCAGGCGCCTTCGCTGCCGGACACGGTCTCGCACCAGCCGATGGTCATCACGGCCGGCCTCGCCATCGTCGCCACCGCGTTCCTGGACCTGTCCCAGATCGCGTCGATGGGCGCCTTCCTCTACCTCGCCATGGACATCGCGGTGCAATGGGGCGTGATCCGGCACCTGCGCGCCAAGATCGACGCCACGTGGTGGGTTCCGGCACTCACCATCGGGCTGGACCTGGCGATCCTGGTTCCCTTCACCGTCCTCAAGGTGGGCGACGACGCGCTCACCGTGGTCGTGGCCGCATCCGTGGCCGCCGCCATCGTCATCGCCCAGGTCATCACGATCCGCGCGCGAGCACGGCAGGCATGAGCCGCCGTACCGGGTCCGCGGGGTGAGAACAGCGCGTTCCCGGGGCGCTGGACGCGACCCGGGAACCGCCGGTCAGAGGTACTGGCCCGTGTTGGGCGCGGTGTCGATCGCCCGCGATCCCTCGGAGTTCTTGCCCGAGACCAGCGTCCGGATGTAGACGATCCGCTCCCCCTTCTTGCCCGAGATCCGGGCCCAGTCATCAGGGTTCGTGGTGTTGGGCAGGTCCTCGTTCTCGGCGAACTCGTCCACGATCGCGTCCATCAGCTGCGACACCCGCAGCCCGCTGGTGCCGTACTCGATGCGCGACTTGATCGCCGCCTTCTTCGCACGGTCCACGATGTTCTGGATCATCGCCCCGGAGTTGAAGTCCTTGAAGTACAGGACCTCCTTGTCGCCGTTGGCGTAGGTCACCTCGAGGAATCTGTTCTCCTCGGTCTCGGTGTACATCCGCTCGACCGTCGTCTGGATCATCGCCTGGACCGTCGCCTGCCGGTCGCCGCCGAACTCGGCGAGATCCTCGGCGTTGATCGGCAACTGCGCCGTCAGGTACTTGGAGAAGATGTCCCGTGCCGACTCGGCGTCGGGCCGCTCGATCTTGATCTTCACGTCCAACCGGCCCGGCCGCAGGATCGCCGGGTCGATCATGTCCTCCCGGTTCGACGCGCCGATCACGATGACGTTCTCCAAGCCCTCGACGCCGTCGATCTCGCTCAGCAACTGCGGGACGATCGTGGTCTCGACGTCACTGGACACACCGGACCCGCGGGTCCGGAAGATCGAGTCCATCTCGTCGAAGAACACGATGACCGGGGTGCCGTCGGAGGCCTTCTCACGCGCCCGCTGGAAGATCAGCCGGATCGTCCGCTCGGTCTCGCCGACGTACTTGTTGAGCAGCTCCGGACCCTTGATGTTGAGGAAATAGCTGGTCATGTGCTCCAGCCCACGGGCCGCCGCGATCTTCTTGGCCAGCGAGTTCGCCACGGCCTTGGCGATGAGCGTCTTACCGCAACCGGGCGGGCCGTAGAGCAGCACGCCCTTCGGTGGTCGCAACTGGTACTCGCGGAACAGTTCCTTGTGCAGGAACGGCAACTCCACCGCATCACGGATCTGCTCGATCTGCCGCTGCAGGCCGCCGATGTCGCTGTAGTCCACATCGGGCACCTCCTCCAGGACCAGGTCCTCGACCTCGGCCTTGGGCACCTTCTCGTAGGCGTAGCCGGCCTTGGAGTCGACCAGCAGTGAGTCGCCGGGCTTGAGGGACTGCTCCAGCAGCGGCGCGGCCAGCCGCACGACCCGTTCCTCGTCGGCGTGCCCGACGACGAGCGCACGGTCACCGGAGAGCACCTCGCGCAGGCTGCTGACCTCCCCGACCAGCTCGAAAGCGCCGCTCTCGACCACGGTCAGTGCCTCGTTGAGACGCAACTGCTGACCCGGCGTCAGGTCCCCCACCGTCACCGACGGGGACGCAGCGAGCCGCATCCGCCGGCCGGAGGCATAGACCTCGACCGTGCCCTCGGGGCCGCTCTCGATGAACACCCCGTAGCCGCTGGGCGGCTGGGCCAGCCGGTCCACTTCCTCCTTGAGCTGCAGGAGCTGGCCGCGGGCTTCCCGCAGCGTGGTCACCAGCTTCTCGTTGCGCTCGGCCAGCGCCTCGACCTGGGCCTGCGCCTCGGTCAGTCGACGTTCGAGCGGACGGGTGTCGGAGCTGGAGCTGGCCAGCCGGCGGCGGGCGAGCGTGAGCTCCTCGTTGAGGGCGCGGATGTGTGCGCGCAACTCGTCGGTGCTTGTCTGGGTCGTGTCCTGCTGTGACCCATCTGGTCCCACATCCGGCATTTGGGCCCCCTTCACCTGGCGGCACGGATCACTGGCCGCATTCCTCACCCTACCTGGGGCCCTCACCGGGACGGCTGTGACGCGTACGGCGTGTGAGCAGCCGGTGGACGGACCGTACGGCGGTCCCCGCAGAGCGAGATCCGTGTTGCTGCGGGGGTTTCCGCTGCGAAGGGAGGGTCGGTCGTCAGTCGGCGTCGGGCGTGACCGGGGTCACTGTGGTGTCGGCCGCCGCGACGGGGCCGTCCGGTGCGGCGGCGGCGGCGCGACTGGTCGGGTGGTCGGTGCCGGTCGCGGTGGTGCGCCGCTGCGGTTTCGGGGCGACCACCCCCGGCGCGAGCCGGCGAGCAGTCAGCAGGAACGCGGTATGGCCGATCATCCGGTGTTCGGGTCGGACGGCTGCGCCCACCAGGTGCCAACCGCGTTGCATCGTCTCCCAGCCGTAGGGCTCGGTGTAGCCGGTGTCCTCCCGGATCTCCTCGGCCATCCGGGACAGCTGGGTGGTGCTGGACACGTACACGGTCAGCACCCCGCCCGGGATCAGGTTCGCCGCCACCATCGGCAGCATCTCCCACGGCTCGGCCATGTCCAGCACGATCCGGTCGACCTCGCCTCGGTGGTCGGCGGCATCACCGATCCGCAGTGACCAGTTGTCCGGGCGCTGCCTGAAGAAGGTGTCGACGTTGCGCTCGGCGTGGACCGCGTGGTCCTCCCGCACCTCGTAGGAGATGACCGCACCGGTCGGGCCGACGGCACGCAGCAGCGAGCAGGTCAACGCACCGGAGCCGGCACCCGCTTCGAGGACGCGGGCCCCCGGGAAGATGTCGCCCCAGGCGACGATCTGGGCCGAGTCCTTCGGGTAGATCACTGCAGCACCGCGCGGCATCGACAGCACGTAGTCGGTGAGCAGCGGCCGGAGCGCGAGGTAGCTCGTCCCGGCGGCGGACACGACCACGCTGCCCTCGGGTCGGTCGATCAGGTCGTCGTGCAGGAGGGCGCCGCGATGGGTGTGGTACGTCGCCCCCGCTTCGAGCACCACCGTGTACTTGCGGCCCTTCGGATCGGTCAACTGCACCCGGTCACCGGCTACGAACGCCGCCATGTCGCTGTCCTCTTGATCTGCTGATGTGGTTCGGTCCGAGGTCGTCGACGCTCAACGCGGAAGATCCTCGCGTCGCAGTACACCCTGTGGTTGCCCGTCTTGACCAATCAGCAGGAAGTACAGGGCCGGAACCGAGCGCACCTGGGCCGCGATCTCGGCACTGTCGTCACTGAACAACACGACCGCCTCTGGGCTGACCCGCTGCCCCGCCCCCGACGCGGGTGCCGACGGTGACCTGGCCGCCAGGGAGCGCGCCGCCGGCGGGTCCAGCACCGCCTCGACGGCACCGTCGGCACCCAGCAGCAACACCTCCCGACCGCCCGCGGAGGTCAGCGCGAGCGCGACCGGGGTCTCGGCCGGCAGTCCGACGACGGGCCGCACCACGCTCAGCGGCTCGAAGCCCGCCGGCCAGCCGCGGGGCTCCCGGGCGGACTGCTCATCGCGGGCACCGACCACGATGTAGAGCGCCATCGCGATGGCGATCAGACCCTGCACCAGTGCGGCCCGGGATCCGTCGAACAGTCGGTACCCGCCCCAGGCGATCAACAGCAGGCCGACCAGGTAACCACCGGCGACGGCGGCCCAGGTGCCGGCACCGCGCCGACCCGACCGCCGCCAGACCCCGGCCCGCAGGACCCGTCCACCGTCCAGCGGCAGTGCCGGCAGCAGGTTGAAGACGGCGATGATGCCGTTGGCGACCGCCATCTCGACAGCCACCAGCCAGAACACCGAACCGCGCTCGGGCAGGGTGGCCACCGCGACGAAGACGAACGACAGCGCTGCCGACACCACCGGCCCGGCGCCGGCCACGAGCGCCTCCTCCCGAGCCGTGCGCGGGACCCGGTCGATCTCGCTGACCCCGCCGAGCAGGAACAGCTGCACCCGGACGACGCCCAACCCGAACCGCTGGGCGACCAGACAGTGGCCGAGCTCGTGCAACAGCACACTCACCCCGAGCAGACCCGCCAGCAGCACTGCGACCAGATAGGCGCCGGGGGTGGACAGCGTCGGTGCGAGGCTCGCCACCACCGGGGCGGCCATCACTGCGATCACCGCGACCGAGATGAACCAGGACGGGGTCACCGACACCGGCACGCCGAACAGCCGCCCCAACGGCAGTCCCCGCGTCCACCGGGCGTACGCGGCCCCGGTACCGGTCATCTGGGTGAGCCTAACGGCCGGTGACGGCGAAACGCTTCAGTACGGGTACGGGTACGGATGTCAGAGGCGGCAGGACCGGAACGGGTACGGATGTCAGAGGCGGCAGGACCGGATGTCGGAGGCGAGGATCGCCTTCGCGCCGAGTTCGGACAGTGCATCCATCACCGGGTTGGCGTTCTGCCGGGGAACCATCGCCCGGACGGCGGCCCAGTTCTTGTCGGCCAGCGACGCCACCGTCGGCGACTCGAGCCCCGGGGTGAGCTCCAGTGCCCGGTCCAGCAACGCCCGCGGGCAGTCGTAGTCCAGCATCAGGTACTGCTGCGCGAGCACCACTCCACGGAGGCGGTTCACCACCTGGCGGGCCGCCGGGCTGAGCTCCCGGTGCGACTGGGCGATGACGACGGCCTCGGAACTGCAGATGGTGTCGCCGAAGGCCACCAGACCGTGCTGGCGCAGCGTGCGGCCGGAGCCCACCACGTCGGCGATGGCGTCCGCCACGCCGAGCTGGATCGAGATCTCGACGGCACCGTCCAGCCGGATGACCTCCGCGGTGACGCCCTGGGCGGCCAGATCGGCGCGGACCAGGTGCGGGTAGGCGGTGGCGATGCGGATGCCCGCCAGGTCCCCGACGGACCATTCGCGTCCGCCGGGGGCGGCGTAGCGGAAACTGGAGTGGCCGAAGCCGAGTCCGAGCTCCTCCTTGACCGGGGCCTGCGACTCGGCGGCCAGATCGCGGCCGGTGAGGCCCAGATCGAGCTCGCCGGAGCCGACGTAGATCGCGATGTCCTTGGGGCGCAGGAAGAAGAACTCGACGTCGTTGGCGACATCGATGACGGTGAGGTCGCGCGCGTCGGAGCGCTGCCGGTAACCGGCCTCGCGCAGCATGGCGGAGGCGGGCTCACTGAGCGTGCCTTTGTTGGGCACAGCCAGGCGCAGCATGGCGGTTCCTTTCGTGGTGGCGCCGTCCGACGGGGCGGGCGGTCGGGGGTCGACGGAGGGCGGGTCTGACCTGGTCGAGCGGTGGGCGGGTGCGGGGCGGTGCGGTCGACCGCCCACCGAGGAGCTGTCGGTTGCTCGGCTGCCGACCTGCCGTGGCGCCGCAGGCCGATCAGAGATGTCGGTAGACCTGCTCCAGAGTGATGCCGCGGCCGACCATGATCACCTGAGCTCGGTAGATGAGCTGCGAGATCTCCATGGCCAGCGCGTCGTCACCCTCGTGCTCGGCGGCCAGCCAGACCTCGCCCGCCTCTTCGATGAGCTTCTTGCCCTGGGCGTGCACCCCCGCGTCCAGCGCAGCGACGGTCCCGGAGTCGGCCGGCCTGGTGGCCGCCCGGTCCACCAGCTCGGCGTACAGCGAGTCGAAGGTCTTCACGGGAGCCGATTCTCCCAGACTTCGGGTGCGCTCCCGGCCAGGCCGACGCCGCGCCCGGGGTCGGCCGTGGCGACCGCGTCGACTCAGGTGAGTCGGGCCGCCTTGGCCCGCGCCCGGCCGGCGACCTTGGCGGCCGCGGCCTTGGCCGGGGTGGCCGGGGCGGTGGCCCTGGGCCGGACCGCCGCCGACGTGCGCCCACCGGCACTGGGTTCGCGTCCGCGCAGCACCGGCCGCAGATAGGTGCCGGTGTGCGAGCCGACCGTCTGGGCGATGGTCTCGGGGGTGCCCTCGGCCATCACCCGGCCGCCACCGGAACCGCCCTCCGGACCCATGTCGATGATCCAGTCGGCGGTCTTGATGACATCCAGGTTGTGTTCGATGACAATGACCGTGTTGCCCTTGTCGACCAACCCGTTGATCACCCCGAGCAGCTTCTCCACGTCCGCGAAATGCAGGCCCGTCGTCGGCTCGTCGAGCACGTAGACGGTCCGCCCGGTCGACCGCTTCTGCAGTTCGGCGGCCAGCTTCACCCGCTGCGCCTCACCGCCGGACAGCGTCGTCGCGGGCTGGCCGAGCCGCACGTATCCCAGCCCCACCTCGACCAGCGTCTTGAGGTGCCGGTGGATCGGTCCGATGGCCTCGAAGAACACCGCGGCCTCCTCGATCGTCATGTTGAGGACCTCGGCGATGTTCTTGCCCTTGTAGTGCACCTCGAGCGTCTCCCGGTTGAACCGGGCCCCCTTGCAGACCTCGCACGGGACGTAGATGTCCGGCAGGAAGTTCATCTCGATCTTGAGCGTGCCGTCACCGGCGCAGGCCTCGCACCGCCCGCCCTTGACGTTGAAGGAGAACCGGCCCTGCAGGTAGCCGCGGACCTTCGCCTCGGTGGTGGCGGTGAACAGCTTGCGGATGTGGTCGAAGACCCCGGTGTACGTCGCCGGGTTGGACCGCGGCGTGCGACCGATCGGCGACTGGTCCACGCCGACGACCTTGTCGACCTGGTCGAGCCCGGTGACCCGGACGTGCCGCCCCGGGATCATCCGGGCACCGTTGATCCGGTTCGCGAGCACCGCGTGCAGGATGTCGTTGACCAGGGTGGACTTGCCCGACCCGGACACCCCGGTCACCGCGAGCAGGGTGCCCAGCGGGAACGCGACCGTGAGGTTCTGCAGGTTGTTCTCCTTGGCCCCCACCACCGTCAGGAGTCGGTCGCGATCCACCGGCCGGCGGGTCGACGGCACTGCGATCTCCCGGCGTCCGGAGATGTAGGCGCCGGTCAACGACTCCGCCGACGCCTCCAGGTCCGCGACGGACCCGCTGACCACCACGTTCCCGCCGTGCTCACCTGCCCCCGGCCCGATGTCGACCACCCAGTCGGCGACCCGGATGGTGTCCTCGTCGTGCTCGACGACGATGAGCGTGTTGCCCAGATCGCGGAGCCGGGTCAGGGTCTGGATCAACCGGTGGTTGTCCCGCTGGTGCAGGCCGATGGACGGCTCGTCCAGCACGTACAGCACCCCCACCAGGCCGGATCCGATCTGGGTCGCCAACCGGATCCGCTGGGCCTCGCCGCCGGACAGGGTCGCGGCCGGCCGGGACAGCGACAGGTACTCCAGCCCGACGTCGAGCAGGAAGCCCAGCCTCGCGCAGACCTCCTTGAGCACCGGCTCGGCGATCATCCGGTCCCGGTCGCTGAGCACCAGGCTCGGGAAGAACTTCTCCGCCTCGCCGATCGACATCGACGAGATCTCGGCCAGGTTGACCTCGCGGACGTCAGCGTCGGTCCGGGCCTGGATGGTCACCGCGAGGATCTCCGGACGGAGCCGGGTGCCCTTGCATCGAGGGCAGGGCACCTCTCGCATGTAGCCCTCGTACTTCTCCCGGGAGTAGTCGGACTCGGTCTGCGCAGCCCGCCGCTCCAGGAACGGGATCACACCCTCGTACTCGGAGTAGTAGGAGCGCTGGCGGCCGTAGCGGTTCTTGTAACTGACGTGGACCTGGTCCTTGGAGCCCTTGAGCACAGCGCTGCGGGCCTTCTCCGGCAGCCGGTGCCACGGCACGTCGACCGAGAACCCCATCGCGGCGCCGAGGCCCTCCAGCAGGCGGCCGAAGTAATCGCTGGTCTGCCCACCGGACCAGGGATGGACGGCACCCTGGCGCAGCGTGAGCTCCGGGTCGGGGACCACGAGCTCGGGATCCACCTCCATCCGGGTGCCGAGGCCGGCGCACTCCGGGCAGGCCCCGAACGGCGAGTTGAACGAGAACGACCGGGGTTCGAGCTCGTCCAGCGCCAACGGGTGGTCGTTGGGGCAGGCCATCTTCTCGGAGTACCGGCGCTGCCGCTGGGGGTCGTCGTCGGGGAGGTCGACGAACTCGATGATCACCACACCCTCGGCGAGCCGGAGTGCGGTCTCCACCGAATCGGTGATGCGTTGCCGGGCGGTCATCTTGGCGGTGAGCCGGTCGATGACGACCTCGATGGAGTGCTTCTCCTGTTTCTTCAGCGCGGGCACGTCGCCGATCAGACTGACCGTGCCGTCGACCCGCACCCGGGAGTACCCCTGGCCGGTCAGCGACGACAACAGGTCGACGAACTCCCCCTTGCGCTCGCGGACCACCGGCGCGAGGACCTGGAACCGGGTGCTGTCGGGCATCTCGAGGACGCGGTCCACGATGGCCTGGGGGGTCTGCCGGGTGACGAACTCCCCGCAGACCGGGCAGTGCGGTCGACCGATCCGGGCGAACAGCAGTCGCAGGTAGTCCGAGATCTCGGTGATGGTGCCGACCGTGGACCGCGGGTTGCGCGAGGTCGACTTCTGATCGATCGAGACCGCCGGCGAGAGACCTTCGATGAAGTCGACGTCGGGCTTGTCCATCTGCCCGAGGAACTGCCGCGCGTAGGAGGACAGCGACTCCACGTACCGACGCTGACCCTCGGCGAAGATGGTGTCGAAGGCCAGCGAGGACTTCCCGGATCCGGACAGACCGGTGAACACGATCAGCGCATCGCGGGGCAGATCGAGATCCACGTTGCGCAGATTGTGTTCGCGGGCACCGCGGACGATCAGACGTTCCATCACGGGATCCCATGCTAGGTGGCGCCACCGACAGTGACCCCGGGCGAGGACACCCGGGCCGACCTCGACCGGCCGGTCGGGACCCGGGAGCAACCCCGTCCGGAGCGTCCACGGCCCACCGTCGGCTGTCAGGGTCCGGTGAAGCGATACCCAACCGTCGGGTGGCGCCAACGGCGGGCGCCTGCGCCGCGGCGTTCCTGCAGGTCAGCCGCCGCGGCTCCCGATGGACGGGCGGGTCCGATCGCGGCCGGGGCGAGTGGGTGGCCCGGCCGGGTTTCGCTTGCAGCGTCGGAGAGACCGGTTGTGAGACGCCGCACAACCGCCCCGAAGTCGGGGCGGCGGTGCCGATCGCGCACCGGACCTGACTGTCGGGGTCGCTGGCTACTGTTGACCGCATGGCGGAATACAGCGGTCATGTCGATCCGGGCGGCGCGCCCTCGACCCGCACCCTCGAGCAGCTGACCATCACCAAACTGTCGGTCGGTCCGATGGACAACAACGCCTACCTGCTGGTCTGCCGGGCCACCGGTGACGGTCTGCTCATCGACGCCGCCGCGGAGCCGCAGCGACTGGCCGACGTGTTGGAATTCGGCCCGGACCGCCCGCGGCTGCGGACCATCGTCACCACCCACCAGCACCACGACCACTGGCAGGCGCTCGGCGCGATCGCCGGTCAGACCGGCGCCAACCTGGTGGCACACCGCGCCGATGCCGGCGCGCTGCCGGTACCCACCGACGTCTTCCCCGAGAACGGAACGGCCTACGCCGTCGGTGACTGCGCGATCGAGTTCGTTCACCTCCGGGGGCACACGCCCGGCTCGTTGGCCGTGCTGTACCGCGATCCGGCCGGATCGCCACATCTGTTCACCGGCGACTCGCTGTTCCCCGGCGGCCCCGGCAAGACCGGCTCCCCCGCCGACTTCGGGACGCTGCTGGACGACCTCGAGTCGCGCGTCTTCGGTGTCCTCCCCGACGACACCTGGGTCTATCCGGGTCACGGTGACGACACCACCCTCGGCACCGAACGCCCCCACCTCCCGGAGTGGCGCGTGCGCGGCTGGTGACCGCCGCACCCCGGACCCGGCTGCGCAGCCTGCGGCAGGACACCTTCGCCGCCCTCTCCAACCCCAACTACCAGCGCTACTTCATGGGCCAGTCGGTGTCCCTGGTGGGTACCTGGATGCAGACCGTCGCGCAGGGCTGGCTCGTGCTGCAACTGACCGGCTCGGGGACCGCGGTCGGAGTGCTGGTGGCCCTGCAGACCCTGCCCATCCTGCTGCTCGGCCCCTACGCCGGGGTTGTCGCCGACCGGCTGGACAAGCGTCGGTTGATGATCCGGCTGCAGACCACGATGGGGGTGCTGGCCACTGTCCTGGGGGTACTCACGGTCAGCGGCGTGGTCAGGCTGTGGCAGGTCTACCTGTTGGCCGTGCTGCTGGGGGTGATCAACGCCTTCGAGAACCCGGTCCGTCAGACGTTCATCCTGGAGATGGTCCGACCTGCGGAGCTGCGGAACGCAGTCAGCCTGAACTCGGTGCTCGTCGAACGTCGCGCGGGCGGTGGGCCCGGCCGCCGCCGGGCTGATCATCGGGTGGGGCGGCCTGGGCTTCTGCTTCCTGCTCAACGCGGTGAGCTTCGCCGCGGTGGTGTGGTCGCTGGCCGGGTTGGATCTGGCCGCTCTGACCACCCCTGCCCCGGTGCCCCGGGCGCGCGGCCAACTGCGCGCCGGCCTGACGTACGTGCGGCGCCGTCCCGAGCTGTTGGTGCCGCTGCTGATGATGGCGCTGGTCGGCTGCCTGGCCTACGAGTTCCAGGTCGTGTTGCCGATCCTGGCGGTCGGGACGTTCGGCGGTGACGCCCGGACCTACGGCTTCATGACGGCCGCGATGGGTGTCGGCGCCATCGTCGGCGGCCTGTGGGTGGCGGCCCGGGGCCGCACCGGGACGACGGCGATGATCCGAACCTCGGTGGCCTTCGGTGTCGTCATCGCCGGGGCCGCGCTGGCGCCGACCCTGCTGCTGGAGTACGTGGCGCTGGCGGCGGTCGGGGCGGTCAGCATCGGGTTCCTGTCCAAGGGCAACAGCACTCTGCAACTCGCGGCCGACCCGCAGATGCGGGGGCGGGTGATGGCGTTGTGGAGCGTGGCGTTCCTGGGATCGACACCCATCGGCGGTCCGATCGCCGGTGCGGTGAGCGAGTACCTCGGAGGCCGGGCCGGACTCCTGATGGGTGCGGTCGCCTGCATCATCGCCGCGGTGATGGGTCGGCTCATCCTGCGCGGACAGCGTTCGCCGCCGGCGGAACAGGATATCCCCGCCGGGTCGCGTCACCCTCAGTGAGCTGATACCCACGTCTGGCACTCTGGACCGCATGTGGAAGCGTCGGCGTGGGTTGCTCATCGGGTTGACCGTGGCGCTGATCGTCGTCGTCGGCGCTGTCGCCTGGCCCCGGTCGGCGGCCGCCGTCGCCCCGACCCAGGATCTGAGCTTCACCGCTCCTGGCGGAGCGGGTGAAGACCCGACCGTCACGCTGGACGCGACGCTGTACCTGCCGGCCACCCTCCCGGCGCCGGCAGTCATTCTGGCCCACGGGCTGGGCGGCACCAAGGCGTCGGTCACCAGCGACGCGCAGGACCTCGCCACCGCCGGTTACGTCGTGTTGGCCTACACCGCGCGCGGCTTCGGTGCCTCCACCGGTCACGTCCACCTCGATTCCCTGGACTACGAGGTCCAGGACGGCCGGGCCGCGGTCGACTACCTGTCGACCCGCTCCGACATCGTCGTGCAGGACGCGGCCGGGGACCCGCGGGTCGGCGTGATGGGCGGCTCCTACGGCGGGGCTCTGTCGCTGATGGTGGCCGGCACCGACGCCCGGGTCGACGCCGTCGTCCCGCTGATCACCTGGAACAACCTCTCCGACGCGCTGTTCCCCAACTTCGCCGACGCTGCGGCCACCGGCGGCGGGGTGTTCAAGAAGTACTGGACATCGGTGCTGGTGACCTCGATCAGCCTGTCCGGCGGTGGAGTGGGCACGGGCGGACTCGGTGCCCTGCTGGGCGGCGCGAACGGATCCACCCCGGCCACCGGCACCGCCGGTGCGACCGCGCCCGGCAGTACCACGGGCACCGCCCCGGCCGGCGCACTGTGCGGGCGGCTGGCGGCCGACCTCTGCTCGGCCTACCTCCAGGTCGCCGAGACCGGTCGGCTCAGCCCGGAGCTCTCCGCGCTGCTGGACCGCTCCTCACCGTCCCAGGTCGTCGGCGACATCACCGCGCCGACGCTGCTGGTGCAGGGCGAACGCGACACCCTGTTCGGCCTGGACCAGGCGGACGCGAACGCCCGAGCGATCGCCGCCAACGGGACGCCGGTCTCGGTGATCTGGTTCGCCGGCGGCCACGACGGCGGCGGCATCGACAACCAGACCAGGGCAGCTGTGCACAGCTGGTTCGATCACTACCTCAACCAGACCGGCACCGCCCCGGACCTGGGTTTCCGGTACTCCATCGACGGCGCTATCTCCGATACCGGAACCGTCCGCAGCCGGATGTTGCAGGCCGACGGCTACCCCGGCATCGACGGTGCGACCGCGACGACCGTGGCGGTGCCACTGTCGGGGCGCGCGACGACCGTGGTCAACCCGCCCGGCGGGACCCCCGCGGCCGTTTCGTCACTGCCCGGGCTGGGCGGCACCGCCGCCACCGCGTTGGCCACCCTCGGACTGGACATCCCCGGCCAGTCCGCCACCTTCACCTCGGCGCCGCTCACCTCTCAGCTGCTGCTCACCGGCTCGGCGTCGACCACGCTCACCGTCACCGCCGGCCCCTCGATCTCGGCGTCGACGGACGCCACCTCCGACGCCACCCTGTTCCTCAAGCTCTACAAGGTGACCGCGAGCGGGGTGCGGACCCTGGCCGGCAGCGCGGTGTCGCCGATCCGAGTCACCGGACTGACGCCCGGGGTGCCGGTCGACGTCCCGGTGACGTTGGCCGGGTTCGCGTTGCAGGTCGACGCCGGGTCGTCGGTGCAGCTGGTGGTGTCCACCACCGATCAGGGTTACGCGATGCCGGTGCAGGCCGCCGTGCACGTGGTGGGGTTGGCCGGCGACGGCGTACTGACCGTGCCGGTGGCCGGCGGCAGCAACATCTCGACCTCGGAGATCCCGGTCGGCCTGCTGATCGGGCTGATCGTGCTGGTGCTGCTGGCGATCATCGCGCTGGTCCTGGCCGGGCTCGTCCGTACCCGTACGCCGCACACCGCGGCGGCGGAGTCCCGGATCCCGCTGCGGATCGCCGGGCTGCGCAAGGAGTACCCGGGTGGGGTGGTCGCGGTGAAGGACGTCAGCTTCGACGTCCGGCCGGGGCAGGTCGTCGGTCTGCTGGGCCCCAACGGCGCCGGCAAGACCACCTCGCTGCGCATGGTGATGGGCCTGATCAACCCGAGTGCGGGCGAGATCACGGTGTTCGGCCAGAAGGTGGTCCCGGGGGCGCCGGTGCTCTCCCGGATCGGCTCGTTCGTCGAAGGCTCCGGGTTCCTGCCGCACCTGACCGGGATGGACAACCTGACCCTGTACTGGGCCGCCACCGGCCGTCCCGCGGAACACGCCCACCTCGACGAGGCACTGGCCATCGCAGGTCTGGGCACGGCGGTGGACCGGCGGGTGCGGACCTACTCCCAGGGCATGCGGCAACGGCTCGCCATCGCCCAGGCGATGCTGGGACTGCCCGACCTGCTGATCCTCGACGAGCCGACCAACGGTCTCGACCCGCCGCAGATCCACGCCATGCGCGAGGTGCTGCGCCGCTACGCCGCCACCGGACGCACAGTGCTGGTGTCCTCGCACCTGCTGGCGGAGGTGGAGCAGACCTGCTCCGACGTCGTCGTGATCAACAAGGGCGAGGTCATCGCCGCCGGGACGGTGGCCGAACTGGTCGCGCTGTCGGGTGAGATGAGCTTCACCGTGGACGAGCCCGACCGCGCCCGGACGGTGCTGCTGGGGCTGGCCGGGGTGACCGACGCGGAGGTCCAGGACCAACAGGTGCACGCCGACCTCGCGGGGGTGTCGCCCGCGGCGGCGGTCGCCGCGCTGGTTGCTGCGGGGGTGGCCGTGTCGTCGGCCGCTCCCCGCAACCGTCTCGAGGACGTCTTCCTCGACCTCGTGGGTGCCACCGGAATGGGAGGGTCGTGATGAGCCCGATTCATCAGGACCGGTCGGCTGATGCCGCGGTCGCCGCATTGGAGTCCCTGCCGGTCCCGGGCGTGGCGGAGCCGTCGGGTGTGGCAGTGGGGTATCGGGCGGGGCGGACACTGCGTTTCGGCGTGGAGGTACGCCGCCAGCTCAAGCGTCGACGGACCCAGCTGACCCTGGGGTTCATGGTGTTGCTGCCGGTGATCCTGGCGGTCGCGTTCGCCATCGGTGGTGACCGCGGCGGCAGCCGGTCGAGCAGTACCCGGGCGTCGATCGT
The DNA here is from genome assembly GCA_963784315.1 of uncultured Actinomycetota bacterium. Taxonomy (GTDB): domain Bacteria; phylum Actinomycetota; class Actinomycetes; order Mycobacteriales; family Nakamurellaceae; genus Nakamurella. The sequence goes on from CAWAQR010000001.1 coordinate 101,462, forward strand.
GGATCTGGCGCAGAACGGCGCCGGCAATTTCGCGATGGTGACGATGATCTTCTCCGCGAGCTTCCTGCTGATAGTGGTGATCTCGTTGTTCTTCGGGGACACGATCGCGTCCGAGGCGTCGTGGTCGTCGCTGCGCTACCTGCTGGCGCTCCCGGTGCCGCGGATGCGGCTGGTACGCCAGAAAGTGCTGGTGGCGGGCGCGCTGTCGATCCTGGCGATCACGTTGCTGCCGGTCACCGCGCTGATCCTGGGCGGCATCCTGTACGGGTTCGGGCCGTTGTCCACGCCGGTCGGCGACCAGCTCGACGGCCCGGCGACCATCTTCCGGCTGGTGGTCGTGGTGCTGTTCATGGTGCTGCAGCTGTCCTGGGTGGCCGGTCTGGCGTTCTTCCTGAGCGTCTCCACCGATGCACCGCTCGGGGCCGTCGGCGGCGCGGTGCTGCTGACGATCCTGTCCCAGATCCTGGATCAGATCGATGCGCTGGACAACATTCGCAACTTTCTGCCGACGCACTACTCGTTCGCCTGGACGGGCACCCTGTCGGACCCGATCCGGTGGGACGACATGGTGCGGGGCGGCTTCGCCGGGGTGGCGTACGCGTTGATCTTCTTCGGGCTGGGAATCCTGAAGTTCCGTCGCAAGGACATCACCAGCTGACCGGGTGGCGGCACCCCGCGCCCGCCGGCAGAACCCTGCGGTGCGGGTCAGGCCATCGCGGCGTCCATGTGCCGCAGCTCCTTCTTCAGTTCCGAGATCTCGTCCCGCAGCCGGCCGGCCAGTTCGAACTGCAGATCCTTGGCCGCCGCGAGCATCTGGTCGGTGAGCTGCTGGACGAGGCTGGCCATCTCCCCGCGGGCCATCCCGGCGGTCGGGTGGCCGGCGTAGATCCCGGCGGAGCTTCCTGGTTCGCTCTGCGCCTTGCGACCGCGGGACATGTTGCGCCCGGACCCACCGAGTGCGATCTGGTCCTCCGCCTCGGCGTAGACCCGCTCGAGGATGTCGTTGATCTTCTTCCGCAGCGGCTGCGGATCCAGGCCCATCTCGGTGTTGTAGGCGACCTGCTTCTCGCGGCGCCGGTTGGTCTCCTCGATGGCCGTGGCCATCGAGGCGGTGATCCGGTCGGCGTACATGTGCACCTGACCGTTGACGTTGCGTGCGGCCCGGCCGATGGTCTGGATCAGCGACGTCCCGGACCGCAGGAAGCCCTCCTTGTCGGCGTCCAGGATGGCCACCAGTGACACCTCGGGGAGGTCCAGGCCCTCCCGCAGCAGGTTGATGCCGATCAGGACGTCGTACTCCCCCATCCGCAGCTCGCGCAGCAGCTCCACCCGGCGCAACGTGTCGACCTCGGAGTGCAGGTAGCGGACCCGGATACCCAGTTCCAGCAGGTAGTCGGTGAGGTCCTCGCTCATCTTCTTGGTCAGCGTGGTGACCAGCACCCGCTCGTCCTTCTCCGCCCGGGTGCGGATCTCCCCGACCAGGTCGTCGATCTGACCGTGCGTGGGCTTGACGATCACCTCGGGGTCCACCAGACCGGTCGGTCGGATCACCTGCTCGACGAACTCGCCCTGCGCCCGGCCCATTTCGTAGTTGCCCGGCGTCGCGGACAGGTACACCGTCTGGCCGATCCGGTCGGAGAACTCCTCCCAGGTCAGCGGCCGGTTGTCCAGGGCGCTGGGCAACCGGAAGCCGTGCTCGACCAGGGTGCGCTTGCGGGCGGCGTCACCCTCGTGCATGCCACCGATCTGGGGCACCGTGACGTGTGACTCGTCGATCACCAGCAGGAAGTCGTCGGGGAAGTAGTCGATCAGGGTCGCCGGGGCGGTACCGGCGGCCCGGCCGTCGATGTGCCGGGAGTAGTTCTCGATACCGGAGGTGAAGCCGACCTGCCGCATCATCTCCAGGTCGTAGTTGGTCCGCATCCGCAGCCGCTGGGCCTCCAGCAGCTTGTTCTGGCCGTCCAGCTCGGCGAGCCGGCCGGCCAGCTCGTTCTCGATGTCGGTGATCGCCTTCTCCATGCGCTCCGGACCGGCGACGTAGTGGGTGGCCGGGAAGATCCGCAGCTCGTCCACCTCGCGCTGGACCTCACCGGTCAACGGGTGCAGGTAGTAGAGCTTCTCGACCTCGTCGCCGAAGAACTCGATCCGCAGCGCGAGCTCCTCGTAGGCGGGGATGATCTCGACGGTGTCGCCCCGGACCCGGAACGAGCCGCGGGTGAAAGCGAGATCGTTGCGGGTGTACTGGATGTCGACCAGTGCCCGGAGCAGCTTGTCGCGGTCCAGGTCCATCCCGGCGTGCACCGGCAACGAACGGTCGAGGTAGGACTGCGGGGTACCCAGGCCGTAGATGCAGGACACCGACGACACCACGATGACGTCCCGGCGGGACAGCAGTGACCGGGTCGCCGAGTGCCGCAGCCGTTCGACGTCGGAGTTGATGGACGAGTCCTTCTCGATGAAGGTGTCGGTCTGCGGGACGTACGCCTCGGGCTGGTAGTAGTCGTAATAGGACACGAAGTACTCGACGGCGTTGTGTGGGAACAGCTCGCGAAGCTCGTTGGCGAGCTGGGCGGCCAGGGTCTTGTTGGGTGCCATCACCAGCGTCGGCCGCTGCAGCTTCTCGATCAACCAGGCCGTGGTCGCCGACTTGCCGGTGCCCGTCGCCCCGAGCAGGACGATGTCCTTCTCGCCGGCCCGGACGCGCTTCTCCAGCTCGGCGATCGCTGCCGGTTGATCGCCGGACGGCTGGAAGTCCGACACCACCTCGAAGCGCGCGCCGGTACGCGGGAGCTCGCCGACGGTGCGGAACTCCGAGGTTGCCAGGACGGGTTTTTCTGCTGCGAATGCCACGGTCGACACGTTACGCGGGACCACCGACAGTGCCCTCGGGCCTGGGTCTGTCCAGGTCAGCGGGACGCCGACCACGCCGCCAGGCGCGGTGCCGCGGCGGCGAACCAGGACTCCTTCGCCAGTGCGTAACCGTCGGTGTCGATGTCGGCGGCATGCTCGGCGGCCAGTCGCTGCTTGACCGCCAGGTACTCCGACCGGGCCGCGCTGTCGGCGGTCAGCCAGTCGCGGAAGGCAGTGGCCCACCGCCAACCGGGGCCGCCGACTGCTCGCACATGCAGGTTGACCGCTCGACCGGGGTCGACGTTGGTCAGGAACACCTTCCTCCACCGGACCTGGTCGTCGTCCGGTGGATGGGGGGTGTCATCCTCGACTCCGTCGGCGACGACGAACCCGGCCCGGGCCAGCGCCGGTGACAGTCCGGCCACGACGTCCAGGGAGTCCACGCCCAGCTGCAGGTCGATGACGTCCTTGGCCGCCAACCCCGGGACGGCTGTCGAGCCGATGTGGTCCAGCGTGCGCGCCGCGGCACCCACCGCGAGGCCGACCCGGGTCAGTAACCGGGCCGCGGTCACCGGCCACTCCGGATCCGCGGGGCACAGCACCGGCCCCGACCGTGGCGCGGGCCGGCCCTGCAGCAGCCCGTCCCGGAACGGGACCAGCCGGGAGTCCCACAGCACGTCGACCTGGCCGGCGAGATCGTCCGCGGTACCGGCGTTGTCGATCCAGACGTCGGTCAACGGGCGGCGGGCGGCGTCGTGGATCTGGGCCGCGATCCGGGCTCGCGCGTCGGCCTGGGCCAGACCTCTGCCCACCAGCCGCCGGATCCGCAGGCCCGCGTCGGCGCCGACCCCGACCACCAGGTGGAACTCCGCTGCGGCCGACAGCTCGGTCAGCAGCGGAATGTCGTTGACCACGACGGTGTCGTCCGGTGCGGCAGCGGCGCGGGCGGCGAACCCGGCGCGTACCCGGGGGTGGATGATCGCCTCCAGATCCCGCCGGGCCGCCGGATCGCTGAACACGACGGCAGCCAGGGCGGGGCGGTCCAGGGCGCCGTCGCCGGTCAGGATCCCCGCCCCGAACCGGGCGGCCACCGCCGCGAGACCTGCCGAGCCGACGGCGACCACCTCGCGGGCCAGCACGTCGGAATCCACGACGACGGCGCCGCGGGCCGCCAACTGCGCGGCGACGGTGGACTTGCCGGACCCGATCCCGCCGGTCACCGCGACCCTCAGCACACCGCCTCCTCACCTGTCTCTTCCGGACACGTCCGCGTGCGCGGCGGCGTCAGCCGTTCAGAATGACCTGGCCCAGCGCGTGTTCCGCGGTCGAGCGCAGCGCGTCGGGCAGCTGGTCATCGGTGAGGATCCCACTACCGGCCACCACCGACAGGGTCCAGGTGTCGTAGCCCACGACGAGCAGACCACCGTCGCGGATCAGCACCTTCGCCGGGTGCCCCATCACCGTCGCGCTGGACTCGGCGGCGCCGGCCTGACGTTCGCTGGTGGCGGTGACCTCCATCTGGGCCTCGGCGGCCTGTTGCGATGCGAACTGGGCCAGGATCACCTGGACCGCGATGGTGGACTTGTCATCGGCGACCCCGTACTGGCACTTCAGGCGGCCGGTGATCTCGCGTTCGGGGTTGGCCGCCTCCAGCAGCCGTCCGGTACCGGCGGGCAGTTGACCGAAGATCTTGCCGAGCACGGTGGGGTTGAGCACCTTGGTGCAGTCCGCGGTCAGCGGGTTCACGGTCACGGTGGGTGCCATCGGTTCAGCGGCGGAGGTCTCCGCTGTCGATCCGCCGGTATCCGACTCCGCCGCAGTCGCCGTCGCCGCAGTCGTCGCCCCCGCTGGGGTGCCCGTCGAGGGAACGGAGGTGACCGACGGTCCAGAGGTGGCGTCGATAGCGACGGACGTGGTGTCCTCGACAGCGGTCGCGGCCGTCTCGGTGACGATGATGGTGGACCGCTCGGCGGACGAGCCCGCGGCACACCCGACAGTCGCCGCGCCGGCCATCACGATCGCAGCGGACAGGGACAGCACTCTGCTCTTCATATCGACAACGGTAGTGAAGCGGGGCACCCGAACGGGGATGGCAGCGACCGCGCGTCGCCCGCAGCCCTAGTCGCTCGAAGTCCGACCGGCCGACCCGGCTGCGGTGAAGGGCCCTTCGAGCACGTCGCGGAGGTCACCGCGACCACGCACGCCCAGCTTGCGATAAGCACGACTCAGGTGCGTCTCGACGGTCCGGACCGACACCCCGAGGGTCGCGGCGATCTGTTGGTCCGACGCACCGTCCAGCGCCATCCGGGCGACCTCCGCCTCCCGCCCGGTCAGCGCCGGATCCAGCGCAGCGGCCAGCACCGGACTGTTCACCTCCGGACAGCGCGAACGCAGCGTCCGCAACCGTTCGACGGCGCCCGCGACGACAGCAGCGACGGCGGTGCCCTGCTGGTCCCGATAGAGCCGGACGGCCTGGGCCTGGCATTCGACGGCGAACCAACGCAGCCCCGCCAACCAGAGCAGGCCGGCCGCCCGTTCCAGCGCGTCCGGTTCCCGGGACCGGACCGCCACCGCATGTGCGAGCTGCGCTTCGCGACCGGCGCCCGACATCCGGCTCAGCTGGGTGATCAGTTCCGAGGTCCGGGGGTCCCCGTACCGCAGGGCGGCGTACCAGCCCGCGACCGCCAGACCGACCTGCCCCCTCGACGCAGCCCGCGCCGCCGCCGCGCGGGCCGCCACCCGGGCCGCCACCAGATCCCCGTCACCCGCCAGCAGTGCGGCCGCTGCGAGCTCGACGTCGACGTCGTACACCGCAGCCCGCGGCGCGGCGATGAACTCCCGGCACAGGGCATGCGCACGTTCGCGCTCGCCGGCGACGGTCAGCACCTGAACGAGCATGGCCCGCACCCACGGCCGGGTGATCGCGCACCACTGCCCGTCGGCCACCTCCGCCTCGCTCAGCAGCCGGATCGCCGCCCGGACGTCCCCGAGATGCAGCCGACACCAGCCCGCAATCACCGCGTACTGGGCACGCCCGCCGTCGTCACCGATTCGGAGCATCCGCGACCAGCCCCGCTCGGCACGTTCCAGCGAGACCCGGACGTCCAGGGTGGTCTCGGCAGGTGCGAAGGACTCCGTCAGGTCCAGCGCCTCCGGACCCTCCGGCAACACGTCGTGCGCACCGGCCACCACGGGTCTGACGTCGTCGAGCAACTTGTCGAACCCCGCTCCGTCCGCCTGCTGGAGCGTGATGCTCAGCAGCGTCAGGGCTGCCGGGGCCGTGGCCGACGACGGGGCTGCCGGGTCCGCCAGTACCGACCGGGCCAGTGAAGCACCCTCCACCAGGCGACCCACGCGCCACATCGCCGTGGCCCGGACCGCTGTCACCTGCAGGGACGCACCGAAACGGTGTTCGATGTCGTCGAGGACGATCAACGCGCGTTCGGGGTCCTGTCCCGGCATCGCGAGCACGAAGGCGGTCAGCAAGGCGACATCCAGTGCCGCCTCCTGGGCGTCCGGGCCGGCCCCGATGGCGTCGAGCACGTCGAGTGCGTCGGCCACCCGGTGCCGGTGGACGATCATCCCGGCCAGCCGCAGCTGGGCCACCGGGCCGCCCCCACCTGCGACAGCGGCCCGCAGCAGGCCCTCGGCCAGTTCCGGGTCCGATCGGACGGTGAGTGCGGCGACCTCCAGCAACTCCGCCGTCGGCTGCGCGGTGCCCAGCGCGAGCGAGGACCGCGCCCGCAGCACCCGGTCGGCGTCCGAGACGGGACCGTCGCCCCGCCCGGACAGCCGGCTCAATCTCTGCAGGTGCCGGCGACGGCGCAAGGTGGGGAGTTCGGCGAGCAGGGCGGTACGCATCAGTGGGTGCGCCAACCGGACCTCGTCGGTGGCGGTGTCCACGACCACCACGCCGGCCGCCTCGGCCCGGTCGAGGGTGTCCTCGCTGTCGGCCCCCACCACCAGGTCGGCGCCGATGGGCTCCGCCAGCGCCACCATCTCCGCCAGCGCGCGGACCGGCGCGGGCAACTCTCGGACCCGCAGCGCCATCAGGTCCGACAGGTGCGGCACCTCGGGGAGCGGCGCGACCAGCGTCCACCACCGGCGTCGCTGTTGGATCGCACCGAGCCGGACGCCGGCACTCACCAGTTCACGCACCATCAGCGGGTTCCCGCCGGCCCGCTGGTGCAGATGCCAGCTCAAACCGGCATCGACCTCAGGTCCGAGCAGGTGGCGGACCAGCGCGGACGTCTCCGCGGGACGCAGCCCCGGGATGTCGACCAGCGTCATCGCACCGGACTTCCAGATCTCCCGGATCGCGTCCGGTACCGGGTGGTCGATGCGGACTGCGGCGACCACCGGAACGCCGTCCATCGCCAGGTCGTAGAGCAGGCCGGCGGAGGCGGCGTCGAGCAGGTGGGCGTCGTCGACGGCGAGCACCCGCAGCCGGAGTTCGGTCAAGCGGGTCCGGACCACCCCGGGATCGGCAGTGTCCCCGACCAGCGTCCGGAAGACCGCGTACGGGGCGCCGACCAGCATCGGAGTGGCGACGACCATTGCTACCGCGGGGCCTGCAGTCGACCGGATCGAGGCCACCATTTCGGCGAGCAACCGACTCTTCCCGATCCCGGGTACCCCCCGGACGAGAGCGCCGTGGCCGGCGAGAGTACCGGCGATCAGCTCGCCGAGCAGGACATCCCGGCCCACCCACGGGGTCCCGCCGCGGCGGCCCCGCGGGACGACGGGCACGTTGCCACCGTCAGCCGCCGAATCGCCTCGTTGCGGGATGAACACGACACGACAGTAACCCTGAGCGCGGAGCGCCCGGTGATCTCCGGCCGGTCACCACCGAACCGTGACCGACAACCACCGGCGACGGTGACGACTGTCGGGCGCCGCCACCGCCGCCGGGTACTCCGCCACGAGGTCCTGCACCGCACCGGCACCCCACCTCAAGGACGTGAGCGGACCCCGTGGGCGATCAGTGTGCACCGGGCCGCCATGGGGTCGCCATACGTACCGGCGCCGCCCGCGGCGATCGGCTACGTGGTCGCACCGGGCTCTCGGGACCGGTCCCGGAGCGCACGAAACCCCGGGTGGGAGCACCGCGATGCGGCGCTCCGACCCGGGGTCGGCGTCAATCGGACCCGAGGGAACTAGTTCCCCGCGAGTCGCTCCTTGAGGGCGGCGAGCTGCTCGTCGTTGACCAACGAACCGGTCGGCGCGCTCGAGGTCACGGTGCCCTCGGACTCCACGTCCTCGTCGGAGTCACCGGTGCTGGACGAGTAGTTGCTCGGCTCGGCGGCAGCGGCATCGGCGGCCTGGGCCGTCGCGACCTGCTTCAGGTGCGCGGCGTAGGTCTCCTGAGCGTCGGAGTACTGCTTCTCCCACGCCTCCCGCTGCGAGTCGAAGCCCTCGAGCCACTCGCCGGTGCTCACGTCGAAGCCCTCCGGCGGCACGAAGTTGCCCTGCTCGTCGTAGTGGTCCACGACGCCGTACTGCGCACGCACCTCGTCGAACTCGGTCTCCGGGGTGATGCCCTCGTTGGCCTGCTTGAGCGACAGCGAGATCCGACGACGCTCCAGGTCGATGTCGATGACGCGGACGAAGATCTCGTCCTCGACCGTGACGACCTGCTCCGGGATCTCCACGTGGCGACCGGCCAGCTCGGAGATGTGCACCAGACCCTCGATGCCGTCGTACACCCGCACGAACGCACCGAACGGAACCAGCTTGGTGACCCGGCCGGGCACGACCTGGCCGATGGCGTGGGTCCGGGCGAAGTGACGCCACGGGTCTTCCTGGGTCGCCTTGAGCGACAGCGAGACACGCTCGCGGTCCATGTCGACGTCCAGGACCTCGACGGTGACCTCCTGGCCGACCTCGACCACCTCGGACGGGTGGTCGATGTGCTTCCAGGACAGCTCGGAGACGTGCACCAGGCCGTCCACGCCACCCAGGTCCACGAACGCACCGAAGTTGACGATGGAGGACACGACGCCCTTGCGGACCTGGCCCTTGCCCAGCTGGTTGAGGAACTCGCTGCGAACCTCGGACTGGGTCTGCTCCAGCCACTGGCGGCGGGACAGGACCACGTTGTTGCGGTTCTTGTCGAGCTCGATGATCTTGGCGTCCAGCACCTTGCCGACGTAGGGCATCAGGTCACGCACGCGGCGCATCTCGACCAGCGAGGCGGGCAGGAAGCCACGGAGACCGATGTCCAGGATCAGGCCGCCCTTGACGACCTCGATGACGGTGCCGGAGACGACGCCGTCCTCTTCCTTGATCTTCTCGATCGTGCCCCACGCGCGCTCGTACTGAGCCCGCTTCTTGGACAGGATGAGACGGCCTTCCTTGTCCTCCTTCTGGAGAACCAGGGCCTCGACGTGCTCGCCGACCTCGACGACCTCACTGGGGTCGACGTCGTGCTTGATCGAGAGTTCGCGGGAGGGGATGACACCCTCGGTCTTGTAGCCGATGTCCAGCAGGACTTCGTCCCGATCGACCTTGACGATGATGCCCTCGACGATGTCGCCATCGTTGAAGTACTTGATCGTCTTGTCTACTGCTGCGAGGAAATCCTCGGCCGACCCGATGTCGTTGATGGCAACTTGCGGGGCGGTGCGGGTAGGTGCGGACATGTGTGGGGTTGCTCCGGGGTGGACGTGGATTGGCGTCACCGGGCCCGGCCGGGCTGGTCGGCGACGCGTGGACAGGGGGGTGGAACAGCCGGACCGTGCACGGGTGTGCACGAGCCGACACGCGTGGGATGGCGTCCGCGTCGAGGAGGGCCCGCCCAGGGCAGCCCACTCCGGGTCGTCCGAGTCATCGGCCCGTGAGGGTCGGTGCATCGACCGCAGCAGTTGCATCAGAAAGATTCACCTACGGGCAGCACACACCCACAGCGCGTCGATCAGCCTACCCCGCCGTCCGGCCAGCTCAAAGTCGCTGCACCGAGGGGTGACGGTGAACCGCCCACGAGCCGGTCGAGTGACGTCCGCCCGCACCATACTGTCGGACCCATGGCCGACCCGCACCGTTCCGCCGAGGACGTCCTCGGCACCACCCGGCCGGTCAAGCGCCCGGCGGGACCGGACGACTCCCGCCGGGCGAACCGCCGCTGGTGGGACGCCGACGCCGACGACTACCACGCCGAGCACGGCGTGTTCCTGGGCGACGCGGACTTCGTCTGGTGCCCCGAACGGGTCCGGGAGGCCGACGTCGGGCTCCTCGGCGACGTCGACGGTCGGCGCGTGCTCGAGGTCGGCGCGGGCTCGGCGCCGTGTGCCCGCTGGTTGCGCACCCGGGGTGCTCAGGTGGTCGCCTTCGACCTGTCGGCCGGCATGCTGCGGCACGCCCGCGACGCAGCGCAGCGGACCGGCGTCGAGGTGCCGCTGGTGCAGGCGGACGCCGCCGCGTTGCCGTTCGCCGACGGCGCCTTCGAGATCGCCTGCTCGGCGTTCGGCGCGGTGCCCTTCGTCGCCGACGCGGCCGCGGTGATGGCCGAGGTGGCCCGCGTGCTACAGCCCGGCGGCCGGTGGGTGTTCTCGGTGACCCACCCCATGCGCTGGATCTTCCTCGATGATCCGGGCGAACGGGGGCTGCTCGCGGTGCAGTCCTACTTCGACCGGCGGCCCTACGTCGAGGTCGACGCCGACGGCGTGCCCGCCTACGTCGAACACCACCGGACCCTCGGCGATCGGGTGCGGGACCTGGTCGCGGCGGGGTTCAGCCTGCAGGACCTGATCGAACCGGCGTGGCCGGCGGATCTGGACGCAACCTGGGGCCAGTGGTCGCGGACCCGGGGCGAGGTGTTCCCCGGCACCGCGATCTTCGTCTGTGTGAAGCGCTGAAACCGCTCGCTACTCGACGGTCATCTCGCCCATCTCGCCCCAGCCGTCGCCGTCGACCTGGCGGCTGACGATCTTCGGGGTGGCGATCAGGCCCTGCGGCAGGTCCTGCATCGCCTGCTTGAAGTGCGCGCTGTTGACGTGCGGGCCCGCCCCGTCGTCGGTGAAGGCCTCCACCAGCACGAACGTGTCCGGCTCCTCGATGCTGCGCGACCACTCGAACCACAGGTTGCCGGGTTCCTGGCGGGTGGCCCGGGTGAAGTCCCCGACCAGATCCATCCACCGGTCCGTCCACTCCGGCCTGGTCTTGAACTTGACGACGATCAGATACATGCGACGCCTCGCTTCCTGCCCCGGCGATCCGCGGCAACGGCGATACTGGCCGCGCAGAACCGCCCCGTCAACCCTGGTGGGCCCCGCTCGCCGACAGGCACACTGAACCGGTGACCAACGCCGTTCGAACCGGGCCGGTGGCGCGCGCCCTGCGCATCCTCGAAGTCGTCGCCGAGCGCGGAGGCGCCGCCGCCAAGGACATCGCCGAAGCCACCGGGCTGCCGCTGCCCACGGTCTACCGCCTCTGCACCGAGCTGGCCGACGCCGACTACCTGGTGCACCTGCGAGGCGACGGCCGCTACGAGCTGGGCCACCAGGTGCACCAGCTGGGGATGTCGCTGCACCGCCAACTGGGGTTGTCCCGCCAGGTGACCCGGGAGATCGCCCTGCTGCACGAGTCGACCGGCTTCGCCGCCTACCTCGCCGTGCTGCGTGGGTCGGAGTTGGTGGTGGTACATGTCGTGGACGCCCCGGACTGCCCGCGCCTGCAGCCGATGCGGTTCGGCTTCCACGAGGCCCCGCACGCCACCGCCTTCGGCAAGATCCTGCTGGCCGATCTGGACGCCGGTACCAGGGACACCTACCTGGACCGCCACGGACTACGGGCGCTGGCGGCCAACACGCTGACCGAGAAGACGGCGCTGAACCTGCACCTGGACGAGGTGGCCCGGGCCGGCGTGGCCTGGGAGAACGAGGAGTTCGCCGCCGGTTGGGCCTGCGCCGCCGTGCCGGTCCGCGGGGCCGACGTCGCACTGGTCGGCGCGGTGGCAGTATCGGCGCAGGTAGGGCGGTTCCCGACGCGCGATCCGCAGCTCGCCGGCCGGCTCCGGCAGGTGGCCTCCCGGGTCGGTGCGCAGCTGCGTGGCCACGGTCGATGACCGGTGTTCTCAGCGACTGAGAACGGCGCTGGTCGCCGGATCGGACCGCCGCCTACGGTGTGACGTAGACCTCACACCGTGGTGGGGCGAAGGAGCGACGATGCCCCACAATGACGCCGAACGGCGGCCGCAGGAGCCCACCGAGCTGCAGATCGACACCGCTGTCCCGCCGGACGGGGGCGCCGCCGGCGACCCGGACCTGGCAGGTCTGGTCCGCCTGCTCCGCATCGCCTATCCCCATCCGACCTTCCCGGACGGACCCTACGAGCGCACCGCGCGGGCCGTCCGGGACGCCGACACCGCGGACCTGCTGCCGGCCGGCCTGGCCGCCCTCGACGCGGCCGCCGGGGGCGACTTCGCCGACCTCGACGACGACGCTGCGACGACGACGGTGGCCGGGCTCGCCGAGTCCCCCTTCTTCAAGCTGGTCCACTCCACGACGGTGGTCGCGTTCTATGACGACCACGAGGTCTGGGAGCTGCTGGGCTACGAAGGCGCGTCGTTCGACAAGGGCGGGTACCTGCACCGGGGCTTCGACGACCTGGACTGGCTGCCCGACCCCCGGATCGAGGAATTCGCCGGCGAACCCCGGACCGAGCTGGTCACCTCCGCCACGCCCGCAAGGAGCGCACCGATGACCTCGATCGACCATTCCGAACCGACCGTCGTCATCATCGGATCCGGTGCCGGGGGCGGCACCCTCGCCTACGAGCTCACTGCGAAGGGGATTCCCTGCGTGGTGCTGGAGGCGGGTCCGCACCTGACCCAGGACGACTACGAGAACGACGAATGGCGGGCGTTCAGCCAGATGGCGTGGCTGGACATGCGCACCACCAGCGGCAGCTGGCGGGTCGCCCGCGACTTCCCGAACCTGCCGACCTGGATCGTGAAGGCCGTCGGCGGGACCACCACGCACTGGTCCGGCGCTACTCCGCGGTTCATGACCCATGAGTTCAAGGCGCTGAGCACCTACGGCGCGGTCGACGGGGCCAACCTGCTGGACTGGCCGGTGACGGCCGCGGAGATGGCGCCCTGGTACGACCGGGCCGAGATCGCCATGGGCTCCACCCACCGGCACGGCCGCCCACCGCTGCCGGCCAACAACAACTACAAGGTGTTGGCCAACGGCGCGGACAAGGCGGGCTACCGCTACTACGCGACCGGCCCGTACGCCACCAACGCCACCCCGTTCGACGGCCGACCGGCAACGGTGCAGGACGGTTTCAACTTCCAGGGTGACAAGCAGGGCTCGAAGTGGTCGACGTTGGTCCGGGAGATCCCGCGGGCCCTGGCCACCGGCCTGTTGGACCTGCGGCCCGAATGTCATGCGGTCAAGATCGACCACGACGCGGCCGGCAAGGTCGATGCGGTCGAGTACCTGGACGCCGCCGGCAACCTGCACCGGCAGGCTGCCCGGGTGGTGTGTGTGGCGGGAAATTCCATCGAGACACCCCGGCTGTTGTTGATGAGCGCGAGTGCCCAGCATCCGGACGGGTTGGCGAACTCCTCCGGGCAGGTCGGCCGAAACTACATGCGGCACATGACGGGCTCGGCCTACGCCCAGTTCGAGCAGCCGGTGCACATGTACCGGGGCGAGACGATGGCCGGGCTGATCGCCGACGAGGCCAAACACGATCCGTCCCGCGGATTCGTCGGCGGCTACTACATGGAGACGCTGTCGCTGGGCCCGGCGTTCCTGGCCAGTTTCATCGAGCCGGGTGAATGGGGCCGCAGCTTCACCGCCAAGATGGAGGCCTACCAACGCACCGCGGGGATGTGGCTGGTCGGCGAGGACATGCCGCAGGAGAGCAACCGGGTGACCTTGGACCCCGAGGTGAAGGACCAGTGGGGGCTGCCGGTGCCGCACGTGCACTTCGACGACCATCCCAACGATGTGGCGATGCGCAACCACGCGTACGCAGCGGCCGACGCGATCTACGACTCGGTCGGTGCGCTGCACGTGCACCACACACCGCCGTACCCGTCGACCCACAACCTGGGCACCTGCCGGATGAGCGAGCGGCCACAGGACGGCGTGGTGGACCGCTTCGGGCGCGCGCACGATGTCGCGAACCTGTTCATCAGCGACGGGTCCCAGATGACCACCGGCGCCGCGGCCAACCCGACCCTGACGATCGTGGCGCTGGCCATCAGGCAGGCCGACCATCTCGCCGGCGAGTTGGCGGCCGGTCGGTTGTGACCATCAGTGCCCCGGGCGTCGTCCGCTCGGGTCACTGACAGGCCGCCGTGAGGCGGGATCGGTATCCCGGGCGTACCCCTCCGGCACCCGGGAACCGATCCGATCACCCGCCCGTGCGCGTCGTCGGGTCTCGCACGGGCCTCCCTCGTCAGTATCGGCCAGGCGTTGTCCCACCAGTGGTGTCGGTGGTCCCGGCGGACGGCAGTGAGACCGGTTGTGACATGGCGTTCTCCGGTTCTGTCCGCTGGGTTCGGACGCGGGACTCCACCGGCGTCCGACCACGACGCTTGTCAACCGGCGTCCGACGATGCAGCTAGTGCGCCGCCGCCTCCCAGCTGGCGCCGATGCCGATCGACACGTCCAGCGGAACGTCGAGACTGGTAGGCGCTGCCCATCTCCTCGCGCAGCACGGCGGCGATCTGCTCCTGCTCCCCCGGCGCCACCTCGGCGACCAGTTCGTCGTGCACCTGGAGCAGCAGCCGGGACTCGCAGGCCCTCGGCCTTGATCCGGGCGTCGACCTTGAGCATCGCCACCTTGATCAGGTCGGCCGCGCTGCCCTGGATCGGCGCGTTGAGCGCGTTGCGTTCGGCGAGTTCGCGGCGCTGCCGGTTGTCGCTGGTCAGGTCGGGGATGTAGCGACGGCGGCCGAGCAGCGTCTCGGTGTAACCCTCGATCCGGGCGGTGTCCACGATCCGGCGCAGGTAGTCGCGGACCCCGCCGAACCGGTCGAAGTACAGGTCCATCTGCGCCTGCGCCTCCTCCCGGCTGATCTTGAGCTGGTGGGACAGCCCGAACGCCGACAGCCCGTAGACCAGTCCGTAGGTCATCGCCTTGATCCGGCGGCGCATCTCGCCGTGGACCTGCTCGATCGGGATCGCCGAACGCCTGCGACGGCGACGAAGGTGTGCAGGTCCTCGCCGGAGTTGAAGGCCGCGATCAGCCCGGCGTCCTCGGACAGGTGCGCCATGATCCGCATCTCGATCTGCGAGTAGTCGGCGGTCATCACGCTCTCGAAGCCCGGCCCGGCGATGAAGACGCCCGCGGATCCGGCGGCCCTCGTCGGTGCGGACCGGGATGTTCTGCAGGTTCGGCTCGGTGGAGGACAGCCGCCCGGTGATGGCGATCGTCTGCTGGTAGGTGGTGTGGATCCGGCCGTCGTCGCCGGTGGACTTGATCAGGCCGTCGACGGTGGTGCGCAGCTTGGTCACGTCCCGGTGCCGCAGCAGGGAGGTCAGGAACGGGTGCGGTACCTGTTCGTGCAGGGCGGCCAGCGCGTCGGCGTCGGTGGTGTAACCGGTCTTGGTGCGTTTGGTCTTCGGCATGCTGCAGCTCGTCGAACAGCACCACCTGCAGCTGTTTGGGCGACCCGAGGTTGACCTCGTGACCGATCGCGTCGTAGGCCTGCTGCGCGGCCGTCGGCCGCTTCCGCCGCGAAGTCGGACTGCAGCGCCTGCAGACCGGCCAGATCGACCGCGATCCCGGTGCGCTCGACCTCGCCGAGCACCGGGTCAACGGCAGTTCGAGCTTGTGCATCAGGTCCAGCTGACCGGCGGCGGTCAGTTGCGCGGTCAGCGCCGCGTCCAGATCGAGCACCGCCAGCGCCCGCAGCATGTCCTCGGCGGCCGCTGCGTCGGCGGCGGTGTCGGCCGTCGTCTCCGGCTCCAGCTCGAACGACAGCTGAGCCTCCGCGGCGTCGACCTCGGTCTCCGCGGTCAGCGTGCGGTGCAGGTAGCGCTGGACCAGGTCACTCAGGTCGAAGGTGCGCTGGCCGGGCAGCGCCAGATAGGCGGCCAGTGCGGTGTCGCCGGCCACGCCGCGCAGCGCCCAGCCACGGCCGGCCAGGATGTTCGCCGCGAGTTTGACGTCGTGACCGACCTTCTCGGCGGTCTCGGGTCGGCGAACCAGGCGGCAAGCGCTGCGTCGTCGTCGGGGTCGACCGCGATCGGGTCGATGGCCGCCGCGACCCCGCCGGGGGCCGCGATGGACAGCATCCGCGGTGTCGCCGTCGCCGCGGATCCAGGTGCCGCGGACCCAGATGCCGACCCGCGGCCGACGGCGTGCTCGGAGCAGCCAGTCCCGGACCGCGCCCGGCTCCAGCAACCCGCCGTCCAGCTGGAACTTCTCGTCACTGGTCTCGTCGGTCTGCTGCGAAGTACTCCAGCAGCCGCTCGCGCAGCACCCGGAACTGCAGCTCGTCGAAGATGTCGTGCACGGCGTCGCGGTCGTACGGCTGGGCCTCGAGGTCGGTCGCGGGATCGACGTCGATCGGCACGTCGCGGACCAGCTCGGTCAGCCGGCGGTTCATCAGCACCTGCGGCAGCGCCGCGCGCAGCAGCTCGCCGGCCTTGCCGGGCACCTCGTCGACCCGGTCGACAAGGTTGGCCAGCGAGCCGAACTCGCGGATCCATTTCGCCGCCGTCTTCTCCCCCACCCCGGGGATGTTGGGCAGGTTGTCGGACGGGTCGCCGCGCAGGGCGGCGAAGTCCGGGTACTGCGCCGGGGTCAGTCCGTACTTCGCCTGCACCGACTCGGGCGTGAAGCGGGTCATGTCGGAGACGCCCTTGCGGGTACAGCACGGTGACGTCCGGGGTCACCAGCTGGATCGCGTCCCGGTCGCCGGTGCAGATCCGCACCGTCATGCCCTGCGGCGGTGGCCTGGGTGGTCAGCGTGGCGATGATGTCGTCGGCCTCGAAGTTCTCCGCCGTCATCGACGGGATCCGCAGCGCGGTCGAGCACCTCGCGGACCAGCTCGACCTGACCCTTGAACTCGGTCGGCGCGCTGCGACCGGTTGGCCTTGTACGCGACGAACTCCTCGCTGCGCCAGGTCTGCCGGGACAGGTCGAAGGCGACCGCGACGTGGGTCGGCCGCTCGTCGCGCAGCAGGTTGATCAGCATCGAGGTGAAGCCGTAGACCGCGTTGGTGTGCTGACCGCTGCTGGTGGCGAACTTCTCCGCCGGCAGCGCGTAGAACGCCCGGTAGGCCAGCGAATGCCCGTCCAGCAGCAGCAGCGTCGGTTTCCCGGCGGCGCCGCCGTAGGGACCGACCGGACCGGGCTTCAGGGTGGGAGCACTCACCGGGCCGAGTCTAGGGTCGGGGTCCGACAGTGACCGCCGCGCCGGCAGCGGACCTCAGCCGGGAGCGGCAGCGGATCGACAGCACCGGCGATGGGAAGGACCGACCGATGGCCGATTCCACGTCTGGGACGCCGGCGAGCTGGCCGAGAAGATGGGAATCGTCATCACCGAGCACGACTGCCGCCCGCACGTCGGGGACGATGCCGGTGACCGGCAACCGGCAGCCGTACGGGCTGCTGCACGGCGGCGCCTCGGCGGTGCTGGCCGAGACGCTCGGGCAGTGTGCATGCCGCGCTGGTGGCCCCGGCCGGACGGATGGCCGTCGGCACCGACCTGAACTGCACCCATCACCGGGCGATGAGTGCCGGCACGGTGTTCGGGGTCAGCACCGCCGCCCATGCCGGCCGGGCGATGGCCAGCTTCGAGATCGTGATCACCGACGAGAACCGGCGACGGATCTGCACCGCCCGGCTGACCTGCGCCTACATCGACGCCACGGCCGCGCCCGATCCGCCGTCGCGTCGGACTGACCGACCTCGGCCCTGCCGGTCGGACATGCGCCGTGTGACGCCCGCCCGGGCCTGTCGCCAAGGGTCCAACCCGGGACGGGTGAAAGGCCAGCGGCCGAGTCAGCGGCTGACCCGCTCCAGCAGCTCCAGGATGTGCTCGTAGGGCTGGCCGGTGGCGCGGGTCATCCCCAGCTCGCAGGTCCGGTTGCAGGAGGCGTACCCGTCGGCGTACCGGCGGTGATCTCGGCGGCCTGCGCGGCGGTGGCCGACGGCGGTCAGCTCGGGGTGCAGCAGCCCCCGGTCGCCCGCGAACCCGCAGCACCCCCAGCTCGCCGGGACGGTGACCTCGGTCGCCACCGCGCCGGCCACCGCCAGCAGCGCGGCGTTGAGTCCCATCCGGGTCGACGAGCACGTCGGGTGCAGCGCCAACGACCCGAGCGGCGCGGGGATCGTCCAGCCTGGGGCAGTACCTCGGCCGCGACGAACGCGACGCTGTCGACGAAGGTCAGCGGCGCCACCGCCGACCGAGTTCTCCAGCATCTGCCGCAGACCCTCGGTGCACGACGACGCGTCGCAGACGATCGGGATCTCCCCGTCCTCGCTGGCCTGCCGCAGCGCCGGCAGCACCCGCGTCGGCCATCGCCGCGTAGCCCGTCGGTCATGCCCTTGGACTTCCACGGCGTGCCGCAGCACAGACCGGGCAGGTCCGCCGGGTAGCCGCAGCGTGAACCGGCCCGCGCGCACAGCGTCTCGAACGCCGACCGCACCCCCGGCCCGCCGTCGGCGGGCCCGAACATGGTGCTCACACAGGCGGCGAAGTAGACCGCGTCCCGGCGCGTCCGCCTGGCGGGTCGCTCCGGCCCGGCCTCGCCGGCCGGCCGCCGACCCCGCCGCCGGGCAGGTCCGGTGACCACAGCGGCACCAATCGGGGTCGACCACTGTGCGCACCAGCCGGTTGGGCACCGGCACCAGCGGGACCGGCAGCGCCGCAGCCACGCTCAGCGCCGCGCGCCGCGACTCTGGTTACTGCCGTCCCAGTGTTTCGCCGCCGGTCTTCCAGCCCGCCGGCGCCGACCCGGCCGGCGGCGTCGGCCCGCAGCCGCTTGACCAGGTCGCCGGTGTTGATCAGTACCGGGCAGGCCGTCTGGCACATGCCGTCCACCGCGCAGGTGTCGACCGCGTCGTACTCGTAGTCGCGCTCGCAGCTCGGCGACCAGTCGCGTCGTCACCGGCGGCCCGCGGCCCGGTCCAGCTCGCGGCGCAGCACGATCCGCTGCCGCGGGCGTGGTGGTGAGGTCCTTGCTGGGGCAGACCGGCTCGCAGTAGCCGCACTCGACGCAACGGTCGACCTCCGGCTCGACGGTCGGCGCGGTCTTGAGGTGCGCCAGGTGCGCCTCGGGGTCGTCGGTGATCAGCACCCCGGGGTTGAGCAGCCCCCGCGGGTCGCAGAGCCGCTTGATCTCCCGCATCACCTCGTACAGCTCGTCGCCGTACTGCCGTCGGACGTAGGGAGCCATCACCCGGCCGGTGCCGTGTTCGGCCTTCAGCGAACCGCCCAGGCCGAGCACCAGATCGACCATGTCCTCGGTGAACGCGGCGAACCGGTCCCGGGCGGCGCCGTCGCCCAGCGTCTCGGTGAGCATGAAATGGATGTTGCCGTCCTTGGCGTGGCCGAAGATGACGCTGTCGGTGTAGCCGGTGCCGGTCGAACAGACCGGTCAGCCGTTCGCAGGTCTCCAGCAGCGCCGGCACCGGCACGACGATGTCCTCCAGCATCGCGGTGGTGCCGGCCGGCCTGGCCCCGGCGACGGTGGCGTAGAGGCCCTTGCCGGATGTGCCACAGCCCGGCCCGGGCGCGGGGGTCGGCGGTCAGCTCCGCGGGCTCGACCAACGGCAACGCCCGCAGCACCGGCCCGGCTGCGTCGGCCCGGTGCCGCGCGGCCGCCGGTGTCAGGTCCTGGTACTCCACCAGCAACGCCGCGTGCCGATCCACCGGGATCCGTTGCAGCACCGGGTCCGCCAGCGGGTCGAGTTGGGCGACCCGCAGTGATGCCGCGTCCATCAGCTCGATGGTGGCCGGACCGGTGGACACCAGGGCCGGCAGTGCGCCGGTGGCCCGGCTGAGGTCGGTGAACACCAGCAGCCCGGTCACCGCGGCCGGCAGCAGCGGCACCGTCCGGAACACCACCGACGCGACGAAGCCGAGAGTGCCCTCGCTGCCGACCATCAGGTGGGCCAGGATCTGCGCGGGTCGATCGTGGTCGAGCAGGGCGTTGAGGCTGTAGCCCATCGTGTTCTTCATCGCGAACTGCTGCCGCACCCGCGCGACCGATGCGGGATCGGCCCGCACCCGGTCCCGGAGCCGGGCCAGACCGGCGGCCAGCGTCGGCTCCCGGTCGAGCAGTCGGGCGTCGACGTCGGGGTCGGCGGTGTCCACAACGGTGCCACCGGCCAGCACCACGACCATCGACTCCATGGTGCGGTAGCTGTTCTGCTCGGTCCCGCAAGCCATCCCGCTGGAGTTGTTCGCCACGACACCACCGATGGTGCAGGCACTCTCGCTCGCCGGGTCGGGGCCGAGCTTGCGGCCGTACCCGGCCAGCCGCTGGTTCACCTGCCGAACAGTGGCGCCCGGGCCGACCCGGACACGGCTGCCACCGTCGAGCACCTCGACGGAGCGGAAGTGCCGCCGGGTGTCGGCCAGCACCCCGTCGGTGACGCTCTGCCCGCTCAGACTCGTGCCGCCGGATCGGAACGTCAGCGGGACGCCGTGCGCGGCGCAGGCCGCCAGCAGTCGGCCCACCGCGTCGGCGTCGGCCGGCGTCGCCACCGCGACCGGCGTCAGCAGGAAGTGCGATGCGTCGTGGGCCATCTTCAGCCGGTCCGTCGCCCGGCTGCCCACCCGGTCCGCCCCGACAGCCGCCGCCAGTGCCGCCAGCAGCCCGTCCGGCGGGTCGGCCAGGATTCGGGGGTGCGGCGTCGTTGCCACCACGGACACGTCCTCTCGCAGGGTGCCGACCAGCCGACCGGGCACTGTCACGTCGGTCCTCCCATCTTGCCCATCGTCGGGACGGGCGGCGCGTCGAGGTGGTGCCGACGTCCCCGCGGGCGGTCGGCCGCGTCGGTGGCAGAACCTAGGGTGACCTGGTGAACTCGCTACCCGCCGCCGATGAGCGCACCCCGTCCGCGGGGGTGTCCGCCCGGGTGGGCCTCGGTCTGATCACGGTCGCTGCGGTGTTGTGGGGGACGTCCGGCGTGATCGCCCAGCTCGTGCACCGGTCCACCGGAATGGGGCCGATGCAGATCAGCTTCTGGCGGCTGGCGGTGTCAGCCGGGGTGATGCTGCTCGTCGCGGCACCCCGCGTCCGGAGCGTGGTCACCGCGGTCCGGCGCGATCCGTGGGCGCTGGTCGCAGCCGGGGTCGCCCTGGCCGCCTACCAGGGGCTGTATTTCCTGTCGGTGACCACGGCCGGCGTGAACATCGCGACCATGGTCAGCCTGGGGACCGCACCGGTGGTCGCCGCGATCTGGGAGTCCCTGTCCCGGCGCCGGCTGCCCGGTCCGCGGCAACTGGCGGTGATCGGTGTCGCGGTGGTCGGGCTGGTGCTGATCGCCGGCGGCCACGGCGGGGCGGTCGGGCCGGATCCGACACTGGGCATCGTCGCAGCGCTCGGTTCCGGGCTGATCTACGGGGCGAGCGCCGTATTGGGTCGACACCTGGCCCAGCACACCCCGGCCGTCGCGATGACCACTGTCAGCTCGGTCGTCGGGGCGCTCACGCTGGCCCCGTTCCTGCTGTTCGGCACCCGCTCGGTGGTCCCGGCGGAGCCGGCACTGTCGGCGGGGATGTCCTGGGCCGCCCTCGGGTACCTCGGCGTGGTTGCCACCGCGATCGCCTACATCCTGTTCAACCGCGGCCTGCGGGCCACCGAGAGCAGCTCGGCGGCGGTCCTCACCCTGGTCGAACCGTTGACCGCGGCGGTGCTCGCAGTGACTGTGCTGGCCGAGCCGATGGGTGGCTCGACGGTGGTCGGGGCCGCCTTGCTGCTCGGCGCGGTCGCGATGCTGTACCTGTCCCCCGGCCGATCCGGTACGGCGGAACGGGCGACGGCGGGCGGCGCGCCCACTGGGACCCCACCGCCCGCCGACCCCGTATAGCCGCCGCGCCGTCAGCTCTCGGCGGGTGCGTCCAGACGGCGCAGTTGTGCTTCCGTCAGCTGCAGGTCCGCCGCCGCCACCGAATCCCGGATCGTCTCGGGTCGGCTCGATCCCGGGATGGGCACGACCACCGGGGACTTGGCCAGCATCCAGGCCAGCGCCACCTGCTGCGGGCTCACCCCGAGCGAGCCGGCGACCTCCTCGAAGGCGGCCGGCGCCGGCCCATGCCGTCGGCTCAGGCCGATCCCGCCCAGCGGGCTCCACGGGAGGAACGCGATCCCCAGCTCGGTGCACAGCTCCAGTTCGGGCTCACTGGACCGGAACTGCGCCGAGAACTGGTTCTGCACCGAGACCAGGCGGCCGCCGAGGACCTCCTGGGCGAGCCGGATCTGCGCCGGGTCGGCGTTGGAGATGCCCGCCATCCTGATGGTGCCGGCGTCCAGCAGGTCGGCGAGCGCACCGACGGAGTCGGCGTAGGGGACCTTCGGGTCCGGCCGGTGGAACTGGTACAGCCCGATCGAGTCCACGCCCAGCCGTCGCGCCGACGCCTGGCAGGCGGCGATCAGGTGCGCCGGCGAACCGTCGACCGTCCAGGAACCGTCGCCGGGCCGCAGATGGCCGCCCTTGGTCGCCACCAGCACCCCGGACGTGTCGGAGCCGTAGCCGGCCAGCGCCTCGGCAATCAGCGACTCGTTGTGGCCCACCTCGTCGGCGCCGATGTGGTACGAGTCGGCGGTGTCGATGAACGTGACACCGGCGTCCAGCGCGGCGTGGATCGTGGCGACGGCCCGGTCGCGGTCGGGGCGGCCCTCGATGGAGATCGGCATCCCGCCGAACCCGATGGCACTGACGGTCTGCTGACCGATGGAACGCGTCTGCATGATGCTCCTGGGGTGGTGGGTTGGGAAAATCCGGTACGAAAACCGCCGGACATGGCTGTTTTCGTACCGGATTCTGCTGCGCTGGGTGAGGGCTGGGTCAGGGCTGGGTCAGGGCACGGCCGTCGGCGTCAAGGTAGTCACGCCAGGACCGCTTCGGCGACCAGCCGAGCACGTCCATCGCCTTGCGGGACGAGATTCCGGACGCGTCGGTCCGCTCCAACGGTCGCAGCTCGATCAGGTCGCCGTAGTGCTCTCGGAGCACCGCGGCGAAATCGTGGCCGCCGACGTTGTCGGGCGAGGCGATGTAGAAGACCTCGTGACCGGGGAGGTCGGATTCGGCGGCGAGCACGATGGCGTCGGCGAGATCGTAGGCGTCGATGTAGCTCCACAGATTGGGGCTCAGGACGGCGGCGTCGCGGATCTGCGGGCCGAGGTTCTGCTCGTAGTTGCCCTCGTACTGCACCCAGCTCGGCCGCAGCGAGATGCACCGGATGTCGGAGCGCTGCACTGCGGCGTCCATCAGCTGCTCACCGAAGTGCTTGGACAGCGCATACGGATCCTGCGGATGGATGGGGTGCAGCTCGTCGACCGGCGCGTAGTCGGGCAGGAAATCCCGCTCGGGGAAGAAGAACCCCGGAACGGTCTCGCTGGAGATGTTGACGAATCGCTTCACGCCGAAGCGCACGGCCGCTTCCAGCACGTTGAAGGTGGCCATCAGGTTGGTACGGAAGACGACGTGCGGGGGGTTGCCGGTGGGCTCGGGGATCGCCGCGACGTGGACGACGACGTCGGCGCCGCGGACGACGGCGAACGCCTCCCCTGCGTCGGTCAGGTCGGCCATCGTGTAGCCGGGGGTGCCCGGTTCCTTGCGTTCGAATCCCGGGCGGGTCAGGTCGGTGGTGTGGACCTCGTGTCCGGCATCGAGCAGCGCCCGGGTCGCGGCGCGCCCGACCTTGCCGTGGGCTCCGGTGACGACGATCTTCATGGGTTGCTGTCCTTAGGTTCGGGATGCGGCCGGCGTCCGGGTGAACGTCGCATACGGGTACTGCGGTTCGTGGCGTCTCAGACCGGGTCGTTCCCGGCGTTGCGGCGGGACTCGGCCAACCGGAAGTCCGCGGCGCTGAGCCCGAGGAGCTCCTCGCCGGTCACCGAGACATAGGTGTCCAGGTCACGTTCGGTCTGGTCCAGGTGGTCCCGCATCGCGCGGCCCGCCTTGGTGGGAGTGCCACGCTGGATGGCCGCGAGGATTCGGGCGTGGTGCTCGATGGCGTTCTTGCGCACCGACGCATGCGATGAGGTCTGCCTGCGGGTGAGGTGCAGGATCTGGTAGATCGGGTCGAAAAGCGCTGCGATGATGCTGTTGTCGGCGGCGTTGACGATGTGCTGGTGAAAACCGATGTCCGCCACCACGAACGCCGCCACATCCGCTGCCGCGGCAGTGGCCCGCATCTGCTCCAGCGCCCCTGCCATGTTGGCCAGATCCACGGCGGTGCGGCGCTGCGCGGCGAGCTCGGTGACGGCCACCTCCACCACCCGCCTGGCCTCGAGCAGCTTCCGGGGCAGGGCGAACTTGTCCGCCTCGAACGCCGACCGGGCCAGGAACAGCACCGGATCCAGCGCCGACCACTGGGACGGGGCGTTGACGAAGGTGCCCCGTCCGTGGACCACCCGCACGACGCCCTTGGCGGCCAAGGTCTTCACAGCTTCGCGCACGGTCAATCGACTCAGACCGACCTGCTGGGCCAGCTCGGTCTCGCTCGGCAGGCAGGCATCGGTGGCGTATCGGCCACTGAGAACATCTTCGACCAGCTGCTCGGCGAGACCGTCCGCCAGTGCGGGGCGTGAACCCATTGATCCTCCTTCGACGTCTGAGGAGTCTGCCATGCGCCCGCTGCCGGGCGACTAGCCGCCGTTGCGACGCTGCCGCCAGATGTTCAGACCGACCGCAGCCACGATGATCGTCCCGCTGAACACCTGCTGCCAGTAGGCGGAGATGCCCAGCAGGATCAGCCCGTTCTGGATCAGCGCGAGCAGGCAGGTCCCGAGCACGGTGCCGAGGATGCTGCCCTCGCCGCCGAACAGACTGGCGCCGCCGATCACGACCGCACCGATGGCGACCAACTCGTAGCCGCTACCCGCCGACGGCTGGCCGACGCTGAGCCGGGAGGTCTCGATGATCGCCTCCAACGCGGCCAGGCCCGCGGCGATCACGAAGATCGCGATCTTGGTGCGGCGGACCCGGATTCCGGACAGCACCGCTGCCTGTTCGTTGGAACCGATGAAGTAGACGTTGCGACCGAACCTGGTCCGCGACAGCACCAGATGCGCCAGCACGGCGACCACCGCGGCGATCCAGACCGGGATCGGGATGCCGGCCAGCGACCCCTGCCCGAGGACCAGGAAGTCCGAGGGCATGCCGCTGATCGACTGGCCCTGGGTGATCCCGAGTGCGAGACCCCTTGCCACCGCCAGCATTCCGAGGGTCACCACGAAAGCGGGAATGGGAGTGGTGCCGACCAGCACGCCGTTGACCAGCCCGACCAACAGCCCGCAGACCAGGGCCAGCGCCGCCGCCAGCACCACCGGCAGCTGCAGGTTGACCATGAACTCGCCGGTCAGGATGCTGACCAACGCAACGGTCGAACCCACCGACAGATCGATGCCGCCGGTCAGGATGACGAAGGTCATCCCCACGGCGATGATCAGCGACAGTGAGGCCTGCCGGGCCACCACTATCAGGTTGTCCGTCGTGAAGAAGTACTGCGACCGCCAGGAGAGGAACAGCACCACCAGGATCAACACCCCGGCGAGCCCCGCCTCGCGCGCGGCCAGGATCTTCTTCGTCCGAGCCGCCGGGTTCAACCGCCTGGTGGGCGGCGTGTTCGCCGGCGGCGGGGCGGTGGGCTGGATGGTCGCGCTCATCGTTGCATCTCCTTGTCACTCGTCTCGTGCTGGACACCCGTAGCCAGGGCCATGACGTGTTGTTCGTCGGCGACGTCGGCGCCCAGTTCGCCGACCAGCCGCCCCTCGCGCATGACCAGCACCCGGTCGGCGAGGCCCAGAACCTCGGGCAGCTCCGACGAGATGACCAGCACGGCGACCCCGTCCGCGGCGATCTGCCGTACCAGGCGGTAGATCTCGGCCTTTGCGCCGACATCCACCCCGCGGGTCGGTTCATCCAGGATCAGCACCCGCGGCTTCAGCGCCAGCCAGCGGGCGATGACGGCCTTCTGTTGGTTCCCGCCGCTGAGCGTGCCGATGGCCGTCTCGATCGACGGCGCCTTCACGCGCAGGTCTCCAGCCAGCTTCTGGGCCATGGCCCGGTCACGACCGCGGGAGATCACCCCGACCCGGCACAGCGAACCCAGGGCCGCCGAGGTGATGTTGGTGCGGATCGGCAGGCCGATGAACACGCCCTCCCGTTTGCGGTCCTCGGGGACGTAGGCGATGCCCGCTGTGATCGCCTCCCGGGGGTTGCGCCGGGCGACCTCGACACCGTCGACGAGCACGGCACCGCCGGTGGTGCGGGTGTGCCCGAAGACGGCCAGCGCGACCTCGCTGCGCCCGGCTCCGACAAGCCCTGCCATCCCGACGATCTCCCCCGGTGCGACCGTGAAGCTCACATCGCGGACCCGGGGACCGGCGTCGAGGTGGCGGACCTCCAACATCGGCGTTCCCGCCGGGCGCGGCCCCGGCCGTCGGCCGTACATGTCGACCAGGTCGCGGCCGACCATCATGTTGACGATCTTCCCCGGGGTCACCTCGGCCACCTGCTCGACACCGACCAGTTCGCCGTCACGCATGATCGTGATGGCATCCGCCACGGCGAAGATCTCCCGCATCCGGTGGCTGACGTAGACCACCCCCACGCCGCGGTCGGCCAGCCGCCGGACGAGCGCCAGCAGTGTCTCGACCTCGTCCTCGGTGAGCGACGACGTCGGCTCGTCCATCACGATCACCCGCGCGTTCATCGAGAGCGCCTTGGCGATCTCCACCATCTGCCGACGGGCCACGTTCAACCGCCCGACCTGCTGGTCCGGCGAGGCGTCGATCTTGAGTTCGGCGAGCAGCACGGCGGTCGCCCGGTGCATGGCAGCGAAGTCGACGCCCCGCCCGCGCCGGGTGGGGGCCCGGCCGGCGAAGACGTTCTCCGAGATGCTCAGGTGCTCGGCCAGCATCAGCTCCTGGTAGATGACTGCGATACCGGCGTCCTGGGCGTCGCGCGGTGTCCGGAAGGCCCGCTCCGTACCGTCCACCTCGATGGTTCCCGCGTCGGCGGTGACGGCACCGGCGAGCACCTTGATGATGGTGCTCTTACCGGCCCCGTTCTCACCGACCAGCGCCATCACCTGCCCGGGGTCGACCCGGAGGTCGACCCCGCGCAGTGCCTTGACGCCGGGGTAGCTCTTCACGATGCCCCGCATGTGGATCAACGGCTGCGTCATCGGGTCACCTCACTGTCGACAGGATCAAGGAACGGCTGGTAGTGCTGCGGACTCAGTGCGGGGCCGAGGTCATGAAGGTCTCCAGCGTCGACGGGGTGACGACCTCGACACCCGTGTCCACGTTGAAGTTCTCGCCGAGCTTGGAGGTGCCGTTGTTCAGCGCGACCAGGATGTCCAGCGCGTCGGCGGTCATGCCGAACGGCTTCTGCGAGATCAGCGCATCGACGCAACCGTCCTGCATGCCCTTGACGCCCTGCGGCACGACATCGAATCCGACCGCCTTGATGGTGCCGCACTTGCCACCCGCGGTGAGGGCCCCGACGATGCCGGGCAGATCCGAACCGCCGATGCCCACCATGCCGGTGATGTCCGGGTGTGCCTGCAGAACGGTCTCGGCCTTGCCCTGCGCGTCGGCGATCGACTCACCGGACTCCTCGGTGGCGACGATCTCCATCCCCGGGTGCTTGGCCAGGCCCTGCTTGAGACCCTCGAGCCGCTGGTTGAGGTTGGTGGCGCTCAGCGAACCGATGATGACCGCGACCTTGCCGGTGCCGCCCATGGCGGTGGCCAGTGCCTCCGCCTCCGTCGCGCCGGCGGCGACGTTGTCGGTGCCGATGTAGCCCTGCACCTTGCTGTCGGGCACCGGCCCGTCCCACGCGATCACCGGGATGCCGGCCGCTCGGGCCTGGTCGATGATGTTCTTGACGCTGGCCGGATCATTGGGAGAAACCGCGATGCCGGCCGGGCGGGTGGCCAGGATCTGCTCGAAGATCGCGACCTGCTGACCGGCATCGTCGGTGTCCGGCCCGAGGAACTTGGCGTCCACGCCCAGCTTGGCGGCCTGCGCCTCCATACCCTTACGGGCGTCGACCCAGT
Organism: uncultured Actinomycetota bacterium; assembly: GCA_963784315.1. Taxonomy (GTDB): domain Bacteria; phylum Actinomycetota; class Actinomycetes; order Mycobacteriales; family Nakamurellaceae; genus Nakamurella. The sequence goes on from CAWAQR010000001.1 coordinate 129,520, forward strand.
AGGGGTTGTTGAGCGACTTCGGCAGGAACACGTAGGTGCCCTGCACGGCCGCACCGGTGGCCGAGCCGGACGACGAACTAGCGGTCGATGAACCGGAAGACGAACTGGTGGCCGACGATCCGGCCGACGACGCGGACGTCGTGGCCCCCGTGGTGGAGGCCCCCGAGCTGCAGCCGGTGAGAGCGAGAGCGACGGCGGCGATCAATGCTCCGCCGGAGACGAGTGTGCGCATGCTGACTCCTGAAAGTGGGGTGGGTGACAGATGAAGTGACGGGGTGCAGATGAGAACTGTTGTGCCGGAGCGCGTTCGGCTGTGCCGCCGTTCGCGTCACGGGTGATGCGGGGGCGGGTGCCGGGTCAGGCGGTCTGTTCGGCGAGGATGCGGGCGAGGTTCTCGACACCGGAACGCGGGCTGGTCAGTACCGGCAGACCGGTCTCCACCGCCAGTCGGTCGGCGAGGCGGTTCATCGATGCCTGGGCGAGCACGATGACATCCACATCGGCGGCAAGTTGCCGGGCGGACTCGGTAACCATCTCATCGTGGCGGGCCCGATCGCCCGCCATCAGTTCGTCGAACGCGCCGGCGCACAGCCGGGCGGTGATCTCAGGGGTGCGACCATCCGCTGCCGCAGCGGCGGCGATGAGGTCCCCGGTCGGACCCAACGTGGTCGGTACCGTGGCGAGCACTCCGATCCGATCGAATTCCGCAGCCTGGGCCGCCATCGCCTGATCGATCTTCACCACGGGCACGCCGACCGCCTGCTGCGCCGCATCGAGTGTCGGACCGAGCGACGAACACGCAGAGAAGATGACGTCGGCACCGGCAGCTTCTGCCGCTTGCGCCAAAAGCACCATGCGTCGTTCGCTGTCCGTGGAGATGCTCTGCTCGCGCACCACGGTGGCCAACACATCCGAATCGACGAAGTGCAATATCTCCGCGTTCGGGATCAGTTCCGAGATCAGGTCGGTGATCACCGGTTCCACCGTCACGAAGACCAGACTCGTGTGAAGCACTGCCACTTTCGCCATGCCACTCCTTGATCGACGTTGATCGTTGTGGGGATGTGAGGTCTGCTGACCTCAGATGACTATGGGCTTGTGTCCACCCGATGTCAAGCACTTTTGTTCGTTGACCTCTGATGTCTGACGTCATAAGGTGGAAGGCGCGGTACCGGGACGCGCAGCCGCGAACTCGCTACTGAGCCCATCTCACCCGTCCGTGGTCGAGCCGTTCACCACGTTCAGCACACTGCATCCCGGCCGGCCCATCGCCCCCTGTCATGGTCAGCCATACCCCGCTCAGACCCAGAGGACCCATGACCGGAACCGATGTCGCCCCAGGCAGTTCCTCCGCGGTGGCACCCGTGCCCCTGGCGGAGCTGATCGCCACGCTTCCGGCGCCCTGGCGTGTCGATCCGGAACCGCTCGCCGCGGCGGTCACCGTCGGCCGGCGGCTGGTGGTGCTGGACGACGATCCCACCGGCACCCAGACCATCTCCGATCTACCGGTGCTCACCGGCTGGTCGGTGCCGGACCTGCGATGGGCACTGCAGCAGGGCACCACCGGGTTCTTCGTACTCACCAACACCCGGAGCCTGACCGAGGCGGACGCGACGCGGCGCAACCAGGAGATCGTCCGGGCGCTGGACGAGGCCACCCGGCTGGAGGGCACCGAATACGTCCTCGCCAGCCGCGGCGACTCGACCCTGCGCGGCCACTATCCGCTGGAAACCGACGTGCTCGTCGTCGAACTGGCCGCCCTGGGCACGACAACCGACGCCGTCGTCATCGTCCCGGCCTACATCGAACCGGGCCGGATCACCATCGACTCGGTGCACTGGATGTTGTCCCCGGCGGGGATGATCCCGGTCGGCCAGAGCGAGTTCGCCCGCGATCCGACGTTCGGCTACCACCACTCCGCATTGCCGGCCTGGGTCGAGGAGAAAACCGCGGGTCGGGTCCCCGCCGGCGAGGTCGTCGCCATCACTGTCGCCGATCTGCGGCTGGGCGGGCCCGATCGGGTGCACGCGATCCTCGCCGCGACGACCGGCGCCCGGACCGTCGTGGTCGATGCGGTGTGCGACGACGACTTGCGGGTGCTGACCGCGGCACTGCTGCGGGCCGAGGCCGACGGCAAACACTTCGTCTACCGCACCGGTCCGTCGTTCGTCCGGATCCGCGCCGGCCAGCAGGCGAGGCCGCCGATCGACCGGGCGCACATCGCCCACATCACTGCGGCGCATCCGCAGCCCATCGAGGACGTCCGCCCGGTCAGCCACCGGGGCGTCATCGTCGTCGGTTCCCATGTGGGACTCACGTCGCGCCAACTGGACGTGCTCCGTCGCCGCGGTCGGATCGTCGAGCTGGAACTGGACGTGCCGACACTGCTGCAACCGGAGCTGCGCGACCGACACCTCACCGATGTCGCTCACCAGGCGGTCCGGATGTTGTCCGACAGGGACGGGGAGTCCGAAGTGGTGATCCGGACCAGCCGTGCGCTGGTCACCGGATCCGACGCCGACGACAGTCTGGTGATCGCCCGGGCTGTCAGCGCGGCGCTGGTGACCACCGTGCAGCTGGTGGTCAGCGCCGTCCGGCCGGCGTTCGTCGTCGCCAAGGGCGGCATCACATCGTCGGACACCGCAACCGACGGCCTCTCCATCCGGCGCGCCTGGGCCCGCGGCACCCTGCTCCCGGGGATCGTGTCACTCTGGGAGCCTGCCGCCGGGCCGGCGCGAGGCATCCCCTACATCGTCTTCGCCGGCAACGTCGGTGACGACGACGCGCTGGCTGACGTCGTCGGGACGCTGCGCGGAAGCTGACCGACCCGACCGGACCCGGGGCATGCTGCAGGCGGTCACTGCGATCGAAGGAGCCGACGTGAACATGCAAGCCCCGACCGTCGCCGTCATCGGCCTGGGAGCCATGGGCCTGCCGATGGCCACCCACCTGCGCAGCGCCTTCGCGGTCAACGGATACGACCCGCACTCCTCCCACCGGGCAAGCGCGGCGCAACGCGGGATCGTCGTCAGCGACTCGCCCGCCGGTGCCGCCGCGGACGCCGACATCGTCCTGCTGGCCGTGCGTGACGACGCGCAGGTGCAGTCGGCGTTGTTCGCCCCGACCGGGGCGCTCAGGTCGCTGGCTGTCGGCTCACCGGTCATCCTGACCAGCACGGTCGGCCCGGATGCGGCCCGCGCGCTGGCCGGGAGGCTCGACTCGGCCGGGTTCGCCCTGGTGGACGCGCCGGTCAGCGGCGGGCCGGGCCGGGCCGGGACCGGCGACCTGCTCATCGTGGTGGGAGCGACGGCGGATGCCCTGGCGGCCACCCGCCCGGTGCTGGATCACCTCGCGTCCACCCTGACCGTCGTCGGACCGCGCCCCGGCGACGGACAGGCCCTCAAGACGGTCAACCAGCTGCTGGCCGGAATCCACATCGCTGCAGCCGCCGAGGCGATCGCGCTGGCTCGGGCCCTCGGCCTGGACCTCGACGTGGTGATCGACGCGCTGTCCCGGGGAGCCGGCGCCTCGTTCATGTTCGCCGACCGCAGCCCCCGGATGCGCCAGGCCTACACCGGCGGGGCACCGGTGCACTCCCGGGTGGACATCTTCGTCAAGGACCTCGGCATCGTGGCCGGCGTCGGTCGCGCGCTGCACGTCCCACTGCCGCTCACCGCCGCGGCCGAGCAGCTCTATCTGATCGCCGAGGCCGCCGGCCTCGCCGCCGCCGACGACTCCGCCGTGGTCACCGTGCTCTCCCCCACCGCTGACGAGCGCGAGCAGCGGTGAGCACCAGCCGGATCGAGGACGGTCAGGAGGCGATCTCCTCGCCGAGGTAGGCCGCCCGGACGCGGTCGTCGGCGAGCAGGTCGGCACCTGACCCGGAGAGCACGATCTCTCCGGTCTCCAGCACGTAGCCACGGTTGGCCAACCCCAGCGCCTGGGCGGCGTTCTGCTCGACCAGCAGCACCGTCACACCGTCGGCATTGATCGCCCGGATGATGTCGAAGATCTGCTTGACGATCAGCGGGGCCAGACCCATCGACGGTTCGTCCAGCAGCAACAGCCGCGGCTTGCCCATCAACGCGCGCCCGATGGCCAGCATCTGCTGCTCGCCGCCCGACAGGGTGCCGGCCTGCTGCTTGATCCGTTCCTTCAGCCGCGGGAACAGCTCGAAGACGTGGTCCATGACAGCCTCGTCGGGTTTCTTGAACCGGAACGCGCCCATCTCCAAGTTCTCGTGAATGGTCATCCGCGGGAACACGTGCCGGCCCTCGGGAACGTGACAGATCCCGAGGTGGATCAGTTCGTGGGCCGGGATCCCGTCGATTCGGGACCCGTCGAAGCGGATCTCGCCCGCCGACGGCCGCAGCATGCCGGAGACCGTCTTCTGGGTGGTGGTCTTGCCGGCGCCGTTGGCCCCCAGCAGCGCCACGATCTCGCCCTCGTTCACCTCGAACGAGATGCCCTTGATCGCCTTGATGGCGCCGTATCGCACCTCGATGTCGTCGACCTCGAGCAGACTCATTCCGCCCCGCCTTCCGTGATGTCCATCGGGGTCGGACCGCCCGCGGCGGCGCCGGCCGTGGCAGCCGGGTCGTCGTCGGCTGTCCCGAGGTAGGCGGCGATGACCGCCGGGTTCTTCTGGATCTCGTCCGGCGTGCCCTCGGCGATCTTCTGACCGAAGTTGAGCACCACCAGCCGGTGCGCGATCGACATCACGAGCTTCATGTCGTGCTCGATGAGCAGCACCGACACCCCGTCGTCGACGTTGATCCGTTGGATCAGTTCGGCCAGGTCACGCTTCTCCACCGGGTTGGTGCCGGCGGCGGGCTCGTCCAGCAGGATCACCCCGGGGTTGGTACCCAGTGCCCGGGCGATCTCCAGCCGACGTTGCTCGCCGTAGGCCAACGAGCCGGCCAGGTCGTTGGCCCGATGGGTCAGACCCACCTCGCGGAGCAGCTCGTATGCGCGTTTGGTGCTCTCCCGCTCCTCGCGCCTGGCCCGCGGCAGCATCAGCATCGACGACAGCGGGCCGGACTTCTGCCGTGTCTCGATGCCGACCTTGATGTTCTCCAGCGCCGTGAGCGCCGGGAACAGCCGGATGTTCTGGAACGTCCGCGCCACCCCGAGGTGATTGATGATGTGCGTCTTCTTGCCCAGCACGCTCGCCGGGCTGTCGCCGACCCGGGCGGCCAGCTGGATGCTGCCCTCCTGGGGGGTGTAGACGCCGGTCAGCGAGTTGAACAGCGATGTCTTGCCGGCCCCGTTCGGACCGATGATGGCCAGGATCTCACCCCGGTACATCTGCAGGGAGACATCGTTGAGGCTGGTCACACCGCCGAAGCGCAGCGTCACCCCGGCGACGTCGTAGACCACGTCCCGGGTGTCCGCCGCGTCGGCGGCCGCCGGGGTGCTCAATGCGTGGGTCATCAGCGCGCTCCCATTCCCTCGCCCGCCGGAACCGCCCGGGGTTCGGGGCCGGGATCGTCGTCGAAGCCGTGCAACTCGGCCGCCCGGCGCTTGGCCGGGATCAGCCCGCCGGGACGGAAGATCATCATCAGCAGCACCACGGCGCCGATCCACATCTGGCGGTCCTCGGCAGGCACCTGGTCCTTCAGGAACTCGGGGAGCCAGGTGAGTACTGCAGCGCCCGCCATCGCGCCGGGGAGCGAGCCCATCCCGCCGAAGACGACGTAGGCCACCACCAGGATCGAGTTGTTCAGGATGAAGTTGTCCGGGGTGAAGAACCCGACGTCACTGGCGAAGAACACACCCGCCAGACCCGAGGTCGAGGCGCCGATCGCGAAGGCCAGCAGCTTGACCCGGGTGGTGTTGACGCCGGTCGCCTGCGCGGCGATCTCGTCCTCCCGGATGGCCGCCCAGGCGCGCCCGGTGCGGGACTGCTCCAACGCCCGGAACAGCACGACCACGATGATGACGATGATCAGCAGCAGGTACCAGTACTGCAGTTGGTTCAGGCCGAACTCGAAGCGTACGAAGCCGAGGTTGATCACCGGGTGCGGGACCTGCGGCGACGGGCCACGGGTGGAGTTGGTCACCGCGTCGGCGTTGATCGCCACGATCCGGACGATCTCACCGAACCCGAGCGTGACGATGGCGAGGTAGTCACCGCGCAGCCGTAGCGTCGGCCCGCCCAGCAGTACACCGGCTATCAGACACACCAGGATCGCGAACGGGATGGCCCACAGCGGCGACATCTGCAACCAACTAGGTGGCTTGATCGGCAGCGAACCCACCAGGTAGGCCGTGACGTAGGAGCCGATCGCGTAGAAGGCGATGAAACCCAGGTCGAGCAGCCCGGCCCAGCCGACGACGACGTTGAGTCCGACGGCCAGCAGGACGTAGATGCCGATCTGGGTGACCAGCACGGACTGCCAGAAGCTGGTCGCGGTCGGCGGGTAGAACAACGCCACCGCGAAGACGCCGAGCAGCAATGTCTTGGTGGCGGTGGGGTTGGAGAACAGCCCGGCGTCGGACGACCGCGGCGCGGCGACCTTCATGCCGGCTGTCGCGATGGTCTTCCGCCGACGTCCCGCGGTGGCGACCACGAAGCCGGCACCGGCGAACAGGAACATCGCCGCTGACGTCATCCAGCCACCCGTTCCGAGGTTCTGCCACGGACCGCTGGCCTGGTCGACCTTGAGCACCGCGCCCGCGGAACTGAACAGGTACATCGTGTTCAGGGTCAGCAGCAATCCGACCAGGCCCACGCCCAGCGCTACCCAGCCCAGCACCCGCAGCCGTAGGTAGGTTGCCGCCGCGGCCAGGATCAGCGCGATGCCGAACACGGTGTAACCGAGCCAGCCCAGGTAGGCGTCGGCCAACGGGGCCAGCCCCTTGCCGGTGAAGAACGAGGCGGTGTCGACCAGGGTGGCGTTGGTGCGCGACGGTGAGAACCAGGTCGCACTGGCCACCCCGATGATTCCGACGACGGCACCGATGCCGACCAGCGGCAGACCGGGACGCCACGCCAACACCCTGGCGAAGGTGGCCTTGGTGTCGGTGATCTCGGCGCGCGACATCGCAATGGTCGCCGACGCGGCGGCGAGCACGAGGTAGCCGATGACGGCCGAGCCCGCACCCAGCGAGTGGTCGATCCGGGTGGATGTCGCGGCGTACGCGGCATCGGAGACCAGCACCAGGAACACGGCGACCAGGGACAACCCGGCGGCCACCCAACCCAGGACCGGCCGGGCCAGCACGATGCCGGCGCCGGCGATCAGCACGACCAGCACCAGCAGCGTCCAGGCCAGCCAGCCGAAGAACAGCTGGGCCAACGGGGCCAGCCCGGGGATGTCACCGGCGGCCGCGGCCACCGTGGAGAACTTGCCGTTGCCGGTCGGGTCGTGCCACTTGAGCAGGGTCTGCGACGCCAACACCGTGACGCCGCCGACCGCCAGCGGGAAGACACCGGGGCGCTTGAAGTACGGGGTGATGGACGGCCAGAAGGTGACAGCCACGAAGACCAGCACACCGATGCCCAGGAAGACGAAGACCCGCGGGGAGAACACCGCCTCCCGGAACGCCAGACCGTAGTCCTGCTGGGTGCCCTGCTGGGGGCCGACCATGATGGCCAGGGCGAGTCCGAGCGCCAGGCAGGCGACGAACCGCTTGACGAGCGGATTGGACAGGAATCCGGATTTCATGCCGCCCTCCCGAGCTTCTCGCCGAGGATGCCGGTGGGCCGGAAGACCAGCACCAACACCAACACCACGAACGCCACCACGTCGGTCCATTTGGTCCCGATGAACGGGAGTGCCGGGATCAGCACCTCGATGATGCCCAGCAGCAGGCCACCGATCATCGCCCCGCGGATGTTGCCGATGCCGCCCAGGACCGCAGCTGCGAAGGCCTTCACCCCGGGCAGGAAGCCCATGATGTTGGAGAACACGAACGCGGTTCCGAACAGGAACCCGGCGGCGCCGCCGAGGGCGCCACCGATGATGAACGTCCTGCTGATCGTCTTGTCGATGTTGATGCCCATCAACGCCGCAGTAGGTGCGTCCTCGGCCACCCCGCGGATACTGCGGCCCAGTTTGGTGCCCGACACCAGCCTGTCCAGGAACAGCATCATCAGCAGTGCCGAGACGATGATGATCACCTGGATCAGCCGGATCGGGGCCCCGAAGAGGGTGACGACGACCGAGTCCTTGTTGAAGTAGTTCGGGAACTGGTTGTTGGTGAAGCGGTTGAACAGCTTGCCCGCCAGTGCGGACAGCAGGAACGACATGCCGATCGCGCTGATCAGGAAGGCGAGCTTGGGGGCGCCGCGACGGCGCAGCGGGCGGTAGGCGATCCGTTCCAGCCCCCAGGCGATACACGCGCCGGTGAGACCGCCGGTGACCAGGCCGAGGACGAAGATCAGCGGCACCGCCCAGCCGGGCGTCTGGCCGTCACCGACCACCGCCGACACCACGATGAAGCTGGCGAACGCGCCGGACATGAACACCTCGCTGTGCGCGAAGTTGATCAGCTGCAGGACGCCGTAGACCAGCGTGTAGCCCAGTGCGATGAGCGCGTACATCGATCCTCGGGTCAGTCCCGAGAAGAGGTACAGCATGAAATCCTGCATGCAGGACGCCTTCCGTGAACGAGCGGGCGGGGCTGTCGAAAGTGACGTACTGAACGCCGGAAGGCGCCGCCGATGCCGAACGTGCACATCGACGACGCCTTCGTCGCCCGGTTCGCTGCGAGCATCATGCAGCGTCCCGGCGGTGAAGCGAAATTACTGGTGCGGCGTGGCTACTTCTGGTCGGCGATCGGGCCGAGCAGCTTGATGGCCCCGTCCGACTGCTGGTACAGGTTGATGACCTGCTGCTCCACCTCACCGGTCGGGGTGAACTTGATCTGGGTGGTGATGCCCTTGTAGTCCAGCGCGTTCACGCCGGCCAGCACGTCGGCGCGGGTGACCTCACCCTTGGCCGCGAGCTCCTTGATGACCGAGATCATCGCGTTGGCCGCGTCATAGGCCTCGGGTGAGTAGGTGGAGGACGGGGTGCTGAACTTGGCCTGGTAGGCCTTCTCGAAGTCGGCGGCGGCCGGGGCGACCGTCGCGTCGAGGCAACCGCAGGAGAAGTACCAGCCGTTGCCGGCATCGCCGGCCCCCTTGGTGAAGACCGACGACTTGCCGCCGTTGCCGGTGACCGTCAGACCCTTGTAGCCGGCCGACTTCAATGCCTGGGCGAACAACGAGGCCTGGGCGTCGTAGCCGCCGTAGAACATTGCCTCGACTCCGGAGGAGGTGACGGTCTGGGCGATCGCGGAGTAGTCGGTGGTCTTGGCGTCGACACCCTCACGGGTGACCTTGACCCCCTTGGACTCGAGCTCCTTCTGCACGTCGTCGCCGACGCCCTTGCCGTAGTCGGACAGGTCGTCGATGACGTAGACCGTCTTGGCCTTGGTGGCGAGCCAGTCGGCGGCCTGCTGGCCCTCGACGGAGTCCGGCGGGACAATTCGGTGGAATGCGGTCCAGCCGGAGGTGGTCAGCGTGCCGTTCGTTGCCGAGGGGCTGATCAGCGCGAGCTGGGCCTCGCTGTAGGTGGCGCCCACGGCCTTCGTCGCCCCCGAGAAACTGGGCCCGATGACGCCGACGACGGCTGGGTCCTGCAGCAGTGTCGCGGCGGCTGCCGGCGCCTTGTCGGGGAGCCCGACGTCATCGGACTTGACGAGTTCGAGGGTGAAGCCCAGGTCGCCGGCGGCGTTGGCCTGCTCAACGGCCAACTCGACGCCGTTGACCTCGTTGATGCCGAGCTGCTGATTGTCGCCCGAGAGCGGCCCCTGGAACCCGATCTTGTAGGTGGCATCGCTGCTCGCGTTGCCCGCAGCGGCACTGGTGGCCGCGGCGCTGCTGGTGCCGCCGGTGGCCGGGGTGGTGGTGCTGTTCGAGCACGCGGTCAGCGCCAGTGCACCGGCCATTCCGACTGCGGCGAATTTCGCCAGGTAGGTACTCCGCACAGAAGCTCCTTAGTAGATTTCTCGGTCAACTCGGGGGAGACCGAACGGGTTACTGCGAAAACGGGCCGGTACGGATATTTCTCCCGTCAATCCGGACGTCGTGATCCGAAAGACTAGCCCACACGGGCGACAGGACCAGGGAGGGTCGCAGGTCCCGGACCGATTGTGACCAAATTGCATCCGATCGTGTGATGGTCGTCGAGTTGCCGATCCGCGGCGCATGACGGCATTCGCCGACCCATTCCCTGTCCTACGTCGATGTGGGCGCCGATCCGTGGGCGCGAGCCCCGGATCACCGGCGAAAGCTCAGTGTCGCCCGACGGTCGAATTCGCCGCGAACCTGCACGCCGTTGCACGAGCTGCCCTCCCGGCGCGCGATGCGCAACGGTGCGGCCGGTCGCTTCTCGGGTCCGGGCAGGCCACGAATCAGCTCAGGCCGTCGATGACGGCCTGGGCGATCTCGCGCATCGAGGTGCGCCGGTCCATCGCAGCCCGCTGCAACCAGCGGAACGCCTCCGGTTCGGTCATCTTCTGCTTGGCCTGCAACAGGCCCTTCGCCCGGTCGATGATCTTGCGCACCTCGAGGCGTTCGGTGATGTCGGCGACCTCGGCCCGCAGCGAGACCATCTCGCTGTACCGGGCGATCGCCAGTTCGATTGCCGGCAGCAGATCCGACTTGGTGAACGGCTTCACCAGGTACGCCATCGCACCCGCGTCGGTGGCCCGCTCGATCAGATCGCGCTGGGAGAAGGCCGTCAGGATGACGACCGGCGCGATCTGCGCCTCGGTGATCTCACTGGCTGCGTCGATGCCGTCCTTCTTCGGCATCTTCACGTCCAGGATGACCAGATCGGGCTTCAGCTCCGTCGCCAGCGCAACAGCCTGCACACCGTCGCCGGCCTCCCCGACGACGTCATAGCCCTCTTCGGTCAACATCTCCTTGAGGTCCAACCGGATCAGGGCCTCGTCTTCGGCGATCAGAACCCGCCGCTGCGTCGTCATGGCGAAATCGTATCGGTCGACCCGGACGGTCTGGTCCACGGCATGAAACATCTTCGTTAAACTCGACCACAGGCCCCTGTATCCCAACGGCAGAGGAAGCGGTCTCAAAATCCGTACAGTGTCAGTTCGAATCTGACCAGGGGCACCCAGGATCGTCGCTGATCAGCGACTTGTCCGGACACCACACCACCGCGGCCCGGCCGTTTCCACCGACGGGCGTCAGCTGACGCAGAACTCATTGCCCTCCGGATCGCGCAGCGTGGTGGTGCGCGGCCCGCGATCACCGCTGACCCACGCCACCGAGGCGCCGAGCGCGGTGAGTCGGTCCACCTCGGCGATCGCCCGGTCCGGTCCCACCTGCAGGTCCAGATGTTGTCGCAGTTTGCCCGTCGCCGGTTCCGGGACCCGCTGCAGCAACAGCCGAGGCTGCGACCCGGTGGGATCGCGACAGGCTGCCAGGTCCGCGAAGCCCAGCCCGCCGTCGGTGTCGACCACCTCCGTGGCAGCCAACTGGCCGGTGCTCAGCAGCCGCTCGATGATCTCGGTGTGGTTCTCCACCTCGTAACCCAGCGCTGCCGCCCAGAACGTGACGAGCCGGTGCGGGTCCGAGCAGTCCAACACGATCTGCAGTTTCATCGCTCCGTCCTACGACGTCGGGACCGGGTCGTCAAGGGGCCGGTGATCAAGACTCCGTGAGGAGCGGCTGTCCCCCCGACAGCCGTGACGCACTGTCGGTCCCAGCCGATACCCTGCACCGCGTGCCCGCACCCCATTGGACGCCCGACGAGTTCCGCCGCCAGGGTCATGCCGCCATCGACTGGATCGCCGATTACCAGGCCCGGGTCGGCGAGTACCCGGTGCGGTCGTCGGTGCAGCCCGGCGAGATCGCCGCGATGATCCCGACCGATCCCCCTCCCGGCGGGGAGCCGTTCTCGGCGATGCTCGCCGATCTGGATCGGATCATGCCGGGGATCACCCACTGGCAGCACCCGTCCTTCTTCGCCTACTTCCCGGCGAATGCGTCGGGGCCTGCGATCCTCGGCGACCTGCTTGCCTCCGGACTGGGCGTCCAGGGCATGGTCTGGGCCACCAGCCCGGCGGCCACCGAGGTGGAGACCCGCACGATGGACTGGCTCGCCGAACTGCTGGACCTGCCGGCCCGCTTCCGATCCAGCGGCGCGGGTGGCGGGGTCATCCAGGACACCGCGAGCAGCGCCGTCCTCACCGCCCTGGTGGCGGCACTGCACCGGGCCAGCGGTGGCGCGATCCGGCGTCGCGGGTTCGACCGGCAGTACACCGTCTACTGCTCTACGGAAGCCCACTCGTCGGTCGCCAAGGCGGTGACGGTCGCCGGCGTGGGGTCCGAGCAGCTCCGCCGGATCCCGACGGTGTCGCCCGGCGGGCCGATCGACGTGGTCGCGCTGGCCGTCGCGCTGGCCGACGACGTCGCTGCCGGCCGCCGGCCCGCGATGATCGTGTCCGCGGTGGGCACCACCGGGACCGGGGCGGTGGACGACACCGCGGCGCTGGCCGAGCTGGCGCGACGCTTCGACACGTGGCTGCACGTGGATGCGGCCTGGGCCGGGGTGGCCGCCGTCGCGCCCGAGTTCCGGGCCCGGCTCCACGGTGGGCTGGACGGGGCCGACTCCTACGCCACCAATCCGCACAAGTGGCTGTTGACCAACTTCGACTGCGACGCGTTCTACGTCGCCGACCGGGTGGCGCTGACCTCGGCGCTGGCCGAGAACCCGGAGTACCTGCGGACTGCGCAGTCCGATGCCGGGGCGGTGATCGACTACCGGGACTGGCACATCCAGCTGGGGCGGCGCTTCCGGGCGCTGAAACTGTGGGCAGTGCTGCGCCACTACGGCCGGGACGGTCTGATCGCCCACATCCGCGACGGAGTGGCCCTGGCCGACCGCTTCGCCGACGGACTGCGGGGGGACGCACGGTTCACCGTGACCCACCAGAGCCTGTCGCTGGTGTGTTTCACCCTGACCGACGACGACGTGACCGGCTCGGCAGCCGCGCAGCTGATGAAGCAGGTCAACGACAGCGGATGCGCCTACCTGTCGCACACGTCGGTCGCCGGACGCACCGTGATCCGGGTGGCGATCGGCACCCCGAGCACCGACGCGCACCACATCGACGCCCTGCTCGCCCAGCTCGCCGACCTGGTCACCACCAAAGGGAAGTGACGGTCAGCGCAGCCGCATCAGGCCTTCCTGGACCACGCTCGCCACCAGCCGACCCGACCGGTCGTAGAACTTGCCCAACCCGAGTCCGCGCCCGCCCGAGGTGCTGGGCGAGCTGACGTCATACAGCAGCCACTCGTCGGTGCGGAACGGACGGTGGAACCACATCGCGTGATCCAGCGACGCGAGCTGCACCGCGTCGCCGCCGTAAGCGAGCCCGTGCTGGGCGAGCACGCCGTCCAGCAGGGTCACGTCGGACAGGTACGCCAGTAGGCAGACGTGCAGCACCGGGTCGTCCGGAAGGGTGCCGTCGGCCTTGAACCAGATCTGGCTGTGCGCCTCCGCGCCCGGCTCGGACGGGGTCACCGCCCACGGGGGCTCGGTGACGTAGCGCACGTCGAAGGCCCGCGGCCCGCGGCGCCAGCCGGCGAGTTCCGGTGGCACCCCGGCGATACGTTCGGCCAGGGTGGGCAGGTTCTCCGGATCGGGGACGTCCGGGATCGCAGAGCTGTGGTCCAGGCCCGCCTCGTCGATCTGGAACGACGCCGACATGGCGAAGGTGGTCTGGCCGTTCTGCTGCGCGAGCACCCGTCGGGTGGTGAACGACGATCCGTCCCGCAGCCGGTCGACCTCGTAGTCGATCGGGATCGACGAGGCACCCGGTCGCAGGAAGTAGGCGTGCAGCGAGTGCACCTGGCGATCGGCCGGCACGGTGCGCGACGCAGCCACCAACGCCTGGCCTGCGACCTGACCGCCGAACACCCGGGCCCGCCCGGACCCGGGTGGCGAGTAGCCCCGGAAGGACGCCGGTCCGGTTGCTTCCAGATCGAGCAGCGCGACCAGGGCGTCGAGCACGACCTGGCCTCGGACCACCCCGTCGGTGTCGCGCTGCGGCCCGCCGGTGGTTCCGGCCGGCGACCGGCCGGAACCGTCCGCCATCAGTCGAAGTCCGCCTCGCCGATGCGGTGCACCCGGATCAGGTTGGTCGAGCCGGTGGTGTTGGGCGGCGAACCCGCCACGACGACGACGAGGTCGCCCTTGCTGAAGGCGGCCATCTTGCTCAGCTCGGCGTCCACCAGAGCGATCATCTCGTCGGTGGTCTTCACCTGCGGGACGAGGAACGTCTCGACACCCCAGGTCAGCGCCAGCTGCGACCGGGTGGCCGGCTCCGAGGTGAACGCCAGCAGCGGCAGTTCGGTGTGCAGCCGGGCGAGCCGCTGGATGGTGTCACCGGACTTGGTGAACGCGACCAGCGCCTTTGCCTCCAGGCGTTCACCGATGTCGCGGGCCGCGTAGGAGATGACGCCGCGGCGGGTCTTGGGCACGTGGGTCAGGGCCGGGGCCTCGACGGACTCGGCTTCGACGGCCTGGATGATCCGCGACATCGTCTTGACGGTGATGAACGGGTACTTGCCGACCGACGTCTCGCCGGAGAGCATCACCGCGTCGGTGCCGTCGAGCACGGCGTTGGCGACGTCGGACGCCTCGGCCCGGGTGGGGCGGGAGTGGTCGATCATCGAGTCGAGCATCTGGGTCGCGACGATGACGGGCTTGGCGTTCTCCCTGGCCATCTGCACGACGCGCTTCTGCACGAGCGGGACCTGCTCCAGCGGCAACTCCACGCCGAGGTCGCCGCGGGCGACCATCACGCCGTCGAAGGCCAGCACGATGGCCTCGAGGTTGGCCACCGCCTCGGGCTTCTCCAGCTTGGCGATGACCGGCACCCGGCGGGCACCGACCTCGTCCATCACCGAGTGCACCAGGTCGATGTCGGAGGCGGAGCGGACGAACGACAGGGCGATGAAGTCGACCCCGAGGCTCAGCGCGAATTTCAGATCGGCGATGTCCTTTTCGGACATCGCCGGGACGGAGACGTTCATCCCCGGCAGGGAGATCCCCTTGTTGTTGGAGACCTCGCCACCCTCCAGGACCGTGCAGACCACGTCGTTGCCGACCACGTCGTGGACGACCAGGCCGACCTTGCCGTCGTCGATCAACAGCCGGTCACCCGGACGGGCGTCGGCCGCCAGGCCCTTGTAGGTCGTGGACACGCGGTCGTGATCGCCGACGAGGTCGTCCACGGTGATGGTGACCTGCTCCCCGTTGGCCCACATGACCGGGCCATCGGCGAACCGGCCGAGGCGGATCTTGGGGCCCTGCAGGTCGGCGAGCACACCGATGGCGCGCCCGCTGGCGTCTGCTGCCTCGCGGACCCGGTGATAGACCACTTCGTGGTCGGCATGATCGCCGTGGCTGAAGTTCATCCGGGCGACATCCATGCCCGCATCGATCAGGTTGGCGATGGCCTCCGCGGAATACGTGGCGGGGCCCAGTGTGCAGACGATCTTCGCTCGGCGATCCATGGCCAAGACCCTATCGCCTTCTTGACCGATTCACCCGCCGAGGCAGGGGGTGTCGGCGGATCACCGGACCCGGCGGCGGCGCGGTTCGGCCGGCGCCAGGTGGTGGAAGTCGGGGTGGTCGCCGTCGGTCACCAGCTCAGGCGTGGCGGCCACGCGCAAGCGGGGGGACGGGGCTGCCGGGGCCGGATCGGGGGTACCCGGGGTAGGGACGACGGCCAGGTCCGGTGCCGTCCTGGGCCGGAGACCGGTGGTAGAAGAACGCTGCGGGGTGGTCATCAGCGGGGCCGTACCGGGAACGTGATCATGTACGACATCATCGCGGACTACAGCCGTGTAGTTACATAAAGTGCGTAACCGTTAGCTGAGCGTGATATTTGTCCCTGGGTCCTAGCCGCCCGGGCTGCCTCGGTGGTCGCCGCGGTCGAGATGTCCGACGTACAAGCCGAACTCGACGAGCTCGGTCACAGCCGCCGTGGTGGTGGTCGCCGTCGCGATCAGCTGACCGCCCGGCGCGCCGAACTCACCGCCACCCAGGACCAGTACGGAGCAGCGTTTGCGGCGGCCGCCGCGATCGCCAAGCCCCTGCAGGACACCGCCGGCCGCCCCGACACCCACGACGCTGCCATGCGAGACGCTACACAGAACCGCGATCAGCTGGCCGGGTTGACGGCGCAGGGACGAGACGAGGACTATTCCGCGGTTGAGACAGCCGGCCGGCGCGCTGAGCAGTTCGCCACGACCGCGGCGCAGGTGCGCGCCCGCCGTGAAGCGCTCGTCGCCGAGCAGCAGTACCGCGCGGCCCACCCCGATCGCGACGCGGAACAGGCCCGGTTCGACGCGTTCCAGGACCGCACGGCCGAGAGCGACTACTGGAGCCGCGTCCGAGACAGAGATGCCTCTGCCATCTCGCGACCGGACCTCGAGCGGTAGCGACCCACAGGGCCGTAGCCAACTCCGGTAGCCGACCAGCCTGGCCGGGATCAGACGCCAGCGGCGAACAACCAGGCAAAGTTGGCCATTTTGTAAAGTTTTGGAGTCTGGGTTGCCCATACTAGGTATGGCGATGGATGACGTGCGGCACGGTCAACGCGACGCGGAGGCGCGCTGGCGCGACCACCAGGACGCCATCCGGTCCTACATGCGACGACGTGTGCCGTGGCCCGATGCCGAAGACCTGACCTCGGAAGTGTTCATCGCAGCAGGCGAAGCCGACGTAGCCAACGACGAGTTGATGGACCTGTATCGGATTGCTTACCGCCTGGTCCGGCGATACCGGTCCGACGGTCGACGTCACCGGGCGTTGTTGGACCGGCTACTCCGGCAAAATCCGACCCCTCCGACGATGGACGATTCAGCCGCCGTCGGTGTATGGATCCAGGAGCTCATTGATCGACTTGCCGGTTTCGACCGCGAGCTCCTGCGCTTGATCGTCTTCGATGACCTGACGATTACTGCCGCCGCCCGGGTCATAGGTATCAGCCCTGGCGCCGCCCACACACGACTTCATCGAATACGAAACCGGCTGCAACGGTGGGTCGCCGCAGATGAACCGCAATGACTCGAAACGAAACGGAGAACAGGCCATGAACGCTCAAGCACCGCGTCAAGTCGCCGGTGGGGATCCAGAATCCGACGATATTACGTACTTGCGCAACCTGTTGAGGCCCTATGATCCTGCGCTCAACTCAAAACTGCTCCACCCGGCCCCGGCGACAGCGCGCAAGCACCGGCCGCTGCTGTTCGCTGCAGCCGCCGCCGTCCTCACCGTCTGCGCCATCCTTGTCCCTCTTGCGCTCAACGGCTCACACCCCGACCAGCCGGCGATCACCGACGTCGCCGGGACACAATCGCCTTCAGATCCCACCGACCCGGCGTCGACGAGTGTTGGCCAGTGTGGTGTGCTGATGCCTGAACCCACCACCGGCGACTTCACCCTGAACCTCGACCCTCCGCCCGACGGGGACCCGACCGGCTGGACCTTAACTTTCATAAACCGAACTACCCGAACTGTCATCTTCACCGAAAGTCCCGGTTTCCCTGCTCAGGTAGTCGACGCAAAAGAAGTTGTGGTAACCCAACCCGCATCGTCAATCTTTGCCGCGATGACGTCTGGCGGTCCAGTGGATGCTGGCAGCTCAATCACCATACCGTTCCGACCTGACGTTCGCTCGTGCAATAGCACTCCGGACAGCCACCAGGAGCTACCCGCCGGACAGTACAACCTAGTCGGGTACTTGCACATCGCGGACGGGGGTACTCACTCGGTCATTACCAGCAATCGGATAGCGGTCAATGTCGGGGCCAATGGCGCAGTCGCCCCGGCAGACAGCTGAGTAAGGTGGGGACCTCGCAGGTCGGCGGGACATGCGGCGTTCGCTGCCCTTTCATTAGATGGCTATTCCGCTAGTAAGGGCCGCAGTGCGGCCTTAAAGAGCGGTTGCAAAGCGCGGACGAAAATTTCTACCTTTGGGATTCGCTCACCTAGCCAAATGTTCATGTCACCACTACACCCGAGTCGTCGGCGCCGTCTCGACGAGAGGTCGTAAAAATGAGGGTCACTCAACAGTTTGAGCAAATGTAGTTGTATGGCGACGGCTTGGCTGCTTAAATGCGCGCAGCTCGCCGCAGGTGAGGGGGTGGCTGAACGGAGGGAGTTGCTGCGGGTCAGCCCTGTCGCTACATAGCTCCCGGTCGGCATCAAGGGCTAAGGTGAGCAGGACCATCGCCGCCGCCGCCGGGGGGTCTGTTTCGTGGTCAAACTGAGGTGGCCAGGGTAGGTGCTCAGTGTTGAAACGGGTAGTTGTCGCGGAGCACTGCAGTGCGTACGTCGACGCGTTACTGGGCGAGACAGATCAGGGCGGCGTTATGGCGTTTCCTGGCTGCGCGTTTACGGCCGTAGTAGGCGTGGCGGGCCCGGTCGGCGAGTCCTGCGAGCGCTGAAAAGGATAGCACGAAATTGCAAGCCTAAGTGGCGATTCGGGATCGGGTTTCGCCCCGGTTGAGGTCTCCGAGTGGCCTCTTCGGCCAGTGTCTGTTCGTCGGTGCCCACCCGGCGCAGGGCGCGTTCGTTATTCTGTAGTGCACGGGAAAATTGGTCCGCTCGCAGACCGGTCCAGCCGCTGGGCGTGGCGCTGGTCCTAGCCGACGTCCACCCCACTCCACAGAAGACCTCGTGGCCGGGGTTGTCGCGCCAGCTCTTTCAGGCCTTCTCGGCCGTCAGCAAACCGCGACTTAGACACCCGCACTCTGGTAGCAGCCTTAGCTTAGGTGCGAACCTCACGTTCGGGTCGAGTCTCCGGCGGCGGGCGGTGGGCCTCCGCCAGCCCCGCCGGCAATGCCCCCCGGAGCATCACCGGCAGGCCAGAATTTCATAAATGAACTGGTTGGCCTGCATCCAACATGGTGGTACAAAGGTGGCTTTGCGGCCTGCCACACGTGCTGTCCGCCTGATCGGTAACCGTTTTAGCCGGACCGCGACCGGGTGTCTGACTCGGGCACTTGCTTCTATGACGCTCCGCGCAGCGGAGCCACAGTCAACGCTGCACGCCAACCCCTTCGGCGTTGTCAGCGTGACGGCCAAATTTCCTCCGCCACCCTTGCCTGAGGCGTCCGATCCTGGTATGTCTGTATGGCGCAGTGGGGTTGATCGCCTTAGGGTCCGCCTTCAGCCTCATTGTCACAACTGCGTGTCATGATGCTGCGATGAACATAGCTACCCGTCGAGACACGGACTTCCTTCACTGGTGAGGGTTGCTAATGCGAACACAACGCTCTGCGTTGAGAGTAATTGCTGCGTCCGCCATCGTTCTGGTCTCGTCGGTAATGATCGTGGGTGCCAACAGTGCTCGCGCTTACGACTTGCAGACAAGCGCGCCCGACGGGGTACAAAAATCTCAAGCAGTCATTGCCAACGTTGAAGACCCCGCGGAGGCGCCGGCTTTAGAAGTGAGTACAACGCTAGATCAAGCGAGAAGGATGGACGAGTATGCAGTGACTCATTTCGGTGACTTTTACGGAGGGTTTGCAGGAGAATACTCCGGTAATGCCGTTGTTTTATTCCTCACTCGTCGTGATTCGCAGGCTGAGCGAATCCTGCGTGAAATTTCAGGGTTGCCTTCGGATCAATTGCGCTTCGTTGTAACCCGACTTAATGTGGAGCAGCAGGACTCGATTGCCGCCGGTCTGACCCGGGTTGTGAAGGACTTAGAGGTGTCGGGCCATGACATTGTGTCCTGGGGCCTGGATGGCGTTCGGAAACAACCCTTCGTGACCACCATTAACCCAACTGAAACTCAGCTCCAGGAGATTCAAAAGGCAGTGGGGAATGAGGTTGAGGTCCGAAGGGGCGGTGAGGCTGACCGGCCGCGCGTGTTAAGTCGTGCGCAAGACAATCCTGACTGGAAAGCGGGAATATTTATTGGGGGCCAGTCCGTCAGCTCTAACGGCTCCGCTGTGCCGGGTAGCGGTGGTTGCACGGCTGGTATTCCGGTGTACAGCGCTCAATACGGTAGGTATATTGTAACCGCGGCGCACTGCTTCGCTATGAATAAGCTTGTATCGAATTGGGCTCCTCCCATTACTGGGCTGGGAAGTTCGACGGCTCATATCGGTTACGTGACCAATCGCGACGGTACAAACGTGGGGATCGACGCGGAGCTAATTTTTGCCCCCGGCGCACGCAAGTACTTTATAGGCGGAACAAACTCGAACTCATTCATAAGTATTCCGGGAGAAGAGGGTTCCCCGTATGGATATCCGGTTTGCCATTCCGGTGCCTACGAAGGACTGAGGTGTACTCTGACTGTTCAATCCCTCGGCTGCATTAATTTGTCTTACGGCGGAGGGCCGGTAATCGCGCAATGTCATGAAGTGGGCGCCACAACTAACCCAAACGAGCCGCAGACGGTTGGCGAGGGCGACAGTGGTGGCCCGACTTTTCTTATTAAGAACGGAACCCGGTACCTCAACGGTATCGTAAGCGCCCTCTCTCCCGAGGCATATTGCACTAATGCGGCAGCTGAATTTCCGACCAGGCGGTGCGGTGGGACTGTATATTACGTGGATTGGTACGCGATCAAGAGCTTCTGGAATTTGCAACTGCAGCCATGAAGTCGTGAACAGAGCCTGACTGTGGCGCCCAGAAACCCGTCAAGGCTAGCGCCGTTGCAGTAGCAGCGACGATCCACCGTCTCAGTCGCCTCGACGCACCCCGGACGTGTGGACCGCATCAACCAAAGTCCGACCGCACCCACAGGCGGAGCGCAGGCCTGGCACGCTACCAACATTCAGGAGCTCCAGGGCTGGCTCAGGCGCCGCGGTCACCGTCCTAGCCGAACGACCGCTCCCAGGGGCGCAACTGTGGTCCTGGGGCCCTAGACCTGGACAGGACCGGCTGACGGCGATCGCGACCAACATTTCTCGAGGGCGGCACGCCGACCTCGGAACAACGGCACCGGCCCCCGGGCCCGCTAGAACGACCGCGTCAGCGGCGCCAAGGATGCCGGCCGACGGAACCCTACTCCTGACAGATTTCGCCAGATTCCGGTCCTTTCCGACGCCGACGGCCCGGCTCCCCGCTGATACCGGGGACCGGGCCGTCGTGACACCTCAGGTCAGCGCAGCGCCACCGCAGTCGGGTGCACCGGGTCCGGCAGCACGGTGGAACCCATCAGATAAGCATCGACACCGGCGGCGGCGGAACGCCCCTCGGCGATCGCCCAGACGATCAACGACTGGCCACGGCCGGCATCGCCGGCCACGAAGACGCCGTCGATGGTCGTCATGTAGGCGTCGTCGCGCTTGACCACGCCGCGGCGGGTGAGCTCCACTCCGAGGCCGTCGAGCAACCCAGGTGCCTCCGGCCCGGTGAAGCCCAACGCGATCAGAACCAGATCGGCCTTGACGAAAGTGTCCGTCCCGTCGGTCGGGATGAAACCACCCGGGATGCGGCGGCCCTCGACCAGATGGATGCCGGCGACCACGCCGTCCTCGGTGCCCTCGAAGGTCGTCGAGTTGACCCCGAAGATCCGCTCGCCGCCCTCCTCGTGCGCCGCCGAGGACCGCATCATCAACGGGTAGACCGGCCACGGGGTGGACGGGTCACGGGTGGCCGGCGGGGCCACGTGGATGTCGAGCTGACGGACCGACTTCGCACCCTGACGCAGCGCCGTGCCGTAACAGTCGGCGCCGGTGTCACCGCCGCCGATGATCACCACGTCCTTGTCCCGGGCGTCGATGGTCAGCGCGTCCTGGGTGCCCTCGAGCACCTTGTTGGCCTGGACCAGGTAGTCCATCGCGAGATGGATCCCGTCCAGATGACGACCTTCGACCTCGATCTCCCGGGGAACCGTCGCGCCGGTGGCCAGGACGACCGCGTCGAACTCCGAGCGGAGTGACTCGACGGTCACATCCGACCCGTCGGCGCCCACGTTCACCCCGGCGACGAACTCCACGCCCTCGGCGCGGAGCTGGTCGAGACGGGCGTCGAGCACGGCGCGGTCCATCTTGAACCACGGGATGCCGTACCGCATCAACCCGCCGACCCGGATGTCACGCTCGAAGACGACGACGTCGTGACCGGCGCGGGCCAGCTGCTGGGCGGCAGCCATCCCGGCGGGACCGGACCCGACGACGGCGACCTTCTTGCCGGTGCGCACCTCGGCGGGGTGCGGCACCAGAGCCTGCCCGGACGCGATCGCCCGGTCGGCGATCTCCTGCTCGACCAGCTTGATCGCGACCGGATCGTCGCCGATGCCCAGCACGCACGACCCCTCGCACGGGGCGGGGCACAACCGACCGGTGAACTCCGGGAAATTGTTCGTCGCGTGCAGGCGGTCCGACGCCTCGTCCCAGCGGTCGAGCCGGGTCAGCTCGTTCCACTCCGGGATGATGTTGCCCAGCGGGCAGCCCTGGTGGCAGAACGGGATACCGCAGTCCATGCACCGAGCCGCCTGCGCACGGGTGGCGTCCTTGTCGAACGGCTCGTAGACCTCGTTCCAGTCCCGCAGCCGCAACGGCACGGGCCGCCGGTGCGGGGTCTGCCGCTGGTACTTCAGAAAGCCACTGGGATCAGCCACGCGACGCCTCCATTCGTTCCGGTCGGCGCCCGCTGTGGGACGAGCGGCTACGCCCTGTCAGCTCGTCAGCCACGCGACGCCTCGCACATCCTGGTCGGCGCCCGCTGTGGGACGAGCGGCTACGCCCTGTCAGCTCGTCAGCCACGCGACGCCTCGCACACCCTGGTCGGCGCCCGCTGTGGGACGAGCGGCTACGCCCTGTCAGCTCGTCAGCCACGCGACGCCTCGCACACCCTGGTCGGCGCCCGCTGTGGGACGAGCGGCTACGCCCTGTCAGCTCGTCAGCCACGCGACGCCTCGCACACCCTGGTCGGCGCCCGCTGTGGGACGAGCGGCTACGCCCTGTCAGCTCGTCAGCCACGCGACGCCTCCATGATCATCGTGTCGGCGTCGACGCCGAGGCTCGCCGCCTCGGCCCGCAGGTCCAGCACCCGCTTGTAGTCGCGCGGCATGATCCGCACGAAACGCAGCGCCGACCGCGGGAAGTCGTCGAGCAGGTCGGCCGCCACCCGCGACCCGGTGAGCGCGACGTGGGTGGTCAGGATCTGTTCGAGCCAGTCGATCTCGGACTCGACCAGATCTTCGATCTCGACCAGCTCCGGGTTCACTTTCGCGGGCTCATGGTCCAGCAGGTACGCGATCCCGCCGCTCATGCCGGCAGCGACATTACGGCCGGTGCGGCCGAGGATGACAGCCCGACCGCCGGTCATGTACTCGCAGGCGTGGTCACCGGTGCCTTCGACGACGAGCAGCGCCCCGGAGTTGCGGACCCCGAACCGCTCCCCCACCCGACCACGGATGAAGATCTCCCCCGAGGTGGCGCCGTAGGCGACGGTGTTGCCGCCGATGACCTGCCGCACACCGGGCTGGGTGCGCGGCGCGTGCGGTGACGGTCGCAGCACGATCCGCCCACCGGACAGGCCCTTGCCGATGTAGTCGTTGGCGTCGCCGACCATCGTGATCGTGATCCCCGGCGGCAGGAACGCCCCCAGCGACTGCCCGGCGGTGCCGGTCAGCTTCACGTCCAACGTCCGGTCCGGCAGGCCGTCCGGCCCGAACCGCTTGGTCACCTCGGAACCGAGCATCGTGCCGGCGGTCCGGTCGACGTTGCGGATCGGCAGGTCGATGCGGACCCGTTGCCGATCGGTCAGCGTCGGGGCGGCCAGCTCGATCAGCTTGGCGTCCAGCGTCCGCGACAGGTCGTGGCGGGCCGGCTTGGTGCAGTACAGCGAGCTCTCGACGTCGGGGACGTGCAGCAGCGGCCGCAGGTCCAGGCCACCGGCCCGGTAGTGCGCCACCGCAGACTCGATGTCGATGAGCTCGGCGTGACCGACCGCCTCGTCCACGCTGCGGAACCCGAGCTCGGCCAGGTACTCCCGGATCTGCTCGGCCAGGAACAGGAAGAACGTCTCGACGAACTCCGGGGTCCCGGTGTAGCGGGCCCGCAGCACCGGGTTCTGGGTGGCCACGCCGACCGGGCAGGTGTCGAGGTGGCAGACGCGCATCATCACGCAACCGGCGACGACGAGCGGTGCGGTGGAGAAGCCGTACTCCTCCGCGCCGAGCAGCATCGCGATGATCACGTCACGCCCGGTCTTCAGCCCGCCGTCGACCTGAACGCGGACCTGGGCGCGCAACTGGTTGAGCCGCAGCGTCTGCTGCGCCTCGGCGAGGCCCAACTCCCACGGCTGGCCGGTGTGCTTGAGCGAGGTCAGCGGCGCCGCGCCGGTGCCGCCGTCGTAACCGGCGACGATCACGGCGTCCGCGTGCGCCTTGGTGACACCGGCCGCGACCGTACCCACGCCCGGCTCCGACACCAGCTTGACCGAGACCCGGGCCGCCGGGTTGGCGTTGCGCAGGTCGTGGATGAGCTGCTTGAGGTCCTCGATGGAGTAGATGTCGTGGTGCGGCGGCGGCGAGATGAGTCCGACGCCCGTGGTGGCGTGCCGGGTCTTGGCGATCCACGGGTAGACCTTCTGGCCGGGCAGCTGACCGCCCTCACCGGGCTTGGCCCCCTGCGCCATCTTGATCTGGATCTCGCCGGCGTTGACCAGGTAGGCGCTGGTCACGCCGAACCGGCCGGACGCCACCTGCTTGATGAAGGACCGGCGGGACGGATCGAGCAACCGGTCGACGTCCTCGCCGCCCTCACCGGTGTTGGACTTGCCGCCGAGACGGTTCATCGCCACCGCCAGCGTCTCGTGCGCCTCGGCCGAGATGGACCCGTAGCTCATCGCGCCGGTGACGAAACGCTTGACGATCTCGGCAGCCGGCTCGACCTCGTCCAACGGCACTGCGGGGCGGACCCCGGTCCGCAGCGAGAAGAGTCCGCGCAGGGTGCCACCCTTGGCGGACAGCCCGTCGACGGTGTCGGTGTAGCGCTTGAAGATGCTGGCCTGCTTGGACCGGGTGGCGTGCTGCAGCAGGTAGACGGTCTCGGGGTTGAACAGGTGCAGCTCACCCTCGCGACGCCACTGGTAGTCGCCACCGATCGGCAACGACCGGTGTTCCAGGGCAGCGTCGTTGGTCTGGTAGGCCAGGGCGTGCCGGCCCTGGACATCCGCGGCGATGACCTCCAACCCGGAGCCCCCGGTCGGGGACACCGTGCCGGTGAAGTACTCGTCCAGGACTGCCTGCTCGAGGCCGAACGCGGCGAACACCTGCGCCCCGGTGTAGGACGCGACCGTGGAGATGCCCATCTTGCTCATCACCTTCAGGACGCCCTTGGACAGGGCGTACACGGTGTTCTTGGTGGCCTTGGACGCCGAGACCTTCGGTCCGAACGCACCCTGGCGGGCGAGGTCGGCAGCCGTTTCCAGCACCAGGTACGGGTTGACCGCGGCGGCGCCGTAGCCGAGCAGCAAGGCGACGTGGTGCACCTCACGCGCGTCCCCGGCCTCGACGACGAGCCCGACCTTGGTCCGGGTCTTCTGCCGGACCAGGTGCTGGTGGATCGCGGAGGTGATCAGCAGCGACGGGATGGGAGCGAGGGTCTCGTCGGAATCGCGGTCGGAGATGACGATGATCCGAGCGCCGGCCGCGATCGCTGCGTCCGCGTCCCGGCGGGCGGTCTCGATCGCCGCCGCGAGCGCGGTGGCACCGCCGGCCACCTCGTACAGCGCGGTGACCACGGCGGCGGCCAGACCGGGCTGGTCACCGTCGGAGTTCACCCCGATCAGTCGAGCCAGGTCCTGGTTGTCGATCACCGGCAGCGGCAGCAGGATGCTGCGGCACGATGCCGGGGTCGGGTCGAGCAGGTTGCCCTCCGGCCCGAGCACCGACGCGAGCGACGTGACGACCTGCTCTCGCACGGCGTCCAACGGCGGGTTCGTGACCTGGGCGAACAGCTGGCTGAAGTAGTCGAACAGCAACCGCGGGCGGGCCGACAGGACCGCCTCCGGGGTGTCGGTGCCCATCGAGCCGATGCCCTCGGCGGCGGTGCCCGCCATCGGGGTGATCAGGACCCGGAGGTCCTCCTCGGTGTATCCGAAGACCTGCTGCCGCTGCAGCATCGCCTCCGGATCCGGGTGCGCCTGGACGCGGCTGGGCAGGTCAGCGAGTGCGATGGTGCCCGCGTGGACCCATTCGGTGTAGGGCTGCTCGGCGGCCAGCGACTCCTTGACCTCCTTGTCGTCCAGCACCCGGCCGGCGACGGTGTCGATCAGGAACATCCGGCCCGGCTGCAACCGGCCGCGCTCGATCACGTTCTCCGGCGGGATCGGCAGCACCCCGGACTCCGAGGCGAGCACCACGGTGCCGTAGTCGGTCAGCCACCACCGGCCCGGGCGCAGCCCGTTGCGGTCCAGGACCGCGCCGAGAATCCGGCCGTCGGTGAAGGTGACACACGCCGGCCCGTCCCACGGCTCCATCAGACAGGCGTGGAACTCCGCGAAGCCGCGGACCTTCTCGTCCAGCGTCGGGTTGTTCTCCCAGGCCTCCGGGATCATCATCATCACCGCGTGCGGCAACGACCGCCCGGCCAGGTGCAGCAGCTCCAGGACCTCGTCGAAGGACGCCGAGTCCGACGCCTCCGGCGAACAGATCGGGTAGACCCGTGAGAGGTCCCCCGGGATCAGGTCGGTGGCGAGCAGGGCCTCGCGGGCCCGCATCCAGTTCCGGTTGCCGCGCACGGTGTTGATCTCACCGTTGTGGGCGATGAACCGGAACGGGTGCGCCAGCGGCCAGGCGGGGAAGGTGTTCGTGGAGAACCGGGAGTGCACGATCGCGATCGCGCTCTCCATCCGGACGTCGGTCAGGTCCGGGTAGAACGCCGGCAGCTGCTCGGTGGTGAGCATGCCCTTGTAGGTGATCGTCCGACTGGACAGCGACGGGAAGTAGACCTCGCAACCCTCGGCCGCAGTCTGGTGCTCGATCCGCTTGCGCGCCGGGAAGATCAGTCGGTCCAGCGCCAGCCCGAACGGGCGGACGCCGTCGGGGCCGGCCTCTGCTGCCAGGAACAGCTGCTCGAAGACGGGCATGACGTCCAGCGCCATCTGCCCGACGCCGGCGTGCACCGGCACGGTCGGCACAGTGCGCCACCCCAGCAGTTCCAGGCCCTCCTGGGCGACCACCATCGCGATGACACTCTTGGCGGCCGCACGCTCGGCGGCGTCCTTGGGCAGGAACGCGATGCCGGCGGCGAAGGAACACCCGTCGGCGCCGGCCGGCGTCTTGGGCAGCTCGAAATCACAGACCGCCCGGAACATCTCCTCCGGAATCTGGACCAGGATCCCGGCGCCGTCGCCGACCGCGGGGTCCGCGCCGGCGGCGCCCCGATGGTCGAGATTGATCAGCGCGGTGATCCCGTCGGCGACGATGCGGTGCGATCGTCTACCTCTCAGGTCCGCGATCGCGGCGACTCCACAGGAGTCCTTCTCGTAGCGGGGGTCGTAAAGCCCTTGCTTAGCGGGGATTGCCGAGAAGCTCACGGCACTCCTCCCGTCGTCTGGTGGTGATCACGGCGGTACTTCCGAACGGAAAACCGGAGCGCTGATCCATCTGGGGGGTTCAGGGGAGGCAGCGGGGGCGAAGCAACGGTGGCCGACGTCCAGCCGATCTGGCGGGAGCGTCGGCGCAGGGCGGGCGGTGCAGGGCAGAGCGGGCGGTGCTGGCTGTGCTGGGCGGTGTGGCGGTGCTTGGCAGGCGGTGCAGGTCTGGCACGGCGGTGTCGCACCAGGACGGCGGTGGCCCAGTTCTTGCTGAGGCTACCAGCAGATCATTCTCCGTTCGGCACCCGTGGGCGCGCACCAGGAGTGTCGGTCCTACCACGTCCGGAGTCACCCTCGGCGTCCGCTTCGGCCACCGGTCCCGCACCCTCCGGCACGTCCGACCCAGCATCGGGCCCCGTCAACAGACGCGGGTCCTCACGGGTGGAGACTCCGTCCCGGGGCCACCTGACCAGCAGGAACGCCACCGCGACGAGGAACACCACGATGGAGGTGAGGACGTTGATCCGCAGCCCCAGCACGTGATTGGCCGGGTCGATCCGCAGCATCTCGATCCAGCCCCGCCCCAGTGTGTAACCGGCGACGTACAGAGCGAACACCCGACCACCGCCGAGCCGCCACCGCCGGTCGGCCCACACGATCAGCGCGGCGACACCGAGATTCCAGAGCAACTCGTAGAGGAACGTGGGGTGGTAGGTCCCGCAGAGCAGCTCGGGCGTGGCCTTGACCCAGGCAGTGTCGAACTCACAGATCCCGGATGTCGGCACCGCTCCGGCGACCCCGCCCGGGGTCCGGACGAAGACCTGCAACGCCCACGGCACCGTGGTCTGTGCGCCGAACAGTTCCTGGTTCCAGTAGTTGCCCAGCCGGCCGACAGCCTGCGCGACGACCAGACCAGGGGCGATGCTGTCGGCATAGGCCCCCAACGGCACCCCGTAACGGCGGCAGCCGATGTAGGCGCCGACGGCGCCGAACGCCACCGCCCCCCAGATCCCGAGGCCGCCCTCCCAGATCGCGAACGCCTTCCACGGGTTGCGGCCCGGCCGGAAGTACAGCTGGTTGTCGGTGACGACGTGGTAGATCCGGCCACCGATGATGCCGAAGGGCACCGCCCAGACCGAGATGTCGGTGATCAGGCCGGGCCGGCCGCCGCGGGCGACGAACCGTCGGTTGCCCCACCAGATCGCCAGGAAGATGCCCGCGATGATGAACAGTGCGTAGGCACGCAGCGGCACCGGTCCGAGATGCCAGACGCCCTGCGCGGGACTGGGGATGAACGCCAGTTCTCGGGTCGTCATCGGGTGCCGGCCCGCCGTGCCCGGTGGAGCCCGGCCCGATAGCTCATCGGGCGGTTCCGGTGCGAAGGTCCGCGGACAGCCGGCGAACGGCCGCGGTGGCCAGGGCCGGGTCGGGACTCGAACCCGCGGCGCTGACCAGCGCCGATCCCACGATCACCGCGTCGGCGTAGGCGCCGATCTCGCGGACCTGGGCGGCGGTCCGGATCCCCAGTCCGACACCGATGGGCAGGTCGGTGATGGCGCGACACCGGGCGACGAGCTCCGGCGCAGCCGAGGAGACCTGGTCCCGGGCGCCGGTGACACCCATCGTGGACGCCGCGTAGATGAAGCCGGTGGTGGAGGCCGCGGTGATCGCGATCCGTTCGGCCGGTGACGAGGGCGCGACCAGGAAGATGGAGTCGATGCCGTGCGTGCGACCGGCGATCAACCAGTCCCCCGCCTCGTCGACGATCACATCCGGGGTGATCACCCCCAGCCCGCCGGCGGCGGCGAGGTCCCGGGCGAACCGGTCCTGTCCGTAGGCCAGCACCGGATTGAAGTAGGTCATCACCACTGCACGACCACCGCGGTCGGCGATCGACTCGACGATCTCGAACAGGTGCCGCAACCGGAAGCCGGTGGCCCGCGCGGTCTCGGCAGCGGCCTGGATGACCGGTCCGTCCATCACCGGATCCGAGTAGGGGAAGCCGACCTCGACCAGGTCGCAACCACCGTCCAGCATCGCCCCGAACAGCGCCTTGGAGTGCTCGATGGTCGGATAACCGGCCGGCAGATAGCCGATCAGCGCCGACCGGTTCTCGGCCCGGGTCTGATCGAACATCGGCTGCAGCCGGGAGGGCACACGCTCACCGGCCATCGCGGTCAGGCCACTCGCATCGGTGACACTCATGAGAAGTCGCCCTTGAAGAACTCCATGGCGGTCTCCATGTCCTTGTCACCGCGTCCGGAGACGTTGATCAGCACGATGCCGCCGGGGCCGATCTCGCGGGCCAGATCGATGCCGCCGGCCACGGCGTGTGCCGACTCGATGGCCGGGATGATGCCCTCGGTGCGGGACAGCGTCTTGAAAGCCTCCATCGCCGCCCGGTCGGTGACCGGCCGGAACTCGGCCCGGCCGATCTCGGCCAGGTGGGAGTGCTCCGGGCCGACACCGGGGTAGTCCAGGCCGGCCGAGATCGAGTGCGACTCGACGATCTGGCCGTCGTCGTCCTGCATCAGGTAGGTCCGGGCACCGTGCAGCACGCCGATCTGCCCACCGGTGATGGTGGCTGCATGTCGACCGGTCTCGACTCCGTCACCGCCGGCCTCCAGGCCGATCAGCCGGACATCGGTGTCGTCGAGGAAAGCATGGAAGATGCCGATCGCATTCGAGCCGCCGCCGACGCAGGCGGCGATCCCCGAGGGAAGCCGACCGGTCAGGTTGAGCACCTGCTGCCGGGCCTCCAGACCGATGATGCGGTGGAAGTCGCGGACCATCATCGGGAACGGGTGCGACCCGGCGACGGTGCCCAGCAGGTAGTGGGTGTCGTCGACGTGGGCGACCCAGTCGCGGAACGCCTCGTTGACGGCGTCCTTGAGGGTGGCGGAGCCGGCGTCGACCGGGATCACCTCGGCGCCGAGCAGTTTCATCCGGGCCACGTTGAGGGCCTGCCGCTCGGTGTCCACCCGACCCATGTAGATGACGCATTCCAGGCCCAGCAGGGCGCAGGCGGTGGCGGTGGCCACGCCGTGCTGACCGGCGCCGGTCTCGGCGATGACCCGCGACTTGCCCATCCGCTTGGTCAGCAGGGCCTGACCGATCACGTTGTTGATCTTGTGCGAGCCGGTGTGGTTGAGGTCTTCGCGCTTGAGCAGTATGCGCGCGCCGCCGACCAGCGCGGTCAGCCGTTCGGCGTCGGTGATCGGGCTGGGCCGCCCGGCGTAGGTCTCCTGCAGCCGATCGAGTTCGTTGAGGAACTCCGGATCGAACCGGGCCTTGTCATAGGCCTCGGACAGCTCGTCGTGGGCGTGCACCAGTGCCTCCGGCAGCCACCGGCCGCCGAAGGACCCGAAGTAGCCACGGCCGTCGGGATCGTGCGGCGTCCCGGTCAACCCGTCCGACGGCCGGGGCAGGCCGTCGGATCGCCGGGGCCGTCCGGTCACCAGCGTGGACGGTGCAGGGGATACGTCGGTGCTCACGTGTGTCATCGTCGATTTCGGTCGGGTCAGCGGTTGCGGCTCGGCCGCGGACAGGACGGGTGGGAACCGGCGGTCACCAGGTCGGCCACCGCCGCCCGGGGATCGGGCGCGGTGACCAGGCCTTCGCCGACCAGCACGGCGTCGGCGCCGGCACCGGCGTAGGACATCAGGTCGGCGGGGCCGCGGACGCCGGACTCGGCGATCTTGAGCACGTCGCTGGGCAGGCCGGGCGCGATCCGGG
The DNA here is from genome assembly GCA_963784315.1 of uncultured Actinomycetota bacterium. Classification (GTDB taxonomy): domain Bacteria; phylum Actinomycetota; class Actinomycetes; order Mycobacteriales; family Nakamurellaceae; genus Nakamurella. The sequence goes on from CAWAQR010000001.1 coordinate 160,797, forward strand.
CGAAGACGTCCCGATCGACCTCGAGAGTCTTCAGGTTGCGCGCGTTGACGCCGATGACCTTGGCGCCGGCCGACAGGGCGCGATCGGCCTCCTCCTCGGTGTGCACCTCGACGAGAGCCGTCATGCCCAGGCTCTCGATCCGGTCCAGCAACCCGTGCAGCACGTTCTGCTCCAGCGCGGCGACGATCAGCAACACCAGGTCGGCGCCGTGGGCGCGTGCCTCGTGCACCTGGTACGGCCCGACGATGAAGTCCTTGCGCAACACCGGGATGCCCACGGTGGCGCGGACGGCGTCCAGATCGGCCAACGAACCGCCGAAACGGCGTCCCTCGGTGAGCACCGAGATGACCCGCGCACCGGCGGATTCGTAGAGCCCGGCAAGTGCGGCGGGATCGGGGATGTCGGCCAGCGCGCCCTTGGACGGGCTGGACCGCTTGACCTCGGCGATCACCCCGACTCCGGGCCGCCGCAGCGCAGCCAGCACGTCCAGGGCCGGATCGGTCCGGGCACTGCGGGCCTTGATCTCGTCGAGCGGGATGGCGGCCTGGCGGTCGGCGAGGTCCTGCCGTACTCCGTCGAGAATCGAGTCGAGCACGGTCACCGACTCCGCCTCCTTCGAACGCAACTGTGGATTCATGCTAGCCGCCCTCACGACGACGGTTCGCCACGGCCGGTGGCGTCGCCGGCTCCGCCGGCCGAGCCGTCACCCGCACCCGTCGCCGCCGGGCCGACCGTGGGGTCGCGCTGGTCGTCCAGTTCCTTCCACATCGCCAATTCGGCATCTGCGCTGGTGGTAGCGGGTGCGGCGGGGGCATTGCGGCGGTCGTAGCGGGTGCCCAGACCGCGGGTCCGGATCTTGCCGACGGCGATCGCGAACCCGGCGACGAACAGTGCGATGCCACCCAACGTCGCCAGCGTCGGCCCCAATGGATGAATTCTGACATCCATCTGCGAGGCACTTGCCGACAAGCCGAAGACGTCTGATGTCGGTTCGTTCAACAGGCCGGCCAGGCCCAGCCAGCCCAGCGTGATGCCGAGCGCGACGATCGCGACCCCGACCGCCCGCCGGACGGATCCGCGCGAGGCGAGCACGGCGCCCAGTGCGGCCAGCGCCGCCAGTGCCAGCGGCACCAGCGCCGGTGCCACCCGACCGCCGCCGACGCTCACCTGCAGCGCCCCGCGGAGGTCGTCCACGGCCGTCGCGTTCGCCCAGACCAGCGCGGCGGATCCGGCGGCCAGGCCGGCCCCGGCCGCGATCAGTGCTGCGGCCGAGGACATCCGGAGCGGCTTGCGTGGCGGCCGGACATATCCGCGAGTCCTCATCGGGCAGGCACCCCGTCCAGTCCGACCGCCCGCAACGTGCCGGCAGCCGCCACCGCATCGATCACCGCGGCGGCCTTGTTGCGGCATTCCGCGTCCTCGTTGGCGGGGACGGAGTCGGCGACCACGCCGGCGCCGGCCTGGACATGAGCCCGGCCCCCACGGACCAGGGCGGTCCGGATGGTGATCGCGGTGTCGGCGTCGCCGTGGAAATCCAGGTACCCCACGATCCCGCCGTAGAGGCCGCGGCGGGCCGGCTCCAGGTCGTCGATGATCTGCATCGCGCGCGGTTTCGGCGCGCCGGACAACGTGCCTGCGGGGAAACAGGCGATCAACGCATCGAAGGCGGTCCGGTCCTCGGCGAGCTGACCGGTGACGGTGGACACGATGTGCATGACGTGGCTGTAGCGCTCCACGGTGAAGAAGTCCACGACCTTGACCGTGCCGGCCCGGCAGACCCGGCCGAGGTCGTTGCGGCCCAGATCGACCAGCATCACGTGCTCGCTGCGTTCCTTCTCGTCGGCCAACAGATCCTTGGCCTGCAGCACGTCGTCCTCGTCGGTGGTGCCTCGAGGCCGGGTACCCGCGATGGGGTGCATCGTGACGTGGCCGTCGCGCACCGTGACCAGTGCTTCCGGTGAGGACCCGACGATCGCGGTCGGGACCCCGGCGTGTGGGCCGTCCTCGGCCGCGGGCAGCTGCAGCAGATACATGTACGGGCTCGGGTTGGTCGCGCGCAGCGTGCGATAGATGTCCAGCGGACCCGCGGTCGTGGTCATGTCGAACCGCTGCGACACCACGATCTGGAACGCGTCGCCGGCCCGGATGTGCTCCTGGGCCACCTCCACCGAACGGCGGTAGTCCTCGGACGTGGTGCGGCGCACGACCTCGCCGGTGGTCCGTTCGAAGACCGCCACCGGCGGCGGGGACACGGCGGAAAGAGCGGCGGTCATCGCGTCCAGCCGGGCGACGGCGTCGTCGTAGGCCGACTCCACCCGGTCCGGCGAATCGTCCCAGTTCACCGCGTTCGCGATCAGCGTGACCGTGCCCTCGTGATGGTCCAGGGCGGCGATGTCGGTGGCCAGCAGCATCGCCAGCTCCGGGAGATGCAGCTCGTCGGGCGTGTCGCTGTCCGGTCCCCCGATGCGTTCGAGGCGGCGGACGATGTCGTACCCCAGGTAGCCGACCATCCCACCGGTCAACGGCGGCAGCCCGGCCAGCGGTTCGGTGTGCAGGAACTGCAGCGTCTGGTCCAGGACGGCGAGCGGATCGCCGGTGGTCTGAACACCGCGGGGCGGCGTCCCCAGCCAGCGGGCCCGGCCCTCGGACTCGGTCAGCACCCCGGCGGAGTTGACCCCGACGAAGGACCACCGTGACCAGGACTTGCCGGTCTCTGCCGATTCGAACAAAAAGGTGCCGGGGCGGCCGGCGGCCAGGGTGGCGTACAGACCGACCGGCGTCAGCGAATCGGCCAACAGCACCCGGGTGACCGGGATGACCCGCCGGTCGGCGAGGGCCACGAACTCGGCGCGGCTGGGCAGTGTCGCTCCGAGGACGGTCGTCGGCGGCCGTTTCTGGTCTGACATGGCTCTCATTGTGCCGGGTCGAACACCGTCCACCGACCGCTCAGACCGTGAGCACCCGACCGTCGAAACAGGTCCGCGACCCGGTGTGACAGGCCGCCCCGGTCTGATCGACCAGCACCAGCAGGGTGTCGCCGTCGCAGTCGTAGCGGACCTCGACCACCCGCTGGGTGTGACCGGACGTCTCGCCCTTGACCCACTGCCGTTGCCGCGACCGCGACCAATAGGTGGCGGTCCCGGTGGTGAGTGTCGCCTGCACGGCCGCAGCGTCCATCCAGGCCACCATCAGCACCTCGAGGGTGTCGTACTGCTGGGCGACCGCGCACACCAGGCCGTCGGCGTTGAACGAGATCGCCGGCCCGGGGGTCGCGTCGGACGTCATCGGACCGTCACCCCGGCCGCCGCCAGATCGCTCTTGACCTCCGAGATCCGGAACGTCCCGAAGTGGAACACCGACGCCGCGAGCACCGCATCGGCACCAGCGGCGACCGCTTCGGGGAAATGGTGCAATTGCCCGGCCCCGCCGGAGGCGATCAACGGCACCGACACCGCGCGGCGGACCGCGGCGAGCATGTCGACGTCGAAACCGGCCTTGGTGCCGTCGGCATCCATCGACGTCAACAGGATCTCCCCGGCCCCGGAGCGTTCCGCCATCCTGGCCCACTCGACCACGTCGATGCCGGTCCCGGTGCGGCCGCCGTGGGTGGTGACCTCGTACCCGGAGGGCAGATCCAGCGGGCTGCGGCGGGCGTCGATGGCGATCACCACGCACTGCGAGCCGAACCGCCGCGCGGCCTCGGCGAGGAACTCCGGGCGGGCGACGGCGGCGGAGTTGATGGAGACCTTGTCCGCACCGGCCCGCAGCAGCGCGTCGATGTCGGACACCTGTCGGACGCCACCTCCGACGGTGAGCGGGATGAACACCTGCTCGGCGGTACGCCGGATCATCTCGTACGCCGACTCCCGGTTGGAGCTGGTCGCGGTGATGTCCAGGAAGGTCAGCTCGTCGGCACCCTCGGCGTCGTAGAGCCGGGCCATCTCGACCGGGTCCCCCGCATCGATCAGGTCCACGAAGTTGACGCCCTTCACCACCCGCCCGTTGTCGACGTCCAGGCAGGGGATGACACGGGTGGCGACGGACACCGGTTCAGGCTATCCAGCGACCGCGGCGACCGCGGTCAACGCTTCGGGGAGGGTGAACGCCCCGGCGTAGAGCGCCTTGCCGACGATGGCCCCTTCGACGCCGGTGCCGAACAGCCCGGCGAGCGCGCGAAGGTCGTTCAGGCTGCTCACGCCGCCGGACGCGACCACCGGCGCCGACGACGCCTCGCACACCTGCCGCAGCAGGTCCAGGTTGGGCCCCTGCAGGGTGCCGTCCTTGGTCACATCGGTGACGACGTACCGAGAACAGCCCTGCGACTCCAACCGCTCCAGCACCTCCCACAGATCACCGCCGTCCTCGGTCCAGCCGCGGGCGGCCAGCGTGGATCCACGGACGTCCAGGCCGATCGCGACCCGGTCGCCGTACTCGGCGACGATTCGGGCACACCAGTCGGGGTTCTCCAGCGCGGCGGTGCCGATGTTGACCCGCTCACAACCGGTGGCCAACGCCGCGATCAGCGACGCGTCGTCCCGGATGCCGCCGCTCATCTCGACCTTGATGTCCAGGGTGCCCACCACCTCGGCGAGCAGCGCGGCGTTCGCCCCGCGCCCGAAGGCCGCATCCAGGTCGACCAGGTGCACCCATTCGGCACCGTCGCGCTGCCAGGCCAACGCGGCCTCCAGCGGTGAGCCGTAGTCGGTCTCGGTACCGGCCTTGCCCTGGACCAGGCGCACGGCCTGGCCGTTGGCGACGTCGACGGCGGGCAGGAGTTCGAAAGTCACGGTTGACGATCCTAATGGCCGCGACCCGCGCCCCCCGACGGTCCGACGGCGGGCGGGGACCGCGCGACCTTCGCCACCGTTCGGCAGACGGGAGCACCTGGGTCGCTCTACCCTCCTCGGGTACCCGGACCTCCGGTGGGGTAGTGCAGTCCCGATCGACGCAACGACCCGTCCCGAGGAGGGAGTCAGCTTGGCTGTCCGTGAATGCATCGCTTGCGGTGCTCCGGTGACGTCCGTGTTCTGCGACCGCTGCGGCACCGTCCAGCCGTCAGCCCCCGATGGTGCTGCCGCCGTGCCGGCGACCGGCGGGTCGGTTCGGCCGCCGGTGGTGCTCGCGGTGGACGACGACGACGACGACCCCGAGGCACTGCGCACCACAGAGCAGCCCTGGCATCCGTTCGAACAGCCGAGTTGGCTCGCCCCCGCCGCAGACCCGCGGGCCGTCGCCGGATCGGGTGGTTTGCTGCCGGGTGACGGCGCCGACTTCATGGGGATCAGCCGGTGGGAGGTCGGTCGGGAGGCCGAGGTCGCCTCGGAGCATCGACGTCCGTGGCTGCTCGGGGGGCTGGCTGCGGCGGCAGTGGTCGTGGTGCTGGCCGCCGTGGCATTCTTCGCGCTCCGATCCGCCACCTCGGCGGACGGGGCGCGGGACACCCCCGCCGTCCCCCCGGCCGTGACGGTGACTGCCGAGGAATCCACCGACCCGGCAGCGGACAGCACCGCCCCCGCCGCGTCGGACCCCGCTGCCGCGGAGAGCGCCGGCTCGGCCACGGCCGAGACCGCTGCGGAGATCAGCGCCGAGCCGACCGATCCCGCGGCAGATCCAATGGGCGGGCCGGTACGCGACATCGCCTGTGCCCCCGGATATGTGGTGCAGATTGCGTCCGGCCCGGACGAGGCGACCTTCGTCTCCCGCGTCGCCGAGCTGCGGGCCGCCGGGGAACTGCCCGCCGACGCGGCGGTCGCCCGGACGGCCTCGTCGTGCGCGATCTTCGAGGGTCAGGCCAACAGCATCGTGCTCTACGCCGGGCCGTACACCGAGCCCTACCAGGGGTGCGAGGCACGGTTGACCGGCGCACCCGACTCGTTCATCAAGGGCACCACTCCGGAGACCGCGACGGAGTACGTGTCCTGCCTGTGCCCTGCGGACATCTCGGCTGTTCCGACTGTGGACGCGGAGGGCGCGACCGGGGTGTGGGTGGGTGAGCTGCAGCGCATCCTGGCCAACCGGCTGAACATCCCCGTCCCCGACCTGGGCGCCAACTGGGGCACGTTCAGTAGCGGCACGGCGGCGGCAGTGCGGTCCTTCCAGGAGGGGGCCGGCCTGCCCGCGACCGGCACCGTCGACGCGGCGACCTGGCAGGCCCTGCAGCAGAAGCAGTGCTGACCGCGCAGCACGAGCGAGGCTGACCGCCTCGGATCGACCCCGGTGACCGAGTCCCCCCGCGTTCAGCTCGGGACGGTCTCCCCGGCCGGCTCCCCCGCGACGACGGCCTCGGTGAAGTAGGCCCACGGCTGCCGGCCGACCCGGGCCAGCACCAGCGTCCGGCCGACCGACCGCGGCCCGATCAACGCCTTGCGCAGCCGTAGCCGCAGCTCGTCGGGCACCACCGCCAGCCCGCGGACCTTGATCTCCAGCGTGCCGACCCCGGCCGATCGCAGCCAGCCGGCGACGGTCCGTTCCTGGAAGGGCGCCGACGCCAGCACCCGGAAGGCCCGCCCGGTGGGTGGCGGGCGGTCACCGCTGAGGTAGGCCAGGTGCGGGTCCAGCTGCCACAGGCCGTGCCGGGATCCGTACTGCCGGACCAGGTGGGCGCGCACCACCGCCGGGTCCGGATCCACCAGCCACCCCCCGGCCGCGGCGACCGGGATGTCGTCGGGGTCGTCGTCGGTGAGCTGCACGGTCGGCCCGGTGGAGCTGAGCACGGTGGCGCGACGCCGCACGGACGCGAGCTCGGCGGGCCACAGCACCGCCTCCCGGGCGGAGCCGTCCAACGAGACGATCTCCACCTCGCCCGGTCGGGCCAGTGCGTCGTAGTCCACCCCCGGCGGTACCCGCAGCACCGCCGGGCGAGCCGCCCAGGCCCGGTCCAGCGCGTCGAGCGCGGGCACCGTGGCCGCCGACAGGATTCGTCGACCGGTGCCGTCGCGACGGGCCGGGTCGGCATACGGGAGCATGCCGCCGGACACCGGCCGCAGCGCGTCGGCCACGACCACCACCGGCCCGACGTTGTGTCTTGCCATCCGGGCCCGCACCGGGTCGAGGTCCGAACCCAGCACCCGACTGCCGCCGGACTCGACGAGGGCGGCCAGGTCGGCTCCGACGGAGCAGGTGACGTCGTGCACCGCCAGCCCGCTGAGCCGACGGGCCCGGTGCACCGCCACCGGCCACGGGGTCGCCTGCTGCAGCGCCTCGTCGGTGAACCACCAACGGGCGGCCCGGTCGCCGAATTTCGCGACCGCCCTGCGCCGCAGCGTCAGTGTCTCCACCGCCGCCGCCGCGTGCGTCCCGACCCGGCGGCGCGCGGTGTCGAGGTCGCGCAGCGTGCTGTCCGGGCGGAGCACCAGCTCGGTGGTGAGTGCGGCGAGGTCGTCCTCGCCGACCGCCAGGAAATCCAGGTCGGCAGCGCTGAACGTGAAGCTCACGCGCCGGTGAACTCGGCCTTGCCCGGCCCGGACTCGATGAAGGACCGCATGCCCGCCCGCTGGTCGACGGTCCCGAACAGGCTGCTGAACAGCTGCGCCTCCAGCCGCAGTCCGGCGGCGAGGTCCATCTCGATGCCCGCGTCGATGGCGTACTTGGCGGCGGCCAACGCGACGGTCGGGCCGGCGGCGAGCTCCCGGGCCCAGGCGAGCGCATTCGAGTAGACCTCCGCAGCCGGTACCGCGCGGGAGGCCAGCCCGATCCGGACCGCCTCCTCGCCGCGGACCGGACGCCCGCCGAAGACGAGTTCCTTGGCACGGGTGACCCCCACGATGCGCGGCAGCCGCTGTGTTCCACCGCCGCCCGGGATGACGCCGAGCGTGATCTCCGGCAGACCGATCAGCGCATCGTCACCGATCACCCGGAAATCCGCGGCCAGCGCCAGTTCGCAGCCGCCGCCCAGCGCATACCGGGTGATGGCCGCGATCACCGGCTTGGGGATCCGGGCGACCGCGTCGATCGCCTCGATGAGCGCACGCCCGTACCGGCTGATCTCGGCCGCGCTCTGGCCGGCCATCTCCTTGATGTCCGCGCCGGCGGCGAAGGCGCGATCCCCGCCGTGGACGACGACGGCCCGCACGGCCGGGTCGGCGGCAGCTGCCTCCGCCGCGTCCCGCAGCTGTCCGTGCATCGCCGCATTGATGGCGTTCACCGGGGGCCGGTCGAGGCGGATCACCCCGACGGCGCCGACGATCTCCAGCCGCACCGACAGCTCTGCGTCGCGCTCAGGCATGGGCGAAGTACCGCCCGCCACGCTGCGACACCGACAGGGCCAGCCCGAAGGTCTCGGTCAGCGCCTCGTCGGTGAGGGTGGTGTCCACCGGACCGGCGCCGACGATACGACCCTCGCGCAGCAGCATCAGGTGGGTGAACGCGGACGGGATCTCCTCGACGTGATGGGTGACCAGTACCGTCGTCGGCGACGACGGATCCTGCGCCAACACGTCCAGCCGCTGCAACAGGTCCTCCCGGCCGCCGAGGTCCAGACCCGCAGCCGGTTCGTCCAGCAGCAGCAGTTCCGGGTCGGTCATCAACGCCCGGGCCGCCAGTACCCGCTTGCGCTCGCCTTCCGACAGCGTCCCGTACTGACGGTCACTCAGTGCAGCCATGCCCATCGCCTCCAACAGTTCCGCGGCTCGGCCGAAGTCGAGGTCGTCGTACTCCTCGCGCCAGCGGCCGATCTGCCCGTAGCCGGCGGACACGACCACGTCCAGCACCCGCTCTTCGGCCGGCACCCGCGCGGCGAGCGCGGCCGACGAGATGCCGATGGAAGGCCGGATCTCGGCGAGGTTGACCGCACCCAGCCGGGCGCCGAGCACGTGCGCCCGGCCCGAGGTCGGGTGCAGCTGGGCGGCGGCGACCTGGAGCATCGTCGTCTTGCCGGCGCCGTTGGGGCCCAGGACCACCCACCGGTCCGCTGCCCTGATGTCGACGCTCACCGCGTCCAGCAGCAGGGTCGACCCCCGCCGGACGGTGACCTCGTTGAGGTGGACGACCGAATCCGGTCCCGGCTGGATGCTCACTCCGCTGGTGCTCACGCGGAGCATTGTCGCGTACCGGGGCGGCTCCCGGGTGACAGGACCCACCCGTCCCGCCGCTCGGAATCGACCCGGAAGTACGCAGAGCGGCTCCCATCAGACACAATCGGCGGATGTTCCAGGACGTCATGCCGTCGGATATCGCCGCCCCCACCCCCTTTCCGGGCCGACCTTTCCCACTGGGAGCCACTCCGACGGCGGACGGCACGTACTTCTCGGTCGTGGCCGATCGGGCCACTGCCGTAGAGCTCTGCCTGATCGGCGCGGGCGGTTCGGAGCGTCGGCTGGCCCTTCCCGAGCGCACGTACGGGGTCTGGCACGGCTTCGTCCCCGGAGTCGCGGCGGGCCAGCGGTACGGCTACCGGGTGCACGGGGTTGATCCGTCGAAGCTGCTGCTGGATCCGTATGCGCGGCAGGTCGACACCACCGATTACACGCTGGACGTGGTCGGCACCCCCGGCCTGGACAGCGCCGGGTTCGCCCCGTTGGGCGTGGTCGCCGACCCGCCCCCGAGGCCGCGGCCGGGGCCGGCCGTCGCCTGGGAGCACACGGTGTTCTACGAAGCGCACGTGAAGGGGCTGACCTACCTGCACCCCGAGGTGCCGGCGGCGCTGCGCGGCACCTACGCCGGGGTGGCCCACCCCGCCGTGATCGAGCACCTCAAGGCACTGCACGTCACCTCGGTGGAGCTGCTGCCGGTGCACGCCACCGCCACCGAACCGGGCCTGCTTGCCACTGATCGGGCCAACTACTGGGGCTATTCGACGCTGTCCTACTTCGCGGTCCACCCGGGGTACGCCGCCGAGCCCGGCGCCGAGCTCGCCGAGTTCGCCGCGATGGTCGACGCGCTGCACGCCGCCGGCATCGAGGTCATCCTCGACGTGGTCTACAACCACACTGCCGAGGGAGACATCGAGATCCCGGTCTGGCTGTCCCAGCGCGGCCTGGACCGCGACGCCTACTACCTGGCCGACGGGCACGACATCACCGGCACCGGCAACACCGTCCAGTCCGGCTCGCTGTCGACGGTCCGGATGGTCTGCGACTCACTGCGGTACTTCGCCGAGGAGCTGCAGGTCGACGGCTTCCGGTTCGACCTCGCGTCGGTGCTGGGCCGCCCGCACGGCGGACCGTTCGACCCGAACGCGCCGCTGCTGACCGCGATCGCCGCCGACCCGTGCCTGTCCACCCGGAAGCTGATCGCCGAGCCCTGGGACGCCACTGGGGAGGGCTACGCGGTCGGCCGGTTCGGCCCGAGCTGGTCGGAGTGGAACGACCGTTTCCGCGACACCGTGCGCGACTTCTGGCGCGGTGTCGGCGGTGTCCAGGACCTGGGCTACCGGTTGTCGGGCTCGTCGGACCTCTACGGCGCACTCCGTCGACCGTGGGCGTCGGTCAATTTCATCACCGCCCACGACGGGTTCACCCTGCGCGACACCGTCTCGTACTCGCACAAGCACAACCTGGCCAACGGCGAGCGCGGCCGGGATGGCACCGACAACAACCGCAGCGCGAACTACGGCACCGAGGGCGAGACCAGCGACGCCACGATCCGGGCCATGCGCACCAGACAGGCGCGCAACCTCGCCGCCACCCTGCTGCTGTCCACCGGCACCCCGTTGATCACCCAGGGCGACGAGATGTGGCGGACCCAGGGCGGCAACAACAACGCCTACTGCCAGGACAACGAGATCTCCTGGGTCAGCTGGGAGGCCTCGGCGGAGAGCCGGCAGATGCTGGCCTTCTTCCAGCGCACCCTGGGCATCCGGTTGGATGCTCCGGCCCTGCACCAGGGTGAGTTCTTCGAGGGCCGGGCCCAGTCCGGAGTCGACACCACCCCCGACCTGATGTGGTTCAACACCGCCGGCGAACCGATGTCCATGTCGGACTGGTTCGACTCCTACCGGAGCACCCTGCAGATGTGGGTCAACGGCCATGACGTGCGCGGCCACGGTCCCGGCGGCCGTCCGCTGTCGGACTCGTCCTGGCTCATGGTGCTGCACGCCGGCTGGGACAGCGCTGACATCACCCTGCCCGGCCATCCCTACGGCGACGCCTACACACCGGTGATCGACACCGACAGTCCGACCGGCGAGCCCGCCGACCCGAGCCCGCTGTCGGCGGGTGTGGAGATGACGATCAAGGGCCGCACGTTCTGGCTGCTCCGGGCGCACCGCGTCGAGTCGCAAGCCTGACGCCGCCCCGGGATCGCTTCGATCAGGAGGTGTCCCGACGCGGGCCCGGACGATCCTGGTCGGCGAGCCGACCGAGCATCCGGTTGTAGGCGACCAGGTCGGCGTCGTCGTCCAGGTCGGCGCGGCGGTCGGTCCGCCGGGCCTCCTTCTCGTCACCTCTGGACCACTGCGCGAGCAGCGAGATGATCACCACGACGAGCGGTATCTCCGCGCCGCCCCAGGCGATGCCACCGCCGACGTGCTGATCGGTGAGCAGCGACTGCACCCACGGCAGTTCCAGCGACTGGAAGTACGACTGGCCCAGGACGGTGCGGGTGTTCATCAGGGCCAGCCCGAAGAACGCGTGGAACGGCAGTGCGCCGAGCAGCAGCGCGAGCTTGACCAGCGGCGACAGCCGACGCGGCGCCGGGTCCAGCCCGATGATGACCCAGTAGTAGAGGTAGCCGACCGTGAGGAAGTGCAGGTTCATCGCCAGGTGCCCGATGTGCGAGGAGACCATCGCATCGAACAGCGGGGTGAAGTAGAGCGCGTAGAAGCTGCCGACGAACAGCGGGAAGACCACCAGCGGATGGGTCACCCAGCGCAGCGGCGCGGCGTGCATCAACCCGACGACCGCCTCCCGCGGACCGGGGATCCCGTCGCCCCGCGACACCGGGAGCGCTCGCAGCGCCAACGTGGTCGGCGCGCCGAGGACCAGCAGGATCGGGGCCAGCATGCCGAGCAGCATGTGCGCCATCATGTGGTAGCTGAACTGGGCGTCGGCATAGACGGCCAGCCCGCTGGAGGTGGCGATCAGCATCACCAGACAGCCGGCGAACCACGAGACCGCGCGGATGGTCCGCCACTCGGTCCCGCGGCGGCGCAGCCGGACGAGCCCCCACCCGTACAGGCCCGCGAGCACCAGCGCTGCGGTTCCCAGCAGCAGGTCGAACCGGCCGTCGAACAGCAACGTCGCGACCGTCGGCGGCCTGCTCAGGTCGTATCCGAGAACGAGCGCGGTGTCGGTGAGGGCGATCGGTAGTGGCGCCGGTGGCGCGGTCCGAGCCAGCGCCACCGCCACGCCGATGGTGGCGGCCATCACGCCGATCTCGAACACCGCCAACCGCAGCAGCGGGCGGCGGTCGCCGGTCTGCAGGGCGGCGACCGAACGGCGACGCTGCCGGTGACCGAAGATGCCCAGGACTACCAGCAGCGAGACCTTCACCACGACCAGTCGGCCGTAGTCGGAGACGACCAGGTCGGCGAGCCGGGGTAGCCGCACCAGCGCATTGCCGACCCCGGACACCGCCACCAGCACGAACGCGATCAGCGCCAGGGCCGAGTAGCGCCGGGCGATGAGGTCCAGATGGGCCGCGCGCTGGCGAACCAACCCCAGGAAGGCCACCAGCCCGCCCACCCAGACGCTGACCCCGGCGAGGTGGTAGATCATCGTGTCGGTCGCGTAGTCGTGGTTGCTGCTCGCGGCGGCGTGACCGGTCAGTGCGATCGGCAGCATCGCGAGCGCGGCCACCACCAGCACCGCCGCCGCGGTCACCGGCCGCAACACGACCCGGGCGAGCACCGCGACGAGGACGGCCAGCAGCGCGGCGATCAACGGTGCCCGGGTGGACTCGAAGTCGGTGACCGCGATCACGATGCTGTCGGCGCGGATCGCGTCCGCCAGCGAGGTGCCGAACGTCGACGCGTAGGTCAACGGCACCAGGGCCAGCGCCGCGACCGCCCAGACGGCGGCGGACAGCGCGGCGGCCTGCGTGCAGCGGTATCCGCTGGTGTCGAACCGGCCGCCCACCGTGGGCGGGGCCAGGAACACCGCGGCGATCAACCACCCGACGGTGATGGCCCCGGCCAGGTCCACGAGCCCCTTCACCGCGGGCGTCGCCAGCGCGACCAGGGCACCGGCATCCCGGCCCGCGAGCTGGGTGACGGTGTTCGCGGGCAACGCGGCGGACACACCGACGGCGACGCAGAACGCGATCAGCCCCGCGGCGAGCACCACGCCGGTGACGCTCCAGGCCGCAGGCGAGGGGCGCGGCGGCGGGGTGACGACGGGGTTGCCGTCAGATGCGGACGGCTGGACGGACACGCCACCGAGCTTACAAGCGCGCCGGCCAGGCCCGGTTCGGCTGCGGCGACGCCCGGCTGGCAGGCTGACCCGAGCGAAAGGCGGTGCCACCGATGGACTGGAAACTCGAACTGGTCGTCGTCCCGGTGTCCGACGTGGACCGGGCGAAGACGTTCTACGCCGACATCATGGGCTTCACGGTGGATGTCGACCACAGTGCCGGGGCCGATTTCCGGATCGTCCAGCTGACCCCGCCGGGATCGGCCTGCTCGATCACCCTGATGCGGATGGTCCCGGCCGGCGTCGTCAGGGGCCTGCATCTGGTGGTGCGGGACATGGCCACGGCGCGGGCGGCGTTGATCGCCCGCGGGGCGGACATCGGTGAGCCCTACCACTGGGCGGACGGGAGCCGGGAGCCGGGAGCCGACCCCGCTCGGGGGGACTACAACACGTTCCTCGATGTGGCGGACCCGGACGGCAACGGCTGGGTCCTGCAGGAGGTGCCGTCGCGGGATTCCTGACCGCGGCTCAGATCGCCGCCAACAGGGTCTCGAACGAGGCCGGCGGCACCCACGGGTCCGCGGTCGCGCGGCGGTCCCGGCCCAGCTCGGCCGCGAGCTCACCCCCGGCCCGCTCGATCCGCGCAGCCAGTTCGGTGTCGCCGCTCCCCCAGTCGGCGGTGGCCGCGAACACACTGGTGCTCAGCGGCCGGGCGTGCAGGTAGGTGAACAGCGGGCGCAGCGCGTGGTCCAGTGCCAGCGAATGCCGCGATGTGCCGCCGGTAGCGGCCAACAGCACCGGCTGACCGGTCAGCGCCTGCGGGTCGAGGACGTCGACGAAGGACTTGAACAGTCCGCTGTAGCTGGCGGTGAAGATCGGGCTGACCGCGATCAGGCCGTCGGCGCCGGTCACCGCATCGATCGCTGCGGCCAGTTCCGGCCCGGCGAATCCGGTGAGCAGGTGGTCGGTGACGGCGTGCGCGTGATCGCGGAGTTCGACGACGGTGACGGTGGCGGTGATGCCGCCCGCCGCCAGCCGGCGAACGGTGGCGTCGGTGAGCCGGTCGGCGAGCAGCCGGGTCGAGGACGGCCGGCCGAGGCCGGCGGTGACAACGGCCAGATGGCGGGTGGTCATCTCGGGTACCTCCAACGTGGGGGGGGCGGATCGGGGGTGGCGACGGATCAGCGTGCGTCGACCAGCGCGGCGGCCGCAGTGGCCGCCACCCGGCCGGCGTGAGTCGGGCCGTCCGGCACGTGCGCGGGCTTGAGTGCCGCGAACTCCCGCCGCAGGACCGGGACGACCTCCTCGCCGAGGATGTCGAGCTGTTCCAGAACGGTCTTGAGCGGCAGACCCGCGTGGTCCATCAGGAACAGTTGGCGCTGGTAATCGCCGAACGTGTCGCGGAACTGCAGCGTCGCGTCGATCACCTGCTGCGGGCTGCCCACGGTCAGCGGCGTCTGATCGGTGAACTCCTCCAGCGACGGCCCGTGCCCGTACACCGGGGCGTTGTCGAAGTACGGCCGGAATTCCTTGACCGCATCCTGGGAGTTCTTGCGCATGAACACCTGGCCACCGAGTCCGACATGTGCCTGATCGGCGGAGCCGTGACCGTAGTGCTCGTACCGCTCGCGGTACAGCTGTACCAGGCGGGCGAAATGCTGACGCGGCCAGAAGATGTTGTTGGCGAAGAACCCGTCACCGTAGTAGGCCGCCTGTTCGGCGATCTCCGGGGTCCGGATGGAGCCGTGCCAGACGAACGGCGGCACCCCGTCCAGCGGTCGTGGGATGGCGGTGAAGCCCTGCAGCGGGGTCCGGAACTTCCCGGTCCAGTCCACGACGTCGTCCCGCCACAACCGGTGCAGCAATGCGTAGTTCTCGAAAGCCAGGTCGACACCCTGCCGGATGTCCTTGCCGAACCAGGGGTAGACCGGGCCGGTGTTTCCCCGACCCATCATCAGGTCGACGCGACCGTCGGCCAGGTGTTGCAGCAGCGCGTACTCCTCGGCGATCCGGACCGGGTCGTTGGTGGTGATCAGCGTGGTCGCGGTGGACAGGATGATCGTCGAGGTACGACCGGCGATGTACCCGAGCAGGGTGGTGGGCGAGGACACCACGAACGGCTCGTTGTGGTGCTCACCGGTGGCGAAGACGTCAAGGCCGACCTCTTCCGCCTTCTGCGCGATCGTCACCATCGCCATGAGTCGCTCGTGCTGGGTGGGTGTGGTGCCGTCGGTCGGGTCGGTGGTGATGTCGCCGACACTGAAGATTCCGAACTGCATGGTTGCTCCCTGGCGCTGCTGAGACGGGTATTCCATGAGCCCTCATGGATATTGAGCGTCAACAGGCAACCCGGGCCCGGTATTCCCGACGCACCGCCCGCCGCGACCCGGCGGCGGTGCACGGTGCCCCCGGTAGGAATCGAACCTACGACCGCCGGATTAGAAGTCCAGTGCTCTATCCAACTGAGCTACGGAGGCGCGCGGCCAGTCTAACGGTCGGCACGACAGGCCGGCCGACCCGCTTACCGACCCGCTCACCGACCCGCTTACCGACCCGCCCGACGGACCCACCGACCGACTTGTTGCCGGACCCGCCGACGACCCGAGCCCATCGCCGGGGTCCGAGCCCGCGATCCGGAGCTACCCCGGAACCGCTCAGACGCTCTCGTCCAGATCGGCCAGGTCCCCGTCGCCGCCGACCTCGAACTCGTCGGGAACGTCATTGCTCCACAGCCCGGGCTTGGGCCCGCTGCTTCGGCCCGCCTGCCAGGCCACGATGTCCAGGGCCCGCAGCGTGGTGATCACCGGGTTCGTCGCCATCGCCACCACCTCGGCGAGGTAGTCCGCCTCCCGGCGCAGATCCTCGATCATCGCCTGGCCCAGCAGCGGCATGAACTCGCTCCACGGCCGCTTGACGTCCCGGGTGATCGGCGCCCCGGGAGCACCGCGATAACAGTGGTCGACGTGCCGGTCGTACAGCGGCACGAATGCGGGCCGCTTGCGATGCATCACCTTCGCGAGCACCGCACCTGACAGATGCGGGCGTCGCTGCCCACCGTCCAGAACCGCGAACAGCTCCCCCAAGAGGGCGAGCTCGTCGGGTCCCGCATCGCTCAGCCGCGCGTCCGGTGGCACTTTGCCGAGCCACGCGTCGAGCCGTCCGCGCAGGTCCGACAGCGAATAGAAGGTCTTCACCGACACTGGCACGTTCAGCAGCACCGGGGTCAGTTGATCGCCGTCACCCAGCCGGAACGGGCCGGACCCGGCGTCGAAGGAGTCGTACGCCGGGTACCCGAAGCGGTGACCCTGCGCCGCGAGGTACTGGCCCGCAGCGGCCCGGGCCCGGGCCCGGTCGATGTCCACCCCGCCGATCCGGATCGACACACCACCTGTGTTGCCGTTGCCGTCTGCCACGATGTCTCCGTCCGTCGTTTCGAGTCGACCGCGGTCAGGTCCACCCGGACACGACCCCGCCCAGCCTAGAAAATCCCCCGACTGGCCCTTGCACGGGGTGCGTTAAACAGCACCAGGTTTAGGGCATGATCTCTGCGTGGCCGCTCGGCCACACGTCAGCTTGTCGGCGACAACCGCCGCCAGGTAGAGAAAGGACATGCCATGCTCGGCACCATCATCACCGCCATCATCGTCGGCGCCATCGCCGGCGCGCTCGCGCGCCTCGTCGTTCCTGGCAAGCAGGATCTGTCCATCCCGATGACCATCCTGTTGGGCATCATCGGCTCCTTCGTGGGCGGATTCCTGGGTTACCTGCTGTTCCACAAGGACGGCCAGGACGGCTTCCTGCAGCCTTCGGGCATCCTCGGCTCCTTCATCGGCGCAGTCATCGTGCTGCTGCTGTGGATCAAGTTCGGCAGCAAGTCGCGCACGCGCGCCTGACCTGCCCGCTTCACCCCGGGTACATCCCGGCTCGCACCGAACAGGCCGTGCGGCCCCCAGCCGCACGGCCTGTCGGCGTCTACGGGAGGATCTGGTCCTGATCCCCACCGACAGGAGCTGCCATGGCCACCGGCCCGTCGCCGTTCGAGGTGCCGGTCGTCGACATCTCGCCCTACGTCCACACAGGCAGCGGCGAGGCCGATGACACCGACGCCGATCGCGCCCGGGTCACCCGGGAGATCGACAACGCGTGCCGCACAGTGGGGTTCATCCAGATTCTCGGCCACGCCGTTCCGACGTCCGCCGTCGACGGGCTGGCCGACGCGATCGACGGGTTCTTCGGCCTCACCCCGGACGTCAAGAAGGCCTACACCGCGCCGCCGCAGATCAACCGCGGCTACACCGCGCCCAGGTCGGAGCAGTTGAGCCTGAGCCTCGGCGTCGAGTCGGCGACCCGGATGAACGACTTCTTCGAGGCGTTCAACATCGGCGCGACCGCGGCGGACTACCCCCACGCCGACCGGGCGGTGCTCGCGAGTGACGACTACGCCGACAACATCTGGCCTGCCGAACCAGCGCAGTTCCGGACCCACGTCCGGGTCTGGTTCGCCGAGGCCGGGCGGGTGGCCCGCGTCCTGACGACGATCTTCGCCGACGCCCTGGGATTACCGGTGGGATTCTTCGGGCCGTACACCGACCATTCCCTGGATGTGCTGCGGATGAACAACTACGCACTGCCGCCCGGGGACATCGAACTCGACGGCGATCTGGTCGGGATGGGGGAACACACCGACTACGGCATCGTCACTGTGCTCTGGGCCGACGACGCACCCGGCCTGCAGGTCCTCGCCGCCGACGGCTGCTGGTACGACGTCTCGCCGCTCCCCGGGGCACTGCTGGTCAACCTGGGCGATCTCACCGGTCTCTGGACCAACGAGCGGTGGCGGTCGACCCTGCACCGGGTGAAGCCACCGGTCGTCGACGGAACCGTCCGTCGACGCAGGTCAGCAGCGTTCTTCCATGACGGCAACATCGACGCCGTCATCGAGGCGCTGCCCGGCTGCGTCGACGCGCAGCATCCGCTGCTGTACCCGCCGATCACCGTGGGGGGACACATCCAGGCCAAGCTGGCCGGCTCCCGGGGACTCACCAGCAACGCACACGGCACCGAGCGGGACGCCGAACGGATCCGGGCGGCAGCCGCCCGTTGAGGCCACCCGCTGGTACGGGCCACCTCGAGCCGCACACGACGAAGGGCCGGCGGGAGCGACATCCTCCTACCGGCCCTGTCGTCGACTCAGGCGATCACAACGCCAGCAGCTGGCGCACCTTCTGGTCGATGCGACCCACGACGTTGGCGCGGGCCTCCTCGGCCGAGTCGGCCTCGAGGGCAGCTGCCGCGAGGGCGCGACACCAGTCCATCGTGTGCTTGCTGAGCATGTACCGGGCGGTGGCCACCGCAGCCGGTGACATGGACAGCGACGACACCCCGAACCCGGTCAGCACCAGCGCCATCAGCGGGTCGGCGGCGGACTCACCGCAGACACCCACCGGGGTGCCGGACTTGGTACCGGCTGCGGCGACCCGGGCGACGAGCTCGAGCACGGCCGGCTGCCAGGGGTTCAGCAGGTCGGCCAACTCGCCGCGGAGTCGGTCCGCCGCCATCGTGTACTGGGCCAGATCGTTGGTGCCGATGGACACGAAGTCCACGACTTCGACGATCTGCTCGATGCGGACGGCCGCCGACGGGACCTCGATCATCACACCGACGGTCTTGATGCCGGCCGCGCGCGCCTGATCGGCGAACGCCTTGGCCTCCGCCTTGGTGGCGATCATCGGAGCCATCACCCACGGGTGGATGCCGGTCTCGGCCTGCGCGTCGGCGAGTGCACCGAGCTGGGTCTCCATCAGGGCCGGGGTGATCCGGCCCAGCCGGTAGCCCCGGACACCCAGTGCCGGGTTCTCCTCGTCAGGCTGAGTGGCGAACGCCAGCGGCTTGTCGGCACCGGCGTCCAGGGTGCGTACGACGACCTTGCGGCCTTCGAACGCCCGCAACACCTCGGCGTAGGTCTTCGCCTGACCGTCCCGCGGCGGGGCGTCGACGGAGTCCAGGAACAGCACCTCGGTGCGGAACAGGCCGACACCTTCGTTGGCCCGCTTCGCGGCGCGCTTGGCATCCTCGACCTGGCCGATGTTGGCCAGCAACTGCACCGGATAGCCGTCGGAGGTGGCACCGGCGGCGGTGTTCTCCTCCAGCGACTTCAACAGCTCCGAACGGTCGGTGAACAGCTGCCGGGTCGCCTCGGACGGGTCGAGCTCGACGGTGCCGGCGGCGGCATCCACCGCTACCTGCTGGCCGTCCTTGAGCTCCATCACGCCGGTCACCCGGACCACGCACGGGATGCCGTGCTGACCGGCGATGATCGCGGTGTGCGAGGTCGGACCGCCCAGTTCGGTGACCACTGCCAGTACCTTCGCCAGATCCAGGGCCGCGGTGTCCGCCGGCGCCAGGTCCTCGGCGACGATGACCGACGGCACCGACAGATCCGGCATCTCCGGCTCGGCGTGACCCATCAGCCGAGCGATCACCCGGCCGCGGACACTGCGGAGATCGGTGATCCGCTCGGCCAGGTACGGGCCGAGCGCCTTGAACATGTCGCAGAAGCCCTCGACGGACCGGTCGACGGAAGTGAGAACGGGCTCACCACTGTCGATCCGCTTCATGATGTCCTTGATCAGCGCCTTGTCCTCGGCCATCAGCGCAGTGGCCGACAGCACGGTGGACAGGGTGCCCGACGACTCCGCAGCGCGCTCGCGCAGTCCGGTGGCCACCCCGACGAACGCCGCGGTGACCTCGGCCTTGGCGGCATCCCGGTCCGCCGGCGGCTTCTCGTCCGCCGGCGGTTTCGGAACGGAGGAGACCCGGGCAACCGGGCCGGCGACGGCCCCGCGACCGACGCCCACGCCTTGCAGTACCGAGCCGGCAGCACCGGCCTCCACAGTTGCCCCGGTCGTCACTACTCGGCGTCCAGATCTCTGGCCAGCAGGGCGACCAGGCTGTCCAAGGCCTCGTCGGCGCCGTCGCCGTCGGCCTCGAGAGTGACCTCTTCGCCGTGGCCGGCACCGAGCGCCATCACCATCAGGATGCTGGAGGCGTCCATCGCCGGCTGACCGGCCTTGGCGATGGTGACATCGAGGCCGGTGGCCGCGACTGCCTGGGTGAACAACGAGGCCGGGCGTGCGTGCAGACCGACGCTGGAGCCGATCGCAACAGTTCTCGTGGGCATGAGTTCTCTTTCTCGATGGGTTCGATGGGTCGAGCGCGGGAAGTGGGAGGCGCCGGAGAGGTACACCGGCGCCTCCCTTCCGATGTCAGGAGTGCGCGGCGACCGCGTCCTGCTCGGCGACGAGTGCTTCCGTCTTCTCCTTGTTCATGCTGAGCAGCGCGATCAGCACGGCAGCCGTGACGACCATGCCGATCGCGATGGCGAGCAGCCACAGGAGAGGGTTGCCGACGAGAGCGACGACCCAGATGCCGCCGTGGGGTGCCTCGACGGTCGTTCTGGAACGCCATCACCAGGCCACCGGTGACCGCGGAACCGGCCATCAGGGACGGG
Source organism: uncultured Actinomycetota bacterium (assembly GCA_963784315.1). Classification (GTDB taxonomy): domain Bacteria; phylum Actinomycetota; class Actinomycetes; order Mycobacteriales; family Nakamurellaceae; genus Nakamurella. Next base: position 181,593 of record CAWAQR010000001.1, read on the forward strand.
ATGACCTTCAGCGGGTTGGCGGCGGCGAACGGAATGGCGCCCTCGGTGATGAAGGACAGACCCAACAGCCAGCAGGCGAGGCCGTTCTCGCGCTCGGCCTCGGTGAACAGCTTCTTGCGGACCGTGGTGGCCAGTGCCAGACCCAGCGGCGGAGTCATCCCGGCCGCCATCACGGCGGCCATGATCTGCAGGGACGGGCCGGTGCGGTCGCCGGCGGCGATCGCGGTGGCGAGCCCACCGGCGGCGAAGGTGTAGGCCACCTTGTTCAGCGGTCCACCCATGTCGAAGGCCATCATCAGGCCCAGGATGATGCCGAGCACGATGCCGCTGGTGCCGGTCAGGCTGTTGAGGAAGTCGGCCAGGCCGGTCTGCACGGCCGCGATCGGCTTACCGAGCACCAACAGCATGATCGCGCCGATGAGCAGCGTGGAGACCAACGGGATCACTACGACGGGCATGACGCCACGGACGCCCTTGGGCACCTTCAACCGGGCGAGGTACAGCGCGATGAAACCCGCGATGAAACCGGAGACCAGACCACCGAGGAAGCCGGCGCCGATCATCGAGGACAGCAGACCGCCGACGATGCCGGGGACCAGGCCGGGCCGGTCGGCGATCGCCCAGGCGATGTAGCCGGACAGGATCGGCACCAGCATGAAGAACGCGGTCTTGCCGAGGATGAACATGAAGCCGGGGAGGCCGGCCTGGGCGATCAGGGCGTAGATGTCGATACCGGCCGGGAAACCACCCTCCAGCGACGGCGCGACCGCGGTGTAGGTGACACCTTCCCAGTCACCGCCGTAGAGCTTGAAGACCACGCCGTCGCCACCGAACAGGAAGCCCAGCGCGATCAGGATGCCGCCCGCGGCGACGAACGGGATCATGTAGGAGACACCGGTCATCAGCCACTGGCGGATGCGGGTGCCGGTGCTGACCGGGGCCGACGAGCGCGGCGGCGCGGCGGGCGCGGCGGCGCTTGCGGCCATCGACTGCGGGTTGGCTCGCGCGGCCTCGACCGCTGCCACCGCCTGGGCAATGACGCCCTTGGCGTCGTGCACGCCCTTCTTGACGCCCACGTCCACCGTCGGCTTGCCGGCGAAGCGCTCCTTGTTCCGTACCTCGAGGTCGGCGGCGAAGATCACCCCGTCAGCAGCGGCGATGACATCGGGATCGAGCGGGATGGTGCCGGCCGAACCCTGGGTCTCGACGACCATCTCGTGGCCCTGCGCCTTGGCCTCCTGCTCAAGAGCCTCGGCGGCCATGTAGGTGTGCGCGATTCCTGTCGGACAGGACGAAACTCCGACGAACTTCATGAAACAACAACCTCTCGGGACACGATGTCGGCGACCTCAGTGGCGTCGGCGGCATTCAACAGGGATGAACGGAATGAGTCGTGCACCAGACGACGGGCCAGCGAGGCCAGGATCTTCAGGTGCTCGGACCCGCCGCTGGCGGGCGCGGCGATCAGGAAGATCAGGTTGGCCGGACCGTCCGGGGCGCCGAAATCGACGCCGCCGGGAACCCGGCCGACGGCCAGGCTGGGTACGACGACGTGCTCGGAACGGGCGTGCGGGAGACCCACACCGCCCGGCATGCCGGTGGCCATCTGGGCCTCGCGGGCCCGGACGTCGGCGTGGAACCCGTCCGCGTCGGTGACCCGACCGGCAGCCGCCATCAGATCGATGAGCTGGCGGGTGACATCGTCACGGTCGGTCCCGGTGAGGTCGATGCCGACCAATTCCGGGATGATCAGCGGGGTACTCATACGTGGAGCTCCTTCAGTGGTAGGGACTTGTGTGGTTCGGCCACGACGGTCACCGCGGCCAGGTCGATCTGCTCGGGTCCGGGAGCGGCGCTCCCGGGTAGGAGGACAGCCGCGCGGCCCCAGGCGATGGCCGTTCGGAGAGCGTCCGCCGGGTCGTGGTCAGCGGCGGCCGCCACGCTGAGGTAGCCGGCCAGGGTGGTGTCACCGGCCCCGACGGTGGACAGCGGGACCAGCGGCGGGCCGGCAGCCCACCAGGTCCGATCGGGGGTGACCAGCAGGGCACCGGCGGCGCCGAGGCTGACCAGGGCGGCGTCGATGACGCCGTGGGCCCCACCGGCCATCACCTCGCGGGCACCGTCGACGACCTCGCCGACGGTGGTCAGTTCCCGGCCGAGGAGGTCGCCGAGCTCCTCCTCGTTGGGCTTGATCAGGGTGATGCCGCCGGCAGCCACCGCGACCGCGAACGGTTCACCCGACGTGTCCAATGCGAACCGCACCCCTTTCGCCGTCGCCCGGGCCGCGACCTGGACGTAGAAGTCTGCGCCGACCCCGGCGGGGAGACTACCGGCACCGACCACCCAGCTCACGTCAGGCGTGAGGTGCGCGTCGATCGCGGCGAGCAGCGCCTCCCGCTCAGCAGCCGACAGCGTCGGCCCCGGCGCGTTGATCTTGGTGGTCTCGCCGGCAGCGTCGACGAGGGTGATGTTGCTGCGGATCGTCCCTGCAATCGGGACAGCCTCGACGGCAACGCTTTTCGACGCGAGCTCGGAGGTCAGCAGGCTGCCGTCCGGACCACCCGACGGATAGACCGCGGCGGTGGGGATCCCGTGCAGGACGAACGCCCGGGAGATGTTGATGCCCTTGCCGCCGGCGTCGAGGTGCGCCCGCAGCGCGCGGTTGACCTCGCCGACCTCCAGCTCCTGCAGGTCCAGCCCACGGTCCACGCTGGGGTTCGGGGTCACGGTCAAGATCATGCGCGTATCACTCTCGGTCCGGCGATCTCGATCTCGGCCGCGGTCTCCGCGTCGAGATCGGTATCGGTGATGATGGTGTCGACCTCGTCCAGCGCCAACACCTGCGCGAACTCGGTACGACCGAACTTGCTGTGATCGGCCAGCACCACGGTGCGCCGGGCGGCGCGGGCCAGCGCCCGTTTGACCTGCGCCTCGGCGAGGTCGGGGGTGGTGAGTCCGCGTCGGGTGGTGATCCCGTTGATGCCGAGGAACGCCACATCGACGCTGACATCGGCGATGCTGCGCAGCGCCCAGTCACCCACTGCGGCGAGCGTGATACCCCGAACGGTGCCGCCCAACAGGTGCAGGTTGATGTTGACGAACGAGGCCAGCGTCGACGCGACCGGCAGCGAGTGCGTCACGACGGTGAACTTACGGTCGGTGGGCAGCAGGCCGGCCAACCGGACGGTCGTCGTACCGGCGTCCAGGATGATCGAGCCACCATCGGGCAGTTCGTCGAGCGCGGCCTTGGCGACCCGATCCTTCTCCGCGGAGAACTGGTTCTCCCGCATCGCCACGTTGGGCTCGAAACCGAACCGCTCGACCGGCATAGCCCCACCATGGACACGGCGCAGAACGCCGAGGCGCTCCAGCACCGTCAGATCGCGGCGCACCGTCTCGGGGGTGACGTCCATCTGGGTGGCCATCGACAGCACCTCGACACGGCCGAGAGACCGTGCGGCTTGCAGGATCTGCGCCTGCCGCTCCGCTGCGTACACCCCGACTCCGTTGTCTTGTGGTTCGCGCCTGGCACCCGGGGGCACCGCGGCCCCGTGGCGCCGCTGACTGTCTGTGCGCAGGGCATCGTCCGCTTTGATGTCTGCTTGGATTTGTTTAGTCCCGTATATGTGGGAAGTCAACGCCCAACGAGCGTCGATCACCCGAATGGAGTATCGCGTGAGTCACATCATTCCGTAGGGGCATTCTGTACCCCCACCCGGGGTCGCGCGCGACAAGACGCACCGAGCCACCTCGTGTCGGCTCCCGGGGCCGGAGCGGGATGCGCTTCAGGGCCGCCGAGGAGGGCCCGGGACGACCGGCGACGGTCGGGACGGCTCAGCGCGAGACTGCGCGCCCGATGATGACGTTCATGATCTCGTTGGTGCCTTCGAGGATCTGGTGCACCCGGAGGTCGCGCACGATCTTCTCGATTCCGTACTCGGACAGGTAGCCGTACCCGCCGTGCAACTGCAGCGCCCGGTCGGCGACCGCGAACCCCACGTCGGTGACGAACTTCTTGGCCATCGCGGCGAGTTCGACCTGGCGCGGGTCGCGCTCGTCCAGAGCAGCCGCCGCCCGGCGGAGCAGCAGTCGTGCCGCCTCGAGCTGCGTGGCCATCTCGGCCAGCGCGAACTGCAGCGCCTGGAACGCGATCAGGTCACTGCCGAACGCGCGGCGCTGCTTCAAGTACTTCACGGTGCGGTCGAACGCCTCCTGGGCGCCCCCGAGAGAGCAGGCGGCGATGTTGATCCGGCCGCCGTTGAGCCCGCGCATCGCAAGACGGAAGCCGTCACCCTCGGCCCCGAGGCGGTGGTCGGTGGGGATCTGGACCTCGTCGAGGACCACCTGCCGGGTCGGCTGGGCACGCCAACCCATTTTGGCCTCGTTCGGCCCGAAGGTCAGCCCCGGAGTGTCCTTTTCCACCACGAACGCCGAGATTCCGTGGGAGCCTTCGTCACTCGTGCGCGCCATGACCACGTACACATCGGTCGACCCGGCACCGGAGATGAACTGTTTGACCCCGGTCAGCGCATACCCGCTGTCGGTCGGCACGGCCCTGGTGGTCAACGCCCCGGCGTCGGATCCGACGCCGGGCTCGGTCAGGCAGTAGCTGCCCAGCAGATCCAGTGAGCACAGCCCCGGCAGCCAGCGCTCCCGTTGCTCGGTGGAACCGTGCGCGTCGATCATCCAGCCGACCATGTTGTGGATGGACAGGTAGGCCGCGATCGTCGGACAGCCGGAGGCGAGCGCCTCGAAGATCAGTGCGGCGTCCAACCGGGTCAGCGCCGAGCCCCCGTACGCCTCGGCGATGTACACGCCCCCCAGGCCGAGATCGGCGCCGCGCCGCAGGGTCTGGACCGGGAAGTGCTTGTCGGCGTCCCACTGCAGGGCGAACGGGGCCAGCTCACGGTCGGCGAAGTCCCGGCAGGCGGCGACGATCGCCCGCTGGTCGTCATCGAGTTCGAACTCCATCGTTCCTCGATTCCCTCGGACACCGGCCAGTTGGACGGTAGTTCCGATATTCGGACATCCTAGCGATCTGCAGCCCCTGCGGAATAGCGGGACCACCGGCCCGGTTGGCCCCGGTATGACCGTGCCGCTCGCTGTTCTCGATCTGTCCCCCGTCGCGAAGTCCGCAGGTGCCGGCGGTGGGGCCGAGGCGCTGCGACACACCACCGAGCTGGCCCGCCGCACCGAACAACTCGGCTACCAGCGCTTCTGGGTGGCCGAGCACCACAACATGCCGGGGATCGCCAGCTCGTCACCGGCCGTGCTGCTGGCTCACCTGGCCGCGCACACCACGACGATCCGGCTGGGTTCCGGCGGCGTCATGCTGCCCAACCACGCCCCCTTGGTGGTGGCCGAGCAGTTCGGGATGCTCGGCGCGCTGCACCCGGGACGTATCGACCTCGGCATCGGACGCGCCCCCGGTGCGGATCAGCGGACCGCGCTGGCGTTGCGCCGGACGGTGGAGGGGCTCTCCGCCGAGGACTTCCCCCGCGAGCTCGTGGAGGTCATCGGCATGCTCGACGGGGATCCCGGCCCGACTCGCTGCGGTGCCGCACGCCGAGATCCCGCCTGCGGTCTGGCTACTGGGTTCCAGCGGATACAGCGCTCAGCTCGCCGGGCAGCTGGGTCTGCCGTTCTCGTTCGCCCACCACTTCTCCAGTCGTCACACCGATGCCGCATTGGCCTTGTACCGGCAGAATTTCCGGCCGTCCCGCTGGCTGACTGCACCGCACGCGATGGTCGCGGTCAATGCGGTGTGCGCCGACACCGACGAGCACGCCGCCTATCTCGCCAAGCCCGGCCTGTTGGCGTTCCTGCGGCTGCGCTCAGGGCGACCGGAGGCGATGGACTCCCCCGCGGTCGCGGCGCAGTACGAGTTCGACGCCTTCGAGGAGGAGTTCGCCGCGGAACGCCGGGTCGGCCAGGCGATGGGCTCGCCCGACACCGTCCGGCGGCAGCTCGCCGAACTGCTCGCACGGACCGACGCGGACGAGCTGATGATCACCTCGCAGGTGTACGACATCGCCGACCGGATCCGGTCCTACGAACTGATCGCCAAGCTCGCCGCCGACGGGTTCTGAGCCCGAAGGCGGCGGACTCAGAAGTCCATTCCGCCGCCGAAAGGAATCCGAGCCCCCGAAATCCGAACCGCCCCAGCCGCCGTCGCCGTCGTGGCCCGACCCGATGTCGCCCGAGCCGTCACCGCCGTGCCCGTCACCGCCGCAACCCTTCACCGCCGCTTCCGTCCTGGTAGCCGTCCGCATAGGCGTTCCCGGCCATCCCGCCGAAAAGCGCACCGGTGAGCAGGTAGGCCCCGGCGCCCCAGGATCCGGCGACCAGGGCCGGCCGCCACCACGGCTCGGAGTACCAGCCCCGTGGCACCGGACGGCCGGCGACCGTGCCGCCCGGGTGATAGCTGCGCGCGGTCGCCGTCGGCTCCGGCGATGCTTCATACGAATGTCCCGCCACCTCGACCCGGCGACGCTCGGTGACCGCTCCGGCCCCCGCCTGGCCGGGCATCGGCGGCAGTTCGGGGCCAGGATCGAGACCCAGGGCCGTGCGGGCCGCGGCGACGTAGTACAGGCCCTCGTAGGCCGTCTCCTGGGCCAGCCGGTACTGCTGCACCGACGCCGCCTGCTCGACCTGGGCGCCGGCGGCGGTGAAACGCTCGGCCGCATCCGCCAATGCCTGCCGGGCGGCGGGGTCGTCGCGGGCATCCAGGGAGTACACCTGCCCGCCGAGCCGCTCTACCCAGCGGCGGGCTTCGGCGGCGGCGTCGGCGAGCCCGGTCCGGGTCTGCGTGCGGGACGACCGGGCCAGGTACAGCCCGCCCAGCACGATGACCGCGATGACCGCGATCCAGAACAGGGTCCTCATCTGGTCCTCCAGTCCGATGCGGGCACGACTCCCGACAGGTCGACGTCGGCCCGCGGGTGACGCCGCCGCCTCACCACTCCACCGGTTCAACGGCCGGCAACGTGCAGATGGTTCCGCAGCGATGCTCCCGCAGATGTCCCGCCGTCGTCCCGCGCGGTCAGCGGCGCCGCCGCCGGGTGCCGGAGATGCTGCGCCCGACGGCACCACCCACCGCGGTGCCCAGGGACCGCCAGAACGCCTTGACCGCCGGGTTCTGCGCGAGTTCACCGAGCAGCCCGCCGTCGTCGGCGCGGGGCGGCGGGGCAGGTTCGGCGCGCGGCGCGCGACGCGGCTCCACCGGCCGGGTGGTCGGTGTGGGTGTCGAGGTGGGGAACGACGTGGGGGTGCTCGGCGGTGGCAGGGCGAGGCGCGCGGCCAGCATCTCGTAGGCGGAGGTGCGGTCCACGGCGGCGGCGTACTTCGGCTGCAGGGGCGAGGCTGCGATGCTCGCCGCCACCTGTCCGTCCGGTGCCGGACCCATCAGCGAGCGGGGCGCCCGGACCCTGGTCCAGGCCACCGGGGTGGGCGCACCCCGTTCGTTGAGGACGGTCACGATGGCCTCGCCGGTGCCCAGACTGGTCAGCGCCGACGCCAGGTCGTAGTCGTCGGTGGTCGGGTAGGTCTTCACCGCCGTGGCCAGCGCATCCTGGTCCTGCGGGGTGAATGCCCGCAGCGCGTGCTGCACCCGGGACCCCAGTTGCGACAGCACCCCGGCCGGCACGTCGGTGGGCAGCTGGGTGCAGAAGAACACGCCGACGCCCTTGGACCGGATCAGCTTCACGGTCTGCTGCACAGCGGTGAGGAACGCCTTGGACGCATCGGCGAACAGCAGGTGCGCCTCGTCGAAGAGGAACACCAGTCGGGGCCGGTCAAGGTCCCCCGCCTCCGGCAGTTGATCGAACAACTCCGAGAGCAACCACATCAGGAAGGTGGAGAACAGCGCGGGACGCGTCTGCACACCCCTGGCGTCCAGCAGCGAGATCACCCCGCGACCGTCGAGGACCCGGAGCAGGTCCGCGACCTCCATCTGGGGTTCGCCGAAGAACACGTCGCCGCCGTCGGCCTCCAGGTTGGCCAGCGCCCGCAGGATCACCCCCGCGGTGGACTTCGACACTCCGCCGAGCCCGGCCAGGTCGGCCTTCCCTTCAGCGCTGGTCAGGTGCACGATCACCGCCCGCAGATCCTTCAGGTCCAGCAGCGGGAGGTCCTTGTCGTCGGCCCAGTGGAAGATCAGCCCGAGCGTGGACTCCTGCGTGTCGTTGAGGTCCAGCACCTTGGACAGCAGGATCGGCCCGAACGAATCGATGCTGGCGCGGATCGGGGTGGCCGATCCCTGGCCTGCGATCGACAGGTACTCGACCGGGCAGCCGGCGCCCTGCCAGTCGTCCCCGGTCTCCACGGACCGGGCGGCGATCCGGTCGTTGGCCACGGCGGCCACCGAGAGGCCGGTCAGATCGCCTTTCACATCGGGCATGAACACCGGCACGCCGGCCGCCGAGAGTTGCTCGGCCATCACCTGCAGGGTCTTTGTCTTGCCGGTGCCGGTGGCGCCGGCGACGAGACCGTGCCGGTTGAACATCGCCAGCGGGATCCCCACCTGGGCCTGCGGGTCCGAGCGGCCCTGCGACACCACGGCCCCGAGGGTGACGACGGCGCCCGCGGTGCGGTAGCCGGCCGCGATTCGGCGGGTGACGTCGGTGATCTCCGGGCCGAGCGGCTCGACGGATGCGCTGGGGCTGGTGGTCATGGGTGTTGCCGCCTCCCGGATGGCCGACCTGGCGTCGCCGGCCGCACAAGCAGCGTAACCATGACCCGGTGGCCGCTGCCGCAGGCGCCGGGACGGGCTGAGAACCCCCAGTTGACGACGTAGCGTCACCGGCGCCGCGGGTGCGTCAGCCCAACGATGTAACCCAATGAGCACTAGCATTCGTCCGATGAACGACAGGCTGGTGTGGATCGACTGTGAGATGACGGGTCTCGATCTGAAGAAGGACGCGCTGATCGAGATCGCGGCATTGGTCACGGACTCCGATCTGAACGTCCTCGGCGAGGGGGTGGACATCGTGATCCACGCCGACGACGACGCGTTGGCGGCGATGCCCGAGGTGGTGGTCGCCATGCACGCCGCGTCCGGGCTCACCGAGGAGGTCCGCCGTTCCACGGTGACGCTCGCCGAGGCCGAGGAACGGGTGCTGGCCTACATCCGCGAATGGGCCCCGGAACCGCGGACGGCGCCGCTGGCCGGCAACTCCATCGGGACCGACCGCGGGTACATCGTGCGCGACATGCCCGACCTGGACGCGCATCTGCACTACCGGATGATCGACGTGTCGTCCATCAAAGAGCTGTGCCGGCGCTGGTATCCGCGGATCTACTTCGCCCAGCCAGCCAAGGGGATGGCACACCGGGCGCTGGCCGACATCAAGGAATCCATTCGCGAACTGGCCTACTACCGGGAGACCGCTTTCGTGTCCGCACCCGGCCCGAGCTCCGACGAAGCACAGACGGTCGCGGCCAGACTGCTTGCGGCGACCTGATCCCCGCAGCCGCGTTTCGAGCATCGGGTCAGCTCGGGTAAGCTGTCCGAGGTCGTGTTCGCACGGCAGCATGGCGGTCGTAGCTCAGCTGGTAGAGCACTGGCTTGTGGTGCCGGTGGTCGCGGGTTCAAGTCCCGTCGATCGCCCCATGCGGTTGCAGTAGAGGTGGTTGCACCAAATGCGGTAGCAGTCAGGCGGTTGCAGCAGGCAGTAGCGGCATCCGACAGGGCCGTGTCAGCGAGTGAACCTCGCGGCACGGTCCTGTTCTGTTTCCGGCCCGGGCGGGTATTCGGGGCCCGCCGGTCGGGTGCCGTCCGACGGGCGAGGGCCGCAGCTGGGTCATCGGTCAGGACGCGCCCGCGAAGCCGTGCTGGCGCCATGCCTCGTAGAGCACGATCGAGGCGCTGTTGGCCAGATTGAGCGAGCGGCGTCCGGCCAGCATCGGGATGCGCACCCGGTCGGTGATCTGCGGCAGCTCCAGCACCGCGTCGGGCAGCCCGACCGACTCCGGACCGAACAGCAGGACATCATCGGCCCGGTAGTCGATGTCGGTGTGGCGGGTGCGCCCACGCCCGGTGAAGGCGAACACCCGCTCCGGGTCCAGCGACCGCCAGGCGGCGTCCAGATCCCGATGGACGGTGACGTTGGCCAGGTCGTGGTAGTCCAGGCCGGCGCGCTTGAGTTTGCTGTCGCTGAGGTCGAACCCGAGCGGCTCGATCAGGTGCAACTCGCACCCGGTGACGGCGGACAACCGGATCGCGTTGCCGGTGTTGGGCGGGATCTCGGGCTGGAAGAACACGACTCGGAACACCAGTGCACCCTAGTCCGGTCCGGTGTCGCCGAGTTCGGACCCGGCGGGGACGGCCACCGAGACGCACAGCACACGCCGCCGCGCCCGGCGAGGTTGAGATCGGGCGGCGCCCCCCGCCAGCATGGACGGATGAGCAATGCACCGACCGGACCGATCAGCCCGCCCCCGCCTTCCCCACCTCCCCCACCCGTGCCCGGCCCGCCGGTGGACGGATCGGTCGGGACACCGCGCCGGCGGGGTGTGCGCAGCACGCTCCGCAGGCTGGACCTGAAGTCCCGGCCCGACCTGCGGCGCGCGATACCGGCGCTGCTGCTCGCGGTGCTCGCGTTCGTCGTCGGGTCCAACCTCGGTGGGCTGAACCGGTCGTGGGACGCCAACGTGTCGCTGTTCGGGTGGGACCTCAACATCCCGGCCGGGTGGGTCGTCGTGCTCGTGGTGGGCGTCGCGCTGACCTTCGTGGTGTTCGGCATCGTCGGCGGCCGGTCGATCGCGGCCGAGCTAGCCCGGGCCAGCACGGCCCGAGCGGGGGTGGCCGCGGGCGCGGCGATCCGTCTGATCGTGGTGATCGTGAGCTACCTGACCGTGGGCCTGGGCCTGCTCGCCCTGCTCAAGGTCGACCTGGGCAATCTGCTCGTCGGTGGTGCCGTCACCGGTGTGGTCATCGGTATCGCCGCCCAGCAGACGCTGGGCAACTTCTTCGCCGGGCTCGTGCTGTTCTTCGCCCGCCCGTATGTCCCCGGCCAGCGCGTCAAGGTCAACAGCGGCGCACTGGGCGGGCCGTTCGTCGGGGTCATCGTCGGGGCCGGCATCATGTACACCTTCATCGAGACCGCGGCGGGCGTGGTCAGCCTGCCCAACGCGGGCCTGCTCGCGGCCGCGATCGGTCCGCCCGACCCCGACGAGGAGGCACCGGCGTGACCTCGCTCTCGGTCGGCCTGCCGTGCTGGGAATGTCCGACCTGCTCCGTCACTGTTGATCCATGACCGACACCTGCATGACCCGCCATGTCACCGCCGAGATCGACCTGGACGTCATCGCCCCGGGCCGCATCGTCTACCAGATCGCCGTCGTCAAGGCCCCCGGGCTGACCGTGGACGAGTCCCTCGCGTTGACCTTGGACGGCGCGCCGGTCGCCCCGATCGAGATCGTCGGGGTCGCCGGGTCCCGCTTCCATGTCGTGGAACCCGCCACGACCGGCAAGCTGCTGCTGTCCTACCGGGCGACGGTCGGCGGGCGGGCCGACGCCCCCGAGGGGCGGGACGACGAGCTCATCGAGTACCTGCGCCCGAGCCGTTACGCCGAGTCCGACAAGCTGGCGGCGATCGCCCAGCGCGAGTTCGGCCATCTCACCGACACCGGGGACCTGCTCGGCGGGATCGCGGCGTGGGTGGGCAACCACCTCAGCTACGTGTCCGGCAGCAGCGACCCGATCGACGGCGCGGTGGACACCTTCCTGCTCGGCCAGGGCGTCTGCCGGGATTACGCCCACCTCGTGGTGGCATTCCTGCGGGCCCGCAACATCCCGGCCCGGCTGGTCGCGGTGTACGCCCCCGGGATCGCGCCGATGGACTTCCACGCGGTGGCCGAGGCGTGGGTGGACGGGGTCTGGCGGGTGATCGACGGGACCCTGCTGGGACCCCGTTCGTCGTTCCTGCGCATCGCCACCGGCCGGGACGCGGCCGACACCGCTTTCCTGGACGACTTCGGCGGCAGCATCCAGTTCAACGGTGCGACGGTCACTGCGACGGTGGACGGCGATCTGCCGTCCGACGATCCCCGGACCCTGGTCACGCTGGGCTGAGCACCGCCCGGCCCGGCGCGGCCGGGCCGCTGCCGCAGTTCCCGGCTCAGCGTCGCCGCGGCGCCGACAGGGCCACCACGAACTGACCCCCACCGGGCTCCACCGACGCCGCGACCGGCATACCGGGGGTCAGTCGGGTGAACCGGTCGACCAGCCAGTCCGCCGTCGCGTCGGCGTCGGAGCGGCTCGGACACCGGGCCACCACCTCGCGGCCGCCCTTGCGGGCCAACCGTTCCGCCACCCCGATCAGCGGGGCGGGGTCGGCGACGAACAACCTGGGTGGCCATGGGACCACCGCTTCGACCGCACCCTTGCGGGTGTTGCACGACCGGTGCGCCAGCCGGTCGGCCGGGTCGACCCCACTGTTCTTCCTCGCCTTGGCCACCGCTGCGCCTCGGGTGTCCACACTCGGGCCACGCGCATCGTTGACCGACATCGATCGGTCGACCGGCTCGTCGCAGAGCCAGCAGCGCCAGCCGTCGCGATCGCCGACCTCGTCGAGGGTGCTCATCCGGTCGGTACGGTCATCGGCATCAGGGTTCTCACCCGGGGAGCCTACGGGGGTCGACCCCCGGGCCGGGCCGGCGCAGCCCGGCCACGCACGGGGGACGCGGTCATGGGCAGAGCACCGGCCGGCGTTCTGCGACACTGCACCGATGACTTCCGCCGTCACGCACCAGCTCCGGCCCGACCGCGCGACATTCATCGCAGGGCTGCCCAAGGCCGAGCTGCACGTCCACCACATCGGCTCGGCCTCACCACAGACGGTCGCCCGACTGGCCCTCGCCCACCCCGGGTCACCGGTGCCGGCCGATCCGGCGGAACTGGCGCGCTACTTCACGTTCACCGATTTCGCGCACTTCATCGAGGTGTACCTGTCGGTGGCCGACCTGGTCACCGACGCCACCGACGTGTGGACACTGACCCACGGGGTCGCCACCGACATGGCTGCGTTGAACATCCGCTACGCGGAGCTGACCGTGTCCCCGTTCTCACAGATCAGCCGCGGCATACCGGCCGAGGCGTTCATGGAGGCGATCGAGGATGCCCGCCAGGTCGCCGAGCGTGATCTGGGCATCGTGCTGCGGTGGTGCTTCGACATCCCGGGCGAGTCCGGCCTGCCGGCGGCCGAGGTGACCGCCGATGTCGCCACCAGGTTGCAGCCCGCCGGGCTGGTGAGCTTCGGGCTCGGCGGCCCCGAGATCGGCGTCGGGCGGGAACAGTTCGGGCCGTTCTTCGACCGCGCCCGGGCGGCCGGGTTGCACAGCGTGCCGCACGCCGGCGAGACGACGGGTCCGCAGACGGTCTGGGACGCGATCACGTTCCTCGGCGCCGAGCGGATCGGTCACGGCACGACGGCGATCCAGGACCAGCGGCTGGTGGAATACCTGATCGAGCACGACATCCCGCTCGAGATCTGCCCCACCTCCAACCTGGCGACCCGGGCGGTCAGCCGGATCGAGGACCACCCGTTGCCGGCCCTGGTGGCCGCCGGTGTGCCGGTGAGCATCTCCTCCGACGACCCGCCGATGTTCTCCACCGACCTCAACCGGGAGTACGCGGTCGCCGCGGACCTGCTGGCACTCGACCACCGCGGTATCGCCGATCTGGCGCTGGCCGCGATAGGTCAGTCGTTCGCACCGGACGACGTGAAGGCCCGGGTCTCGGGCGAGATCACCGCCTACCGGGACCGGTTCGCCGGCTGAGCCAGGCTCAGTGATTCCGTCGGGCGAAACCGGGGGCATGCTCGGGCAGCACCCCGATTCCGATCAGTCGCGCCGGGATGCTCTGCAGGACAGGAAATCTCGTGATGACCCGCAGCGGACGGGGTAGCTCGGCCGCGGTGCGTCCGTCAAGGGCGGCCCGGATCACGAACCGGTGCGCAACCCGTTGGCCGGCCTGGGTCAGCGCGGTGGGGAACCAGCGCCGTCGACGCACCCGTCGCGCCGCTGCGTCCACCGCCGACACCCCGGGCGTGGCTTCGCTCAGCACCGGCGCCAGGAACCTGGCGGCGGCCACCGCGTCCTGCACGGCCAGGTTGATGCCGACTCCACCCACCGGCGACATGGCGTGCGCCGCATCGCCGATGAAGAGCAGACCGGGCGCCGACCAGCGGCGCAGCCGGTTCAGCGTGACCTGCAGCAGCTTCACGTCCGCCCACGAGGTGACCCCTTCCGCCCGGTCGGCCAGCCACGGGTGCAACTCGCGCAGCGTGTCCTGGAGGAAGCTGATCGGTCGCGACCGGCGGTCGGCGTCGAGGCCGCGCGGCAGGACGTAGGCCACCTGGTAGTAGTCACCGCGGTCGAGCATGATCACCATCCGGCCCGCCGACACCCGGGCCAGTGCATCCACCGGATCGTCCTGATCGACGCGTGGGATCCGGAACCACCACACGTCCATCGGCACCGGGAAGTCCCGGACCGGCAGCCGCGACTCGTCCCGGAGCACCGAATCCCGGCCGTCGCAGGCCACCACCAGGTCGGCGGTCAGGTCGTGCGGGGACCCGTCGTCGTCGGTCCACCGCACGCCCGATACCCGCCCGTCGGTGTGCAGAGTGGTCCTCACGGTCGCCCGCGTGCGCAAGGTGAACGTCGGTTCCGTCGCGGCCTCCCGGGCCAGCATGTCGAGCAGATGCCACTGCGGGACCATCGCGATGAACGGGTGACGCACCCGCAGTCGACCCAGGTCGGCCATGGTCGCCGAGCCTGCGTCCAGGACCACCGTGGCCCTTGAGATCGGTTTCCAGGGCAGCTCGGTGAACGCGGGCCACAGGCCCAACTCGTCGAGCAGGGTCATGGTCGACGGATGCACGGTGTCGCCGCGGAAATCCCGCAGGAAGTCCGCATGTTTCTCCAGGACCGTGACGTGCACACCGGCCCGGGCCAGTAGCAGCCCGAGGAACAGCCCCGCCGGTCCGCCACCGACAATGGCGCAACCTGTCCGCGTCGGGTGGTCCACCGCGATCCTCCGCATCGTCGCGTCGTACCGTCCATCTCACTCCTGGAGAACGACCACGTCCACCCGCGTTTGTGGGTATACCTACCGGGAGGACCGGCATGACGTCGGCATCGGCGATCAGGAGGACGCACCCGTGGGAGTTCTGGGCACAGTCAGCAGTCAGGTCGCCAAGCGGATGGCCCCGTCGGCCGGCGGTGGGTCGGTTCGGACCATCCTCGAGCGCGCGATCGACGGCGCCGGCCCGATTCCCAGCGCGATAACGTCCGGGGAAGCCGCGCTGCGCAAGGCCGGCGGCGACGTCGACACCGCAGTCGAATCGCTGATCGCCGCACACGTCAAACTCTCCGCCGCCCAGGGTTTCCTGACCAACGTCGGCGGCTTCCTGACCATGGCGGCCACGATCCCGCTGAACATCGGCGCCCTGGCCCTGGTGCAGTGCCACCTGGCGGCGTCGATCCTGCACCTTCGCGGCTACGACCTGAGTAAGCGCGCGGTGCGCGATGCCGTGCTGGTCTGCCTGCTCGATGCCGACGCCCGCAAGGGTCTGTCCAAGACGCTCGGCTTCCAGGTCAGCCCAACGGTGCTGGCCGTCGCCGACCCGCACCCGGACACCCGTAACGCGATCGCGCAGGCCGTCACCGGTCAGTTGCTCGCGCTGACCGGCGGCAAGCAGATCGCCAAGTTCGCCGCCCGCCGGATCCCGGTCGTCGGCGGTGCCATCGGCGGTGCCGGCGACGCCTGGTCCACCCGCCGCATCGGGCGGGCCGCAGCGAAGATCGCACCGGCGGCGCTCGTGCCGACCACGGTCATGGCCGCGTCGTGAGAATGCTGTTGAGGCGCTCCAGGTCCCGCTGAGTCGCACGGCGCATCGCCGCCGCCAGCACCGGGGCGGTGATCCGGCCGAAGCCGCTGGGCTCACCCGCATTGCGCAGCGTCATCAGCGTTCCGCCCGCCGGGGTGTCCTGCCAGGTGTAGGTCGTTCCCATCGGGAACGGCCCCTCGGCGGTGCTCATCTCCAGCCGTTCGCCCGGGACGTGACTGCGGATCTCGTAGGTGTAGCTGATCCGGCGACCGAGGAACCGAGCAACGAACGCGATCCGCGATCCGACGGCCAACGGCGGCGCGGTCTGCCATTCCACGGACCGGATGTTGTCGTACCACTCCGGGGCGTTGTCCGGATCGGCGGCGTAACCCGCAACGATGTGCCGCGGACGGGCGATCACGATCGAGGTCTGCACATCGACGGCCATGGTCGGAGCATAGAACCCGGCTCGGCCCTGCCGGCCGATCCGGTCGCGGGCAGGAGCGGTGGCCCAGGAATGCTGACATGGAGCGACGACCACGGTTGGATCGTTACGCACCGGCTCGTCCGACTCTGAATTCCCAGGATCAGCAACGTTCCTGGGTCGGGGGGCCCCACGCCGTCAGCCTTGTCCCATGAGCACAACAACGTTGTCGATGCGACGCCCGCACAGCGGTCCGCGACCACCGCCGTCCCGATCGTCATCTGCGCCCTGATGCCGCAACTCCACCGCATCCGTCGAACCCTGCGCACCCGCACCGCCGGCAACTGACCCGCCAGCACCCGACCGCTCGGACGCGGCCCGTCGACCGCGCCTCGCCCCCCGTCCCATTCACGCTGACCGTCGAACGGAAATCTCACCATGAGCTCTGCAACCACACCCGGCACGCAGCAGGATCGCGCACCTCGCGCTACCGCAAGCGCGGGACCCGCCGTCACCGGCACCACCCTCACCCGGGTTGCGGGCCTGAGCGCTCTTGTCGCCGGCGTGTTGTTCACGGCCGTCCAGATCAACCACCCACACGTCGATGTCGCCCTGGTCACCACAACGGAATGGAAGATCCGGCAGGCGATGAAGGTGACCCTGGCGCTGTTGGCTCTCGCCGGTATCACCGGGATCTACCTCCGCCAGGTCAGACAGGTCGGGGTGCTCGGGCTCATCGGGTACCTGCTGTCTGCCGCGAACTTCCTCATCATGTTCACCGTCGAGATCGTCGGCCTCGTCATCGTTCCCGTGATCGCCCACACCTCACCTGACTACGTCAGCGACGTGCTCGCCGTGGCCACCAACGGCCACGCCGTCGGTGACATCGGCCTGATGCAGACCCTGAACCTGATCGCCGCCGTCGGCTACCTCGGCGGCGGCCTCGTCTTCGGCATCGCCCTGTTCCGAGCAGACGTCCTCAACCGGTGGGCCGCCGCGCTCCTGGCCGCCGGCACCATGTCGAGCCTGCTCATCCCCCTGCTGCCCGCAGTCAACTACCGACTGTTCGCCATCCCCACCGGGATCGCCCTGATCGGGCTCGGTTACTCGCTGTGGCGAGACCGACGCACCCATCCCGTCGCGCCTGTCGCCAGTCCGATCGACACCCCGCTGGGCGCTGCGGTCACCACCTGAACTTTCACGAAGTGACCCACCCCGCCCACACAGCGGGGTGGGTTCCGTATGCGCATCGGACAAGCGCACTTCGGCACCGGCGCTCTCAGCAGGACATCTCGCTCGGCGCCGGCTGGGCCGTCGAGGCCCTCCCGGTGCCGGTTGTCCGACTCGTACCCCGGAGCGGGACCCGGTTCTGCCGCACCCGCGCCCGCTGCCGTGGCAGGGCACAGGCCCGCCGCCATCTCGACGCGCAACTACTCACAGTCACCACATCTCCGCCCGCAGGCATATTGGGTGAACCTAACGAGTGGCACGAGACCCGTTTGAGCGATCTTCAGACAAGCGATGGTGGCTGTGTGTCACAATTTGCCGGTCCCTAATGGGCACAGTTGGTCATTCGGATGACCGCCGGTACCGATTGCTTCGGTGCGGGCGTCACTCGGAGATCTCGGTGCCTGTGATTGTCGATGCCTGGCAGGAGCCCGGAATGACCGCAGCACGCCATGAAGGCGGGTGGCCGCACCCGAGCGGTCGACAGCTGACCCGAAAGAACAGGCCATTCGACGACGACGAGGGTGCGAGTCTGACCGAGATATCAAGCGTGGTGACCATTCTCGGTGGCGTTTCGGCACTGGTGCTTCTTACGCTCACCCCGCTGGTCGAAAAGGCCACCGCGGCTGCGTGTCTGGCGAACCAGAACAGCGTGCGAAAGGCTGCGGTGGCCTACCTCTCGCAGAGTGCCGAGAACGTCGCCGCGCCCAGCATGGCCATCCTGCTGACCTCGGGCTTCCTGAACTCGGTGCCGCGCGACGTGTACTACACCGTCGCCGGCACCTCTTTCGAGATCGGTGGGATGGGTCCCTGCGCGTAGTAGGGCCGGGCACCCTCGGAACGCCGGGGCGGGCTCGTGGCGATCAGCGGGCAGGACGGCCCGCCCGCGGTCGGCACATTGGGACGCCGTGGGCCCTGCGCATGTGGCTACCCGGGCAGGAGGCGGTCGCCGAGGCCGGACCGGCTCACCAGGTCCCATGGACCTGCCGGATCACCGAGGCAGGGCTCGCGCCTGTTCCGCCTGTCGGTACAGGCTGCCCGCCTTGTAGGACGAACGGACCAGCGGGCCGCTCATCACTCCGCTGAAACCCAGTTCGACGGCCTCGGTGCGCAACTCGACGAACTCCTGGGGCTTCACCCAACGGTCGATGGGATGGTGCCGAGGGCTGGGGCGCAGGTACTGGGTGATCGTGATCAGATCGCAGCCGGCCTCAACGAGATCACGCAGCGCCCCGCTGATCTCCTCTCGGGTCTCGCCCATACCCAGGATCAGATTGGACTTCGTGATCATCCCGGCCGACCGTGCCATCGCGATCACATCCAGTGAACGCTCGTACCGGAACGCCGGCCGGATGCTCTTGAAGATCCGGGGAACCGTCTCCAGGTTGTGCGCGAACACCTCCGGTGCGGCGTCGAACACCTGCTGCAACAGGTGCGCGTGCCCGCTGAAATCAGGCGTGAGGATCTCAACGCCGGTGGCCGGCGCGAGCTCGTGCACCTTGCGGATCGTCTCGGCATACAGCCACGCGCCCTCATCATGCGAGGTCGTCACGGGTGACACCGGTGATCGTCGCGTAGTTCAGATCCATCGCGGCGATGGACTCAGCCACCCGCCGCGGCTCGTCCCGATCCAACTCACCGGGCTTACCGGTGTCGATCAGACAGAAGTCGCAGCGGCGGGTGCACTGGTCACCACCGATGAGGAAGGTCGCCTCGCGGTCCTCCCAGCATTCGTAGATGTTGGGGCACCCCGCCTCCTGGCACACCGTGTGCAGACCCTCGCGCTTCACCAGCGCCTGCATCTTGGTGTACTCCGGCCCGGTCTTCATCCGGGTCTTGATCCAGTCCGGCTTCTTCTCGATCGGCGTCTGCGCGTTGCGGACCTCCAGCCGAAGGAGCTTCCTGCCGTCAGGGGCGAGGGTCATGGCCGGCTCCACGTCGTCCAGCGTTGCATCACGTCAGCACTCCTGAATCGCGGGGGAAAGGGGAGCAAGGATGGCCGGTACGGGTGACCCACCCTGGCAGCGGCACTCAACTCAACCGGCTGACCACTTCCCGGACCAACGGCCACACTCTCGCGACCGATCTGTGGTTGACCGACTCGAGCGGTGAATGCAGGGCATGCAGTTCGGTTCCGATCGAGATGATCTCCAGGCCCGGGATCTTGCGGCTGAACATGCCGAGTTCGAGGCTGCACTGCGACACATGGATGTCCGGCTCCGCACCCATCACGTCGCGGTAGGCCTCGGCCGCGGTCTTGAGCAGCACCGAGTTCTGCTGGTACGGGAACTCCGGTGCATCCAGGCCGAACTGCTTGCACCGTGACACCGCCACCGGCGAGTGCGGCGAGTGCCCGGACACGGTCGAGGATCTCGTGCTTGCGTGAGGTCACCTGGGCGGTGATGGTCGACGCCAACCGCACGCCGTCGTCGGTGGGGCGCAGGGTGCCCAGGTTGTTGGAGCTCTCCACCACGCCCGGGGTGAGCAGGCTCCAACTGAGCACGCCGTTGGGAACAAGCGCGGTCAACCGGGCGAACCGGGCCGTCGCATCAGCGGAGAACGCATGTTCCGGGGTCGCGGCCTCGCCGAGCTCGAGGCGGATGGTGTCACCGGCCCGCTCGTACTCACCGTGCAGGGTCTCGGCCAAGCCGGCGACCAGCGCCTCGAC
This sequence comes from uncultured Actinomycetota bacterium, assembly GCA_963784315.1. GTDB lineage: Bacteria > Actinomycetota > Actinomycetes > Mycobacteriales > Nakamurellaceae > Nakamurella. The sequence continues at coordinate 201,745 of CAWAQR010000001.1, forward strand.
CTCGTCGACGTCCTCGGGCCGCAGAGACAGCACGGCTTCGGCGTCGGCCGGGATGGCACTGTTCTGGGTGCCACCGCACAGCCCGCTGATGCGCACGTCGAACCGCTCCTGCAGGGCGTTCAACACGCGAGCCAGGAGCAGGATCGCATTGGCCCGCTCCAGGTGGATGTCGAACTCGCAATGCCCGCCGAGCAGGCCGCGGATCTTCAGCGACCGGGTCGCCGACATCGCTGCGGGCACCGGTTCGAGCTCACCCGGGAACGTCGACCAGGAAGGTGACGTCACCGCTGCAGCCGGCCAGGATCTCGTTGTCGGTGATCCAGTTGAAGTCGATCATCCGGGTGCCCGTCAACACCGATGTGTCGAACTGCCCGGCGCCCACCTTGCCCTTCTCCTCCATGGCCGTGAGCACCGCCTCCAGCGGCGGGTGCGGCAGCTCCGTGGACTCCAGCAGCGCGAGGATGTACGACACGCCGATGCCGTTGTCGGCGCCGAGGGAAGTGCCGTCGGCCTTGATGAAGTCCCCGTCGACGACGAGCCTGATGGGCTCGGTCAGGAAATCGATCTCGACGCCCTCGTCCTTGGCGCACACCATGTCGAGGTGGCCGTGCAGGATGAGCGTCGGCGCGTTCTCCAGCCCGCCCTGGCCCGGTTTACGGACCACGACACAGTGCTTCTCGTCCTGGAAGGCGGTCAGCCCGTGCTCGTGGGCGAAGTTGACGACCCAGTCGGCAGCACCCTTCTCGTTCTCCGAACCACGGGGGATGTCGGACAGGATCTCGAAGAACCGCAGCACTTCCTGCGGCTGCAGCGATTCCAGGACAGGCATTGAATTCTCCTTGAGAAAGTGGTCACACCAGTGGGTGTGGATGTGCGACGGCTGACGAGCGCGGTGGAGCTGGAACTACTTGACGACCCCGATCCGCTTGCGGCTGATCGTCAGCGCGACCGCGACGATGATCACCAGGCCGTACACCAGGCTCTGCGCCTCGGAAGGCATGCCCAGTGCGGCGGCGCCGATCGGGATCAGCGTCACGGTCAGCGCCCCGAACACGATGTTGATCGGATTGGTGATTCCCCCGGTGATCGCGGTCCCACCGACGATCGCAGCGGTGATCCCGGGCAACAGCAGATCACTGCCGAGTCCGGTGCTGGACGCGGAACCGGCCTGCGCGATGATCATGATCCCGGCCACCGAGGCGAAGAGACCGGACAGGGCGAACGCGGAGACCTTGACCGCACGCGTCCTGATGCCGGAGAACAGCGCGCCGGTCTCGTTCAGACCGACCGCGGTGAGGCTCTGGCCCAGCACCGTGAACCGCAGCACCGCCCACATCACCACCGCCAGGATCACCGCGATCCAGAACGCGGCGGCCAGGCCGCCGATTGCGGTACCGAAAAGCGTGGCCAGCAGGCTGGTGTCGTCGGCGTACACCGTGGTTTTCGTCGCTGACGATCAGCGCGGCGGCCTGCAGGATGCCCAGCGTGCCCAGCGTCAACGCGAAACTCGGCACCTGGAAGAACGCCACCAGGAAACCGTTGAGCGCGCCGACGGCAGTTCCCAGGATCACCACCACCACCAACGACCCCGGCCCCATCGGCCCGATCGTCTTGGCCAGCACGATGGCCGAGAGCAGCGCGATCGCGGCGTTGGACAGGTCGATCGATCCCACGTGCAGCACGATGCCCTGGCCCAGCGCGACCAGCATGATGGCGGTGGCCTGGGTGGCCACGATGGACAGACCACTGCCGCCGATGAACGCCGGCCGCAGGATCGCGACCAGTGCGAACAGCAGGACGAAAATGGTCGAGCGGGCCGACGGACGCCCACAGGTCGATGGGCCGCCAGCGGCGCCGGCGCTCCTCAGCCGGCGGTACGGCAGCTGCCGGCGATCCTTCGCGCGGGAGCCGGCGTCCGATGGACGGCGTTGAGCTGAGACATCTTTTTCACACCATCTTTTCGAGCAGATCGAGGGTCGTCGGGGTGTCGACGGTCAGGTCGAAACGGGCGGTGACCTCACCGTCGCGCATGACGAGGATGTCGTCGCCCATGTCGAGCGCCTCCTCGAGAGTGTCGGCGAGCAGGATCACCGCGGTACCGCCGTCACGGGCGGCCCGGATCTGGTCGTTCACCGTCTCGGCCGCGCCCGGGTCCAGGCCACGCAACGGATGGTCCAGGATGAGCAGTGCAGGGTCTCCGACTGCAGCCACTTGGCCATGACGACCTTCTGCTGGTTGCCGCCGGAGAACCGGCTGGAGGTGCAGCTTGATGTCGTCGGGCCGGACGTCGAGCCGCTCGAACCACTCGCGGGCCAGCTTCTTCTGGCCCCGCCGGTTGACAGGAACCGGGCCGCCTGCCGGTCCGGGCCAGCGCGATGTTCTCCGCCGACGAGAACCCGCCGACCATGCCCTCGGTCTTGCGCTCGGCCGGCACGTAGGCCATCCCGCTGCGGGTCGCCTGGGCGGCCGACCAGGAGCTGAGCTGCTTGCCCTGGTAACGGATCTCGCCGGAGTCGAACGGCTCGGCACCGAACAGGGCGCGCACCAACGATTCCCGGCCCGATCCCAGGGTGCCGACGATGGCCACGCAGTGGCCGGGGCGGATCGTGAAGTCCACGTCCTTGTACTCGCCCTTGCGGGTCAGGCCGGTACACCTCAGCAGCGGTCCTGACCGCTGGTGCCGGCCCGCGTCGGAGCGCTTCTTGGCCTTGGCGGCGTGCCCGATCATCAGCTTGAACAGGTCGTCCTCGGTGACCTCGCCGGTCGGCCGGTCGGCGACGATCTCGCCGCTGCGCATGACCACGATGCGGTCGCAGATCCGCCGGACCTCGTCGAGCCGGTGGGACACGAAGATGACCGAGCCGATGTTCTTCAGCGCGGCGATCTCGCGCTCCAGGATCGCGGTCTCGTTGCGTTCCAGCACCGAGGTCGGCTCGTCGAGGATGACCATCGGGCTGGCGTGGGTCAGCTCGTCGACCCGCAGCGCGCGGGCGATCTCGACCATCTGCCGGTCGACGAAGGACAGGTCGCCGACGATCGCCCGCGGATCGATCTTGGCGCCGACCCTGGCCAGGATCTCCTCCGCCTCGCGGTTGAGCTGACCCCAGCGGTACCAGCCGCACTTGGTGGCGTTGTCCTTGCGGACAACGCGTTCATCGCGATGTTCTCGGCGACCGACAGGTTGGTCAGCAGCGACTGTTCCTGGTGCACCACGCCGAATCCGGCGGCGGCCGCGTCCTGCGGGCGGCGGAACCGCACCGGCTGGCCGGCGACCTCCATCACCCCGGAGTCGGGCTCGTGCAGGCCGGACAGGATCTTCAGCAGCGTCGACTTGCCGGCGCCGTTCTCGCCGATCAGACCGACGACCTGGTTCCGCGGGATCTCCAGCGAGACGTTGTTGACCGCCGTGACCGGGCCGAACGACTTGGTGATGTTGGTCAGTTTCAGCGCCGGAGCGTCGGCCGGGACGGCGTCCTGCCGATGGTCGACGCCTTGGTCATTTCATGATCCTCAGTCTGCTGCGCAGCGGCCAGGCCGCCACGATGATGGCCACGATCAGGACGGCGCCGGACACGCCGGACTGGATGCTGGAGCTGACGCCGCTCAGGATCAGCCCGTTGTTCAGCACGGTCAGCAGCATGACACCCGAGAGTGGTGCGCAGGATGCCGCCCTTGCCGCCGCCCAGCGAGGTGCCGCCGATCACCACCGCGGCGACCGTCACGAACAGCACGCCGCCGCCGACGGTGGGCGATCCGGCGCCCAGCCGCAGGGTGGCCAGGATGCCGGCCAGCCCGCTGCACGCGCCGGCGACGCGCGAAGATGGACAGCTTGGTGCGAGCCGACCGCGATGCCGTTGCTGCGGGCGACGTCCTCGTTGTTGCCGATCGCGTAGGCGTTCCGCCCCAGCTTGGTGAACCGGGTGAGCACCCAGCCGATCAGGACGACCAGGACAGCAAGCCAGAACGAGTGCGGCAGACCGACCAGGTTGCGTGTTCGGCCACGCCTTGACGCCGCCGTCGGGCAGCAGCGGAATGCTTTCGGTGCCGAACAGCACGGTGGCGATGCCCAGCCCGACGAACCAGAAGCCCAGCGTCACGATGAACGAGGGCACCTTGAGCCGGGTGTGGATCAGGCCGGCGACCACCCCGAGCGCGGCGCCGAGCGCGATACCGATGACGAACGCCGACCGGGCCGAGGTCCGTGGAGCCGCGGCTGTTCTCGGTGCTCAGGATGAATGCCATGCCCGCGGCACCCATCAGACCCTCGACCGAGAGGTCGATCGACCCCATCAGGACGACCAAGGTGGCGCCGACCCCGACGATCAGCGGCGTCGCCGCCTGGTCGAGGATCGTGCGGACGTTGCCGATACTGAGGAACGTGCTCGGGTTCAGCGCCGCGAACACGACGATCAGGACGACCAGGGCGCCCAGTTCGCCCAGGCTCCGCAGTTCGAATCGGCGGTGCTGGCCCGATGCGGGTTGCGGGGCCGGCATGCTGCTTCTGGGGGATCTTGGGTGACCTGGTGCGTCACGACGGTGCTCCGAATCTTTCGCGAGGGTGGGTGATCTCGGACGGGATCGCAGCGTCAGGACGGCAGCTTCTCCGGACCCTGGCCGACCAGCGGCGTCGGGTCGGTCGTCCACGGGTCGTTCGCCAGCAGGGTGTCGATCCAGCCCGGCGATGTCGTTGTCCCACTTGGTGTAGTCCTGGAAGTTCTGCGGGGTGACGCACGCCAGCTTGAAGAGGCTGTCGCGCTTCTCCTTCGGCAGTGTCGAGGGGTCGATCTTGCCGGTGGCGGCCAGGTAGGCGGTGTAGAGGCCGATCGAGGCGGCCATGAACCCGCGGTGGAAGGTCTCGCCCACCACGGGCGAGTCGGGCTCCTTCATCATGTCCACGACCGGCGGGTACAGACCGTCCGAGACGAACTTGATCTTGTTGTAGAGGCCCGCGTTCTTCGCGGCGTTGGTCGCGCCGATGATCATCGCGTCATCAGCCGCCCAGATGCCGTCGACCTGGTCCGGGTACTTGGTCAGCAGGCTCTGCGTCACCGACAGTCCTTGCTGCGGATCCCAGTTCGCCGACTGCACCTCGAGCAGCTTGATGCCGGGGTAGGCCTTCAGGCCGTCCTTGAAGCCCGCGACCCGGGTCTGCGAGGTCGTGCTGTCCTCGACACCGGCCAGGGCGATGACATTGCCCTTGCCCCCGAGGCTTTCGGCCAGTGCCTTGGCGGTGCACTGACCGCTCTCGACTCCGGAGTACTTCTGGAAGGCGACGAAGTTGTTCCCGACATCCCAGGGCTCCAGGCTGTCCGGCTTGTTCCACCAGACGACGACGAAGCCGCCGGCCTGCTTCACGGCGTTGACGATGGTCGGCGCGTCGGAACTGGCGACCGTGTTGACCATCAGCGCGACCTTCTTGCCCTGGGCGAGGATGGCCTGGATCTTGGAGATCTCGGTCTGGCTGCTGCCACCGGAGTCCACGATCTGGACCTCCACGCCGAGCTTCTTGCCCAGCGCCTGGGCACCCTCGATCATCGACGCCATGTAGGGGTTGGTGGTGTTGATCACCGAGGCGACAAGAACGAGATCGTCCTTGTTGACCGCGGCCGACGAGGAGCCCGAACCGGCTGCCGTCGAGGTGCACGCGGTGAGCGCGATCGTCGCGGCCGCGGCCATGGAAACCCATTTTGCTGCAATTCTTCGATGGAACATCTGAGCTCTTCTCTGTGTGGATTGGAAAACGGGTCGCCGAAAACAGCTGCGTCACAGCGGACGTCGGGAATCCGGCGGAGGTGGGACATGGGATGTGACGATCCCGGTGCCGGGGGCCGGTGGGCACCTCGTGCACCGCGGATGCGGCCGGGTTCAGGCGTGGCCGGCGGCCCGGGTGTCGGGCCGCCGACCTGTGCGAGCCGGGGTCAGCGGAACTGGCGGAAGAACGTGCGTACGTCGTCGACGTAGACGGCGGGAACCTCCAGCGGCGCGAAGTGGCCGCCCTCGTCATGGACGCGGTACTGCTGGACGTTGAAATACTTCTCGGTCCAGTTCATCGGAGGCTTGTAGATCTCACCGGGGTAGATACCGATCGCGGTGGGCGCGCCGACCACGGGGAAGCGGTCGATGGGAGGGCTGCCACGGGTTGTTGCGGCACTCCCAGTAGTACCGCGACGATGTGCCTCCCGTGTTGGTCAGGAAGTACACGGCCGCAGTCGTCACCAGATCTTCCTTGGGCCATACCTCCTCGAACGGCCCGGTGCCGACACCCCGCTCGGCCAGTCCCCAGAAGTACCGCTTCTCGGTGATCCACGCGAGCTGACCGGCCGGCGAATCGGCCACCAGTGCGGCCAACGTCTGAGGCTTGGTGAGTTGCATTTCACCGTAACCACTCTCGTTCTCCACGAACAGCTTGCCCCGCTCGAACCAGCCCTCTTCACCGGGGCCGTACTCGCCGGCGGCAGGCAGCCCCAGCACCGGGTCGAACTCGACACCGGCCGGCTTGATCGGGGTGCTCGGGCAGGTAGTGGCTCATCTGCGCCGGGAAGTGCGTGTAGATGCCGTAGACATCCTGCTCGTACTTGTGGCCGTGCTGCTGAGCGACCAGAGCACCCCAGTCACCCCCGGCGGTGGCGTACTTGGCGTAGCCGAGAACCTCCTTCATCAGGACGTTCTCGAGATCAGCGGTGCGCCAGAAGTTCCAGCCGGTCTCGGTCAGCGGGGACGAGAAGCCGTACCCGGGAAGGGAGATCAGCACGACGTCGAAGGAATCGGCCGGATCGCCCCCGTAGGCGGCCGGGTCGGTGAGGGGTCCGATGACCTTCCGCAGGTCCCAGAACGTCCATGGCCATCCGTGATGGATCAACAGCGGCATCGGGTTGGGACCCTTGCCCCTGGCGTGGATGAAGTGCAGCGGGACACCCATCAGATCCACGGTGAAGTGGGGCAGTTCGTTCATCCGCCGCTCGACATCGCGCCAGTCGTACTCGTTGATCCAGTACTCGACCAACTGGCGGTGGTACGCGGTGTTGTAGCCGTAGCGCCAGTCGTCGTTGGCGAAGTCCTGGGGGTAGCGCGTCCTACGCAGCCGCTCGTTCATGTCCTCGAGCGTCTCGTCGGAAATGTCGATGGTGAATTCCTTCACCTGGTACTCGGGCTCTGCCGGCACGGAGACCTCCTTGTCTGGCCAGACTGACGCGAGGGGCGGGTGCGTCATGATGAATGAAAATTCATGGGCCGCAACCTCATGCATAATGATGTCTGACCTGAATAACCGTGTCAATACCTGAGCCGGAATGATCCTGGAGTCGGCCAGGGATCAGCCGCGATGGTCGACGAGCCAGCGTGCCGTCACCGAGTCGGTGAACACGACGTTGATCCACCCGCCGACGAGCGCGGCGCGGATTGCCCGGTGCTTGGACACTCCGCCGGCGACGACGAGCCGACGTTCGGCACGCTTGAGCTGGTCCAGCGAGGCACCGACGACCAGCTCGTCCAGGTCGCTCTGCACCGGCTCACCGTCCTCAGCGAGATACCGCAGGTTGATCTCGCCGACCGCACCACGACGGTGCACCCGGTCGATCTGGGCCGCGGTGAAGAAGTTGTCCCCCGCCTGCAGCGGCGCGACAACCCCCACGGCGCCGATACCGGTCAACGCAAGGTCGAGTCCGTCGAGCTTGGCCATCGTCGCTCGGGCATGACTGTCGTGCCCCAGCAAGGTCTCTCGCAATTCGGCACTGGGCATGACCCCCGGCACCCGCAGGAACATCGGCTCGGCACCGGTAACGCTCGCGAGGAGCTGGGTGTTGTGTGCCGCCTGATGCTGGAGCGCCGGCGGGCCGAGGTCACCCAGCATCTCGACCACGAATTTGGTTTCGGACAGCGGCAGCGGCTGCAGCGTCCGCACGGTCTCGTGCAGCGCCCGGCTCCAGGACGTGAATCCGACGACGCCTGCCCCCAGCGTCGTCCGCTGCAGGTACAGCCCGAGCAATTGCCCCAACTCCCGAACCAGGTCCGTTTCCGCATGCACCTGCCCGACGTCGAACACGTGCGCTTCTTTGAGGCCGTAGGCGGACTCGAGCTCCTCCTCGAGCACTGATTGTTCGTCCTGCGGCAGGACCACCATCGTCCGGACGATCCCGAGATCGACGGCCTGGTCGAGCATCCGGGACACCCTCGACTGGGAGATGTTGAGCCGCTCGGCGATCGCTCCCTGTCGGAGACCGCGCGTGTGGTACAGCCACGCCACCGTCGCGATCATCCGCCGGGCGCCGGGTACCTGCGAGGTTCGGACCACTGCACTCCCCTTACGTCGCGGTCGGCTGCCACTACTGCCGGCGCCGGCAAACCCATCGGACACTACGCACTGATTCGCTCCGGCCGCGGGTGCCGCGCAGCCCAGGTGGGTCAGCCTGCGGCGTTTCGGCGCTGCGCATCGTGATGGGCGAGCAACCATTGGGCAGTGTGCGAGTCGGTGACCAATATATTGATCCAGCCCCCGAGCAACGCGGCGCGGATCGCCCGGTATTTCGACGGCCCACCGGCGACGCCGAGGCGCCGGGGTGTCCGTCGCAGTTGTGGCAACACTGACACCGACCACCAAATCGGAGAAGTCGGTGTCGACCAGATCGCCGTTCTCCGCGATGTAGTGCAGGTTGACCTCACCCACCGCACCGAGGTCCTTGGCCTGGGCGACCTGCTCGGCCGTGAAGAAGTTGTCCCCGGCGCGCAGCGGCGGCACGATGTCCCCCGACCCGATGCCGATCAGTGCGAAGTCGATCTCGTCGAGCTTGCGCAGCGCACTCCTGGCATGGCTGTCGTGAGCCAGCAGCGTCCGTTTGACCTCGATGCTGGGCATCACGCCCGGGACCCGCAGGAAGAGCGGCTCCGCGCCCGTCACCTCGGCCAGCTGCTGGGTGTACTGCGCCGCCAGGTGCTGGAGGGCCGGCGGTCCGAGATCGCCGACCATCTCCACGACGTACCTGGTGCTGGAGTTCTTCAACGGCCGCAGGTGCTCCAGGGTTTCCTGCATCGTCCGGCTCCATGAGGTGAAGCCGATGACGGCCGCCTCCAGCGGCATCGTCTGCAGTTGAAGGGCCAACAGCTGACCGAGTTCGCGGACCAGCTGCGACTCGTCGGCCGCCGAGCCGATGTCGTACACACATGCCTGCTGCAGGCCGTATGTCGACTCGAGTTCGCTCTCGAGGACGGACTGTTCGTCAGTCGGCAGGACCACCACGGTCTGCACGATGTCGAGATCGACCGCCTGCTCGAGCAGGCGGGACACTTTCGACTGGGAGATGTTCAGGCGGTCGGCGATCGCGTTCTGCCGCAGCCCGCGCGTGTGATACAGCCACGCCACGGTCGCCACGAGCCGCTGACTCCCCAACCCGCTCGCCGATTTCGTCAACGCACGCCCCCGATCCTGCGTCGCCTCCCTGTTGAAGCGACCACTGTCGTGGAGCGGGTAGAAATTCAGCTGTTGACAGAATACTCAGCCCGCACCTAACCTAAGCCATAGAGATTCTATGGCCGAATACTTATTCGCACAACCGCTGAGCGTCGATACCCTCACCCGAGGGATGTCGACACCCTCACCCGAGGGATCTCAACGGACGAGGTCGCCGGCGGTACGAACTTCAGACCTCGACGTGTGAACGCGCAGGACCTGGTCGGCCACTTCGACACGATGGCCCGGATTGCCTCGGGCCTGCGGCCGTCCCATCTCACTGCCGTTGCGTTCCACCGCTTCCCGATCCTCGTCCTGGTGGTCGGATGCGTCAATCCCCGGCGTTGGTCGCGCCGGCGTCCGCACCCCCGGCAACGTCGGACGCCCCAGAGACGACGTGGCAACACTTCTAAGGAAAGGTACGAACGGGTGAGTTCAGAACTCCCAGACACGATGCTCATAGAGATGCAGCGACGGATGCTACGGATCCGACGTTTCGACGAACGCGCCTCGAAGATGGTCAAACGCGGTCAGATTCCCGGCACCGTGCACACCAGCATCGGCCAGGAGGCTCAGGTGGTGGGTGCGTGCATGGCGCTGGGCGAAAGCGACTACATGACCGGCAACCACCGCAGTCACGGGCATCCGATCGGCAAGGGGGCGCCGCTCGGTCCACTGATGGCCGAACTGGTCGGCAAGAGCGGTGGGGTGTGCAAAGGCAAGGGCGGCTCGCTGCATCTGGCTGACTTCGCGGTGGGCAGTCTCGGTGAATCCGGCATCGTCGGTTCGTCGATCCCGATCGCGGTGGGTGCCGGCCTCTCGTCCAAGGTGCTCGACAACGGCCGGGTGGCACTGGCGTTCTTCGGCGACGGAGCCGCGAACCAGGGTTGCCTGTACGAAGGCATGAACATCGCCGGGGTCTGGAAGCTCCCCGTCATCTTTCTGTGCGAGAACAACCAGTACGCGCTGTCGACTCCCGCGCACACGGTCACCTCGGGGGTGATCGCCGAGCGCGGTGCGGGTTTCGGTATGCCCGGCATCCGGGTCGAGAACGGGCAGGACGTGATGGCGGTTTACGAGGCCGTGGCTGCAGCAGTGGACCGCGCCCGAGCAGGCGACGGGCCAACTCTCATCGAGGTGGTCACCTACCGGTTCAACGAGCACTCGGAGGGCCTGAAACTGGGCGTGGACTACCGCGACGCAGATGAGAAGGCCACGTGGTTGGCCAAGGACCCCATCCTGCTGTTCCGCCGGGAGCTGATCAGCCGCGGGACCGCCGACGACGCCGAGATGGATGCCCTGGAGGCGGATGTGATGCGCGAGGTCGAGGAGGCGTTCGCGTTCACCAACGACAGCCCCTACCCCGACCCGTCGGTGGCTTTCGATGATCTCTACACCGACAGCGTCTACACCCGGCGCTCTTTCAATGACACCACTTTCGCCACTCTGGAGGACGCACGATGACCGTGATGAGTTATCTCGGTGCCATCGGCGCCGCTCAGAAGGAAGCCATGCTGGCCGACGAACGCGTGGTCATCATCGGGGAGGACGTCGAGGCCAACGTGTACGGCACGACCGGCGGCAGCGGCAAATCCCGCGCCGTCGAAGGCGACTTCCTGCAGATGTTCGGCCGCAACCGCATTCGTAACACCCCGATCTCCGAGGAGGTCATCGTCGGGGCCGCCGCGGGCGCGGCGATGACGGGACTGCGGCCGATCGTGGACCTGTCGTACTCGAGCTTTCTCTACATGGCGATGGATCAGTTCGTGAACCAGGTCGCCAAGAACCGCTACATGTTCGGCGGCCAGGCGAAGATGCCCGTCGTCTTCCGGTCGGCGATGTTCTACGGCCTCAACACCGGTGCACACCACTCGGACCGCCCGTACCCCATGTTCATGAACGTGCCAGGGCTCAAGATCGTCGCCCCTGCGTACCCCAGCGACGCCAAGGGGTTGCTGCGCTCAGCTGTGGACAGTGACGACCCGGTCCTCATCTTCGAGGCCTGCCTGCTGTGGGGCACCAAGGAGGAGGTCGAAGAGTCCGAGTACCGGATCCCGCTCGGGGTCGGCCGGACCGTCCGCTCGGGAACCGATGCCACTGTCATCGCCGTCTCCGGGGCCGTGCCCGAAGCCGCAGCCGCAGCTGACGAGCTCGCGAAGGAAGGCATCTCCGTCGAGGTGTTCGACCCCCGCACCCTCGTGCCGATGGACGTCGACGGGGTGTTGACCGCGGTCGCCAAGACCGGTCGGCTGGTCGTCGCCGACCCCGCGCACCAGACCTGCAGCGTGGCCAGTGAGATCTCCGCCCTTGCGGCCGAGCACGTGTTCGACTCGTTGAAGGCTCCCATCCGGCGCGTCACCACCCCCGACATGCAGATTCCCTTCAGCCCCGCGTTGGAAAAGCAGCTGTATCCGAGCAGGGCTCGCATCGCCGACGCCGTACGAGCTCAGCTGGGCGTCCGCGCCGCGCACTGACCTGCGGCCGACGGTCACGAAAGCCCCTGACGCAGTAGTTGATTCGATCCAGCGGCCAGCAGGCCACCTACCGAGAAGAGCAGAAAATGGCACGCATCGAAGTACTACTCCCGCAGTGGGGCATGGGCATGAGTGAGGGCGCCGTGACGGCGTGGCTCAAGCAGGTCGGTGACCGTGTCACCGAGGACGAGCCGTTGGCGGAGGTCGAAGCCGAGAAGGTGGAAGAGACCCTTGAGTCGCCGGCGACCGGGACTCTGGTCGAGATCCTCGTCGCGGAAGGTGACACCGTCGAGGTCCGCACCCCGGTCGCAGTCATCGAGACCGAGGACTGACAGCCCGATCACCCGTCGCGCAGCGCACGCCGCCATCGTCGTCGGCGCGCGCTGCGCGGTCCCCCGACACCCGACCGTCTCGACACCGGCGACCTTCGTCGCTCCCAGTCACCCACCAGCGCGTCTTGAGGAGATTCACATGACCAGGCCCGAACTCACCGGTGCCCCGTTCGACATTGTCGTCATCGGGGCCGGGATCAACGGGGTGGGCATCGCACAGGACGCCGCCCTACGCGGGCTGCGGGTGGCCCTGCTGGAACAGGATGACCTGTGCAGCGGGGTCTCGGCCTGGTCCGGCCGGTTGATCCACGGCGGGCTGCGGTATCTGGAACAGTACGACGTCGGCCTGGTCCATGAGTCGCTCGTCGAACGCGAGCGGCTGTTCACCCTGGCACCTCACCTCGTGAAGCCGGTGCCACTGATGGTGCCCATCTACTCGCACAACCGCCGGCCTGGCTGGATGGTCGAGCTGGGCATGATCGCCTACGACGTCCTCTCGCTCCGCAAGACGCCGCCGATGCACCGCATCCTGACCAGGAAGCGGACCAGAAGTCGCTTCAGCGGGGTCGGTACCGACGGGCTGGAAGGTGCGGTCGTGTTCTACGACGGCCAGGTCGAGTTCGCCGAACGGCTGATCACCGAGATCGCCGTCGACGCCGTGACGGCCGGTGCCGTCGTGGCCACCAAGGTCCGGGTCGACGCGCCACTCATCGAGAACGGTCGGGTGACCGGGGTTCAGTGCACCGACAGGCTCAGTGGCGAGACGTTCGAGGTGCGCGCGGAGCTCGTCTACAACGTCGCGGGCCCGTGGATCGACAAGGTGCTCACCGACCCGTCGGTGCCCGGCCAACCCCGGCTCAACGGAGGTACCAAGGGCAGCCACCTCATCGTGGATCGCTTCCCCGGAGCCCCCAGTGACGTCATCTACTACGAATCCCGGCTGGACGGCCGCCTGGTCCTCATCATCCCGTGGGCCGGGCGGTACATGATCGGCACCACCGACATCCGTTTCGACGGGGACCCGAGCAGCGCACGGTGCGACATCGGTGAGGTCGACTACCTGCTCGGTGAGGTCAACACCCTGATTCCGGAGGCCGGGCTGGGGCTGGCAGACGTGCTCTACACCTTCAGCGGGGTACGCCCGCTCCCCTACGTGCCCGACGCTGCGGAGTCGTCGGTACCGCGCAGCCACGTACTGCACGACCACTCGGCGACCGGACTGCGTGGCCTGATCACGGTCGTCGGCGGCAAATTGACCACGTACCGCCAACTGGCCGAAGACGCGGTCGACGACGCGTACCGGCGCCTGGGTCGTAAGGCGCCGGCCTGCCCTACCAGGAACCGTCGCTTCATCGGTGCCCAGGTTCGCGACACCGCCGGCCTCGCAACGTCTCTGCAGGCTCGCAGTGGACTTGCGGAGCGGCGGGTCCGTCGGTTGCTCGCCCTGTACGGCAGTCGGGCCGGCCAGGTCTGGCAGCTCGTGGAACGCGACGCGGACCTCGGCGAGGTGATCGACCCGGCGACCGGGCTGCTGGCCGCCGAACTCGTGTTCGCCGTTCGGACCGACCTGGCTCGAACCCTCACGGACGTCCTGGCACGTCGGGTGCTGAGTGCCTTCGAGCCGGGTCACGGACTCGCCACGGTCGACGCCGCTGCCGCCGTGCTGGGCCGGGAGCTCGGCTGGGACGCCGACCGTTGCGCCCAGGAGATCGCCGAGTATCGCGCCTGGCTCGAATGCCTGGCGGTGCCGGACCCGGCTGGGCCGCGATCGGAGAGCTTCGGCGCCAAGACCCCAGCGACCACCGGGACGTCCTGATGCCAGGCGGACTGATCCTCGCACTGGACGAAGGGTCCAGCACCGGCCGCTCGGTGATCGTGGACAGTGCGGGAGCGGTGCTGGCGGAAGCCCGCGAGCCCGTGCGGTGGGAGCGTCCGAACCCGGGCTGGGTGGAACTCGACCCGGTCCGGTTGTGGAAGTCGCAGCTGGCCACCGCACAGCGGGCTCTGAGTGAGAGCGGTTCCACCGCAACCGATCTTACTGCGGTGGCCATCACCACCCATCGCGAGACCGTGATGATGTGGGACCGCCGCACGGGAGAGCCGATCCACAACGCGTTGGTCTGGATCTCCCAGCAGACCGACGACGTCGTCCGGCGTTGGCACGATGCGGGTTTGGACGAGGAGTTCGTCCGCCGTACGGGGTTGCGCAACGATTCCTTCTTCTCGGCGGCGAAGATCGCCTGGCTGCTGGAGAAGGTCCCCGGCGCCCGGGCTCGCGCCGACGCCGGCGAGATCGCCTGTGGCACCGTGGACAGCTGGCTGCTCTGGAACCTCACGGGCGGCCGGTCGCACTTGACCGATCACTCCTGCGCATCGCGCACGGCGCTGTTCAACCTCCGGACACTGGACTGGGACGCCGAACTCTGCGACATGCTGGACATCCCGATGGGCATCCTGCCCCGGGCGGTCGCCTCGGACGCCGACTTCGGGAACACCTCGCGCGATGTCCTGGGCGCCGAGGTCCCGATCCGCGGCGTGCTCGCCGACCAGCAGGCCGGCATGTTCGGCCAGGCCTGTTTCGGCGAGGGGTCGGCAAAGAACACCTTCGGCACCGCAGGCGTACTCACGGTCAACACCGGGGCGGCGCCGCGGCATGTGGAGGGTCTGACCTCCAGCGTCGGGTGGACGGCCGGCACGCAGACGGCCTACGAGCTGGAGGGTGTGGTCTTCCACTCCGGCCAGACGCTGTCCTGGCTTCAGGACAACCTTCGACTGTTCGACTCCAGCGATGAGATCGCCGGTCTTGCAACGAGTGTCGCCGACACCGGCGGCGTGTACGTGGTGCCGGCCTTCGGCGGTATGTGTGCACCGCACTGGGACCGGGATGCGCGCGCCGCCGTCGTCGGCTTGACCCTGGAATCGACCCGTGCCCATGTCGTGCGGGCCGCGGTGGAGAGCATGGCCCTGCAGACCTGTGACGTGATCGACGCCCTGACGGCAGGCGGAGTACCCATCGACTCCCTCAAGGTCGACGGCGGGGCATCCCGCAGCGACCTGCTGTGTCAGCTCACAGCCGATCTCAGCGGCCGGACGATCCGCCGCCCGCACTCCCTGGAACGCACCGCGCTGGGCGTCGCGTTCGTCGCCGGCATCGCCACCGGGATCTGGGACAGCACCGACACGGTCGCAGATCTGTGGGCCTGTGACCGGGAGTTCGAACCGGCCATCGGTGAGGACCAGCGCTGCGAGCGCCTGGCCGGCTGGCGCGAGGCTCTGAACTGCACTCTCCCCAGTCTCCGTTCGACCCCCAACGGCCTGACCCGGATGTCCGGGCCGGCCCCGAAGAGAGGTACTGACCATGCGTGATCCCAACCCCCTGCGCTGGGTGCAGGCCGCCGCCGAAGGCGGCTATGCCGTCGGCGCGTTCAACATGCACAACGACGAGACCACTCAAGCGCTGCTGCAAGCCGCGGAGCTCGCGAATTCGCCGGTGTACCTCCAGGTCGGCCGCGCCATCATCCCGCACATGGGGTTGCGCAAGGCATACGAGCTGACGGTGCGCAATGCGGAGGAATCCGATGCGCTGTATTCGATCCACCTCGACCACGGGACCTGGGACGAGGTACTGCTCGCGGTGCGCCTCGGGTTCGATTCGATCATGTTCGACGCAGCCCACCTGCCGTTCGAGGAGAACATCAAGGCCACCCGGCGCGCGGTCGAGTTGTGCCACGACTACGGGATCCCGGTCGAGGCCGAACTCGGCAAGATCCCCGACGTCGGCGCGCCGGTGGACTGGGCGTCGTACTACACCGACGTGCACGAAGCGGAGCGCTTCGTCGCCGAGACCGGGGTCGACCTCCTGGCCATTTCCGCAGGCGTGGTGCACGGGGTCATGCCCGGCCTGCAGAGCCAGCCGCTTGCGGTGGACCTGATCGCCAGGATCCGCGAGGTGGTCCCCGTTCCTCTGGTCCTCCACGGCGCCTCGGGCGTGCCGGACGACGAGATCCGGGCCGCCATCTCCAAGGGCGTGCACAAGCTCAACGCCGACACCGATCTGCGCCACGCGTTCCGGGCCGGCGTCGAGGCGGCATGGGCCGACGGTGACCGTCAGCTCGAGTATGTGCTGGACGAAGGTCGTCGGCGGATGGTCGACGCGACGGTGGCGAAGATGCAGTCCTACGGCTGCGCCGGCACGGCCGACGCCCAGGAGTCCCTCGTGGGGCAGTCGAGATGACCGCCACCGACCAGGAAGTCGGCTTCGCCGGTGTTGCCGCGCCACTGACCGGTATCCGTAAGATCGCCGCCCGCCGCATGGTGGAGGCCTGGACCGCGCCGGTGTTCCACCTCGGCGTGGACGTGGACATGAGCTGCGGTCCTCGGCGCGAACCTGAGGTCGGTCGGCGCCACGGTGACCGACGCCATCCTGGGGTCCTGCACCGCCGCGCTGCTGGCGCACCCGGGATGAACGCCCACTTCGCCGACAACGTGGTCACCACGTTCGCCGACGTCAACATCGGTCTGGCGGTCGCGACCGAGAAGGGGTCTGACCGTACCGGTGCTGCACCGGCTGCAGGCGCTGGGGCCTGACCGAGATCGCCGCTGTCCGAAAGGATGTCGTCGACCGGGCGCGCGACCGGCAAGCTCTCGATGCGCGACATCAGTGACGGCACGTTCACCGTCTCCAACCTCGGGATGCTGGGTATCGACACCTTCGACGCGATCCTGAATCCGCCGCAGGTGGCGATCCTGGCCGTCGGCAGCACCGCGCCGACGCCGGTGGTGATCGGGGGCAGATCGAGGTGCGACCAATGGCCCGATTCACGTTGACCTGCGATCACCGTGCAGTCGACGGGGCGACCGGCGCCGGGTTGCTCACAGTCGATCCGCGACGGTCTGCAGGATTTCACCCTGTGAGAGCGTCGCGGCCACGGTGCGCGACAGCGCGGTGCTGACCGCATCCCCGCTCCGCGGCTCGGAGTGCTGCTCGCCGGGATCGACGATCTCGTGGTCGCGCACGACTCCGATCTGGGTTCGGCTGCCGCCGACCTGGCGGTCGGCCCCGCGTTGCTGCGGACGGTGGCGCACAGCACCCGGCCACCGGTTGGCTGCGGATGTATCGGCCGGTACCCACAGTGGCGATTCAGCCGGCGGGACACGATGGCCGCGGGTATCTCCGAGGCTGTCGCCGGCGGCCCGCGCGCACGGATTCGGATCGGCGGTGCGTTCGCCCGGCGGTCGCGCCGCGGCCTACCACCGGTCGTCCTGTGTTTCGAGCTGGTCTGCCCGACGCCGGCAGACCGCGATCCGGTGCGAGCAGATCTCGGCGTTGGGGCAACTGGTCGCCGAAGTACTTCGCGGGCTGGGCGTCGACGCCCGGGTCGGTGAGGTGCCCGGCGAGTACTGTCCGGGGCGGTTCAGCGTCAATGCGGGCGGGTCGGTCAAGATCGTGGGCACGGCCGGTCGGCGGGTCCGGGGCGCCATGCTGCTGGGCGGCAGCATCATCGTCTCCGACGCCGCGCCGATCCGAGCCGTGCTGGCGGAGGTCTACCCCGCGTTCGGGAATGGTCGATGGATCCGGACACAGTGGCGGGCGCGGTCGACGTCGGATGTGTCACGGATGACCCCGACGAGGTGGCAGAGGCATTGCTGGCCCCGCTGCGAGCCGGCGGTGGCGATGATCGGATTCCGCCTCGCTTCCGGCCAGCGTGCGCACACCCGGCGGACCGATGAGTTCGCGAAGCCTCTTGACACGGGCTGGCCGCCCGCCTTTACTGTAATGACTATCGATGCTCCGGAGTGAATATTCAATTCAGCTGGACCCAGCCATGACGCTGGCACAGAAAGTGGGAGAGGCAATGAAGGCTTTCACCGGGAAGCGCCTGTCAGCAGTCGCATTCGTAGCGGTTGCCGGCATCGGGCTGAGCGCCTGCGGCGGTGATCCAACAGCGCCAGCGTTCGCCGAGCAGCACCTCGAGCGCTCCTACAGCGCGCCACCAGCACCAGCAACCCAGGTCGTCCGCCGCAGAGCAGCTCGACGACTGGGCACCAGCTCCTCGTCTTCGTCGTCCGGAACGGCGACCTCGGAGAGCTTCCTCCGGTGGCCTGGTGCTGCCGACCGATCGACGGAGACCAGTCGAAGTTCACCATCGGCGTCTCGGTGGCCGACCAGAAGTCGCTGTTCTACATCGCCGAGGTCGACGGCATCAAGAAGGCCGCTGCGGACACCGGCGCCAAGGTGATCGTGCTCGTCCGCCGACAACAACTCCAGCCAGCAGGTCAATCAGGTCAACGACCTCATCACCCAGCAGGTCGGACGCGCTGATCTTCACTGCCCAGGACGCGACCGCCGCCGCAGCCGGCGTCCGGGCCGCGAACCGGGCGGACATCCCGGTCATCGCCGTCGACCAGAAGCCCGAGAGCGGGGACGGCGAACTGGCCACCTACATCGCGACCGACAGCGTCAAGGCAGCCGAAGCGCTGTGCACCTGGATGTTCGAGCAGATGGGCGGATCGGGCGAGATCGGCATCCTGCAAGGCGTTCTCGGCGCCACCGCCGAGCTGCAGCGCAGCCAGGGCTGCCAGCAGGCGTTGGACAAGAACCCCGACATCAAGGTCGTGGCCAAGCAGTCGGCCAACTGGGACGAGACCGAGGGTTACAAGGCAGCCCAGAACATGCTCCAGGCGAACCCCGAGCATCAAGGCCATCTTCGGCGAGAGCGACGCGATGGGTCTGGGTGCGGCCAAGGCGGCCAAGGACGCCGGACGCGAGATCATCTCCGTCGGCATCGACGGGTTCCCGACCATGATCACCGCCATCAAGGAGAAGCTCACCAGCGCCACCCAGGCGCAGGTCCCGTACAAGATGGGCCAACTCGCCGTCCTCGACGCCCTGCTGCTGCTCAACGGCCGCGGCTCCGAGGTGCCCGCCGAGCAGTACCAGGACACCGTGCTGGTCACCCAGGACAACGCCGACTCGGTGAACCCGGTCGACTTCTACGGTCCGAACGTCAAGTAGTCCTACCGCACCCGGTTCCAACCCAACCCAGAAGGGCCAATCCAGCCGTGGACAACATCGTCGTTGCCCCCACCGTTCCGGATTCAGGCCGGCCGCGCGCTCGTCACCGACCAACTGGAGAAGTCCTACGCCGGAGTGCGCGTCCTCAAGGGCGTGAGCTTCAGCCGTGGCAGCCGGCGAGGTCGTCGGCCTGATCGGTGAGAACGGTGCCGGCAAGTCCACCCTGAGCTCGATCATCGCCGGGATCGTGCAGCCGACATCCGGGACGATGACGCTCAACGGCGTGCCCTATACGCCGCACTCCCCGCACGACGCACTGAGCACAGGGCGTTGCGCTGATCCACCAGGAGATCCGGATGGTCCCGGGTCTGTCGGTCGCCGAGAACATGTTCCTCGGTCGGCTGCCGACCAGGGGCGGTCGGGTGGACAGCGCCGCCATGGTCATCGAAGGCGCGCCGGGTGCTGGACATGCTGGGCATCGATCTCGATCCGCGTCGGCCGGTCACCGGGTTCTCGATGGCGACGCAGCAGAGCATCGAGATCGCCAAGGCCATCTCCCGCAAGCCCGAGTACGTGATCTTCGACGAGCCGTCGGCGTCGCTCACCGAGCACGAGACCGACCGGGTGCTGGACCAGATCCGGCGGATGGCCGCCCACGGGGTGGGAGTGATCTACATCTCGCACCGGCTGGACGAGGTCCGCGCGGTCGCGCAGAAGATCGTCTGCCTGCGCGACGGCAATCTGGTGAAGACCTGGGACTCCGGCACCGTCGCCAAATCCGATCTGGTCTCCGGGATGGTCGGGCCGCGAGTTCGTGTACCAGCATCAGGCACCCCAAGCCCGCTCGCGAGCGAGATCGTGCTCAGCGTGCGCGGTCTCACCCGCAAGGGCGTGTTCGACGAGATGAACTTCGACGTCGCTCGCGGCGAGATCCTGGGGATCGCCGGGCTTGTCGGTGCCGGGCGCACCGAGGTGGTCCGGTACATCGCCGGCGTCGATCGCGCCGACGCCGGCGAGGTGGTCTGGACGGCAAGGTCCTCGACGCTCCGATCGCCGGCGGATGCGATCGCCGCCGGCATCGTGATGGTCCCCGAGGACCGCAAGGGTCAGGGACTCAATCTCGGCCGGACCAGCGCGGAGAACATCCTCACGCCCTGGGAGAAGCATTTCGGCCGCCGCCGGCTGATCACCCGCGCGATGCTGGAGAAACTCGCCGACGAAGCCGGGAACAGTTCGACATCCGCGGGAATCTGAACATTCCGGTCGATCCGGTTGTCCGGCGGCAATCAGCAGAAGGTGCTGCTGGCCAAGTGGCTGGTGCGGGAACCGAAGGTGCTGATCCTGGACGAGCCCACCCGCGGCGTGGATGTGGGCGCCAAGATGGCGATCTACGAGATCATCCGCGCCTGCGCCGCGCGTGGCGTCGCGGTCATCGTCGCATCGTCGGAGCTGGAAGAGGTACTTGGTCTGTCCCACCGCGTCCTGGTGATGTCCGGTGGCAGGCAGCGCGACATCCTCGACCGCGGAAGCGGCTACGTCCGAATCCGTGATGGAACTCGCCGTCCCGATGGGAAAAATGTGATGACTCGAACGACACCCCGCCGCATCCGACATCCGCCACCCGGCCCCCGGTCTCGGAGATCGACGGCATCGGCGGCCGGCCCGATGCACCCGCCGCCACGGGCAACCCGACCCTGGACTTCATCTGAAGCAGCGTGCGCGGTCACTGGGCGGACCGCTGGCCGGGTCTGATCGTGATGGTCGATTGCGCTGTCGTTCCTGTCGCCGTTCTTCCTCACCGCCAAGAACCTCAGCAACATCATGTCGCAGATTTCCGACATCGGAATCATGGCCGCCGGGGCAACCCTGGTGATCCTGATCGGGGGCATCGATCTGTCGGTGGCGGCCGTTCTGGCGCTGACGATGATGTTCAGCGCCTGGCTCTACCGGGAGGACGTGTTCCCGTGGCCGGTGGCGATGATCGCGGGGCTCGCCCTCGGTGCGCTGGTCGGGCCTGATCAACGGGGTCCTGGCTACTTACGGGCGGGTGCAGGCCTTCGTCGCGACACTGGCGACGATGTCCGCTGCCGCCGGCATGGCACTGTTCATCACATCCGGGAGCACGATCAACGGCTTTCCTGAATGGTTCGGGGAGCTCACGGCGGCCGACGTGTCTCGGCATCCCGCTTCAGGGTGTCCTGCTGGTCGTGATCTACCTGATCATCGGGTTCTGGCTCCGGTACCGCCCCGCCGGGCGTGCGTTGTATGCCATCGGCGGTAACGAGGAGGCGGCGCGGTTGTCCGGCATGCCGGTCCGATGGGCCAAGACCCGCGTGTACATGATCGCCGGCGCGCTGGCGGCTGTCGCCGGCTGGATCGACATCTCGCTGCTCGATTCCGCGCAGCCGACGGCCGGCTCCGGATATCTCCTGAACGTGATCGCAGTCGTCGTGATCGGCGGCGCAAGCCTCGCCGGTGGGGTGGGCTCGATGGGCGGCACGTTCATCGGGTTGCTGATCATCGGTGTGCTGAACAACGGACTCTCGCTGCTGCACGTCAACCCGAACCTGCAGTCGGTGGTGATCGGCGCCGTCATCCTGGCCGCCGTTCTGACGGATCGGGTCGGCATCAAACTCCGTTCCTGACAAGCGTTCTAGGACCGGATGCCGTCGGGTCGGACCCAACTGAAGGAGGTGGCAGCGTGGCTACCGTGACGCTCTGCCGGACAGTCCGAGAGCGCCGTCGGACGAGAGCTCGGGCACCGACGTGCTGGCTGATCCGGTGCAGGTGAGCCGGCAGATCCTGGCCGAGGCGGACCCGGAGGGCACGCTGCCGCCGTGTCTGCTGAAGTCGGTGCGGATCGGGTCCCACGCGTGGTCGGCGGTCACCGCCGCCGTGGCGGAACTCTTGATGCGGCAGCGCCCCGGCGTCGGGACCGGGACCACGAGCGACCGTGGCGCTGGTGATGGACCGGCACCCCGATCCGGCGCAACGGCACGGAGATCAAGCCTGCGATCGAGGAAGCGTTGGCCGCCGAGTACGACGTCCGCCGCATCGTGCTGGACGACGGTCATCCGGAACTGCACGCCTCGGAAACGGTCATCGAGCGGGCGATCGCGGCGGTGTCCGGAGTCGAACGCCGTGGTCAGCATCGGCGGCGGGACCATCACCGACATCGGCAAGGTCGCCTCGGCGTTCATCGGCGGGGTGCCACTGGTGGTCGTGCAGACCGCGGCCTCGGTGGACGGGTTCACCGACGACGTCTCGGTACTGCTGCGCAACGGGGTCAAGCGCACCACCCCCTCCCGCTGGCCGGACATCGTGCTCGCCGACATCGAGACCGTCGAACCAGGCCCCGACCGCGATGAACGTGGCCGGGTTCGGCGAACTCACCTCGATGTTCACGGCGCCGGCCGACTGGCTGCTCGCCTCGCTGACCGGCGTCGACACCTCGTTCCATCCGGCGCCGATCCGGGTGCTCGACGAGGCGGGCGCCGGCGTCGCCGAATGGTCGGCCGAGCTCGGCGACAACCCCGAGGCGACCGCCCGACTGACCCGGGCCTTGGCCATCCGCGGTATCGCCACGGGCATCTCGGGCGGCACGGCCTGCCTGTCCGGGGTGGAACACCTGGTCAGCCACATGCTCGACCTGTCCAACGGGGCGGCCCATCGGCCGATCGGCCTGCACGGCGCCCAGGTCGGCGCGGCGGTGGTCGTCGCCGCGTCCGCGTGGCAGCTGCTGTTCGACCGGCTCGCGACCGAGCGACAGCGCCGCTCTCGGCCGCCCGGCTGCGCGACGGCCCGCTGACCGCCGACGAGGACCACCGTGCAGCGCGCGTTCGCCGCGGTCGACCCGTCCGGACGGCATCGCCGCCGAGTGCTGGTCGGACTACGGCAAGAAGGCGGCCGCGCTCGACGCGCACCGGGCCGAGCTGGTGTCGGTCATCCAGGAGTGGCCGACGGTCGCAGCCCGGCTGCGCAGCTCTGGTGCGCACCCCGGAGGAACTCGCGCACGGCCTGGTCGCCGCCGGCGCGCCGGCTCGGCTGACCGACCTGGAATGGGTGACCGGTCCGGATCACGCCCGCTGGGCGGTGGCCAACTGCGCCTACATGCGCAACCGGTTGACCGTCGTCGACCTGCTGATCGCGCTGGGCTGGTGGACCGCCGCCGACATCGCGGAGGTCCTCGACAGGGCCGAACACGCGATCGCCGAAGCGGAGGCCTCGCATGCCGCGCGGTGACCTCGTCATCGGCGTCGACTGCTCGACGACGGCCGCCAAGGCGGTGGTGTGGAACTCCGTCGGAACGGCGGTGTCGCAGGCCCGGTCGACATTCGAGCTCTCCCATCCGCGGCCGAACTACGCCGAGCAGAACCCCGAGGACTGGTGGACCGCGACCCGCGACGCCATCCGGCGGGCCGTCCAGACCGTCGACCGGGAGCGGATCGCGGCGCTGTCGCATCACCCATCAGCGGGAGACGTTCGCCTGCCTGGACCGGGCCGGCGAACCGCTGCGTCCGGCGATGATCTGGGCCGACACCCGCGCCACCGCAGAGGTCCAGGAGTACGGCACACCGGAGGTTCACCGGATCACCGGCAAGCCGCCGAACCCGACGCCGGCCTGGTACAAGTTGCTGTGGCTGGCCCGGCACGAGCCGGAGACCCTGCAGCACACCGCCTCCGTCGTCGACGTCCAGGGCTTCCTGGTCAATCGGCTGACGGGTGAGTTCCGGACCAGTTGGGCCAGCGCGGATCCGCTCGGGGTGGTGGACCTGCGGACGTTCGACTATTCCGACGATCTGCTCGGCCGCCGCCGGCCTGCACCGCGACCAGTTCGCGGAGCTGGTCGCGCCCGGCGCCGTCATCGGATCCGTCAGCGACGAAGCCGCGAAGGCGACCGGCCTGCCACCCGGGCTGCCGGTGATCGCCGGCATCGGGGACGGCCAGTCAGCCCAGCTCGGATGCGGCATCACCGAACCGGGGGCGGCCTACCTCAACCTCGGAACCGGAATCGTGTCCGGCACCTTCGGTCGCACCTACGCCACCGACCTGCGGTTCCGGACGCTGGCCGCCGGGGTGCCCGGTGCCTACACGATGGAGACGTTCATCGGCGGGGGCACCTACAACATCCGGTGGTTCGTCGAGAAGTTCGCCGGGGTGAACACCCAGATGCTCGGTCTCGATCTGTCGCCCGAGCAGGTGCTGGAAGCCGCCGCGGAGATGATCCCCCCGGGCAGTGAGGGGCTGATCGCACTCCCCTACTGGACCGGGGCGTTGACCCCCTACTGGGATCACCATGCGCGCGGCGCGCTGGTCGGCCTGACCGGGATCCACGGAAAGGGCCATGTCTACCGGGCAATCCTGGAGAGCCTCGCGTTCGAGCAGCGGTTCCTGACCACTGGCGCCGAGGAAGCACTGGGCGAGAAGGTGTCGCGGATCATCGCTCTCGGTGGCGGGTCGCGCAGCCGTATCTGGTGCCAGATCGTCGCCGACGTGTTGCAGCGCCGGGTGGAGGTAGTGCGGGAACCGGAGAGCACCTGCCTCGGCTCAGGTGTGCTGGCGGCGGCTGCTGTCGGGATCCATTCCTCCATCGAGGATGCGGCGGCGGCCATGACCGGCACCGGCCGCTGGCTCGAACCCGACGCGGCGAACTTCGGTGCCTACGACCAGCTGTACTAGGTGTACCGCACGTTGTATCCGGCATTGCGGGATCTGTTCGGCGAGCTCGCGGCGTGGTCGCGATGACGGCGGGCTGGGAACGGTCGAGCCAGGATGTGGACTCGCTGCTCCGCCGGCCGGAGCGGATCTACCGGGGTTACCTGTTCGACCTCGACGGCACGATCTATCTCGGCAGGGAACTGTTGCCCGGCGCTGCGGCAATGCTCGACGAGCTCCGCTCGACGGCGGCGAAATTGGTGTTCCTGTCCAACAACCCGACCCGCGACCCGCAGATGTACGTGGACAAGCTGGCCGGTCTGGGCATTGCGGCCGGACTGCACGAGATACTCAACACCGTCGTCACCATGACGGCGTGGCTGCGTCGAGCATGCCGCCGACAAGAAGATCTTCGTGATCGGTGAGTTGCCGCTGCAGTCCGCGCTGATCCGTGCCGGGTTGACGCTCACCGACGACCCTCGCGAGGTGGATGTGGTGGTCGCGAGCTACGACCGGGCATTCGACTATCGGAAACTGCAGATCGCGTTCGACGCACTGGCGGTGTACCGACGGGCGATCCTGGTCACCACCAACCCGGACGTGTTCTGCCCGTTCCCGGCCGGCCACGGTGAGCCGGACGCCGGCGCGATCGTCGCCGCCATCGAAGCCTGCACCGGGGTGAGATGCGAGGTGAACGCGGGAAAGCCGGACAAGCTGATGCTGGAGACTGCGATGCGACAGATCGGCCTGACCCCCGGTGACTGCCTGATGGTCGGTGACCGGCTGAGCACCGACATCGCGATGGGCGTCGCGGCCGGAATGGACACCGCGCTGGTGCTGACCGGCGAGACGACGCTCCCGATGCTGGCGGCATCCCATGTGCGGCCCACCTACGTCCTGCGCGGGGTCGACGAACTGCTGCCGTCGGCGTCACCTCGCTCGCTGGACTGACGCCCGATCACCAGCGGGCTGAAACCGCACCGCGGCTCAGCCGTCGTGTCACGCCAGCACCACCCTCGACGCAACGACAGGAGTCCCGCCATGGGCACCGCCCTCGACAAGTACGCCGACATGAAGCCGACCTGGGATCAGCCGGTGGTGATCGAGTCCCACATCAACGGCATCCGGTCCAGGGAGATGAACCCGAACACACCCATCACCTACGACGAGATCGCCGAGGATGCGATCCGCTGCTGGGAGGCGGGAGCCGGGGCCATCCATGCGCACAACACCAGCTTCGACCTGCTCGGCGAGAACGCCTACAAGGACTACATGCGCACCTGGGACAAGGTCCTGCGCAAGCATCCCGACATCACCTGGTATCCGACCACGTGCAACAACCTGCGGCTGCTGCCCGAGGAGAACGGGCTCGAGCACGTGATGTACCTCAACGACAATGCCAACGCCCGCATCGCCTGCGTGGACACCGGTCTCACCCTTTTCGCCACCGACACCGACGAGGACGGATATCTGGTCGGACCGGAGTTCGGATTCAACTACCAGCGGGTCGCCAGCCAGTGGAAGATGCTGCGGGCGCGCGGCATCCCGATGGTCTACGGCGTGTACGAACCCGGTCATCTGCGGCACGCCATGCACTACGTCAACTCCGGGATGTCCACGCCCGGCTCGATGTGGGACTTCTACCTGATCGGTGACTACGGACTGACTGCCATGAAGCCCATCGGCACGAACGGCATGAAGCCGAGTCTGGAGAGCCTCTACTACTACCTGTGGATGATCGAGGAGGCGAAAGTCAAGCATCCCTGGTACATCTCGATCTGGGGTCAGGGCGCGCTGGACGACACCACCGATCCTGCGGCGCGCGATCGAGCTGGGTGGCCACATCAAGACCGGGCTGGAACTCTTCTACGACCCGGCCCGCAACCCGACCAACCTCGAACTGCTGCAGCAGGCCCAGGAGATCGCCAAGGACGTGGGCCGGCCGATCGCCACCCACGACGAGGCCCGGGCGCTGTATCAGCTCAAATGACGCCCGCCGTCCCCGTCGGGCCGCGGCTCCGCAAGTGGACTGCACGATGAACACCCGACTCCACCGCCACGGCGACCACCGATCACTCCCGCACGCCGAGCAGCGGTACAGAATGAGGGCGGCAGCCCGCCGATGATCGTCGGGCTCGGCCGGCCCGGGCGTCCAGCGCTCAGGTGTGGTGCCGACAGAGAGGTTCACGTCATGGCATTCCTGGAACAGAGCACCTGGGAAGACAAGATCTACAGCGACGGTTGGGTTCCGGGGTCGGGCGGGAGCTATGACGCTGTCGAACCTGCCACCGGCCGGAAACTCGCCCGGGTCGGCGCCGCGAGCAGTGCCGACGTGCAGCGCGCAGCCCAGACCGCTGCCCGGGCCCAGGTCGAGTGGGCAGCCCTCCCCTATGACCGACGGGCGGCCGTGCTTCGTCGGGCGGGTCAGCTGTTCCTTGACCACGAGGACGAGATCCACGAGTGGCTGATGCGTGAATCCGGTGCGATCCGCCCGTTCGCCGGTTTCCAGACCCGGGTGGTGGCCGCCGAGGAGTGCTGGGAGGCAGCCGGTCTGGCCGGTCATTCCTACGGGCAGCTGCTGCGGTCCAACCAGCCGCGGCTGTCGATGGCGCGCCGACTCCCGGTCGGCGTGGTCGGGGTGATCGCGCCGTTCAATGCCCCGATCATCCTGGCGATCCGGTCGATCGCCCCGGCGCTCGCGCTGGGGAACGCGGTGATCCTGAAGCCCGACCCGCGGACAGCCGTGTCCGGCGGGGTGGTCTTCGCCCGGATCTTCGAGGAGGCCGGCCTACCGGCGGGTCTGTTCCACCTGCTGCCCGGCGGTGCCGATGTCGGGGCGGCCGTGATCGACGACCCGCTGATCCGGGTGGTCGCGTTCACCGGATCCACCCGCGCCGGCAGGGTCGTCGCAGAGGCCGCGGCCAGGAACCTCAAACGGGTCCACCTGGAACTGGGTGGCAACTCCGCTCTGCTCGTGCTCGACGACGTCGACCTCGAGAAAGCCGTCTCCGTAGGCGCTTTCGGGTCGTTCAATCACGCGGGGCAGATCTGCATGGCCACCAGCCGCCACCTGGTCGCCGCCTCCATCGCCGACGAGTACGCCGCCGCGCTGGCCGAGCACGCCGACCGGTTGCCGGTCGGAGACCCGATGGGGGACAACGTCGCGATCGGGCCGATCATCGACGCCAGGCAGCGGGACAACATCCACCGGGTGGTCACCGCGAGTGTGGACGCCGGCGCCACCCTCGCCGCCGGTGGCACCTACGACGGGCTGTTCTACCGACCCACAGTGCTCACCGGCGTACCGCTCACCGCGCCCGCCTACGCCGAGGAGATCTTCGGCCCGGTGGCACCCGTGGTCCCATTTTCGACCCTGGATG
Organism: uncultured Actinomycetota bacterium; assembly: GCA_963784315.1. GTDB lineage: Bacteria > Actinomycetota > Actinomycetes > Mycobacteriales > Nakamurellaceae > Nakamurella. The sequence goes on from CAWAQR010000001.1 coordinate 230,043, forward strand.
AAGCCGTTCGGCTCGCCAACGGGACCGAATACGGTTTGTCACTGGGCATTCTCACCCGGGATGTGATGAAGGGCCTCGACCTTGCGGAGCGGATCCCGTCGGGACTGGTCCACATCAACGATCAGACCGTCAACGACGAGGCGCTCGTTCCGTTCGGCGGTGTGGGCGAGTCGGGCACCGGATCCAGGCACGGTGGAATCGACGCGAACCTCGACGCGTTCACCGACGTGCAGTGGGTGACGATGCGCGGCGACCTGCCCCAATACCCGTTCTGAGCCGGCCCGACCCGAGCCGCACCGGTCGACCGACGACCGGTGCGGCGCACTGCGACCGTGCCGGACGCGCCGACCGCGCCGACCGCTCCGAACGGATGGACCGATCACTCAGCCGCCGTTGTGCCGGAGACGATCCGGTTCCGACCGCCGGTCTTGGCTTCGTAGAGCCGGGTGTCGGCGATCTCGATGAGCCGGGTCGGGTCCGTGCCGCCGCCGACCACGCACCCGCCGCTGACCGTGACCCAGATCTCCTGGCCGGCAACGGTGATCGGCGTCGCCGCGGTGGCCGTCCGGATCCGGTCGGCGACGGCCATCGCGCCGGCGAGGTCGGTCCGGGGCAGCAGCGCGAGGAACTCCTCGCCGCCCCAACGCCCCACGATGTCGCCGGCCCGCATCGACTCGGTCAGCCGCCGCGCGAACTCACAGAGCACCAGGTCACCGGCCGGATGCCCGTAGGTGTCGTTGACCCGCTTGAAGTGGTCGATGTCGAACAGGATGATCGCCAGGTCGTCGTTGTGCCGGTTGGCGGTCCGCGGCTGTCGCGCGAGCTCGTCCTCGAGGTGCCAGCGGTTGAACAGGCCGGTCAGACCGTCCGTGCGGCTCATCCGGTCGAGCTCGACGTTGCGGTCCCAGAGCTGATCCTGCAGTCGCTTGACGTGCACCGCGGAGCCGACCCTGGCCAGCAGTTCGGCCGGCTCGAACGGCTTCTTGAGGTAGTCGTGGGCGCCGCCCTTGAGTCCGGCGACGATGTCGGAGGTGTCGGTACGGCTGGTGAGGAACACGACCGGGGTGTTGCGGAGTTCGGCGTCGGCCTTGAGCTTGGCGAGCACCTGATAGCCGTCCAGGCCGGGCATCTCGATGTCCAGCAGGACCACGTCCGGCCGGAGCCGACGACATTCCGCGAAGGCCACCAGGCCGTCGTCGGCCTCGGCCACCTGGTATCCCTCCTCCTCCAGGCCGGCCCGGACGATCGCCCGGATCAGCAGCGAGTCGTCGGCGATGAGAATCGTGGCCGGACGTGTCGGGAAGTTCATAGTCGCTCCGCCAATGCACTCGCGTCGGTGACCAGCATGAGCCGGCCACCGGTTTCGATGGTCCCTGAGATGAGGCCGCGGTCCTGGCCCTGCGGGGCCGGTTGGATGTCGGCGAGGTCCACGCGGCGCAACCCGGTCACCTCGTCCACCTGGAGGCCGAAGGTCCGGTCACCGCTCTCCACGACCAGCACATGCTGACCACCGACCCCGAGCGACGAGATCACGGTGAGCGAGGGATCACCGGGGATGATGCCGATGACGTCCCGGCCGGCCCCGGGCAGCGCGATCAGCCCGGTGATCCGGCGGACCGAGCGGGTGGAGAGCACCGGCATGCAGTACTCACCGCCGTCGGCCATGAAGCACACCATTGTCGTCACGGCGTCCGGACCTGCCTTTTCGTGTCGAGCAGCCGGAGGAGTTCACTCGTCGCGTACCCCCCGATCGCGTGTTCAACGTGCGTCGGGTCCTTGTCCAGCAGCGCACGCCGAGCAGTCTCGAAGGCGCGTCGGGCGGCGCGACCGTCCCCGGACGCCTCGAGGGCAAGACCCAGGTGCACGTGGGAGAGCGCGTCGTCGGGCGCCAGGTAGGCGCACTTGCGGAAGGCCACGACGGCCCGGGCGAAGTCCCCGGCGTCGAGGAACTGATGTCCGGTCCGGGCGATGGCGGCGGCATCGTTGCTCTCACTGTCGGGTGTCGACGGCGGAGCCGGCCGCACGCGCGGCGCGGTCGGCGGTGCGGCACGCACCGGCACCGGCACCGGCACCGGACGCAGCGGCGGGGCAGGGGCCCGCCCTGCGGGTGTCGGCGTCGGCGAGGCCTGTCCGGTCCGCGCCCGGTAGTAGAAGGTGTCGGCGGCGTGCACGGTCTCGTACCGCGGGCTGATCGGCCACATCGCCTCCGCGGAGCCGAGGAAGACGGCGGCGGCCGGCAGCGTGTCCACGACCCGGTCGGCGAACTTGCGGGCGTGGTCCGGCGAGAAGTAGATCAGCACGTTGCGGCAGAAGACCACCTGGCTGCGCCGGACCACCTCCGGGATCGGGTCGATCAGGTTGTGCTGCATCGTGGTGACCCGGCGCGCGGATGTCGTGGTTGAGCTGCCAGCCGTGATTGCTGTGGGTGAAGAACCGCTGACGTCGTTCCGGGCTGATCCCGGAGGTCTCCTTGGTCGTGTACAGCGCGGCCGCGGTCCGCTCCAGTGCCCGGGTGGACATGTCGGAGGCGATCACCCGCCCGTCGATGCGCAGTTCGGCCAGCAGCATCGCCAGGCTGTAGGACTCCTGTCCGTTGGCGCACCCCGCACTCCACAGCGTCACCGGCGCGGTCAGGGTGGGCAGGATCTCGGCCATCACCCGGAAGTGCTCGGGATGGCGGAAGAAGTTGGTCTCCTGCACGGTGACCCGGTTGAACAGCCCCTGCAACGCCCCCGGTCGGGTGGTCAGGGTCGCCACATAGCTGTCCAGGGGCAGGTGGTTGGCCACTGCCTCGTCGCGCATCGACCGGCGTAACCGGCCCCGGAGAGTGGCCTCCGGACGCAGCCCGATCTCCCGTCGCAGCACCTCGGCGACCTGATCCACGAGCTCCTCCACCGCGGCCTCCGCGGTCATGCCCGGACCCCGGTCATCGTCCGGCGGACCGCCGCGGCGATCTGGGTCAGCGGTAGCACCTCCGACACCGCCCCCAGCCGGAAAGCCGCCCGCGGCATCCCGTACACCGCGCAGGAAGCCTCGTCCTGCGCGAAGGTGGTCGCGCCGTTGTCGTGCATCTCGCGCATCCCACGGGCGCCGTCCTCCCCCATTCCGGTCAGCAGCACGCCCACGCCACCCGAACCTGCGTGCTCGGCCACCGAGAGGAACATCTCGTCCACCGACGGTCGGTGCAGGCTGACCGGTTGCGGGTTGAGCTCGATCCGCATGCCGGGTCCCAGCCGAAGATGTCGATGTCCCGGCGCCAGATAGACGTGGCCCCGTTGCAGCGCAGCGTTGTGCTCGGCGATCTGGACCGGCAGCCCGGACGCCCGCGCGAGCAGGTCGAGCAGCCCGTTGGTGAAGTCGGGATGGAGGTGCTGCACGATCAGCACCGGTGCCGAGAGCCCGCCGAGGCCCGACAGCACCGTGGCCAACGCACTGGGGCCGCCGGTGGACGCACCGATCGCCAGGATCGGCTGCCTGGGGACCCGCGACGACGGTCGAGCCGGCGGCTTGGCCCGCCCACCACGCGGGTGCCGGACCACCGTCACCTTGCGCAACTGACGCACGCAGTGCCGGAACTCGAGCTCGGTCGACGCGGTCCACGACACGGGAGCAGGGCGGGCCTCCAGCGCGCCGGCCACGAGCGCCTCGACCGCGGTCGGGGTGTTCCGGTCCGAGGCCCCGTGCGAGAGCACCAGGATCGGCGTGGGGTGGGCCATCATGATCTGTTCGATGATGTGCTGGCTACCGCCGTCGGGCAGTTGCAGGTCCACGATGACCATGTCCGGATGGTCCTGTCGGACCATCCTGATCGCCTCGGCCGAGGTCGATGCCGGCCCGATCACCCGGATGTCGCCGTCGTGCTGCAGCACCCGGATCAGTTGGGTCCGCGCCGCCGAATCGCCCTGGATGACCAGCGCCCGGATGGTCGTGGTGGTCGCGGTCATACGACCGCCCCCAGCAGCCGGTTCACCGCGGCGAGCAGGCTGGCCTCGTCGAAGCTGTTCTTGATGATGTACCCGTCGGCCCCGACGTCCAGGCCGCGCTGGCGGTCCTCCGGGCTCGACAGGGAGCTCAGGATCAGCACCGGGATGTTGGTCAGGGCCGGGTTGGCACGGATCGCCACGGTCAGCGCGAAGCCGTCCATCAGGGGCATCTCGACATCGGTCAGGATCAGGTCGGCCGGCTCCTCGGCGAGCATCGACAGCGCGTGCATCCCGTCGGTCGCGACCCGGACGTCGAAGCCCGCGCGCTCCAGGATGCTGCGCTGCAACTCGCGCACAGTGAGCGCGTCGTCGACCACCAGGATCCGCCGCAGCGGGCCCGTCGAATGGTCGACCCGGACGGCCGGAGCCACCGTCCGGGTGGTCTGCCGGGCGCGCTGGATGAGCCCGGGCGGATCGAGCACCACGAAGATCGACCCGTCCGGCTCGATGCCTGCCCCGGCCACCGCCGGCAGCGGTGGGAGCAGCCGGCTCAGGCCCTTGAGCACCACGTCACGCTGACCGACCAGCCGGTCGACCTGGAAGGCGTGATGGCGGGCGGAATCGCTGAGGACCACGATCGGACCCACGCTCTTCTCGGGCTGACCGATGCCGAGCGTGTCCGACAGCGTCGACACCGTCACCGGCTCGTTCCCGACCCAGACCACGGTGCGGCCCTCGGCCTGGATCTCCCGCGACGACTCGTGGGCCTGGGACAGGACGACCCGGTGGAACGGCAACGCGAACCGCTGACCGCCGGATTCGACGACAAGACAGCGCAGGACCGCGAGCGTGATCGGCACGACGATGCGGAACTCGGTGCCGACGCCGACCTCGGAGAGCACCTCGACCCGCCCGCGGGCCGCCTCGACGCTGGACTTGACGACGTCGAGGCCGACCCCCCGGCCGGACACATCGGTGACGAAGGTGGTGGTGGACAGCCCCGGATGGAAGATGAGCTGGAGGAGCTCCGTCTCACTGGCGTCTGCGGTGTCGAGGCCCAGCCTGGCCGCGCGCTCGCGGACCCGGTGGATGTCGATGCCGCGGCCGTCGTCGGTGACCGCGATGATGACGTCGGAGCCCAACTGCCAGGCGTGCAGCCGGAGGGTCGCCTGGGGCGGCTTGTCGCCGCGGTCGGCGGGCGCTTCGATGCCGTGGTCGACAGCGTTGCGCACGAGATGCAGCAGCGAGTCCGAGAGTTGGTTCAGCACACCGCGATCCAGCTCGGTCGCCGCCCCCTCCACCTGCCAGCGGACATCCTTGCCCTGGGCGCGGGCGATGTCGCGCACGGCACGCTGCAGCTGATCGGTGATGGTCGCGACCGGGACCATCCTGGTCCGCATGACACGGTCCTGGAGGACGTTGAGGAAGCGGGACAGCTCGTTGTACTCGGTGGAGGAAGCGGGGTCCACCCCGAATCGCTGCTTGAGCATCCGACCGACCCGCAGGTGCGCGGCCGCGGACTCACCGAGCAGCCGCACCAGTTCGTCGAGCCGCTCGGTCTGCACCATCACCACACCGCCGACGTCCGGTCCGGGCCGGACGGGGGCGGCGGGTGCCCGATCCGGCACCGCGGGGCGGGCCTGGGTCGCAGGTACCCGGTCCACCCCCGCCCGGTCGCCGGGCGGGTTGGTCGGGACGGCATCGAGGATCGGGCGCTGGGCAGCGCCGGGCGGCGGCCCGGCGCGACGGTCCGCGACCACGGGCACTCCGGGCCCTTCCGAAGCCGAGGCGCTGACGGCGGCCCGGAGTGCGTCGGCGCCGGTCAGCAGGGTGTCGACCACGTCCGCGGTCACGGCCAACCGCCCCGAGCGGACCTCTCCGACCAGTTCCTCCAGGTGGTGCGCCACCTGGCTGACCTCACCGAGACCGGCGACGGCGGACGAGCCCTTCACGGTGTGGAGTTCCCGAAAGACGGACCTGATCAGATCCTCGTCGTCGGGTCGGTCCTCCAGTTGCAGCAGGAGCTGGTCGAGGTGGGCGAGTCGCACCTGGGCCTCTTGGGCGAACAGGCCGCGGATCTGCTGTTCGGTGAGCGCGGCCATCAGGACGCTCCGCTCAAAATCGCGATCCCGTGGAAGTCGCGGTCCAGCCGCTCCTGGGTCAGCAACGCCTCGGGCTCGAGCATCACGACCACCCGCCGGTCGTGTTCGTAGACCCCACTGGTGCCGGGCAGCTCCGACGGTCCGGTCCTGTTGGTCAACAGGGCCCGCTGCGGCAACTCGGTGGCGGCCAGCCCTGCCAGCCCGAGCGAGGTCTCGATGACGGCGGCGAAGGTGACCCCGCCGACGGCCCCGACTCCGAGGACCGCGGCGGTGTCGAACAGCGGCACGATCTGCCCGCGGAGATTGAACAGCCCGGCCACGAAGGCGGGGGCGGTCGCCAGCATCGCCACGTCGGGGGCGGCCACGACCTCGCGCACACAGTCCATCGGGACCGCATACAGCTCCGCGCCGACCGGTAGCAGCACCGCGAGCACCCGGATCAGCCCCGACTGCCGGCGGAGACGAGTCCGGTTGCAGCGGCGGTGGTTTCGAGGTTGCCGGCCAGATCAGCGAGATTCCCGGCCGCCGAAGCGATCTGCTGCGCCGTCACCGACACCTGCCGACTCGCATCCGTCAACTGCTCCATCGTCTCCACCACCTGCGCATTCGCCGTCCGCTGCTGCTGCGTCGTCAACCGGACCTGATTGTTGGCATCCGTCACCGCAGCCAACAGACTCAACCCCTGCTGCATCTGCTTGGCACCCTTCTCCATCGCCATCACCGTCGCGTTCGTCTCCCCCTGAACCGCCGAGATGATCGTCGCGATATCCCCCGCCGACGACTTCGACCGCTCCGCCAACCGACGCACCTCATCCGCAACCACCGCGAAACCACGACCGTTCTCACCCGCCCGAGCCGCCTCGATCGCCGCATTCAACGCCAACAAATTCGTCTGATCAGCAATGTCATTGATCAACACCCGCAACGCATCGATGTCATTCACCCGACCCGCCAACGCCAACGTCCGATCACTCGACATCGCAATATCAGCCTCGGCCCGCTCCAGGTTCTCCCTCGTCTCCGCCGTCTGCCGCGCCACATCATCAACCGTGTCCGCAATCGCCGTCGACGCCCGCGCCAACTCCTCCGTCGTCGCCGTCACCTGCGTCACCGCCGCACTCTGCTGCGCCGTCGTCGCCGCCAACTCATCCGACGACGCCGACAACTCCGCCGCCGCCGAATTCACCTCCACACCGGCCGCATTGACCTGGTTCAGCAGCGCCTCCTGCGCGGCGAGCATGGTGTTGAACGCCTCGCCCAGCGCCACCAGTTCGTTGGGCCCCTGCGGGTCCACCCGGGTGCTCAGATCGCCGCCGGCGGCCTTGCGGGCACTGTCGGTCAGTCGCCGCACCGGCAGCGTCGTCCGCCACGCCAACAGGATCGACACCGCGACGGCGATGAGTGCGGCGAGAACGACGATCAGAATGGCGTTGTCACGCTGTTGGGTGACCGGGGACAGCACGTCGGCGGCCGGCTCGTGGACCATGACGACCCAGTTGAGGTCCGGCACCGTGGCGTATCCGGCAACGAGCTCGGTCCCGTCGGTGTCGGTGAACTGAAGGCTGCCAGGATTCCCCGCTGCCGCCTGCCGGGTCGCGTCGTTGTCGACCGTGGTGCGCAGCGCACCCGCCGCCAACAATGCTGCCCCGTCGGTGATCTCACCCATCGTGCTCGAATAGACCAACTGTCGCTGCGCATCCACCGCCAGGATGGTGGCGCTGTCGGCGGGCCTGAGCAGGCTCGCCAACGCCGCGGGGTTCAGCTGCGCGATCACCACGCCCTGGGTCTGGCCGGACGCACCCACCACCGGCTGCGCGATGAGCCACTCCAACCGGCCGTTGCGCTGCACCGGCGAGGTCAGCACCGGCTGCCCCGCCACCGCTGTCGCGAACCAGTCCCGTCCGACCACCTCCACCGTGGTGGCCGGCGACGACGACGCCAGCACCGCCCCGGTCAGATCGGTCACCTCGACCACCGAATAGACCTCGTACGTCCTGGTCACGTCGGCGAGATCGGCGGCAAGCGTAGGGCTGTCGAGCCGATCCGCATTGGCGGCAGCCAGGTGCTGCATGTTCTCCCGCCGCTCCGGCAGCCAGTCCTGGACCCGCAGCGCCACCGATTCGGCGGTCTTGGCCTCCTCGTGCAGGTTCGCCGCCGTCAACCCCGACGCCGCCTCCGACGTCAACAAGCCGGCCATCACCACCATCAACGGCAACGACACCAGCACCATCGCCGCCACCAGGCGATTACCGAACCGGCCGGTCACGGAGCGCCAGCGGGAAACCCCTGATCGAGCCATCTCAGTACCTGTCTCTCGTGACTGCGGCGGTGGTTTCGAGGTTGCCGGCCAGATCAGCGAGATTCCCGGCCGCCGAAGCGATCTGCTGCGCCGTCACCGACACCTGCCGACTCGCATCCGTCAACTGCTCCATCGTCTCCACCACCTGCGCATTCGCCGTCCGCTGCTGCTGCGTCGTCAACCGGACCTGATTGTTCGCATCCGTCACCGCAGCCAACAGACTCAACCCCTGCTGCATCTGCTTGGCACCCTTCTCCATCGCCATCACCGTCGCGTTCGTCTCCCCCTGAACCGCCGAGATGATCGTCGCGATATCCCCCGCCGACGACTTCGACCGCTCCGCCAACCGACGCACCTCATCCGCAACCACCGCGAAACCACGACCGTTCTCACCCGCCCGAGCCGCCTCGATCGCCGCATTCAACGCCAACAAATTCGTCTGATCAGCAATGTCATTGATCAACACCCGCAACGCATCGATGTCATTCACCCGACCCGCCAACGCCAACGTCCGATCACTCGACATCGCAATATCAGCCTCGGCCCGCTCCAGGTTCTCCCTCGTCTCCGCCGTCTGCCGCGCCACATCATCAACCGTGTCCGCAATCGCCGTCGACGCCCGCGCCAACTCCTCCGTCGTCGCCGTCACCTGCGTCACCGCCGCACTCTGCTGCGCCGTCGTCGCCGCCAACTCATCCGACGACGCCGACAACTCCGCCGCCGCCGAATTCACCTCCACACCGGCGACCGACGTCTGGTCGGCCAGCCCGCGCAGCTTCGCCGCTTCACGGGTGCCGATGAACAGCGCCGCCCCGATGGCGACCAGGGCAGCGAGACCCACGATGAGAATGGCGTTGTCACGCTGCTGAGTGACCGGGGCCAGCACATCGGCGGCCGGCTCGTGGACAACGATGACCCAGTCCGAGCGTCGCCACGGTCGCGTATCCCGCGACCAGCTCCACTCCGTCGCTGTCGATGAACTGGGCACTTCCAGGATCGCCGGCAGCCGCCAGTCGCGTCGCGTCGTTGTCGACCGTGGTGCGCAGCGCACCCGCCGCCAGCAGCGCTGCCCCATCGCTGACCTCACCCATCGTGCTGCGAATAGACCAACTGCCGCTGCGCATCCACCGCCAGCATCGTCGCGGTGTCCGCCGGCTTGAGCAGATCTGCCAGGACCGCCGGATCCAACTGCGCGACCACCACGCCCTGCGGCTGGCCTGACGCACCCACCACCGGCTGCGCTATCACCCATTCCACCCGGTCGCTGCGCTGCACCGGCGACGTGACCACCGGCTGACCCGCCGCGCGGCCGTGGCGAACCAGTCCCGCCCGACCACCTCCACCGAGGTGGCCGGCGACGACGACGCCAGCACCGCGCCGGTCAGATCGGTCACCTCGATCAGCGAGTACACCCCGTAGGTCTTCGCGACATCAGCGAGATCACCGGCCAGCGTGGGGCTCTGGAGTTGGTCCGACGTCGCCTCCGCGAGATGCCGGAGGTTGTCCTGCCGCTCGACCAGCCAGTCCTCCACGCGCAGCGCCACCGACTCCGCGGTCTTGGCCTCCTCGTGCAGGTTCGCCGCCGTCAACCCCGACGCCGCCTCCGAGGTCAACAGCGCCGACAACACGATCATCAACGGCAACGACACCAGCACCATCGCAGCCATCAACCGGTACCGGTAGCGCCACTGTCGCTTCGGCGCGGACGCCATCGGCGTGGATGTCACAGGGTGCCGATCCGCCCGCTGCTCCACAGCGCTACTGCGACTCAGAATCTGTGTCGACACCGCTGACCTCTCGCTCTTCTGTCGGTCCGGTTCCTGCGACGAAGGAGGACTCTCGCCGATGGTCGACCCTCTGTAATAGGTTGACTACCTAAAGTGACACTACTTGAGCGGGATGTCAAGAGTGTCCAGCCGGGGCCCGGCGAGTCGTGACCGGCGGGAAACCTGCGCCGACGACGGCGCTGACGAGACGACGACGGCGACCGGGCCGACGACATCGGGTGATGGCGTCGGACCGGTCGCCGCCGGGGGTGTGAACTGCAGGGTGACGCGGGAGAACGCCTACTCGGCTTTGGCCTTCACATAGCTGCCGGGGGCGGCTTCGATCGCCACGAACTCCGCGTTACCCGCGACGGAAGGTGCGTCGACCAGGTCGCCTGCCCGTGTAGCCAGCCACCCGGACCACTTCGGCCACCAGCTGCCCGGAACACTGTCCGCTCCCGCCAGCCACTGCTCCGCGTCGCCGTCCAGCGCGGCGCCGTCCGGTCGCGTCCAGTAGTTGCGCTTGTTCTTGGCGGGCGGGTTGATGACGCCGGCAATGTGACCGCTGGCGCCCAGCACGAAGGTCATGTCACCGGGCAGCAACTGCGTGCTGGCGTAGGACGACGTCCACGGGACGATGTGGTCCTGCCGCGAGGCGTAGACGAAGGTGGGCAGGTCCACCCTGCCCAGGTCCACCGGCACCCCGCACTGCACAGTGCCGCCGGGGATCTGCAGCTTGTTCTCCAGGTAGGTGTTGCGCAGGTACCAGCAGTACATCGGCCCCGGCAGGTTGGTGTCGTCGCTGTTCCAGTAGAGCAGGTCGAACGCGGGCGGAGCCTGCCCCTTCAGGTACCCGTTCACGACGTAGGGCCAGATAAGGTCGTTGGCCCGCAGCGAGGCGAAGACCTGCGCGAGTTCACTGCCCGCCAGCAGGCCGCCGTCGCCGATCGTGGACTCCCGGGATCTGACGCCCTCCTCGCTGATCAGCAGCCCGAGCTCACCGGTGTCGGAGAAGTCCAGCATGGTCGTCAGCAGGGTCATGCTGGCGGCCGGGTGCTGGTCGGTCGCCGCACGAACGGCGAGCGCACTGGCGAGCAGGGTTCCGCCGATGCAGAACCCGAGCGTGTTCGCCTGCTCGGCACCGGTGATCGCGCGAGCCGTGTCGATCGCGGTCAACACCCCGTGCTCGACATAGTCGTCCCAGGTCAGGCCACCCTGGGCAGCGGTGGCGTTGCGCCACGACACCAGGAAGACGGTGTGGCCCGCCGCTACCGCGTAGGCGACGAAGGAGTTGGCCGGCTGCAGGTCCAGGATGTAGTACTTGTTGATGCACGGCGGCACGATCACCAACGGCCGCTCGTGCACCGTCTCGGTGGTCGGGGTGTACTGGATCAGCTGCATGACGTCGTTCTGATAGATCACCGTCCCCGGGGTGGTGCAGACGTTGCGGCCCACTTCGAAGGCGCTGTCGTCGGTCATCGAGATGCGGCCGCGGACGAGGTCCTCGGAGAACAGGCGCATCCCCTCGACCAGGCTCGCACCCTTGGTCTCGATCGCCAGCTGCATGGCCTCCGGGTTGGTCAGCAGGTTGTTCGCCGGGCTGAGCGCGTCGGTGAGCTGACGCAGCGCGAAGTCCCACTGCGCCTTGGTCCGGTCGTCGACGGGTGCGCCGTCGATCGCTTTGCGCATGCGGTCGGTCTGCTTCAGATAGGTCTTCGCGAGCGCGTGGTAGCGCGGATCGGTGGCCCACGCCTCGCCGCCGAAGCGTCGGTCGCTCACCGGCTCGGCGGGGGCGGCGCCGAACCCGGGCCACATCGAGACCCACGGGGCGGTCAACCGGCGCACACTCTCGGTCTGCCAGGTGGCGAACGCGTCCAGCGCGGCGGTCCACGGCGCCAACGAGCGGGCCGGGTCGGCCATCGACGTGGCCATTTCCGAGCCACCGCCGAAGGGCCACAGCGGCGAGTTCTGCGTGGTGAGGAGTTCGGTGAGCCAGCTGGTCGGATCCGGAGACGGCGTTGACATGTAGTCACTCCCAAGGTTGGACGGCTGTTCGAAGGGGTTTCACAGGTACGTGGGTGCGGGTGCGGCAGTTCTGGGCCGGCGACACCCGGAGCCGCAGGCGGGCCGCGGCGGGTGTCGGGTGCTCCCCGATCCTTGCCTGCGAGGCGTCGATTCGCACCATCGAAACCGCCGCTTCCCGCCCAATGAGCCGCAACCCACACCTCGGCCGGCCGGGCGGGGTGCCTGTTGTCCATGCCACCGGCAAGAAGGATCACAGCAGATCAGTGACGTGCGTCCCTGACTCTGCAGTGCCGGTCCGGCACGCTCGAAGGATGTTCCTGGCCTCTCTTCCCACCGATTCACACCCCTATCCCCTGGCCTGGCTGGCGCTGTTCCTTGCCGTCGCCGCGGTCGTGGCCGTCGGACTCGGCGCACTGGTCGGGGTGGTGATCCGCAGCGCCGGTCGGCAGTGGCCGGTCCTGGTCGAGTCGGTCCGACGTGGCCGGACACCGTTGCGCCTGGTCCTGGTGCTGGTCGCACTTCAATGGGTGATCAGCTCCACGACTGCCATCGGGGGCTGGCAGAGCCCACTGCAGTACGTGTTCCGGCTGACGATCGTCGCCGGCTGTGGCTGGTTGCTCGCGGTGGTCGCGTTCGTCGCCCAGGACCTCACCCTGGCGAAATTCCCGATCGACGTGGTCGACAACCGGCGCGCCCGCCGGGTGCGCACCCAGGTGATGCTGCTCCGGCGGGTCGCCGTCGCGCTGATCGTCACCCTGGTGGTGGCCTCGATGCTGCTCACACTGCCGGGCGCCCGGCAGGCGGGTGCGGCGATCCTGGCCTCGGCCGGCGTCATCGGCATCGTGGCAGGTCTGGCCGCCCAGTCGTCGTTGTCCAACCTGTTCGCCGGGCTGCAACTCGCATTCACCAACGCCCTGCGTATGGAGGACGTGGTCGTCGTCGAAGGCGAATGGGGCCGGATCGAGGAGATCACCCTGACCTACGTGGTCATCCGGATCTGGGACGACCGCCGGCTCATCCTGCCGTCCACCTACTTCACCACCACACCGTTCCAGAACTGGACCCGCAAGGACTCGGCCATTCTGGGCACTGTGGAGCTGGACCTGGACTGGCGGGTCCCGCTGTCGGAACTGCGCACCGAACTCGACCGCACCCTGGCGGCATCCACACTTTGGGACGGCCGCACCGGCCTGCTCCAGGTGACCGATGCCACGGGTCGCCTGGTCCGGATCCGCGTCCTGGTGTCCGGGGTCGACGGACCTACCGTGTTCGACCTGCGGTGCCAGGTGCGGGAGGCGCTCGTGGAGTACCTCCGGCGGCACCATCCGGAGGCGCTCCCGCTGGTCCGGATCGCCACCGAGGAGTCAGGCGAACCGGGCGGCGCTGACCCCGGGTCGTATTCGGCGCGACCTGGCGTGTTCACCGGCAGCGCGGACGCCGAGCAGCGCGCTCTCGAATTCACCGGCAGCGACCGGGCCGCGCAACAGACCGGTGACTTCGCCCGCGGCTGATCCGGCCTCCCCGGGGCGGTGCGGCGCACACTTCAGCCGAATAGGCGAACGGTACTACCCGATCCGGGCATCAGTACGACCCGGCCGCTTTGCCAGAGCGGACAGCCCGCCGCCGCACTCTGCAGAGAACGCGGTGGCCAGTCCGGTCGACCTGCGGCGCACGGGGGGCCGGACCCATCAGGAAAGGCACCGGGCAGCGCTGTTCTCCGACCTGAGGGAGACTGCCGCTCGCCGGGGTAGCGGTGCCAGATCTGATGGGGAATCCCACTTCCGGCAGCGGCAGAACCCGACGTGCCCGACCCGGCGGCGCTGCTTCCGCAGGCGGCCATCGAAGTCTCCCCCCGCGCAAAAGGGCAGTGCTGCGCCGAGCAGCCGGAGGTGGGGCTGTAGACCGCGGAACGCGCCCGGTCCGGACTGCTCCTTCTGCCGACTCACACCTGAGGTATGCGACCGGCCAGTGCTCGAACGAGAATGTCGATGACCGACCCGACAAGGACGTCGCGCCACCGGCGCCTCGGGGCAGCCGTGCGCCAGTCTCGTCGGTGTGCACTATGGGGATGGACGCCGGGCATTGCCGACAGACCCACCCGGGGTACTACAGGTCTGCTCGACCTCTTCTGCACCTACCCGAACCCGTTGAGAGAGTAGATCCATGAGAATCGTCGGTATCGACCACGGCGGCGCGGTGCAGGTGGCCGCCCTGTCCGAGGACGGCAGCAAGGTCACGGTGCTGGCCCCGTTGGCCCAATTCTGGGCCGACCCCGCCACCCACCTCGCCACCGGCCTGGTCGGTGCCACTGTGAGCGCACTGAGGTGACCTTCGTGCCGCCGGTTCTTGCGGGCGCGCGGGTCATCTGCCTCGGCCTGAACTATCTCGAACATGTCGCAGAAGGATCGTTCTCGTCCCAGGAGCTGCCGCCCTACCCGACGCTGTTCGCACGGTGGACCCAGTCGCTGTCCGTCGACGGCGCCGAGGTGCCTGTCCCGCCGGACGAGGACGGGCTGGACTGGGAAGGTGAGATCGTCGCGTGGATCGGCGACACCTTGGTCGACGCGACGCCGGACGAGGCACTTGCCGCGGTGGTGGGCTATTCCACATTCAACGACCTGACGTCCCGCCGGGCTCAGAAGCTCAGCAGTCAATGGATCCTCGGCAAGAACGGCGACCGGTCCGGTCCGCTCGGCCCCATGGTGCCGGCAGCCGAGGTGGGCGATCTCCGCGACGGCCTCCGGGTTCGCACCCGGGTCAACGGTGAGACCGTGCAGGACGGCAACACCGAGGAAATGGTCTACACCGTCGGCGACACACTGTCGCTGATCTCGCGCACCTTGACTCTCCGGTCCGGAGACCTGCTGGCCACCGGCACCCCGTCCGGTGTCGGCTACGCACGCACCCCGCCGTGGTTGTTGCAGCCCGGCGACGTCGTCGAGGTCGATGTCGAACGCCTGGGCATTCTGCGCAACACCGTCGTCGGCAGCCACACGCGGCACGCTGCCGTCACGATCTGAGGAGGTCCGGTGTCCGCACAGTTCCGCCAGTTCCTGTTCCCGCCCGACCACCCGCGACTGGCCGACGTCCGTGGCCTCGATGCCTATGCCTACCGCGACGCTGCCAGCACCCCCGGTACGTTCACCGGCGGTCTGATCGAGGGCTGGAAACCCCTGTACGGCAACCCGTTCACCGGCATCACCGAGGACGGCACCCTCCGACCAGAGGTACACCCGTTCGAGCCGGCCCGAGCAGGTGAGGAGGCGCCGGTCGCAGCGATGGTCGCGGCCGCCGAGCATCTACTGTCGGAGCTCGACGACGATGCCCGCGCCCGGATCAACCACCCGGTCGACGCAGCGCAATGGCAGACCTGGGCGAATCCGGAATTCATGCAGTTCGACACCGGGCTCCGACTGGAGTTCCGGTCTACCACCGTCCAACAGCTCGCGTTGGACTTGGTCCGGGCGTCACTGAGCGACGAGGGGTTCCGGCTCGTGCACGGGATGATGCTGATGAACGGCTTTCTCGGTGACGTGGTCGGCCTACCCACGGTGCTCAACGAGTTCGCTTACAACATCGCCCTGTACGGCACGCCCGACCCGGTTCAGCCGTGGGGCTGGCAGCTCTTCGGCCATCACTGTGCGGTCAACTGCCTGGTCGTCGCCGGCCGGATGGTGCTCAGCCCGGTGTTCCTGGGTGCCGAGCCCAACGAGATCGACGACGGTCCGCACGTCGGCCTGCGGGCGTTCGACGACCGCATCCGGCTGGGCACGGAGCTGATGGCGGCACTGACCCCGGAGCAACGCCGCACGGCGACGGCGTTCGACCTGATGGTCGATCCGGCGATGCCACCGGGCCGGGTTCACCCCGGTGACGAGCGGCACCTGGCCGGGGCGTTCCAGGACAACCGGGTGATTCCCCTCGAGGGCGTGCGGGTGGGCGAGATGTCGGAGGCAGCAGCCGCTCTGGTGCTGCGGATCGCCGAACACTTCGTCGCGCTGTTGCCGGCCGGCCCGCGGCGGGCCAGACTCCGCGAGATCAGCGCCCATCTGGACGACACCTGGCTCAGCTGGATCGGCGGCCACCAGCCGGGTGACGTGTTCTACTACCGCATTCAGTCGCCGGTACTGATCGCAGAGCTCGACCACCACTGCGGGGTCTTCCTGGATTACCGAACGCCGCAGAACTTCCACGTTCATACGGTGCTGCGGACGCCGCACGGCAACGACTACGGCCGGGCATACGTCCAGGCCTGGCAACAGCGCTAGCCCTGGCGCGCCGTCGGTCCGCGGTAGCGTCAGCGGCCGGTGCCGCCCTACAGCGCCCCCGTCCGGCTACCGACCGACTGTCGGTCGGATCAGTGTTCCCGGCCCAGCTCGACGAGGTACGCCGGCCCGCCGCACGGCACGGGGCGCACACCAGGGAAATCACCGTCCGGGCCACCGCGGCGTTGCCCAGTCGGGAGGGTCAGAGCACCCGGAGGATGTCCTCGACGCGCTGCTTGGCGTCCCCGAACAGCATCGAGGCGTTGTCCCGGTAGAACAGCGGGTTCGCGACACCTGCATAACCGGACGCCATCGAGCGTTTGAAGATGACGACGTCGGCGGCTTCCCACACCTGCAGGACGGGCATCCCGGCGATCGGCGAGCTGGGGTCCTCGGTGGCCGCCGGGTTGACGGTGTCGTTCGCGCCGATCACGAGAACGACACCGGTATCGGCGAAGTCGTCGTTGATCTCGTCCATCTCCAGGACGATGTCGTAGGGCACCTTCGCCTCGGCGAGGAGCACGTTCATGTGCCCGGGCAGGCGGCCGGCCACCGGGTGGATGCCGAAACGGACCTTGACCCCCCGTTCACGCAGCTTGCGGGTCAGCTCGGCGACGCCGTGCTGAGCCTGCGCCACGGCCATCCCGTAACCGGGCGTGATGACCACCGAGTCGGCGGCGGCCAGCAGTTCGGCGACGCCCTCCGCGGTGATCTCGCGATGGTCGCCGTAGTCCTTCTCCTCCGATGGCCCGGCCTGGATCCCGAACCCACCCGCGATGACCGAGATGAACGACCGGTTCATGGCGCGGCACATGACGTAGGACAGGTAGGCGCCGGACGAGCCGACGAGGGCGCCGGTGATGATCAGCAGGTCGTTGGACAGCAGGAAGCCCGACGCGGCCGCGGCCCAGCCGGAGTAGCTGTTGAGCATGCTGACCACGACCGGCATGTCGCCGCCGCCGATGGACGCGACCAGATGCCAACCCAGCGCCAACGCCAGCAGGGTCACCACGACCAGCAGCCACAGGTGCGGGTCCACCACGAACCACACCGTGAGCGCGGCGAAGGCCACCAGCGCACCCAGGTTGAGCGCATTCTTCCCGGGCAGCACCAGCGGCGTGGACTTGATCCGGGCGGACAGCTTGAGGAAGGCCACGACCGAACCGGTGAAGGTGACGGCACCGATGAAGACGCCGATGAAAACCTCGGCGGCGTGGATGCCCAGCAAGCCCTTCGGCCGCCAGCAGCTGCGCCTCGGGCCCGTCCTGGGCGGCCTCGACGTTGAGGTAGCCGTTCCAGCCGACCAGCACGGCCGCGAGACCGACGAAGGAGTGCAGGATGGCGATGAGCTCGGGCATCCCGGTCATCTCCACCACCCGAGCGCGCCAGAGCCCGATCGCGGCACCGACCACCATGGCCACGACGAGCAGCCCCAGGCCGAGGGTGGAGATGCCGCCGTCGATCGCCAGCGCGATCGTGGCGAGCAGGGCGACGGTGATGCCGACCATTCCGAAGGTGTTCCCGGCCTTGGCCGAGTCGTGATGGGACAGCCCGGCCAGCGCCAGGATGAACAACAGTGCTGCTACGACATACGCCGCCTGGGCGGCAGTCTCGACGGTCATGGGTCCGGCCTCTCAGCTGCGGGAGAACATGGCGAGCATCCGGCGGGTGACCGCGAAGCCGCCGAAGACGTTGATGGAGGCGAGCAGGATCGCCAGGAACGACAACACGGTGACCACGGTCCCGTTCGCGAGACCGGGGTGTCCGATCTGCAGGAGCGCGCCGACGACGATGATCCCCGAGATCGCGTTCGTCACCGACATCAGCGGGGTGTGCAACGCGTGGTGCACATGGCCGATGACGTAGTAGCCGATGACGATGGCCAACGCAAACACTGTCAGGTGTACGCGCAGCGACGGCGGCGAGATCGCGGTCAGCAGGAACAGCACGGAGGCTGCGACCCCGACGACGGCGAACCACCGCGACATCGGGACCTTCGCCTTGACCGACGACGCAGCCGGAACGGCCACCACTGCGGCCGGTGCCGGGGCACCGGCCGAGACGCTCACCGGTGGCGGCGGCCAGGTCAGTTCGCCGTTGTGCACCACGGTCATCGACCGCTGCACGACGTCATCGAAGTCCAGGACCAGGCTGCCGTCCTTGCCCGGTGTCAGCAGTTTCATCAGGTTGACGAGGTTGGTGCCGTACAGCTGGGAGGCCTGGGTCGCCAACCGGCCGGCCAGGTTCGTGTAGCCGACGATGGTGACGCCGTTGGCGGTGACCACAGCCTTGCCCGCGACGGTGCCCTCGACGTTGCCGCCGGTCGCGGCCGCCATGTCGACGATGACGCTGCCGGAGCGCATCGACGCGACCATCTCGGCGGTGATGAGTCGGGGCGCCGCCCGGCCGGGAATCTGCGCGGTGGTGATGATGATGTCCACGTCGCCGGCCTGTGCCGCATACAGCACGGCGGCCCGGGCGTTGTAGTCGTCGCCCATCTCCTTGGCGTAGCCGGTGGTGGACACCTCGACCTGGGCGGACTCCACCGACAGGAACTCGCCGCCGAGACTCTTGACCTGGTCGGCGACCTCGGGCCGCGGGTCGGTCGCGCGCACGATCGCACCCATGCTGCCGGCGGCACCGATCGCGGCCAGCCCGGCGACGCCGGCCCCGCACACCAGAACCTTCGCCGGCGGCACCTTGCCGGCGGCGGTGACCTGGCCGGTGAAGAACCGACCGAAGGCGTGCGCGGCTTCGACGACGGCCCGGTAGCCGGCGATGTTGGCCATCGAGGACAGCACGTCCAGCGACTGCGCCCGGCTGATCCGCGGGACCGCGTCCATCGCCAACGCCGTGATCGGCCGGCGGGCAAGGTCTGCCACCAGGTCGGGGTTGAGCGCAGGCGACATCAGGCTGATGACCGTTGCACCCGGCCGCAGCCGGTCCAACTGCTCCGCCGACGGGGCGTTGACCCCCAGCACCACGTCCGCGGTCGCCGGGTCGCCGATCGACGCACCGGCGTCGGTGTAGACGGTGTCGGGGAAGCTGGACCGCTCGCCCGCGCCGCTCTGCACCACGACCTCATAGCCGAGCTTGATCAGCTGGGCGACAGTCGTGGCCGTCGCGGCGACCCGGGTCTCCTCCGGTGCCGCCTCCCCCAGAATGCCTATCAGCACGGTGGATCTCGCTTTCATCACAGTGGCCCGGCCCGGCCGGGCGGGCACAGAGAACAGAACGGAGCAGAACAGATCGGGCGTTAACGGAACGGCGGGCGGGGGCGTGCCGGAAGGCGCGCACCCGGATGGCCCGGGGTCGCCGGATCCGAGGGTGTTCGGTGCAGTGTGCGGATCAGTATGCAGTGGAGTCGTCGGCTGTACCGCTCCACGGCGCTGACGCGATCAGCGCGTCGTCGATCGCGAGGTCCACCGCATCACGGCGCACAAGCACGATCGGCGCATGATCACAGGTACGGGTCGGTGATCTCACGCAGGCGGCTCAAGGTCTGCCTCAGCTCGGTCATCGCCCGCGCGCCGATGTGTGCGATCCAGTCGGCTTCGACCTCTGCGATGACGGCGGCAGCCACTCGGGCCGCCTCGGCGCCGTGATCGGCGACGCACACGAGACGGGCCCGGGCGTCGGTGGGGTCCGCTTTGCGTTCCACGTACCCGGCGCGTTCCAGTTGATCGACCAGAAACCCGGCGGACTGCTTGGTCACCTGCGCCGCCTGGGCCAGCTCGGTCAGCCTCGTCCCGTCGGGTCCGATGCGCTGGAACACCCGGGCCTGGGCCAGCGTGACGTCGTCGAACCCCGCAGCGGTCAGGCCCGCAAAGACCCGGTTCTCCAGGGCGCGGTAGGGGACGAAGAGCAACAGGCCCAGGTTGAGCTCGTCCACCTCTGCCTTGGAAACCACCGGCACTCCTTGACGTTGGTCAGTCCAACTGACTATATTAGTCAGATAACCGTACCAAATGACGACAGGTCGCGACGTCGACGGACGTGTACCACGCCGGGGGGGCAGGACTTCCGCCCGCTCCGGAGTCACACCCCCGGCGGCCTGTCGGCGACCGAAGAGGCGGTAGCGCAATGGATCTCGAGGAGAGCTGGAGCGTCATCCAGGCGCAGCGACTCATCGTGGCCGATCTGCTCGAAGGGCTGACCGACCTGCAGTGGGAAACCGCGTCCCTGTGCCGGGAGTGGCGTATCCGCGATGTCGCCGCCCATGTGGCGATCGCACCGCAGGTCCCCGGGATGCGATCGATGCTCGCCGACGCAGTCCGTGCCCGCGGCAGCTTCGATCGCCTCAACCACGATGTGGCGGTCCGTCATGCCGATCGGCCCGGCAGCCGGATCGTGGCCGAGCTCAGGGAGCACGCCGCATCCCGCCGACTGCCGATGGTGACCAACTACCGGAACATCCTGTTCGACGTTCTGGTGCACGGACAGGACATCGCCCGCCCGCTCGGCCTGACTCACGACATGCCCGTCGAAGCGGCCCGGGCCGGCGCCACCCGGGTCTGGACGATGGGCTGGCCGTTCTGGGCTCGACGCACACTCCGCGGGTTGCGGCTGGTCGGGACCGACACCACCTGGACGGTCGGTGACGGCGCCGAGGTGCGCGGCCCGATCGGCGAGCTCCTGCTGCTGCTGACCGGGCGCGCCGCCGCACTGCCCGGTCTGGCAGGGGACGGAGTGCCGGAGCTGGCCGCCCGGCTCGCCACCGTCGCCGCGTCGAGAGAGCGTGCCCGGCCGACAGTGATCAGCCCTCGAGATGGGCCTTGAGGGCGTCGAGCATCTGCTGCCAGCTCCGGCTGAACTGGTCGGCCTGCTCCTGATCGGCACAGCCGTCCTGGGTGAGCTCCAGGTGGGTCACGCCATCGCCCCGAGTGAGGGTGTACACCAGCGTGTGGTAGTTCTCCGGGGCGTCGGGCTCGCCCATCACCGGGCTGTAATGGGTCATCGAGAGGACGTGTGGCTCGTCGTGGGTGAGCACCTCACCCTTGTCCTGGTACCGGCTTCCGTCGAACTCACCGTCCCAGGTGATCGGGCTGCCGACCTCCCAGTTCGTGGTGACACGGGAGCCCTGCATCCAGACCGCGATCCGGTCCGGCTCGGTCAGGCCCTCCCACACCTGCTGGGGCGTCGCATCGATCGTGGTGGCTGCAGTGGCGATCATCCCGGACATACTGCTCATCTCCCTGTGATGGTGTGACCCACCTATGCAACATCCGGATGGAGATGCCGGCAACCCGCAGGACAGGTCGCCGGCCCGGGGAGGCTGTGCCACACGAGTCACCGAAGGTCACGGACGGAGTCGCTCCCGGCTGCGCCGGCATGCTCCCGTCCTACCGGTCGGACGGCGCGCGACGGATCGGCCAGCCAGCGGACGACCGTCGCAGCCACGAGTTGCTGGCCGGCGAGGCTCAGGTGCACCCCGTCCTGCTCGAGATAGGCGTGCCGCGGAATGGTTCTTCGAGCACGCGTGGATGTCGATGTGATCGGAGGTGAGCGTGCGGACGAGTTCGGCGGCGTCATCGAGTTCGGCCGCATCCCACCGCAGTGGTGCGTCGGCAAAGAATGTCGTGATGCGCGCCTGGTCCGCCGGCGGCGGGGTGATGAAGATGGCCTGTGCGCCCAGGGTGCGGGTGATCAGGTCCAGCAGCACTTCCAGGTTTCGCCGCGTCTCCGGCAGCGTCACCATCCGGTGGTCGGTGGCGCGGCCGTGCCGGCGGGCGTCGTTGGTGCCCAACATGACCAGCACATGGGTGGGACGGAACGCCTCCAGCAGGTCGAACCGCTCCAGTGCGTCCGCGGTGGTGTCACCGCTGAGACCGAGGTTGTGGGTGGCGATCCCGGTGTCGTTGGCTGATCCCAGGGTGTCGCAGACCAGTTCGAACCAACCGAGACGGTCGGCGGTCATCGAGTCGCCGAGCGCCGCGATCCGGTCACCAGCACAAAACGGTAGCTCCTGCAAGGATTCCCGGTAATCCGTGTCCGACATCAGTTCCGCGGCGGCATGCTCAGCTCGAGACAGCAGGCTGCGCAGCCGGAGTCGGGTGCTCTCGACGCTCTCCCCCAACACCTCCGACAGGATCCGTTCGTGCAGGCCGGTACTGACCGGGAACCGGTCCAACAGCGGCCATCGTTGCGGTTGGGTATATCGGAGCAGCTGGATCCGCTCGTCGTCGGTCAGGCGGGCCGCTCATCCTTTGAGTGCACCTTGGAGCAGTGCCGCGGTGAACTGCCGTTGGAAGATGAGGAACACGATCACCGTCGGCGCGAGTATCAGCAGCGAACCTGCGCACAGCAAAGGGATGTCGGTGCCGTACTGGCCCTGGAAGGCGCCGAGCGCACCTGCCATGGTGCGCTTGCCGGGATCGTCCACCAGCACGATGGCGAACAGGAATTGGTTCCACGTCCACAGGAACAGCAGGATCCCCAGTGCCGAGATGGCCGGGCGGGCCAGTGGGACATGGACTTTCCAGAAGAGCTGCCAGGTGCTGGCCCCGTCGATGCGGGCCGCCTCGGAAAGATCGTTGGGCATCGTCGCGAAATGCGCCCGCATCCAGATCACCGAGAAGGGCATGAAAAGGCCGAGCAAGCGGCAGGATGATGGCCCATCTGGTGTTGAGCAGTCCCATGTCGCGGACCTGGTAGTACAGCGGCGTGATGATGCCTTCGAACGGCAGCGTCAGGCCCAGGACGAAGGCGAAGAACCCGAGGCGGTGGCCCGGCACCCGGAGGTGGCCGAACGCAAAGCCGGCCATGGTGCCCATCACCAGGGCCGCGGGGACGACGCCCAGCACGATCACGGCACTGGACCACAGCAGTCCACCCATGTTGGCCGCGGTGAACGCCTTCCCGAAGTTGCCCCACTGCGGATGGTCTGGCCATTGGATCCCGGAGGGGTAGGTACCCGAGGGGTGGAGGGCGGTGACGAACAGGCTGATGAACGGCACGATGGTGAACGCCATCAACAGGACCAGCAGAACTCGTCCGGTCCAGGCTTCGCTTCTGGTGACGATCATTCGGAGTTGTCCTTG
Source organism: uncultured Actinomycetota bacterium (assembly GCA_963784315.1). GTDB lineage: Bacteria > Actinomycetota > Actinomycetes > Mycobacteriales > Nakamurellaceae > Nakamurella. The sequence goes on from CAWAQR010000001.1 coordinate 253,463, forward strand.
GCGAGTCGCTGAATGGGAATGACCACGATCAGCACCAGCAGCATCAGAGCCACTGCGAGTGCGGACGCCGAGCCGATCCGGCGGTCGGAGAATGCGAGGTAGAAGATCTGCAGCCCGGGGACCATCGTCTGCCCACCCGGTCCGCCCTGGGTGGAGATGTAGATGATGTCGAAGCTGGCGAGCGCGGCGATGACCGTCAGGGTGATGCACACGCTGATCTCCGCCCGCAGGTTGGGGAGCGTGATGGAAAAGAACTCACGGACCGAACCCGCACCGTCGATGCGGGCGGCCTCGTACTGACCAGGGTCGATCTTGCTCATGCCGGCCAGCAGCAGCAGGGTGCACAGGCCGAGAAGGACCCACGCCCCGATCACGCCCACCGCCGGCAGTGCGGTAGCCGAAGTCGCCGAGCCACGCGCGCGTGGTGCCGCCGAGGCCGACGAGGTCCAGCAGTTGGTTCACCAGGCCTCGGGAGGAGAGCAGCCAGGTCCAGATGATGCCGGCCGAGACCAACGGAATGACCTGCGGCAGGAACAACACCGTTCGGGCCACCACAGCGAGCCGACTCTGCGAGATCCGCCGGATGGTGGCGGCGACGAGCAGGCCGAGGATCACCGGGACGAAGCTGAAGAACACGATCAGTTCGAACGCGTTGAGGATCGAGCCGTACAGCTCAGGGTCGGAGAAGATCTTCGCGTAGTTGTCCAACCCCACCCAGGTGGCGACACCGATGCCGTTCCACTGATAGAGGGAGTACTGCAGCGTCGCGACCAGCGGCCGCAGCACGAAGACGGCGTACACCAGCACTGCCGGTGCCGCGAACAGCCAGCCCAGCCAGCCGCGGGGGCGCCGCGCTCGGGAAGCGCGACGCCCTCGGGTCTGGTCGGCCGGCACTGGCTCGGTACCCGGGAGCGCCGGGGCGAGGGGGCTGGCCATGGCGGGTCAGTTTCCCTGGTCCGCCGCGTAATCGGCCTGCACAGCGGTCAGCATGCCCTCAGGGGTCTGCTGACCTGCGACGAGCGACTGCAGCTGCGGGGTCCAGCTCTTCGCATAGATGGAACCGTTCGCGTTCGCGATGAAGTCCATCGACCCGTTGTCCTGCACGACCTTGGCACCGGCCGCGAGAGTCTGGGCGGTGACCGAACCTTCGGCAACGGTGGGCATGTAGGCATCGGCCGGGCCCATCGGATGCGAACCACCGACGGTCACACCGATGCTGCGGGCCTCCTGGTTGGTGGCGACCCAGTCCAGGAAGAAGGCGGCGCAGTCTGCGTGCGGAGCGTTAGCGGCGATGCCGTAGGTCAGCGGTGCGGACATCGCAGCCTGCGCACCACCGGCCTCCACCGGCGGGGTCAGGAAGAAGCCGACATTGCCGGGCATCTGCTTGTCCAGGTTTCCGGACTCCCAGTCACCGTCGAAGATGAACAGGCTCTCCCCGCCGGTGAACCGGCTCATCATGGTCGCGTAGTCCATCGCGTTGATGTCGGAGGCGAAGTAGCCCGCGTCGATCCACTTCTTCAGATGCTGGGCGGCCTGCACGTTGGCGGCGTTGTCGATGGTGGCGCCCGACTTGCCGAAGATCCAGTCGTTGATGTCGGTGGGCGAGCCGTAGACCGCCATCAGATCCTGCAGCGGGAACGCCAACCCGCCGGTGGCACCGCCGTTGAACTGGGCGATGGGGGTGATGCCCGCGTCCTTGGCCTTCTGCAGGTCGGCGTCGAACTCTGCCAACGTGGTGGGCGCGGCGGTGATGCCCGGCCTTGGTGGCCAGTTCCTTGTTGTAGAAGACGCCGGTCATGCTGAAGTTGAGCCCCATCGCCAGCAGCGGACCGCTGCCGCGGGTGCCGTCGTCGGCGACGCGCAGTTGGGACAGCTGCGACGCCGGCCACTGGTCCCAACCGAAGGAGGTCGCGTATCCGTCGAGGTTCTTCAGCAACTTGTCCTTTGCCAGCGATGACAGCTGGGGCAGGCGGATCAGGTCGGGCGGGCTGTCGGCCAGGGTACGGGCGGCGTTCTGGGTGATGACGGCGAACTGATCCTCACGGATGTCCCAGGTGACATTCGGGAACTGCTTGGTGAACTCGGTTGTCAGATCCTTCGGCAGTGGGAAGCCGGTTTCGAAGTACGCCTTCATCGTGACCGGATCGGTCCCGCAGGTCACGGAATCCCCGGCGGCCGCGGACCCCGTCGATGCGCTACTGCTGGATGAGGACGGCGCTGTGGAAGCCCCCGGTGCCGAGCAGGCGCTGATGACCAGCGCGCCGCCGAGGGTCAGGGCGGTGAACATCGACGCGGGGCCGCCGGCGCGACGCCGACGCTGTAGGTAGGACATCGGGTGGAACTCCTTCGGTGAGGGTGAGCCGGTGGACGAGGACGTCAGCCGGGGTGGTTCGGTGCTGGACGGTGCGGGCCGCTGAGCAGTACGGGGCGAATGGTTCGGCGGTGGCGTGGAGGTCAGGTGTGTGGCGCCGGGTGATGCGCATGCCGCAGCGCTCGTAGGAGATCGGTGCGCCAGGTCCTTGCCGGCTCCCAGCACCCGGTCAGCGCCAAGGAGCCGTGGACGGCCCCGGGATAGGTGTGATGGTCGACCACCCCGCCGGCCGCTTGCAGTCGCTCGGCGTAGAGCCGCCCCTCATGACGGAGCGGGTCGAATTCGGCCGTCATGATCCGGGTCGGCGGAAGTCCTTGCAGATCATCGGCTTTGAGCGGGGACGCGGCGGGGTTGGTGGCATCACCGGGCTCGCTCAGGTACAGCTCGGCGCTGACTGCCATGTCGGCCACGCTGATGCCGAAGTCGTCACCGACACCGGATGCCCGCATCGCGTCCAACGTCAGATCCAGGCAGGGCACTTCGAGCAGTTGGAATGCGAGCTGCGGGCCACCGCGGTCCCGGGCTGCCAACACCACTGCGGCCGCCAGGTTGGCCCCGGCGGATACGCCGCCGATGGTGATGAGGCCGGGATCGCCACCGAGTCACCCACATTGGCCTGGGCCCAGAGCAGAGCCAGGTAACAGTCCTCGACCGGTACCGGGAACGGGTGCTCCGGGGCCAACCGGTAGTCGACGGCGATCACCAGGCAGTCGGCGAGAAGACTGCGTTCACGACACGTCGCGTCCACTACGAGTTCGTCGATCGATCCGAGCCAGAACCCGCCGCCATGGATGAACAGATGGACCGGAAGCGGCGCGGCGGCCGAGCGCGGACGATAGACCCGTACCCGGATCGGACCGGTCGGCGTGCTCACCTCATGGTCGGTCACGTCCGCACCGTCGGGAGCAGGTTCGCCGAACCGGCGGAACAACACGTCCGACGCGGCAAGTATCGATCGGCGACGATCGGTCACGGATTCCGACGAGGACCCGGCATCCGGCTTGAAGGCCAGGAATGCAGCCACCGGCTCATCCAGCGTCATGGTCGCCCCCCATCTGGTCACGATGACGTCCCATCCGGGCTCGCGGCCGAAACAGCGGCTCTGAGGTCTCACGTCGTTGTGCCGCTAGCCAACCGCGGCCGGCAGAGTCTGTCAAGCGTTTTGCTAGAAGCACTTTTATCACGGTTCGGACAGAGCCCCGGAGGCGGTCGGGTGGTGCGAGGCTCAGGCGGTGGAACGCCGAACCAGTTCGACGGCCAGCACGGTGGTGGTCCGGACGCTGCCGGGACCGACATTGCCGAGCAGCAGCTGGACCGCAGCGCGACCGGACTCCTCGAACGGTTGCCGAACGGTGGTCAGATCGGCTGCGGCCGCAGCTTCCCCGTCATCGAAACCCATCACGGCGAGGTCTTCCGGGACACGCAGCCCGCGGTCACGGGCAGCCAGCAGCACCCCGACCGCGAGCAGATCGTGGTGCGCCATGACGGCCGCCGGTCGGTCGTCGCGATCCAGGAGCTGCCCAGCGGCGAGACGTGCCCCGGCCACCGAGTTCTCGCTGCTGGCCGTGAGCACCGCGGCGGCGCCGGCGGCGGACATCACCTCACGAAACCCGGTGAGCCGTTTGATCGCCTGCGACTCGTAGTCAGCCACCTGGCGCTCCAGCAGGTAACCGCAGCGACGGTGCCCGCGCTGCAACAGATGTCGGGCGGCGACCCGCCCTCCGTCGACGTCATCAACGACAACCCTGCTGAACAGATCACTTTCGGCGTCGACCGCCACCATCGGCAGTCCGCGCCGGTGGAACCGCTCCGCGATGCCGTGTTCCATGTCCAGACCCATGACGATCAGACCGTCCAGCCGACCGTGGATAGGCATGCTCGCAAGCGTCGGGGACGACGTGGAGGCTGCGGACTCGTGGTCGTAGACGACGACCTCCATTCCGGCAGCACCCGCCGCGCTGAGCACCCCGGACAACCGCCGGAGGTAGGAGGCATAGGAGGTGAACGGGGCCATCACCCCGATGCGACCGGTTCCCTTGCGGGCCAGATCCGCCGCCTGCACCTTGGGAACGAACCCGAGCTCATCAGCGGCGGCGAGGACGCGCCGTCGGGTGTCGGCGCTCACCCTGTGCGGCTTGTTGACTGCGTTGGAAACGGTCGAGATGCTCACCCCGGCCCGTTCGGCCACCTCGTAGATGGTGACTCTCGCATCATGCACGTCGACCGCTCTCGTCTCCGCACCCTGCCGTCCGGCGGCGCCTGTCAAAAATGCTTTCCCTGCGAGAGAGTACGGTGCGATCCCGGGCATCGATGGATGGTCCCGTGGGGTCCTTCGGGGCACGCCGTGGTCGATGAGACGATGGTGTCTGCGCGCGAGTGGGGTTGCAGGCGAATGACCTGCGCCGGACGCACCCGGTCCTTGCGTCTCTGCAGGTTCTAGGCCAGAAACGTCAGCCTGAAACGATCACCACGAGCCTGTGACCTGGAATTATGTGCGCCATCAGGGACTTGAACCCCGAACCCGCTGATTAAGAGTCAGCTGCTCTGCCAATTGAGCTAATGGCGCCGGCGATCGGTACCGCTTCGTTGCTGTCCGACCGAGGAGTGACTCTACAGGGCTGAGCCGGAGAAGTTAAAACCGCAGCTCAGGGCGTTGGGACGACGGTGGTCAGGCGTCGGCCGACGCGCCACCGATGGTGCGCGCAGCAGCGTCACGCACGACGTCGGCGAGGTCCGAGCGGCGCGCGTACGACCGGGTCTGGAAGGTCGACCCGGTGCCGGTCGACCGGATCCGGGCGATCGCGTGCTGTACCCGCGCGGCATCTCCATTGGCTGTCAGGGCATCCCCGATGTGGTCGACCAGGGCGTCCAACAGTTGCCGACTCGGCACCGCCTCAGCGGTCGTGGTGTCGACCAGGTCGTCGGCCATCCCGGATTTGGCGGCCCGCCAGGCCGCCACCCTCAGCAACCCCACACTGATCCCGCGCGCCGGCTTCCCCGCCCGCCACTCAGCGGCGGCGGTGTCCACCAACCCGCGGGCCAGCGCCGCGATCAGCAGCGCGTCGGCCACATCGGTGCACACGTCCGGCACCCGGATCTCGACTGTCGGGTAGTGCGACGACAGCCGCGCGTCGAAGTACATCATCCCGAGGTCCATCGCAGCCCCGGACGCGAGTCGCTCCGCCATCGCCCGGTGGTAGCCGTCGACGTCACCGAACGCCTCGGTCGGACCCGCGGTGGGCCACAGCCCCCACATGATGCTGCGGTAGCTCGCGTACCCGCTCGGTTGACCGTGCCAGAACGGTGAATTACCCGATAGTGCAGTGAGTATCGCCAACCACGGCCGGATCCGGTCAAGGACGGCCACCCCCTCCTCGTCCGAGGTGACCGAGACATGAACGTGCTGACCGCAGGTCAACTGCTGGCGGGCGAGAAGCCCGAACCGAAGGGTGATCTCGGCATACCGCTCACCGCCACTGATGGTCGGGCGGACCTTGAACGGGCTGGACGCCACGGCAACCACCTCCGCCCCCCGTCGGCGTGCTGCATCGGACACCTCCGTGCGCAGCCGGTGCAGTTCGGCGCCCAGGTCCGTCAACGATGTGGTCGGCGATGATCCGAGCTCAACCTGTTCCTTCTTGAACTCGGCCTCGAACTGGTCCTGCGACTGCCCGGATCCGGCCTCGGCGACCACGCGGTCCCCGAGCGGAACCGGGCGCATGGTGTCGGCGCTGACGACCAGCAGCTCCTCCTCGACACCCACTGTGCGCAACCCGACTCCCCTGCTCGGACCTGGCGTAGCGGCGCAGGCTCACCGAGAGCGTACAAAGGTGCCGGCGCCGTCCTGACGGCGACGGTGCCCTCCGCGACCAGCCTCCGGTGGTCGCCGACCTGCAGGACCTGACAGCTGGAGGGACCCGGCATGACAGGCTGGACCGATGGTGCGCGAGCTGAGGGTCACGGCTCTCTGCGCCCTGCTTGCCTTCCTCACCCTCGGCGTCACCCCGATCGACCTCACGGCATCCACCGATCCGGCGGCGCAGCGCGCATTGGATGCCATCACGTCCGAAACGGTGGACCCAGCCGATCCGGAGGTGGCGTTCCCAGCCGACTTCTCCCCCGTGATGGGCTACGCGCCGATCGTGGTGACCGGGGCCAAGGGCAACCCCATCCTGGTCAAACCCACCGGCGACTGCTCGGCCTTCGCCGGCGAGACCCGATACACCTTCGCCAAGGTCTGCAAGGAACACGACCTCGCCTACGACGTGCTGCGCTACTCCGAGGCCGTGGGTCGCCCGTTGCCGGCCGCCAGCAGGCGACAGGCGGACGCGATGTTCCGTCGCGAGCTGCACAACAACTGCTCCTACGCGAGCTGGACCGGCGCCGCCGCAGTGACCTGTCACGCCTGGGCTGAATCGTTCGCCGAGGCGGTCGAGTTCAACTCCTGGCGGCAGGGTTACCGGCCCCCGCCGCTGCGCGAGTCGTCGCTGCAATGGTGGGGCTGCGCCGTCCTCTTTGTGGTCCTGCTGCTGAGCCGCACCTGGCTGGACCGGACCGACCCGACGCCCGATCCCATCTCCGACACCCGGCGACGCCCACCGAACCGCCGACGCACACGACTTCGCACCGATACCTACTGAGACCAACTCACTGTCAGATCTCCGAGACTGAACCGGCTTGCTCAGCCGAGCTCGGACCTGATCCGCGCCACCCTGTCCCGTACGTCCGACCGGACAGCGTCCTGATCGAGAACCGTCACCTGCCCGGCCGCGACCAGTTGTCGGCCTGCGACGAACACGTCGGTCACCATCGACCCCGACGCGGCGTAGGCGACGAACGACTCCACGTCGTGCAGCGGCATCGCAGCCGCGCCGGAAACGTCCAGCACCACCAGATCAGCCGGCTCACCGACCCGGATCCGCCCGGTGCCACCGGCCCGCGCGGCCAGCGCTCCACCCCGGGTCGCCCACCCGAGGACTTCGGCGCCGGTCAGGACGGACGGGTCCTGCGCCACCCCTCGGTGCAGGATGGCGCCGGTCTTGAGTTCCTCGAACAGGTCCAACGTGTTGTTGGACGCCACCGAGTCGGTGCCCAGCGCCAGTCGGACGCCGGCATCCCGGTATCGCGTGACCGGCGCGATGCCGGCCCCGAGCTTGAGGTTGGACACCGGGTTGTGCGAGACGGTGACATTGGGCCGCGCCAGGAGTGCGATGTCACCGTCGATCGGGTGCACCGCATGGGCGATGTGGATGTCGGTCTCCAGCAACCCCAGATCGGCAACCAGCCGGATCGGCGACACCCCGTGCTCGGCAACGGTGTTGTCGACCTCGCGGCGGGTCTCGGACAGATGGATCTGCACACCCAGCCCGTTGTCCCGGCAGCGTCGGGCGACGTCGGCGATCAGCTCCGGCGGGCACGTGTAAGGGGCGTGCAACCCGTAGGAGACCGTGATCCGGGGGTGCGACGCGTAGGCCGCCGCCAACCTCGGTGTGTCGTCCAGGATCGCCGAACCCGGCCGCGGGTCGGCATTCTCGAACGCGACGGCGTCGTAGCCGAACACTGCCGGCGCGACATTGGCCCGCATCCCGGACGCGTCCACGATCGACAGCAGGGCGTCGTCCCAACCGAACATGTCGATGAAACCGGTGGTGCCCGACAGCAGCATCTCCACGATCGCGAGCCGGAGTCCGGCCGCGATGTCCTCGGCGGTCATCAGGACCTCGAACTCACGTATGTGCGTCAACCAGGTGTGCAGCGGGACATCGTCGGAGTAACCCGCGCAGCAGGGTCATCGCCGAATGCGTGTGCGCATTTGTCATGCCCGGCATCACGACCCGCCCGGCGACGTCGAGATCCCCCGACCGCTTGACTCCGTCGAACGGACCGATGGCGTCGACCATGCCGTCGCTACCGATGGTCACGGCCGCGTCAGGCACCACCACCCCGGGCTCCGCAAGCACCGTGGCGTGGATCAGTCGGCGGACTGCCGGATCAGGCATTCTTGCCCGACAGCGTCACCCAGTAGTTCCACGGCACGGCCCAGTCGAAGATGTCACCGTCGGCAGCGGACAGGTCGACGTCGGTGCCGGTGACCTCCACCGGGTCGCCGACGAGCGCGGACTCGAAGTAGGCCTGCGCGTTGTCCATCGACAGGTTGACGCAGCCGTGGCTGACGTTGGTGTTGCCTTGGGCGTCGACGCTGTTCGGGTTGGCGTGGATGAACTCGCCGTTGTTGGAGATCCGCACGGCCCAGTGCTCGAGCTCGTTCACGTAGCCGTACTTCTCATTGCTCATCAGCTTTTCGGCGAACAGCTCATTGACGACGTGGATGCCGGAGCGGGTCGTCAGGTCGGCGTTGGTGCCCTTGCCGTACGACGCAGGATAGGTGGCGACGGTGACCCCGTCGCGCTGCACCACCAGCTCGTGTGAGTTGACGTCGGCCTTCACGACCTGGTTGCGCCCGATGGTGAAATCACTGCTCAGGTCCTCCTTGCCCCAGTACCCGGAGCCGAAGTGCACGCCGTACAGGTCCGCCTGCACATGAACTGTGGTACCGGACGGCCAGTAGTTCTTCGGCCGGTAGTCCAGCGCCCAGAGCCCGTCGTCGTGCTGGATCCAGGCCCAGGCACCCTCCACCTCGGGGGTGGTCGTGATCGACACCGCCTTCTCGACCGCCGCGCGGTCCGTGGGCTCGACGCCGAAGTGGATCTCGACCGGGGCGGCGACGCCGACCACGTCACCGTCGCCGGGGCTGAGGATCGTGCGTACGGTGTCGGCCGGGGCGACCGTGGTGAACGTGCCGGTGAGCGGGCTCGAGGTGCCGGCGGTGTTCACGGTGTGCCCGCTGACGGTGTAGGTCTTGCCGTAACCGAGCTCTTCGCCGAGGGTCCAGGCGGTCCCGTCGGCGTCGAGGGTGCCTGCGACGACCTTGCCGGCCGGGTTGGCCAGCGTCAGGTCGGTGATCGTGCCCCCCGCGACACTGATCGTGATCGGAGCGGTCGGGTCGAGGTTCTTGCTGCCCAGCGCCGGGGTCGCGGTGACCGTGGCTGCCGGGACTGTCGGTGTGGTCGTGGTGGAGCTCGTGCCGGTGGTCGAGCCCGAGCCCGCCGCCCGCGAAACGGACGTGCCTGCGCCCATTGAGCTCACACTGCCGGCGTCGGCGGTGGTGCAGGACGCGATCACCAGAGACAGCAGGATGCCCATCAGGGGTAACGCTGGTCGCGACAAACTCATGGAACCGCCTTGTCGATATCGAGCTTCTGGTGCTCAGGCGCTCGCTATCGACACAGCTTCAGCATCGACGGGCCCGGCACAACCGTCCGGAGATCACGATAGTCGGCCCGACGATTTCACTCAGAGTGAACTATGCCACCCATCCGTGCACGCAACCCGCGTGTCCGACGCTGCCACCAGGCCCGACGTCAGTCAGCGGATGATCTTGCGCAGGATCAACGCGCCCGCGACGATCCCGGCCGCGATCAGCGGGAACTTGACCTGCGGCTGGCGCAGTTTGGCCAGGATTTTCGTCTTGCCCTCGTTGGCCAACCGCTTCGGGTTCGCCCGGACGGACAACTCGTCGACGGTGACCGCCAGCGCATCGCGGGCACGCTCGATCTCGGCCTGGATGGTGTCTGCGTCACGGGCCACAGGGGTGTTCCTTGTCCTCGGGTGGGTCCGGGGGCTCACTCGCTCCCCCGGGCGCACGGCTGCGCTCGAAGTCAATACCCTAACGCCATGACCACGACACTCCCCGCAACGGGCGACACCGCCCCTGCGTTCACACTGACCGACGCCGACCACAAGGCCCTCTCGCTGTCCGACTTCGCCGGCAAGAGGGTCATCCTGTACTTCTACCCGGCCGCCATGACTCCTGGCTGCACCACCGAGGCGTGCGAGTTCACCGCCGCGCGCAACACTTTGGACACCGGTGGCTACGTCGTCCTGGGTGTGTCACCGGATGCCCCGGACAAGCTGGTGCAGTTCCGCGACCGGGAGAAGCTGGACATCACATTGTTGTCCGACCCCGACCACAGCGTCCATGAGCAGTACGGCGCCTGGGGCGAGAAGTCGCTGTACGGCAAGAAGATGGTCGGCGTCATCCGGTCCACCTTCGTCATCGACGAGGACGGCACCATCGCCGAAGCGTGGCGAAACGTCAAGGCCACCGGGCATGTCGACCGGGTGCTGGACAAGCTCGGGCTGGCCGGCTGACAACAGGACCTGATGTGCCACTCACGCACTAGAGTGAGCGGCGCCGGGCGGCCCGCCGCTCGGTCTGGGGCCGTAGCCCAATTGGCAGAGGCACACGGTTTAGGTCCGTGCCAGTGAGGGTTCGACTCCCTTCGGCCCCACGTCGCCGAACTGTGAAAACACTACAAGCGTGTCCGATCGGCCCAGTTTGTGGCGAGCTTCGGGCACGACCTGCGCCGATACCGCCTGATCCATGGCCACGGCTACGGCTTCGAGGTCGTCCGAACAGGTCCGCCTTCACGTCCAGCGGCATGGCGGCCGGCGCATGTTCGAGCATCTTCTGGACAGCTTGGACATTCGCACCGGCCGACACGGCGAGCGAGACCGCAGCGTGTCGAAGGTCGTGGGGTGTCGGGCCGCGCACGCCCGCCGCCTGGGAGGCCCGTTCGAACCAGAGGGGGTGCCGTTGGGTTGCCGGAGGTACCCGCCCATGGGCGCCTGGAAGACGAGGTCTTCAGGGCAACTACCGTCGCAGTGCCGGCTCAGTTCGTTCACCAGCAGGCGCCGGACCTTCTGGCCGGGCACAGGGTGCTGCTGCGCAGATGGGTGCCGCGCCGCGACAGCTGGTGTGGGACAGCGAAGCCGCGGTCGGATCGTGGCGGGCCGGGAAGCCGACGCTGACCGAAGAGTTCGAGGCGTCCCGCGGCACCCTGGGCACCGGGGTGCAACAATGCCGCCGGCGTGACCCAGAAGCCAAAGGCCTGGTCGAGCGGGCCAACGGCACGATGCGCACATCACCTACGTTGGGTGCTGCGCTGTTCGGAATCGGGAGAGCCGGTGCGGGTGATGGAACCCGCACCGGCTCAAATCGTGCACACCTCAGGCTTACTGCTCTAGACGATCTCGGGTTCCGGCACGGTCTCGGCGAGGACGCGGCCAAGGCCTTCGTATTCACGGGGCCGGTTCTTCTTGAGCCAGAAGGCGACGGCGACGCAGGCGGTGAAGAAGCCGATGCAGACCCACGGGATCAGCCGGACCCAGAGGATGTCGCCGCCGAGGCTGGGCAGGTTGCTCCAGAGCAGGTAGAGCACGCCGATGAGACCCAGCCCGCCGAGTCCGGGGGCGATCAGGGTGCGCCACAGGTCGAAGTGCTCGCGGTTCTCCGGCAGGCGGTGGTACCGGATGGTGGCGGCCGAGCACAGGATCTGGTTGATGGTGACCCAGAAGGTACAGGCGATGGCGAGCCAGCCGAAGACCTCGGCGTAGGCGGCGGTGGTGAAGTCGTTGCCGGCGAACTCCTGGGCCGACGGCGACGCGTAGTAGAACGCGCTGAACGCGGCCAGCAGTGCGAGTCCGCCGATCAGCACGGCGATGACGGCCCGCGCCGGGCTGCCGTACATCGGGTGCGTCCGGCCGAGTGAGCGCGGGAACAGGATGTTCTCGCGGGCGATGGCGTAGACGTAACGGGACACGGTCTGGTGGTAGGCCAGGACCGAGGCGAAGCAGCCGGTGAGGATAAGCCAGTTCATGCAGTCCACTGCCCAGGTTCCGATGTAGGTCTGGGCCAGGCTGAGGTAGGACTGGCCGAGCTGCTCGGCGGAGGCGGCGACCACGTTGTCGGCGCCGAATCCGGTGACGGTTGCCCAAGCGGTGATGAACAGGATGAGGCCGATGCCGATGATCGCGAGGTAGGTCGCGAGCGGGACGAACTTCCTCGGGTTTTTGGACTCCTCCGCGTAGTTGGGCACGACCTCGAAGCCGAGCCATGACCAGAACGCGAAGAAGATCCCGATGCCCGGGGCGACGCCCATGAACGCATTGACCGGGTTGATCGGCTCGAGGCTGACTCCACTGGCGCCGCCCTGGATGAAGATGCCGGCGTTCACGATGGCCAGCAGCACGATCTCCGCCAGGAACAGCACCCCGAGCAGCTTGGCGGACAGGACGACACCGTAGTAGGACGCGGCCGCGGCCAGCACCAGCACGACGACGGCGGTGACCAACCACGGGACATGGATGCCGAAGGTGGCCGCGAAGGTGCTGGCGCCGAAGTAGCCGACCGCGCCCAGCACCGCGACCTCCACACACAGGTAGCCGACCATCGACGACAACCCCGCAGCCAATCCCAGCGGCCTGCTCAGACCATTGCTGATGAAGCTGTAGAACCCACCCACCGAGCTCAACCGGCGGGTCATGGCGACGTAGCCGACAGCGAACAGCAGCAGGACCGCGCCGGCAACGAGAAACCCTGCGGGAGCACCGATCCCGTTCCCGAACGCGACCGCAAAGGGGATGTTGCCCAGGCAGCCGACCAACGGGGCCGCGCTGGAGAAGGCCAGCAGGAGGATGCCACCGAGCCCGAGCTGGCCGGACTTCAACCGATCGGGGGCGGGCGAATCTGCGGTGCCGGTGACCGCGCCCTGGTTGGCGATGGGCGTGACGGAGGTTTCCATGGGACGTGCCTTCACAGAGAGGAGGGGCACCGCGTCGGGGTCGTCGAGGCACATGGTCACGTGCTGGACCGGTCGGTGTGTGACCTCAGCTCAACAGGGCTGCGTTACAACTGAAACCTATTCATGTTTCATTTCCATTGCCGATCAGGCCCGGTCCGAAGGGAGCGAGACGCGTCGCGCCCGCCGAGACCGCAGTCACACCCAGGCCCCTGCCAACTCAGACTGAAACATGTTTAGGATTCAGAAACCTGCCCATCTGCCGAGGAGCATCATGTCCGCCACCGTGACGCGCAACATCAAGACCGTGCCCACCGACGATTACGACCACGTGGTCGCCGCCGTCGCCGCCTACGTCGAAGGACTCCGCGTGGGCAGCGCCGAGGCGGTCGCCGCGGCCTTCCACTCCGACGCGGTGATGTACGGGTTCACCGACGGACAGCTGCTCGGCGGCCCGATCGCCAACCTCTACGACTTCGTCTCCACCAACGGCGCCGCTCCCCGCGTGAAGACCCGGATCGACGTCCTGGCCATCACGCCGACCACCGCCGTCGTGCGGGTCGACATGGAGGAGGACGCCATCGGCGCCGACTACACCGACTTCCACACCCTGCTCAAGCAGGACGGCCGGTGGCACGTGATCGCGAAGGTCTACCACCAGTACGACAAGTGACCCGACGACGACCGGGCTCGCGAGCCCGGTCGTCGCGCCACCCCACAGAGCATCAGGGCAGGAACGCCGCCAGGTACTCGACGCTCGCTCGGACGACCTCGGCCGCGACCTCGGGGTCGGCCTTGTTCGGATTGTCTCGGTAGGCGAGATCTACGCCCTTGTCCAGCATTCCGACGAACACCTGGGTGACGACCCCGATGGGCACATCCGGGGCACCTGCGCGCAGGTGCGTCACAGTACTGGCCAGCCACGCCGCCTGAGCGTCGTCGTGCATCCGGTTGACCCGCAGCATGCGACCGTTGAACTCTTCAGCGAACCAGAGGCCGCGGAACGCGGCGTCGGTGTCGAAGTAGTCCATGCAGGCCTGCGCTCCGGCGTGCGCCTTGGTGCGCCAGTCCGGTCCACCCAGGTTCAGACCAGCGTCGTCCATCGCTTCGTCCAGACCGCGGAGGCAGCCGATGAGGATCTCCTCCAGAAGCGCCTCGCGGTTCTCGAAGTACCCGTAGAGCCACCCCACCGAAATTCCGGCGCGGGCGGCCACCGCCGTCGTACTCACCGCCTGAAGACCATCCGAGATCAACAACTCCCGGGTAACCTCCAACACCCGCGCCAGCTTCTCTCGGCTGCGACGCTGGAAAGCCTCCCGGTGGGCACCTCCGAAAACGGGATCGTCCATCAGATTTCGCAGCGGCACAGCAATGATCGTAGGCGGATCCGTACAAGATCTTGGACGGATCCGCCCGGGCTGGGTACTACTTCTGTGCGGGAGTGGGCCTTCCTGCACCCCCCGTTCGACAGGCCGAGGAGCTGGGGGAGTTGAGCCGGTTCCAGGGTCTTGTCCGTCGCCAGCGACCTCGCAGACACCGACGTACCGGAGACGGTCGCCCCTGCGAAGAGTTGTCGCCGGACTTGTGAACCCGTTCCGGGTGCGAGTAAAGGCTTCAACCTCGGTGGCTGACAGGTGTCGTCCGCACTGCTCACCCACCCGAGCGGACCCAGGTCCGCTATGACCCACGCACCCGATACAGCCGCAGTGGCCGTCGCCACGCCCCAGGTCGTCGAAGACGCCGACCTCAGACAGCAACGCACGTTCGGCCCCTGAGTCGATCGGAACGAGGGCAGACCCCGCAGGCAGTACCCGCCGGCCATTCTGGACCTGATCGTGGGGGTGGCTTCCATCCGGCCATGTCGGGCCACCTAACGCTGGATCCAGGCAAGCGGGTCGCGGAGCACTTTTCTACCTCAACGCCATCGACGTGATGCGCGGCGCCGAATCGGTGTCCACCTACGCCCCGATCAGCGAGGCCGAGAAGTTCGCCATCGAGTACTGGGCCCTCGAAGAGGCCAAACTCCAGCGGATGCCCAAGCCCAAGGCACTCGCCACCCGCGTCGCAATGGTCACCGGCGCCGGCTCCGGCATCGGCAAGGCCATCGCCACCCGCATCGCCGCCGAAGGCGGGTGTGTGGTGATCGCCGACCTCAACCTGGACAACGCCGCCGCCCTGGCAACAGAGCTGGGTGGGCCCGATGTCGCGATCGCGATCAGATCCGATGTCTCCGACGAGGAATCGGTGGCCGCGGCGTTCGCGGCGGCCACCCTGGCGTTCGGCGGCGTCGACCTGGTCGTCAACAACGCCGGCCTGTCACTGTCCAAACCACTGCTGGAGACCACCGTCAAGGACTGGGACCTCCAGCACAACGTGATGGCCAAGGGCTCGTTCCTGGTCTCCCGGGAAGCAGCCCGGGTGATGATCACCCAGCAGCTCGGCGGGGACATCATCTACATCTCCAGCAAGAACAGCGTCTTCGCCGGACCCAACAACATCGCCTACTCCGCAACCAAGGCCGACCAGGCCCACCAGGTCCGGCTGCTGGCCGCCGAACTCGGCCCCCACGGCATCCGGGTCAACGGCATCAACCCCGACGGCGTCGTCCGCGGGTCCGGCATCTTCGCCAGCGGCTGGGGCGCATCCCGCGCCGCCGTCTACGGCGTCAAGGAAGAAGACCTCGGCGCCTACTACGCCAAACGCACCCTGCTCGGCAAGGAGGTGCTGCCCGACCACATCGGCGACGCCGTCTACGCCCTCACCGCCGGTGACCTGTCCCAGACCACCGGACTCCACATCCCCGTCGACTCCGGCGTCGCCGCCGCGTTCCTGCGGTAGCACCCCCATGACCACCACCATCTCCCTCGCCGCAGTCGACCTCGGTGCGTCCAGCGGCCGGGTCATCCTCGGCCGGGTAGGCCCCGGGACACTCGAGCTCACCGCCACCGTGGAATCGCATGACGCCGCCTCGGCGGTGCTCGGCATCCCGGCGGACAGTCCGCGCTTCGTCCACATCTCCTGCGAGACCCGGGCTCTGGTGGAAGTGGAGTTGGAGTCGCCGGTGCTGACCGAGGACATCCGGGCGGCGAACTTCACCAACGAGCGGGGCATCGACGGCACCATCCGGTACTTCTACTCCCACATCACAGCCCAGCCGCCGGCCGAGCTGACCGTTTGAGTCAGTCTCCGGACATCCCGGGGGCTCACCAGTTGACCTGCGCTACGAACCAGGACGTCGATCCGGGGCTTCTCAAGTCGTCGCCGAGTCAGGGTGCGCCGCCGGCGCGCGAGGGGTGTCTGGCTTCACAGAATGCGCATTGCAGATACAGTTGATGAGCAGTATGTTGCTCATATGACTCATCTTCTCGCTCCGGTCACGTTGCCCCCGTTCCACCTTGCGCTCCCCGTGCACGACATCGACGCGGCCCGCCGTTTCTACGGTGACGTGCTGGGCTGCGGTCGTGGCCGTTCCGACGAGCGGTGGACCGACTGGGATCTCGCCGGACACCAGGTCGTCACCCACCAGGTCGACGGCCACCGCGCCCCGGTGGCGGGAACCAATTTCGTAGACGGCCACCAGGTGCCGGTGCCTCACTTCGGGCTGGTCCTGACCGTGGACGACTTCCAGGCACTGGCGCAGCGCCTCACCGCGGCGGGCACCAATTTCGTCATCGAGCCCTACGTCCGATTCGCTGGTGAACCCGGCGAGCAGTGGACCATGTTCTTCCTCGACCCATCGGGAAACGCACTGGAGTTCAAAGCGTTCCGCGACATCAACCAACTGTTCGCGGTCTGACCGAGCCGTGGGGGCGATCGTGAGCCGTCTGTCCGCTGACAGCGAGGATCACACCGGAGCCGGTGCGCTGGACCACGAGTTCCTGTCCGAGGTGGGTGCACGGATCCGGGCCCGCCGCACCCAGCGCGGGTTGACCGTTCAACAGCTGGCCGACCTCGCCCAGCTCAGCCGTCGACTCCTCACCCAGGTGGAGCTCGGCCAGGCGAACCCGAGCCTGGTCACCATCACCCGCATCGCCCGGCAACTCGGAGCCGACACGACTGACCTCCTGGGCCCCCCGCCGAAGGAATCAGCCGTCGAGACCCGGTCCACGAGCGGCCACCTCCTGGTCTGGTCCACCGAATCCGGCAGCACAGCTCACCTGCTCATCGCCACTGCCGGGGCCCGTCTCGCTGATCTGTGGCGGTGGCGCCTGGTCCCGGGCGACACCTACACCGCCCGCCCCGATCCCGCCGGCTCGCAGGAGCTGTTCCACGTACTGATCGGCACGCTCGTCCTAACCGCCGACGATGAACACACCCATGTCCCGGCCGGGTCCTCTGCCCGGCTGCGCAGCGACCGGCCGTACTCCTACGCCGCGACCGACGACAGCCCGGTGGAGTTCATCCGCACCGTGGCCCTGGCTCGTTGACCTCGACCACCCGCCGAACCCGGTGCCGCACCGCTCTTCTCAGCGCCCACTCCGTACTCGACAGGAACCCATGACCATGCAGACAGCACCAACCCACCGCGTCTTCCTGATCGGCGCCGCCGGCGGTGTCGGACGCCGCCTGGCTGCCCTGCTGACCGCCGATGGCCACCGGGTGTCGGGCATGCACCGCACGGGTGGCCAGGACGACGTGATCCGCGCCGCCGGCGGCGACCCCGTGGTTGGTGACCTCATCTCCGACAGCGTCGACGTACTGGCCTCCCGGATGGCCGGGCACGACGCGGTGGTTTTCAGCGCCGGCGCGCACGGCACCGGGGCCGACATGACTACCGCCATCGACGGACACGGCCTCGCCAAAGCCGCCGACGCCGCCGGAAAAGCCGGCGTCACCAGGTTCCTCCTTGTCTCGGTCTTCATGGACGCACTTCGCGACGGCCCCCGATCAGACGGCTTCGAGCACTACATGGCCACGAAGCGCGCCGCCGACGTACACCTCGCCACCACCGATCTCGACTGGTTGATCATCCGACCCGGCACACTCCTCGACGAGCCCGGTACCGGCCACGTCACCGCCGGACCGGCAATCACCTACGGCTCGATCAGCCGCGGCGACGTCGCCGCGTTCATCGCCGCCGCGCTGTTCGAGCCGGAATTGAACAGGACCGCCATCGAGATCACCGCCGGCGATCAGCCGATCCACACCGCCGTCGCTCACCTGCGATACCGGCCTGGCAGGTTCTAGGTCCGCGCGGACTTCGGAGGGTCTCTCCGGCAACACCTTTCGCAACTGGGGCGTGAGGCGGATCGATTCCGGCGGGCGGCCGTTCGGCTGCTCATCGGACACCCGGCCCCGGCTCCTCTCGGGTGGCCGGTCCGACGAGCTCCAGCAGGTGGCGGTAGGCGCGGAACGCCTGCCTCTTTCCAACACCATCCCGAACCGACCTCTGGGCAGAACGACCGACCGGTCGCCGTCCGGGCATGCGGGCGACGACCGGCCGGGGTCAGCGGTGGTGGCGCCGAGGGGGGCGTCACCACGGGGGTGCCCGGCTCAGCGGGCGGCGGTCACCGCCGGCGCGGTGATCAGGGCAGCGACCATGCCGCCCACGAACGAGTCGCCCAGGCCGATGGTGGTCGGCTGCGCGACATCGAGCAGGAATGCCGGCACGCAGTGCACCGCACCCTCGAGCCGAGCCCCGATTTCGTCCGCAAAGCGCGCGCCGGCGGGGTTGACCGGTCCGGCTGCGATGCGGGCATGGTCGGCTGGGGTGAAGTCGTCGCCGTGGGCGAAGCGGGTGCTGGCCATCGTGATCCCGCCGCGCAACGTGGTGTCCCATCGCCGCGCATCGGGACCGAGCGCCGCCGACCAGAACTTGGTGTGCACCACCAGGGTCTGGGCCGGGATCAGCTCGTGGAGCTCCCACAGGGCGGTCGCCATCCCGTCCGGGTCGAGCAGATCCACCGGACGCCCGAGATAGCCCTGCATCTCGTCCTCGTTGAGGCTGTACAGGTCGACGAGGTCGACGACGCCGGCCAGCACCTGGGCGCGCAGCGAACGGTCGTGGAAGCCGGCGTCCTCGTAGAGCACGACAGCACTGTCGGGTAGCCGATGGACCGCGGCACGAACCCGGTGCAGGCGGTCGGCCAGCAACGCGGGGTCCTTCATCGTGTTGAATCCCGAAAACAGGAAGACCGGCGCGTCGGTGAGGACCTCGCCGAGCTGATCGCTGATCCGGAGCAACTCGTTCGGCCTGTCGTTCACCAGGATGACCCGGTTCGGGTGCGGTGCGACAACGACCGTGTCCCCCACCCGGACCGAGGTCCCGGCGTCGAACTGGACGATGAGGTGCGGATCCGTGCTGTCGGTCTCGGCGCTGCACAGGTACCCGACCGTGTCGGGTAGCAGCCGCCGGACGTGGTCGTCGATGCTGACCAGGTGCACGGTGGAGCCAAGACCCAGTCTGTCCATGGCCAACGCGGCCCGCACACAGGTCCCTCCGAGGGTGATCCTTCTGGTAAACCGAGCGGCGAAAGCTTCGACCACAGCAGGCGAGCTGACGAACCGCTCACCGCCGGAACCGTCGACGACGAACCCGAGAAGAGCCGTCAGTAGCGTTCTCTCGTCGTTGATCGGTCCCCAGGGATCGAGCTCGTCGGGCGTGATCCCGTAGTGGTCGACGAGCTCCTGGACGATCGACTCGTCCCAGTGCACCTCGTAGTCCACGGTGCCGCCCAGCCCCAGGACCGGCAGGGTCCCGGGGCCGGCGACACCGGCGGACCTAGTAGAGGTCGGCTTTACCGGCGGCATCGAAGAGCTCGATCTTCTGGGCGGCTGTCGCCTTCATCGCGGCGATGCACGGCGGCTGGATGGTGTTGGGCTCACGAACTCCTTCGTCGGCCAGCACCTCCCGCATCTTGTTGTGATAGCTGACCTTGATGTCACTGGAGATGTTGATCTTGTTGACGCCCAGCTTGACCGACTGCCCGATCTCGCCGTCGGGGTTGTTCGAGCCGCCGTGCAGCACCAGCGGGATGCTGACCGTGGACTTGATCTGCTCCAGCAGGTCGAGCTTGAGCTCCGGCTTCATCCATGACGGGTAGATGCCGTGGCAGGTGCCGATGGCGATGGCGAGGCTGTCCACCCCGGTACGCTCGATGAAGCTGGCCGCCTCCTCGGGCCGGGTGTAGATGATCTCGGCCGTGCCGGCCTCGGCTTCGTCGTCGGTCTTGCCGATGGTGCCGAGCTCGCCCTCGACGGAAACCCCTACCGCATGGGCGATGTCGACCACCTTGCGGGTGATGGCGACGTTGTCCTCGAAGGGCAGCAGCGAGCCGTCGATCATCACCGAGGTGAAGCCGGCCTGGATCGCGGTCAGCACCTGCGCAACGGTGGCGCCGTGGTCGAGGTGGATGGTGACCGGCACTGACGAGCGGTGTGCGCGGGCGATGATGGCCGGCAACACGTCCGCCCCGATGTGGCTCAACTCATCCGGGTGGATGGCCAGGATGACCGGCGCGCGGCGCTCCTCGCTGATCTCCATGATGCCGTTGAGCATCGCGTAGTCACTGATGTTGAAGGCGGGAACGGCGAAGTTGTGCTCGTTGGCGACGTCGAGCAGTTGTCTTCCGTTGATCAGCATGGGTTCTCCTCGTGAGATATGTCTGGTGCCAGTAGGTCTGGCGGGTGGGGTCCAGGACGTCCTGGTGGCGGGGAATCGTCAGCTCTTGACCGCTCCGGCGGTCATTCCGCCGATGAAGTACCGCTGGAAGAGCAGGAACAGCACGAGGACCGGGATGCTGCCGAGGAGGCTCATCGCCATCATCTCGTTCCACTCGTACGAGTGCTGACCCATCAACAGCTGGATCCCGATCGGCACCGTCCGCATGTCGTCGGTCTTGGTCAGAGTGAGTGCGAACAGGTACTCGTTCCACGCGATCATGAAGGTGTAGATGCCGACCGAGACGATGCCCGGGATCGACACCGGCACCAGGATCCGCCAGAGTGCGGTCATCGCACCGCCGCCATCGACCCTGACCGCCTCGTCGAGCTCCCGCGGCAAGGTGTTGAAGTACCCGGTCATCATGATGATCGCGTACGGCAGGGTGAACACCATATAGGTGAGAACCAGCCCGGCGTAGGTGTTGTAGAGCTTCAGCGTGACCATCAACCCGAAGAACGGGATCAGCAGGGTGATCGGCGGTACCGCCTGCACGCTGATGATCACGACGTTGAGGATCTTCTTGCCCGGAAAGGTGTACCGACTGAACGCGTATGCCGCGAACAGCGCGACGATGAGCGTGAGCACGGTGACCGCGATCGAGATGACATAGCTGTTGACGAAGAACCGCAGCTTGACGGAGTCGGTAAGGATCGAGGCGTACGCGGAGAACGAGAAGGTGTCAGTGATCAGACGTGGTGGCAACTCGAAGATCTCGGTGTTGGACTTGAACGAGCTGGAGAGCATCCAGAGCACCGGGAAGCCGGCGAAGACGGCCCCCACGCACAGTGCGAACAGGGTGGCGATCTTGGCGAGCAGCCGGTTGCGGTTCTGGTGCGGCAGCGCCGTGACCGTCGACATCGATTGCCTGGCGCCGTGTTTGGTCATCAACATGTCAGTCCCTTGCCTTCTGGTGGCGGACGTAGAGGAAGGCCAGCACCATCGAGCCCGCGAGGATGATCACCGCACTGGCCGAGGCGAGCGAGAACTGGTACTCGCTGAAGGCCAGCTTGTAGGTGTAGGTGGACAACATCTCGGTCTTGTCGATGGGCCCACCCCCCGTGGTCATCCAGATCAACGCGAACTGCTGCGTCGTCCAGATCACGTCCAGCATCGCCATCGAGATGACGATCGGCTTGAGCTGCGGAAGCGTGACGTTGCGGAACTGGGCGAAGTTGCTCGCGCCGTCGACGCGAGCCGCCTCGTACAGATCCTTGGGAATGCCCTGGAGCCCGGCGAGCAGGCTGACCATGTAGAACGGGTAGCCCGCCCACACGTTGATGAAGATGACGGAGATCAACGCGGTGTTCGGTGAGGACAGCCACTCCACGCCGGAGTCGATGAGCCCGACCTTCTCCAGCAGGAAGTTGACGATGCCGTTCGGGTTGAGCATCAGGCGCCACAGGATCGCGATCACTGCCACCGTGAACAGCCACGGCAGGAAATAGATCACCCGGAACAACGCCTTGGTCCGGTTGCCCAGCAACGGGGAGTTCAGTAGCAGGGCGAATCCGAGTCCGAGGAGCAGGTGGGCGACGACACTGGCCACGGTGAAGATGGTGGTGTTGACCAGCGCCTTCCGGAACACCTTGTCCGACAACACTTCGGCGAAGTTCCCGAACCCGATGAACGTCGAGTTCTTCCGCATGATGACGTTGTCCTGCAGCGAGTACACGATCACCATGACGATCGGTACCAACATCAGGACGAGCATCAGCACGACCGTCGGCGAGAGGAACCCGTACGGGGTGAGTCGGTCACGGGCGGGCCGGCGGCCGCCTCTGCGCTTCGAGGGTTCTGTTGCGTTCTCGGGGATGATCTGGAGCAGGGTCACGATGGCCTCCTGATGCGGTTACCGGGATGCCGGATCAGAACTTCGCGGTCCAGGCGTCCTGCGCCGCGGCAAGCATCTGATCGACGTCCTGCTCACCGGTGAGCATCCGCTGGAACTCCTCGTCGAAGGAGCGCATCAGGTTCTCTGCGGTGGGCAGTCCGACGAACTCGTTGGCCGGGGTGCCGCTCTTGTAGATGTCGAAGGCCTTCTTGAACAGCTCATCGGAGGCGACGAAGTCCGGGACGGACTCGGTGTTCCCGGGGAACGCCTTGGCCTGCGAGGAGAGCTGCGAGTTGACGTCCTTGCTCATCATGAACTGGACCAGCTTGAAGGCTTCGGCCTTGTGCTCGGAGTTGTCACTGACGCCGATACCCCAAGAGGCATAGGGGATCCCACGCTTGCCGGTGTAGCCGTCCTCGGACGGGACCGCAGAGATGGAGAACTTCAGGTCCGGGTTCTTCTCCCGGATCGCGTTGATGTGGGCCAGCGAGTCGATCATCATGCCGACACGCCCGTTGGTGAACTCCTCGACCTTGTCCTGCTCCTTCATCGTCAACGCACCGGGAGCGACGTCACCGCCGTCGTAAAGACCCTTGACGAACTCGACTGCGCTCTTCACCTCGGGGTTTGTCAGGTCGGGCTTGCCGTCCTTGAGCATGGTGCCGCCAGAAGCCCAGACCCACGACATCAGGTCGTTCTGGATGCCGTTCGGCGCCTCCAGCGACAGCGGGATGATCCAACCCTTGGCGCTCGCGTCGGTGGTGCTGACGGCCCTGGCGGCGGCGGCGAACTCGCTGCGGGTGGACGGCGGGGTGGTGACGCCGGCGGCGGAGAGCAGGGCGTCGTTGGTGAACAGCGGGTAGACGAAGTTGACCACCGGGATCATGTAGGTCGAACCGTCGATGCTGATCTGGCTGGCGAGCTGGCTCTCGTCGTAGTTCGCGTCCTTCATCAGGGCGCTCAGGTCCGCAATCGAGCCCTGCTTCACGAAGTCGTTGACCCAGGCGCCGTCGAGGCCGACCACGTCGGACATCGTGCCCGCGGCAGCCCCCGCGATGACCTGCTCCTTGGTGGAGGCGTAGGGGCCGCTGAGCAGCTTGACCTTGATTCCCGGGTTCTGGGATTCGAAGGTGTCCATCATCGAGCGCAGCGAGTTGGCCGGCAGCTCGGGCTCCCACCACTGCGCGAACTCGAGCGTGACGGTGTCGCCGCCCGAGGACGACGTGGAGGACGAGGAGGTTGCCGCATTCGAACTTCCGCCACACGCCGAGAGCGCCAGCGCGGCCGCTGTCCCCAGGACCACCGCCACCGACTGCCTACGAGCATCTTTGCTCATGTTTCTCCGTCCAACGATGCCACAGTGACCGGCCGCAACACTGCGACTTACTGCGACTATCTGCTTATCAATGCGCTTTTGCGCCCGACCAGAGAGACGGTAGACCTGGGTGTGACGCAGGTCAAGCATAAAACCGCATCAGTTTGCTGATTTCTTGCGTTTTTCGCCGGCTTGCTGGCGACGAACGTGTCGTTGCCCCCTACCAGGAGCCCACCCTCTGCGTGTTCGTGCGTGGTTGGGTACGCTGATCCCCCAGCCAACAGAGCCCGCGTGCTGCAGTCCTGCGGCGAACGGAGACCCGATGCCCGTTACGCCCGTCGAGGACGAGGACCGCCGCCTACCGGCCACTCGTAAGGCCGGGCTCGCCGCGTACGTCAGTGAGCTGGGCCAGGTCACAGTGGCCGCCCTGGCCAACCACTTCAACGTCTCGTCCGACACGATCCGCCGGGATCTCGACCAACTCGACGCCGAAGGCGTGCTGATCCGGACACACGGCGGCGCCATCGCACCGCAAGCCCTCCCCCGTCCCGATACCACGCTGGACGTCCGGGCCCGGCTGCGCGCGGACGCCAAGGACACGATCGGCGCGCTCGCGGCCGGTCTGGTGCAGGACGGGCAGGTCGTCATCATGAACGCCGGGACCACCATCCTGTCGGTGGTGCGCCACCTCCGCCAGCATCGGGACCTCATCATCGCCACCAACAATCTGCGGATCCCGATGGAAATCGCTCCCACCGTCTTTCACGAGCTCTACATCTTCGGCGGTGCCGTGCGGCTGTCCGCCCAGGACACCACCGGGCCGGTGAGCTTCCAGTTGACGACGGGCGGCGATCCGCTCAGCGTCCATTGCGATCTGGCGCTGATCGCCGTCGGCGGGGTATCGGCCGAAAGCGGTTTCACTACAAGCCATCTCGCCGAGGCGAAGATGATGCGGGAGATGATGGGGCGAGCCGAGAAGGTGGCGGTGCTCGGAGACTCGTCCAAGTTCGGCCGCAATCTGTTCGCTCAGGCCGCCGACTTCACGATGGCCGACGTGTTCGTCACCGACACCGCTCCCACCGGCGATCTTGCCCGGGCGATGGCCGAGGGCGGCGTCCAGGTGTTGACACCGAATCCCGCCGGCGGCTGATCACTGCGTGCCCGGTTGCCAAGTCCGGCACGACTCTCGTCAGCGTGGGCGCAGCCGACAGCGCACTGTTCGGGGACGTTGCATACCCGGTGGCGGACCATGAGTGCCGTCACGATCGGGGTGCGGGTGGAGGTCTCGCCCTGGCCTGGTTTGAAATTGCCCTGGCCGCGAGTCGGCAGGATGCCGGGACATCGGGCCGAGCTTCGCCGACTCGTTCTGAGCTGACCTTCCGGTGGCCACTCGCAGAAATCGGGTAGCAAAACCTCCGTTACCGGATGTTTTGCTACCCGATTCGCGCGGGGGCGGACGCTGGGCCGCCGGGAGGGGCCCGACCTGGTCAGGTGACCGTTCGCCCGCGCAGCGGATCCCGGCCGATGAAGGCCAGCAGCCGGGTCTGCACGTCGGCGTCGGCCGGTACCTGCACCGCCGGGCCGTACTGCCCCGACGATCGCAGCAGTTCCTCGATGGGCGTCATCCCGGCGAGCAGGTCGGCGCAGGTTTCCCGGTCGAGCCGCTCGTCCTGGCCGGTGGCGCGCGCCAGATCCCAGGTGTGCAGGAAGACGTCCGTGGTGTAGAACCGGTCGACCGCGACCGGCAGGGGCATCTCCCCCACCATCGGGTGCCGGAACAGGGTGGCCGCCGCCGGCCCGTCGAGCACCTGCTGCACCGCCTCGGTGTGCACCTGCCAGGCGGCGAGCGGGTCCTCGGTCGGCGACGGGCCGCGGTCGAGCACCAGACCGGTCGCGCTCTCCAGGAAGCCCGGGAACCATTCGACCAGGTGGCCGACGACGTCACGCGCGCGCCAGCCGGGCACCGGGGCCGGAGCGTCCCAGTCGGACGTACCCTGCAC
This sequence comes from uncultured Actinomycetota bacterium, assembly GCA_963784315.1. Lineage (GTDB taxonomy): Bacteria > Actinomycetota > Actinomycetes > Mycobacteriales > Nakamurellaceae > Nakamurella. Next base: position 279,283 of record CAWAQR010000001.1, read on the forward strand.
CCGGGCGGTGAACCCGGCGGCCACTGCGCGATGACGATCAGCCGGGAGGGTCGGGAGACTCATGCCTGCACTCCGTCGGCAGTGTCAGCGATCTCACCGGCGGCGATCAGGGTGTCCAGCTTGGCGTACCCCTGGTCCACGCCGACCTCCATCCCGCTGCGCAGCCAGGCGTCGCGGCCCTCGAAGCTGTCGCACAGCGACTGCGCTCGCAACCGGGTGCGGCCGTCGCCGAGGTCCTCGAAGTCCAGCGTCTCCAATGCGACCGAGTCGGGCTGCCCGTCCCAGGTGAACGTCTGCACGATCCGGTCCGGGCGGACCTCGTGGAAGCTGCCATGGAAGCCGAACTCCCCGCCGTCCCGGGCGGCGACATAGCTCCAGCTGCCGCCGGTGCTGGCGTCCCAGCGCCGGATCGTCGTCGTCATGCCGTCCGGGCCGACCCACCGAGCGAACACTGCCGGGTCGGTGTGCGCCCGGAACAGTTGGGCCGGAGTGGCCGCGAACTCCCGGGTGATCCGGATGATCGGGACCGTCTGGTCCGCCTCGATCTGGGCGGTGGTCATCGTGTCGCTCATGTCGTCTCCTCGTTCGTCGGGCGGTGCACTGCCGCCGCACTGTCGTCCATCTCGGCCAGAACGGCGTCCAGCCGTCGGTACCGGGCCTCGGCCCGCTGCCGATAGCGCTCGATCCACTTGGTCATCAGGTCGAACACCTCCGCCTCCAGGTGCACCGGGCTGCGGTGCCCCGCCCCGCCGCGGGTCACCAGGCCGGCTTGTTCGAGCACCTTCAGGTGCCTCGAGATCGCCTGCACACTCACCGGGTACGGGGCGGCCAGCTCACCCACGGTGGCGTCACCCTCGGTCAGCCGCGCCACCAGGTCTCGTCTTGTCGGGTCGGCCAGAGCCGCGAACACCTGCGACAGCGGGCTACTCATCTCGCCCCCGATCTCAACCAGTTCGTTGACGGAAGCGTAGGCCCTGCCGAGACGTGATGTCAACCAGGTGGTTGACGATTCTGAGGTGGCCACGGTGCCGCTCACGGGGCAGGGCGAATCAGGGTGAGATGGTGCGCAGCAAAGTGGGAACCCGCGGTGGATGACTTACAGATCGCCGTCCATCGGATAGATGAGTACCAATTTGTTTCACGATAGGTGTCACGACCAATACCACGAGTCACCAGCATTGTTCACGTTATCGATCATGTACGGCAACCGTGCGTCACACCATTGATGGTCGGTGCCCCGGAAGCCGGTCTGAGTGAAGGGCAGCCTGGTCCGCTCTTTGTCGCGGCGCGAGCACCCCAATGCTGGGAGCCAAGAAAGTGTCGCTGCATCAGCGGTACGCCGACTCGGACGGCGGGAAGCCATTCGGAAACGACAACCCCCATCAGCATCAGCGCCCTCAATGAACGGCTCCCGGAAATGTGCGGGGTGACGGTCTGGAGAAGCACGCGGACCCGCCGGAACGAGCAGTGCCGCGGCAGGTCCCTTCGGACTCGCCGCGGCACTCCCGGTGTCACTGACGGCTGAACCTCAGGACAGCGTCACCACCTTGTGCATGCCCATCAGGGCGTGCGGCATCCCAGTCTCGTCATCGGCCACGAAACAGAGCAGAACATAGGTGCCCTTGGGCAGCGCGTAGCTCATGACGAGTTCGTTGCCGGGGGACAACGCGCTCATGCCGATACTGGGTCCGTCCGCTGCGAACGCAGGCGGATCATGAACGTCGGATTCGAAGTAGGCCTGTACCTGCTCGTCAGTGGTGCCCGGCTGGACCGGCTGGAAAGCCATGATGTGGATCGTGTCGGACACGTTCCTGACCTGCACAGATCCGCTCGCCGGGAGCTGCCCGGACACTTTGAACCGGTCGTCGGAGGTCAGCTTGATCCTGGGCAACCTTCGTTCGGAGGCCGCGTTGGAGCTCCGGTCACCCTTGCCGACATGAAGAACCGTGACATTGTCCATCGTGAGCGGGGGGATGGCTTCCGCGCTGGCATCAAGGGAGAAGACGTAGTACGTGCCCCGGTCCAGACGTTGGGTCACCGTGACCGGAGAGCCAGGCTGCACGTCGGCGAGTCCGTGGAAGTCGGCTGCCTTGACCAGATCCCTGGTGCCCTGGGCTCCGTCGGGACTGAATTCCTCTTGCAGGCCCTTGGCGACATCGGCGAACTGCGCGCCCGGCTTCAACGTGAACAGCGTGACATTCCGGCCGTGGGCGGACTCGGTGCTGATGTCGAACTGTATACGCCCTGCGCTCAGCCAGGTATTACTCACCGATGGCCTGGGATCACCATCGGTGATCGAAACCACCTGCACCCTGTTGATGTGGTGATCGCCCCCATGATGATACGAGCCTGAGGTCGCCCACGCAGGAGTGGCAACCCCCAGCATTGCCATCGCTGTGGTGAGCAGCGCCGCAGCAAAAACCTTCGACAGCCGTCTCATGCGAACCTCCGAATGTGTGATGAGCAACACAGGCCGCGAGTTATAGTGCTCCCGCCGGAGGCCGAGGTCAATGGTTGTTTGTCTGAATTTGCCGCATTTGTTTCTTCGATGAGCGCGCTCCCGCATTCCACACTCGGGGCTACAGGTGCAGCCCGTCGGGCAGGGTGCGAGCAGCCAGCAGCGCCACCAGGGTGCCGCTGTCCGTTGCCGTTTCCACGCCGCTCCCCCAGCTCCACTCGGTGTCGGTGGCGACCAGGCAGACGTCGGTCAGATCGAGACCGAAGATCGCGCCGCCGGCGGCGGTGAGTTGGTCCAGCACGGCGACGCGCGCCTCGACCGGGGCGACCGGCTGCCGACCGAGCGCGACGGTGACGTCCAGCGAATGCACCACGGCGTGGATCAGCGCCCCGATCTCGCCGCCGCCCGGCGGCCGCCAAGCGGCCAACTCCGGCGATCGGAGCACGGCGAGGTGCTCATCCACAGGCTGCGAGGCGTCACGGGCGGCCACGGTGTCCGACAGCACGGTGAAGTCGCCGCCGGCGGCCGCCATCTCGGCCCCGAACTGCGCAGGAGTCAGCCGGACCGGCATCCCCAGGTGGGCGACGACGTGCCGGACCTGCCATCTCGCGCACAACGACGGGGCGTCCCACTCGCTGGTGGGCGCGGTATCGAGCAGGTCGGCCAGGCCGTGCAAGGTCGGCGCGACCCAGGTCTGCGGATCCGTCATGGTCGTTCTCCTGATGTCAGCTGGTGGAGGTGATCTGCGAGCATGTCGAGGGAGGTCAGGAAGCCGGTCCGCGCCTGCGGGGAGCGCATCGGCGCCGGTACGTGGCGCTGATGGATGACCAGCTCGGTGGTGCCATCGCCGAGATCGGTCAGGGTGCCCGTGGTGTGCATACCGCTGGCCGACTCGACCCAGGCGATCCGGTGCGGGGGAACGACCTCGGTGAAGGTGGCAACCATCCGGTGGCTGCCACGATCACCGATCATCAGGGTCTCGAACCGTCCCCCGGCGTGCAGTTCGACGACGATGCCGGCCAGCGGGGTGATCATGCCGCTCGGACCCCAGAACTGTGCGAGTTCGGCGGGCTCGGTCAGACACCGCCACACCAGCCCCCGCGGCGCGAGAAGGACCCGGCGGTAGACCAACTCGTCGACGGTCACCGCTGGACCCCGTCCTGAAGGCGGCCCAGGTGTGCATCGAGCCGGTCCATCCGCTCGCCCCATGCCAGCCGGCTGTGTTCCATCCAGGACACGGCGGCTGCCAACGCCTGCGGTTCCAGCCGACACGGGCGGGTCTGCCGGACCCGGCCGCGGCTGACCAGACCACATCGCTCGAGTACACCGATGTGCTGCGACACGGCCTGCACACTCATGGCGTACGGGGCCGCAAGCTCGTTCACTGTTGCCTCGCCCGCAGTCAGCCGGGTCACGATGTCGCGCCGGGTGCGGTCGGCGAGCGCGGCGAACATCGCGTCCAACTGCTCATCGTCGAGGGTGGCGGTCACCTCGTTAGTCAAGCAGTTCGCTTTATCAAGCGTCAACTGGAGCAGCTGGTCGGAGGCGCCTGGCTTTCGCCTCACAGCTGTCCTCCTTCGTCCCGACCGCCCGGATCGCCGTTCACCGAACGGCGCAACTCGCGCAGCTCGGCGTGCAGGGCACTGAGCTGCTCCGCCAACTGGTCGATATGGCCCTGGGTGGCCACCCGATCGGCGTCGTTGGCCTCGGCGACCCGTTCGACCAGCCATGACGACAGGATCGCGGTGACCACACCCAGCAGCGCGATGCCCCCGATCATCAACGCAGAGGCGATCAACCGACCGGTCGCTGTCACCGGGTACCGGTCCCCGTAGCCCACCGTGGTCATCGTGGTGATCGCCCACCACATCCCTTCCCCGAAGCTGGTGATCGTGGTCCCGGCGACGTGACGTTCTTCATCGGTGATCGCCAGGCCGGCACTCAGCAGCAGCAACGAGGCCCCGCCCGCGGCGTACAGCACGACCCGACCGCGGAGGTTGGCAGCCGTGGTGCGGTTCAGGATCGACAGCATCGCCACCAGCCGCAGCAGTCGCAGCGGCCGCAACAGGGGCAGCGTGAGTACCGCGAGGTCGAACAGATTCCGGCGGACGAAACGCCACCGCCGGTCGGCCAGCGCCACCCTGATGAGGTAGTCGGCACCGAACAGCACCCACGACACGACGATCACCACCGAACAGGCCGACGCCACACCGGCGGACACGGTCGGGTGCACGATCGGAACCGCGTACGCGATCAGGAACCCCAGTGCCACCGCGATCAACGGGCCCTCTGTGCGACGCTGCCAGCGCTGTAACCGAGTCATCGCCGAAGTCTGTCAGCACGTGGCTGCCGGGTGCCGCGGCCAGCCGGCCACTACCGGCCCGCCCAGGTCCCTCACACCTGTCCACCCGCCCCCCGCTCCACCCGCGGCAGGTGCCGGGATCACACCCACCTCGCGTCTGTGCGTGATACTCCGCAAATGCGGCTGTACAGTCGATTGAATGACGCAATTTCGGATCCGCGAGGCCGCTGGGCTGCTCGGGGTCAGCGACGACACCGTCCGCCGCTGGGTCGACAGTGGGGCCCTCCCGGCGTCGATGGACCCGGCCGGCCGGAAGGTCATCGACGGCCTGCCGCTGGCGGAATTCGCGCGCACCCATGCGACGCCGCCGCGCGACCCGTCCGGGGTCAACCGTTCGGCGCGAAACCGGTTCGTCGGCCTGGTGACCAAGGTGATCGCCGACGGGGTGATGGCCCAGGTCGAGATCCAGTGCGGGCCGCACACCGTCGTGTCGCTGATGAGCAGCGAGGCGGTCCGTGAGCTGAACCTGCAGCCCGGGGTGCTCGCGGTGGCGGTCGTCAAGGCGACCACGGTCATGGTGGAGACCCCGGCGGCGGGCTCGTGAACATCCGACACTGGTTGCCGGTGGCGGCCGGCCTCGCCCTGCTGGTGGCGGGGTGCTCGCCGGTCGACACCCCGCCGGGCAGCACCACCGCCTCACCGCGCGCCACCCTGACCGTCTTCGCGGCCGCCTCGCTCACGGCGACGTTCACCGACCTCGGTGCCACGTTCATGACCGACCACCCCGACGTCGACGTCGCCTTCAGTTTCGCCGGGTCGTCGGACCTGCTCACCCAACTACAAGGGGGCGCCGCCGCCGACGTCTTCGCCAGCGCGGACACCACCACCATGACCAAGGCCCGCGAAGCCGGGTTGACCGAGGCCGACCCGACCGCATTCGCGACCAACACCCTCACCATCGTGACGCCGCCGGGCAACCCCGCGCGGATCGCGACGTTCGCCGATCTGGCCCGTGTCGGCGTCAACACCGTGATCTGCGCGCCGGTCGTTCCCTGTGGCTCCGCGGCCGCGAAAATGCAGACTCTCACGGCGGTTTCGCTCACCCCGGTCAGCGAGGAACAGTCGGTCAGCGGTGTGCTGGCCAAGGTCGAGTCCGGCGAGGCCGATGCCGGTCTGGTGTACGTGACCGACGCCGTCCGCGCCGGCGACCGGGTCGCCACCGTCACCTTCGACGAGTCGGCCGAGGTGGTGAACACCTACCCGATCGCGATCCTGACCGACACCGCCCACGCGGACCGGGCGCAGTCCTTCATCGACCTGGTCACCGGCGCCCACGGACGCGAGGTGCTGCTCGCCGCCGGGTTCGGCCCGGCGAGCTGACGGCGATGGCTCCCGAGGGTGGATCCGCGACCACCCGTCGAGCCGCGGTCCGGACCGGTGCAGCGTCCGGTCTCCCCCGTTGGATCTACCTGCCCGCCGCCGTGACCGCGGCGTTCATCGTGCTGCCGTTGGTGGCGATGATCCTGCGGGTCGACCGGACGAGCTTCCTGTCGCTGATCACCAGTGAGAGTTCCCTGACGGCAATGGGTCTGAGCCTGCGCACCGCACTCGCCAGCACCGTGCTGTGCGTGTTGTTCGGTACCCCGATGGCCCTGGTGCTCGCCCGCAGCACCCGGCGCGGGTTGACCGTGCTCCGCTCGTTCGTGCTGCTGCCGCTCGTACTGCCGCCGGTCGTAGGGGGGATCGCCCTGCTCTCGGCCTTCGGCCGGCGGGGTCTGCTCGGCCAGACCTTCGAGCTGATCGGCGTTCGTATCGCGTTCTCCACCACCGCGGTCGTGTTGGCCCAGACCTTCGTCGCCATCCCGTTTCTCATCCTGAGTCTGGAAGGAGCGCTGCGGACCGCCGGCCGGCGGTACGAAGCGGTCGCCTCGACTCTGGGCGCCCGCCCCACCACCGTGCTCCGCCGGGTGACGGTTCCGCTGGTCCTGCCCGGTCTGGTGTCCGGGGCGGTGCTGGCGTTCGCCCGGGCGCTCGGCGAGTTCGGCGCCACCCTGACCTTCGCCGGCAGCCTGCAGGGCGTCACCCGGACGCTGCCGTTGGAGATCTACCTGCAACGCGAGCAGGACGCCGATGCGGCGATCGCGCTCTCGCTGGTGCTGGTCGTCGTCGCCGTCGTCATCGTCGTCGCGACCCGGACCCGGCGATCCGGCGGCGTGCTGTGACGCCGCGATCCGGCAGGCTCGCGGTGGGTGCTCTGGACCTCGACATGTCTGTCGTCGACCGCGACGTGCAGGTCGCGGTGCGACTGGTCCCCGGTGAGGTCGTGGCCGTCCTGGGACCCAACGGCGCGGGCAAATCGACGCTGCTGTCGGTGATCGCCGGGCTGATCCGTCCGGACCGGGCGACCATCACCCTGGACGGCACACCGCTCACCGACACCTCGCGGCGCCTCTTCGTCGCACCGCACCAGCGGCACACCGTGCTGCTCGCCCAACAGGCGCTGTTGTTCCCGCATCTGACCGCTCGCGCCAATGTCGCCTTCGGCCCGCGAAGCGCCGGCCGCTCCCGCCGGGACGCCGATCGGGAGGCGCTGCGGTGGCTGGCCGAGGTCGACGCCACCGACCTCGGCGACCGCACACCGGCCCGACTGTCCGGCGGGCAGGCGCAGCGGATCGCGGTGGCGCGTGCGTTGGCGGCCGATCCCCATCTGCTGCTGCTGGACGAGCCGATGGCCGCACTCGACGTCGCCGCGGCACCGGCGCTGCGGCAACTGCTCCGTCAGGTGCTGCACGGAACCGGCCGCACCGCGCTGCTGGTGACCCACGACATCCTGGATGCGCTGGCGCTGGCCCAGCGGACGATCGTGATCGAGGACGGACGGATCGTGGAGGACGGCCCGACCCGGGCCGTCCTGGCCCGCCCCCGGTCCGCGTTCGCCGCCCGGCTGGCCGGGATCAACCTGATCCCCGGCACCGCCACCGCCACCGGGCTGACCACCGCCGACGGTGGACTGGTGCACGGTCGACCGGCGGCGGATCTGGTCGCCGGTGAGGACGCAGTCGCCCTGTTCCACCCCGCTGCGGTCGCCGTGCACCTCACCTCGCCGACCGGCAGCCCACGCAACCACCTCGCCGTCACCATCGCCGAGATCGAACCCCGCGGCGCGATCGTCCGGATCCGGGCCGCCGAGAACGCGGACGGCAGCGCAGGTCTGTTCGCGGACCTCACCGCCGAATCCGTCGCCGACCTGGACCTGGTGCCGGGCCAACGCGTGCACTTCGCGGTCAAGGCCACCGAAGTGGCGATCCATCCCCGGGCCGACGCCGTCTGAGCGTCGGATGCGCGGCCACTGAACCGAAACCGCTCCGCCGTCGTGTCAGGGGATGGACACGCTCGACGGCCGCCGGTGGCAGCCGCCCGGTGCCCGACCGTCGGACCAGAATGGGTTCGCGGTCAGCTCGGATCCGCGCCGGCGACCCCCGCCGGCGCGTCGTCGAAAGGCATCCCCGATGAACCTCCGCCTCACCGCCCTCCGCGCGCTCGCCATGGCCGGCGTCTGTGGACTCATGCTCACCGCCGGAACGCTGCCGGCGTCGGCTGCGACCACCAGCCTGAGCGCCTCCGGCACCGGCGCCGACCAGGTACCCGCCCTGTCGGCGACGGACAAGGTGTCCGGGACCTTCGACATCGACTCCGCGGCCGGCACGCTGACCTACAAGATCTCCTTCCAGGGCAGCGAAGCCGCAACCATGGGGCACATTCACAAGGGCGCTGCGGGCGCCAAGGGTGACGTCGTCGTGCCGTTCGACGCCGCGGTCATCAACGCCGGCGGATCGGCGACCGTCACCGTCGACGCAGCAGTCCTCGAGGCCATCGTCGCCGACCCGGCCGGTTACTACCTCAACGTGCACACCGCCTCGGCTCCGGGCGGTGCTGCCCGTGGCCAGTTGATGGCCGGTTCCGGGACGTCGCCGTCGGCGGTGTCGGCGGGCACCGGCGGTCAGTTCGCCGCCCTGCAGGACGGGAACGACCCGGCGCTGCTGGCCCTGATGATCGGCGGCGCGCTGTTGGTCGTCGGTGCCGCCGGCGCGGTGACCGTGGGACGTCGGCGCGGCTGACCTGCCGAATGCGACACCGCCCCGGATACGTGGCGCGGTCCGGACTTCCGGACCGTGCCGCGTTCCGGCGCGCCCGCAGGCTGTGGGTGACCGTCGGTGGCGTCGGGGTGGTCGTCTGCCTCGGCGCTGCGGTCGCCCTGGCCGACGCCCCCGACGGTTCAGCAGGCCTCCCGCCCGGTGGTGCCCGCTGCCGCCGGGCCCGCCCTGACGACAGCTCCGGCCGAGATCGCGCAGCCCGCGGAATCCGTCGCCGCCCAATCCCCGGTCGCCCCGGAGCCGTCAGCGGCCCCGCCCGACCCGGATCCGGTCGTCCCTGCTCCGGCCGCCCCGCCCGTCGTCCCGCTGGCCGGGGTCCCCACCGCGATCCGCCTCAGCGACTCGGCTGAAGCCATCCCGGTCGTCCCCATCGGGGTCGAGGCCGACGGCGTGCTGGATCCACCCGAGGACATCGCCACCGCCGGCTGGTGGGTGGCCGGCCCACGCCCGGGCGGCCCCGGCCGGACCGTGATCACCGGGCACGTCGACTCACGCGCCGCCGGTCTCGGGGCCTTCGCCGCGCTCGACGAGCTCCAACCGGGCGACCGGGTCACCGTGACCACCGTCGACTCCCGACGGCTGATCTACGTCGTCACCCAGCGCGACGAGATCCGCAAGACCCAGCTCGACCCGGCCTTCCTGCGCGGCTCCGACAACTCGGACCTACTGCTCGTCACGTGTATCGGCGAGTTCGACCGGGCCGCCCGCAGCTACGAGTCCAACCTGCTGATCACCGCGGTACCAGTCTCGGACTGAGCCGCCGTCCGTGACCTCGCACACGCTCCGGTCCGGAACCCGCAGCTCACGGGCTTCACGGTAAGCCCGCGGCAGCCCGGCGGGGTTCAGCGCCAGATGCCCCGGGTATGGCCAGCCAGGAGCCCGGAACGCGTCCGTGCGTCCGGACTCGCGCACCCATCACTGCACGACGCCGACTGCCTCTGAGTGCCCGTCGCAGTCGGCTCGTCAGTGCGCGTACACGGCACCGCAACAGCTGGAGGATGTCCATGACCACCACCGTTCACGCTTATTCCGCACCCTCGGCCACCGAGCCGCTCGCCCCGACGACCATCGAGCGCCGCGAGGTCGGCCCGCACGACGTCCTGATCGACATCAAGTTCGCCGGGATCTGCCACTCCGACATCCACACCGCCCGCGGTGAGTGGGGACCGACGATGTACCCGATCGTCCCCGGCCACGAGATCGCCGGCGTCGTGGCCGAGGTCGGGGCCGAGGTGACCCGGCACCGGGTGGGCGACCACGTCGGCGTCGGCTGCTTCGTCGACTCCTGCCGCGAGTGCGAGAACTGCCTCGCCGGTGCGGAGAACTACTGCCTGGTCGGCGAGACCGGCACCTACAACGCCACCGGCAAGGACGGCCGACCCACCGACGGCGGCTACTCCCAGGCCATCGTCGTGGACGAGAACTACGTGTTGCAGATCCCGGAATCGCTGGCGCTCGACGTCGCCGCGCCGCTGCTGTGCGCCGGCATCACGCTCTACTCCCCGTTGAAGCACTGGGGTGCCGGGCCCGGCACCAAGGTGGCGATCGTGGGTCTCGGCGGCCTGGGTCACATGGGCGTGCAGATCGCGCATGCGCTGGGTGCGGAGGTCACCGTGCTGAGCCAGTCGCTCAAGAAGCAGGAGGACGGCCTGCGTCTGGGTGCCGACCACTACTACGCCACCAGCGACCCGGCGACCTTCGAGACGTTGGCCAACGAGTTCCACCTGATCGTCAACACGGTCTCGGCGAACCTGAACATGGCCGACTACCTCGGGCTGCTGCGTCTGGACGGCACGCTCGTCGAGGTCGGGCTGCCCGAGAACCCGCTCTCGATCGAGGGTTTCGCGCTGCTGACCAATCGTCGTAACCTCTCCGGCTCGAAGATCGGCGGCATCCGCGAGACCCAGGAGATGCTGGACTTCTGCGCCGAGCACGGGCTGGGCTCCGAGATCGAGGTCATCGCCGCGGACCAGATCAACGAGGCCTACGAGCGCGTGATCGCCAGCGACGTGCGCTACCGCTTCGTCATCGACACCAGCACGATGGGCGTCGAGGACAACTGACCGGCTGGCCGGGTGTCGCGACGCGACTGTTGCCGACACCCGGCCCAGCCCCTGTGCCGGCGAGCCACTGTCCCGGGCGCACCGGCTCAGCCGCCCGGGCGCTCCCGCAGGTGCACCAGTGAGTGCGGCTCAGTCCCGCCCTCGGCCAGGAACGAGTTCGGCGCCAGGATGTTCCGCGGATCGAACACCGCTTTCACCGCCTGCTGCAGCTGGAACTGAGTCTGTCCCAGTTCATCCCGCAGCCAACGGCGTTTGACGATGCCGATCCCGTGCTCGCCGGTGATCGTGCCGCCCAGCCCGAGCGCCGTCCTGACCAGTTCGTCGGCGGCTGCTTCCAGCGCCGCCGGCGGCCCGACTCCCCCGGCTGCTTGAGTACCGACAGCGACGGATGCAGGTTGCCGTCGCCGGCATGCGCCAGCGTGGCCACCAGCATCCCGTGACGAGCCCCGATGTCCTCCACCGCACGGATCATCTCCACCAAGCGGGACCGGGGCACCACCACGTCCTCGCCGACCTTCCACCGCTCGGGTTGCGGCACCCCGGCCGGTGCGACGGAGCTCGACGAACCGGTCCGCCTCGGCCCCGTGCACCCGCCGCAGGTCGACCCCGGCCGCGGCGACGACGTCGACCAGTTCGGCGGCCTCCCGGTCGGCACCGTGACCGTCGGTCTGCACCAGCAGCAGCGCGCGGCCGTGGGTCGACAGGTCCGAGCCCCGGTGCGCGTCGATGTTGGACATCACCCCGGCGTCCATCAGTTCCACCATGCTCGGCTGCACCCGGGACCGCGCGATCGCCGCCACCGCAAGGCCGGCCGCGGCGAGCGAGGCGGTGAACGCGACCAGCGTCTCGGTGCGAACCGGCAGCGGCCGCAGCCGGAGTGTCGCCCCGACCACCACCCCGAGGGTGCCCTCACTGCCCACGAACAGGCCGACCAGGTCCAGACCGGTGACCCCCTTGATCGTCCGGTGACCGGTGCTGATCAACGTGCCGTCCGCGAGCATCACGTCCAGCGCGAGCACCGACTCCCGGGTGACCCCGTATTTCACGCAGCGCAGGCCGCCGGCGTTGGTGGCGATGTTGCCCCCGATGGTGGACAGGCCATGGCTCGCCGGATCCGGCGCATACCGCAGACCGTGCGCCGCGGCCGCCGCGTCCACCGCGGCGGTGATCACACCTGGCTCCACGACGGCGATCCCGTCGGCCGGGTCGATCGACCGGATCCGGTCGAGCCGTTCGGTCGACAACACCAGGCCGCCGGCCGGCGCGGTGGCGGCCCCGCTCAACCCGGTGCCCGCACCTCGCACCACGACCGCAACCCGGTGGTGGTGCGCGATCTGCATGATCCGGCGCACCTGGTCGACATCGCCGGGCCGTAGGACCGCCAGTGCCTGGCCGGTGTCACAGAGCCCGGTCCAGTCGGTGGCGTACCGGGCGATGGTCCGAGCGTCGGTGGACATCGCGTCCACGGGCAGCGCGGAGCGCAGGGCGGCAAGCGCCGCGGCAGCCCGCGATCCGGGCGGCTCCGGGGGGCTGAGGGCGACCATGGCGTCCAGTCTCCCGGACAGGGGTCCGGGACGGCTCGCGGTGTGGGCGAGCGCCGGCGCCGCGGGTCAGCCGACCGGGATCGCCGCGCCGCGGGTGATCAGATCCGCGGCCCGCTCGTAGTCGCCGTCGGCCTGGTGGGTCAGCACACCGACCGTCCGGCCGTCGTTGAGGTACCAGACCGTGAAACCTCCGGCGGCGTGCTCCACGAGGTGGGCGCTGTCGTAGCCGTCCCCCCAGGCAACGTACTTCAGCGTGTGCGCTCCGATCCCCGACCAGAAGCCCGGCACGTCGGCCCAGCTGTCCGCGACCCCGGCAGCCGAGCGCCCGGCGATCTGCCCCATCCGGTCCGCGTCACCCCAGTGCTCGACGTGCAGCGGACGCCCGGCGGCGGCATTGAACGCGACCGCCACATCGCCCGCGGCGTAGAGCCCGGCGACCTCGGTGGCCATGGCATCGTCGACCACGATGCGGCCCTGCCGGAGCGGAACCCCCGCAGCGGCGGCCAACGCCGAGTTCGGTGTCACACCCACAGCCGCGAGCACCAGATCCGCCTGATGACGTCCCACTGCGGTGCGGACCGCGCCGTCCGGGTCGATACCCAGGACCTGCGCCGACGGATGGACCTGCACCCCGGCCGCAGCGAGCCAACCGGCGATCCGGACCGCAACGGCCCGGCCGAGCCGATCGAGCTGCGGCAGTTCCTCCGTCGTCAACATCGTCACCGCGATGCCCCGGGTGGCCAATGACACCGCGGCCTCACAGCCGACGAATCCGGACCCGATCACCACCGCCCGCGCCGCGCCGGACGCTGCCGTCCGCAGGAACCGGGCGTCGGCCAGTGACCGCAGCCGGATCAGAGACGGGTGGTCAGCGCCGTCCAGAACGGGCATCGCCGCGGCACAGCCCGTCGCGAGAACACAGCTCTGGTAGGCGATCTCGCGCCCGGACGTGGTGCGGACGCGACGGCTGCCGGGGTCCAGCGAGAGCACCGGATCCGACAGCCACACCTCGATGCGCCGGTCCGTGTACTCCCCCGGCGCGGCCAACGGCAGGTCAACCTCCTCGGACTCGCCCCGCAGGTAATCCTTCGACAGCGGCGGTCGGCGGTAGGGCCGCGAGTCGTCGGCAGAGATCAGCACGACCCGCCCGGCGCCGCCCGCCTCCCGGTACGCCATGGCGGCGGCGTGCCCGGCGGGGCCGCCACCGACGACGACCAGTCCGGCAGGGGTGTCCTCGACGGGAGGTTGTTCGGGTGCAGTCATGTCCGGTGCAGTACCCAACGCGGCCCTGGTCAGCCCGGCCAGGCCGGGGGCGCCCCGCCGGTGCGAACCGGTGCCGGATAGGGCGGCGGCGACAGCGGATCCGGGGCGGGGGTGGGCCACTGCCCCGGCCCGGGGGGCACCACGCTGACCGACGTCGGCAGCGGGCCGCCGGTGTGTCGGGGCCCGGCGCCCCCCGAAGCCGGCGCAGCAGGTGCCGTGTACCGGGGCGGTGCCGGTGAACGGGGCGGTGCCGGTGCCGGACGGGGTGGTGCGGCAGCCGGCGACGCCTCCGGGGCGGGTTCGGTATCCACGGCGACCCCGTGCTCGGTGGCGAGCGCGACCAGACCGCCGGTCCAGCCGGCCGAGACGTTGCGGATCTTCCAGGCCCCGGCCCGGCGGTAGATCTCCACCAGGACGGCGGCCCGTTCGACGGTGAGACCGTCGGCCGCCGCCCGGTGCTCGTCCGCACCGCCTGTCACCGACACCGCCAGTTCGCCGATGGCGGCCAGCGAGCCGCCCACCGACCCGTCCAGGGCGACGGCGACCGCGAGGGTGTACACGGAGGCCGGAACCGCCGTCAGGTCGACCGTCAACCGGTCGGCTGCGGCCAGCCGGACGGCCCCTTCCGGGGACGACGGCTGATTGAAGAACACGAAGTCCGCATCCGATCGCACCTTCCGGTCGGCGCCGAGCTGGAACACCATCAGATCGACAGTGCCCTGCCGCACACCTGCCACGGCGAGTTCCAGCCGATCGGAGTTCAACGGCGCATTCGCGCCCCGGGTCAGCACAGGCATGGTTCCACCATGACATGGCAGACGGTGCACTCGCAGCGACGCGGTGCAGGCGCGCTCAGCGCAGGCGGACCTGGAGATCGTCGCTCGCGGTCAGCGCGGCGACCTGCTGCACGCTCCACGGGCTGAACGCGAACGGCGTGCTGCGGACCGCGGTCACCAGCTGCGGCCACGGCACCCACGCCCACTCCATCACCTCGAAGCGGTCCGGGTTCAGATCCCGGGCCGGTTCGACGGCGGTGCCGACGAACACCGGGCAGATCTCGTTCTCGCAGACCCCACTGGCGTCCCGTGCCTGATACGCGAAATTCGGCACCACACACCGCAGGTCGGTGATCTGCAGACCGAGTTCGGTGTGGGTGCGGCGACCGACACCCTGCGTCGGCGGCTCCCCCAGCCGCTGGTGGCCGCAGCAACTGTTGGTCCAGACCCCCGGCCAGGTCAGCTTGGACAGCGCCCGGCGGGTCATCAGCACGTTGCCGCGGTCGTCGAACAGGTACACCGAGAAAGCGAGGTGCAGCGGGGTGAAAGCGGTGTGCACCTGGGACTTGCGTTCCTCGCCGATCGGCGTTCCGGCCGCATCGACCAGAACCACGAGATCGTCGACCATCTGCAGACCCTCACCTTCATGCGGCACCGCCGCGGTGGCAGCCCGGGTCCAATGTAGTCAGCGCCCGGGGACCGTCGGCCGGTGGCGGTGTCGGCGTTGTCACACCGATGACGACACGGGTAGCAGGACTACCTTCCCGGGTAGGGACAGGACATGAGAACCGTCCCAGGACGCACCGACTCGGTGGTCATCGTCGGCGCCGGCCTCGGCGGCCTGTCGGCCGCCCTCCGGCTGATCGGCAGTGGTCGCTCGGTCACCGTCGTCGAGAAGGCGTCGGTGCCGGGCGGCCGGGCGGGTCGACTGGACCTGGACGGCTATCAGTTCGACACCGGCCCCACCGTGTTGACCATGCCCGAGCTGATCGAGGATGCGCTGGCCTGCGTCGGGGAGAGCCTGTCCGACCGGTTGGATCTGATCCGGGTCGATCCCGGCTATCGGGCCCGGTTCGCCGACGGCTCCGTCCTGGACGTCCACACCGACGCCGACGCGATGACCGCCGAGATCGAGCGGAACTGCGCGCCGGCCGACGTGGACGGCTACCGACGTTTCGTCGAGTACCTGAAGAAGATGTACGAACTGGAACGACCGACGTTCATCGACGCCAATCTGGACGGCGTGGCCGGGCTGATCGGCGCACCGGCGGCCAGACTGCTGGCGATGGGCGGACTCCGGAAACTCTCGTCGGTGGTGAACTCCTTCCTCACCGACGACCGGCTACGGCGGATCTTCTCCTTCCAGGCGATGTACGCCGGACTCGCCCCCCAGGACGCACTCGCCATCTACTCGGTCATCTCCTACATGGACTGCGTGCGAGGCGTGTACTTCCCGCGCGGCGGGATGCATGCGGTGCCGGTGGCGCTGGCGGCCGCGGCCGAGGCCGCCGGCGTGGTGTTCCGCTACGACACCGAGATCGCCCACATCGACGTGCATGCGGGCCGGGCCGGCGCAGTGGTCACCACCGACGGGGAGCGGCTGGCCGCCGACGTCGTCGTGGTCAATGCGGATCTGCCGATCGCCTACCGGGAACTACTCGACCCCGAGTACACCCCGCGGCGGGTCCGTCGGCTGGAGTACTCGCCGTCATGCGTGCTGCTGCACACGGGCAGCAGCGTCGCGTATCCCGAACTGCTGCACCACACCATCGATTTCGGTACCGCCTGGGAGTCGACCTTCGATCAGATCATCCGCCGGGGCGAGCTGATGAGTGACCCGTCGTTCCTGATCAGCAACCCCACCGCGACGGACCCGACGCTGGCCCCGGCCGGAAAACAGACCTACTACGCGCTGTTCCCGTGCCCCAACACGGTGTCCGGAGCTCACCTGGACTGGTCGGAGCTGGGACCGCGCTACCGCGACGAGATGATCCAGACGATGGAGAACCGTGGCCTGCCCGGCTTCGGCAGCGGCATCGAGGTCGAGCGGCTGGTGACGCCGGCCGACTGGCGCCGGATGGGAATCGCTGCCGGGGCACCCTTCTCGGCCAGCCACAGCCTGTTCCAGACCGGCCCGCTACGGCGGCCGACGCTGGACCGCGTGGTCGAGAACCTGGTCTTCTGCGGGGCCAACACCCAGCCGGGTGTCGGGGTCCCGATGGTCCTGCTGTCCGGTCGGCTGGCCGCCGAGCGGATCACCGGCGCCGCCGGATGAGCGCCCGCCGCGGGCAGTGGTCCGGCGCCGAACTCGACGCCGCGGGTATCACCGATCCGGTTCTGCGCAACGACTACCGAGTCAGTCGCGCACTGGCCCGGCGGCACGGCCGGACCTATTTCCTGGCCACCCGGTTCCTCCCACCGGAACGCCGACCTGCGGTGCACGCGTTGTACGGGTTCGCCCGCACCGCCGACGACATCGTGGACGACCCGTCCCCGGCTGCCACTCCCGCGGTGAAAGCTGCCGGCCTGCAGGCCTTCTCAAACAGCATGCAGGACCCGGCGAGTGCACATCCGACCGTGCGGGCGGCCCTGCACACCGCCGACCGGTACCAGCTCGACCCCGCCCTGTTCACCGCGTTCCTGGACTCGATGCGGATGGACCTCTCGGTCCGCGAGTACGCCACCCACGCCGACCTGGACCACTACGTCTGGGGCAGCGCCGCGGTGATCGGCCTGATGGTGACCCCGGTGATGGGTACGGTCACCCGGGTCGAGGACGCGGCGCCGCACGCCGCCGACCTCGGAGTGGCCTTCCAGCTCACCAACTTCATCCGGGATGTGGGTGAGGACCTGCGGCTGGGCCGGATCTACCTGCCGATGGCGAGTCTGGCCGCTTTCGGTCTGGATCGGGAACGGCTTCAGCAGGGGGTGGTCGACGACGCGGTCCGCGGGCTGCTGGCTGCGGAGATCGCCCGCACCCGTGCCGTCTACCGGCGGGCGGAGCCGGGGATCGCGATGCTGGCGCCCGGCGCGCGTGGTTGTGTCCGGGCCGCCTACCAGCTCTACGGCGACATCCTCGGGGCGGTCGAACAGGCCGACTACCAGGTCTTCGGGCCGCGGATCCGGGTGTCGCGCCGTCGTCGGGCGCGGATCGCCGGTCGGGTCGTCACCGACGCGGCCCGGAACCGTTGGCGTGGCGCAGCTCCCGGCGCCCCCACCAGACCCACGCCGACATGGTCAGGGTGACCAGCCCGAAACCGAAGCCGATGTCCTCCACCGGCGCGTAGAACAACCGCAGGCCGAGGATGACGCGCGGGTGGTACTGGACGATCCCGAACCCGGTCAGGATGCCGTTCACCACGAACTGGAAGAACAGCACGATCCCGTAGCTGGCCCAGAAGAGCCTGGTGGTCAGCAGTCTCGTCCGCAGCACTCCCAGGTCGACCAGGACCGCGGTCAGCACGGAGGTGACGGCGGCGATCGTGTAGACGTTGTCGATCACGGCGCGTCCTGACGATCCCGAGGCCGGGCCGGATCCATCGGTAACCCGGCCGCCTCGCCCCACTGCGGCTTGACGTGACGGACCCCCTCCAGGGTGAGGATCCCGCACACCGGGATCACCACGAAGAACAGCAGCTCCTCGATCGGCAGTCCGCCGACCCAGAGGCCGGTCAGGTAGCCGGGATCGAACGACCACCAGCCGGCGCCGGCCGCCAGGTAATCCCAGACCAGGAAGACCGCGGCAACCGGCAGCACCGAGACCGCGGTACGCCGGATACGACGCCACACCCGGGCCCGGTAGCCGAACTCCAGCGGCAGCGTCCCGATCACGCAGGCCAGCAGCACGCCGAGGTAGGTGAGGTGGGCCATGGCTCTACTCTCCCCGTCGCAGGCGCAGCGGCCCAGCCGGGGCCAGCGTCAGGCCGCCCCGGACGGCACCGTCGCCGGAGACCCGGCCCAGCGGGGAACCGGCGAACGCCGAGACCGCTGTCCGCAGCATCAACGTCGCAAGCCCCGCCCCCAGGCAGGTCCGCTCGCCGGCCGCGAACGGCAGGTATCCCCAGGCCGGCCGCGGGGCGTCGAAACGGTCCGGCCGGAACTCCGCGGCCGCCGGCCAGAGTTCGGGGTTGCGGTGGGTGAGATACGGGCTGTAGAGCACCATGCGCCCGGCGGGGACCTCGACGCCGGCGACAACGGTGTCGGTGGTGCAGATCCGGCTGCCGATCCAGCCCGACGGGTACAGGCGCAGCGTCTCGTCGACGACGCGCTCGGCCAGTGACGCGTCGTTGAGCTCCGGCCGGCCGGCGACCTCCCAGAGCGCGAACGCCAAGCTGTGCGCGGTGGTGTCGTAGGCGGCGGCCAGGACCACCCGGGCTTCCTCCACCCCGCCCGCCAGACCGGCGAAGAGCTCGGCCAACGAACCCTTCTCGGGGTCGGCGAAGGTCGCAGCGAGAGCGGCGTTCATCGTCCGGATGCGGAACGGTCGGCGCAGCAGCGGGCCCGGCATCGGGCTGTCCAGTGGGGCGACGAAGGACTCCAGCACCCCCGGCGGGAACGACGAGCCGAAGAACGCCCGGGACAACATCCGCCGCACCACCGTCGACGCCCAGGTGCCGGCGTCGAACTCCCCCGACGGCAGCGCGTCCGCGGCGATGGCGGCGAAGTCGTCGGCGAATGCCGCGCTGACCGATCGGCGGTGGAAGGTCGGGTTCAGCTCGGCCCGCCGCTCCCGGTGACCCGGGTTGTCCTGCGACACCACACCGGCCGACAGGTACGGGGACAGCTGACTGAGACTCCCCTTGCTGCGGAACGTGTCCAGATCGCCCAGGATCGCCCGGTTCCACTCCGCCGAGTACCCGACCGTGACGGGCCGCCAGAGCCGGATCGTGAAGACCGGGCCGAGTGCGGCGCCCTCCTCGATCAGCCGTAGCGGGTCCGAGGTCCACCGGGACAGGTGGCCGAGCACCCGGGCACCGGCAGGGCGGGGCAGCGCCGGTGACCGGCGGGACAGCAGTTGCAAGGGGTTCACGAGTACCGCCGTCCTTTCCAGATCTGTTCGTGGCGCAACGCCTGCCGGACCACCGGTACCGCCGCCGGCGGGGACAACGCGACGAGCAGCGCGGCTGACCAGTCCCGGCCGCCGGACTTGGCCTCGACGAGCAACCGCTCCAGCACTCCCAGACCCGCCGCCAGCCGCCACCGCGGGGACGCGGACAGCAGTACCGGGGCGGTGTAGGCGACCAGGTGCGCAAGCAGTCCCGCGGCAACCGGTCCGCGGTGACCACCGGCGACCGCGACCAGGCCCCGGCCCAGCCCGAGGGCGACCTCCCGGTGCCCCTGGTACATCCGGGTCGCGACCAGGTCACCGCCCAGCGCCAGGCCGAGCTGCACCCCGCGCCGCCGGGTCAGCCGGGCCATGGCGACGTCCTCCACGAGCTCGCCGCGGACCGCGGCGAAACCGCCCACCGTCCGGTACGCGTCCCGGGTGAAGGCCAACAGCGACCCGTTGGCCGTCGCCGCCGACGGGGCCGGCGCGCGCAACAGCGGGAACGGCAGGAAGCACAGCACCACGTCGGTGATCAGTGGGGTGAGCAGCCGCTCGGACCAACTGCCGACCAGCTGCCGCGGGAAGACCGAGAACACCCCCGCCCGCTGCGCCGCCATCTCGGTCGAGACTGCAGCGACCGCCCCCGGCGCCAGCACGACGTCGGCGTCACAGAACATCAACAGCTCGGCGTCGGTCGCCACGGCCAGCTGGGCGCAGGCCCAGGTCTTGCCCGCCCACCCGGCGGGGCGCGGCGTGCCGGTCAGTATTCGGACCCTCACCGTCGCGGGAAGGCTGCCGTCCGCACGCATCTCGGCGACGACCCGGGTCACCACCGACGACGTCCCGTCCGTGGAGCCGTCGTCGAGGAACACCACCTCATCGCTGCCGGCGGTGAGCAGGCCGGGCAGAGTGGCGCCGATGCGGCGCGCCTCGTCGCGCATCGGCACCAGCAACGCGACCGAGCGGGCCGGGCCGTCGATGCTTCGGCCGGTTCCCGGTCGGTCCTGGGACGCCCGCAGAGTGGGGAACGCCCACAGGTTGACCAGCAAGGCCAACAACTTCGCACCCAGGAATCCCAGCACCGCCACCGATGACCAGCGCGACAGAAATGTGGGAACCGTCGTCGCTCTCACCGGCCGCCCCGATGGACCCCGGTGCAGCCACACCCCGGTCCTTGGGACAGATGCGCGGTCACCCGGCCACCGCGCCGCTGTCACCCAGCCGATCGAGCAGCGCCAGATCCTCCGAACGGGGCCGTGCGGCCAACAGTTCGGAGGTCGACGACGCGACCTTGGTCTGCAACTGCGACCGGACGTAGTCCGTCGGCAGCGCGACGAGCCCACCATCGCACCCGGCGGACGGACCGGCCGCGACCACGCCGGCCATCGCCGCCCCGGCCCGCCGGGCGAACGACCGGGCGAGCACCGCAGTGCGGTGCGCACCGCCGGTGGCCATCAGCAACGCCCGCGCCCGGTCCCCGCCCGCATCGTCGAGGTCCCGACGGAGCAATGCCGTCAACTCGGCCCCGGCGTCCCGGTCGCCGAGTGCGAAGACCGTCGGCATGGTCATCGTCCCGGCCCGGAAGTCGGCCCCGCACGGTTTGCCCAGCAAGGCATCCTCGGAGGCCACATCCAGGACGTCGTCAACGAGTTGCAGGGCGATCCCGAGGTCCGAGCCGTAGGAACCGAGCGCCCGGACCTGGACCGCCCCGAACCCGGCCCGCCGCCCGCCGATCCGGCAGGCCGCCCGCAGCAGGGCGCCGGTCTTGAGCTGGGCGACCCGTAACACGTCCAACGGTCGGGCCGCCGGGTCGAAGGCCAGCTCGGCCTCCAACTCCTCGCCCGCGCACATGTCTGCCAGCGCGTCGGCCAGCTCGGTGACATCGGCCGCCCCGGCCGGCGCGATGCAGCGCCAGCTCTGCGCGATGAGCGCGTCACCGCCGATCACCGCCGTCGCCATGCCCTCGGCGCGGTGCACCGACGCCACTCCCCGGCGGGTGTCGGACCCGTCCAACAGGTCGTCGTGCAGCAGCGTCGCGCTGTGCAGCAGCTCGACGGCGGCGGCCGCGCCGAAGGTCGCGCTGCGGTGAGTGGGGTCCGCGGACAGTCCCCCCGGGCCGGCCCCGCCGCCGAGTCCGGCGCAGCGGATCAGCAGCTCGGGACGGAACCGCTTCCCACCGGCCTCGACGATGCGCCGGACGGCGGACCGCCCGGGTTCGCTGAGCCGGTTCAGCGCAGCCTGCAGCAACTCCTCGACTTCGGCGGCGATGTCGACGGACTCCCGATCGGCGGTCATCGGGGTTCGGGACGGCCGGTCGGGCATCCAGCTGGATGCGGTCATGACGGCGGTCCTTCCGGTGGTGCGGTGAGCTGATCGGCCGCGACCCCCCGGGCCGACCGTGGTGGTCGCGCGGCGCCGCAGCGGAGATGCCGGCCCGGATGGGTGCCGGTGTCCCGAACGAGGCACCGACCTCGAGCGGTCGATGTCGCGGTGTCAACTGCTGTACCCCTCGGTCACCGCACTGAATCCCAGGTGCCGCACAGGGGCGCCCGGCCCGTCACCGTGCGTGGCAGGTCAGCGGTGCCGGGCATACTCGGCAGATGACCCGACCGGAGGCAACGCGGTCGGGGCCGGCCCCGCTGGTCGGGCACCGGTCGGCGCCAGGGACCGCGCGCGGCCTGGCCGGTGCCTGCCACCCCGGTCCGACGGTGGTGGTGACAGCCCTGAGCACCGCGTTGGCCGCCGGTGCGGGCGGTTCGGCCGCCCGGACGGCCCTGGTCGGGCTGGCCGTTCTCGCCGGCCAGTTGTCGATCGGCTGGAGCAACGACTGGATCGACGCGGCGCGGGACCGGGCGGTAGCCCGGACCGACAAGCCGGTGGCCGCCGGGTCGGTGCCGGTCGAGGTGGTGCGCCGAGCGGCCCTGCTCGCGCTGGTGGCGGTGACCGCGCTGTCGGTGACCCTGGGGATGCGCGCAGCTGCGGTGCATCTGATCGCCGTCGTCGGTAGCGGCTGGGCGTACAACCTGTGGCTGAAACGGACCTGGGCGTCGTGGGTCCCCTACGTGGTCTGCTTCGGGTTGCTGCCGTCGGTGATCACGCCGGCGCTGCCCGGTCAGACCTGGCCGCCCGTCTGGGCCGGCGCGGCCGGGGCGCTGCTGGGCTTCGGTGCGCACCTGGCAAACGTGCTGCCGGATCTGGCCGCCGACGCGGCCACCGGGGTCAGCGGCTTCCCGCACCGGATCGGACGCACCCGCACCGCGATCCTGGCGCCGGTGGCGCTGTCCGCGGCGACCGGGTGCGTCGCGGCCGGGGTGCCCGGGACGGCGGCCTGGGTGGTCCTGGCGGTGGCAGTGGTGATCGCGGGGGTCGCTGCGGTCATCGCGCTGACCCGGACCCACAGCCGGTGGCCGTTCCGGCTCACCCTGGTCATCGCCGTGCTGGACGTGGCGCTGCTGGTGGCTGCCGGGGCCCGGTTGCGGTGAATGGCCCGGACCGGGCCGATCAGCCGGCGAGCTGACCGACCGCCGCCCGGAACGCCATCGGCAGCGCCGCCGCGGCGGGCACGATGCCCCGACCCAGCAGCGGCCGGTGCCGCGTCCAGAGCAGCGCACCGGTGAGCCAGCGGTAGCGCCGGGACGCCTGCCGCCAGGTCCGCTCGTAGTCGGCGGGCCGGTCCGCCGCGACCGCCTCGACCAGGGCGGCGGCGCACCCCAGCGACACCGCGATGCCCTCGCCGGTCAGTGCGTCCACGTAACCGGCCGCATCACCGACCAGCAGGACCCGCCCTGCCACCCGGCACCGGACCCGCTGCCGCAGTGGCCCGGCTCCCCGCGTCGCGGTGACCGGCGGCGCAGACAGCCGGTCCAGCAGCGCGGGGAAGGCCCGCAGCCGCTCGTCGAAGACCGACGTCGGACCGCCCAGCACTGCCACGCCGACCAGCTCCGGACCGACCGGCGTCACGTAGGCCTCGGCGTCCCGCGCCCAGTGCACCTCGACCCGATCGGTCCACGGAGCGATCGGATAGTGCCGGCGCAGGCCGAACCGCTTCGGGCCGACCGCAGCCAGGTCCAGGCCGAGCGCGGCCCGGACCGGTGAGTGCAGACCGTCGGCGGCGGCCAGGTAGCGGGCGGTGAAGCCGCCCGCGACGACGGTCGTGTCGTCCTGGGTCACGGTCGCTATCCGACCCTGGTGGACCGGGATCCCCGCGTCGGCGACCGCCTGCCGTAGCGCGTCGTGCAGGACGGTCCGCCGGACTCCCCGGCCCGGCCCGGCCGGGAACGCTGCCGTCACCTCCCGCATGCGGTCGACGTACCGGATCCCGCGGATCGGCTGCCCGACAGGGTGGACGCCGAGGTCGGCGAGCGCGCTGAGCGCGCCCGGCATCAGGCCCTCGCCGCAGGCCTTGTCCACCGTGCCGTTCCGTGGCTCCACCACCGCGACGTCCAACCCCGCGCGGGCGGCGAACAATGCCGTCGACAACCCCGCCGGGCCACCGCCGGCGACCAGCAGATCGATCACCGCGCGCCGGCAGGCTGACGGGCCGGAGGTGGGGGCAGCAGTGCCAGTGCCCGGTTCTCCGCCCGGATGCGCACGGTGAGCATGGCCGCGTTGAGCAGCGTGAAGGCCACCGCCGTGATCCAGGCGGTCCCGACCAGCGGTAACGCCACACCCTCGGCGACCACCGCCACATAGTTGGGGTGGCGCAGCCACCGGTACGGGCCGTGGGTGATCCGCGGCAACCCCGGCACGATGATGATCCTGGTGTTCCACCGCCGACCGAGCGTGGTGATGCACCACCAGCGCAGCCCCTGGGCGCCGATCACCACGGCGAGCATCGGCCACCCGAGCTCCGGGACGAACGGCCGGCGCGCCACCCACACCTCGAGCAGGGCGCCGGCCAGCAACCCGGTGTGCAGGACGACCATCGGCGGGAAGTGCCGTCTGCCGTACTCCCGGCCACCGTGCGCCAGGCTCCAGTCGGCATTGCGGCGCGACACGACCAGCTCGGCCAACCGCTCGACGGCCACCACCGCGATCAGCACACTGAACCAGACACCAGCGGCGGTCGTCACCGGCTCACCACTGCAGCAGCACCAGTTCCGAGCAGAACCCCGGACCCATCGCCATCAGCACCCCGGGCCCGCCCACCCCCGCGGGCCGACCGGACATCGTCTCGGCCAGGACGTGCAGCACCGAGGCCGACGACAGGTTGCCGATCTCGGCCAGCGACCGCCAGCTGACTGCCAGCGCGTCCGGGCCCAGGTCCAGTGCGGATTCCACCGCCTGCATGACCTTCGGGCCGCCCGGGTGGGCCACCCAGGTGGTGATGTCGGGCACCGTCAGCTGGTGGCGGGCGAGGAAATCGCTGACGTCGGGGCCGAGGTAGCGCTCGACGAGCGTCGGCACCTCCGAGCCCAGCACGATCGAGAAGCCGCTGCTGCTGATGTCGAACCCCATCGCCCGTTCGGTGTCCGGATAGAGATGGCTCTGCGAATCCACCACCCGCGGGTCCGTCCCACATGACTCCGGGTGGCGGTCGGCGGTCCCGGCCGACGGCCACCACCGCGGCAGCGCCGTCCCCGAACAACCCGCTGGCGACGAAGTTGGCGGTGGACGCGTCGTGGCGCTGCAGGGTCAGCGAGCACAGCTCCACCGCCATCAGCACCGCGACCTGATCCGGATGGCCCGCAGATAGTCGTGCAGCCGGGCGATGCCGGCGGCGCCCGCGAGGCAGCCCAGGCCGAGCATCGGGACCCGCTTCACATCAGGACGCAGCCCGATCTCGGCGGCGACCCGGGCGTCGAGTGAGGGGATCGCGATCCCGGTGACCGTCGTGGAGATGATGAGGTCGACGTCGGCCGGCTCCAGACCGGCCGCTTTCAATGCACCGTCGACGGCCCTGGCACCCAATTCGGTACCGACCCGAATGAATGCGTCATTGGCCTTTCCGAAATCATCGAGAGTGCGGTAATCGTCCAATGGCAGTGCGAGATGCCGATGCCCCACCCGGGCGCCGGCATGCAGCCGCCGCAGCAGTTCCTGTCGCCCGTCCGGCGGCAGACACACCTCGGCGAACACCTCGGTGATCTGCTCCTGGGGGTAGCTGCACATCGGCAGAACCGGGTTGACCGCCACGATCCTCGTCATGGCACCAATGTACGAGAGGGGCCCGTCGGGGTCCGCCAGGGTGTCGCCGTCGACCGAAGCATGCGCGCGCATCATCACCGACCACCGCGAGCACACGCTGATGAGCTGCGACAACGCCCCGCACCGTGCGCTCACCGGCCGCCGTCGCGCTCGCCGGCCGGCCCGGACGGCGCCGGGGCTTGCCGTCCGCCGGTGTCGGCCGGGATCGTCCGGCACGCAGAGCGACCCGGGACCGGTCACCGGAACGGGGTTCCCCCGGACGGCAGAGCGGCAGCTGACACTCTGCCACCGATGTCACGCTCCGTGATATCGGACGCCCCCATTCCGGTGCGATTCAGAACACTCAGTTAAATCACCCCCCGGTCCATTAGTATTTGTGATGTGTTATTCACATCGCCAGTACAGCCGACTGCTCCCGCAGTGGACGACGACCTGTCCGGCTATTC
The DNA here is from genome assembly GCA_963784315.1 of uncultured Actinomycetota bacterium. Classification (GTDB taxonomy): domain Bacteria; phylum Actinomycetota; class Actinomycetes; order Mycobacteriales; family Nakamurellaceae; genus Nakamurella. The sequence continues at coordinate 305,483 of CAWAQR010000001.1, forward strand.
CACGGGTTCGGTTGTCGGCGAATACTTCGAGCCGTTGAGCGGGCGCCATTTCGTGGTGGCCGAGCCTGCAGCTGCGCCCGAGTTGTGGGCCGCCTACCTCGAAGGCGCCCGGCAGAGCTACCGCCAGCACGGCGTGGAGTCCGCGATCGAGTACGGCCAGGTGCGTGACGGCCGATCCACCGCCCTGTTCGTGACCGCCACCGACGACGACGGCCGCGTCGTCGGGGGGTCTGCGGGTACAGGGCCGACTGACTCGCGCCGAACACGCGCACGCCCTCCGGGAGTGGGCCGGCCGGCCCGGCACCACCGAGATGACCGCCCAGATCGCCCAGCGGCTGCCGGCCGGGGTCATCGAGGTCAAAGCGGTCTGGGTGGAGCACCACGCCGAACACAAGGTGGCCCTGACCGCCGCACTCGCCCGTGCCTTCGTGCACGCGATGGACCTGCTCCAGGTCCGGTACGCCCTGTGCACCGCCGCGACGCACGCGGTGACCCGCTGGCAGACCAGCGGCGGAGTGATCAGCGCCGAGGTGCCCGCCGTCGCCTACCCGGACGAGCGCTACCGCACCAAGCTCATGTGGTGGGACCGCAGCCGCGTCGGCGAACTCGTCTCACCGGATCAGCTCACGGCTCTGACCAGGGAGTCCGCCCTGCTGCTGGGCAACTCCGCCGCCGCCTCGCCGTTGCCGTCGGTGGCGTGATGACCCTCCGCCGAACGCTGCTCGGCCGCCGCACCGCCCGGTCCACCGGGTCCGATGACACCACCTTCCGCGCGGTCGTGCTCGACGGGGCCGTGCCCGCCGATGCTGCCCGACTGGCCCGACTGCGGCGGCGGCGCGACGTGGTGGTGCTGGACCACACGGCCGGCCTCCGCGCCGAACTCGCCGAACTGCGACCGGCACCCGGCGATGCCGAGTCGGCCGCACCGGCCCACTGGGCCTGGCTACCGTGGCGCCGCACGCTCGTCTCGGTCCCGGCGCCCCGGGCCTACCGGCAGCTGCGACTGGACCGGAACCGCAACAAGATCACCCAGTCCGAGCAGGACGCCTACGGCCGGCTCCGGATCGGCGTCGTCGGGCTCAGCGTCGGTCATGCCATCGCCTACACGCTGGCCCAGGAAGGCCTGTGCGGCAGCCTGCGGCTGGCCGACATGGACACCATCGAACTGTCGAACCTGAACCGGATTCCGGCGAGTGTGTGCGACCTGGGAATCAACAAGGCCGTCGTGGTGGCCCGCCGGATCGCCGAACTCGACCCGTACCTGAACACCGAGGTCTTCCCCGGCGGATTGACCGAAGAAAGCATGTCCGAATTCTTCGACGGGCTCGACATCATCATCGAGGAATGTGATTCCCTGGATATCAAGGTGCGGATCAGGGAGGAGGCCCGCCGGCGCGGAATACCGGTGTTGATGGAAACCAGCGATCGCGGACTGTTCGATGTCGAACGATTCGATCTCGAGCCCGAACGGCCGTTGTTCCACGGCCTCCTGGGCGACGTGGCACCCGCGGAGCTGCGCGGCCTGTCCACCAACGACAAGGCGCCGCACGTGATGCGCATCCTGCAGACCGCCGACCTGTCCGCCCGGATGGCGGCCTCGATGGTGGAGATCGACCGGACCGTCTCGACCTGGCCGCAGCTGGCCGGCGACGTGCAGCTGGGTGGCGCCACCGTGGCGGCGGCCGTCCGTCGACTCGGGCCGCGGCGAGGACCTTCCGTCCGGCCGTGTCCGCGTCGACCTGGACCGAGCACTGGACGGTCTGGGACTCCCGGTGGACCCGCAAGGTACGCCGGCGGCTGCTGTCGCGACTGCGATCGTGGATCTCACCACCACCCTGCCGACCGACGCCGAGGCAGCTGTCGTGCACGCGGCGCGGCTCGCACCGTCGGGCGGCAACATCCAACCGTGGACGTTGACCCCCGCCGCCGACGGCGGCGTCGACATCCACCTCGTCGCTGAGCGCACCAGCGCCATGGACGTGGCGCACCGGGGCAGCTACGTGGCGATCGGCGCGGCCGCGTTCAATGCGACCGTCGCGGCCGCTCGACACGACCGCAAGGCCACGGTGACCGCGTTCCCGGCCGGCCCGCACGGGGACGGGCCGGTGGCGAGCGTGTCGCTGGGCGCCGGCCGCGACCCGGACCTGGCCGCGCTGTACCCGGCGATGATCCGACGCATCACCAACCGCAACTACGGCACGCCCCGCCCGTTGGGCGCCGACATGGTCGCAGCGCTGGGGTCGCAGGTACGTGCGGCCGGCGCCCGGTTGCACCTGGTCACCGACCGCCCCCGGCTGGCCGAGCTCGCCGACCTGCTGGCCGGCTCCGACCGGATCCGGTTCCTCACGGCCACGCTGCACCGCGAGATGATGAGCGAGATGCGCTGGCCCGGACCGGACCGAGCCGCCGACGGCATCGACGTGACGTCGCTGGGACTGGACGCGTCGGACCTGGCCAAGCTCGAGGTGGCCGCCCGCGCCGACGTGATGGCGCAGCTGGCAGGGTGGGGGGCGAGGTCGGCGCAGCCCTCGGGGACAACACCCGGGACCGCGTCAACGCCGGCTCCGCGCTCGCCGTGGTCACCGTGGAGGGTGGCCGGCCGTCCGACTACGTGCGCGGCGGGATGGCGATGGAGCACCTGTGGATCATGGCCGAGCAACACGGTCTCGCGGTCCACCCGGTGTCCCCGGTGTTCCTCTTCGCCCGCACCGACGACGAGCGGCGGGCACTGTCCGCACCGTTCGCCGCAGATCTGACGACCATTCAGGAGCGGTTCACCCGGACTGTGGGACTCGGCGCCGCCGAGTACCCGGTGCTGGTGCTGCGGCTCAGTCACGACGCGCCGCCCGCAGCGGTACGCAGCCAACGCCTCGATCTCGAGACCGTCCTGGCGACCAGCTCTGCGGCGACCGCTGTACCCCTGCTGACCGAAGATGTGCCGAACGGGCGGAAGTCATGATTGTGAAGCTGACCCTGGACGACCTGGTGACCTCCGTCGCGACAGAGCTGATGGGCGTGACCGCTTCGACCCTGCACTCGGCGTCGCAGACGCTCCTGCACCAGCTGGTCGACTACTTCGAGGTCGATCTGAGCTTCCTACGGCGCAACGACCACGACCTGGGCGCCACCGTGCTGGTCGCCGAGTGGCCCCCCCGTCCGGAGATCCCGGTCCCGGATCCGCTCGGGGTGATCTTCTTCGCGACCGCGGACCCGACCTTCGCCGCGCTGGAGACGTTGTCCGCGCCGCTGATCGTGCGGCCGACCCAGGACAACGACGAGTACCAGGACCGGGTCCGACAGGGCTCCGGCATCCAAGGCGTCTCATTGGCCACCGTGCCGCTGCTGACGCATGACACCACTTCCGGCACCCTGGGTTTCATCAAGTACGGGGACCGCGACTGGGAAGCCGAGGAGATCAACGTGCTGCGCGCGGTGGCCGCCCTGCTCGCCCAGTTGCAGGCCCGGGTCGCCGCCGAGGAGCGACTGCGCTACCTCGCCTACCACGACGAGCTGACCGGCCTGGCGACCCGCCGTGGCCTGTCGGACCATCTGACCGTGCGACTGGCCGCCGGTGCCCCCGGGCCGGTGCCGGTCATCTTCATCGACGTCGACCGACTCAAGGCGCTCAACAGCTTTCTCGGGCATGCCGCCGGCGACCACTTCCTGGCCACGTTGGCACAGCGACTCAAGGACGCGTCGCCGCGCGACCATCTCATCGCCCGCCTCGGCGGTGACGAGTTCGTCGCAATCATGGACGGACCGGCCACCGAGGAGGAGGCTGCGGCGTACGCCGACTCGCTGCGCCGGGTGGCCAACCTCCCGGTCCAGGTCGGCGGCGAGGAGATCAGCCGCGCGGTCAGCATCGGGCTGGCGCTGGGCGATCCCGGCGTCTCCAACGTCTCCGAGCTGATGAACCAGGCCGACCAGGCCATGCTGCAGGCCAAGTCGCGGGGCGGCAACGAGATCGCGATCTTCACCGCGGAGATGCGCCGACAGAACGAGATCCGCACCGACATCGAACTGCACCTGGTGACCGCGATCCGCAGCGGCTCGCTGATCCTGCACTACCAGCCCGAGGTCGACATGCTGACCGGTGAGGTCACCGGCATCGAAGCGCTCGTGCGGTGGCCGCACCCCAACCTCGGCCTGTTGCCGCCCGGCGCCTTCATCGACGTCATCGAGACCACGAACCTGGCGGGCGAACTCGGCCGCTGGGTGATGGAGACCGGCTGCCGACAGCTGCGCGAATGGCACCAGAAGTTCCCGCAGGCCGACCCCATCGGCCTCAGCGTCAACGTCACCCCCGCCGAGCTCATCACCCGGGACTTCGTGTCGACCGTGGCGAGCATCCTCGCCGCCACCGGGCTGGAGGGGCAGCACCTGACCCTGGAGATCACCGAGAAGGCCATCGTCCGGGACACCGAGCAGGCACTGGCGACGCTGCGTGGCCTCAAGCGCATCGGCGTCAAGGTAGCGATCGACGATTTCGGCACCGGCTACAGCTCGCTCGCGCAGCTGAAGTCACTGCCGGTGGACGGACTCAAGATCGACCGCGGCTTCGTCCGCGACCTCGGTACCAACGCCGACGACCTGGCGATCGTGCAATCGATGATCGGGCTGGCCGGTTCGTTCGGGCTCAACATCGTCGCCGAGGGTGTGGAGACCGAGATAGCCGCCGCCACGCTGGTCGCCCTCGGCTGCAAGCGGGCCCAGGGTTTCCTGTACGCCAAGCCGTGCGGGCCCGAAGAGCTGGAGAACGTCCTGGAGATGAAGCGGTTCGCCGTGCAGGAGCAGCGCTGACCGCCGCTGATCAGCCGTCGGTCGGCACCCCCAGCCGGTAGCCACGTTTCACCACGGTCTGGATCAGATCCGGTCGGCCGAGGGTGGTGCGCAGACGGGCGATCGCGACCTCGACGGCGTGCTCGTCCCGGCCGTCACCCGGCAGCACCGCCAGTAGTTCGGCGCGGGACAGCACCTGCCCCGGCCGTGCCGAGAGTGCCCGCAGCAGCCCCATCGCCGCCGGTGCCAGCGGGATGTAGGCGCCGTCCACGGTGACGCCCTGACCGCGGATCCCCAGCTCGGAGGCGCCCACCGTCAGTTGCCTGCCGGTCAGTCGTGGCACCTGCAGCACGATCTCGCGCACCAGCGCGCCCAGCCGGAACCGGTCGGGCTGGATCACCGGGATGCCCTCCCGCTCCAACGGTCCGGCCGTCACCGCACCCACACAGGCCGCCACCACGTCGCCGCGCAGCGCCTCCCGCACCTGGGGACCGAGCCCGTCGGCGTCGGCCGTGCGCAGGAAGTTCAGCGACGCAGGCGCGCTGGTGAAGCCGACCGCCTGCACCTCGCGGTCGTTGACCGCGGTGATCAGTCGGCGCAGCGGCTGCATGTCGGCCGGCGGCTGCCACTGGTAGACCGGCACCTCGATGACCTCGGCCCCGGCGGAGACCAGCGTCTCCAGCATCCCCGGCACGGGTTCGCCGTGCAGCTGCACCGCGACCCGGCGGCCGGCCAGTTCGTGGTTGTCGACCATGTACTGCAGGACCTCCGAGGACGACTCCGAGTCCGGCGACCAGGCCTCGCGCAGCCCGGAGGCCCGGATGGCGCCCTGCACCTTCGGACCGCGGGCCAGCACCGTCGACGCCGCCAGCGACGCCAGCAGCGACTCCCCCAGGCCCCAGGTATCGGCGGCCTCGATCCAGCCCCGATAGCCGATGGCGGTGGTGACCACGACCAGGTCCAGCGGCCGGGCGATGCAGGCCCGGGTCGCCGCGAGCAGATCCGCGTCGTCGACCAGCGGCACGATCCGGATGGCCGGACCGTAGCGGACCGTGGCACCCCGGCGCTCCAGCGCCGCACCGAACTCCTCCCGACGGCGGGCCGCCGTGATCCCGATGGTGAACCCGGTCAGCGGCTCGATCGACGCACCCGCAGTCTCGGTCACGCTGCCCCACCCCGGCCCGCTGGGTTGCACCCGGCTCGTTCCTGCTCGCTCATCGTCGTCCTCCGCGTTCGGCGGCACATGATCCCGTCCGCGTGTGCCGTCCGCGGGTCCGGAAGGTTACGGGAGCATGACAGCAGGGCTCCCGGGTCGGTCAGTCGGTGGTGTGTTCCCGACGGATCGGCGCGGCGGCAGGAGCCTCCTCGGCGGTATAGGTAGCGGCGGCGCGCTCCTCGTCCTGGTCGTCCTGCAACGATTCGATTCTGCGCTTGACCCGCCCGAGTCCCGGCACCGAGCCGATCAGTTCGTTGAGGTCCCGGGACACGTCCAGCAGGTCGCGCAGATCCGGTGCGACGGTCCCCAGGGTGTCCAGCACCGGCAGGATGTCGGCGTCGAGCTTGTCCACGATGGCCGGCAGCACATCGATCAGCCGAACGAGGGCATCGATCTCGGTGACGCTGGTGGTCTCGGTCAGCCGATCCAGGGTCGGCGCCAGCCGGCGCAGCGACGGTTCCCAGCGGTCCAGCAGCGTCTGGACCCGGTCCTGGATCAGGTCGACCCGCTCGATGGTGTCGGCGGCCCGGCGTTGCGTGGACTCGATCCCGGTGACCACTGTGTCGACCCGCCGCAGCAACGCCTCGACCCGGCCGACGATCTCCACCACCGGGGCGACCAGCGCGATCGCGCTCTGGACCGCGGCGTACCCCTGCTCGGTCAGCCGAAGAAGGTCGGCCGGTCCTGGAATTCGCATCGTGTCACCTTGCCGTCGCCGCCGGGCCGGGTAGCGGTCCGAACCCGGTCACTCGATCGAGGCTAATCGGTGCCGGCAAGCGACGTCGTGACCTGTGTCGGCCGGGTTCGGCGCTCGGACCGCCACCAGCCACGGCAACCGGCTCTACATTGGAATGCACGACTGCACAGCGGTGTGCGACGCTGATCCGGCCCGCACGCTGCGGAGAGGACGGCCATGTCAGTACCGGTGGCGGCAGCAGCCCTGACTGCCGGCTATCTCTCACCCGTGGGCAGCTACACCTACCGGCGCGCCACCGATCGATGGTGGTGGTCCGACGAGGTGTACCGGATCCACGGATTCCAACCGGGTGAGGTGGTGCCGACGACGGCCCTGCTGATGGCTCACAAGCACCCGCGGGATCTGGCCCGGATAGAGCACGTCATCGCCGTCGAGCTACCGGTGACCGGTAAGTACTGCGTCCGACATCACATCATCGACGCGCAGCAGAATGTCCGCACCCTCGTCGCGGTGGGGCAGCGCGACGTCGATCCGGAGACCGATCAGGACATCGGCCTGTCCGGCTACTTCATCGATCTCACCGAGTCCGAACGACTGCACGCGGCCGACGCCGTCGCCGAGGCGATGAACGAGTCCATCGGGCATCGGGAGGCCATCGAGCAGGCCAAGGGCATCCTGTTGGGCGTCCTCGGAATGGATCCGGCAGCAGGCTTCGCGTTGTTGTCCACCCGCTCGCAACTGCTCAACGTCAAGGTCCGGGACCTGGCCGCCCAACTGGTCCGACGTTTTGTCGACCAGGGCTGCCAGGACGACGGGTGCCGGCGCGCCCTCATCGCCAGTGTCCTGAAGACGGAGTGGCCGGGCGGCGTCGGCTGAATCGGACCCGAACCCGTGAATCAGCCGTCGCTCCCACCGTGCCGGCCGGTCCCGTCGTCGGCACCGCTGCGGCCACCGGATCCTGATCCCGACGAACCCCTGCCCGACTGGCTGCCGGTGCCGTCTTCGGAGCCGACTCCCGACCGGGTGACACTGTCGGCTCCCGACCGGATGACACTGTCGGCTCCCGACCGGATGACACTGTCGGCTCCCGACCGGGCGACACTGTCGTCCGGAGTGGACGAGGACGTGGTCGCGCCCTTCGACGCGGTCGAATTCGCGGAGGACGACGAAGTGGTCGAGGTGGTCGCGCCGCCGCGGTCGTCACCGGCCGGGTCGTCGGCACCATGGCCGCGGCCACCGGCGGCGTCCTCAGCGGTGGTCGCGGTTCCGTCCCGTCCTTTGCCCGCGCCCCGGTCGTCGGATCCGTCCGCCGCCGACGTGTGCCCGGACTCCCCGGTCGTCGAGGCTTCCGACATCGCACTCACCGCGGAGGTGGAGTCATCGATCTCGGACTCGTGGGCCACCTCCGCCGACGAGGTCGGGCTGACATCGGTGGTCCGGGCGACGGACCCGCCCACGACATCGTCGGACGCGGCGTCGACGATGCTCGGCGTGTCCCAGATGGGTGCCGGATCACGGCCGGAATCGCTCGCGGACGCCACCCAGGACCCGATCAGGCCCAGGCTGCCGCCCGCCACCAGCAGTGCCGCCACGGCGACACCGACCGGCCGCGCGGTACGCAGCCACCGCCGCCCGGGGGCGGTTGCCGCCTGGCCGACGGTGAATACGGCCGGGCGATTTCGGCGATCGGATCCATCGTCGGGCGCGGTGTCGATGTTCATGGTGTGATGGTGGGCCTCGCGATGGACGGCGGGCAATGGTACGTCGGTGCTCAGTACTTCAGTGCGACTTGCGGCGCTGCGCCCAGAGCGCCGCCTGGGTCCGATCGCTGACCCCGAGCCGCTGGTAGATGTGGGTGAGGTGGGCCTTCACCGTGCGCTCGGTGATCTCCAGTCGCGCGGGCGATCATCTTGTTCGCCAGCCCGTCCGAGATCATCTGCAGCACTTCCTCTTCACGGGCCGTCAGCAGTGCTTCCGCTGGTGCCCGGCGACTCTCGATCAGCACCCGGGCGGCTTTGGGATCCAACGGCGACCCACCGTCGACGATCTCCCGGATCGATGCCAGGATGATCTCGGGCTCGCTGTGCTTGAGCAGGTAGCCCTGGGCTCCGGCCGCCAGCGCATCGGTGATCGACGCGCGGTCACTGAACGAGGTGAGCACCAGCACGTGCACGGCCGGGTCGGCCGCCACCACCCTGGCTGTCGCCGCGACCCCGTCGGTTCCCGGCATCGACAGGTCCATCAGGACGACGTCGGGGCGCAGGTCGGCGGCCATCAGGACCGCCTCCTCCCCGCCGGCCGCCGCCCCGACGAGCTCCAGATCGGCGGTGGTGGCCAGCAGTTGACCCAGCCCGCTCCGGACGATCGCATGGTCGTCCACGATCAGCACCCGGATCATCGGGTCGGCACCTCCACTTCGACCCGGGTGCCCTGTCCGGGCGCGGACCGGACCGTCAGCCGCCCGTCCGCGTCGGCGATGAGGTCGCCGAGACCGCGCAGTCCGACGTGGCCGGCCTGTCGGCGTTCCTGCGAGCTGAGACTCCTCGAATCCGCGACCGTCGTCGTCGATGACGAGCGTCGCCCGGCCGTCGCGATGGGTGACGCTGATGCTGACGGCGCGGGAATGGCTGTGCGTGTTCACGTTCCGCAGGATCTCCTGCGCCGACCGGAACAGCACCGACGCCGCGCCGGACGGGACGGTCTCGGCCTCGCCGATGTCCATCGTGAGTGTGAGCCCCGTCCGTTCCGAGGCCTGTGCCAGGTCGGTCAGTGCGGCCGGCAGGCCCTCCTCCGCGAGGTTCGGTGGGTAGATGTCCACCAGCAGTGACCGCAGATCGCCGGTGGAGCGCCGCAGTGCGGCGGCGGTGTCGGCGATCAGCGGCCGTGTCCCGATCCGGGTCGGGGCCGGCCAGCCGTGCCGCGTCCAGGGCGAAGGTCAGGCCGGTCAGCTGTTGCACGATGCCGTCGTGCAGGTCGGCCGCTATCCGTCGACGTTCGGCGTGGGAGGAGTCCACCGCGTGCTGCAGCAGCCGGGCGACATCGCGCTGCTGGCGTTGCACCCGCCGGGCCAGTGACCACGCGAACGGGATCTGCACCAGTTCCAGCACCAGCAGCGCCCCCAGTGCGGGCGGCGCGAACTTCGCCACTGCGCCTCCGACGCGTCGGCGACGGCGTCGTACACGAAGTAGGCCTCGAAGAGCAGCCGCTGCCCGCCCGGCCCTTCGATGCCGACGTAGACCTCGAGCAGCTTGTTGAACTGTGCTTCGAAGCGGTTCTCCGGCGCGGTCAGATCACTGATGCCGGAGTCGGCCTGGAGGTTGCGCAGCGCGAGCAACTCGTCGTCACCCAACGGGTACACCATCCCGATGAGGCGGGACTCGTCGGAGTAGAGGATCTCCCCGCCGGCGCTCCAGAGTTTGATCCGGACCAAGGACGCGCGGAGCACGTTCTCGCTGCATGGCGGCGTCGAAGGTGGCGATCGCTGCGGGGTCACCGTTGACCACGCCCGCCGTCAGGGCCGGTTCGACGATGCCCTGGGCCACCACGAACGCGACCTGACGAGCGGATTCGACGGCCTGCACCGTGCCGGCCTGTTTGGCCACTAACCCGATCACCACCGCGAGGGCTGCGGAGACCAGCAGTCCGGCGGCGGCGAACCGGGCCAGCAGCGCGACCATGGACACCCGGCCGGGGCTGCGGCCCCGAACGTCGCGGCCACTGGGGGCGATGACCGTGGGCACCTCGGGAGCCTATTCCCCCGCGTGGCCGGCAAGCGGGCCGATGGTCCTACGACCATCGGCCACTTGCCGGCGCTACCCCGCCTCGACCACCGTTTCTCCATGCCCGCACCCTGCCGGCCGGGGCACCGCAGCCGATCTTCGGTTGCGTCGCCGCCGCACACCGCCAAGCGCACCGACGCCCACCCACTCCTCACGACCCGAGGGACCCCGATGAGCCCGCTGATTCTCGACACCTCGCGCCACTCGTCGGTCGCGGCTTCGACCCTCGACCGGGCACGTACCGGGCCGCCGGCCCACCGCTTCGGACGAGGCCGGCGCCCCGATCTGGGATCTGCCGCCGGGTGCTCTGCTGGTCGATGACGTCGCCGCCTGGCAGCGGCTCCGGGTGGGCGGGCGCACCGAGACCTGGCTGGGCTGGTCGATGTCGCACTGGCATCTCGTGGTGGTGAAACTCGCTCGACCACACATGCTCGCGGACAGCCGTACCCGACTCGCGCTGTCACGCGAAGTCGGTGTTCTGACCGGCGAGGCACACCCCGTGTTGCCGCGGCTGCTCCGGTCCGGACTGGACACCGAGGTGGCGCACCTGGTCATGGAGTACGTCGCCGGTGACACCGTCGACGACCTCGCCGAGATCACCCCGCTCCGCCCGACGGTGGCCGCAGTGCTGGCGATGGATCTGCTGTCCGCGGTCGGCTCGTTGCACCGTCGCGGGGTGGCGCATCTGGACGTCTCACCCGCCAACGTGTTGATGCGCGAACACCGTACGACGCTGCTGGGTTTCGGGGCGGCGCGGACGCTGGGCAGCGCCCAGCCGGCGGCCCGCCCCGGGGCGGCGCTGGGTTACGCCGCCCCGGAGTCGACGGCCGGCGAGCCCGTCACCGCAGCGATGGACGTCTACGGCATCGGCGCCACCCTCCGGCAGGCGCTGACCGGCCTGAGCCCTTTCGATCCCGACCCGCGCCGCCGGCGCGCGGCGACCGCACCGCTCGCGGTCGCGCCCGGAGAGGTGTCCATCCACGCCCTGGCGGCCGCGATGCTGGCCACCGACCCGGCAGACCGACCTGATGTCCCGGCGGCCATGCATGCGGTGGGGGCACTGTGCGACCCGGCCGGCGCCTGGCCGGTCCGCCACGGCGGCACCGCGAATGGGCGGCGCGTCGCAGGCTGACGGCGACCCACCCCCGGGGCTGTCCGGTGTCGCCCCCTCCGAGATCGCCTGCGCGGCACCGATATTCGACCGGAGAACCCGGCTGGTCAGCCGCCCGGGGGCACGGTGTCCGGCGGACCCGGACGATTGTGCCGACCCACTGCGGGGCAGTTCCTGATGCATGACTGATCTTCACGGCGCCCGTGTCCTCGTGGTCGGCGCGAGCGGCGGGCTCGGCGCTCCCATCGCCCGCGCGCTGGCGGCCGCCGGCGCGACGGTGATCCTGCACGGGCGGAACCAGGAGCGGTTGTCCGCGGTGGGGTTGGACGGAGCAGAGGTGCTGACCGGGGATCTGCGCGACCCGGGAATGCCGGCCGGGCTGATCGCCGCCGCGACGGCCGGCGGTGGATTGGACGGAGTCGTGATCGCCGCCGGTGTGGTGGCCTTCGGGCCGGTGGTCGACCTCACCGACGACCTCGTCGAGGAGGTGATGGCGGTGAACTTCACCGGGCCACAGCGCGTCATCCGAGCCGCCCTCGGTGTGTTACCCGCCGGTGGTTTCGTGGTCAGCATCAGCGCCATCGTCGCCGAGATGCCGACGGCCGGAATGGCTGCCTACTCCGCCAGCAAGGCCGCCCTGAGCGCCTTCGCGGTGGGTGCCCGGATCGAGTCCCGGCGTCGCAAGATCCGCGTCATCGACGCCCGCCCACCGCACACCGAAACCGGCCTCGCCGGTCGGCCGATCGCCGGCAGCGCGCCCCACCTGGCTGCGGGTCTGGCTCCGGACGCGGTCGCCCGTCGGATCGTCGCCGCCATCGTCGAGGACGAGACCGAACTGCCGTCCGGCGCTTTCCAGACCTGACCGCCGCCACCCAGCGGGTTCGGACTGTTTAGTCCGCAGTCGCGCCGGGTAGCTAGCTGTTCGTACCAGGATCGGTCAACTGGGTTCACTTCGAGAACAGATTGCTTCGAGAACAGGTTGACTGCAACGGTATTCGCCTCGCCGGCCGCCCGGTGCGGTCGAGTGCGTCCACCGAGACCGGATTCCGGATGAGGCTCGGTGCGGCGCAACATCATCCATCCCCCAGCACCCGAGAGGATTTGCCATGGCCGACGAGAACGCTCCGATGGAAGGTCAGACCAGCAGCTTTGCCGACATCGGCAAGGAGATGTGGTCGTTCCTGACCGGTCGGCACGCCGCCATCAACTACGAGTTCGTGGACCTCAAGATCGAGGTGCCCCGCTCGACCGGCGCGGACTCACCGCGTGCCACCTGGCAGCTCAACGGGACCCTGCGCATCACCACCGAAGAGGGCGCAGCAGTCTGATGACAGCTCGGACCGGCGCGTTGGTGGTGCAGGCGGATGTCCGGATGACCCTCAACGGCCATTCGGCACACCTGACCGGAAAAGGTCAGGAATTACGCCTCACCACCGACGCGCCGGCCGACCTCTGGGCCGAAGTGACCCGAGCCGAACTTCCGGCGGGCTGGGGCCGGGTGAACGGGCCTCGCGCCATCGGTCGGGTCGCCGATCAGATGGCCGACCAGGGCATCGCCCTCACCGTGGTCGGTCCGACCGGGGAACTGGTCCGACTCGGGGCCCGGGTGTCCTCCCGCCTCGGCCGGATCACCACCGGAAGCGCTGCAGTGCACTACGGATCGCCCCGCACGCTGGCGCCGACCGTGGTCTCGGTGATCCGACAGTCCACCTCGGCGATCCTGAGCCGGTTGCGGTTTCCCCGACGCTCCCGCTGATCGCACGCCCGCCTTCTGTCTGAATTTCACCTCCCGGTGGACCTCACATCAGGCCACCGATCCCCCACGCCCATTCGTCCGCGGGATCCTCGCCGAGTCGCCGACCGCTGATTCCGTGCGGGATGATGCGCACCCACCGAAGGTCGTCACCGGAGACCCAGGGCTGCAGGCCGGTCCCGCGGGTCTGCTCCACCAGGCGCGGATGGTGCGCGGCGGTCATCTCCTCGGCGAGGCCACGGACCAGCACGCTCCACCCGGTGCGCGTGACGGTGTCGATGTCATCGACCTGGAATGTCACGTTGGCGTGGCGCGCGGCGTCCAGTTTCAGGCCGGGCCGGCTCCGCACCACGATGATCTCGTCGTCCATCGCGTAGTTCATCGGAATGATCAGCGGGTGATGTTCGGCGATCACCCCGAGACGCCCGACGTGGCGCGTCGCGAGGAGTCGGTAGCACTCGGGAGAAGTGAGCTCGGCCAGGTCGGCGTGCTCGTCCGTGCCGCTCAGGTGCAGGGCTGCGTTGATAGTCATGCTCCGAGCCAATCAGGCCTGTCGGTCCGCGCCGAGGGTCTTTGGTCCTCGAAAGTCGGATCGGCCACCCGCCGCGGCTGGGCACCCTCCGGCGGGCTCCCACGGCGCCGTGATCCCGGTCTCTCATCGTGTCACCGCCGATCGACGACGGCCCGCCTGGGTAAACAACCTCCGGGCCGAACCGGGCAGGCACCGGGCGGATCCGGACAGCAGACCGCTGCCGGGCCTGCCGGGTGGCGCATCGGGGCGGCCCTGCGTTTGCGCGTCACCCCGGTGGCGTGTGTTGTCTGTATGCCACCACGAGTTCGCCACGTCTCCTGCTCCACATCATTTCTCGATCCGACTGTCCTGACCCACCACGGCGCCCCGGCGCCCCCACTCCACGAGGTGACGATGAGCACGACCCATCCGGTATGGCCGGGCGTTCCCTACCCGCTCGGCGCGACCTACAACGGGACCGGCACCAACTTCGCCTTGTTCTCCGAGGTCGCCACCGGTGTCGAGCTGTGCCTGTTCGACGGCGACGGCAAGGAGACCCGATACCCGCTGACCGAACGCGACGCGTTCGTCTGGCACGGCTACCTCCCCCATGTCGGCCCCGGCCAGCAGTACGGCTTCCGCGTGCACGGCCCGTACGAACCCGAGAACGGCCATCGCTGCAACCCGACCAAGCTGCTGTTGGACCCCTACGCCAAGGCGATCGAGGGTGACATCGACTGGGACCAGGCCTGCTTCTCCTACAACTGGGGCCCCGGCGACGACGCCGCCGACAGCTTCAACGATCTAGGACTCGGCGCCGCACATGTCCAAGTCCGTCGTCGTCAGCCCGTTCTTCGACTGGGAGCACGACCGCCACCCGCGGATCCCCTACGCGGACACGATCATCTACGAAGCGCACGTCAAGGGCCTGACCCAGACGCACCCGGACATTCCCGAGGACATCCGGGGTACCTACGCCGCACTCGCCCACCCGGTGATGATCGAGCACTACAAGAAGCTCGGCGTCACCTCCATCGAACTGATGCCGGTGCACCAGTTCGTGCACGACAGCCACCTCGCCGACCGTGGCCAGCGCAACTACTGGGGCTACAACACGATCGGCTTCTTCGCTCCGCATGCGGACTACTGCTCGCAGGGCCAGAACGGCCAGCAGGTGCAGGAGTTCAAGGCCACGGTCAAGGCGCTGCACGAGGCCGGTCTCGAGGTCATCCTCGACGTGGTCTACAACCACACCGCCGAGGGCAACCAGCTCGGGCCGACCCTGTCGTTCCGGGGCATCGACAACGCCGCCTACTACCGGCTCGTCGACGGCGACCAGGCGCACTACTTCGACACCACCGGCACCGGGAACTCGCTGTTGATGCGCCACCCGCACGTGCTGCAGCTCATCATGGACTCGCTGCGCTACTGGGTGACCGAGATGCACGTCGACGGCTTCCGGTTCGACCTGGCCAGCTCGCTGGCCCGGCAGTTCCATGAGGTGGACCGACTGTCGGCGTTCTTCGACCTGGTTCAGCAGGACCCGGTCATCAGCCAGGTCAAGTTGATCGCCGAGCCGTGGGACATCGGCTCCAACGGCTACAACGTCGGCGGCTTCCCCCCGTTGTGGACGGAGTGGAACGGTAAGTACCGCGACCAGGTCCGCGACTTCTGGCGTGGCCAGGACGCCACCCTCGGTGAGTTCGCCTCACGTTTCACCGGCTCGGCCGACCTCTACGAGGGCGACGGCCGCCGGCCGCACGCCTCGATCAACTTCGTCACCGCACATGACGGCTTCACCATGCACGACCTGGTGTCCTACAACGACAAGCACAACCAGGCCAACGGCGAGGACGGCAACGACGGCGAGAGCAACAACTCGTCGTGGAACTGCGGCGCCGAGGGTGAGACCAAGGACAAGAAGATCCTGGCGCTGCGCGAGCAGCAGAAGCGCAACATGCTGACCACGTTGTTCCTGTCGCAGGGGGTGCCGATGCTGCTGCACGGTGACGAACTCGGCCGCACCCAGCAGGGCAACAACAACGTCTACGCGCAGGACAACGAGCTCGCCTGGATCGACTGGGAGCGGGCCGCCGAGTTCACCGAGCTGACCGACTTCGTCGGCGCCCTCGGCACCCTGCGGCATGCCCACCCGGTGCTCCGCCGCCGTCGGCACTTCACCGGCCGCGGTCTGAGCAACGAGGAGCTGGGTGACATCGGCTGGTTCACCCCGTCCGGTCACCAGATGAACGATGACGACTGGGACAACATGCACATCCGCTCGGTGGCGGTGTTCCTCAACGGCGACGCCATCCGGGAGCCCGACGACCGCGGCGAGCGCGTCGTGGACGACTCGTTCTTCGTGCTCTTCAACGGCCACTACGAGCCGATCGAGTTCACTCTGCCCGAGCATTTCGCCGGCGAGAGCTGGACGGTGGAGATCGACACCGCGGCCGGCGTGGCCCCGGAGCCGACCGTCGAGCCCGAGCTGGTCGAGAACGGTGAGACATTCACCGTCGACGGCCGTTCGATCCAGCTGATCAAGCGCACCCGCTGATCCGAGCTGTCCGCTGACGGCCGCGGCCCCGCCCCTTCCCGGGCGGGACCGCGGCCGTCGTCGTTCGTGGGGGCGTTACCGGCCGCGGCCGGTCTCGTCCTGCAGCTCGTCGATCATCGTGCTGGCATCGGCTTTGGTGAGATCGTCGGGAACGTCGACCCCTGCCTCCTGGGCCAGCGTGCCCAGATACGACTCCTGCGGTCCGGTCATCGGCTCGCCGCCGGTGACCCACTCCTTGGGATCCTTCTCGGGCTGGGTCGTGACCCCGTTGTCGGTGCTGCGCTGCTCGCTCATCCGCGTCCCCTCTCGTCACGGGCGGCACCCGGCTCGGCCGCCCGTTGGGGCCATACCCCAGACCGAGTCGTTCGAACCCCCGTTCGAAAGCCGGTTGTTTCACCGACCGGACGGTCGGGCAGGACGTGGTCAGGGCGCTGGAGCGCCGCCGACGCAGGAAGTGGCCCGCAGGGGCCCGAACAGAGGGATGACGACATGGTCGACGTCGAACGGATCTTCACCGTGACCAAGCCGATGGCCGAGATCCAGCAGTACCTGCGCGACTTCGCCCGGGCCGAGGAGTGGGACCCGGGCACCATCTCCTGCTCGCAGGAGGGACCCGGCCCGGTCCAGGTCGGGACGACATGGCGCAACGTCTCCGAGTTCCGGGGCAAGGAGACCGAGCTGACCTACCGACTGACCGAGGACTCCCCCGACCATCTGCAGTTCGTCGGGGAGAACAAGACCGTCACCTCCACCGACGACATCAGCTTCGAGCCGACCGCGGGTGGCACCCGCATCACCTATCACGCGTCGTTCGAATTCCACGGGCTGGCCAAGCTCGCCGTGCCGTTCGTCAAGGGCGAGCTCGAGTCGTTGGGTGACAAGACCGAGGCTCAGATGACGTCGGTGCTCAACGGGGCCTGAAGCGTGCGCGGCACGTCAACGGCCGCTATCGCACTGAACCATCCCCGCGTCTCGCACGTGTCCCGAAGAGATCGTCACCGGCGTTTTCCGACACGGAGGTCGTCCGCATGTCCGTTTCCCTGGCCCGACTGCTCACCGCCACCCTGCTGGCCGTCGGGGTCGGGTTGCTTCCAGTCACCAGCGCCGCCGCCCACCCTGGCGGGGGCGGCAGCTCCCCGGGCCGTATCGAACTGCCCGCCGGGTTCCAGCCTGAGGGCATCTCCTCCAAAGGCGACACCTTCTTCGTGGGGTCTCGCACCGACGGAGCGATCTACCGGGGCAGTCTGCGGTCCGGCAGCGGCGACATCCTGGTACGCGGCACCACCGGTGGTTTCGCCGCTGGGACGGAGGTGGACCGACGGGGCCGGCTGTGGGTTGCCGGTGGTGGCACCGGCCTGGGCACCGTCTACGACACGCGCTCGGGTGAACAGCTCGCAAGGTTCGAGTTCGACATCAGTGGCACGGCTTTCATCAATGACGTGGTGGTGACCCGCCACGGCGCATACTTCACCGACTCGGCCCACGACGTGCTCTACGTCGTCCCGCTCGGACGGCACGGCGCGCTGGGCAAGTCCCGCCCGTTGACGCTGACCGGCGATCTGATGGTGGTTGACGGCGAGTTCAACCTGAACGGGATCGAGACCACCCCGGACGGTCGCTCACTGCTCGCCGTCCAGTCCAACACCGGGAAGCTCTTCTCGATCGACCCGGCGACCGGGGTCACTGCTGAGGTCGACCTGGGTGGCGTCTCCGTGGCCGCTGGTGACGGACTGCTGCGGCTCGGCCGGACGCTGTACGTCGTGCAGAACCAGTTGAACCAGATCGCGAAGTTCACCTTGAACCGGGCCGGCAGCAGCGGGTCGCTGGTCGAACTCATCACAAGTGACCAGTTCGCCATCCCGACCACGGTGACCTCGGCCGGTCGATATCTGTTCGCGGTGAACGCTCGGTTCGGTGTGCAAGACCCGTTGACCGCGGCGTACTGGGTCACCCGCGTTCCCCGCTGATCCCACCCTGACCCCGGGCCGCCTGCCACCGGCGCCCGGGGTCAGAAAGCCCGGATCCCCAGGTGGACGGCGAGAGCCAGACCCGCCGCACCGATGAGCCAGCGCAGCAGCCTCGCCGGCGACCGGCGCACCACCATCGGGCCGAGCCGGGCGCCGACCAGGCAACCGAAGCCGAGGGGCAGCACCGCCGGCCAGTACACCGGCGCCACCACGACGAACCCGGCCGCGGCCACCACGTTGGCCGCGCCCATCAGCACGTTCTTCGCGGCGTTGGCCCGCGGCAGGTCCAGTCGGGTGGTGTGCAGCAGCAGCGCCAACAGCAGCACGCCTGCTGCCGCGCCGAAATAGCCCCCGTAGACGGCGATCGCCCCGAGTGCGACGGCTTGGCCGATCCGCATCCGTCGACTCGGCACTGTCGGCGCACTGTCAGCACCTCGTCGTCGCGGGATCAGGATGGTCAACGCGGCCGCCCCCAGCAGGAACGGCACCACCTTCTCGAATCCGTCGGCGGGAGTGCTCAGCAGCAACGCCGCCCCGATGGTTCCCCCGAGCAGGGCCACCGGGATCAACGACCGGATCAACGGTCCCTGCCCGCGAAGCTCCGGGCGGGACCCCAGCACCGAGCCGACGGTGGCGAAGGTGAGCGCGACGGTGTTCGTCACGTTCGCGGCGAACGCGGGCACGCCGACGGCCAGCAACCCGGAGTAGGTCGCCAATGAGGCAAGCCCGGCGATGCTCCCGGTCAGGCCGCCGGCGACACCGGCGACGACCAGGAAGCAGAACCCGAGGACCGTCACCGGTCGATCCTGTCAGCGTGGCGAGCGGACACTGCCGGGCGGGTGGTCGGACGAGTTCGTCACCGGCGGGCGCCCAGAGGCGACCGGCGTTGCGCGCTGCCGCTGCGCTCGGTGCGTCCGCGGTGCAGAGTGGGAAGCCACCCGGCGCGGCGGACCCTTGAGTGTCCGTCGAAGGGCACATTCGCAACGAGAGGCCCGACCATGTCAGAGCTTGCGGTTGACGTCCCCGGGCGGGTCGGGAACGCCGACCGGGAGATCACTCTCAGATTTCTCGCGGCGCCTACCGATGTGGCCTCGATGGACAGCACCGCGGTCGCCGGCGGGCGGGTGTTGGAGTGGATCGACAAGGCCGCCTACGCCTGTGCGGTCGGCTGGAGCGGGGGCTACTGCGTCACCGCCTACGTGGGCAACGTCAACTTCGCCGAGCCGATCAACTCCGGTGAGCTGGTCGAGGTGTCCGCGCGGTTGGTCCACACCGGGCGGTCCAGCATGCACATCGAGGTGCTGGTCTCCGCGGCCGATCCGCAACGCGGCGTCTACACACCAGCCACGTCGTGCACGGTGATCTTCGTCGCCGTCGGCGAGGGCGGCCGCCCGGTACCGGTCCAGCAGTGGGAGCCGGTGACCGACGACGACCGCTGGCGGGCTCGGGTCGCGCAGGAGAAGATCGCCGTCCGCGCCGACATCGAGGCGGCGATGAAGGAGCAGACCTACTCCGACGACACCGAGGCCCAACGCGCAACGCTGCGCTTCCTGGCCGCACCGACAGACGTCAACTGGGGTGGCAAGACCCACGGCGGCACCGTGATGCGCTGGATCGACGAGGCCGCATATGTCTGCGCCGCAGGCTGGAGCGGGCAACGCAGCATCGCGGTCTATTCCGGCGGAATCCGCTTCTACCGGCCGTCCTGATCGGGCACCTCGTCGAGGTGCAGGCCCGGTTGCTCTACACCGGACGCAGCAGTATGCACATCTCGGTGCACGTGCGCTCGGGCGATCCGAAGTCCCCCGATCTGCAGTTGACCACCCACTGCCTCAGTGTGTTCGTCGCCCTGGACGACAGCGGCCGGACCACGCAGATCCGCCCGTGGCAGCCGCAGAACGAGGAGGACCGCCGGTTGGACGGTCATGCGCGGCACCTGGTGCAGGTACGCGCCCGGCTCGCGCCGCCCTATCCGGCCTGACGCGCGATCGTCAGAGCCGGTCGACCCGTTCGCGGGACGGCTGCCGGCTCGCCGTCCACCCGCGGGCTCCCACCGCCAGCACGCCGAACCCGATCAGGGTCGCGACACCGATCAGCACCGCATGCACCCACAGGAACGCCGTCGGGGTGGACCCGTCGAAGGCTCGCGGATCTTTCCAGACGGCCACCGCGAACCGGGGCCAGACCGCTACGTTGAAGAGCCCGGCGAGCGCGAGGAACAGGGACAGTCTTCGAGTCAGCAGCACCCGGCCAGTATGGCCCGCAGGGTTGTGACCGGACTGTGTGCGGCGTCCGGCCCGGTTCAACCCCGCAGGAGCTCCAGGAGGCGGGCCAACTCCACACGATCGGCGTCACCCAGTACCCCGAAGAACTGCTCGGACTGGGCCTGCCGACCGGCGCGGACGGCGGCCGCCACCTCGTCACCCGCGGCGGTCAACGACACCAGAACGGCCCGCCGATCACTGGGGTCCGGGGTCCGCTCCAGGAGGCCGCGATGCTGCAACTGGTCCACCACCTCGGTGGTGGACCGCGGCGCGATCCGGAGATGGTCCGAAAGCTCCGAGAGGCGCATCGTGCCGTGCCGGGTCATCACCGCCAGTACCCGGGCGTGGGACGGCGAGATGTCGTACGGCGCGAGGCTTTCCCGGCTGCCGTGCCGCAATTGACGGGCCACCGACCAGAACAGGTCGGGCAGTGGATCACCCGCGCCGTCCGGGCGGTCGACCTCTGGGTGGCGCATGGGAACAACCTCGCAGTCATTGGTGTTGTAGCCTCACGTTGAGGTTACCTCACCAATATTCTGATCGGCGTCGTCCGTCGGTCCTGCCGTCACCAGAATCGAGATCCACTCTTGGACATCCCCCCTGCGCACACCGAACGGCCGCCACCGTGGGGCCGGCCACACCGTGACCACCGCCGAGCGGGCGCAGGCAGGCGCCGTCTCCCTCCGGCGGGTCGGTCGTCTGTTCTCGCCGTACCGCTGGCAGCTCGTCGTCGTCACGGTCCTGATCGTGGCCTCGTCGATCGTCGCCATGGCCTCCCCGTTCCTGCTGCGCGCCGTCATCGACGACGCCCTCCCCCACGGGGACACGGGCCTGCTGGTCCGGCTCGTCGCCGGGATGCTCGCCGTCGCCGCGGCCACCGCGGCACTGGGGGTCATCCAGACCTGGATCAGCACCCGGATCGGCCAACAGGTCATGCACACGCTGCGGTCCGGCGTCTTCGCCCACCTCCAGCGCCAGTCACTGGCGTTCTTCACCCGGACCCGCACCGGCGAGGTGCAGTCCCGCATCACCAACGACATCGGCGGCATGCAGTCGGTGGTCACCTCCACCGCCACCTCGGTCGCTTCCAACCTGACCACCGCCGTCGCCACCGCCGTCGCGATGGCCGCGCTGTCCTGGCGGCTCTCGCTGATCTCGCTGGTCGTGCATGCCGCCGGCGATCTCGCTCACCCGCAAGGTCGTCGTCGATGCGGCGTGAGATCACCGCGCAGCGGCAGCGGGAGCTCGCCGATCTCAACGTCACCATCGACGAGGGCCTGTCGATCAGCGGAGTGCTGCTGAGCAAGACGATGGGCACCGCTGCGGTGCTGATCGACCGGTTCACCGCCACCTCCACCCGACTGATCGACCTGGAGCTGCGATCGGAGTTGGCCGGCCGCTGGCGGATGGCCACGCTGAGCGTCGTCTTCGCCGCCATCCCCGCGGTGATCTACCTGATGGCCGGGCCTGCCGATCGCCGCCGGTGGCATGACGATCGGCACGCTGGTCGCCTTCACCGCCCTGCAGGCGGGGCTGTTCCGGCCACTGATGGGACTACTCGGGGTGAGCGTATCGATCACCAGCTCGCTGGCGCTGTTCGCACGCATCTTCGAGTACCTCGACCTGCCCGTGGACGTCGATGACCCGGTCGATCCGGTGCGGATCGACCCGGCTGCCCTCCGCGGTGAGGTGCGCTTCGCCGACGTCACGTTCGTCCATCCCAGCAGCACGTCCGCCGCCGTGGCCGGGGTGTCCTTCCACGTCCCGGCCGGCAGCACGCTGGCACTGGTGGGCGAGACCGGTTCGGGCAAGAGCACACTGGCGTCGCTGATGGCCCGGCTCTACGACCCCACCGGCGGCAGCATCACCATCGACGGTATCGATGTGCGGCACATGGCACTGGCCGACCTGGCCTCGATCGTCGGGGTGGTCAACCAGGAGACCTACCTGCTGCACACCTCGGTCCGGGAGAACCTGCGCTACGCCCGACCGGACGCGACCGACGCCGAGATCGAGGACGCGGCGCGCGCCGCCCAGATCCATGACCTGATCGCCGGCCTGCCCGAGGGGTACGAGACCGCGGTCGGCTCCCGCGGACACCGGTTCTCCGGTGGCGAGAAGCAGCGGATCGCGATAGCGCGGACGTTGCTGCGCAACCCCCGGATCCTGGTCTTGGACGAGGCCACCAGCGCACTGGACAACGAGACTGAGCGCCTGGTGCAGCGCGCATTCGACGCACTCGCGGTGGGGCGCACCACGATCACCATCGCCCACCGGCTGTCCACCGTCCGCAGCGCCGACCAGATCGCGGTCGTCGACCACGGCAGGATCGTCGAGATCGGTTCCCATGACGACCTTCTCGTGCGTGACGGCCGGTATGCGGCGCTGTCGGCCTGACCGTCTGCCGCGAGGCACCGACGGCGGTGCGGACCTAGCCGACCGGGCTGCCGATCAGCAGCCCGACGCCGTAGGTCACCACCACCGCGAGGCCGCCCAGGGCCAGCTGGCGGAGCCCGGACCGCACGAGCGGTCGTCCGGTGAGCCTGCCGACCGCGGTGCCACCGGCAGCCAGGGCGACGGCAGTGATCAGCATCGCGACCAGCAGGCTGGGCGACCCGATCAGGTACGGGATGAGTGGCAGCAACGCGCCGACCGAGAACGCGGCGAGCGACGCACCGCCGGCGATGAGCGGTGACGGCAGATCATGCGGGTCGACCCCCAGCTCGGTCTGGGTGTGCACCCGCAACGCGGTCTCCGGGTCTGCGGAGACGGCGGCGGCCATTCGGGCCGCGGTGTCGGCGTCGGCACCGTACCCGCGGAAGGTGTCGGCCAGCTCCGCCTGCTCCGCGGCGGGGAACTCGGCGTGCATCCGCCGCTCCACCGCCACCTCGGCATGCACCAGCTCGTTCTGGTTGGTCACCGAGATGAACTCCCCGGTGCCCATCGAGAACGCACCTGCCACCAGTCCGGCCAGTCCGGTCAGCACGATGGTGTGATCGGAGACCCCGACGCCACCGACACCGGCGATCAGCGCCGCATTGGTGACGAGGCCGTCGACCGCGCCGAACACCGTCGGACGAAGCCAGCCGCCGCTGACGTCGCGGTGTCGATGGGACCAGCCGGCCTGATGTGCGGCCTCGATCGCGGCCGGCTCGAGCGGGGTGGACAGCACCCGGGAGCGGTCGGCCGACCACGCCCGGGGCCCGTCCGGGACGGAGGTCGCACGAGGGTCGGGTTCGGTCATGCACAGGTGTCTACCCGGTCATCACCTGTGACGTCACGCCGACCCGCTCCCCTGGGGGCCCCCCAAAGCCCACCCGAGCCGGTGACCGCGACTCAGTGCAGCGCTGCAGCCACTACTGCACCATGCTCAGTAGCGGTCGGTCCCGTCCGGGTCGAACACGTGCATCGCGGCTTCTTCAGCACTGGCGGCCCCGCCGGCGAACCCGTCGTCCTCGGCGATGAGACTCTTTTCCGTGTCGTGGAAGCCGTCGTCCCCGACGTCGACCAGTCGCCCGGCGCGGGCGTCCCCCACTTCGAGTGCCTCGATCTCGGACGAGTCCGCACGCTCGGCGAGCACATCGACGTCGGGTTCTTCGGCCGCGAGAAGCTCTTCGAGGCTGAGGCCTTCACGCTCCTCGGACTCGGTCGGGATCTTGGTCCTGGGCTCGTGGTCCGGCGGCGAGTAGCCCTCGTCGAGCGGATCCTGCAGGCCGCGGTCGATCAGCGTGTCACCCTCGGTGAACTGCTCGTTCGGATCCTCCGCGCCGTCGTTGCTGTCAAGCTGGGGGTTGGTTCCATCCTGGGCACTCACTTCGAAGGTCTCCTCGCCGTTCACCGAATCGGTCACGCGCAGTTCCTCTCACCAGCGGCCGGATCGCCGGCCACTCTCCACCGTAGTCAGGTCGGCCAGTACCCGCCGGTAGGTCGGATCAACCGCGGGGCCCACCGAGCGCGGCCCGCAATGTCGGGAGCATCAGGGCGGTCGCCCGACCCCGGTGGGACAGCGCGTCCTTCCGCGCGGGCGGCAACTCGGCGCTGGACAACCCGTCCGCGTCATCGGGCTCGAACACCGGGTCGTAGCCGAACCCGTTGGCACCGCGCGGTTCTCGCAGCACGCGACCACGCCACTCACCGCGCTCCAGATGGTGGTCACCACCGGGCACCGCCAACGCCAGCGCACAGACGAAAGCCCCGCCCCGTCGGTCGTCGGGCACGTCGCGCAGTTGGGCGAGCAACAGCGCGGTGTTCCCCGGGTCGTCCCCGTGCACGCCGGACCAGCGCGCCGACAGCACTCCCGGCATGCCGTTGAGCGCGTCGACGCAGAATCCGGAATCGTCGGCCAGGGAGATCTCACCGGTCTCGCGAGCGGCCTGCAGCGCCTTGTCCAACGCATTGGCCTCGAACGTCGCCCCCGTCTCGGGCTCCTCCGGGAACGCCGGCACGTCGTCGAGCCCGAGGACCGTGACGTCGACGCCGAGGATGCGTTGCAGCTCGGCCAGCTTCTTCCGGTTGCGGGTGGCCAGCAGCAGCCGGTTCATCGGCGGGCGGCCTTCCGTGGGCAGCGGCTTCGGGTACGGCGTGGCCAGCGCGGCCCGCTGCATCTCGGTCAACTGGGTGATGCCGGTCATCGCCAGGTCGATCATCGTGTCCATCGTGCTGCGGGAGAAGGTGGCGCCCTCGCCGGTGCCCTGCACCTCGACGATGGTGCCCGCGTCGGTGGCGACGACGTTCATGTCGACCTCGGCCCGCGAGTCCTCCTCGTAGGGCAGGTCGAGCCGGACCCGGCCACCCACCACCCCGACGCAGATCGCCGCGATCTGGCAGGACAGCGGCTGCGGGTCGGCCAGCGCACCGGCGGCCCGCAGCCAGGTGACCGCGTCGGCCAGCGCGACGTAGGCACCGGTGATGGCCGCGGTCCGGGTGCCGCCGTCGGCCTGCAGCACGTCACAGTCGATGGCGATGGTGTTCTCGCCGAGCGCGGCGAGGTCGATGCAGGCCCGCAGCGAGCGACCGATCAGCCGACTGATCTCCTGCGTGCGGCCGCCGACCCGGCCCTTGACCGACTCCCGGTCGTTACGGCTGTGGGTGGCCGACGGCAGCATCGCGTACTCGGCGGTCAACCAGCCGAGCCCGCTGCCCTTGCGCCAACGCGGGACGCCCTGTGTGACGGACGCGGCGCAGAGCACCTTGGTGCCGCCGAACTCGACCAGCACCGAACCCGCCGGGTGCAGTTGGAATCCGCGGGTGAAGGTGATCGGGCGGAGCACGTCGTCGGCCCGGCCGTCGAGTCGGGCGGCGGCGGTGGCGGTGTCTGGCATGGGCCCTAGGTTAGCGGCCGGACTCCGTGCGCCCGGACTCGGAGAACGCCGCGTCAACCGGGCGACCGCACCGATCTCGGGTCCGAGGAAGCGTCGGCCGAGCCGACTGAAGGGCTCCGGGTCGCCGGTGGCGAGGAATTCGTGCGGTCGGGTGGGAGTGTCACCGGCGGCCAACAGGTCGCGTTGGGTCAGCAGGCGGTAGACGTCCAGAGCAGTCTCCTCGGCACTGTTGACCAGCGTCACCGACTCCCCCATCACCAACGACAGCACCCCGGTGAGCAGCGGGTAGTGCGTGCAGCCCAGGACGAGCGTGTCGATGTCGCGGTGCTGCAGCGGCGCCAGATAGGACTCGGCCAGCCCGACGATCTGGCGGCCCGAGGTCACCCCGCGCTCGACGAAGTCCACGAACGACGGGCACGCCGCCGGGTGCACGGTGACCTGCGACGCGACCGAGAACGCGTCCTGATAGGCGTGCGAATTGATCGTCGCCGAGGTTCCGATCACCCCGACGTGGCCGGTCCGCGACGCCGCGATCGCTCGACGCACCGCGGGTCTGATCACCTCCACGACAGGGATGTCGTAACGCTCGCGGACATCGGCGAGGCTGGCTGCGGAGGCCGTGTTGCAGGCGATGACCAGCATCTTCACCCCGCTGTCGACGAGTCGGTCGGCGACCGCCAGCGCGTGTCGACGCACCTGCGCCAGCGGCAGCGGACCATACGGGCCGTTGGCGGTGTCGCCGACGTAGCGGATCTGCTCACCCGGCAACTGGTCGATGATCGCCCGGGCGACCGTGAGGCCGCCCATGCCGGAGTCGAAGACGCCGATCGGCGCGGTGCTCATCGGGTTCACGCTACGTCAGGCACCGGCGCCGGTCAGGCGGATGCGGCGGATGCCGATCGCGGCGGACGGTCGACCTTGCCGGTCAGGAACGCGGCCAGGATCCCGCCGAGCGCACCGAACAGGTGCGCCTGCCAGGAGACGCCGCTCGCTCCTGGCAGGACCCCCCAGAAGATGCCGCCCCACCGGACCAGCAGCACCAGGCCCGACCAGGATCTGCCCGATGTTGCGGGTGAACCCACCGCGGACGACGAGGTAGGCAGCCAGCCGAACACGATGCCGGACGCCCCGACGGTGACCGAGCCGCCCGATGCGGTGAGCCAGACGCCGAGCCCGCTGGCCAGCCAGACCAGCACGGTGACCGCGACGAACTGCGCGGATGCCGTTGACCATCAGCAGGAATCCGAAGATCAGCAGCGGGACGGCGTTGGTCAGCAGGTGCGCCCAGCCCGCGTGCACGAACGGCGCGGTGACGATGCCGGACAGGCCGTCGAGTCGACGCGGCTCGATGCCGCCGAGCCGCACCAGGTTCAGTGCCGGGAACGAGTTGACGATCTGCACGACGAGCATCACGACGACAGCGCGCCGGGGACCACGACCGCCTGCTGCCAGCGGGCCGGGATCGAGACCGCCACCGCGGGCGGGAGTGCTCGGCGGGGCCGGTACCGGGGAGATCATGACGTCCAGGCTAGCGATCCGAAGGGCGCCCGGACCGGGGAGAACGCTGTGCGTTCCCGGGTGCCCGGTCGATCCAATCAGCGCATCAGCGCCATGACCAGCGAGTCCTGCAGCGCCGACAGCCACCGGTAGACGTTGAACATGGTCGAGCCCGCGCCGCGGAGCTCCGGCCGGTCCAGATCGGGCTCGGTGTCGTCGTCGGTGATTCCCAGCCGGACTCCTAGCGCCAGCCGGACGTCGTTGAGCGCGGTCAGCCAGGCCTGCGCAGTCTCCTCGGTCAGCCGGACTGTTCCGCCACCATGCGGCAGCGAGTCCAACAGTTCGACCGCCGCCCGGTCCTTCGCGGTGATCAGCCCCGGTTCGTACAGCACCCGCAGGCCGCTGGCCAGCTCGTCGTCCTCACGGTGGAAATCGGGCAGCAGCCGGGCCAGGGCAGGGTCGGTGGGTGTCGTGGAAGGAGCGGTCTGGATGCCGGTGATCGCGTCGAGCGGGTCGGTGGGCGCCTCCTCGCGGCGCTGCGCGAGCAACTGCCGTAGCTGATCGACCACGTCGGCGAGCACCTGCACCTCGCCGGGCTCCAGCGTCGCGACCAGGCGTCCCCGACGGCGTCGGAACCAGGCCATGTCAGCCGTCCTGCTGCATCGTCGCCCACAGCCCGGCGCCCTGGAGCTTGGCGACGTCGGCCTCCATCGCCTCCCGGGAGCCGCTGCTCACCGCGGCGCGGCCCTTGTGGTGCACATCGGACATCAGTTGCTCGGCCTTGTCCTTCGGATGACCCAGCAGTTTCATGAACACGAACGTCACGTAGGACATCAGGTTGATCGGGTCGTTCCAGACGATGGTGACCCACGGCAGCTGCGGGGCCAGGACCTCGTCGGTCTGTGGGACCACTTCGGTCGTCGGCGCACTCACCCCGCCATTCTTCCACTCCGGACCGCCCCGAGTGAGCGCTCGGGCCCGCGGCACCATACTCGCCGGGGCTCGCGGAATGTCGGCGGTTCAGTACAGTTCTGAACCTATGACCCCCTCCGCACCGTGCCCGCGGTCGACCGCTCTGATGACGGATCACTACGAGCTCACGATGCTGCAGGCGGCGCTGCGGGACGGCACCGCGAACCGGGTCTGCAGCTTCGAGGCGTTCACCCGCCGGCTGCCCGACGGGCGGAGGTACGGCGTGGTCGCCGGCATCGGGCGCATCATCGAGGCGCTCGAGGCCTTCACCTTCGGCGAGCCGGAACTCGCCCGGCTGGCCGGGGTGCTGGACGAGCCGACGCTGGCCTACCTGGCCGACTACCGCTTCGACGGTGACATCGACGCCTACCCGGAGGGCGAGTTGTTCTTCCCCGGGTCGCCGATCCTGACCGTGCGCGGAACCTTCGCCGCCGCCGGAATCCTGGAAACGCTGATCCTGTCGATCCTGAACTACGACTGCGCGGTGGCCGCCGCTGCCGCCCGGATGGTCAGCGCCGCCGAGGGGCGGCCGTTGATCGAGATGGGCAGCCGACGGACCCACGAGGAATCGGCGGTCGCCGCTGCCCGCGCCGCCTACCTGGCCGGCTTCACCGCGACCTCGAACCTGGAGGCGGGCCGCCGGTACGGCATCCCGACCGGCGGCACGGCGGCGCACTCGTTCACCCTGCTGCACGACTCCGAAGCCGCAGCGTTCCGGGCGCAGATCGACGCGGTGGGCCCGCAGACGACCCTGCTCGTCGACACCTACGACATCACCCAGGGCATCGCGACCGCGATCGAGGTGGCCGGCACCGACCTCGGATCGGTCCGCATCGACTCCGGCGACCTCGGGGTCCTCACCCGCGCCGCCCGTCGGCAGTTGGATGCGCTCGGCGCCACGAACACCAGGATCGTGTTGTCGGGTGACCTCGACGAGTACGCCATCGCCGCGTTGCGGGCCGAACCGGTCGACACCTACGGCGTCGGCACCTCGGTGGTCACCGGGTCCGGGGCGCCGACCGCGAGCATGGTCTACAAGCTGGTCGAGGTCGATGGTCGACCGGTGGCCAAACGCAGCGAGAACAAGCGCTCGACCGGGGGACGCAAGGCCGCGCTGCGGCGACACAAGTCCACCGGCACCGCCACCGAGGAGGTCATCTACCTCGCTGACGGCGACCTGCCGACGGCCGAGACGCACGACCGGGTGCTGTCCCGTCCGCTGATGCGTGGTGGTGTCCCGGTCGACGGCCTGCCGACCCTGAACGAGTCCCGCGCGGCGCTGGCTGCCGCTCTGGTCTCGCTGCCGTGGGCCGGTCTGAAACTGTCCCGCGGCGAGCCCGCCATCCCGACCACCACCCTGATCCCCTGACAGGACCACGATGACCCAGAACTACACCCCGTCGACCGCGTTGATCGTGGTGGACATGCAACACGACTTCGGCGACCCGGCCGGCTCGCTGTACGTCCGGGGCGGCGACGAGATCGTGGCAGGCGTGAACGCGGAGATCGACGCCGCCCGCGGTGCCGGCGCAACGGTCGTCTACACCCAGGACTGGCACCCGGAGTCCACCCCGCACTTCGCCAAGGACGGCGGGCTGTGGCCGGTGCACTGCGTCATCGACACCGCGGGGGCGGCGCTGCTGACCGACCTGATCGTCGACGGTCCGGTGGTGAAGAAGGGGTCCGGTCGGGAGGACGGGTACTCCGGCTTCACCATCCTGGATCTGGACACCGGGAAGACCAGAGGCACCGAACTCTCCACGATCCTCGACGAGAACGGCATCATGTCGATCGTCGTGGTGGGACTGGCCGGGGACTGGTGCGTCAAGGCCACTGCGATCGACGGCGTGAAGCTCGGGTACGACGTGACCGTGCCGGCTGCACTGACCCGCTTCGTCGAGCTCGCTCCGGGCGACCAGGCCAAGGCGCTGGCCGAGATGACGGCCGCCGGGGTGTCGCTGGTCTGAGGCCGGCGGCTGCTCGGCGCGTCCGACGCCTACAGCCCGGACGCGTCCGCGATGACGGTCACCGTGCCGGGCTCGATCTCGGTGAACCCGGCGTCGCGCACCGCTACCCGGCCACGGTCCCAGGCCTGGGCTCCGGTGGCGAGAGCCGACTCGTACCGCCAGGCGTCCTCGGTGAGCAGCGCGACCTCCACCGGCAGGCCGCTGGAGTGCCACTCGGCCAGCCGCCGCGGATCGCCGGTCGCCAGCAGTGCAGCGGTGATCATCCCGGCGTGCCCCGTCTGTGCCATCAGCTTTCCCGCGCTCATCGTCACGTGTCCGGGAATCCGGAGCAACAAGGTCCCGGGTGTCGGATCCGAGAGGACCACCGCCGGCTGGTCGACCGCCAGGTCGGTGCCGCCGACCTGAAGTCGGGCGATTCGACGGTCCAGGTCGACGACCGGCCCGGGGACCAGTGCGCGCACCTGGACCCCGCCGCGGTCGACGGTGACGCCCGGTAGCTCGTCCAGGACGGTCCACTGGGTGGCCCGGGCCCGTCGAGTGATCTTGCGGATGTGCGCCCGGACGTAGTCCGCCACCGCCTCGTGCCAGTCGCCGCCGGCGGCGGACCGGTCGTCCAGACACAGTGCCGTCGCCGCGGTGCAGGCACCTCCGAGCGCCGCCGACCACGACGGTGGGTCCGAGCGTTCCATCCGGAGGACGAGCTGCATCGCGCGTACATCGGCGGCGGCCTCGTCCCGGTCGGCCAGCACCCCGCCCGCGTCCAGGCTCATCCAGTGCGCATGGCGGTCGGCCAACGGCGCAAGCACCGCACCCGGCCCGTCAGGCGTCATCCCAGCGGCACCCGGCGCAGGGTGCCGTCGGCCGCGTCCGCGGCCTCGACCTCGGCCCGGGTGATGCCCAGGATGAACAGCACCGGATCAAGGAACGGCTGATTGAGCGTGGTGTCAGCGAACTCGGCGACGATCGGTTTGGCGTTGAACGCGATGCCAAGGCCCGCGGCGGTCAGCATGTCGATGTCGTTGGCCCCGTCGCCGACGGCGACGGTCTGATTGAGCGGCACTCCCGACTCGAGGGCGAATCGGGCCAAAGCTCGCGCCTTGCCCTGCCGGTCGACCACATCCCCGACGACCCGGCCGGTGAGCAGACCGCCCTCGACCTCCAGGGTGTTGGCTGCTACGAAGTCCAGCGCCAGGTCCTCGACGAGGTGTCGCGCGACCTGGGTGAACCCGCCCGACACGATGCCGCAGCGGTAGCCGAGCCGCTTGAGCGTGCGGATGGTGGTCCGGGCGCCGGGAGTGAGCTCCAACGAACGCCCGACCTCGTCCAGCACGGCGGCGTCCAGCCCGGCCAGCATGGCGACCCGCTGATGCAGGGACTCGGCGAAATCCAGTTCGCCGCGCATCGCCCGTTCGGTGATGGCCTCGACCTCGGCGCGGCGGCCGGTGTGGTCGGCGAGCATCTCGATCACCTCGCCGGTGATCAGGGTCGAGTCGACGTCGAAGACGATGAGGCGTTTGGACCGGCGGGCGATGCCGGCGCGCTGCACCGCGATGTCGACCCCGGCATCGGCGCCCACCTCGGCCACAGCTTGACGCAGCGGTTCCTCGTCCATGGCGGTCACGGTGAGCTCCAGGCCGGTCACGGGATAGTCCGCGACCCGCCGGATGGTCTCGATGTTCACGCCGAGGTCGCCCAGCCGACCCGCGAGCATCGCGATGGCGGTGGCCTGCAGCGGCCGCCCCATCACGACGAGCACATGGGTACCGCTGGACCGCGGCTCGTCCACCCCGACGTCCAGGCGCACCGAGGCAGTGACGCCGACAGCTGCCATCGCCGTCTCGACCTCGTGTTGGAGGTCCGCCCCGGAGTCCTCGACGGAGGCCAGCACCCCCAAGGTCAGCTGCCCCCGGACCACCACCTGTTCGACGTCGAGCACCTCGACCCGATGGGCGCCCAGCACCGCGAACAACGCGCCGGTGACACCTGGATGATCGCGGCCGGTCACCGTGATCAGCACAGCGTTCTGCGCCACGCGCACACTCCTTCTCGTCGGACGTCCGGACGGTGTGTCGCGCCCCAGGGCGCACCGGTCCGGACATGCCGAGTCCCGCTACCGGGACGGCAGCGGGACTCGGTCAGTGCTCAGGAATGCGGCGACTCGGGGATCTTGAGGTGCTCGCTCATCTCGGCGGCTTCCAGACCCTTCCAGTCACGGCTGGGATGGGCCTCGAGGTGCATCCGCTCCATCATGTGCGGGTGGTGCAGCTCGAACGCCGGGCGTTCCGACCGGATCCGCGGCAGCGACACGAAGTTGTGCCGAGGCGGCGGCGAACTGGTCGCCCACTCCAGCGAGTTCCCGTAACCCCACGGGTCGTCGGCGTGGGTGATCTCGCCGTGACGGAACGATTTCACGACGTTCCAGATGAACGGCAGCGTCGACGCTCCGAGGACGAAGGAGCCCACCGTGGAGAAGGTGTTCATGAACGTGAACCCGTCGCTCGCCGCGTAGTCGGCGTACCGACGCGGCATGCCGACGTTGCCCAGCCAGTGCTGGATCAGGAACGTGGCATGGAAGCCGATGAACGTGAGCCAGAAGTGCCACTTGCCCAGGCCCTCGTCCAGGAATCGCCCGGTCATCTTCGGGAACCAGAAGTAGATCCCGCCGAAGGTGGCGAACACGATCACGCCGAACAACACGTAGTGGAAGTGCGCCACCACGAAATAGCTGTCGGAGACGTGGAAGTCCAGTGCCGGCGCGGCCAGGATGATGCCGGTCAGCCCACCGAAGAGGAACGTCACCAGGAAGCCGGCGACGAACAACATCGGCGTCTCGAAGGTGAGCTGCCCCTTCCACATGGTGCCGATCCAGTTGAAGAACTTCAGCCCGGTGGGCACCGCGATGAGGAAGGTCATCAGCGAGAAGAACGGCAGCAGCACCGAACCGGTGGCGAACATGTGGTGCGCCCACACCGCGACGGACAGCGCCGCGATGGAGATCGTCGCGAAGACCAGACCGCGGTAGCCGAAGATCGGCTTGCGGGAGAACACCGGGATGATCTCCGAGACGATGCCGAAGAACGGCAGCGCCAGGATGTAGACCTCGGGGTGGCCGAAGAACCAGAACAGGTGCTGGAACAGGATCGCGCCACCGTTGGCCGGGTCGAAGACATGCGAGCCGAAGTGTCGATCAGCAGCCAGCCCGAACAGCGCCGCGGTCAGCACCGGGAAGGCGATCAGTACGAGCAGCGAGGTGATCAGGATGGTCCAGGTGAACACCGGCATCCGCCACATCGTCATCCCGGGCGCCCGCAGGCAGATGATCGTGGTGATCATGTTGACCCCGCCCAGGATGGTGCCCAGGCCACCGACCGCGAGGCCCATGATCCACAGGTCGCCACCGACACCCGGGGAGTGCTCGATGCTCGACAGCGGTGCGTAGGCGGTCCAGCCGAACGCGGCAGCGCCACCCGGGGTGAGGAAGCCCGACATCGCGATCAGCGCGCCGAACAGGAACAGCCAGTAGGAGAAGGCGTTCAGCCGGGGGAAAGCGACATCGGGAGCGCCGATCTGCAGCGGCATCACGAAGTTCGCGAACCCGAAGACGATCGGGGTCGCGTAGAAGAGCAGCATCACCGTGCCGTGCATGGTGAACATCTGGTTGTACTGGTCCGTGGACAGGAACTGCAGTCCCGGGCGGGCCAGTTCGGCCCGCATGACCAGGCGAAGGACGCCGCCGACCATGAAGAACGCCATACAGGTCGTGATGTACATCAGACCCAGCGTCTTGTGGTCGGTCGTCTTCAACAGATTGAGGAACTTGGTTCCTCGGGCCGGCCGATGAACGGGAATCGGCCTACTCACCACGGGGCGAGGAGCGACGGCGGTCACTGACGGTTCCTCCAGCTGATCGGCGCACTGACGTCCCGGGTGGATCCGGAATGTCACGAGCTTAGTCCGATCATGCCCCCACTACCCATCGGGCAGGTGCCCGACGTCGGCAGCACGGCGGGGATGGTGCGGACCGCCGCTCAATCTACCGGCCGGTGTGCAGTGCCCACAGTCGCTCGGCGGCGCGGCGCCAGCTGTAGTTCGCCGATCGGGTCAGCCCGCGAGCCGCCAGATCCGCGGCCAGTACCGGGTCTTCGAGCACGCTGTCGAGCCGGGCGGCCAGGGCGCCGATGTCCTCCCGGGGGAAGACCGATGTCGCGCCACCGCCGACCTCCACGAGGGCCGGCGCGTCCGAGTGCACCACCGGCACCCCGTTGGCCATTCCTTCCAGCACGGGTAGCCCGAACCCTTCGGCGCGCGAGGGCACCGCCAGTACCGCCGCGCGCTGCAACACCACCGCGAGGTCGGCGTCGGACACCCTGCCCAGCAGGTGGATCCGGGACCGCGGCACACCGGCCTCGTCCGCCCAGCGGCCCAGGTCCACGTCACCCCAGCCGGGTTGGCCCACCACGACAAGGTCGACCGACACCCCCGCCATCGCCGGCACCAGCAGGTCCAGGCCCTTGCGCGGCTCCACGGTGGCCAGACTGAGCACGAACCTGTCCGGTAGACCCAGCGCCGCCGCACGGCGGGCGGCGTCCACCGGCGCGGGCAGGGTGGTGACGCCATGGCCCACCACGGCGATCCGGTCGGCGGCGGTCGGGAACAACGCGCCGAGCTCGTCGGCGACCGCCCGGGTCGGGACCACCAGGTGGTCGGCGTAGCGGACCGCACGGCCGACCATCGCCCGATGCCAGGACACCCCGCGCGGCGTCAGCGTCTCGGGATGGGACCACGGGACGGTGTCGTGCACCGTCACGACCACCGGTCGACGACCCAGCAGCGGCGACCGCGGACCGGGGAAGAGCGGAGTGGTGGCGTGCACCCGGTCGCCCCGTGGCCAGGGTGGCAGACCGGACAGCCACGCCTGGCTGAGCACCCGCGACCCGACCGGCAGTCGATGGGGTCCGTCCACATCGGGCACCCGTGCGGCCGCGGTGTCCCGGTGCCATGCCGTCGACGACCGGACGCGCCAGCCGTCGGGTGCCGTCTCGGTCAGCGCGGTCAGAATCTGCCGCGCGTAGCGACCGGTTCCGCCGGGCACGGGAGCGAGGATCTGCTCGGCGATCACGGTCAGCGTCGGCATTGCTGGAGCCTACGGTCCGGTCCCTATCCGCTGATCGTGGGCGCGGTGGTGAAGGAAGTGAACGAAGTGAAGGAAGTGCGGGCACGCCCACGGAATGTGGTCCGCGCGTCGCCCATCGCCACCACTCTCACCACCTACTAGAGTGAGGCCACGTGTGTCCCGTGGCCACCAGGTCGAACTCGACGGTGGAACCGGGACGCACTGCCCGGTCGGTCCCGGCCGGTCCTTCGCCCAGGGTCCCTGCGGAGTGGTGATGAGCGATTCAGCGGATCGTCAGCCCACTGACGAGCCCGTCTGGGCCCCCCGGTCCGCACCGGCCCAGGATGACGCCGACTGGCTGTTCGCCTGGTCCCGCAGCACCCGACCGGCCCCGCCCGAGCATCCTGGCGAAGACCGGGGCCTCTGGCGCCCACAGGCCCCCCGATTCGGCCCGTTGCTCGACCGCGTCGAGGCCCGTCGACTGTCCCCCATCCTGGACGGCTCGTCCGTGCGGATGGTCGACACCCCTGACGGACCCCGACGGGCACTTGTCCACCGGCACTGGATCGGCCTGGTGTTCCGGCTCGCTGCAGGGCTCGCACCACTGCTCGTCGCAATCCTGGTGTCCCCGGTCTACCTGGCCCTCATCGTGCTCGCCGCACTGCACGCGGCCGTCGTGTCGCTGCGCCGCGGAGTCAGACGCGAGGTCGGCGTCGCCATCGGTGGCACCGAACTGGTCCTCGGGGCCCTGATCGGGATCTTCGTCGCCGAGGGCCTGCTGCGACTGATTCTGGTGCTGGCGACCGTGCTGATGATGGCCCTGACGGTCGTGGCGTGGCAGGTCGACATGGAGCTGGTGACCGAGGGTGGGCGCCTGGTGCGCACCCGCGGCCTGTGGCTGATGAAGCGCACGGTGACCGCCCCGTTGACGTCCATTCGGATCGCCAACACCAAGGGCCCGTTCATAGGCCTGGGCTACGTCACGGTGGACACCCCGTCCGACAACGACGACATGCTGCACAACTTCGGGTTGATTGGTCAGCCGAACGAGTGGGCAGCGTTACTTCTCAGAGAAGCATCGGGGCCCAAGCTCGATTCGGCGGCGGCCACCTCGAAGGCCGACTGACGTGCCCGTCGACACCGGACCCGGCGACACCGACCGGTCAGTATTCGAAATCAACCCCGCACAGAAGTTTCTGAAAGGTCGTTCGTCATGGTGAAGACCGGTATCCGCACGTTCGTGTGGCTCGCCGTGGTGCTGCTGCTGCTGGCGGCGCTGGTGGGGGTCACCCCGACCCAGGCCGGCGGCTTCGTCCGCGACCAGGGCACGAACGTCATCGAGTTCCTCCGTACCGTGTTCGGCGGCAACCTCACCCGAACCTGATCAGCGGCCCCCGGGCCGGCAGCCCCTGATCGGACCGCTCAGGCAGCGAGACTGCGCGGCGCCACGGCCCCGGATCCCGCGTCGCGCAGCAACGCCGCCGACGCCATCGATCCGACCGCGTCACCGAGCTGCTGGGCGATCTGACGACACTCGTCGGTGAAGCCACGGGGCGATCGGATCGTGTGGGCCACGACGAGCTGGCCGCCCACCGGACCCGGCAGCGGTACGACCAGCAACGATCGAGTTCCCTGCTCCCAGGAGAAGTGGTCGGGTAGTTCCACCGACCGGGTGTCCTGGATGCAGAGCGGCGACCCGCCCATGTCCCGGAGGCGGGTGAGCGCCGCGCCGAGCACCTCGGTGTCGCTGACGTCGACCGATCCCCAGGTACTGGTCGCCCCGATGCGTCCGGAACCGTCCTGCACGACGGCCACCTCGCACCGCAGGGCGGCCGCGGCGATGTCGGCGGCGAGCGCCAAAATCTCCCAGCCGTCCGCGCAGCCGCTGGTGGTGAGCGCGAGCACCGCTGGATGGACGTCGTTGTGGCGGACCGGCACGCCGGCTCCTGGTACGTCGAAGGCTTCCCTGGCTGCGTGGGCCAGTTCGCCGAGGCTGCGGTCGTCGGCATGACCGGCCAGCTCGCCGCGGCGGTTGCCCACGACGACCAGGGTGTCCTCGTCCAGGCGCACCAGCACCGCGCCCCAGGCCCAGTACGGCCCCAGGATGCGGGTCGACTCGCGATGCCGGTACCAACGCTGCTCGCCCGTTCCCGGCGGGATGGCTGCGAAACCGACCGGATCCGAGTCGGCCACGCCGAACGGCCCGATCCACACTTCGCCCCGGCCGACACCGCCGAGGTTCACCCACTGACCGGCCTCGGTGTGCCGGAGCACGAACACGTCCAGAGCGCCCAGCTCGGTCGCGCGGCGCGCCACATCAGGAGCGGTCATGACTTCCCCCAGGTACTCACAGTTGTTCGTCGCCCGCCGGCGGCACCGGCGGGCGTCACATCGATCGGCACAGCGGACGTTGGGGTCCACACTCGGTCTCGACTCACTGAATTCGCTGAACTCACTGAACTCACTGACTTGCTGTCGCTCGAACGGGGCAGAATGTTACGCAAGCAGTAGGCGAAACTCCGCGCGGTCATCCTTTCGCGGCGATGGAAGCGCTTGCATTACACGCATATGCGCTCGGACGCCACATTTGCCCGAACGTTGTGACGCAAAGTGACAGCTAAAGCGGGCAACTCGCCGTCGCGGCCCCCTTGCGCCGGTCAACGGGCGAAGCTGTCAACACTTTGAGTAATCACTGCTCACTCCTGGTGATATCAAAGGCAGTCTTGTGCCTGCGGTACCTATTTTAGATTTGATTGCACCGCCGATTGGATCCGAGTCTGTCAGTACCCGCACCTCGTCATAGGGGAACGTGAGCCGCCACACATCTACCGCCACCCCAGATCCCGTCGCGGCCCGAGGCGACACGACGTCTCGTCGACGGCGGTGAGACGATCGGTACCGTTGTGCACGGCCGTGAAGTGGCCAAGCTGGTACGGACCCGGACCCGGACCCGGGCGCGAGCACGCCACAGCGAGGTCGCCACTGCAGTGCGCAGCGCCCGGGCCGGAATGCTGCTCTCAGGTTCGTCCATCCGGCGCCGGATCGAGTCCGGCTGCCGTTGATTTCGACGCAGGGCCCGCTCCCGAACATCGGCTCGGACCGCGACCGGGTTCAGCGGACAGCACAACGGCGCTGACAACCTGCCCGACGGGGCACAGTTGCCTGCATGGAATACAGAAAACTCGGCAACAGCGGCTGCTCGGTCTCCAACCTCGCCCTGGGCACCATGACCTTCGGCGACGAGGCGGACGAGAAGGTGTCCTTCGCGCAACTGGACCGCTTCATCGAAGCAGGTGGCACCCTCGTGGACACCGCCGACGTCTACACCACCGGTGCCTCCGAGGAGATCATCGGCCGATGGTTGCAGGACCGACCGGCGGACGTCACCGACCGGGTCGTGCTGGCCACCAAGGGCCGGTTCCCGATGGACAGCACCCCGAACGGCGTGGGCCTGTCGGCCCGCCACCTCACTCGCGCGCTGGACGCGTCCCTGCGACGCCTCGGCGTGGACACGGTCGACCTGTACCAGGCTCACGCCTGGGACGAGCACACCCCGATCGATGAAACCCTGCGCACGATGGACGGCTTCGTCCGCGCCGGCAAGATCGGCTACTACGGCTTCTCGAACTTCACCGGCTGGCAGTTGACGAAAGCCGTTCACCGGGCGCAGGCGCTCGGGCTGGCGGCGCCGGTCACGTTGCAGCCGCAGTACAACCTCCTGGTCCGCGAGATCGAGTGGGAGGTGGTGCCTGCCACCCTCGACGCCGGCATGGGCCTGCTGCCCTGGTCGCCGCTCGGCGGCGGTTGGTTGTCCGGCAAGTACCGCCGCGACCAGCGGCCCACCGGCGCGACGCGGCTCGGCGAGGACCCCAACCGTGGGGTCGAGGCCTACGACCGACGCAACGTCGACCGGACGTGGGATGTGATCGACGCAGTGGAGAAGGTGGCAGACAGCCGCGGGGTGTCCATGGCCCAGGTCGCACTGGCCTGGGTGACCGGACAGCCTGCAGTGACCTCGACGATCCTGGGCGCTCGGACAGTGGAGCAGTTGGACGACAACCTGGCAGCAGCGGACCTGCACCTCGAGGATTCGGAGCGGGCCGCGCTGAACGCCGCCAGCGCCACCACCGTGGGCGACTACCCCTACGGCGAACTCGGGGTCCAGCAGCGCGAACGCCGGATCGAGGGTGGACGGTAGGAATCGGGACCGTCACGCCGTACGGTGAGGCCACCTAACGAGGCACAGGGAGCACCTCCGTACGGTCCCGCACTCCCATCTCGCCCGGAGGTTCGCATGGCCAAGAACAAGGGTGGACGCGAAGTCCGCAAACCCAAAGCAGCAAAGACACCGGCAGCTGCGCCAGTGTCCTCGGTCGTACCGGCGACCGGTCGCCGACCCTGAGTCACGCGGCGGCTCGCCACCGACCCGGGTGGTGCATGACGAGGCGTCATGCACCACCCGGTTGCTTTTGCTCTTGACCGTGACGCCGAGCGTGCGGGGTCAGCGGCGAGGGCGAGACCCTATGACGTCGGCGCCGCTGCGGCGATCCCGCTGGTGATCTGGGCCATGACCGCACCGTCCTGCAGCGTAGTCACGTCTCCGACGACTCGGCCCTCGGCGATGTCGCGCAGCAGCCGCCGCATGATCTTCCCGGAACGGGTCTTGGGGAGTTCGGGGACGACGGTGATGCTCTTCGGTTTGGCTATGGGACCGATCTCGGTGGCAACGTGGTGCCGCAACTCGGCCACCAGGTCGCCACCCGTGTCGGCCCAGGCGCTGCGCAGGATGACGAACGCGGCGATGCCCTGGCCGGTGAGATCGTCGGCCGCGCCGACGACCGCCGCCTCGGCGACCGCCGGGTGACTGACCAGCGCGGACTCGACCTCGGTGGTCGAGATCCGATGTCCGGACACGTTCATCACATCGTCGACGCGGCCGAGCAGCCAGATCGCCCCGTCGGCATCGTATTTCGCGCCGTCCCCGGCGAAGTAGTAGCCCTGCTCGGCAAACCGGGACCAGTAGGTGTCGCGGTAGCGGTCGTCGTCTCCGAAGATGGTGCGCAGCATGGCCGGCCACGGACGGTCGATCACGAGGTAGCCGCCTTGGCCGAACGCGACCTCGTGGCCTTCGTCGTTGACGACCTTGGCGCTGATCCCCGGTAACGGCCGCATCGCCGATCCGGGTTTGGTCGCGGTCACACCGGGCAGCGGGGAGATCATGATGGCGCCGGTCTCGGTCTGCCACCAGGTGTCCACGATCGGACAACGGTCATGGCCCACGGTCCTGCGGTACCACATCCAGGCTTCGGGGTTGATGTTCTCCCCGACGCTGCCGAGCAACCGTAGCGAGGTCAGTGCGAACCGGGCCGGAATCTCGGCCCCCCACTTCATGAACGTCCGGATCAGGGTGGGCGCGGTGTAGTAGATGGTGACGCCGTACTTGTCGATGATCTCCCAGTGCCGGCCTTCGTGCGGCGTGTTGGGGGTGCCCTCGTAAATGATCTGGGTGGCGCCGTTGGCCAGCGGCCCGTAGACGATGTACGAGTGTCCGGTGACCCAGCCGATGTCGGCAGTGCACCAGTAGATGTCCGTCTCCGGCTTCAGGTCGAAGACCACCCGGTGGGTGTAGGACGTCTGGGTCAGGTATCCGCCG
This sequence comes from uncultured Actinomycetota bacterium, assembly GCA_963784315.1. Taxonomy (GTDB): domain Bacteria; phylum Actinomycetota; class Actinomycetes; order Mycobacteriales; family Nakamurellaceae; genus Nakamurella. The sequence continues at coordinate 346,640 of CAWAQR010000001.1, forward strand.
GAGGTGTGCACAATGCCTTTCGGCTTGCCGGTGGTGCCGGACGTGTACAGGACGAACAACGGGTGTTCGGCCGGGAAGGCCTGCGCCACATGCTCGTTGGACTGCGGGTCCACCGTCTCGTGCCACCACAGGTCGCGGTCGGTCCAGGCGATGTCGATGCCGGTCCGGCGCACGACCAGGACGGTCTCCACGGTCGAACCGGGCGCGGACGCGGCTTCGTCAACGGCTGCTTTGAGCGGCACCGGAGCCCCGCGGCGGTACTGCCCGTCAGCAGTGATCACGACGCGCGCCTCGGCGTCGGCGATCCGGGTTCGGAGGGCTTCGGCGGAGAAGCCGGCGAAGACGACTCCGTGCGGGAGTCCGAGCCGGGCGCAGGCGAGCATCGCGATGATCGCCTCCGGGATCATCGGCAGGTAGATGATGACGCGGTCCCCGGTGTGCAGACCCAGGGTGAGCAGCGCATTGGCGGTTTTGCAGACCTCGGCCTGCAATTCGCGGTACGAGATCTGTCGGGAATCGCCCGGCTCGCCTTCCCAGAGGATCGCGATCCGGTCTCCGTGACCGTTGTCGACGTGCCGATCCACACAGTTGACGGCCACGTTGAGCGTCCCGTCGGCGAACCAGGTCGCGTGCGGAACGTCGCTCCAGTCCAGCACGGTCCCGAAAGGCTTCGCCCACGTCAGGTGTCTCGCCTGTTCGGCCCAGAACGCGTCCGGATCGGCGGTGGCTCGGGCGTACGCCTCGTCGTGCAGGTTCGCGGTGGCAGCGAACGCCGCGCTGGGTGGGAACGAACGGTCCTCGGTGGACAAGTTGTCCAGAGTGGCTGTGGCGGTCGAGCCGACGGAGGTGTTCATGGTTCCTTCCGGAGTGCAGGGAGGGGACGGGCGCGGGCGGGCCGCGCACCGGAGTGCGAACTCGAGTCAGGACCGCGGGAAGACCGGCAGCGCGGTACCCCCGAGGGAATTGCGAACGCCGGCGAGAGAGCCGTACCACGCCAGCGCCGCAGTGACGAGACCGAGATAGCCACCGAGGGTGGTCATGCCGGCGACGCCGGTGAGTTCGCCGAGCGTCAACGCCAGGAAGGTGATCGTCAGGAAGCCGAACACCGCGACGAGGACACCGTTCGTGCGTAAGGCGCAGACCAGCATGTAGGCGGTGAATATGGTCCAACCGAGAAGGTAGAAGCCGATACCCCTGGCCTTGTCATCGGCGGTGGCGTCCAGCGACGTATGGGCGACGAGGTACCAGAACGACAACCAGAAGGCGCCGTAGGAGACGAACGCGACAGCACCGAAGGTGTTTCCTTTGACGAACTCCCACATGCCGACGAGCACCTGGGCGATCCCGCCGTAGAACAGTGCCAACCCCAGCACGACACCCTCGACCGATTTCGGCAACCAGCCCGCATTGACGCTGGACAGGAAGAAGGTGGTCATGGCGAAAGCCGCGAGCCCGAGCGGGCCGGGGTCGGCGATCCGTGCCCCCCAGCCGCCCGGCGCCGTCAGTCCAGGCGAACGGGCAACGGCGGTGTCGACGGTCAGGGCCACGGCACTCTCCTTCGAGTGGGCGATGGGTCAGCGGACCGGCAACAGTCGTCGGTGACTCGCTCATAGCGACTGTGCGCTGCGCGTCGGGGCCTGAACAGGGTAGAAGGTCCCGGGGTTCGGCGGGCGAGACCGGCGATGCCGGGCAGCAGCGCTCTCGATGGTCGACCTCGCCCGTGACGCGACGGCGGGTTCATACTGCTCCGATGGCATACGACCGCGAGGTGGCAGACCGGCTCAGAGAGGTCCTGGGCGACCGCTCGGATCTCACGGAGAAGGCGATGTTCGGCGGGTTGGCCTTCCTGATCGCCGGAAACATGGCCATCGCTGCCGGCAGCGGAGGCGGTCTGATGGTGCGGGTAGACCCCGCCGACTCCGAGAGTCTGCTCCGACAGGGCGCCGAACGGATGGTGATGAACGGTCGTGAGATGGCCGGGTGGCTCCTGGTTCCCAACGCCGGCGTCCTCGACGGCGGCGCCCTTCAGCGCTGGGCCGATGTCGGCGTCTCCTACGCCCGGACGCTGCCCGCAAAGTAGTGCGCCAAGGGCAAGTCAGCGCACCCCGCGCGGTCTGAACTGCACGCTGATCCGGGGCCCGACCGGCCGTACGGTCTTGGGGACGGCGTGGTCCCAGGTCCGTTGACAGCTTCCCCCCATCACCAGCAGGTCGCCGTGACCCAATTGGAACCGTAGCGACGGCCCGCCACCGCGGGGCCGCAACGACAGCGTCCGCTGCGCGCCGAGCGACAGGATGGCCACCATCGTGTCCTCGGTGCGACTACGTCCGATGCGGTCGCCGTGCCACGCCACACTGTCACGGCCGTCGCGGTAATAACACAGCCCCGCAGTCGCGAACTGCTCCCCCAGTTCGTCGGCGTAATGGTGGTCGAGGGCATCCCGCGCCGTTCGCAGCGCCCGATCCGGCAGGGTGGCGCCCGCGCCGTAGAAGCACTGGAGCCGGGGCACTGCGACCGAGCGGTCGAACATGACCCGGGTCTCCTCCTGCCACGGGACGACCTCCCGAATCCGTTCGAACAGCGAGTCGGCGCCGGCCAGCCAGCCGGGCCGCACGTCGAGCCACGCGCCGTTCGAGAGCGTGACCCGGCGCACGCTGTCACCGAGCGGTCTCAGCAGACCGCCCGGGCCGGCGGTGTCGAACCCGGCAGTGTCGAACCCGGCAGTGTCGAACCCGGCAGTGTCGAACCCGGCAGTGTCGAACCCGGCAGTGTCGAACCCGGCGGTGTCGAACCCAGCGGTGTCGAACCCAGCGGTGTCGAACAGAGACGCCTGGAAGGCCGAGGTCATCGGACCACGGTACCAGTGCTCGCACAGGTGTTCGATCAGGCAGCAGGCCGCGAATCGGCGAGGACCCACTGGTTTTTCGACAGCGAATCGTAATCGCCCGACCAGGCCGCCGTGGTGAACATGACAACTTCGTCATTTCCATGCTCACGCAATGTCACCATCAACTGTGCCATTTCGGATAAGCAGCGGCAAACCTTGCCCGAAAGGATCAATCCTGTTATGTACTTGTACACACCGAGTGGCAGCACCCCGACTGCTCTGCTCCGAAAGGCGATGTACACCGACGTGAATAGCATTGTGGTCGTTGACGACGAGCCTGTGCTGGCCCGACTGCTCACCCGCATTCTGACCGGAGCGGGCTATCGGACGACCGTCGCCGGTACGGCCAAAGAGGCGCTCGACGCCGTGCGCACCGTCGACCCCGACCTGATCCTGCTGGACCTCGTGCTGCCCGACGGCCGCGGCGAGGACGTCCTGGCCGAGTTGATGCGCTTCCGGCCGTCCAGCCGGGTCCTGGTGCTCTCGTCGATGACCCAGGTGGCCACCCGGGTGGGAGTTCTGGAGAACGGCGCCGTCGACTTCCTGGCCAAGCCGTTCGCCAACGCCGAGTTGTTGGCCCGGGTCAACACCCGGATCCGGACCCCCGTCCCCACCCAGGGGACCGGGGATTCCGCACACCGTTACGTGCGGGGCGCCGGGATCGAGATCGACGTGGAGCAGCGCGAACTCGTGGTGAACGGCCGCCGGATCCCGCTGACCCAGCGGGAGTTCGTGCTGTTGTCCTACCTGGTGCAGCGGGCTCCGGAGACCTGCACCCGGGCGGAACTTCTCGAGCGGGTCTGGGGCACCAAGTTCGACACCGGCACGAATGTCGTCGATGTCTACGTGAAGCGGCTGCGATGGAAACTCTCCAACGACAAGATCGAAACGGTGCGCAATGTCGGGTATCGACTCACGGCGTAAGTCCCTCCTGGCCTCGGCCTGGTTGCTGTTCGCGGGGGTGAACTGCTTTCTGACCTTTGCGATGCCCGGCGAGGAGACCATCCCGTACCACCTGGTGTGGGCCAGCTTCGCCCTGCTCTACGGGCTGTGCCCGTGGCCGCGGCGCGCCACCGTCATCGCCTTCCTCACCATCAGCGGCGTGACCGGGGTGGCGTTGATCGGTCATGCGACCGCCGGCATCATCAAATGGGAAGAATGCAGCGAGATCGTCATGATGGGCGTCATTCTCGCGTTGCTGATCTGGCATGTGGACCGCCAGTGGGCCGCTCAGGCTCGACTGGTCGCGCTGCAGCGGGTCGACCGGGAGCGCAGCGAAAAACGAGAGACTGCTGCACGTTTCGGTTCCCACGAGGTACGCACCCGACTCACCATCGCCCGCGGTTACGCCCAGTTGATCGCCGACCAGTCCACCGAGCCGACCGTGCGCGAGGACGCCGAACTGGTCGTCTCCGAGCTCGTGAAGGCCTCCTCGTTGGCGACCAATCTGTTGACGCTCGTCCGGGTCGTGCAGCCCTCCCGCCCGGAGCCGGTGGATCTGGACCGCATGCTCGCCGAGATCCTGCGCCGCTGGTCGGTCACGGCGGACCGGGCATGGAGTGCACACAGCGCGGTGGGAATCGTGTTGGGCGACAACGAGCGTCTCGAGGCGATGCTGGACTGCCTGCTGGAGAACGCGGTCAAGTTCACCGCCTGCGGTGATCTGATCGCGGTGACCGCGGTGGCCGACGGCGGGGAGTTGGTCCTCCGCGTGCGCGACACCGGGGTGGGTATTCCGGCCGCCGATCTCGACAACGTGTTCGAGATCTTCCGGACCGCCGCGACAGCCGGCGATCAGGCCGGCAGTGGGCTGGGCCTGGCGATCGTCAAAGCCATCGCCGAGTCCCGCGGCGGTTCGGTCACTGTCGCCAGCACCGTCGGCGAGGGCACCACCTTCACCCTCCGGTTCCCGCTGCTACCGGTGCCGGGCCCGGTCGACCCCGCAGACGCGGTCACCGCGCTCGATGCGGCCGACCCGGCCGATTCCCGTCCCCACCTCGTGGACGCCCAGATTCGCTGACCCGGACCCGGTGACCCGGGTCCAGCCACCCTGATCACCCGCGTCCTGCGGGCTCCAACCGGCGCGGCGTCCCGCCTTCGGGCTGAGCCCGGTGCTCGTCGGTCCGGACGGCGTCACGCCAGGGCGTGCGGCGCCACCAAGCCAACCCGGCCAGGACCATCAGCACCGCTGCCGCGCCGGACGCCCACCGCAACAGTCCTGCGATCGGCGCCGTCGACACCACGACGTCGCCCGTCGCCGTGGTGGTGGTGGCCGTCCATGGGTAGGACCGCTGCACCTGCGGCATCCCGGCCCGGTCGACGCGGACCGTCACCGTCCGGCCGGCGGCCCGGTCCAGCAGCAGCGGTGCAGACCAGTTCCCCCCGCCGAGCCTGGCGGCCGTCGCACTGCTCAGGACGGTCCCCCTGTCGTCGGCCAGTTCCACGACCACCGACGCCACCGGCCCCGGCGAGGGGCGTCGGGTGTCGGCGACGCCGATCAGCACGACGTTGGGGCCGACGGCGCCCGGACTGATGGACACCGTCTCCTGAAGGTCGTCGACCAGGACGGATTGTTCGGGCGTCCCGGCGGTGGGTGCCGAGGCGACGAGGTCCGGCTCCATCGCGGGCTGGCCGCCGGTGAGGGCAGCCACCAGGACGAGCACACCCGCGGCCGCTGCCGCCTCCAGGTGGAGCGTGCGGCCCGGCACCGCACGTTGCCGGGTCACCGCCCGGACGTTGAACAGTCCCAACACCCCGATGACGGCCACCAGCAGCAGTTTCACGAGAAGCGTCTGGCCGTACACGGTGCGCAGCACTGCGTCCACCGACCCCGCCAGCCCGGCAGCGAGGAAGAGCCCGGTCGCCGCGAGGAGGCCGACGCAGCTTGCCGCGACCGGACCGAATGCCCGCAACACCCGGGTGACGGCTCCGGCACCGCCCCGGTGTGCCCACGGCAGCGCGACAGTGACCAGCACGATCACAGTGCCCGCCCAGGTGGCCGCCGCCAGCAGGTGGACCAGATCGGCCGCGATGCGCGTCATCGAACCGGAGGCACCGGCGTGTGAGCCCCAGGCCTCACCGGCCGCGGCCGTGACCGCCCCGGCCGTCACGGCCGCGGCGGACGTCGGGACCACCACTGATCGACGGCGCCGCACCGCGAGGAGCAGCAGGACAAGACCGGCCTCCCGCAACAGCCAGTGCCCGCCGTACGCCCCCGAGAACACCGCCGCCGCCGGCGCACCAGCCACGATCTGGGCCAGGATCTGCCCGACGGCCGCGGTCAGGCCTAGTGCCGCCCCGATGGTCGCCAGCCGGACGGACCTGCTTACCGCGCGGTCCAGGAGGGGCCCCGGCCCGACCTGTCGCAACAGTCGGCCCGACACCCAGCCGCCGAGAGCGAGGGTGAAGCCGAGCAGAACCCCGGCACGCCAGAGGGTGTCGCTGACGCCGGGGGTGGCTTCGGTGAAGCCGGCCGCAGTGACCGGCCGGCCGACACCGAACACAACGATGCCTTCGGTGGCGTGCAGATCGTCGCTGGACAGCGTCCGCCAGGACATCCGGTAGGCATCAGGACCGAGCGGTGGCAGGGTGGCGACCACCTCCACCGGATCCTCGAGGTCCCGCGACACGTCGCCGGCCAGGGTGATCCCGGTGGGCGCTACATGTCGGCCCGCACTGTCGACGATGTCGATCTCCATGGCTGCGAGGTCCACGGACTCACTGAACGACAGGTGGACCACGCTCGGTGCCGCCTCCAGGGTGGCCCCGTCGCCGGGGTCGCTGGCGACGAGGAACGCGTGCGCACTCGCCGGCAACGCCGGCAGCGCCAGCGCCAGGGCGGCACCCACGCCGGCGGCGGCGAGCCACCGCCGGCGGGCCCTCACAGCACCGGGACGTGCGGTAGGGACACGTCTCCCTGGACGATCGTCGCGGACTCTCCCGACCGCAGCGCGGCGCGGGTGTTCTGGTACATGAGGTAGTACGTCTGCCCCTGCCGCAAGGTGTGCCCCTGCTTCATCACCGACACACGTTGCGTACTGGCCTCTCTGGCCTCACTGACCAGCAGCGGCGGGTGCTCGCTGTCGGACTGGAAGCGGCCGGCCTTCGCACTGTCCAGCACCACATAGGACAGCTCGACGAGGCCGCCGTCGCCGACCACCGCCACCCTGTTGAACCGGACCCCGAGCTGGTCCTCCATCGCCGCGTCCTGGGGGAACGCCGTGCTCCCCGCCCCCGCCGACGGCAGGGACATCAGGTGTACCCCCAGGACGGCAGCGACGAGCACTGCGAGAACCGCTGCCAGCGATCGCCGGCGGTGCGATCGCACCGCCACTGCCCAGACCTTGAACTGTGTTGACATCTTCATCGTCGATCCTTACGGCAGTGTGAAGCGGGTGGAGGTGAAGCCGTCGAACCAGGCACTGCCCGAGGGCGCCCCGGCATTACCACTGGCCACTGTGGCGGCCACGAGGCCCAGCCGGACCGTCTTCAACCGCACCGCGCCGGCGCCGTTGTCGTTGACGGCCAACCGGGACGTGCCGTCCACGCTGAGCGCGAGCGTGCCGGTCGCCGACGCCGACCAGTCGATCCGCAGGGCATGTGCCCCCGCGGCAGCGAGGGTGAAGACCGGTGACGGCGCCTGATTCCGGGAAACGATCCGGTACTGAACCGATCCGGTGGCCGCAGCGCGGCGCACCTGCAACTGGAAGACGGTCGTGTTGGCGTTCGTCTGGCCGTCGAAGATCGTCACCCAGTTGTTGGCCCAGGTTCCGGTGCCGGTGTTGAGGGTGTTGGCGTTGAACTGGAACGCCGCGTGGTAGCTGGTCTCCGCCGACGGGCTGTTGTCGGTGACGAACGCGGTCCGGTTGGTCCCGGTGGTCGCCACCGTCGTCAGCAGTCCCTTGGCGGAGTTCGGCTCGAACTGGCTCGGCATCTTCGCCACCGTCGACGTGACGGCGCTGCCGGAGGCCGCCGACCACCCCGGTGACGTGCCCTCGAAGAGCCCGGTGAAGATCGCGTTCGGTGCCCCTGCGGACACCGTCACCGAGGTGTTGACCGCGTTGCTCCAGTTGCCCGCCCGGTCCTGCACCCGCAGGTTGAACCGCGTCGCGCCGAGCTTCATCCCGGCAAGCGAGACCGACACCGTTGCGGCGCCGCCCACGGTTGCGATCGGGACGCTGATTCCCTTGCCGACCCCGGGATCGACAGTGCCGACCCAGTATTCCGCCGCGCCGAGGCTGTCGTTCTCGGTGAGAGGCGCGGAGAGTGTCAGGTTCGCCGCACCCTTGGTCGGATTGGGCGAGCCCGTCATGGTCCCCAGGACCGGCGCGATCTTGTCCACCAGCAGGCTGACCGCGAACAGGACGCCCCAGTTGCCGGCCGCGTCCCGCCCTCGGACGGAGACCTTGTGCTCACCGTTGGACAGCGGCTTGACCTGCGAGATCGGGATGAGGCCGTACGCCGCCTCGGTGACGGAGTCGAAAGCACCGTCCACGGCGACCATGTGCAGCCCCGTCCCACCGGCCGGGTTCGCGGTTGCCGGGTCGAGGAATGCCTCGGCCGCAGTCAGCTTGCTCTGCAAGGCACCGCCGGCATCCTTGTCGGTGATCTTCGCGGACACCACCAGATAGCCGGGGTTGCCCTTGTCGGTCCGCACCCCGTTGCTGGGGTTGGGTCCCACCGCCGCCGCGTCCACCAGCGGTCCGGTCTGATCGACGATCAGTGGCACGTCCAGCACCGGGCCCCAGAGATTCAGTGAATCCTCGGCGTGGACCAGGAGATGGTGGGTGCCCTCCGCGAGCGCCGCGACCGTCGCCGCGGGGACTGTGCCATCCAGCGAGACGACGGTGGCGGTCTGGTTGCGTGTCATCGTCGCGCCGGTGCCGTTCGCACCTGCAGTGTCGATGAAGTACTCGGCGTCGGTGATCTTGCCGCCGGCGTTGGAGTCGTCGCCGGTGGCAGAGAGGGCCAGCGCGAGCGAGCCGTTGGCCGGGTTGGGGCTCAGCGTTCCGCCGGTGGTCTGCGGACCGGTCTTGGGCATGTTGAAGATCACCGACCCGATCGCCCCCCAGTTGCCTGACGTGTCGTGCGCCCTGACGAAGATCGTGTGTTTGCCCGCCGAGAGGCAGTTCAGGGTGAGCGGCACCACGTCGGCGACCGGATCGCACGAGCCACCCACTCCGGCCGGAATCGTCGCGGTCGCGCCGGTGACCGAGATCGTCCCGTAGTTCGCCGCTGTCATGGCGGTGCCCCAGCCGACGCCGGTGACCACCGCGTCGTCCACGACGAACTCGGCCTGATCGACCCCGGATCCGCCGGTGGTGACGTCGCTCAGATCTGCCGTCACCGTGACATCCGCGCGTGCGTCCGACGGGTTCGGTGTCACCGATACGTGCGTCGACACCGGCCCCACACCGTCCGTGCTGGGTGGCGGGGCATTGGTGTCCAGGAAGGTGAGCATCCCGCCGAAGGCGAACTGCTGAGGGCTGGACGTGCGTTGACCGTTGTTGTCCAGATGCATAGCGGGCTCGTAAACCGCGAGCTTGGCCTCAGGTCCGCTCGGCATCTTCACCAGACTGTCCAGCGTCTGGCCGGACGCGACCGTCTCGGCGGCAACGGTGGTCGAGTACTTCATCGGGTGACCGTCTTGGGCGATCTCGACCTGGTCGCCGCCGAGCACGCTGATCGCGTGGGACTGCACCCGGCGTTGACCAGCCGCAGCAGCACGGTGTGGCCCTGATCGGTGCTGACCGCATCCGCTGCCGGGTAGGGCTTTCCGTTGAACATCCGGTAGGCGGGCCGGAACGACCGCATGTCGAAGTGCGCGGGGTCCGCGTTGAGCCGGGGGTCGATCTCGGTCATCACCAGCACGGCGTCGTCGTCGTAGGCACTACCGGTGTTGGCGCCGTACGCGGTGCCCGCGTCAGTGGGCAGCACCACGAGGGCACCGGCCAGACCCATGGCGACCTGCCGGGCCCCGTTGGCGGTATGGCCGGCCTCGTAGAGGAACGTGCCCGGCCGCGTGGCGTTGAAGGTGTAGGTCCGGGTGGCCCCGGTGGCGACGCCCGACACGTCGTCACCAGGGCTCCCGTTGACGGCGACTCCCGTCTGCCCGGGCAACGCCAGTGCCAGGCTTTCGCCGGCAATCTGATTGTGCACGGTGACGGTCACGGAATCGCCCTGCCTGACCACCAGTACCGGGCCCGGCGCTTTCGCCGACCCCGCCACCCCGGTGGTGGAGAAACCCCAGATCGGAATCGGGGTGCCGAGAATGCTGGCGGTGCCCGTCATCGCGTACAGATCACAGGCGGAGGCAGTTGCGGTCTGGGCGCACCCCTGGGTGATGAGTCTGCCCGCCGCCGCAGCGGTGAACGGTGTTGCCGTGGGCGCGATCTCGCCGGGCCCGGCCTGTGCGGCGCCCGACATGGGAGCAAAGGTGGCGGCGAGCGCCGCGATCGCGGCCAGTACGGCCGGTCGGCGCCACGTCCCTCGGGACGCGCGGTTGTCTCCTGCGGTCTTGGATGTCATCGCTTCTACCCTCACTGCGCCGGGCAGCCGGCAGGCGGATCGATGCGGAAGATGGTCATCATTCCGCCGAAGGTGGCCCCGTAGTTGGTGGCCTGTTCCAGGGCATGGCTGTGGGCGATGTGGTAATACTCGCCGCACTCGTTGTTGGACGTGATCGTCGGCGGCAACGGGTTCTGCGCGCCGAGGTATCCGCTTTCGGAGAACCAGGTGTCGGCGCCGATCAGTTGCTGGTCGGTGATCGCCGGGATCTGGGTGGGGATCGGGTTCGTGGTGGCATCCCACTGGTCGGTGTTGCGCCAGTCCATCAGAACGTCCAGCGTCTGCCCGGGGCCGACGTTCAGGTCGTACTTCTGGTATGAGAGGTCTTGACCTCCCGGACCCTGCAGGGCGTGACCGTCCCGGTTGATCACTCGCTCGTCACTGCCGTGCGGGTGGAACGGATAGCTCACCGTGCCGGCGTTGAGGTAGCGGATGGTGGCCGGCAGCGGGTTGCTCGCGGCGTCGTAGGGCTTGATGTGCACGAACGCCGAGTACGGCTGGGTCGGCAACCATGACGCGTTGTTGGGCGCAATGGTGTCCGGCATGCTGCGCCCGTTGATCATGAAATATCTTGCGGTGTAGGCACTCCAGTCGACTGGCTGGCTGCGTTCCACTGCGAGGTGGACCTCCGGGTCCACCTCGCTCAGCAGGAACACGTAGTCCTGCCCACCGGCGAACGCGGAATCGGCTCGATCGTTGACCCAGTTCGAGTGACCGTTCGGCCGCACGATGAGGGCACCGTACATCCCCATCTGAACCTGCTTGTCGACGTCGGTGCCACTCTCGTACAGGTACGTCCCGGGGCGCCCGGGGTGAAGGTGTAGGTCACGGAACCATCGCCGGCGTCAGCGCTCTGCACCAAGGAGGTCAGTGACCCGGTGCTGTCGAACTGCGGCTGGGCGGGGTTGCCGTCGGCCTTCACGTTCTTCTGCCCCGGGAACAGGATCGACGTCGCCTCCGGCAGGGTGTTGTGCAGGATGACGGTGACCGGACTGCCCGAGGTGACACACAGGGTCGGGCCGGGGAGCTGGAAGCCGCGTTTGCTGTTGGCGTAGCTCCACATGTAGATCGAGTTGCCGTCCGGGGTGGAGACGTAGCCGGCCCCGGCGGTCAGTGAGAAGGTCTGCTGGACGTCGGTGTCACAGACGGCACCGACGGTGGCCGCCGCCTCGGCGACCACGGCCACCGGGACGGTGGCCACCAGGGACAGCGCCAGCAGTGCGGTCGTGGTGCGCCACCGGCGACGGCCGGTACGGGTGGAGATGCTCATGTCCGATTCCCTGCCGATCAGGTGTTGGCGACGGTCTGGGGGGGCAGAGCCGCGTCGGAGACACGGATCTCGGTCATCATGCCGCCGTACCCCGGGCCGCCCCCGTTCTCGAGATAGGAGTACGTGCGGTCGTACAGCAGATAGGTGCCCGCGGTGTTCGGTGCGTCGAAAATGACGTCACGACTCTCGCCGGGGCCGATGTTCACCGTGTTGGTGGTGATGTAGTTCAGCGTCCCGTCCCGGCCCTTGAGCAGGCTGGCATCCTTGGCCACGATCTGCAGATCGATGTTGTCTACGGTCATCTCATGGTTCTGATAACCGAGGTTGGACAGTCGAAGCAGCACCCGCTCACCCTTGTTGCAGGTGATCAGCGACGAGATCGGTTGGTACTGCAGACGTCCCGCGGCGGTCGAGTTCGGATCGCCGTTGGGTGCCACCGTGTCGGGGTATCCCCGACCGTTGAGCAGCCAGAAGCTCGCGATCGAAGTCGGTCCAGTCGTTGACCTGGATGTGCGCGTCCCGGTAGTGCGCCGCCGACCACAGCTCGGTGATCATGAAAGCGAACTCCCGGTCGTACCGGGTTGTGCCGTCCCCGTCGTTGTAGGCGTACTTGGTGCCGACCGGGTCGCCGTTGACCGGCGCGTTGTTCTGCTTGGGCCGGACGTACACCATGCCGGTCATGCCCATCTGGACATGCTCGACGTCCTCGAAATGGCAGTGATACATGTAGGTCCCGGCGTCGTGCGGCCGGTAGAAGTAGGTCAGGTCCCGACCCACCGGTACCGCCAACGACAGCTCCGGCACCCCGTCGAACAGCGGGATGGCGTTGACGAAGCCGTGCCAGTGCAGGGTGTGACCATCGAAGAGATCCGGTCGCTGTTGGAGCCCCAAGTTGGTCAACGTGAGATAGATGTCGTCCTCCTCGTCGAAGGCCATCATCGGCGCACTGATCTGGGCCTTGCCGCGTTGCGCCGCGATCTGCGCATCCGTCATCCCGCTGACGTCCCGGAAGCCGAACACGTAGGTGTTGAACGGCGAGGGCGCCAGCGAATCGGGGAAGAACGGCGGATCGGCAGGTGCGTTGGTAGGCATGCCGACCCAACCGTCGGTCCCCACCAGATGAACGTTCTTGACCGGGTGGGTCACCGCCGCCGCGGCCGCCTGCACCAGCGGCGCGGCGGTGGCCGAACCGGACAGCAGCTCACTCCCGACCAGGCTGCCGGCGATCAGCGCCGCCCCGCCCGTGAAGAAGGTGCGCCGGGAGGGCCCCCGGTGAGGTGCGGGATCGTTCACGATGGACTCCGTGTGGACTGCGTCGGGTGGGGAGGGGCGGTAGGGGGTCATGGGGTCACCTGGTCCGAGCCCGCGTCGTAGCGGGACTTGCGGGTGTTCCCGGTTCCGGTGACGGTCGGTCGCGGGTCGTTGTCGATGTCCAGCGGCGGCGCAGTGAAGGTCTGGTTGAAGGCCTGGTTGCCGGTGCCTCCCCAGGTCGTCGTCTTGCTCGCCGCGCCGAGACCGTAGGCCGGCGAAGTGCTCCCGGTCAGGTGGTAGTTGCCCATCAACGACGGCGGCAGGATCTGCGCGACGATCACGGCTTGGCGGAACGCCGGATAGGTCCGGGACGCCAAAACGTTCACCGTGACGTCGTAGGGCGTCTTGAACAGCGGGTCGGTCGACTTGTTGGTGTTGGATGCGGTGATCCCGGTGGTGTCCTTGACCACCGAGTTCGTCGGGGTCAACGTCCCGGCGATGTCGGTGACTCCCATGTCCCAGGTGTCGACGGTGTTGGCCGAGCCGTCGGGCAGGGTGCCACCGATACCGGTGACGTAGCCGCCGCTGAAGGTGCCGGCCCGGTTGTCCCAGAACACGTCGTTGAACAGCGTGGGCTTGCTGAACATCGTGGTTCCCAGCGGCCCCGCCGGGAAGTAGGTGGTGTTCTGCAGTCGGGCCTGCAGGAGGTCGCTGTTGGCCGCGGTCGACAGGCCGGCCGGCGCCGGCTGCCCGTCGCTGGTCACCGCGGTGGCGGTGGTCAGGTTCTTGGCGACCGTGTTGTGGGAGATGTTGACGAACACGGCGTCGTCCAGCGCGATGCCGCCGCCCTCGTGGGCCGAGACGTTGTTGGCCACCGTGTTGTTCGTGATCGTGATGGTGCCTGGGTCAGCCTTGGTCACGTGCGAACCGCTGACCTGCAGCAACCGGATCCCGCCGCCGTCGTCACTGGCCAGATTGGCCTGGATGACGTTGCCGTCGATGATCACCGGACCGGTCCCGGGTGACAGCTGGGTCGGCACCGGCGGCAGCTCACCGGCGATCATGATGCCGCCGCCCTCGTCGTAGGAGGCGTTGAACCAGATCCGGTTGCCCTTGATCGTGCCGACCGCCCCCCCGACGGTCGCGTTCCAACCGAAAGCCGAGATGGCGCCGCCGTACTCGGCGGAGAAGTTGCCACAGATGGCGTTGTACGTGACCTGGTAGTTGTCGCTGCCGGCGAAGAGCCCGATACCGCCGGCCAGGTTGGTGCCGCCGTTGTCACGGATCTGGTTGCGCGACAACAACAGCCCGTAGTTTTGGTTGTCCCCGACGTAGGGCGTGCCCACCCGCAGCGCGCCGCCGTAGGAGCCGCCGTTGCCGCGGATGATGTTGTCGGTGACTTCCAGGTTGCGGACGTTGTTGTGCACGTAGATGCCACCGCCCTGCGTGACCATCGCTCCGGTGGCTCCGTAGGGCGTTGTGACGCCGCCGTTGATCTCGTTGAGGTTGACCGGAAGATCGGACTGGGCGCCGCCGGTGATGGCAAAGCCGTCGATCGACAGGTGGTAGGTCGTGGGCACGGTGGTCCCGACTGCAGGGTCGTCCAGGACCGTGACGACAGCGGCATCGGGCACCGCGGGATTGCCGCTGTAGCGCAGACCCGTGAGCAGCTGCACCCAGGCCGCCCCGGACGGGTTGTCGGCGTTGAAGCCACTTCCGTCCAGGATCGAACCGGGGACGAAGGTGCCCGAGGGCTGGAAACCGCCCGGCCCGACGCCCTGGAGGTGCACCTGGTGGTGCACGATCAGGTTCTCGGTGTACTCACCCTGCGGGTTCGCCGTGGTGGCGACGTTCGGCCACACGACGACGAGCCAGTAGCGCTTCGCGGTCGTCGGCTGTGCTGCCTCCAACGCCTTCTGCACGGTGCTGAACGGCTTGCCCGGCCCGACCTCTGCGAGTGCCGGGTTGGCGGCCGAGCCTCCGGGCGTACCGGACGTGACAGCGCTGAGCACCTGGATGGTGAGGGTGTTGAAACTCGACAGCCCGCCGACGCCGGATCGGGTCACCACCAACGGCTTCGCACCGGCAGTTGTGGTGGCCGGGACGACGAAGGTGATCGAGGTGTCCGACCACGACGTCGCGGTCACGGCAACCCCGGCGAGAGTGAGCTTGCCGGTGGCACTCCCGAACCCGAAGCCTCGGATCGTGACGACCCGGTTGTCCGCCGCGGTGCCGAGGCGGACGTAGGGCCGGTTCACGGCGAGCAACTGGGGCGCATCCTGGCCCAGATCGCACACGGTGGGGTTGGCGACGGTGGAATCAGGCGCCAGCGCTGTCGCCGCCACCTGGGTGGGGGCCTCGTCGGTCACGGTGAACAACCCGGGCCACGCCTGGAAGTTCGTCGCGATCGTGCGGAAGCGCGGGTTGTAGTCGGGGTTCAGCGCGCCCGGTTGCCCGGGGTCGTTACCGACGAAGCGGTACATGTTCGGGCAGGGGCCGGCCGGTAGCGGACAGTTGAAGGTGTCCGTGGAAGGCTCGAGTGCCTCGTACAGACCGTTGAAGTCGGTGTGGGTGGTGTCGACCAGACGACCCGCCCAGTCGTAGAGGCCGACCGGGACGAACGGAAGTCCCTGCGCCTCACCGAAGTTGACGCTGCGCTTGTCCAGCGTCAACCCCAGGTCGTTCAGGGTCAGCCCCCAGAAGTGCGTCGGCAAGGGCACCTCGGTGAACAGGTTGAAGTTCGGTGCGGTCGCCTGGCCGCTGCGGACGGTGACGAGCTTGTCGATGCACGAAGGCCGGTCCTGTCCCTCGAACGGGCTGCCCCCGCCGTCCAGGAATGCGGCGTTCGTGACGTGCACCGTGTGCAGCGCGCCGACGCACGGCGAGATGATGCCGGCCTGCTGCGACGGCGGCTGGGTCGGCGGCAGCGGGGTGGCATTTGGGGGACCCGCCGGGTCGGTCGCCGCGGCCTGCGTCGTCGGCGGGTAGTTCTGCTGCGGCAGATAGCTGTTGCCGTCAAAGACGTTGACGTCCTCCTCCGACGTCGCCTTGTACATCGCAGACCCACCGACGGGGTTGTCCGGGATGTCGACAGAGACGATGTAGTCCAGCGGCGCGAGAGTCTGCTCGGTGCCGGCGGGCAGCGGCGCGTACAGCGCCAAGCCGTCCGGGTTGTTCACCCGGTCTGTCGTCGGGTACAGGTTGATCTTCGAGGTGGCGAATCCGTAGTTGCCGTTGACGGTCTGCGAGCCGTTGCCGGGCGTGCTGTCGCTGGCGCCCATGGCGACGCCCATCATCGGCGCCTCGACGCAGAGCCGGTTCGCGGCGGTGCCGGACTCGGGCAGTGCCTGCTGATCGGTGAGCGGCTGGCCGTTGAACATCCTCGCGGTGCACCCGCGCGGCGCCGCCCACTCCTCCGAGGTGTAGGTGTCCTGGACCTTGGGGCCCTTGACGTACGCCCCACGGTTCGGGTCCGGATTGACGATCAGCGGTGCGGTCACGGCCGGGTCGGGCATCGGGTCCGGGGCCACCCAATTGGGGTCCGGAATCTTCAGCGGCACGATCGCGCGACCCTGCCGGCACCGGTTGGCGATGTCGGCCGTGGTGGTGGCGGTGCAGGGTGTCGGCACGTACAGGTCGACGCCGACGTTCGGGATGCCGGGCTGGTACGGCTCGGTCACCGCGTCAGCGGGATCGAGCTCGTTGCGAGTGGTGTCGTAGGTGACCGTGCCGACGATGCCGCCGTTGGCGCCGTTCGTGTAAGGCTGAACACCCCAATCGATCTGACCGCCGAGGCCGATGATGGGCAGGAAGTCGAAGTCGACCAGGCTGCCGAGCTGGGTGGTCGAACCGGTCTCGTTCTCGCCCTTGTAGGTGATGCCGGTCGTCTTGTAGCGGGTGTTGAAAGCCTCCAGCACGAGCCACTTCCCGAGCGGGTAGGTCTCCTGGATGTCGTAGGCGCCGGTGCTGTCGGTGCTCATGGCGTTGGTGGCCTGATCCATCAGCGAGTTGTCGCGCTCCCGGACGGTGAGACCGAACTGCGGCACACCCTTCTCGCCCGGGTCCCGCTTGCCGTTGCCGTTGCTGTCGATGAACACCGTGCCGTGCACATGGGTGAACCAGCCGACGATCATCTTGTTGCCGACGTCGGTGACACCCCCGCCGGCGACCTCGACGTTGAAGCTCCACAGGATGAAGTCCTGGTCGTCGTCCCAGATGGACAGCTGGTAGGTGCCGTCCGGGACGTTCTTGATGTCGAACTTCCCGTCGAGACCGCCGCGCCCCACGTAGATCTGGGCGTCACCGGCGCCGAGGTCGGACAGCGCGATCCACGGCTGCTTGACCGGGCCCGCGCTGCCCGCGCCGGCGAAGCCGGTCTCCGGGACGACCTGGCCGTTCTGGCCGCCGATGTAGGGCAGGCCTACGACGGCCACACCCTTGATCTCACCGGTGGGCGGGCTCTTGGCCGGCACCGCCATCGCTTGGGTCTTGACGAATCCGAACTGGACCGACGGCACGAGCTCGGCCCCCTTGGTCTGTTCGGTGTCGAAACCGGTAGCGCCTTCCTGGGACCAGATGTCGTGGTCGTGTCCACCTTCGAGGGTGGTGGTCTGCACCCACTGGTAGGCCTGACCGGCGGCCGGGACCGGGGCCGTCACCGTGGCGGCGTACCGGTTGGGGCCCATGTTCGGGATGACGATGAGGCCGGCGCTGTTGCTGACGCACTTGCCGGTGGACGCCGGGTCGACGACGGGCTTCCCGTCGACGAACTTGACCGGGGCGTCGGGCTTTTGCGCGTCGGGGTAGGTGGTGGTCCCGTCGATGTGCAGGTACAGCGTGCAGAGCGCGTTGCCGTAGTAGTCGGTACTGACCGTGCCGAGCACATCACTCAGATGCGCCGTGAAACCGGCGAGCCCACTTTCGGCGTCGACCTCGTAGGTGGCGTCGACCGGAGCGTTGTCGTTGAACACTTCGATGCGCAGCGTTGTCAGCGGCAGCGGGGTCGGGTTCATCGCGACAGTGACGGTCGCAGTGCCCCCCGCGGCCACCGTGAAGTGCGCACCGTCGATCTTGTAGTCGTCCGCGGTGACCGAGATCAGGTATTTGCCGGGTGCCAGACCGGCCAGGGCGGTGTTGGAGTTGAGGTTGCTCTGGTCGCCCTGCGCGATGATCGGCGCGAAGCCCGACGTCGGCCGCACGGACGGCCACGGGCAGGTGTCGGCGTAGTTCGGATCCGTGCTGCCGGCCGCACCGGCCGAGGCGGGCAGGCAGGCGTTCGTTCCCTGGTCGGCGAGAGTGCCGGGATTGCCGGTGTCGTCGGCGTTGATCAGCCAGTGGTAATTGGGCACCGCCTCGCCGGCGTGCACGAAGCCCGCTGCGGGGTTCTCGGTGCGGGCGCTCTGGACGACGAGCTTGATGCTGCCCGGGTCACCCGGCGCGGCCGCCGCGGCGAGGCTGCCCACCACCAGCGGCGCGCTGACGGCGAGCGCAGCCGTGGTCACCACCGTTGCCAGCATCGCCAGCCACCGTCGGCGGCGGGCGGAGGTCGGTGTGGCGCCGCTCGTCACCGAGCCGGCGCTGGACGGATGGGACGAAGTCGGTCGAGTCTTCACGCCGATCCCCTCGGAGCTCGCGGTGCCGTGTCCGCAGACCTGCGGACTTCGACGCTGAGACTGCGCGTCGGTCGTCCCGGATGGGCGATTCATGACACAACTGTCATCCGCGACCCGGTGGATGCGACCCAACATCCTGAAGGTGACCGAGAGTGTCCACGCGCAGCTGAGATCGGCCTTTCGAGGGGTCGAACGAACGATCGGGCTCACAATGCGCTGATTTTCACTACATCGGCGGTCCCCCGTTCGGCCCCACTCCCGCCCTCTTGCGCGCTACGCTGGATCTCACTCTGCGAGCGAGGTTTGGAGATTCTGTGGCACTCAGCGTCACTGCCCACCGCGACCTGCCCTCGGTACGAGGGCTGGCGCATGCGTGGCAGGCCCTCCACGACACCAGCGGCGATGTGAACCCGTTCGCGGGGCCGGACTGGGCGCTGACCTGGCTCGAACATTTCAGCGCGGACGGCGGACGTGAACCCTTCGTGCTCTCGGTGCACAACGGCGCGAACCTGGTCGGCGTGATTCCGCTGTACCGACAGACCCAGGGACGCGCGATCAAGATCATGCAGCCGGTGGGAACCGGCAGTCCGTGGATCGGGCCGTTCGAGGTTCCGTCGATGGCGGCCGATCCTCTCCAGGCCAGAAAGGTCGCCCGCGCGGTTGTGGAGCACCTGTGTGCCAGGTCCGAGGACTGGGACTGGTCGAACCTCATCTTCGGATCGTCGGTCCCCTGGCTCGAACCGCAGTGGCTGCCGGACTCCCGCTACACCACGATGACGCGCAGGATGTTGGCCGTGGTGGTGTTGGAGCTCGACGGCACCTCCGACATCTACAGCGGACGAAGGAATCTCAAGGAATCGTTCCGCCGGGCCCGTAATCGGCTCACCCGGGATTTCGGCTCCGACGGCTGGTCGGTGCGCCGCGTCCAGGACGCGGGATCGATCGGCGAGGCGTTCGACAGGTTGGCAGTTCTGCACGGCGTGCGAGCAGAGATCAGGGACGGCCATCCCATCCACAGCGACACCCTGGGCGATCCGAGGGTGCGACAGTTCGTCCGGGAGGTAGTCCAGCGGATGGCGGCCCGTTCGTGTGTCAGCGCCTACGAGTTGCTGATCGGCGATGAGGTCGTCGCCAGTCAGCTGATCCTGCACACCCCGGCCGCGAGCTACAGCTCGATCTCGGGTGCCGGTGAGGCGGCATGGCCGTACTCGGCGGTCACCTACCTCCAGTCGCTGGCCGTTGCTGATGCCCAGCAGGCAGGTCACCGCCAGATGGCCCTGTCGATGGGGCCCAACCAGACCAAGTTGCGATGGACCGACCAGGTGGACATCACCGTCGAATTCGGCATCGTCGGTCCGCGTCGGCAGTCCTCGATGCTCTTCGGCGCCAACGTCATTCGGGAGGGCATCGCCTCTTTCGGCGAGGCCCGGCGAGCGCACCGGGTCTGAACCTGAGGTGAGACCGGACGGGACGCGCCCGTCCCGGACGCCGCCCGTCCACAGCTGTGGGCTCGGCGCGCACCGAACAGCAGACGCGGCCCGTCAGGTCGCGGACGCCGTGCGTGCCTCGATGCCGGACTTGAGGTCCGCACTGAGCGCCCTGACCGATTTCTCGCTGCGGCCGCCCACGACCGCGGCCACGACGAACCCGACGTCGAGGGTCTGCCACGACACCTGCAGGGAGCACGAATCGGCTGACACCGGGGTCACCACCAACTGGCCCACTCCACGGCCGGAGCCGCGGCCGTACTGGTAGCCGAACCGCCGGGCCCGGTCGTCGCGCACCGGGCTGTGCATACCGTGGGCCGCAGCGTTGGGCCAGTATTCCCAGACGATGTAATTCCAGGTCGCCTCCGCCGAAGCCCGGACCTCGACGGTGCAGTCCTTGGTCACCGATGCCATCGGAATTCCCCTTTCGTGGTGCCGGTCAGCCCCGGCTCTCGATGTAGTAGAGCAATGACGTGAGTGGACCCCACAGCGCCGGCGGCCCGCCGAACCGCTTCTTCTTGCTGGCGCCGGCCACGGTGATACCCATCCGGAGATGACGGCCGGCGATCACCGTGCCGGCCGTGAACACCGTGGTGGACGGTCCGGACAGTAGGTAGCCCCGCATCTGGTGGCCTGCCTGCGGCAGCACCACATCGCCCTCGAAAACGAGGTCGAGGTTGGCGATGTCCCGATGGACAGCCGAAAGCGCGGCCGCTGCCGCCACTGCCGGGGTCGATCCGTCCAGCGACGGGTCTCTGAAGAGCTCGAGCCCGAGTGTGGCCTCCCCGTCGTACTGCACCGAGAAACCGGTGGATTCCCCGGAGACCCGGTATCCGGCAGGCACATCGAGCCAGTTGGACCCCGTGTCACGATAGCCGCCGGCGGGTACCGCCACCCAGTCCGGGTGTGCGCCGATGCCGACATCGGCGAGTGTCTGCAGCCTCGGTCCCAGTGCGGCGATGGTCGCGCGACCGACGAGGGTGAGCATCAACAGCCAGCCAGTGGTCGGAACCATCAGCATCACGCCGTGCTCGTGGTTCGAGGGGTCCGTGATGCCCACGATGAAGGCCGGGTGGCGGAACGCGGTGACCTGCGAGATCGACGTGACGGTCGTCGTCAGGAAGTCTCCGACCACCCGTCGTGGGTCGGCGATGGCGTCGGCCACGGAGAACGGTGGGGCGCTCGGGTAGTAGACGGCGTGGACACGTTCGAACGGGTCGCGCTCGGCGGTGAACGACGCCACTTCCGGCGACCACAACGCCTGGCGCTGGGCGGTGGCTCCGAGCAGGGTCGCCAGTTGCCGGGTCGCTGCAGCCGCGTTCACGCCCAGGCTGGGTCGCAGCGAGATCCACCGCCCGGGTTCGTGACTCGGCGCAGTTCGCGCCGACCGCGGCACCGGGCCGGGCGTCGGCGGCCCGGGCGTCGGCGGTGGCGGCCCGGGCGTCGGCGGTGGCGGTGACGGCGTCGGTGCGGCGTGCCGAACCCGCTCCGACCGCGCGGCGGCATAGGTCGCACCAAGGGCGACAACGGCTTTCGCATCGTCGGGGATTCGCGGGTGGTGTCCCCGTAGCGCGCTGCGGACCCGATCGGCCACCAGCACCAGTCGGGAGGCATCGCCGGTGAGGTAGATGCCGGCCAGGTCCTCGGCGGTGACATCGGCGGCGGCCAGACACGCCAGCAGCGACTGGATGCAGATGTCCACCAGCGGCCCGGCAAGCCGGTTGAGTTCGGCGCGGGTGACGGTGATCGAGGCATCGCCCAGTTGCAGCGAGGTGCTGGTGTCCGATGACAGTTCCTCCTTCGCCATCCGGACGTCGGTGCGGAACTCGTGCCGCCGACGTAGTCCCGCCGTCGTTGCGTCGTCCGCGGACGCCAGCTGCTCCGGCGGTAGCTGACTCAGCAGATACTCGGCGAGTCTGGCGTCGGTGTCCTCACCGCCGGTTCTGCTGTCGCCGTGGTGGGCCCGGACCTCGAACTCCGTCCCGTTCCACTCGACCACAGCGGAGTCGAAAGTGCCGCCACCCCAGTCGAAGATGGCGAAGCGGGCACCGGCGACCCTGGCGTCTCCGGGCACGACGGCCCATGCGGCGGCGACCGGCTCACTGATCAGGACGGGCTCGACGGCACCGGCAGCGATGTAGGCGGCCCGCAGCACGGCCGTCTGGGTGGCTCCCCAGTCTGCAGGGTGGGTGATCACCCAACGGACATCGTCGGTCCGGTCCACCCGCGAGATCGCGGCTCGTAACACCTCGGTCACCGCGTCGAGCACCGTCACGCCCGGTCTGCCGCCCAACGGCAGGCGGGTCGTCCCCGCGGTGAGCTCGCGCTTGGGCGTGGCCTCGTAGCGGGCGACGTCCCGGAGCGCCGACTGGGTGGCCCGGACGCCGGTCAGCAGTTTGCGATCCTGCAGGTACACCGCAGACGGCATCCGGGTGGCGGTTCCGAACGACAGCAGCGACGCTGCACCGTCATCGGTGCGTACCGCGACAACTGTTGTCGTGGTACCGAAGTCGACAGCGACAACCTTCATCCGGCACCCGCATCCCACCACAGATCGGCGGGCTCGGCGGACCCGAGCAGGCTCGGGTCGGCGAAGCCGGCGAACTGTTCGACGTCCACCGTGTTCGCCCAGACCACCGACACCTCGGTCGGCGCCGGGCCGGCGGCCCAGCCGAGCTCGCCGCGATCGGGCACCTCGCCGAGCGCGAAAGCCGCCGACGCCGGTGCCGACATGTCCTCCACCGGCTGCCATTCGGTCAGGTCGGCGACGTCGGCCGTCTCTGTCGTCGTCAGCTCCCAGGCGGCCCGATCCGTGGTCCGGCCCACCCCCACGACGTCGGCCGGATCGTCTGGGTCGTCCCCGGCGAGCGCGGCGTCCCGGTCGGGTACCACCGACCCCGGGTCGGCAGACAGATCCTGGTCGGCCTCGGACGAGGGCGTGAGTGGCCAGTCGGCTCCGGGTGCCCCGACATCGCCGTCGGCCGCGAAGTCCTCACCCACCGGCGCGCTGCCCAGGGTTCAGCGCGGCGATCGTGCTGACCTCGGTCAACATCCTCGCGGTCGCGGCGGCGATCGCCGACGCCTGCGTACGGGTGCCGGTCAGGGTGGCGATGGACGACGTCGGTTGACCCCGCCCAGCGGAGTGCGCGTCCTTGAGTGCGCTCACTCTGGCCCGGCTGAATTCTCGCAGTGCCAACGAGACCAGGGTTCTCGCGTCGTCGACCCGGTCCCCCAACGCGTCATTGGCGTCCCGCTGGTACATCGACACCCGCTCCCTGACCCAGCTCCGACTGTCGGCGGCACGTGCCATCCGGCGGCCCCGGGCGATGTTCAGCGCCACGACACCGGCGCCGAGGGCCAGCCCCACCGGGCCGAGGAACATCGACGCCGAGGTACCGCCGATGCCGAGGAAGCCCAGGGCACTCCCACCCACCGTGTGCGCGAAAGCAGCTCCACCGGTGGCGCCGAGTGCCGCTAACGCCAACGAATCCCCCGACATCTGGGTGGCGAGATGGGGGCTGGTCTCGCGCAACCGGATATCGGCCGCGGCGCTCGCGGTGGCCGTGGCCATCGCGGTCTCCAGCGCGTTCAGGGCATCGTCGTCGGTGCCGAGCCGGTCGATGGCGGTCCGGAACGCCGCACCGATCCCGGTGGCGGTCAGTCGGATCAGCTCATCGGAGATCCGGGTGATCTCGGCCGTCAGCTGCGGTTCCAGCACCGCGACGCCGGCGCCGCCGGCCGCGGCGTGGTCCAGGGTGCCACCGACGCGCCGCACCGCTTCGTCGATCCTGCTGCTCAGCGCCCGCTGCAGCCGACCCAGGTCGGCGTGCAGCTCGATCCGGGTGATCTCGACATCGTTGGCGACGTCGGCCAACAGGGTCGACAGATCCGGCGCCGCGTCTGCGCCACCGATGGCGTTCCCGCTGCCAGCGGACGCTGCAAGGTTGGCGCCCGCTCGCTGGGCCAGACTCGTAGCGGCCAGGTGGATGATCTGCAGTCGCTGGATGTCCCTGATGACATTCCCCCGCGAGCAGATCCGCTGCCTGATGACCTGCTGGAGTTCGTTGAGACCCGAACTCTCCTTCAGCAGTTCCCGGGCCAATTGCGGAAGTGTCGTCGTGGCGGCCTTCTCGGCCTGCAACGCCGACACCGCGACAACCGGCACGTTGTCGAACTCCGGCAGTCTCTCCTGAATCCGCAGGCGCAGGTCGCGCAGCGCCGCTGTCCGGTCGTCGGGCGTGAGCTTGTCCGCCATGTTGGCCACGATGATGATGTCGGCGAGGTTGGCGGTGCGGGCGACCTCGGTCAGGAAGTCGGCCTCGGGCGCGGTCAGCGGCACCGTGAGGTCGGTGACGAACAGCATGGCGCCGGCCAGCCGGATGGCCTTGAGTGTCTGCTCGGAATGGGTGCCGACCAGGCCGCCGACGCCCGGGGTGTCGATGATCGTGACCTCACGGAGCAGTGGAACGTCCAGGAACGCCTGGACCGGGTTGGCCACCGTGTTGCCGGACGCGTCGTGTGCGTCCGGGTTGTCGGCCAACCCCTCGACGGCCACCCAGTGGAAGAGTTCGCCGAGCGCCACGAACCGTCGCGGCGGGGTGGCGGGTTGGACCTGCGCCTGGTCACGGGGCCCGTGGCTGAGCATCAGATAGGTCGCGGTGGCCACACCGACCGCTACCGGTGACACCTTGGGTCGGCCGACCAGCGCGTTGACGACCGAGCTCTTGCCCTTCTTCGTCTCCCCGACGACCACCAGCACTGCACCGGCCGGCAGTTGATCGAGTCGGTCCAGTAGCCCCGCGGTGTCCGGATCACCCGCGGCGAGTCGACGGATGGCGCGAACCTGGTCGAGGGTGGCGGCGGCCAGCACGTCCGCGTTGACTCTCGCCAGGGCCCCCGGGGGGCCGCCGGTGGCGCCGGAGGTGGTCACCGCTCCTCGAATCGCAGCTTGTAGACGATGACCCCGGGCAGCCGGTGGACGACGCCCTGATCGACGTAGCCGACGGTGACCGTCTCCGCGATCGTGTTGTCCAACGCAGGGTCGTCCGTCACGCGATCCGGACCCTGCGCCCAGTGCAGGTTCGGGTCGAAATGCTGACCTGTCGGGTCGATCGTCTCTACTCCGGCGGCGGCCAGCGCCTTTCCGATCCGATCCGCCTGAGCATTGCCGTGCAGCCGATCCCGGGTGTCGATCAGCGATTCCACCAGCGAGGCCCGCTGCGAATCTGCCGGTTCGCGCGGCACCGGGTCAGGGTCCGGCGCGTCGACACCGGCGTGACCGACCGTTGTCGGAGTGCCGCGACCGATACCGCCACCTCCCGGCGGGCCGACGGCGGGCCGGGACCTGCGGCCGATCAGGTACCCCAGACCCAGCACGGCGATTCCGATCAGTAACAGGAGGGCGACCATCACGGCGGTATTGAGGCCGGCCGAGGTCGTGACGACAATGTCTGTGGCCGGGCCGGTTTCGCCGGCGGGGGTGTCGACGGGAGTCGCAGTGGCGCCGGTGGTCCCGCCGGCGAAACCGGTCCGGATCCTCATCGAGCTCACGGGGCATCCCCCGGACCGATCTCGTCGTCCAGCCGCAGATACGCCCGGCGGGCGACGCGTGCCGCGTGCTGCCGAACCGGCGGTCCGGTCCCGGAGATCGCCTGCCAACGGGCAGCTGAGCGCCACGCATGATCGCCGAGTGCGGCCCGGCCGGTGTCGACCGGAAGTCCGAGCCGGGTCGCGGGTGGCCCAGCGGTGAACAGTCGGTCCAGTTCCTCCCACTGGGCGGGACTCAGTGTGTCCGACCTTGTCACCGCCGATTCCAGCACTGCCAGTTCGTCGATCACCGCGAGGTCCGCCGACGCCAGCAGATCCGCAACCATGTCGTGCACGATCGCACTGTCCGCCGGCGGCACGTCGTCGGCGAAGGACAGGCGCCTGAGGCCTGCGATACCGACCTGAGCCTTCAGCGCGTCGGCACGCCGCCGTAGACGCTGCAGGTGCTGGTCCATCTCGCCGAGATGGCTGACCTGGTCCACTGCCGCCACCGCGCCTGCACGGTCACCCGGGGTACGCACGAGATGTGAGATGGCTGCCGCGGCACCCGCGAGCGAGGCGGTGTTGAGCAGGTGTACGCGGGTCGCCACGTCGACCGGGCATTCGATCGCGACGAACAGGCCCGCGTCGAAGAGCATCAGATCCCGCAGATCCGGCTCCATCGCGGCGATCTCGGCGCATGCGGTCAGCAGGGTGGAATCCAGCAGGCCGCAGCGTGCGGCCGCACCGGGTAGTGCGGCGGTCGGAACAACATCGACGACCAAGCCGGTCAGGGTCTGCCGAACGAGCTCGGCCTGGCCCCGGGCGGCGTCCCAGCCACCGGTGATCTCGTCGGCCCTGGTGAGGACTCCCAGCGTGGCGAGCCCCCCGCGGTCCCCGCCCGACGCCAGGATCCGGCGCATGATCTCGACGTCATCGGCTCGGGGGATGCCGGCGAAACACAGCGCCACGGCATCGGCCCCGCGCAGGACGGCGGCCGAATCCGGGTCGAGGAAAGTTGCGGTCCGGTCGGCGTTCTCGCGATACAGCGACGCGAGTCCCGGGGTGTCGACGATGTCCAGCCAGTCCAGTCGTGAGGTGGCCAGGTGGACGACGAGATGGTCGACGGCATCCGGATCCACCCCGTCCAAGGTGGCCGGGATCCGGCTCGCCTCCAGTCCGCGTTCGGTCCGAGAACCGTCCCTGCCCACGATCACCAGATGCTCGGTCCGGTCGCGGACGAACCGGGTGACGATCCGGGTGCACTCGGTGGCGGCGGTGGGTGCGACGTCGCGGGCCAGGAGCGCATTGACCAGGGTCGACTTGCCGGTCTTCAGACGCCCGGCCACCGCCAGCACCAGCTTGCCGTCCACCCGACGGGCGATCGAATGCAGGGTTGATGCGGTCCGGGGTCGGCACCGCGGCGCAGCCGACCTGATGGCGGACGCCACCGCGCCCGAGGCCGGCCCGAGCGTCACGAGTTCTTGCTCCGCCCGGCAGCCCGGACCGCGGCCCAGCCGGCCAGTGACAGGATCCCGGGAATGAAGACCAGACCGGGGAAGGCAGACCTGGGGTGGACCGGCAGATCCAAGGGTTCGAGGTGGTCGGGTCCGAGCTGCATCCGGGTGTCGTTCGTCGCACCACTCGGCATTCCGGTCTCGGCGGCGGGCGCCACGGCCGCGTCCGCGGCGGACCCGTCGCCGGTGGCGATCATCGCGGTGTCGTGGCCAGGGGCGTCGAACTCCACGGCATCGGTGACCACCATCGCGTGGTTCATGTCCGCCCAGGCCTTCTCCAGGTCCGCGAGCGGCACCTGGAGACCAGCTCCGTCGGGCACGCCCGAATCGGTGAGAACGGCGATGCCGCGCTCGATGTCGATGTCGACCACCCGCACCGCGTGGCCGGTGCTGTCCGGGACGTCGGGCAGGTTCCAGTACTCGGAGGCGTCCACCGCCAGGATCACCGCACGGCCTTCCTCCAGGTAGGCGTCGAGGCTGCCCATGCTGCCGGTCTCCACATGCGCCGGCACCCCGAAGTGCTCGAGCAGCGCGACGATACCGTCCTGGTACATCCCGCCGCCCTGCTCGCTCAGCAGGCCGTTCTCGGCGGCCCACAGGCCGGCTTCGATCTCGCTGCCCACCTCGATGTCGAAGAAATCCGCCACCACCATCGTCACGGCGGACGGGGCACAGGTGTATCCCGTCGACTGTTCGAACCCGTGGCTGATGTCCTCGGCGACCTCGTCCCCCCCACGCTGCACGAAGACACTCACCGGCTCCTCGACGTCGGGAGTCGTGGCGAACCGGCCGTCGTCGGCGACGACAGCCGAGTCCGGTGAGGTGAATTCGTCGATCGTCAGCAGACCGTTGTCGTCGAGGTCGCGGCCGACGGCTACCAGCTCACCGCCGTCGTAGACGAAGGCCTGGGTGCCCGGCTGCTCCGGGTTCACCTGCACGACGGTCGACCCGTCGGGGAGGTTCGTCACCAGCGCGTCCACCACCCCGGACGCCGGATCGTGGGAGAACTGCACGAGTTCCGTGCCGTCGTCGAGAACAGAGGTGTGGGAGTAGATGTCGCTGCCGGCGTCCGGCTGGGCGAAGAACGGATCGTCGGTCATCGGTGAACGCTCCCTGTCGGGTCGAAAGGACTGTGCAGATGGGAAGAACTGTGCAGATGGAGGAACTGTGCAGATGGAGGAACTGTGCAGGCGATGGGTGTGGGGAGGCTGGAACCCGAGTGCCCACGTGCCGCCGTCAGGCGTGCTCGACGATGGATTCGATCGCCCGATTCAGACTGTCCAGGACCGAACGTGCCACCGTCGTGACGTCGGCGTCGAGCCCCTGGTCGGCGGAGATCACGCCGAGCAGGATCCGCGGGGGGTAGGGCTCACCCGTGTCGTCGTCGACCGGCCAGGGAGTGCCCGGATACGCGGCCGACCACAGGTCGGCGGCGGCGTCGGCGGCCGTGGCCTGCATCCTCGCCAGCGATTGTGTTGCCAGATCAGCTGTCTCGTCGACGGTGATCCGGTACCGATCAGGCACCTCGATGCCGGCCGGGTCGCCGCCCGGAGCCCCATCGCCGGGGTGCAGCCCGTCCACCGGCGTCCATTGGCCGGTTCGCGAATCCAGGTCGACCAGCATCGTTGTCGCGCCGTCCTCGGTGATCCGGACCCGGTCGGCGCCGGGTTCGTCGTCGAGGTCGGACACTTCCATCACCGAGTCGCCGTCGACGGTGCGCGCGGTGTCCAGGACGCCGTCGCCGGACAGGTCCACGTTCGGCACGCCGGCGTCGATCACCGTGCCGTCCGACAGGGTGATGGTCAGCGAGTGGGCGACGGGCGGCGCGACGTCGGCCGGCGAAAGTCCGCCATCCACCTCCACGTCCTCGGACCGGGGCTGCCCCGCGGCGATGACCGAGGCATGCCCGGACCGGTCGAAGACCAGCAGGTCGTCGGGGGTTCCGACGAGGTCGAGGTCGACCACCGTCAGTTCGCCGTCTGCCGTGCCGATCGGGATCCACTCGTCGCGCGAGCCGGCCGGATCAGCACCACCGGGGGACCACCCGCAATCCTCCGACTCGAACCCCACCGAAGCCGTGTTCGGCATGGGATCGAAGGGTGGCGACTCGCCGTACTGATCCACCGGGGTCCTCCTTCTGCACGTCGCGTCCCGCTGGAATGCGGTCTGAGCGAACAGTAGGAGGGTCACCCGATCAGTCGCCTCCCGATTTCATGCCACTCCCTGACCCGCCCCTTGGCGTCCACGATCGGGTGGCCAAATAGTCAAACGTCAGTAAAGAATCCGCTGACCTGCGCAGACAACTGTTGTAGTCTGCGCAAATGGTGGTAGGCGGTGAAGCCGGGCGAAGCCTGATCGGACGCGTTGCAGAGTTGTCGCGCGTTCGCGGTGCACTCGCAGCGGGACGGGCCGTGGTGGTGTCCGGCCCCCCCGGCGTCGGCAAGACCGCATTGGTGTCGGCGGCTGTGGCGGGCACCACTTCACGGTGGGGACATGGGTTGGCGAGCCTGGCCTGGCGGCCGCTGGTTCCGTTGTCCCGTGCGTTGTCGACCCGACTGTCCGGAGGTACGACCGCCGACATCGCCGATCTCGTCGCGGACCTGATCGGCGATGACATTCTCGTGCTCGACGACGCTCAGTTCGCCGACCCGGCGACGCTGACGGTCATGACGACACTCGCTCAGCGAATACCGATGGTCGCCATTGTCCGGACGGGGGAGCCGTTGTCCGGTGCGGCGCTCCAGAAGTTCGCTGCGGTGCCCGATCTGGTGCGGGTGGTCCTGGGGCCGTTGGGCCGATCCGACGCGGCCGATCTCTGTCGAGCCCTCGGCGCCGACGACGACGCGGCGACCCGGATCGCCGTCGCCACCGGCGGGTCACCGCTGTGGTGTGTGCGATCGGTGCATGACGTCACCGCACTGACGCTGGTCGCGACCATCTCGGCCCAGCTCGACCGCCTCGATGTGGGCGGCCGGACAGTGGTGGCCGCACTGGGTCTCGCCGGACGCCCGCTGCTGGCGAGCGTCCTCGGCCAGGGTATCGAGAGCGCGCAGGCTGCCGGGTTGGTGATCACGGACGGCGAACTGGTGCGACCGGTGCATCCGCGGGTGAGCGACATAGCGGCCGGCCGGATGACCGACGCCGACCGGGCCGCCCTGCATCACGCACTCGGCGAACGCCTGGCTGATCCGGGCGAGGCAGCCAGACACTTCATCGCGGCCGGCGACCGGATGGCAGCCACCTGCGCGGCGGAGCGCGCGCTGTCGGCTGCCCGTGGTCTCACCGAGCGTGCGGTCACCGCAGGCCTGGTGGCTGCGGCGGACGGCACCGCCCGGAGCGCACTGGTGGCGGCGCGCTGGTGGTTGGCTTCGGGTGACCCCGAGGGGGCACGCACCCACGTCGCGGCCGCACTCGCCGACCCGGCCCACCTCGTCGAAGCCTGCGCAGTGGCGGCCTGCGTCGCGCGTCGTCGGGGGGACCTCGCCGGCGCCGCTGCGCACCTGACGGCGGGGGTGCGGTCCGCCGAGGCGACGGGCGATGGCCCACGGCGACTGCTGGACATCGAGTTGCTCAGCCATGACGGCACCGACGACGCCGCGGCAGCGGAGCTGGTCGACCGGTGCGCGGGTACCGCCGAGGAGCCCCAAGCCGCGCTGGTCAGGGCGGTGATCGGGGCGGTGGGCGGCGATCCGGACTGGCAGAACCACTTCCGCGAGCTCCGTCGAGCTCCCGACCCTGCGGTGCTGCTGGAAGCGTTGTTCGTCGAGTCCACCATCCTGATGCTGCTCGGCCGGGTCGACGAGGCCCTCATCGTCGCATCGGAGGGCGCCGAGTCGGCCTGCACCGCGGGCGCGATCGGTTGGACGGAGGTGTTCCAGCGTGAGCGGTGGTGGATGCGGGTCCTGGGTTGCCGTGAACCATTGGCCGGGACGCACCACAGGTCGGACCTACCGGTCGCCGCCCGTGCCCTGCTGTCCTCCGACGCCGGGTTTGCGCTGGAAGCCGATGACCTGGTCGCCTCCGCGCCGTCCGGGCGGCGACGGGACGCCGTCCGCGCCGCCCTGGCCTGGGCCGGTGGTGACGAACATGTCGCCGCCACGATGGCCGGGACCGCCCTCGGGTCGCCGATGGATCCGGTGGTCGCGATGTTGGCCGGTCCTGTCGCAGCATGGACGGGGGTGCCGTGGGAGTCGCCTTTGCTCTGCGAAGCGCTGCTGGCGGAGGCCCACGTGGTCACCGCGGACTCGTTCTCGGCGATCAGCGGGTACCTCACTGCGGCCGCCCTGTGGCGCGAGGTGTCGGTACGTGCGACGGTGCGCTGCTCCTGGGCGGCTGCGGACCGGGCGGTGCGAGCCGGGGATCCCCGGGCGAAGGACTTGACCGAAATGGCCATCGAGGAGGTCCGCGACAGCGGGATCCGAGCGTTCGACAGCCGCCTCTCGGCAACGGCCCGACAGGCCGGGTTGACGTGGAACACCCAGCGCGGTAGCGCTTCTCATGGGTTGACCGCCCGGGAGACAGAAGTGCTCCGGCACGTCGGACGCGGACTGTCCTCGGCGATGATCGCCCGCCGACTCGGGGTCTCGGTCGCCACCGTCGAGACCCACGTGCGCTCTGCTGTCCTGAAGCTCGGAACGAGCAATCGCCGCGCGGCGGCCGCGAAACTCGCCTGATGGGGCCGCCCTTCCTGCGCATCGGCGTCGTCGACGTGCAGGCCATGCGACATTGGCGCGCAGAAGGTCTCGAGGTCATCGAGGGTTTCGGCAGGCAGGTGGCCGAATGGTCGTTGGACCGGCGCGTGTGTGTCGGACACATCCACGACGATGCGTCACTGGCCGACGCGCTCGAAGCGGCCAGCCGCGGGGCGAGTCTGGCAGTGACGGTCATCGGCACGTTCACGGACGCATTGTGCGACGACGCGTTGCGGGCCGGACTGCACATCGCCGACGACAGTGGCAGCTGCGCGCCGAGCGGCCCCTCCCTCGCGGACCGCCAGGATGCAGGTGGCGGTCCAGCAGACGCCGTGGGGTCGACGGAACCGGAGTGGGCCGCTCTGCTCGCACTGCTGGCCGAGGGTCTGTCGGTGGCGCAGGCCGCACGCGCCTGCCACATCTCACTGAGGTCGGCCTACCGTCGCCTCGACACCGCACGTACCTACCTGGGGGTGGCCTCGACGACGGCAGCGGTAGTCACGTGGCGGTCGAGATGCGCTCGGAGCACACCGGGTTCGACGAGTGGCAGCTTTTGACGATGAGCCACGTCAGCGCGGCACCTAGCGTGGCCGGATGAGCCAGCCTTCGATGTTCTTTCCCAGCCGGCAGCAGGCGACGCTGCGGCTGGTGCCGCTCGCAGTAGCTGTCCTGGTGCTGGCCGGCTGCACCCGGACCAGCACAGGGAACGCCTTGAAAGATCAGTCCGTGACCACCGCCTCGGCGACGGCGAGCACCTCCCCTGCGCCTCCGCCCGGGCCGGCGGTCGGTGATGTCGACGCGTTGGTGCGATTCACCGATCCCGCCACCGAGATCGTCGACGCCGCCGCCCTGACCACGTACGTCCTGCCCGGAATGTCGGGCAGAGGGGTCGAGTGCTTCGAGCAGACAGTCGACTCCGACCGGGT
Organism: uncultured Actinomycetota bacterium; assembly: GCA_963784315.1. Lineage (GTDB taxonomy): Bacteria > Actinomycetota > Actinomycetes > Mycobacteriales > Nakamurellaceae > Nakamurella. The sequence goes on from CAWAQR010000001.1 coordinate 379,373, forward strand.
GCTCGCGATGGCGCCCGGTGCGGGCGCCGATCACGTGGCCGGCCTCGTCGTCGACTGCGTGAACCACCGGAGTCTGGGAGGGATCATCGCAATGTATGCGGTGGGTTTCCGCGACGACGGTGCCGACCTCTACCCGACGCTGGCCGATTGCGCTTCGCCCGCCCTCGACGAGGTGACACCAGATGCCGTCCGGGCAGGGTTGGCGTCGATCCTGCGCGCCCGGCTCGATCTGCCGGCGCCACCGACCTCGCCCGACATCGCCGTCGAATTCCTGGACTCGCACACCGACTGCTTCGCCGCGACCGAGCCCGCGACCTCGACCCCGCCCGGTGAGCCGACAGTTCCCTCGTCGCCGACCGTCACCGCTGACCCCCCGCCGGTACCGGACCGCACAGTCCGCTGGGACCTCTTGCGGGTCGGGGACTGCATCCTGCACGTGCCCGACGGCGAGATCGTGCAGGTCACCACGACGAGTTGCGACACTCCACACGAGTCCGAGGTGGTCGGTGCCACGCTGGCACTGTCCGGGACCGAGGAGCAGGAATGCGAAGTGAGGTTCTCCGACTACACCGGCCTGACGGTCGACGACCTGGGTGACTTCTCCCTCGACTACGTCGTGTCCACCGACACCTTTTTCAACCCCAAGCTGATCTGCCTGGTGTCGTCCCCCGGGGTCGAGACCACCACCGGTTCGATCGCCTCCTCCTGACCGACGAGAACTGCTCTGCAGCAGACTGTCCCGCCCGGCCGGGCCGGCGGGCGGGCCGATGATCCAAGGGCGGGTGGTCTTTCGGACCGAACGGATCCGGCACGTTATGACGATGCCCGGGGTCACCGGACTCCCTACTGTCACAGCATGTCAAAGGACAGAGCATCAGCGGCGGGTGCGCCGGACGCGCACGATCGGTGGGAAGCGCTGCGCGGTGAGGCCGCCGGCTTGGAATCGGTGTCCGACCCGCGACTGTTGGCACGCTGGCTCGACGACCTGGTCCACACCCTGCCCGAGGTCGGGGCTCCCCCAGCGCTGGTGGCATCCCTACGCGTTGCGTCGACGCACCGCACCGACGCACAAGCGCTGCGGCAGGCGGGATTCGAGTGCAATGAGGCCGGGGCGCCGGACCTCGCGCTGCCTCTGGTCTCGCTGGCCGCCCGGTTCGAACCGGCAGACCCGGACGTCCTGCTGGAACTCGCCCACACGTTCAACCGGCTGGGCCGGCACCGTCAGGCCCGCGAGGTGGGTAGGCATGACAGGGAGTTGGCCGACATGCCGGCGTTGGTGGTCGAACACCTCGTAGCCGCCGTCGACGCCGGGGACATCGCCGACATCGCCGAGTTGACCCTGCGACTCACCCACCCCGGGTGGTCGGCGGTCCGGCAGGCTCATGACGCCCTGCTACTACGCGCAGATGCGTTGCGGCGAAACGGTTTCCCGCTGTCCGACGTCGACCTGCGCGGCTGGCAGGCAGCCCTGACAGCCACCATGCTGCTCCACACCGCCGACGCCGACGCCGTCGGGATGAGCGGACGCTACGCCGCCATGTGGCTGTCACCGGGGCAGTTCGCCGGGATTCTCGACGGCCTGGCCGCCCTCGTCAGGTCGACGGGCCGGCAACCGGTGGCCGTGGTGGCCGGTCCGGGTCGCGACGACACGATCGTGGCGCACGCCGTGGCGCTCAGGCTGGGTGTCGGGGTGACGACGGCGGAACCCGACCCGGGCGTGGGTCCGGTCATCTGGGTGAGTTGGCAGTGGTCGCCGTCAGACCAGCGGTGTCGCGCACTGACCGATCACCGAACCCGGTCCAGCACAACGACGTTCGCCGTGTGGGCCGACTGGACGAGTCGCGCGCCGGTCGGCCCCGATGTGGTGGGAGTGCTTGCCCAGACGGTGTTCGCTCCCTGGGCCGCCCGGATGCGGGTGCTGCCGGACCCAGCCGACCCGCTGGCGTTCGGCGAGGTGCGCAACGTCCCGCCCGACACCCGGGCCCCCGAGCTCGTGGCGGCAGACGCCGCTGCGTGGCCGTCGGACCCGATGGCGCCCATGGAGGAAGCAGCGGTCTCGGCGATGGCCGCAGCACTTCAGGAGATGGCGCCGCTCGCCGGTTGGTGGGGCGGGCGTCGGGAGCGATTCGGTGGCCGCCATCCCGTCCGATCCGCCCGGTTCGGCTGAGCCCGCCAGAGGTCGGGTGGGATCCGGTGGGGGCCGGCCACCGGTCAGGCAGTCGCGACCTCCCCGATCCGCAGCGACCCGAGAATTGTTGCGAACACCTCCCGGAAGCGGTGAGCGCTGCTCGAGGGGGCAGTCGCGGTGGCCGTCACCCCGCGCTGCCCGTCGACAGTGACGACCACGCAATACAGTTGGTGTTGGAGCACCTGGACACCGTCCGGCGGCGTCCAGGCGAACTCGCGCTGCCACGCCGAATGTCCGCCGATCAGGATCGGGCGCATCCTGAATTCCTGGAAGTGCGGGAATTCCTTGCGCAGGAGTTCTCCCTGGGTGGCCGCGTAGGTGTCGGAGGTGAAGTGCGCCGACAGCGGCTCCGAAGAAGCTATGACGTTTGCCTGGCCGTCCGGTGCGATCAACGTCCAGCTCAACTTGACGTACCAGCCCGGCGGCACCGCCGGGGTCACCTCGACCTGCGGATAGTGGTGCGGCTCCACTGGAGCAGCGTGATCGTGGCTGCCGGGGTCGTTCGTCATCGGGCCGCTCCTCGCTGCGCTGGTCCCGATCACGCTAGAACGCCTGCAGCGGTGGGTCATCGCCGATTCGTGCCACGTGGTGGGCGTCGCCGTGTCGGGGCGTGCCGACCACCTGACGACCGCACCACCGGATCAAGGCCAACAAAAAAAGGCCCGCGAACGGGCCTTCCCAGTGGAGCTGAGGGGACTCGAACCCCTGACCCCCACACTGCCAGTGTGGTGCGCTACCAGCTGCGCCACAGCCCCAAGCTGCCGGCAAAGGTTATCAAGAACCCATCCGCAGAACCTAATCGGCGAGAGCCCACCGGGCGGGGCTTTCGAAGGTCCCCGCCCGGGCGTACTCAGCCGGTGACCGAGGCCAACCAGTCGCGGTTGTCGACGCTCACCTCGGCACCGTCGTGGACGATGACCGGCGAGCGCACCCCGCCGACGAGCTGGTTCAGGGTGGCGGCGTTGGCGTCGTAGGCCGTCACGACCATCGGGCGCATCTCGCCGGAGGTCACACAGCCGACCGCGGCGGTGAGCGGAGCCGCATCGGCGGCAAGGCCCGCCCCGATACCGGCATCGGTCACGTACTGCGCGAGCTGCGCGTCGGTCAGGTCCGTGGCGGCGTTCTCCGCCGGCTGAACCTCGGGGTCGAAAAGCCTCGCGTGCAACGCCGCCCATGCCCCCGGTGTGGCGCCGATGTCGGCGGCGGCGCACATCAGCGCGGCGGCGGCCCGCGTCGAGTAGTCGCCCGAGCCAGACCCCTTGTCGAGGAAGTTCAGCAGGTGGTACTCGACCGCGATCCTGCCCTCGTCGACGGCCTGCGCGATCTGCTGGCCGTACTGCCGCTCGAACCGGCTGCAGTACGGGCAGAGCGGGTCCTCGTAGACGTCCACCGACGTCGGCGGCGTCGGCGTCGCCGTCCCGGTCACGGTGATCACGCCGGTGGCGCCGATCGTCGCGGTACTCCTGGCGGCGGTCCCGTAGCCGTCGTTCTCCACCTTGTTGCTGCTGATGTTCCACACGATCCCGATTGCGATCACCGCGATCATGACGACGATCGCCGCCCCCCAGATGATGAGTTGGCTACGGTTGTTGCCGGCTCGACCGCTCGGTGCAGCGGCATCACGGCGGAGCGCACTCCCCTTCGGGCCGTGGCCCACCGCCGTCCGCTGGGCGTCGCTGGGCACCCGCCCGCCCCTGGGAGTGGTCCCGCCGCCGGTGGCCTTGCCGCCCGGCGTCGAACCCGACGGTCGCTTCTTCCTGCCCTGCTGCGCCACGACCCGTCTCCGCTCGTCATCCCACCCCGAGGTGGGCTCTGCGCACCACTATGCCTGTCGGGACGGGGCCGCGAAGGATCACTGCGTCCATGCTGAGCGGGGACGCCGGTCGCCGGATCAGGCAGCCCGCCACCACGGACAGCACCGCATCCCGGGCGATCTCCGCCGCGTAGCGGGTGTCCCCCGGCGCCACCACACCGCCGCCGCCGAAGCAGCCGCAGTCGATCGACAGACCGCGTGCCGCTGCGGACGCGACCCCGGCGATGAAGGCCACCAGCATCACGGCGGTCAGTACCGCCGCAGGTCGGATCGCCAACCCCACGATCAGCAACAACGCGGTCGCGATCTCCGCCCACGGCAGCACGGTCGACACCGGCGACACCAGCCCCGGCGGCAGCAGCGAGTAGGCGCGCACCGCCGTCTCGGTGGCGACCGGGTCGCCGGCCTTCACCACCCCGGACCAGCCGAACACCCCGCCGAGGACGAGCCGCGCCGGCACCGCCCACCAGGTCGTCACGAAGCGTCGGAACTCCACCGATCCACGGTAACCGGCACCTGCCGCCGGTCGGTCGGTCGCTGCGGCGGGTCACCGCACGCGCCCGACGTTCGGTCACCGTCGCCGCGCCGGGCATAGTGACCGGATGGGCAACGGTCAGCCGGATTCCGGGCGACATTCCGGCAGTACCGCGACGAACAGTTTCCGGGGGTGGACCCGGAACCGGATGTGACGGCATGACCGCCACCTTGTTCATCGTCATCGTGGTGGTGGTCACCGCCCTGATGTTCGACTTCACCAACGGCTTCCACGACAGCGCGAACGCCATGGCCACCTCGGTGGCCACCGGAGCGCTCAAGCCGCGTACTGCGGTCCTGCTGGCCGCGGTGCTCAACGTCGCGGGGGCGTTCCTGTCCACGGAGGTCGCGAAGACGATCTCCGGCGGGCTGGTCAACGAAGCGTTCGTCACCCCGTCCATGGTGTTCGGCGGTCTCGTCGGGGCCATCCTGTGGAACCTGCTGACCTGGCTGTACGGCCTGCCGTCGAGTTCCTCGCATGCCCTGTTCGGCGGTCTGATCGGCGCCGTCCTGGTCGGCGCCGGCACCGCGGGCGTGAACTTCTCCGTGGTGGTCTCCAAGATCCTGCTGCCGGCCATCGTCGCTCCGCTCGTCGCCGGCCTGGCCGCCGGCATCGCCACGGCGCTCGCCTACCGGATCACCGGTAACCAGAACAAGCGCACCCGGCGCGGTTTCAAATACGGCCAGGCGGTCACGGGGTCGCTGGTGGCGCTGGCGCACGGCACCTCGGACGGGCAGAAGACCATGGGTGTCATCACCCTGGTGCTCATCACCGCGCAATTTTCAGGACGCCGGTACCGGCCCCCGCTGGTGGGTCGTGCTGACTGCCGGACTGGCGATCGGTCTGGGCACCTACTCGGGCGGCTGGCGCATCATGCGCACCCTGGGCAAGGGGCTGGCCGACATCGAGCCGGCCCAGGGCTTCGCGGCGAACGCCTCCTCCACCGCCACCATCCTGGCGTCCTCCCACCTCGGGTTCGGTCTGTCCACCACTCACGTGTGCTCGGGCTCGGTGCTGGGCTCCGGGGTCGGCCGCGCCGGCGGCACCGTGCGCTGGGGCACCGCCGGCCGGATGGGTCTGGCCTGGCTGTTGACCCTGCCCGCGGCGGCGATCGTCGGCGGGCTCGCCGCGTGGGTGGCAGTCAGCGGCCCGATCGGAGTGGCGATCGTGCTGCTGATCCTGGTCGTCGGGTCGGTCGCGATCTGGGTGATCTCCCGCCGGACCAGCGTCGACCGGCACAACGTCAACGAAATGCCCGAGGTCGAGGTGCTGGGTGCCTACCGCACCAAGAAGCAGCGCAAACAGGCCCTCCGCGACCGGAGCCGCGAGCCCGAACACGCACCCTCCGACCAGGGAAACCCGTCATGAAGATCAATTTCTCCGCGCTCGGCCTGGTGGCGGTGGTCTCGATGATCGCCACGCTGTTCGTCGTCGGCGTCGTGTCCTTCGGCATCCGGGCCTTCGACACGGCCACCGAGAACGCCCGGGCCGGCCGTCCGGTGGTAGCCCAGCGGGTGCTCGCCTGGGCGTGCATCGGCGTCGCGGGCCTTGCGGTGCTGTTCGGCATCTACCTGATCATCCCGGTCTGACCCCGGACGCAGAGCGCGCCCGTCGCCGCCGGTATGGACCGGGGCGACGGGCGCGCTGCTGTCGGGCGGGTTACTCGTAGACGAGGTCGAAAACGATGGCCGACGCCGGGCTGCTCGGCTCCGCGACAGCTGGAACCTGCAGCAACACCCGGCTGCCGAGCGGGAGGCCCACCAGGCCGGCGAGCTGGGTGATACTGGCTGACAGCGCGATCTTCTGCGGACCCGGGGCGCCGCCGGCGCTTGCCTCCCAGGTCGCCACCTGCTGGGCACCCTGCCAGTCGTAGACGCCGTACTGGGCGTACAGATCGCCGTCGGTCACCGGGGCGCCCGTTCCGAGCGCGATCACCGTGGTCTTGAGCTCCGTCGGTTCGGCAAGTCCGGCCGGGATCGTCACGGTGGGGATCCCGCCCAGCTCGCCGCCGACCTGCGGGGCGGCCGGGTCCTGCGGCTGCGGGACGGCGTCGGCCTGACCGAAGCTGGTCGCCCCCAGGGCGTTGACGATGTCGATGACGAACACCAGCGTGTCGGTCCCCGAGATGTCCGGTGCGCGGCCCTGGGTGCCGTAGCCGTCCGACGGGGACAGCGTGAGAAGCACGCGGGAACCCACCTTGACGCCGACCAGGCCGACGTCCCAGCCGGACACGACGCTGCCGGTGCCGATCTGGAAAACGCTGGCCGCGCCGCGGTCGTAGGAGTTGTCGAAGTCGGTGGTGCCGCCCCAGACGACGCCGTAGTAGTTCGCAACCAGTTGCTCACCGGTCTGAACCTCCGGACCGGTGCCTTCGATCAACAGCTGCCGTTGCAGCCCCGTCGGTGGGGTGTCACCGGGGAAGGAGATGGTCGGCTTCTCGCCGAACCCCCCGGTCGCGGTCGGCAGCTCGGTCGTGGCGGCGGTGCCGACCGTGGTGGCGGCCGGGGTCTCGGGACCGAGCACCGCGCCGGTCGGGCTGGTGTTCACCGCAGTGGTGGTCGCCTTCCCTCCGCAGGCAGTGAGCAGAACCAACGGGACGACGACGAGCAGAGAACGGATACGCATGGATTCCTCAGGATGGGACGGCGAGCGACCGTGTCACCGTACCGGCCGGACCTGTGTCACCACAGCCGCCATAGCGGTCACGCACAGCAACCACAGCTGGTCCACATGAACATCCGGGGTCAGCGACCCGCGGGGTGTCCGATCCGGGCCGCCCACCCTCCTAGGCTGGCGGGGTGGTCGCCAACAACAAGGTCTTCGCTGCCCAGCTCGTCGGTCTGCCCGTGTACGGCCCGGGCGGCGAGTCCATCGGCAAGGTCCACGACCTGGTTGCCGCCGTCCGGGTCGACAGACAATCCCCCCGGGTGATGGGCATCGTCGTCGAACTGCCCAACCGACGACCGATCTTCGTTCCGATGCTGCGGGTCAATTCGATCGAGGCGCACGCGGTCTCGCTGGCCCGCGGATCGGTGTCGTTGCGGCGCTTCGAGCAGCGGCCGACCGAACTGCTGCTGATCGGACAGTTGATCGGATCCAAGGTCACGGTGGCCACCACCCAGGCCGCGGTGCTGGTCGTGGACGCCGGCCTCGAGCAGTCCCGGACCAGGGACTGGCTGGTGAACCGGTTGGCCGTGCGGACCCGCACCCCGTTCCTCGGCCGCCGCGGCAACGTCAGCGTCGTCGGCTGGAACGACGTCCGGGGGCTGGACTTCTACACCCTGACCGGGACCGCCCAGGGCACCCATCAGCTGCTCACCAGCCTGGAGACCATGCGCGCCGCCGACGCCGCCGGCGTCTTCCGGGATCTGGACGACGTCCGACGGCACGAGATCGCCGACGCCCTCAACGACGAGAAGCTCGCCGACGTCATCGAGGAGCTGTCCGAGGACGACCAGATGGATGTGCTCACCCACCTCGACGAGGCGCGGGCGGCCGACATCCTGGAGGCCATGGACCCCGACGACGCGGCGGACCTGCTCAGCGAACTCCCGCCCGGCGTCTCCGAGCGGCTGTTGGAGCTGATGGAGCCCGAGGAGTCCGCGCCGGTCAAGCGGCTCATGCAGTACTCCTTCGACACCGCGGGTGGTCTGATGACCCCGGAACCGGTCATCGTCAGCCCCGATGCGACGATCGCCGAGGCCCTGGCCCGGGTCCGCGCCCCCAATCTGACGCCGGCGCTGGCGTCGATGGTGTTCGTCTGTCGCCCGCCGCAGGCCACCCCGACCGGCCGCTACCTGGGCTGCGTGCACACCCAGCGGCTGCTCCGCGAGTCGCCGTTCGACCTGGTCGCAGGGGCGCTGGACACCGACATGGCCCGGCTGGCCCCGCAGGCCCGGATGCCCGAGGTCACCCGTTTCTTCGCGGCCTACAACCTGGTCTGCGCGCCGGTGGTCGACGAGGAGAACCACCTGCTCGGCGCGGTCTCGGTGGACGATCTGCTGGACCATCTGCTGCCCGACAACTGGCGCGATGACGACAGTTCGCTGGACTCGGACGTGATCGGGGCACACGGTGGCTGAGTCCTCCAGGCGCCGCCTGGACCAGCCGCGCACCGCCACCTCCTGGCGTCCGCGGATCGACCCGGACTCCTTCGGCCGGACCTCCGAGCGGCTGGCCCGTTTCCTGGGCACCGGCAAGTTCCTGTTCTGGCAGTCGATGGTGGTGCTGGCCTGGATCACGCTGAACATCACCGGGTGGATCGGCCAGTGGGACGCCTACCCGTTCATCCTGCTCAACCTGGCGTTCTCCACCCAGGCCGCCTACGCCGCACCGCTGATCCTGTTGGCGCAGAACCGGCAGGACGACCGGGACCGGATCTCGCTGGAGGAGGACCGCAACCGCGCCCTGCAGACCCGGGCCGGCACCGAGTACCTGGCCCGCGAGATCGCCGCCCTTCGGGTGGCCATCAACGAAGTGGCCACCCGCGACTACCTGCGCGGCGAACTCGACCGGATCCGGGGTGATCTGGAAGAACTCAGCGAGAAGGTCACCGGCGAGCCGTCCGAACCACCCGCGACGACTCCGCGGAAGGCGGGCAAGCAGAAGAACCGCTCCGACCGCACCGACCGGGTGGGTCGGGTCGACCGGGAGCGGACCCCGGCGGCCCGAGGAACCGCCGCGGCGACGCGGCCGAGGAAATCACCGTGAACCCGCGGATCAGCCTGCTGACCGGCACCGACATGCCCGTCCCGGACAACGAGACCGTTCTGCTGTTGTCCGCGCTGGATGACATCGGCATCGGTCACCGGGTGGTGACCTGGTCCGACGAGGCGGCGATGGCCGACCCGGGCGACCTGGTCGTGGTGCGTACCACCTGGGACTACGCCGCCACCCCGGACCTGTTCCTGCACACCCTGCGGGCCTGGGGCAGTCGAATGTGGAATCCGTGGGAGGTGATCCGCGGCAACGTGCACAAGCGCTACCTCGTGGACCTGGCGGCTGCCGGAGTCCCGGTCGTTCCGACCCGCGTGCTGACCGCACCCGACGGGCTGCCCGGGCTGAGCGGGCTGGGCGGACTGGGCGGGCGCATCGTGCTCAAACCCGCCATCGCCGCGGGTGCCGACGGCATCGGCCTGTTCGACGCCGACGATCCGGCGGCGGTCACTCACCTCGGCGCGTTGCTGGCGCGTGGGGAGGTGCTGGTGCAGCCCTACATCCCCGAGGTCCGGGACGGCGAACGGTCGCTCATCTATCTGGGCGGCGTGTTCTCCCACGCTGTCCGCAAGGTTCCGGCGTCGGGTGACTTCCGCGTCCAGCAGGAGCACGGCGGCACCACCACCGTGCACCTTCCGTCAGACGCGGAGGTTGCGCTGGCGAAAGCGGCGCTGGCACAGGTCGGCCACGCGCTGCTGTACGCCCGGGTCGATCTGGTGACGACCTCGGGCGGTCCACTCCTGATGGAGTTGGAGCTGATCGAACCGGAGCTGTTCCTGGTCAGCGATCCGCAATCACCCGCGCGGTTCGCCGCGGTCATCGCCGACGCGATCACGAAGGCCCGCCGCGACTGAGCCGACCTCGAACCGGGCGCGCCGGGCCGCCCGCCGCAGCACCGTCAACACCGCCGGGCCCAGCAGGGCGATCGCCACCACGTTGGTGACCGCGCGGCCGGTGTCCCAACCGGCGGTGGAACTGATCAGGGTGAACACGACGAACCGGTGCAGGTTCTCCGCTCCGGACGCCCCCGGGACGTAGGCCAGACCCGGGGTGTCGAAGCCGGCGCCGGCGATGAACGGCCAGTAGGACAGGTTCATCAGGATCCCGTAGGCGTAGGCCGCAACCACGCCGTAGGCGGCGAGCAGCACGATCTCCCCGACCCCGCGGACCGGCCGACCGACGATGCGGTCGGGCAACAGGCCGGCCCCCAACCCCACCCAGGCAGCGGCCACCATCTGGAACGGCAGCCACGGCCCCACCCCTGCGGTCAACAAGGCAGACGCGAAGAGCGAGGTCAGCCCGAGCATGAACCCGAACCCCGGTCCGAACACCCGACCGGCCAGGATCAGCAGGAAGAACACCAACTCGATGCCGGCGGTACCGGCGCCGAGGGGGCGAAGCGCGGCGTTCACCGCGGACAGCACTCCCAGCATCGCCAGCGCGCTGGCACTCAGCCCCCCCTCGGACAACTGAGCGACCACCAGTAGGACCAGCACCGGGAACAGGGTGATCACCACCAACGGCGACTGGGCCTGTTGGACGTCCGTGGGAGCCGCCCCCACGATCAGCGGCCAGCCGAACAGGAACAGTCCTGCCACGGACGCCACCGCGAGGACGGCCACCGATCTTGCGCCCAGCGGCCAGGCGGCGACCCGGCTCATCGGAGTGCCGCCCGGACCTGGTCGACGGTCAGCCACGGCTGCGGATGCAGGACCCGCGCCACCTGCGTGGCGAAGGCCGGCGAGGCGGCAAGGACGTCGACGGCCGGCCCGTCGGCGACCTTCTCCCCTGCCGCCAGCACCAGCACCCGATCGGCGGATCGAGCGGCGAACTCCACATCGTGGGTGGCCACCACGATCGCGGTGCCCGCGGCCGCCAGCTCCGACAACACCGTCACCAGCACTGCTTTCGCGTTGTAGTCCAGCCCGCGAGTGGGCTCGTCCAGCAGCACCAGCGCCGGCGTACCGACCAGTTGGACGGCCAGCGCCAGGGCCAGGCGTTGGCCCTCGGACAGGTCGCGAGGATGCGTCGCCCCGTCGATCCCGGGTGCCAGCCGGTCCAGCATCGCGCGAGAGCTGCCGTCGGCCACCTCGGCGGGCCGGTCGGCGGCCCGGCACTCCGCGTCCACGGTCTCCAGGTACAGCAGGTCGGCCGCGGACTGCGGGATCAGTGCGATCTCGGGTTCCCGGGCACCGGTCCCGATCGGTACCCCGCGCATCGCCACCGACCCTGCGGACCGTCGACCCAGCCCGGTCAGTGCCCAGAGCAGGCTGGACTTCCCGGATCCGTTGCGGCCCATCAGCGCCACCCGCTCACCGCGGTGCAGTTCGAGGTCCACCTCGCGGACCGCGGTGTGCTCGCCGTAGCGGACTGTGAGCCCGGCTGCGGTCAGCAGCGGTTCCCCCGCCTTTCGTGGGTGCCGAGCCGGCAGTCGACCGGCGAGGGTGTCGCGCAGCGGCCCCGCCAGCCGGCGGGCGTCCCGGATGGACAGCGGCAGCGGCGACCAGCCGGCCAACCGGCCAAGCTCCACCAGCGGCGGCGCGACGGCCGCACCGACCATCATCACCGCGGGTGGGCCGTCGACGACGCTGCCGTCGGCGGCGATCGACACCAGCCGATCGGCGTACTGCAGCACCCGTTCCAGCCGGTGCTCGGCCATGACGACGGTGACCCCCAGATCGTGCACCAGCCGTACCACGGCGGCGATGACCTCCTCCGCGCTCGTCGGGTCCAGGGCGCTGGTGGGCTCGTCGAGGACGAGCACGCGCGGACCGGCCGCGAGCACCGCGCCGATCGCGACCCGCTGCTGCTGTCCGCCGGACAGCGTCCGCAGCGCCCGGGCGCGCAGATCCGCGATGCCCAGCAGATCCAGGGTCTCCTCGACCCGGGTGCGCATCGTGGACGGTGCCAGCCCGAGCTGTTCCATGCCGTAGGCGAGCTCCTCCTCGACGGTGTCGGTGACGAACCCGGCGAGCGGATCCTGCGACACCACACCGACCACTGCGGCGAAGTCCCGGGGGCGGTTGTCGACGGTGCGCAGCCCTCCGACCGTCACCGTCCCGCTGAGCACCCCGCCCGAGAAGTGCGGCACCAACCCGTTCATCAGCCCGAGCAGTGAGGACTTGCCGGATCCGGTCGGTCCGGCGACGAGCACCAGCTCCCCCTCGTCGAGGTGCAGGTCGACATGCCGCAGCACCGGGGTGGCGTCCTCGCCGTAGCGGAGGCTGACGTCGTCCAGGTCGATCACCATCGGGACCGTCCCAGGAACGTGGCGGCCGGCAGCGCCGGGATCGCGGCCAACAGCAGGGCGGCCGCGGCCACCGGCGGGAGCTCCGGCCAGGACAAGGGGTTCGCGCTCGGGAATCGCTGCGCGGTCGTCGTCGTGAAAACGCCCGCCGCCGCCGCCGCACCGCACCCGGCGACCAGCCATTCCCGGACACGCCAGGGGTCCGGACGGTAGCGCGTGCGGTGAATTCGGGCACCGGCCAACCGGAAGCCGAGTGCCCCGGTGATGATGCCGAGCACCATCGTCGGGAGGCCGAGCCAGGCCGGGCTGCCCACGTCCAACAGCCCGTAGGCACCGATCGCGATGCCGCCGAGCCCGACGAGCAGGCACATCGTCGTCAGCCGCCGACGTCGCCGGGTGTCGGTGTGGCGGCCGTAACCGCGGGAGTCCATCGACGCGGCCAGCAACAGCGACCGGTCAAGGGCGTCGGTCAGCACCGGGATCAGCACGCTGCGGAGCAGGTGACCGCGGGTGCGCGGAGCTCGACGCAACATCCGGGCCCGCCGCACCCGCCCTACCGACTCGACCAGCTGGGGGAACACCGACACGCTCACCACCAGGGCCGTCCCCACCTCGTACAACGCCGACGGCATCGCGGCCAGCAGCCGTTTCGGGTTCGCCAACGCGCTCGCCGCCCCCACACAGACAATCATCGTGCCGAGACGGAGACCGTCGTAGAACCCGGCGGTCAACGCCTCCGCCGAGACCGGGCCGAGCAGGGAGATGCCGGCGGCGACAGCAGGCAGATCGACCGTAGGCAGGGTGAACAGCACCGTCGGCCCGGCACCGGCGGTCAAGCCCCGGAACACCACCCGCAGCCCGACGACAAGGGCAGCCACCGTGAGATACCAGCGAAAGCCCACCGCCCACGGCGCGGCACTGCGTCTGGCCGCAACCACCAGGGCGGCGACGGCGATGATCATGCCCAGCAGTATCGGGTTCGTGGTGTGGCTCGCCGCGGCCGCCATCGTCAGCGCCCACAGCCACCAGGCGCCGGGGTGCGTCGGGCGCCGGATCGACCAGCTGTCGGTTGCCGCCGCGACGGCGGTACTGCGGGTCACGGTCGGTCGTCGGTGATCCGGGAGCGACGACTGCGGCGGACGAGCATCGCTCCGGTGCCGAGCGCGGCGATCAGCGAGACCCCGACCAGCACTGGGGCGGCGCTGCCCGCTGACTCGTCCGTTGCCGCTGCGGCGTCGCGGGTCGCCGGGGCCGCAGTCGGTGCCGCCCCTGCCGGCTCGGCGCTGGTGTCCGTCGTACCGGGCGGGGGGTCGACGGCGGTCGACGGCGTGGGGGTCGGGGCGGATCCGCTCGTCGGCAGATCGACCGGTGGTGGGTCCGCGGCGGTTGCCGAGGGCTCGGCGGCGGCGGCCGGGGCTTCCGGTGCGGGAGTGGCGGCCGGTGGTGACGTGGCAGCCGCGGACGACGCCCGCGGGGACGGCTGTACCGAGGCCGAGGGCCGCTGGGTGGGCGCCGGTGCGGGTGCGGGTGCCGGTACCGGTGCCGGTGCCGGTGCCGGTGCCGGTGCCGGTGCCGGTGCCGGTGCCGGTGCCGGTGCCGTTGCAGGAACCGGTGTCGGCGCAGGGGCAGGGGCCGACGCTGCGACGGGCCGGTACGCCGGTGCCGTGGCGGTGCCGGCGCCGAAGACCCACCCCTCGAAGCCGCCGATCGTCACCCGGCTCGACGCCACGCCGGTCGAGCTGTAGGCCCAGCTGCCGTCACCGGCGGACTTCCAGTACGCCCAGGACGCATCCGCCGGTGGGGTGCTCGCGCACCCTTCGACATACGACGGATCACCGCCGGAACCCACGGTCTCGCCCGCCGACGGTCGACCCGCAAGTCGACAGACGAAGCCCGGCGTGCTGCTGGGTGACGACCACGAAACACCTGCAGCGGCCAGCGCGTCGGTGCCGCGGGAGGCGGCGGTGAGCCCGGCGGCGCAACTGACTCGCAGCCCGCCGCCGAGCCTGCCGAAGTCGACCACGACCGTGACCCCACCGTCGCCCGCCGTGCACGCCTCGGCCCGGGAGGATGCCGAGGCCGACGACGGCAGGACCCCCGCCAACGCCAGGACCGCAGCAACGGTCACCGACCATCGGGCGGCGCTGCACCGGGCGGGGTTCGGGCCTCCGGTCATCAGTGCCGGCGGGACGTCGGTCGACGGGCGGCGGCGATCAGCGCCCCGCCCGTCACCAACAGCAACACCGCGACCAGCACTCCCGGCCCGGTCCGGTCCGTGGCCCCGGTCGAGGCGAGCATCGGAGCGACGGTGCGGGAGCCGGTCGTGGTGGTGCCGCCGACAGCGGCCGGCGTGACGACCGGGGTCAGGGCTGGGGTGGTGACCGTGGGGATCACCGGCGCCGAGGTGTCGACCGCCGCTTCCACACACACCGCAGGTTCGGGCAGGGCGTCGGCGGCACCGGCTGCCGTCAGACCGGCGAGCGTGGGCGCGCCGAGACCGAGGACCGCCTGCACCGAGGCGAACTGCCACTCCCCGAGGTTGCCGCTGTCCAGGCCGAACTGGTCGGCGTCGGCCAGACCCGCGGGGGTCCAGGCGATCGCGCCCCGGGCGTCGGCCGTCAGCGCCGAGCCGCCGGCCAGCGTGTCACAGGTGACCTGCAGGCCGCCGATGAACCCGGCCGCGGCTGCCGCGGCTGTGGACCCGCCGGTGGCGGTGAAGACGTTCCCGGCGAGGCCGGTCGAGTTGGTGTTGCCGGCGAGATCCCCGGCGGCGGACTGGTGCGCGACCAACCACCCGGTCGCGGCTGTCACCGCCGGGTCGTCGGCGGTGACACCGGCGGCCAGCAGCCCTTCGACCGCGACCGCGGTGTAGTCCGCATCGGCGGTGTCGCACCCGGCGTAACCGAAGGCCCCGGCCGCGACCGTATCCGTGCACTGCCGGGCCCTGAGCCAGGTCACCGCGGGCGCAGGAGCACCGCCCGTCGTGCGGCTCAGGGCGATCACCGCGTACGCGTGCTGGAAGGGGTCGTCCGCGGTCCCGAACGAACCGTCGGGATTGAGCACCGACCGCAGTTCGGCCAGGAGGTCGCGGGTGCCACCGGAGCCGTCGGGGAAGACGGCCGGGTCGATGCCGGCGATCTGCAGGGCCAATGACAGCTTGGCGATGCGGGCGAACTTCGCCGCCACCTCGGCCGCGGTACCGACGTAGGTCGAGCCTGACGCAAGCAGCGCAGCGGCTGCCCGATCGATAGTGGCGCCGCCGACGCCGGCGGCGGCAAGCGCGTACACCACGTCGACGGTCAGCCCCGGTGAGCCGTTGATCAGGCCGGTGTCACCATCGATCTGACGACCGAGCCACCCCGCGACCGCAGTGGCACTCCCCTGTGCCGGCCCGTAGGTCGGCACCGTCACCGGGGTGTTGCCCCGCGGCGGCAGGGCGGCCGGGTCCAGTCTGGGAGGTGTTCCGGGGAACGCTCCGTCGGTGTTCTGATCGAGACCGACCACGCTGCCCACGGGCAACGGTCCGCCGCTGAGTCCGACCTGGGCCGAGTTCCAGTCGGTGGACGGCGTCCCTCCCGGATTGCCGTCGGTCGTGGCGAGCCACGACGACCAGTACGCGCCGGGAAACGCCTGGCAGCTCACCGGGTTCGCCGCGACTCCGTCGATCGCACACAGGTAGGGCCCGAAGCCGGTCGCTTCCGTGGTGAGCTCGAACCCGGCCGCAGTCATCGCCGCAGCGATGGTGTCCTGGGGGCCGGCGGCACAGCCGACCACCACCTCGTCCCGGGTCGGGGCGAAGTCCACGACGACGGTCACGCCCTCGTTGGTGCCGCAGGCGGTGCCGGTCGTCAGCGGCACTGCGTGTGCGGTGATGGCGGTGACCACCGAGGTGAGGCCGACTGTCGCGGCGACGACGGCGGCGGCGGCGAACCGACGGAGGAGCATGGGCGGGCCCTTCGAGCAACGGGCGGATCCGCGGCAGGCCCGATCCGCGCTGCTGCCGCCGACGCTCCCCTGGGGTCCGTCGGGTCGACAGCGTGCGACCCCGAGCTCCGCCTGCGATCCGCGACAGGGATGGAGCGTCACTGGTCCGGGCAGGCGGCCCGACTTCCGGCCCGACAGGCCGACCACGGTTGCGCGACAGTGCCGGATTCGGACCGGCTTCCCCTACCCGGGGTGTACAACACCGGTGAGCGTATCTCCTCGGGCGGGGGTGCAGACACCGTGACCCGACCCGCCTCCACGCCGGTCCGCGCTTGCAGGAACCGTCGCAAGCCCGTGCCCGGGACCGGGGGCCCAGGAGTGGTCCCGCCGCAGATGCGCACGGCAGGAGCCATCTGCAACGCTCGGTTGGTGGGCGGCCACTCAGGGTAGGAAACTTGGATGCTTTGCACTGTGTCGATGATTTGCACTGTGACCCGGAGGAGGTTTGGTGGGGACCCTCAGCATTGACAGCGATCGCCGGACAGATCTCGGTGCGCAGGCCGTGCTGGATGCTCTGATCGACAGCACGGTGATCCTCGATTCCGCCGGCGTCATCCGGTTGGCCAATCGCCCGTGGATCTCATTCGCCGAGAACAATGGTGCACATTCGGGAATGGTGTCCACCGGGGCCGATTACCTACAGGTGTGCGACGAATCAGCAGCCCACGGCTGCCTCGAAGCATCCGACGCGGCAGGATGCATACGCCGGGTGCTCAGCGGCGACGTCGACCAATGTTTCATGGAGTACGAATGTTCGTCACCCACGCAGCGTCGCTGGTTCGTCATGCGGGTGGCGGCAGTCGCGGTCGACTCCGACACCTGGGCCATGGTGTCCCATCTTGATGTCAGCCGGCGGCATCGCGCGGAGCGCAAGGTGGACGTGGCGTCGATGTGGGCCGGTACCCAGGACCCACCGTTCAGCGTCCCCGCCCTGACTTCGCTGTCGCGGAGTGAATTGCGGGTGGTGACCGCTCTGATGCGCGGCGAGTCCGTGTCCGTCATCGCCGCGCGTTCATTCGTCTCGGCCAGCACGGTTCGCAGTCAGTTGTCGGCGGCGTTCAGAAAACTCGGCGTGGCCTCACAACGCGAACTGGTCGACCTCATCCGAGCGGAGCTCGTCACCCTGAGTCAGTGATTCGCCGACGCCAGGCCGGACCACGCTCCAGCTACCGGCGCGCCGACTTCGGATCTAGTGGTACGCCTGCGCCTTTTCGCGTCGAGCATTGCCTGATCGGCTTGATGTACCACCGACGCGGCGAAGCGATCTGACTGCATGACCGCCCATCCGACCGAAGCCGGAACCCCGGCATGGTCCAACGCGCGGTTCAGCCCTCGGAGACGTCGCGGTGCCAGCGCTGCGGGCGCGTCGGCGAGGATGACGCCGAACTCATCACCGCCGAGGCGGGCGAGGACGTCTGCGGGTCTCATGTGTCGCCGCAGAATTGTCGCGGCGTCGCGCAGCAGCTGGTCCCCGGCACCGTGGCCGCCCACTCCGTCATTGACCCGCTTCAGGCCGTCGAGATCGATCACCGCGATGACGGTCGGGTCGGCGTAGGTCGCGTACTCGTGGTCCAATCGGGCGATCGCCTCGTTCCAGGCTGCCCGATTGCGAACCCCCGTGAGTGCGTCCGTCGTCGCCTTGGTCTGGGCATCCCGGGATTCCGATTGAGCGGCATGAACAGCACGATCACCGGCCAGGGCCAGGCTCAACAATTCGGACAGTGTGTCCAACATCGGCCCGAATCGAACCAGGTCCTCTCGAGGCGCGCGGTCGAGTCCGCAGATGGCACCGAACACCGAACCGTCGGCATCGACGATCGGCGCGCCGGAGTACGCCCCGATCTGCAGAGCGTCATTGACGGGTGCGGTCGCATACGCCGGAACCGCCCGGGTGTCCGGGGCGACGCGGGGCCCGGTTCCGGCGACCATGTGCACACAGAACGAGTCCTCCCAGGAATGGCTCCCGCCGACGGCCAGTCCGTACACGTTCTCGTCCAGGAACAGATACGTCTGGCGATCGTTCTGCACGCGGGTGATCGACCAGAACCCCATCGGGATATGGGTGTTCAGGTAATCGAGCACGGCTCGCGACGCGGCGCGGAAATTGTTCGGCGCCGCCACTGCCTGCGGAAGGAGCGCCGTGGCCGGGCGGCTCGACACGCAGCTCCCGGGGGCGGGATCTGCGGCGGAGTGGCGGCCGGACTCACCCAAGGGCAAGGCGCGCACACTCGCGAGCGATGACGGAGCCTTCGTCAGCGGGACCGGCAACGTGTCCGTCAGTTCCTGGACGAAGCAGCGCGCCGCGTCGATCACGGATTCACGGCGGTATGTGTAGACGAACTCCGACAAGGGGACACCGTCGGAATCCACTTCGTCGAGCTCACGGACGGAGAACGCCGCCGCGTAGTGCGGGCTCAACACAATGATGGTGCACTCGTCGGCCATGGCGCTGCCGACGCCCAGGTCACCGAGATGATAGGACGGTTCATCGTGCGAGGCGATGCCACGACCACGCACGACCGTGAGGGCGTTCACCCGAGCAAGTCGATCGAAACGCGCGCGCACCTCCGCGGTGAAATGGGCGCTGTCCTTGAATCCGGCCAGGACCACCGAAGCGTGCGATCCCTGAGCGGCCTGGAGTTCCAGATGTTCCCGGATGTGGCGCAGGTCCGAGGCTGACCCGCGCTGGGGGTCGGAGGTCGCGGCCAGCACCGTGAACGGAGTCCGCCCGTCGATCGGGGTCAGATGCTGCCTGATCATGATGGGGTGCAACGGCACCGGGACCGACGCCGGAAGCGGACCCGGTCTTCCGTAGTAATACCCTTGGCCGTACTCCGCCCCGAAGACCAGCGCAAGGCGTTCGTGTTCTGCAGTCTCGATCCCTTCGGCCAGAATCACGGCATTCCGACGTTCGGCATACGAGCGAACGGCCGCAGTGATTGCGGCGGACTTCTCCGTCGGGACGCTCCGCACCAGCGACATGTCAAGTTTGACCACATCCGGCCGCAAGAACGGCAGGAGAGCCAACGAGCCCTCGATCGCGCCGACATCGTCGAGCGCGACACCCCAGGTATCGCGACGAGCCTGGTCGGTCGCCCTGATCAGCTCCAGCACGTGGCATTCGACGTCCCGTTCGACGATCTCGAGAATCACCCGAAGTCCGGTGCGACCCCGCTCGAGGCTGGGCAACAGATGCGGCGGGCATTCGGTGGCCAGTCCGGCAGGTTCGACGTTGATCAGCCACGACAACGACTCGGGCAGCCCCGCATCGGCGGCGGCATCCATGGCCGCGGAGCGGCACAACCAGTCCATTTCGGCCAACCTGCCGGCGCGGGCCGCGGCGTCGAACAGCGCAATCGGTGACTCCAACGCCGTGCCGGCAGGTCCGCGCGTGAGCGCCTCGAACCCGGCGACGGTCCTGGAAGCGAGATGGACGATGGGCTGGAAGAGCGTGACCACCGAACCGTCGGCGATGATCTGCTCGACCGGATGGTCTGCCAACCGCCCGGGCGTGGATCTGGTGGTCGCGATGATGTCCCCTACTTCCGTGCCGGTGAACGTGTGTCCTTACTGCGTATATCGGCCACCGAAGTGCAGTCCTGATGGACAGAGCGTCCAAATGCGCACGGCATCCCATAGGTGTCCTGCCCGGGGGGTGGCACGGTGCAGCCGGGGGCCGGGCGGACAGGCGGCCCCGGGCGCGGCGGTTGCGGCCCGCGAACACGTCAGCCCCGGACCTAACGGTCCGGGGCTGACGGCGCTGTGGAGGTGGCGGGAATCGAACCCGCGTCCAACGTTGCTTTCTGAGGGCTTCTACGTGCGTAGTTCACTCTGTCTCTACTCGACCCCATCGATCATGCGAACGTGCCGATGTGACGGGCCCAGTTACTGTTTGATGTCCCATTCACCCGCGTAACCCGGCCGAACGGTGATCCCCCTAGTCGACGCCAGGATCCGGGCTGGGGGCGGGCCCGGTCTGACGGAGTCGCTACTCGCTCAGGCGGCGAGGGCGAACTCGCGCTGACTGTTGTCGGCGCTTATTTTTTTGCGACAGGTGGTTAACGAGCTCATTGTCGCCTTCCTCGGCACGCTTCACCTCAGTCGACATCCGCTGTCGAAACCAATCACCCCCGAGGGAGTGCCTGACCTCTGCTAGCCCATTCATCGTACGCGGTCGCGGGCAGCGGCAGCCACCCCTTTCCGGTGCCGGGCATCTCGGCCCGGCGCGGGCCCGGTCCACGCCGTCGTCCCCACCAGGACCGGTCAGTCCGCAGCGGGAACCTCGACCCCGGTCAACCGGGCGGACAGGTCGAACAATTGCCGGGCCATCTCCTCGTCCCGGGCCGCCCGGCTGCGGGTCTCCAGCCGGGGCGTCGACTGCCCGCGGGCGGCCGGACCGACGAAGCTGTCACCCGGCAGGTCCTGGGTGGCCGCGTACAACGTCGGCAGCGCCCCGTCGGCAGCGCTGTTGCCGACCCGGGTGCCGATCCGGTCCATCAGGTTCCCGATGAACCCGCCGTAATGGCTGGTCAGGCCGGTGGCTGCGAATCCGGGATGCGCGGCCAGCGCCCGCAACGGGCTACCGGCGAGATCGAGCCGGCGCTGCAGTTCGCTGGTGAACAGCAGGTTGGCGAGCTTGGACTGCCCGTAGGCACCCCAGCGGCGGTACCGGCGGCGCTCCCAGTTGAGGTCCGTGAGGTGGATCCGGCCGACGCGGTGAGCCAGTGAGGACACCGTCACCACCCGATCGGTCAGGTGCGGCAGCAACAGGGCCGTCAACGCGAAGTGACCCAGGTGGTTGGTGCCGACCTGCAGCTCGAAACCATCAGTCGTCTCCCCCTCGGGGACAGCCATGATCCCCGCGTTGTCGATCAGGATGTCCAGCGGCTCGGTCCAGGCTGCAGCGAAGGCTCGCACCGAGGTCAGATCGGCCAGATCGAGCGGACGGACCTCCACGGTGCCGGTCATGGCGGCGGCGACCCGCTCGCCTTTCCGCGTGTCGCGGACGGCCATCACGACCCGGGCGCCGGCGTCCGCGAGGGCGGCAGCAGTCCGCTCCCCCAGGCCACTGGTCGCACCGGTGACCACGACCGTCCGGCCGTCCATCCGGTGCAGGTCGGCGGCGGTCCAGGCGGGCATCGGGGCGGTGATGGTCATCAACGGTCAACTCTCGATCGGCGATTCGGGTGTGGTGGACGTGACACAGCGGACGGTCGGGCAGCGGGACACCGCCCGCGAGCGCACCGCCCGAGGTCAGGAGGAACCACCGGGCGGACCGACGACGAGCAGCGCGCTGAAGACGACGGCGGTGCCGGCGAGACCGAGCAGCACCGCTCGCACCGGGTGCGCGAGCAGACCGCCCAGTAACCGGTCCCCGATGCCGCCGGCCGCGTCGGGACTGCGCCACCCACCGGCCAGCCGGCCGTGACTCTCCAGCCACCGGTCCATCGGGACGGTGGCGAACGGCAGGATCGCCGTCCCCACGGCGACCACCATGAGCCCCGCGGACCACCGTTGGTTGGTTCCGACCAGCAGTGACACTGCCACGAACAGCAGGAACACGAATCCGTGCAGCCCGCCGCCGACCCGGACGCCCAGCCCACCGAGATCCAGCGCGTACTTGCCGACCATCCCCAGGATCAGCAGTGTCCAGGTGATCGCCTCGGCGATCGCGACAACGCGGAACAGGCGCAGCGGGGGCCAAGCGGTGGTCTTCATCCTGGCCGAGCGTAGTGCGGATCGAGCCGCTGCCGGTCGCCCATGACGTGAGCCCGGTCGCTGTCAGGCCCGGCCGGGCAATGTCTCCGGCGCCCGGAACCACAGCGGAACGGTGATCAGCACGACGGCGGCGCCGACCCCGAGCGCGACCGGATAGCCGGAGGCGTCCACCAGCAGGCCGGCGACCACCGGCCCGATGACCGCCCCGATGTCGCCGACCATCTGGTAGGCGGCCAGCACCGATCCGCCCGGCCGACCGCCCATCGTGTCGGCGATCACGGCCTGCTGGGCGGGGGTGATCAGGCCCGAGCCGACGCCACCGACCAGGCACAACACCAGCAGCTCCCAGACCTGGGAACTGATGCCGATCAGGCCCAGCGACGCAGCCGAGAGCACCAGCCCGAGGATCATCGGCGTCTTGCGCCCGATCCGATCCACCCAGCGGCCGACGAACGTCAACACCGCGGCGTTGCCGACTGCGAAGACGGTGAGCGCCCACCCGGCCATCGCCGGTCCCGCGTCGAGGACCTGCACCACGAACAGCGGGATCAGGGCCATCCGGATACCGAATACGGACCAGCCGACGGCGAAGTTCGACGACAACGCCGCCTGGAACGCCGGCAGTCGCAGGGTCTCCCGGAGGTTCACCTGGACGACCGTCGAGTCGTGCACCGGCGAGGGGATCCGCCCGAGGAAGAACTGGACGACTCCGGCCGCCAGTACCAGCAGGACCCCGTAGGTGATGAACGGGGCCCGGATCGACCAGCCGACCAGCAGGCCACCCATCAGCGGACCCGAGATCCCGCCGATGAGGAACCCGGAGGCATACATCGCCGAGGCTCGGCCACGAAGCGCGGCCGGGGTCACCCGGACCAGCAACGCGAGGCCGGAGATGGTGAACATCGCGGAACCGATCCCACCGGCACTGCGGGCGATCAGCAGACCCGCGTAACCCGGCGAGTAGGCGATGGCCACGCTGGACGCGGCGACGATGAGCAGCCCGGCGAGGTAGAGCGGGCGTTCTGCGGTGCGCCGCAGCAGCCGTCCCGCGAACGGGGCGAACACCAGCCGGCTGAGGGCGAACGCCGACACGATGATGCTGACCGCGGTGTTGGAGACGCCGAACCCGGACGCGTAGGCGGGCAGCACCGGGGAGATCAGGCCGTAACCCACCGCCACCAGAAAGGCCGCCGCCACCAGCACGACGACCTCACGCGGGAGGGTCGGCTGCGGATCCGGCACCGGCGCGGGGATGGCCGGATCCGTCGTGGCGGACGGGTCGGCGGCTGATGGTGGCACCGGATCGACCTTACCGATGGGCAGACCGTGCGCGGCCGGGCGTCACCGGGCCCCCGGTAGGGTCGCCGGATGGCAGTGCGCCGCGCCGAACTGGAGAAGTTCCGCGATACCACCGTCCCCGACCTGCTCGGTCCGGGAGTCCGGTTGCTGTTCGTCGGGATCAATCCCGGCCTGTGGACCGCCGCGGTCCAGACCCACTTCGCCCGGCCGGGCAACCGGTTCTACCCGGCGTTGGTCGAATCGGGGATCCTGGAGCGCCCGGTGAGCTACGTCGACGGGATGACCGACAGCGACCGTGCGTACCTGGTGCACCGCGGCCTCGGAATCACCAACCTCGCGCCCCGCGCTACTGCGCGGGCCGATGAACTGACGGCCGACGAGCTGCGGGCCGGCCGGGCGCAGCTGGACAGGACGGTCGCCACGGTCGGCCCAGTGGTTGTCGCGGTGGCCGGCATCACCGCCTACCGGACGGCATTCCGACAACCCGCGGCGACGCTGGGGCGGCAACCTGTCGGTCTCGGGGACGCGGTGCTGTGGGTGGTCCCGAATCCGTCCGGGCTCAATGCCCACCACACCCGGTCCGGACTGGCCGCGGCCTACCGGGAACCGGCGGTCGCGGCGGGGATCCTGACCGACTAGTCCATGCCCTTGAACCGGCGGCCACTGACCCGGGCCAATTCGCGGTCGGCATCCTTCTTGGCCAGCGACTGCCGCTTGTCGTAGGTCTTCTTGCCCCTGGCCAGTGCCAACTCGACCTTGGCCTTGCCGTTGAAGAAATACAGGCTCAACGGGACCAGCGCGAAGCCGTCCTCGCGCATGGTCGAGCTGATCTTGCTGATCTCGGCGCTGTGCAGCAGCAATTTCCGCGCCCGACGCGGCTCGTGATTGGTCCAGGTGCCCTGCAGGTACTCATTGATGTGCACGCCCCGCAGCCAGATCTCGTGATCGGCGATCGTGGCGTACCCGTCGACGAGCGAGGCGCGACCGTCCCGCAGCGATTTGACCTCGGTGCCCTTGAGCATGATCCCGGCCTCGTACACGTCGAGGATCGTGTAGTCGTGGCGGGCTTTGCGGTTCGACGCGATCAGCTTGCGTCCGGTTTCTCTGGGCATGGCACGTCCAGCGTAACGGGCGACCGGGCTCGGTCCGACTCATTTCCCGGCGGCGACCCCCACCCGGCGACGGCCCGGCCGGTTCGAAGATCCGGAGTCCGCGGTGGTGTCCCGCGCTCAGGTGCGGACGCGCTCAGGTGCGGACGTAGAGGCGCAGCGTGATGTAGGCCGAGATCGCGGCCAGCGCCGCGCCGACGATGCCCAGGATCGGTGCGACGTAGAAGAAGTCGGCCTGGTCGATCACCGGGATGATCCCGGCGTTCGTCGGTCCGGCCAATGCGGTGTCCAGGAACATCACCTTGAACCCGGCCAGCCCGGCGATGCCCAGCACCGCGCCGACCAGGGCGGCGACGACGGCCTCCACCAGGAAGGGGACCTGGGTCCGCCATCGGGAGGCGCCGACGAGGCGCATGATCTCGGTCTCGGTGCGCCGGGTGTAGGCGGCGACCTGGACCATGTTGGAGATCAGTAGGAACGCCGCGATCACCAGCAGCCCGGAGATCACGATCGCTGCGTTGCGGAGTCCGTTGAGCAGCGCGAACAGGTTCTCCAGGAAGGCCGTCTGGTCCGAGACCGAATCCACCCCGGGACGTCCGGTGTAGTCGCGGATGATGACCGCATAGTTCTCCGGGTTCTTCATCGACACGTGGAACGACGCCGGCAACGCGTCCGCGGAGACGATGCTGAGCAGCTCGGGCTGGGCTGCGAACATTTCGTTGTAGCGCAACAGGGCCTGCGCCTGCGACTCGTACCGGGCGCTGGCGACGTCAGGGTCGGCGGTCAGTTCCTGCAGCAGATCCGCGCACAGCTGCTGCGTGCAGTTCGGATCCGCCTGCGACTGGGCCGTGGTCAGGTAGACGGTGACCTCGACCTTGTCGCCGAAGACCTGCTTGATCTGGTCCGTCTTGCGGGCGATGATCAGCCCACCTCCCAGCATCCCGAGCGAGATGGCGGTGGTCAGGATCATCGCGATCGTCATGGTGACGTTGCGACGAAATCCCGCGAGCACCTCGCTCAACATCGTTCCGACTCGCATTCGTTCCTCTCGTGCTTGTTGCTGCAGGTACTCGGTGTGTCAGATGCGCGAAGAGCCGGGCCGGCTCAGCGACCGACGCCGTAGACACCACGGGCTTCGTCGCGGACGACCTTGCCCGAGTGCAGTTCGATGACCCGGCGACGCATGGCGTCGACGATGTGGTTGTCGTGGGTGGCCATCAGCACCGTGGTGCCGGTGCGGTTGATGCGCTCCAACAGCAGCATGATGTCGCCGCTGGTGTCGGGGTCCAGGTTGCCGGTCGGCTCATCGGCCAGCAGCAGCAACGGCCGGTTGACGAACGCCCGGGCGATGGCCACGCGCTGCTGCTCACCACCGGAGAGCTCGTGCGGGAACCGCTTCGCCTTGCCCTCCAGGCCGACCAGTTCCAGCACCTCGGGAACCACCTTGCGGATGTGCGGACGGGACTTGCCGATCACTTCGAGGGCGAAGCCGACATTGCCCTCCACCGTCTTGTTCGACAGCAGCCGGAAGTCCTGGAACACGCAGCCGAGGCTGCGCCGGTGCGCGGGGACCTTGGAGCGCCGCATGGTCAACAGGTCGTGGCCGGCGACCCGGATCTCGCCGGAGTTGGGCTTCTCCTCGCTCAGCAGCAGCCGGAGGAACGTCGACTTCCCGGAGCCGGAGGGGCCGATGAGGAAGACGAACTCGCCCTTCTCGACGTCGACCGTCACGCCGTCCAATGCCGGCCGGGTCGAGGTCTTGTAGGTCTTGGAGATCTGGGACATGTGGATCACAGCCGCTGACTCTACCGCCGTCACCGTGACGCGACCGGTCTCCGACAGGCCGTCACCGGTGAAACCTGAGGTCTGTGACCGGCGGGAACGGTCCCCGGTGTGGTTTCGCGCACCCGCGTGTGGTTGCGGTCCCGCACCACCCTTCGGGCTGGTCAGTTCTGGTGACGCAGCGCGGGCCAGACCGCCGCCCAGCCGCCGATCGGACCACGGCACACCACTACCGGCTGTCCTTGCTCCTCGTTGTCGACCCCGACCCCGTTGTCCAGGGCGCCCGCCACCGAGCAGCTCTGGAAATGGGCCCGCGCCGTCGCCGCACTGCCGACGAACACCGCGACCGTCGCAGTCTCGGGCGGCGCCGGTCGGTCGGCCAGCGCGTTGTGACCGCTGTAGGCGGCCGGTAGTCCCACCGCCGGACCGAACCGGTCGATCGCACCCGCCTCACCGTAGTTCGAGGTCACGACGACCGTCCGAGCCCGGTCTGCGGCCGACAGCCCGTCCACCACGGCGGCGACCTGGGCGACGTAGACCGGCCAGCCGATCGAATCGCCGGCCACGGCGTTGATCCGGGGCAGCGGGGTATTCCCGACCAGCCGTGTCGGCACGACCGGGAGCGTGATGACCACCGCGACCACCCCGTTGAGCGCGACCAGGGCGATCGCGGCCACCCGCCACCCGCGGTGCCGCTCCAACCAGCCGCCGACAGGCACGCAGCCGACGGCGAACAACACCAGCATCAGCGGGGCCGGGTAGTAGAACTGCGTCCCGCCGAGGTAGGTCGCCGCGATGACGACACCCAGCGCGACCGGGAGCCAGCGGGCCGCACGCAACGCCGCGGCTCGAAGCGGAGCGACGAGCCCGACCAGCAGGATCGGCACCAGCGGTGGCCCCAGCAGCAGCGGCAGGAACACCGGCATCATCGAGCGGACCCGGTCGGTGTTCCCGGCGGCAAGCGCGGCACCCATGGACAGCTGCGGCCAGCCGTGGGTGGCCTGATAAATCAGATTGGGTGCGCCGACCAGCAACGCGACGCCCATCCCGATGGCCGGCCACCGGGTTCCCAGCGGCCGCCGCGGACCCGCCACCGACAGCCCGATCGCGATACCGACCAGCAGCACCGCCACCAACAGTTTGTTGTACATGCTCAAGCCCGTGATCAGCCCCGCGAGCAGCCACCACCGCGGCCGGTCATGCGTGACCGCACGCAGGACGCACAGGCACAGCAGCGGCCAGACCAGCAGGTCGACCGACGCGGTCAGGATCGGATGGCCGAACCCGAGCCCGATGGACGTGCCGACATAGCCCCACGCGCACAACACCCGCGCGAACCGACCACCGCCGAGTTCGGCCACGATCGCGACCAGGACGAACGTGGTGGCCGTGGCTGCCAGGGTGGCCGGGATCCGGATCGCCCATGGTTCGTCGGCGACCGTGTGCGCAAGGAAACGCACGATCAACGGCAGCAGCGGCGGCTGGTCCACATACCCCCACGCCGGCGCCAGCATCCGGAAGTAGAGCTCGTCACGGTGGAACCCGTAGCCGTTACTGCTCACGGTCAGCGCCACGGCCATGGTCAGACCGGCGGCGATCACCGACCGCCGGGCCGAGCGATCGCCCGGTGCCACGACGCGGTCCGCCCTCACCCTGGTCGTCGGACGGCCAGCGCCGCGGCGACCGCGCCGTGCAGCAGCCCGTTGGTGGCCAGCGCGTTACCCGCCGCGGTGGCCGCGGTGATGCCGTCGATCCCGGTGAACCTGCCGCCGGCCTCAGTGACGATGGGGATCAGGGCGGCGAGGTCCCAGACGCTGAGTTCGGGCTCCGCTGCCACGTCCACCGCCCCCTCTGCCACCAGCAGGTAGGAGTGGAAGTCCCCGTAACCACGGAATCGCCAGGTGGCCCGGGACAGGTCCAACAGTTGATCGAGCCGGCCGACCGCCTCCCATTCGGCCAGGTCGGAGATGGACATACTGGCGTCGGCCGGGTTGCTGACCCCCGACACCCGGCAGCGTCGCGCCGGGCCGTCGCGGAACGTGGTGAACGCGCCGCCGCCGACGGCCGCCCACCAGCGGCGCGCCAGGGCCGGGGCCGAGGCCACCCCGATCACCACCTCACCGCGGTCGTCCAGCAAGGCGATCAGCGTGGCCCAGACCGGCACCCCGCGGACGTAGTTCTTGGTGCCGTCGATGGGGTCGATCACCCAGCGCCGGCCGGTGGTGTCCGACAGCGCACCGCCGAACTCCTCCCCCACGATGCTGTCGTAGGGGCGCTCGGCGTCCAGGATCGCGCGCAGGGCGCGCTCGACGGCGGTGTCGGCGTCCGACACCGGGGTCAGGTCGGGTTTCGCGTCCACTCTGAGGTCGACGGCCTGGAACCGATCCATGCTGATGGCGTCGGCCGCGTCGGCCAGACGCAGCGCCAGCGCCAGATCCTCGGCGTGCGGACGATCGTCGGCGTGGGCGGGGCGCGAACGTGCTTCAGCCATGACCGGAGACCCTATCGGCCGGGCCGGCTCGCCTCGGTCGTCGAGTGCCGCCCGGCCGCCGCCTATCAGACCGTCCTGCCGAGCCATCGGGCTGGTGCCCATCCTGCAGACGCGGCAGGAGCCCCTTGGTTCGGCACGAGCACCCAGCGTGTTGTCCCCATTCGGGCGAATCCATTCCCCGGCGAGCCCGTGATGGGTACCGTGAGTGACTGCGGCAAACGGGTGATAGGTGGGGGACGATATGGCGACGGCGGTAGCTGCGGCGGAACACATCCAGCTGGAGGTCAGGGAGCTGATCCGGCGCCGGGGCATCGACCCCGTCGCGGACCCGCGCTCGGCGCGGGACCTGATCAGCGAGGTCATCAACCACTACGAAGAGCGCGTCAGTACCTCGTCGCTGCCGCCGATGACCCACCGCGGCCAGGTGACCCGCGAGGTCTTCGATGCGGTAGCGGGTTTCGGTGCGCTGCAGCGCTTCCTCGACGACGACGACGTCGAGGAGATCTGGGTCAATCACCCGGGGCAGGTCTTCGTCGCCCGCTTCGGCCGCTCCGAGCTCACCACCACCGTGCTGACCTCCGGCGAACTGCGCGATCTGGTCGAGCGGATGCTCAAACCCTCCGGGCGGCGGCTGGATCTGAGCTCCCCGTTCGTCGACGCGCTGCTGCCCGACGGCAGTCGGCTGCACGCCGTCATTCCCGACATCACTCGGAGTCACCTGTCGCTCAACATCCGCAAGTTCGTCGTCGCCGCGCACTCACTCGACGACCTGATCGCCCGGAACTCGCTGACCGCGCACGCGGGCCGGTTCCTGGAGGCAGCAGTCGCCAGCGGGCTGAACATCATCGTCGCCGGCGGCACCCAGGCCGGTAAGACCACCCTGCTCAATGCGCTGATCAACTCCATCCCGGCCACCGAACGGGTCATCACCTGCGAAGAGGTGTTCGAGCTGCGGCCGCGGTTGCCGGATGTGGTGGCGATGCAGACCCGGCAGCCCAACCTGGAGGGCACCGGCGAGATCCGCCTGCGCCGGCTGATCAAGGAAGCGCTACGGATGCGACCGTCGCGCATCATCGTCGGCGAGGTCCGTCAGGAGGAGGCGCTGGACCTGCTCATCGCGCTGAACTCCGGGCTGCCGGGGATGTGCTCGGTGCACGCCAACTCCGCCCGCGAGGCGGTCATCAAGCTGTGCACGTTGCCGCTGCTGGCCGGCGACAACGTGACCGCTGCGTTCGTGGTGCCCACCGTCGCGGCATCGGTGGATCTGATCGTGCAGGTCGGCCTGGACCACCACGGCCACCGCTCGGTCCGGGAGATCATGGCGCTGCCCGGCCGGGTGGAGAACGGGGTGGTGGAGACCGCAGAGCTGTTCACCGTGCGCGACGGGGTGCTGGTGCGCGCCGACGGCTACCCGCCGCATCCCGAGCGGTTCGCCCGGCACGGGTACGACCTGACGGCGCTGCTCACCGGCCGCGGCGTCTGAGCCACCCGGCCAGGTGTCGGTTTCGGCGGCCCGGCGAATCCGGTCAGGCCCCGTCCTGACGTCGACGGGAGTGATGGCCACCGTCGTCCACCGGCGCCGCGCAGCCGAAGCCGGCCTGCAATGCTTCCGACCACGTCTTTTCCCAGGTCTGCTCATCCTCGGCGGACCAGGACGCACCCGGTGGCGGAGGCGGCGGCCCACTGGGGCGCAGGACAGCACCCGAGCCGGACGCGCGGTCGTTCTGGCGGTGGGAATCCTCGGTGGCGCCGCGAGCCTGCGGGTCACGACCCGGAGAAGCACTCGAAGTCACCCACGGAACCTTACAAGTCCCACGCGCGATGCACGCGACATTGACTCCTTCGAGGGTGTTACGGCTCCAACGGCGGATACCAGGCCATCGATCAAGGTCGGGGATGCCGAACGCGCGACACTGCGGACTCGCGCGCCGCGCACATGGGTAGCACTGTCGCCTATTCGCTGAGCCGAACGAGTTCGTTCTTGCCGTCAATGTCGGCTCGACGGGAGGCCCGGCGGGCCGTGCACCGGCTGCCGGGCCCACACGACCGCTGTCGTATCGTTCGGGGCGTTGCTGCCGAGTGCGCCGGTCGACCGAGCCGACGGGCGCGCGGCCGAGCCCGAAGGAATCTCGATGTCCCGGTCCGTCGCGACTCCCTGGTCACGACTGGTCGGCGTGGCGGGCGGTCGGCGACAGCTCCGCACGATCGCGCTGCTGGCGGCCGCGCTCGCATTGGCCGCGGGCGACCAGACCATCGTCGGGGCGGTGGCACCGGACCTCAAGCACGCCCTCGGGATCGGCAACACCGAGATCGGCCTGCTGATCACCGCGGCCAGCCTGGTCGGGTGCGGCGACGACCCTGCCGTTCGGCATCCTGGCCGACCGCACCGCGTCGGGTCCGGTTGCTGGCGATCTGCGTGCTCAGCTGGTCGGTCTCGGTCACGCGCCGCCGGCTTCTCGCCGAACTACGCTGACCCTGCTGCTGGCGCAGGTCGCGCTGGGCGCCGGGATCGGCGCCGCCACCCCGATCGTCGCGTCGCTGACCGGGGATCTGTTCCCCGCCACCGACCGGGGACGGGTCTACGGACTGATCCTGGCCGGCGAGTTCACCGGGGCGGCCACCGGGCTGCTGCTGGCCGGCGAGATGGCGGCCTGGTGGTCCTGGCGGGGCGCGTTCTGGGTGCTGGCGGTGCCGGGCCCGATTCTGGCGTTACCGCTGCTCCGAACGCTGCCCGAGCCGGTGCGGGGTGCACCAGTCGGAGCGCGGTCGGGCAAGAACCGGCACCGAGCGGTCGGGCACCGAATCTGACCAGCTCGTCCGGTCCAAGCGGCGTGCGGCCGGACCCGCGGACCGCGCTGACCGACCGACCCGACCGCAGCAGTCGATGTGGTGGGCGGTGAAGTACGTCCTGACGATCCGGTCGAACGTCTACATCATCCTGGCGTCGGCGCTGGTCTACTTCTACGTCGCCGGACTGCAGGCGTTCATCGTGGTGTTCCTCCGCGGCCGCTACGACTTCGACCAGAACACCGCCACCCTGTTGCTGGTCACCGTCGGCATCGCCACCGTCACCGGAACGCTCGTCGCCGGTCCGCTGTCGGACCGGTGGATCAGGCGTGGCCGGATCGCTGCCCGGCCGGTGATCGCCGGCATCGCGTTGTCTGTCGGCGTTCGCGGTGGCTGTGGCCGGCGTGCTGATCCCGGTCGTTCGTGATCGCCTGGCCGCTGCTGCTGGTCGGGTCGGCGCTGATCGGTGCCGCGAATCCGCCGCTGGACGCCGCTCGGCTGGACGTCGTGCACTCCCGGCTGTGGGGACGCGCTGAGAGCGTTCGTACCTTCGCCAGACGCTGCTCAAGTCCGTCGGCCCCGTTGCTGTTCGGATGGATGTCGACGCGTGCTGAGCCCGGCCGGCGTCGACCCGAACGCGGTCCAGGGTGACGGCGCGGTCGGGCTGACCCGGGCCATGCTGGTGATGCTGCGTGGTGCTGGTCGATCGCCGGCGTCGTGCTGCTCGGCGGCGGCCCGGCGCAGCTACCCCGTGACGTGGCCACCGCGATCGCCTCGGAGAACGCCACGCGCGCGGCCTGACCCGGCTGCCGGCGAGTTTGGCCGCCATGCCGGATGCGGGCATCAATCTGGGCAGCGAACGAGAACGGAGCACCGATGGGCGCACACGACGAGACCGACTACAGCGAAGCCGACCTGAAGGTCGAGCACCCCGAAGGACCACGCGGCGGGACCCACCGCGGTGGCGGTGCTCGATGAAGCGGGCGCTGGGCCACATGGGGATCAAACGAACCGCCCAGACGCTGCTCAAGCTCAACCAGCTCGATGGATTCGACTGCATGAGCTGCGCCTGGCCGGATCCGGACCCGGGACATCGCCACACCGCTGAGTTCTGCGAGAACGGCGCCAAGGCGGTCGCCGAGGAAGCCACCACGACCCGGGCGACCCCGGAGTTCTTCGCCACGCACAGCATCGCCGAGCTGGACGCCACACCGAGCACTGGCTCGGCCAGCAGGGCCGCATCACCCATCCCGATGGTGAAGAGGCCCGGCGGGACGCACTACGAGGCCATCGGGTGGGACGAGGCGTTCGCGCTGATCGGGGCCGAGCTGAACAGCCTGGCCAGCCCGGACGAGGCGATCTTCTACACCTCCGGCCGGGCCTCCAACGAGTCCGCGTTCGCCTACCAGCTGTTCGTCCGGGCGTTCGGCACCAACAACCTGCCGGACTGCTCGAACATGTGCCACGAATCGACCAGCATCGCGCTGCAGGAGTCGATCGGCATCGGCAAGGCCAGCGTCAGCATCGACGACGTGCACCACGCCAAACTGCTCATCCTGGCCGGCCAGAACCCTGGGACGAACCACCCGCGGATGCTGTCGGCGCTGGAGATCGCCAAGCAGAACGGCGCGAAGATCATCTCGATCAACCCGCTGCCCGAAGCCGGCCTGTTGCGGTTCAAGAACCCGCAGAACGCCCGAAAGGCGTTGTCGGGCGCGGCACCGGCCTGTCCGACCTGCACCTCGGTATCAAGATCAACGGCGACCTGGCCCTGTTCCAGGCCATCGGCTCGTCTTCTGGTCGAGTGGGACGCCTTCGACCACGAATTCATCAGCACGCACACCACCGGTTTCGCCGCCTGGAAGGCACACGTTTCGGCCGCCTCGACTGGGATTTCGTGATTCGAGACGACCGGACTGTCCCGCGCCCAGATCACCGAGGCCGCGCTCGATGATCCGCGACTCCGACGCCACCGTCTGGTGCTGGGCGATGGGGCATGACCCAGCACCACAACGCCGTGGCGACGATCAAGGAGATCGTCAACCTGGCGCTGGTGCGCGGGGACATCGGCAAGCCCGGCGCCGGGGTGCTGCCGGTGCGAGGCCACTCCAACGTCCAGGGTGACCGGACGATGGGGATCTGGGAGCGGACGCCGGACAGTTTCCTGGACGCGCTCCAGAAGGAGTTCGGCTTCGATCCGCCGCGGGAGCACGGCCACGACACGGTCGATTCGATCCGCGCGCTCCGCGACGGCAAGGCCCATTTCTTCCTGGGCCTGGGTGGCAACTTCGTGCAGGCGGTGCCGGACACCGACGTCGTCGTCGACGCGATGCGCCGCGCGCGGATGACGGTCCACATCTCGACCAAGATCAACCGCTCGCACCTGTGCTGCGGCACCACCGCACTGATCCTGCCGACCAAGGGCCGGACGGAGAAGGACGTCCAGGCGTCGGGGCCACAGTGGATCTCGGTCGAGGACTCGACCTGCGTGGTCCACTCCTCGCGCGGTCCGCTGGAACCGGCGAGCGAGCACCTGAAGTCCGAGGTCGAGATCATCACCCGGATCGCCGAGGCGACCATCGGCGATCGGTACGGGATCCGGTGGCAGGCCATGCGGGACAACTACAGCGTCATCCGCACCCACATCTCGAAGGTCGTCCCGGGGTGCGAGTCCTACGAGGTCAACGTGCACACGCCGGGCGGTTTCGTGATGCCGCACCCGCCGCGCGACACCAGGACCTTCCCGACCGAATTCGGGTCTGGGCGAGATCGTCGTGTCGCCGATCGACACCCTCCAGGTGCCGCCGAAGCATCTGATCCTGCAGACCCTGCGCAGTCACGACCAGTTCAACACCACCATCTACGGACTGTCCGACCGTTACCGCGGCATCGAGGGGGGCCGGAAGGTGATCTTCCTGCACCGGGACGACATCACCGACCTCGGCTTCCGCGACGGCGAGTTCGTGGACATCCGCACCTACTGGGACGACGACGACCGGGAGCGCGTCGCGAAGCGGTTCCGGATCGTGGAGTACGACACGCCGCGCGGGTCGGCAGCGGCCTACTACCCGGAGACCAACCCGCTGGTCCCACTGGATTCCACCGCCGTGGGTAGCAACTGCCCCACATCGAAGTCGATCATCATCGAACTGTGCGATCCTAGGGGCACGCGAGGGCTAACGCCACCGCGGGCGGCCAGGATGAGCGTCGGCGCCGACTGGGCGCACAAAGCGGACCCAGAGCCACTGCACCTGTCCTGATCGACCGGCCCGGTAAGGGACCTCACGCCAGGAAGCGCCCGTCCGGCCGGACGGGCGCTTCCTTGTCTACTGTTCATTGCTCACTACAGTACTGCGCCGCTCAGTCGGTTGGCAGGGCTCCCGGGCCATCCCCCGCTCCAGCGCGCTGATGAGGTAGGGCCGCAGCTCCTCGGCCGGGATGATGGTGTGCACGACTTCCGACCTCCTTGGCCCGGTCGATGTTGTGGATCGCCTCGAACTCGGCTGCCACCTCGCCGAGCTTCTCGGCGCGGACGGCGGACCTGACGTCGGCGAGTTGCGCCCGCAGCTCGGCCTTCTCGATGTCGTCGGTCGAGCCGGCCATGGCCACCTCGACCTCGCTTGACCCGCGGATCGGCAGCCGTCCGGTTGTTGACGTCGCGGGTGAACACGACGGCGGCGGCCGGCGCACCACCGATCACCGAGGCGAACGAGCCGGCGACCGCCACCACCTCCATGTTGTCGTTGAGGGCTCCGGAGAACACCACGAACGCACCGCCGTGGTAGCGCGAGACCAGGCAGAACACGATCGGTCCGTCGAAGTTGACGATGGCCCGGCCGATCTCGGCGCCGTACTCCAACTGGATCTTGCGCAGCGACTCCGGTGAGCCGTCGAACCCGGACAGGTTCGCCAGCACCACCAACGGCCGGTTGCCGCTCGCCGCGTTGATCGCCCGAGCCGTCTTCTTCGACGACCGCGGGAACAATGTGCCTGCGGTGAACTGGTCCGGTCCGTCGGCCGGCAGGTAGCCGCGACGCGGCGATCGGGCGGGACTCGATGCCGATCACCGTGACCGGGTACCCACCGAGGTGGGCGTCCACGACCACCGACGTGTCGGCGTCGGCCATCGCGGCCCACCGCTCCAGCATCGCGTGGTCACTGTCGACGACCGACGCGATGACCGCGCGGATGTCGAACGGCTTCTTGCGGTCCTTGTTCGTCTCGTCGGCGAAGATCTCCCCGACCGTCGTGAACGGGCTGTCCGGGTGGCTGTGCGGGTAGGTACGCACGTCCCGGTCCAGCGGATCCGACGACGCCGCCCGCCGCGGGAACCGCTCCCCCGGCGCCACGTAGGCGTGGTCGTAGTGGGCGAACAGGACGTCCACCGCGCCGGCCAGGTTGGGCGCCCAGTACTGCGCTTCACCGTTGGGGCCCATCACCCGGTCGTATCCGCCGATGCCGAAGTTGTCCTCGGCCGAGACGCCACCGGAGTAGTCCAGCGAGTGCTTGCCGGTGAGCACCATCGCGCTGTCCGGGGTCATGATCAGCACACCCTTGGTGTGCTGCAGCATGGTCGCCTCGGCGTTCCAGTACGGCTGCGCACCGACGTTGATTCCGGCGACGACGATGTTGATCTCGCCGCCGCCCTGGGTGAACGTGATGATCCGCCGCAGCGCCCGGGCCACCCCGTCCATGTTCTCGGTGCCGGAGTCCATCGAGATCTTGGCGCCGGAGGACAGCGCGAACCACTCCACCGGCACGTCCTTGCGCCTCGGCCAGGTCGATGGCCGCGACGATCAACGCACATTCGGCGACCGCAACGGTGCCCAACGCCTTGGTCGGGTCGCCGAAGATCGCCACCCGGGTCATGCCCTCCGGGTACCTGTCGGTCGGGGTGACGACCACGCCGACGATGACACCGGCCTTGTTGCGGCCCTTCGGCCCGATCGACCGGCCCGAACGTCCCGTCCGCGGCGAAGTCGTACTCGGTCGAAGCTGCCGCTCGGGTCCGGTCAGCAGCGGCACGATCTCGTAGGGGTAGACCAGTCCGCGCGCCGCGGAGCGCTGCACCTTCTGCGTGTAGTTGTCCAGCGGCACGATCGGGTCGGTCGGCGGTGCGGTGACTTTCACCGTCATACCGGCGCCGGCCGCGTCGGTGAACCGCAGCGCGATGGCCCGCGCCCGCTGCCCCGGCTCCTGCAGGGTGGCCAGCACGGTGATCTCTTCGAGACCCGCGCCGACCGACAGCGGCGCGTAGTTCCGGGCGAACTGGGTCAGATCGCGCAGCGGCAACTCGATCGGCGGCCAGACGTGCAGGAAGATCCGGTTCTTGTCGAGCCGGGACTTACTCCCCCGGGCCGCCTGGACCCGCCGGATGCTGTCCAGGCAGGCGCCGAGCACCCGCTCCGCGGCGGGGAATCCGATGACCACGCCGTTGGCGTCCCGCGCCGGGTTGGCGTCGCGAATCTCGGCCATCGCCACCAGTCGTTCATCGGCGGGGTTGTTCGGCGCGACCAGGTGCATCAGGTAGGTGTCCTCGGCCGACGGCAGCCGGGTACCGACGAAGTTCTTCAGCCGCCACAGGTCCAGTCGCTGACCGGTCAGCGGATGCATGCTGACGGATCACCCGCTCCTCGACGGGGCCGGCCGCTGGGCCGGAAGGTGAACTGCTCGACGGTCCGGGTGTCGGTGGAGCGGCGTCTGCGCAGACGATCACCGTGACCCGACGTCCGGCGAACAGGGCCGGGTACTGGGCAGGGTTTGGCCTGCAGCCGGGTCGCGACGTCATCGGACGCGGGCCGGTCAGGCCACGACAGGTAGACGTCGGTGACTGACGTTCCACGGCTGGCCGGCCGCCCCGGAGCGGGCCTTCAGCCGCCTCCAGCGCGGCTCGACATCACCGGCGCGTGTGCTGGTCGGCGACGGTGGCGAACAGGTGCATCTGCTGTCCGCCCAGATCGAACTGACCGGTGACGAACGGTCGTCCCTCGACCTCGGACGGTGGCGACATCGGTGAGCGTGCGAACCTTGTAGTAGCGGCGGGTCATCGCCTCGAGCATCGGCTCCAGGTCGGCCCATGGTCGACGAGCTGTTCGGCCAGCAGCCGGATCAGCGGCTGCGGACCGTTCACCAGCTCCGACATCCGGTCTGCGTAGTCAGCGGCGTCCGGGTTGCTCACCCAGCCACTGCAAGGTCTCCCGGCTGCCGCTGAAGACAGTGTTCCGGGCGGCCTCGATCACGGGCCGGTCGAAGGCCTGGAAGCGTACGTTCCGGGCCAGGTCACCGATCACCGGGTAGCGCAGTTGGGTGGCCACGATCAGCCGCGACAGCACGTCGCCGAGTTCGTCCTCGGTAGCGGCGGGCACGCCACCCTGTACCAGCCACCGCTCCAGCAGGGCCGCCACGATGGGCGTCTGGGCGGCGGCGCGTTCCAGCGCGAGGTACATCCGGAAGACGGCGTCCTCCAGGTCCGACGTCGGTTCCAGATCGGTCACCCCGTAGTGCCGCAGCGCCCGGGACAGTCGCTGCCGGAACGACGCGGGCAGGCCTTCCCGCTCGACGTCCAGCGAGTGCAGGTAGGCGTGGAAGTACTCGCGGGGGCTGTGCACCCGCTCGTCCCGGCCTGCTCCGCACCGGCCGGGCGGTTGCGCGAGAGTTCGCACAGGTCGGCGAACGTGCTCAGCAGGCGGAACTCGGCACGTCGCAGATCGGAGTCGGCGGGTAGGTCCGACAGCGCAGTGTCATACCGGGCGAGGGCTGCCCTGGCCTGCGCCGGAGTGACGTCGAACCCGGTGATCAGGGCCTGGAGCACACCCAGGCTCTGCTCGGCCACCGCCCTGAAATCGGCGGTGCCGGCAGCGGCACCCGCGGCGAACTGCACCAACGGCGCCGTCGAGGCCGCCGCCGACTCGTCGGTCTCGATCCGGTCCAGCCGCAGCAACGCACCGCCCGCGTCGATCTGGGAGTTCACGGTGGCCAGTACCTCGCGCACCCGGCCCGCGTAGGGCGCCTTGATGTGCGTCTCCATCTTCATGCTCTCCAGCACGATGAGGGTCTGCCCGGCTTCGACCTCGATCCCCGCGGCGGTGGAGATCGCGACCACCACGGCGGGTGCCGGCGAACGCACCATGCCGCCCTCGTCACGGGTGACCTTGTGGCTGACGCTGTCGACCTCGACGCGGTGGTCCGACGGACCTTCGATGGTGACCACCCGGTGCCGCTTCGCACCGACCGTCACCCGGCTCTCGAACGCCGAGAGCCGTTCGACGGCCACGTCCACCGCCACCGACTCGGCGCCGTCGGCAGCCCCGTCGACGGTGACGCGGTAGCGGTGCGGGCTGATCTGCGCGACCGTCAGGCTGTACGGCTGGCCCTGGTAGCCCAGTTCGACGGTGCGGCCGAGCACGTCGCGGGCGCGCGGCCGACCGCCTCGCGCCGAGCGCAGGAACGCTTCCCGGTCCAGCCGCTCCTCGGCCTCGTAGACGTCGACCGCCACCGACAGCAACGCCACGTCCGCATACGCCGGTAGGCCCGGCGCCAGCGGCAGGCCGACCCGATCCAGCCAGCCGGTGTCGGCGGTACCGCTGATGACCTCCGGTCGGTCCAGCAGTTCGAGCAGGAACGATTTGGTCGTCGTGCCGCCGCGCAGCACGACGGTGGTCTCGCGCAGGGCGCAGCGCAACCGGGCCAGCGCCTCCGGGCGGTCGCGTCCCCAGGCGATGATCTTGGCGACCATCGAGTCGTAGTCCGGCGGGATCACGTCCCCGGTGGCGATACCGGTGTCCACCCGGATACCCGGGCCGTTGGGCAGCGTGAGCAGCTCGACCACGCCGGGGGCGGGCGCGAAGCCGGCCTCGGCGTCCTCGGCGTTCAGTCGGGCCTCGATGGCATGACCGAACGGCGTCGGCTGCTCGGCGGGCAACGGCTCACCCGCAGCGACCAGGATCTGCAGCTTGACCAGGTCGATCCCGGTCGTCGCCTCGGTGATCGGGTGCTCCACCTGCAGGCGGGTGTTCACCTCCAGGAACGCGAACGTCTTCTTCTCGGGCTGGTACAGGAACTCGACGGTCCCCGCACCCCGGTAGCCCGCCGCCTTGACCAGCGCCATCGCACCCTGACGCAGGTCGTGGTCCTGCTGGGAGGTCAGCGCCGGGGAGGAGCTCTCCTCGATCAGCTTCTGGTTCTTGCGCTGGATGGAGCAGTCCCGGACCCCGGGTGCCCACACCGTGCCGTAGTTGTCGGCGATGACCTGCACCTCGATGTGCCGGGCCCCCTCGACCAGGTGTTCCATGAAGATGACCGGATCGCCGAAGCTGCGCAGCGCCTCACCCTGGGTGCGTTCGATCGCCTCGTCGAGCTCCGACGGATCACGCACGATGCGGATGCCGCGGCCGCCACCGCCGCTGCGGGCCTTGAGGATCATCGGGTAACCGATCACCTCGGCATGCCGCTTGGCGTCGGTGAAGTTCTCCACCGGACCGCCGGACCACGGCGCGACGGGCACGTCGGACGCCTCGGCCATCAGCTTGGCCTCCACCTTGTCACCCAGTCGGCGCATCGCCTCCGGTGACGGGCCGATGAAGGTGATACCCAGCCGCGCGCAGAGCTCGGCGAACGCCGCGTCCTCGGCGACGAACCCCCAGCCCACCCACACCGCGTCGGCGCCGCTGGCCTTCAACGCCCGCTCCAGCTCGGCGTGGTCGAGGTAGGGGATGCCGGCGGTGCCGACATCTCGCAGCAGCACTCCCTCGTCGGCGGCGCGGACGAACAGCGCCCCCCGCTCGGACTCGGTGTGCAGCGCGACCACCTTGATCTCGGTGCCCCGCTCGGCGTTGAGCTCTCGCACCGCCTTGATCAACCGGACAGCGGGTTCGCCCCGGTTGACGACCGCGATCCGGCTGAACAGCTGCGGCCGCCCGGTCTTCTCGGTCGGACGCTCGTCCAGGGTGGTGGTCGTGGTCATATCGAGGTCTCCATTGCTCACTCAAGAATTTGGGGTGCACTCGGGGCGGGCTGTCCAGGCTGGCCGCGGGGCGCGCTACGTCACTGCTCGACACTCCTCGAGGTCGGGGGAAGGTCGGGCCGACCCAGCGGGCCGCCAGCCACAGAACATGGCGATCGCACTGTGACTCAGAGCATAGAACAGGCGGTTTACCCGCGCTGACCCCATCACGCCGGGCGCGGAGCGGGTGCAGCGCCACGGCAGCAGCAGTGCCAGATCACTCGAATGGAGTAGCGCGGAGCATCGGCCCTCGGGAAGTCGCGACCGAGTGTGAGCCATCGGGGCGAGGGAACCGGAAGACCGGTCGGCACCGGCGGACCGGACCTCGAGTGGTCGGACGGTCCATCGGTGCGGAGAGCGCCGGAATACCGGCGCGGTCACGTCGTCAGGGACGGAGGGTGTGCGCAGGTGTGCGCTCCAGCGAGGCCTTGATCTCACGGCGGAGGGCGGTGATGCGGTTCACCAGACCCGGCTGTGCGGCGACATCCATTGCCTGGCTGTGCAATTCGTCCAACCGGACCATCGCCATGCACTTCCGACGACGATTGTCGGTATCGGCGAACGCGGTGATACGACTCAGTTCCGCTTCTACATCAGCGGTATTCATGGCAGTCATTCGGTGCCTCCCACGCGTCAGCCTACGCCCACACCCTGTGGATTCCGGCGCGTTGTTCGTCACTGCACCCCACATTGATATGAAGTCCGACGAACGACCCGGGCCGACCGCGGGCGGCCGGTCGGCAGAATGCCATGTCCTGATCGGACCAACGACACAGCCGGGCGGATCCGAGGCGCCACCCCCGATGGATGACACTGCCGCCCCGCCGGGGTCACGGGCTCCGATCACTCCCCACGCTGTCGGCGACCAGCGTCCCCGTCACCGAAACCGGCCCGTTTCAGGGCGTCGGCCAACGACCCGGTGGCCGCCGGCCGGTTGTTCGGCGAGGTCGCGCTTCCGGCCGGCGGGGTTGCTCTCCTCGCCGGCGGGGTCGCGGTCCTGGCCGGCGGGGTCGCGGGCCTGGCCGGTCGATCGCGGTCGACGCCGTGCGCCCGCCCCGCGGCGGTCCCGGGCTCGTCGGTCAATCGCAGCGAGAGACCGATCCGCTTGCGGTCGGCGTCGACCTCCATCACCTTCACCCGCACCACCTGGCCGGACCGTACGACCTCCCGGGGGTCGCGGACGAAGGTGGTGGACAGGGCCGAGACGTGCACCAGGCCGTCCTGGTGGACGCCGACGTCCACGAACGCCCCGAAGGCCGCGACGTTGGTGACCACACCCTCCAACACCATCCCGGGCCGCAGATCGCCGATCTTCTCGACGCCGTCGGCGAAGGTCGCGGTGGTGAAGGCCGGCCGCGGGTCGCGGCCCGGTTTCTCCAGTTCGGCCAGGATGTCGGTCACCGTGGGCACGCCGAACGTGGCGTCGACGAAGCGCTGCGGTGCGAGCGAGCGCAACAGCGCGACGTTGCCGATGACTCCGGTCAGCGTGTTGCCGGTGTCGGCGAGGATGTGGCGGACCACCGGGTAGGCCTCCGGGTGCACCGCGGAGGCGTCGAGCGGGTC
Source organism: uncultured Actinomycetota bacterium (assembly GCA_963784315.1). Lineage (GTDB taxonomy): Bacteria > Actinomycetota > Actinomycetes > Mycobacteriales > Nakamurellaceae > Nakamurella. The sequence continues at coordinate 421,606 of CAWAQR010000001.1, forward strand.
GTCACCGCCGGGGATCCGCAGGAAGCCGGCGCACTGTTCGTAGGCCTTCGGGCCGAGCCTGGGCACGTTCTTGAGCGCACGTCGGGACGCGAAACGCCCGAAGGCGTCCCGGTGGGCGACGATGTTCTCGGCCAGCGTGGTGGTGATGCCGGAGACCCGGGCCAGCAGGGGCACCGAGGCGGTGTTCACGTCGACCCCGACCCCGTTCACACAGTCCTCGACGACGTCGGCGAGCGACCGGGCGAGCCGGCCCTCCGCGATGTCGTGCTGGTACTGGCCGACGCCGATCGACTTCGGGTCGATCTTGACCAGTTCGGCCAACGGGTCCTGCAGGCGCCGGGCGATCGACACCGCCCCGCGCAGCGAGACGTCCATGCCGGGCAGTTCGGCGGACGCATAGGCCGAGGCGGAGTAGACCGACGCACCCGCCTCGGACACCACGACCTTGCGCACCCCGGGGTGGGCCGCGATCAACTCGGCGGCCAACCTGTCTGTCTCCCGGGACGCGGTGCCGTTGCCGATGGCGATGAGCTCCACCCCGTGGGTGGCGACGAGGTCACCGAGGACGGCCAGCGTCGGCGCCCACTGGTGCTGCGGCGCGTGCGGATAGACGGTGTGGGTGGCGACCACCTTGCCGGTGCCGTCGACCACCGCGACCTTCGTCCCGGTGCGGAGCCCGGGGTCCAGACCCATCGTGGTGCGGTTGCCGGCGGGGGCGGCGAGCAGCAGGTCGCGCAGGTTGTCCGCGAACACCGCCACCGCGGTCTCCTCTGCCTGCTGACGCAGCCGCGCCCGCACATCGGCGGTCAACGACGGCAGCAGTTTGGTGCGCCAGGTGAGCCGGACGGTGTCGCGCAGCCAGGCGTCACCGGGGCGACCTCGATCATGGATGCCGAAGCGAGCGGCGATCCGCACCTCGGCGTCAGCGGGGCGCGGTGTCCAACGGATCCGGGTCCGTGGCCCCGGGCAGCACGGACACCACCAGCACCTCCTCCTTCTCACCACGGAACACCGCCAGGGCCCGGTGCGAGGGCACCCGGGCCAGCGGCTCGGCGAACGAGAAGTAGTCGGCGAACCGGGACCCGGCCGCCTCGGCGCCCGGCTTGACCGCGCTCGCCAGCCGGCCTCGGCGCCATAGCTGTTCCCGCAGCTCGCCGACCAGATCCGGGTGCTCACCGAACCGTTCGATGAGGATGAATCTGGCACCGGTGAGCGCCGCGGCAGCGTCCAGGACACCTCGGTCCGGGGCGACGAACGCGGCGGCCTGCGCGGCGGGGTCACGCTCCGGGTGCGCCAGCAGGTTCTCGGCCAGCGGCGCCAGGCCGGCCTCGCGAGCAATCTGGGCCCGCGTCCGTCGCTTGGGCTTGAACGGGAGGTAGATGTCCTCCAGCCGGGCCTTGGTCTCCGCGGCCGCTACCGCGGCGGCCAGCGCGGCGGTCAGCACCCCCTGCTGGGTCAGCGAGTCCAGGATCGCGCGACGCCGTTCACCGAGGTCACGTAGGTACCCCAACCGCTCCGCCAGGGTCCGCAGCTGCACGTCGTCCAGGGTGCCGGTGGCTTCCTTGCGGTAGCGGGCCACGAACGGCACCGTCGCCCCGCCGTCGAGGAGGTCGACGGCGGCCCGTACCTGCCAGGGCGCCGCGCCGAGCTCGCCGGCGATCCGACGAACGATCTCGTCATCGGTGTCGGGGTCGGCGTTCACGGGGGTCACGGGGGTCGCGGGGCGCGGGGTGTCGGTCATGGCGCCGACCACTCTTGCACAGGCCGGACCGCCGGAAGCCGGTCCCGGCCTACCACCACGGGCGCAGCGGCACCCCGGCCGATCCGTCCGGGTGCGGACGGACCGCGAGAACCTGGTGCAGCTGGATCGCATTGGTCTCGAAGCCCAGCCGCGAGGCGGCCATGTACAGGCCCCAGGCCCGGGCGGTGCCCTCGCCGACCTCCGCGACGCAGGCATCCCAGTTCCGGTCCAGGTTGGCGCACCAGTCCCGGAGGGTGAGGCCGTAGTGCTCACGCAGGTTCTCACTCCCCCGCACCTCGAAGCCGACGTCCTGCGCGGCGCTGATGATCCGGCCCGAACCGGTCAGTTCGCCGTCCGGGAACACGTAGCGGTCGATGAAGGGTTCGGTCCGGAACGCCGAGGTGTTCTCCGGCCGGGTGATGCAGTGGTTGAGCAACCGACCGCCGGGGATCAGCCGGTCGAAGAGGGACCGGAAGTAGGCCGGGTAGTGCGCCACCCCGATGTGCTCGGTCAGCCCGATAGAGCTCACCGCGTCGAAGTCGGTGTCGACCACGTCGCGGTAGTCGCAGAAGCGGACCTCGGCCAGCTCCTGCAGTCCGTCGTCGCGGATCGCGCGCTGGGCCCACTCGGCCTGTTCCGCGGACAACGTGACGCCCAGGGCCCGCACGCCGCGCCGGGCGGCGTGGCGCACCATCGAACCCCAGCCGCAGCCCACGTCGAGCAACCGCTGCCCCGGCTGCAGGCCCAATTTGTCGAAGATCAGCTGGAACTTCGCCCGCTCGGCGTCTTCGAGGGAGGTCTCCGGCGTTGCGTACACCGCGCAGGTGTAGGCCATCGACGGCCCGAGGACCAGCTCGTAGAAGGTGTTGGAGATGTCGTAGTGCTGGCGGATCGACTCGGCGTCGCGCTCCTTGGAATGACGGCGGACCGGACGCAGGCCGTCGACGGCGCGACGCCAGCGCGGCGGCGCCTCCTGCGGCGGCGGCGGCACCGGACGCAACGTGCGCCAGCCGATCGCGGTCAGCAGGCCGCGCACCTCGCGGGCCGACGGGCGCCGCAGCTGCATCCCGTCGGCCATCGCGCGCAGCATCGGGTACGGGTCACCGGGGGTGACACCGGAGAACGTCAGGTCGCCGGCGACGTAGGCACGCGCCATTCCCAGGTCTCCGGGTGCGGTGAGGATGTAGGTCAATGCGCGCGCTGCGGCGACGTGCACACCCAATGGCGCGTCGACCGGTCCGGCGCTGCTGCCGTCGAACGCGGTCAACCGGAACGGCAGCGGCGGCACGAGGAACGCATCCGCGACCTCGGCGACGGTGCGCGCCGAAGTCGCCCGACCCGGCGCCGACGCGCGGGATCCGGATGGTGCCTTGAATGTGGTCATCGGTGTTGTACCGCTTTCGCGTAGAGGTCCAGCAGCCTGTTGTCAGGGTCGAAGCGTCGTTTGAGCTCCCGGTACCGCGCACCGCCGTAGCGGGCGTCGAAATCCGGCCGCGAGTAGTAGCTGTCCGAATAGAGCGACTTGTGGCCGCCGAACCGGCTCACCGCGTCCTCGATCCGCCGGTTCGTCGCGCCCGGTAGGGCCGGATCGCCACTGACCACCGACCAGAACCCGATGTTGACGTAGGGCCGGTCGGACACCAGCGGATACAGCGGGTAGCGCGGGCCGTCGGTGTCGGGCACGCCGGGGCGCTGGCGCAACGGGCACCACCAGAGCGGCTCGATCGGGACCGTGGCGAGGAACCAGTCGACGAACTCGGCAACGCGATCGAGCGGGATCTCCACGTCCTGGACCACCCGCTCCAGAGCAGGGCGGCCGTGCAGCCGCTCGAGCCGGTCGGCGATGGACCACCGCCGGTCCACCGCGACGAGCTTGGAGTAGAACGAGCTGCGTCGGTAGCGCGGCGGCCACAGCCGCCGCACCAGTGGCTGCTGGGTACCGAAGGCCCGCGAACACCAGAACCAGTCGGTGTCCCAGCGCCAGAGGTAGTCATGCGTGGTGAGCCGGTCGTGGGTGCGCTCCTGCAGTGAGCGGTAGTAGATCTGCCGTCCGGTGTAGTCGCTGACCGGCCCCGGCACGTCGGTCTTCGTCCCCACCGTCAGGTAGCACTCGTCGGCGGTGAAGACCACCCCGTCCAGGTAGTCGACGGCGACCCCGTCCAGCTGACCCGACGCCATCAGATCCGCGGTGCGGGCCTGCATCTCGGCGACGGAACGGCAGCGCAGGTGCCGCAGGTCGACGAACTGCCCAACCGGTTCGAGGCGCAGCCGGACCCTGGTTGCATAGCCCAGCGTGCCGAACGAGTTGGGGAAGCCGTGGAAGAGGTCGCGGTACGCGCCGGTCGGGGACGCAGTGACGATGTCCCCGGCGCCGGTCAGCACGTCCATCTCGACGACCGATTCGTGGACCAGCCCGGCCCGGAACGAGGTCGCCTCTATTCCCAGCCCGGTCACCGCACCGCCGACCGTGATGGTCTTCAGCTGCGGCACGACGGTCGGGCTGAGCCCCTGCGGAAGGGTGGCCGCCACCAACGTCTCGTAGGTACACATGCCACCGACATCGGCGGTCCGGGCCATCGGGTCGATCACGATCACCCCGTCGAGCCCACGGACGTCCAACCCCGGACTGTCCGTCTGCGCCCGAGCGCGAAAGAGGTTCGACGACTTCTTGGCCAGCCGGACCGGCTCCCCGGCGGGGATGGCGCGATAACTGGACAACAGACGGGAGACCGCGGCGACATGAGCCGCGGGCAGATCGCCGACTGTGTGCACGGTCATCACTGCACCCGGCGACGGGAGGAGATCAGCACCAACCGACAGTAACCGGACGGCCGAACGGTCGGCCGGCCGGGTCGGCGACCGGGGTCAGGCGGAGTCGGTCCCGCGCGCGGGGTCGGCCATCAGCTGCAGGAGCAGGTCCAGTTCGGCATGCACGGAGTAGAAGCGATCCTCCGAGCCGTCCGGGACCAGCGCATAGACCTGATTGACGAAATCCATGAACGGGCGGATGTCGCCGAAGAGGAAGGCGCGGCCCTGGTGGGAACACAGTTCGATGAGCAGACCGTCGTCACCCGGCACGAACCGGATGTCACCGATCCCGGCAGCCATCACCAGCCCCTCCTGCAGCAGTTCTCGGGAGAGCACCCAATCCACGGTGCGCCCTCCGCTCATCCGGAAGTTCGCACGGATCAGGAATGGCTCGCTGGGCGCGTACCGCAGAGTGGCCGTCACCGGCCGCTCCTCGGAGCCGGAGACCGAGACCAACGGGATCGCCATCACGAGCGGAGCGGTGAGGGCGCCGCTGCCGGTCTCGGTGTTCCCATCGATGCGCTGCAAGCTCATCTCGCGTGTCCTTCTGGTGGTGGTGACGGCGTGACGCCTAGCCGTGATCTTCACTCAGAGTAATCGCAATATTGCAGTGCGTGTATATGACGCCGATCACATCCGATCAGAACAACCCCACCGTGCAGCCCGTGAACGGCTGCGCTCACCGCGCCTCTGATGGTGAGTTGATCGGGTGAACATGCCCGGACAGCCGTGCGGGGCGTCGCAGTCTGTCACCGCGACGCCCCGCACGTCGATTCGCCTACCGGAGGCGTTGCACCTCACCCGCGGGCTGCCTCCTGGCGAGCCCGCGCCTTGTCACGCCGCTCGACGAACCGGGTCGCCTGCTGATCGAGATCGGCCAGGAATACCGACAGCTCTTCCCGCGCCTGCTCACCGACCGGTCCGAAATCGGTGCGGTCGAAGACCTTCCAGTACTTCAGCACCGGCATGATCACGGCGTCGTGGTGCAGGCGAAGGTCGTAGATCCCGGCCTTGGCCATGATCACCGAGTTGCGCATGAAGTCCGGCATGCCCTGACCCGGCATCGCGAAGTTGCGGACCTCGTCGAGGATGGCCACCATCGTCGCGTCCGGTGCGTGCTCGAACGCGGCCTGCACCAGGTTGCGGTAGAAGATCATGTGCAGGTTCTCGTCGGCGGCGATCCGGGCCAGCAACGCCTCGGCCACCGGACAACCCGCCGCGGTGCCGGTGTTGCGGTGCGAGACCCTGGTCGCCAGCTCCTGGAACGACACGTAGACCACGGTGTGCAGCATGCTCATCTGCTCGCGGTCGTAGCCCGCGGTCATGTGCTGCATGCGCAGGTCCTCCAGCTGCACCGGGTCGACACCACGGGTGACCACCAGGTAGTCGCGCAGCGCGATGCCGTGACGGCCCTCCTCGGCCGTCCAGCGTCCGACCCAGTTCCCCCAGGCACCGTCCTGTCCGAACTGCTGGTGGATGATGCGGTGGTAGGACGGCAGGTTGTCCTCGGTCAGCAGGTTGACGATCATCGAGGTCTTGGCCACCGGATCCAGCGCCGAATCCTCCGGACGCCAGTCCTCGCCACCGAGGAACGCGAAGTCCTTGCCGCGACTCCACGGGATGTAGTCGTGCGGCATCCAGTCCTTGGTCACCTTGAGATGTCGCTCGAGGTTCTCCTCGACGACGGGTTCGAGGTCCAACAGCAGGCGGACCTGCACGCCTTCATCGCCGGTCGGGAGGGTTCGGAAGAGGGTCACCGGTCTCGACCGCAGCCCATGGCGGAGTGATGTTCCATGTCCGCCAGTGTGCCAGTATCCGGCCCTGGTGGCGGTGTGGCCGAGCCCGCCGCCCGGATTGAGATGGTGCGTCGGGAGTCCACCGCGGCACCGCGGGCACTGCCGGCACCTGCCGCCGGGCAGGTGCCGGCACCACCGGGCGTCCTTTCCGGCACAATCGCCCGGATGGCCACCACCTCGGACGCGTCCCGACGCGAACAACGCGCTGAATCCGGATCCGAAGCGCCGATGCACGTCAAGGTGGGCAATCGGGCACTGGCGCTCGCCGAAATGGTCGTCTACGTCGGCATCGCGGCCTTCCTGGTGGTGACCGCGCTGTCGCTGCTGGTTCAGTCCGCACGGCAGGTCGGTCCGCTGTTCAGCGTTGCGGACCGCAGCGGTCAGCATGCCATCGACATCCTGGACACCCTGCTGCTGGTGTTCATCGTCGTGGAACTGCTGTACGCGGTCCGGATCACCGTCAGCCGCCGTGAACTCGTGGCCGAACCGTTCCTGCTGGTCGGGGTCATCGCCTCGATCAAGGAGATCGTCGTCCTGTCGGTGAAGGCCGCCGACGACATCGGCAAGGGGAGCAAGTTCTCCGACGCGATGTGGGAGATCGGTGTCCTCGGGGTACTGGTGCTGATCCTCGGAACCAGCGCGTACCTGTTGCGCCGCAAGGAGCGCGAGCCGGTGGAAGGCAACGAGGAAACCGAGAACCACCCGCACGAGGAGACCCTGTGAAGCTGACCCTGACCGCCCGTGGGACGGCCGCACCTGACGAGGTCTGGGACCGCTACCTGCGACCCTCCCGCTGGTCGGAGTGGTCGCCGCAGATCCGCCGGGTCGACGTCACCAACGATCGACTCGAGCCGGGGCTCACCGGCACCGTTCGGGGCCCGTTGGGATGGGGCGTGCCGTTCCGGGTGGAGGCCGTCGACGCGACCTCGTCGGTACGGAGCTGGACCTGGCGGGTGTCGGTCGGGCCGGTCTCGCTGCGGCTGGAACACACGGTGGTCCCATTGGACGTCGGCTCGGCGGCCGACGAGCGCCGCACGTTGACCACCCTGCAGATCCACGGTCCGGCGCCGGTGGTGGCCGCCTACGCCCCGCTCGCCCAACTGGCGTTGGGCAGGCTGGTACAACGCTGACCGTCAGCTGAGTGCCCGCCGGTGAGGGCAGGGGATTCAGGAACGCGGCCGGTCGATCACACCACCGGGCGATCCGGTCGTGCCCTGCTCAGGCTGAGGCGCCCTGGCCTGCGTGCTCGTCGATGACGTCCTGGACGTCCTTCGGAATCGGTCGGCAACCGCATTTGTCGGTGTGCTGGAGATGCCAGCGGACGCGCTCCTCCATCGGGGCCTTGGCGCCGAGGACGTGTTCGTTGTGCCAGTCGGTGTTCATGTTCTTCATTGAACGCCCGTCCTCGACGGCTCGCCACCGTTGTCGCGGCGCATCCGAGTGGGACCGGTCAGCCTTCGGGGGCGGTGGCCACGACGACGAACTCGTTGTAGATGAACAGCTTCCCGGCCCATCGGGGGAACGGGAACGAGTACGTGCGCTGCACGGTCAGGCCGAGGTCCGCGCAGAGAGCGGTCAGTTCGGCGGTTCCGGTGAACACCACATGGGTGGGGTCGGAGGCGTAGCCGCGCTCCTGCGGGGTGAAGAACACGACCTTGCCGCCGGGCCGGAGCATCGGCAGGTAGCTGCGCAGGACGCTGCGTGCCTCCGCCGGGGTCAGGTGTTCGACGAGGTGGGCGGCCAGAATCGCGTCGAAACCACCGGGTGCGGTCAGCTGTGGATCGGCGAAGAACTCGCCGTCGGTGAACGCCGGACCGTGCCGACGGGCCGTCCGGACCGAATACGGGTTGTGGTCCACCCCGACGCTGCCCGCCGGCAGGTAGCCCAGATTGCGACCGTTTCCGCATCCGACGTCGAGGGTGCGGCCCATCCGCAAGAACCGGAGGTGGAGTTTCCACGGCAGCTGGACGTTGAGGATCTTCTTCCAGCGTCTGCCCTGCAGGCGGTTCAGCCGGTCGGCGTAGTCCTTGTCCGCAGTGGGCGGCATCGACTCCGACCCGGGAGCGGTGGGCAACAGATCGTCGGGCATGCGGCTGATCCTGCCAGTCGTCGGGCCGTACACCGCGCGACCGGTGATCCAGCCGGTGCGAGCACGGCTGCTGCACAGCTATCCACAATCCGGCCACGACCGGTTTCGAGGGCCGTCGCTCTGCCAGGCTGACCCGACGGCCCACGTCACCGTGCGCCATGACACGACCGGTCATCGGTGGTAAATCACTCGTCGGAATCAATGCAGTCCGGGAAATGTCACCGTTTGCCGGTGCCATGACGGCCGAATGGGTGATAATCGTCGCGACGACAATGGGCCGCCCTTCGGGCGCCCGATCGAACAGACGGGGGGCGTAGTGGGTGCCGTCATCGGGCTGCTGGCCGGCCTCGGACTCCTGCTGGTCTGGAGCGCGTTCGCCCGCCCCCGGGTGGCCGACCGGCCTACCCGGCGCGGCGAGCGGGGCCGGGACCGCCTCGCGCAGGCCGGACTGACCGGTGTCACCCCCACTCAGCTCACCCTGCTGCAGGTCGCCGGCGGTGTCATCGCGCTCTGCGTGGTCTTCGTGGTCACCCGCTCACTGGCAGTGGCCGCCGTGTTCGCCGTGTTCGGCGCGATGGTGCCGCGACTGATGGTCGCCAGACTCCGCACCAGGCGACAATCCGAACTCCGCGAAGTCTGGCCGGAAGTGGTGGACAACCTCACCTCCGGCGTCCGAGCCGGCCTGTCCCTCCCCGAAGCGCTCACCTCGGTCGGCACCCGCGGACCGGAAGCCATCCGCGAACCGTTCCGCCGGTTCGGTTCCGACTACCGGGCCACCGGCCGGTTCAACGAGTCCGTGGACCGGCTCAAGGGAGCGTTGTCCGACCCCACCGGCGACCGCGTCTGCGAATCACTGCGGGTGGCCCGCGACGTCGGCGGCACCGACCTCGGGCGGCTGCTCAGCACCCTGTCAGGATTCCTCCGCGACGACGCCCGCACCCGCAGCGAACTCCTCGCCCGACAGTCCTGGTCGGTCAACGCCGCCCGCGTCGCGGTCAGCGCCCCCTGGCTGATCCTGCTGCTACTGGCCACCCAACAACAGACCCTCACCGCCTACGACTCACCCACCGGAGTCGTCATCCTCGGCGCCGGCGCCGCAGTGTCGGTGTTCGCCTACCGCCTGATGATGCGCATCGGCCGCCTCCCCGAGGAACGGCGGGTGCTCCGATGAACCTCGCCGCCATCGGGGCCATCCTCGGCGGACTCGCCGGAGCAGGCCTGCTGCTCGCGATCGCCTCCACCCCACCCATGCGTCGCCTCACCCTCGCCGACCGCATCGCGCCCTACCTCGCCGACACCCCACCACCCTCCCGACTGCTCGCCGCCCCCATCCCCACCGGGCCGGCGTCGGTCCTGCACCGCATCTCACTGCCCCTGCTCAAAGACCTGGTCGGGCGACTGGACCGCATCGTCGGTGGCCAAGCGTCCGTACGCCGACGACTCGGCGCACTGAACTCGCCGCTCACCGTCGAGGACTTCCGCGCCGAACAGGTCATCTGGGGAGCCCTGGGCCTGCTCGGCGGCCTCGGCCTCGGGGCGGCCGCACTGGTACTCGCCACCGCCAACCCCGCCGGCATCGCCGTCTTCGTGCTGCTCTGCACCATCGTCGGGGTCCTCGCCCGCGACCAATGGCTGACCCGGCAAGTACGCACCCGCGACGCCGAGATCCTCGCCGAATTCCCAGTCGTCGCCGAGATGCTGGCCCTCGCAGTCACCGCCGGCGAAGGCCCCAGCGGCGCCATCGAACGCATCACCCGCCTCGCCCAGGGCCCCCTGGTCCAACAACTCGCCGCGATCCTCGCCGACACCCGATCCGGCACCCCCTTCCTCGAAGCCGTCACCGCCGTCCGCGACCGCACCCGCCTCGAACCCTTCGCCCGCTTCCTGGACGGCATGGCCGTCGCCATCGAACGCGGCACCCCCCTCGCCGACGTCCTCCGCGCCCAGGCCGCCGACGTCCGCGCCCTGTCCAAACGCCAACTCATGGAAGCCGGCGGCCGCAAAGAGATCGGGATGATGGTCCCCGTGGTCTTTCTGGTGCTGCCGATCACCATCATCTTCGCCCTGTACCCGGGCCTCGTCGCCATCACCACCGTCGCGGGCTGACAGCACCGCACCCCTCGGAAGGACCACCCATGATCGACCGCACCCAGACCGCCCTGACCCGCTTCGCAGTCGCCGTGTTGATGGGGATGAGCCGGGTCAACCGGACCTCGCCGCGCCGCGATATCGCCGACCGGGACCGCGGCGACGTCCCCGGTTGGGTGATGATCACCCTGATGACGGCGATCGTCGTCGTCGGGCTGCTCGCGGTGTTCCGCGGCGAGGTCACCGAGGCCGTGCGCAGTGCCTTCAGCTCCATCCGGTGACGCACCGGCGCGATGCGAATGGGACCGTCCGTGCGACGGCGGCCGGTGGGGCCGACCGCGGCTCGGCCGTCGCCGAATTCGCGATGGTCAGCGTGGTCGTGATGCTGCTGTTCTTCGCCGTCGTCCAGGGCTGCCTGTGGATCTACACCCGACACCTGTTGACGTCCGCTGCGGCGGAAGCCGCGCGGTACGCCGGCCTCTCCGAGGTCGGATTGTTCGACGTCACCAGGCGTGTCGCCACCCAGCTGGGAGACGCCGCCGTCGGCAGCACCCGGCGCACGCTGACCTGCACCCTGACCGGCACGGCGACCCTCACCGAGGTGCGGTGCACCGTCGCCGCCCCCGGCCTGATCGGACTGCTCGACGGGGTCCTACCCGACGTGGTCGCCGTCGGGCATGCCGCCCGCGAGGGGGCGACCTGACATGCAGCACCCCCACCGACCGTGCGGGTCACGCCGATCGGGACGCGGGCCGCGCCGTCCTGGAGTTCATCGTGCTGGGTGTGCTGGTGATGATCCCGGTGCTCTACCTCGCACTCTCACTGTTGACCGTGCAGGCCACCACCTTCGCCGCGGCCCAGTCCGCCCGGGATGCGGCCCGCCTGCTCGACAACGCCGACAGCATCGGGGCCGGCCAGAATCTGGCGTTGGCCGCCGCCCGGCAGACCATGACCGACCAGGGCCTTTCCACCACCACCGTCGGCCTGCACTACGTCGCCCGCGGCTCCGACTGCGCCACCGCCCCCCGACAACCGCCCGACCTCACCCCGGGCGCCGTCTTCGACGTCTGCGTCACCGTCCCCCTCGTCCTACCGCTGCTACCGGCCGGACTCACCGCCGCCAACACCGTCACCGGTGTCTTCACCCTTCACGTCGGCGAGTTCCGCGAACGGCGATGACACGAGCTCAGATCAACGACGAGGGCGCGTCCTGGCTGCGGGTCCGGGCGTAGACGACGGTCCCCACCAGGAACAGCCCGCCCAGGATCAGCATGATCGCCGACAGCGTGTTGAGCATCGGCAGATCGACCCCGGCCAGCCCGAGGATGCCCACCACCACCAGCGCCACCGCACTCAGGATCGCCAACGCGGTCTTGATCCGACTGTTGCGGACCTCCTCCACTCCCTGTACCGCCTTGCCCTTGGCGAATTCCAGCGGCTTCTTCGCCCAGTCGAACCGGGTCGCCAACAGCGCGAGGCCGGCGGCGATGAGCAGGAACCCGGGTCCGGGCAGGACCAGCAGCGCGATGCCCGCCAGCAGCAGAACAGCGCCGAGCGTGACCGAGACGGCCGTTTTCATGGTGCTCCTCACGAGGTTGGTTGCTGGTGCGCTTCTACCCAACCGGAACCCCAGCCAGCGGAGCTGTGTCGACGGCGACGTTCGGCGTCCGGCGAAGTTAGGTTAGGCTCACTATCGACCACCGCGAGCGAGCTCGGACCGACGTCCGCGCCCACTGCGACGACTCCACCCGAAGGACAGCACGTGACGATGAGGACCCGAGTACGAGCGGCGGCGACGATCGCCGCCGGAGCACTGATGCTGGCCGCCTGCGGCTCCAGCTCGACCGGTGCCGCCACCACCGCATCCACCGGATCCAGCGACAGCTCTTCCGGTGTCAGCTCTTCCAGTGGCAGCTCTTCCAGTGTGACCTCTTCCAGCGGCACCGCGGCCGGTGACGTGACGCTCACCGTGTACAACGCCCAGCACGAGGACCTGACCACCGCGTGGTCGGAGGAGTTCACCGCGCAGACCGGCATCGCCGTCGACCTGCGCAACGGTGACGACTCCGAGATGGCCAACCAGCTGGTCGCCGAGGGCGACGCCTCACCCGCGGACGTCTTCATCACCGAGAACTCCCCCGCCATGAACATCGTCGACAACGCCGGCCTGTTCAGCCCGGTCGACGCGGACACCCTGGCGCAGGTGCCGGCCGGCTACGTGCCGTCGTCGAAGAACTGGGTCGGCGTCGCCGCCCGGTCGACGGTGTTCGTCTACAACACCTCGATGCTCACCGAGGCGCAGCTGCCGGCGTCACTGATGGACCTCGCCGACCCGGCGTGGAAGGGGAAATGGGCGGCCTCCCCGGGCGGCGCCGATTTCCAGGCCATCATCTCGGCGATGCTGGCCATCGAGGGTTCCGACGCCACCGCGTCCTGGTTGGACGCGATGGTCGCCGACGCGGCGGTCTACAAGGGCAACACCGCCGTGATGAAGGCCGTCAACGCAGGCGAGATCGCCGGCGGCGTGATCTACCACTACTACTGGTACGGCGACCAGTCCGGCACCGGCGAGAACAGCAAGAACACCCAGCTGCACTACTTCGGCAACCAGGACCCGGGCGCGTTCGTCAGCGTCTCCGGCGCCGGCGTGCTGGCCTCGAGCAAGAACGCCGACGCTGCGCAGCAGTATGTCGACTTCCTGACCACCAAAGCCGGCCAGCAGATCGTGGCCGACACGGTCTTCGAGTATCCGATCACCGGTGACGCCAACCCCGCGCTCAAGCCACTGACCGGCCTGGACGCGCCGACCGTCGATCCGGCCACCCTCAACGGACCCGAGGTCGTCGCACTGATGACCGACGCCGGCCTGCTCTGACCCACCACCGCCCGAAAGACCCTCTTGTCCCTGATGAGCACGCTCCGGACCAGTGCGCCGCGCAGCCGTCCCGCGCCCGCACTGGTCCTGGTGGCGTTCCTGGCGGCGGGACTCACGTTGATCCCGCTGATCTCGGTGATCACCTCGACGGCCGGGGTCGGCTGGGACGCCGCCACCCGGCTGATCTTCCGGCCGCGGGTCGGCCTGCTGCTGCGCAACACGCTGCTGCTGGCGCTGTGCACGGTGGTGATGAGCGTGCTGCTCGGAGTGGCCGGTGCCTGGATCGTCGAGCGCACCCGGATCCCTGGCGCCCGGATCTGGGGGGCGCTGCTGACCGCCCCGCTGGCCATTCCGGCCTTCGTCACCAGCTACGGCTGGGTGTCGGTGCTGCCCGGCATCGACGGCCTGTTCGGGGCCACCCTGATCATGGGGCTGGCCTACTACCCGTTCGTCTTCCTCCCCGTCACCGCGGCGCTGCGCGGAATCGACCCGGCCTGGGAGGAGCAGGCCCGCACCCTGGGCCTGTCCCGGGCTGCGGTGTTCGCCCGGGTGGTGCTGCCGCAGCTGCGGCCCGCCGTGCTGGCCGGTTCGCTGATCGTGGCGCTGCACTGCCTCAGTGAGTTCGGCGCCTTCCAGATGCTGCGTTTCGCCACCCTCACGACCGCCATCTACGACCAGTTCCGGTCCACCTTCGCCAGCGGTGCGGCGTCGGTGCTGGCCTTCGTCCTGGTGGTGTGCTGCCTCGCCCTGGTGGCCGGGGAGTCCGTCCTGGCCGGGCGGCGGCGGCAGAGCAGGGTCGGCGGCTCGACGTCGCGGGCATTGACCCGGGCCGACGTCGGGCGCTGGCGCATCCCGGCCGTCGGATTCCTCACGCTGGTGGCCGCCGCGGCGCTGGGGGTGCCACTGACCAGCATCGGCTATTGGCTGAGCCGTGGCGCCGACACCTGGCCCGACGCGCTCTCCACCACCCTGACCACTCTCGCGCTGGGCGCACTGGCCGCAGTGCTGACCCTGCTGGTCGCGTTCCCGGTCGGTTACCTGGCGATCCGCTTCCGGAGTGTGCCGACCACGCTGCTCGATAGACTGAGCTACGTGTCCAGCTCCGTTCCCGGGGTCGTCGTGGCACTGGCGCTGATCACCGTCACCATCACCGTCGCCCGCCCGCTGTATCAGACCCACCTGACTTTGCTGATCGCCTATGTGGTGTTGTTCCTGCCGCGTGCCCTCGCCGGGATCAAAGCGGGCCTGCGACAGGCGTCGCCCGAGTTGGAGGAAGCCGCCCGTGCGCTGGGAGTGGGGTCGATGACGATGGTCCGTCGGGTGGTCCTTCCGCTGCTGGCGCCAAGCCTGTCCTCCGGGGCCGCCCTGGTCTTCATCGCCGCCAGTACCGAGCTCACCGCCACCCTGATGCTGTCCCCGACCGGCACCACCACCCTGGCCACCCGGTTCTGGAGCCACACCGGCGGCATCGACTACCTGGGCGCGGCGCCGTACGCCACGATGATGGTGCTGATCTCGGCCCCGACGGTCTACCTGCTGACCGAGCACTCGCGCCGGGTGCGCGGCCGATGAGCGCCATCGACGTCAGCGGCGTCCGGAAGTCCTTCGACGGCACCGAGGTGCTGCACGGAATCGACCTGGAGATCCCGGAGGGGGCGTTCACCGCCATCCTCGGGCCGTCCGGCTGCGGAAAGACCACACTGCTCCGGTTGATCGCCGGGTTCGCCGCTCCGGACGCCGGCACGATCCGCCTGGGCGGAGCGCAGGTCAGCGGCCCGGGCCGGTTCGTCCCGCCGGAGCGCCGCGACCTGGGCTATCTCGCCCAGGAGGGCGCCCTGTTCCCGCACCTGTCCATCGAGCGCAACATCACGTTCGGGCTCCGCCGGCGGGAGCGGGTCGGCCACAGCCGGGTCCGGGAGCTGATGGACCTGGTCAGCCTGGACCACGCCAAGCTCCCGATGTTCCCGCACGAGCTGTCGGGTGGCCAGCAGCAGCGGGTAGCGCTGGCGCGCGCGCTGGCCCGGCGGCCGCGGGTGGTGCTGCTGGACGAGCCGTTCGCGGCCCTGGACGCCGACCTGCGGGCCGGCACCCGCTCGCTGGTCAAGGAGGTGCTCACCGCCGAGGGGGTGACCACCGTGCTGGTCACCCACGATCAGGCGGAGGCGCTGTCGCTGGCCGACCAGGTCGCGGTGATCCACAGCGGCCGGGTCCGGCAGGTCGGCACCGCGCGGGAGGTCTACGAGACCCCGGTCGACCTGACCACCGCCACCATCACCGGCGAGACGGTGCTGTTGGCCGGCGAGTCCGACGGGGTGCTGGTGCGCTGCGAGTTGGGTACAGCGCCGTCCAGCGGACCCGCCGCCGCCCGGGTCGGCCCGGTCACGGTGCTGCTCCGTCCGGAGAATCTGCAGCTGGTGGACAGCGACGACGACGGGCTGCCGGTACGGACCGTCGCTGTCGAGTACTTCGGACACGACTCGCTGGTGACGGTGACGCTCGGGCGACCGCACGTTCGCCGTCCGGCAGACGTCCGCGGCGACGACCCGGGTCGGGATGGCATCGCGACTCCGGCTCCGCGGCGAGGTCCTGAGCTACCCGGTGTAACCGTCCGGCGAGTCGGGCGCCACCCCTGGACGCGTAGAGTCACGTGACGTGCATCCCGACGATTCTGCCGATCTCAAAGCCCTCGACACCACGCTGACCAGCATCGAGACCGCGCTGGACGTGGCGGCCATGGCGGCCCGGATCGAGGAGTTGTCGGAACAGGCCAGCGCGCCGGATCTGTGGAACGACCTGGAGAATGCGCAGAAGGTCACCTCCGCGCTGTCGCACACCCAGGCCGAGCTCAAGCGCGTGAAAGACCTGCGGCAGCGGCTGGACGACCTGGACGTGCTCTACGAACTCGGCGACGACGACGCGGACACCCTGGACGAGGCCCGCACCGAGGCCCGGACCCTGCACTCCGACATCGAGGCGCTGGAGGTCCGCACGCTGCTGTCCGGGGAGTACGACGTCCGGGACGCCCTGGTCACCATCCGATCCGAGGCCGGCGGGGTCGACGCGGCGGATTTCGCCGAGATGCTGCAGCGGATGTACCTGCGCTGGGCCGAGCGTCACCACTACGCCACCGAGATCTACGAGACCTCCTACGCCGAAGAGGCCGGCATCAAGTCCACGACGTTCGAGGTGAAGGCGCCGTACGCGTACGGGACGCTGTCGGTCGAGCAGGGCACCCACCGGCTGGTGCGCATCTCCCCCTTCGACAACCAGGGCCGCCGCCAGACGTCGTTCGCCGGTGTCGAGGTGCTTCCGGTGGTCGCCTCGACCGATGCCGTCGAGATCGACGAGAAGGAACTCCGGGTCGACGTGTACCGCTCCAGCGGCCCGGGCGGTCAGGGCGTGAACACCACCGACTCCGCGGTCCGGATCACCCACCTGCCCACCGGCATCGTGGTCTCCTGCCAGAACGAGCGTTCCCAGTTGCAGAACCGCGCCTCGGCGATGACAGTGTTGCAGTCCAAGCTGCTGGAGCGCCGGCGCCAGGAGGAGAAGGCGACGATGGACGCGCTCAAGGACGGCGGCAACTCCTGGGGCAACCAGATGCGCTCCTACGTGCTGCATCCGTACCAGATGGTCAAGGACCTGCGGACGAACTTCGAGGTCGGCAATCCGGCAGCGGTGTTCGACGGCGAGATCGACGGGTTCGTCGAGGCCGGCATCCGATGGCGTCGGGGTAACGAACAGAACTGATCCGGGCCGGCTGCAGGTCGGCGTTCGCAAACCTCGGACACGCCGAACGCAGCCCCTTTCTTGACTCGATCCAAACAACGGGTGAGACTGTCGGTGATGACGGCCACCGATCTCCCCGAGTTGTTGCGCGCCGCCGCCCTGCGCGTGACACGGCCCCGGCTCGCGGTGCTGGACGCGGTCCGAACGCACCCGCACGCCGACACGGACGCCGTCATCGCCGCTGTCGGGCGGGCCTTCCCCGACGTCTCCCGCCAGTCCGTCTACAACTCGTTGCACACCCTGGCCGAGGTCGGACTGGTGCGGCGCATCCAGCCGGCCGGATCGGTCGCGCGGTACGAGACGCGCATCGGCGACAACCACCACCACATGGTGTGCCGCGGGTGCGGCGTGATCGTGGACGTCGACTGCGCCATCGGCGCGGCCCCCTGCCTCACCGCCTCCGATGACGGCGGCTTCGCCGTCGACGAAGCCGAGGTCATCTACTGGGGCCGCTGCCCCGCCTGTACAGCCCTGATCTCCTGACCCTCCACACTCTCCGATCCCACACATCCCTTGGAAGGATCCACGTGACCCACAGCACCACCGGCGACCCCGGCAGCACCGAGACCGACACCATCACCGAGAACCACAACGCCAAGGTCGGCGACATGCAGTCGGCGGCCAGCGAGGCCGGTTGCCCCGTCGCAACCGTCGGCCCGCGGAACCACCCCACCGAGGGTGCGGGCAACCGCGACTGGTGGCCCAATCAGCTGAACCTCAAGATCCTGCGCAAGCACCCCGCTGTTGCCAACCCGATGGGCGAGGACTTCGACTACGCCGCCGCTTTCGGCACCGTGGACCTGGACCAACTGGCTGCCGACGTCGACGCTGTGCTGACCGACTCCCAGGACTGGTGGCCCGCTGACTTCGGTCACTACGGCCCGTTCATGATCCGGATGGCCTGGCACAGCGCCGGCACCTACCGGATCAGCGACGGTCGCGGCGGGGCCGGGGCCGGCATGCAGCGCTTCGCCCCCCTGAACAGCTGGCCCGACAACGGGAACCTGGACAAGGCGCGGCGCCTGCTGTGGCCGGTGAAGAAGAAGTACGGCAGCTCGGTGAGCTGGGCCGACCTGATGATCTTCACCGGCAACCGCGCGCTGGAGACCATGGGGCTCAAGACATTCGGTTTCGCCGGCGGTCGCGCTGACGTCTGGGAGCCCGACGAGGACGTGTACTGGGGGCCGGAGCAGACCTGGCTCGGCGACGAGCGCTACACCGGTGACCGCGAGCTGGAGAATCCGCTCGCTGCTGTCCAGATGGGCCTGATCTACGTCAACCCCGAAGGCCCGAACGGGGAGCCGGAGGCGCTCGGCTCGGCACGTGACATCCGTGCGACGTTCGCCCGGATGGCGATGAACGACGAGGAGACGGTGGCGCTGGTCGCCGGCGGGCACACCTTCGGCAAGACCCACGGGGCTGCGGATCCGGCTCAGTACGTCGGCCCCGAGCCCGAAGGTGCGGGCCTGGAGGAGCAGGGGCTGGGCTGGAAGCAGACCTTCGGCAGCGGCAAGGGGCGCGACGCGATCACCAGCGGACTCGAGGTCACCTGGAACGCGACCCCGACCCAGTGGGACAACAGCTATCTGGAGAACCTGTTCGGGTGGGAATGGGAGCTGACCGCGAGCCCGGCCGGCGCCCACCAGTGGCAGCCGGTGAACGGTGGCGGCGCGAACACCGTGCCGGACCCGGAGGACGGTTCACTCAGTCGGCCGCCGACCATGCTGACCTCGGATCTCGCGCTCCGGGTCGATCCGATCTACGAGAAGATCTGCCGCCGCTTCCTGGCCAACCCGGACGAGTTCGCGGATGCGTTCTCCCGCGCCTGGTTCAAGCTGACCCACCGCGACATGGGCCCCATCCAGCGCTACCTCGGCCCGCTGGTCCCGGCCGAGACGCTCATCTGGCAGGACCCGGTGCCTGCCCTGGACCACCCGGTCGTCGGGGCCGACGACATCGCGCGGTTGAAGGCGCAGATCCTGGACTCCGGGCTGTCGACCGCTCAGCTCGTGGGGGTCGCATGGGCCTCGGCGTCGACGTTCCGTGGCAGCGACAAGCGCGGCGGCGCCAACGGCGCCCGCGTGCGTCTGAAGCCCCAGCGGGACTGGGACGCCAACGATCCCGAGACGTTGGCCATCGTCCTGGACACGCTGGAGCGCATTCAGGAATCCTTCAACGCCGCCGGTGACGCCACGGTGTCGATGGCCGACCTGATCGTGCTCGCCGGGTCCGCCGCCGTCGAGCAGGCGGCTGCGGCCGCCGGCCACCAGCTCGAGGTCCCGTTCACCCCGGGGCGCACCGACGCCTCGCAGGAGCAGACGGACGTGGAGTCCTTCGCCGCTCTGGAGCCGGGGGCCGACGGGTTTCGCAACTACCTCGGCAAGGGCAACCTGTTGCCGGCCGAGTTCATGATGATCGACCGGGCGAACCTGCTCACGCTCAGCGCACCGGAGATGACCGTGCTCGTCGGCGGTCTGCGAGCACTGGGGGCCACTGCCGGCGGGTCGTCGGCAGGTGTGCTCACCGCCACCCCCGGTGTGCTGACCAACGACTTCTTCGTGAACCTGCTCGACATGGGGATCACCTGGACGGCGTCGTCGCACACCCCGGAGACGTTCGACGGGCGTGACGCGACCGGCGAGGTCGTCTGGACCGGGAGCCGCAACGATCTGGTGTTCGGGTCGAACTCCGAACTCCGCGCCATCGCCGAGGTCTATGCCAGCGACGATGCGCAGGAGAAATTTGTCCGCGACTTCGTGGCTGCATGGTCGACCGTGATGGATCTGGATCGCTTCGACCTCAACTGATCCGTCCCGCGGGCCCGGATCGGCAGATCCGGGTCCGCGGGAGCGAGCTGCTGAGTGCTTTTCGACGGCTGCCGAGCGTCGTGAGGAATGTCCGGTTGTTCTATCCGGGGTGATGATCAACCGGAGCCCTGGCCAACAGCCGTCCGAGCGCGCACGCTGTGCTGATGACGTCGGTCCAGGTCGTCCCGCGGCCCCGGTTGGTGGCCGTCCGTGCCGCCGCACTGTTCGACGGGACGGGCGACGGCCTCCGCCCGCACCCGGTGGTCGTCCTGGACGGCGGCACGATCCGGTCCGTCGAACACGGCGCTGAGCCGCCGGACGGCGCCGAGGTCATCGACCTGGGCCCGGCGACACTGTTGCCCGGCCTGGTCGACACTCACGTCCACCTCGTCTTCGACGCCGGGCCGGACGTGGTCGGCGCACTGGCCCTCCGGTCCGACGACGAGGTGCTGGCCGCCGCGCGACTGGCGGCGAAGGCTGCGCTCCGGGGCGGTGTCACCACAGTCCGCGACCTGGGTGACCGGAACTACCTGACGCTGGGGCTGCGCGGGGAACCGGGGTTGCCGACCATCGTCTCGGCGGGCCCTCCGATCACCACCCCGGCGGGACACTGCTACTTCCTCGGCGGTGCTACCGAGCCCACGGTCGGTGCGGTGCGGACCGCCGTCCGCACCCATGCGGAACGCGGTGTGGACGTCATCAAGATCATGGCCAGCGGCGGCACGTTGACCCCGGGCACCCGCCAGGAGGTCGCGCAGTTCCCGCCCGTCGCATTGGCGGCCGCCGTCGACGAGGCGCATCGTCACGGCCTGCCGGTCACCGCCCATGCGCACGCCACTCAGGCCGTCCGGGATTGTGTTGCCGCGGGTGTCGACGGGATGGAGCACGTGAGCTTCTGGTCGGCGAACGGGATCGACGACCCCGGCGACGAGCTGATCGCGCTGATCGCCGAACGCCGGATCGTGCTGGGCGCGACGGCAGGGCTCAAGCCGGTGCCAGGGGTAGCTGGGCCGCCGGAGATCCTGCGGCGGATGCCGGCCGTGATAGCCAACTACCGCCGACTGATCGCGGCCGGCGCCCGGGTGGTGGCCGGTACCGATGCGGGCATCGGGCCGCCCAAGCCCCACGACGTGCTCCGCTACGCACTCACCGCGCTGGTCCAGGTCGGGATAGAGCCGGCCGCCGCGTTGCGCACCATGACCTCGGTCGCCGCGGACGTCTGTGGACTCGGTGCCCGCAAGGGCCGGGTCGCAGTGGGATTCGACGCAGACCTGCTGGCCGTGGACGGTGACCCCCTCACCGATCCCGAGTCGCTCCACCGGATCGTCGCAGTGTTCCGCGACGGGCGGCGCGTCACGGTGTCTTGAGCACCGGCGACCGGTGTCAGGGCAGCAGTCACGTTCAGGTCCGGAATGAGCGTCGAGGGACCAGTGCCCTACGAGCGCACGACCCCACCCTCGGGGACCTGCTGATCCCGGTCGTTGTCGGTCGACCGGCTCTGACCCAACGGTGAGTGGGCGGACCGACTTTCGACCTCGATGGCCTGCTCGGCGGCCCCGGCGCTGTCGTTGAAAACATCCGGGTAGGTATCTGCGAGCGCGGTGGGGTCGTCGAGAAGCCCGGAGTCGTCCGCAGGGTCACGAACCTCGGCACTTTGGTCGACCGCAGCGCGCTGATCCGCATCGACGTCGTTCTGGTGGTGCACAGGAGTCCCTTCGTTGCCGGCCCTGCACTGACTACCCGATCCCCTCGGCCGGAACACGGGATGGCCCCACCGGTGCTCAGCCGGTGTCGGATCGATCGAGTTGTGCCAGAAGGCGACTGAGGTCGGTCTCCACCCAGCCCTCTACGGCCTTGCCGCTCTCCATGCGGAAGATCTCGATCCAGGTGAGTTCGACGGTGCGTCCGGTTGGCTCGCGCCCTTCGTAGACTCCGCGGTGCGTACCCCGGTCGGTGCCACGCACCGCGAGCCGATCGCCTTCGCCGAAAACATCCTCGACGGTGCTGACCAGGTCCGGAAACGCCGTCCGGAACGAGAGCACCGCGGCCGCGTAGTCATCCGGGCTCGTAATGATGATGTTGGGCGGGTTGTGACTGGTGAAATGGTCGGCGAGGAAGTCACCGGCGCGTGCGACCTCCCCCGCGGTCCATACCCGGTCGAAGAAGGCCCGAGCTGCTCGCTTGTCCTGCTCGATGTCTGACATCGGAATTCCTCACTGCTTCTCGTCGGTTCCACAGATGAGTCGGTCGGCGGGGCGGTCGGGTCGATCGTCGGTCAGCCGGCCTGGAGCTGTTGGATGACGTCGAGTCCGTTCGTCTCGCCCCAGTGCTCGACGACCTTGCCGCCGGCGATGCGCAGGATGTCGATTCCGCTGAATCTCACCGCGCGGTGGGTGGCTGGCACACCCATCTGATCGCCCTCGTGGGTGCCCTGCCCACTCCACCGGACGACCGTGTAGTCGTCGTCATGCAGAACAGCTTCGACCCGAGTGTGCAGGTCCGGGAAGACAGCGAAGTAGACGCCGGCCAGGTCGTTCAGACCCGCGTTGCCGGGCCCCTGCCCCGGCAACGGGCTGTGCTCGATCCAGTCGGGAGCGTAGGCCTTCTCCGCCAAGCCGGGGGGTGACGCGACATCCCACACCTTGACGAAAGCTTCGGCAATCTCAGCAGTCGGGCGGGTCATCTGGGCTCCCGGGCATCGTTGGCGGAGCTTGGACGTCGTGCACCGATGTCGAGTCTGCTCGGGTTCGCCGCGACCCACAACAAGGTCACCCGTTCCGATGCAGGGCCGCCGGCACCACAGACTCTCGCTGATCGGCGGCGAGATGCCGGGAAACGCTCGCAGCTGTCCGAAACAATGTGGTCCGGAAATGCGGAATGGCCGGCCACCCGTGGGTGGCCGGCCATTCCGGTTACTTTGTGTTCGGCAGTGTCCTACTCTCCCACACCCTGGCGGGTGCAGTACCATCGGCGCTGTAGGGCTTAGCTTCCGGGTTCGGGATGGGACCGGGCGTTTCCCCCACGCTATAGCTGCCGTAACGCTGTGAAACATTCACACACCTCGGGAAACCGGCACCCAACCCCACCAGAAACAGGTGGACCGGGATGTCGTGTTTCCCTGAGGGTTTGTTGTCTCAGGTATCACACAGTGGACGCGTAGCATTTTTGTGGTAAGTCCTCGGCCTATTAGTACCAGTCAGCTCATAACACCTTACGGTGCTTCCACTTCTGGCCTATCAACCCGGTGGTCTAGCCGGGGGCCTTACCCCCTCAAGGGGGTGGGAGTTCTCATCTTGGAACAGGCTTCCCGCTTAGATGCTTTCAGCGGTTATCCCTCCCGAACGTAGCTAACCAGCCGTGCTCCTGGTGGAACAACTGGCACACCAGAGGTTCGTCCGTCCCGGTCCTCTCGTACTAGGGACAGCCTTCCTCAAAACTCCTGCGCGCGCGGCGGATAGGGACCGAACTGTCTCACGACGTTCTAAACCCAGCTCGCGTGCCGCTTTAATGGGCGAACAGCCCAACCCTTGGGACCTACTCCAGCCCCAGGATGCGACGAGCCGACATCGAGGTGCCAAACCATGCCGTCGATATGGACTCTTGGGCAAGATCAGCCTGTTATCCCCGGGGTACCTTTTATCCGTTGAGCGACACCCCTTCCACAAGGTGGTGCCGGATCACTAGTCCCGACTTTCGTCCCTGCTCGAGATGTCCCTCTCGCAGTCAAGCTCCCTTGTGCACTTACACTCGAAACCTGATTACCAACCAGGCTGAGGGAACCTTTGGGCGCCTCCGTTACTCTTTAGGAGGCAACCGCCCCAGTTAAACTACCCACCAGGCACTGTCCCTGATCCAGATCATGGACCTAAGTTAGATGTTCAGTACAATCAGAGTGGTATTTCAACGTTGACTCCACAGCCACTGGCGTGACCACTTCACAGTCTCCCACCTATCCTACACAAATTGAACCAAACACCAATACCAAGCTGTAGTAAAGGTCCCGGGGTCTTTCCGTCCTGCCGCGCGTAACGAGCATCTTTACTCGTAGTGCAATTTCGCCGAGCCTATGGTTGAGACAGTAGAGAAGTCGTTACGCCATTCGTGCAGGTCGGAACTTACCCGACAAGGAATTTCGCTACCTTAGGATGGTTATAGTTACCACCGCCGTTTACTGGGGCTTAAATTCTGAGCTTCACCATTACAGTTGACCCGTCCTCTTAACCTTCCAGCACCGGGCAGGCGTCAGTCCATATACATCGTCTTGCGACTTGGCATGGACCTGTGTTTTTAGTAAACAGTCGCTTCTCCCTGGTCTCTGCGGCCGGAACACGCTTATCCCGCAAGGGGAATTCACACACCCCGGCCCCCCTTCTCCCGAAGTTACGGGGGTATTTTGCCGAGTTCCTTAACCATAGTTCGCTCGATCACCTTGGTATTCTCTACCTGACCACCTGTGTCGGTTTGGGGTACGGGCCGCTCGAAGCTCGCTAGAGGCTTTTCTCGACAGCATAGGATCACTCTCTTCGCCTCAATCGGCTATGCATCAGGTCTCAGATCAACACGGAACCGGATTTGCCTGGCCCCGCTACCTACACCCTTACACCCGTGTTACCACTGACGGGCGGAGCTACCTTCCTGTGTCACCCCATCGCTTAACTACTAGAAAATCGGGTCACGCGCTCGCTCAAACCCACCCCGAAGGGCCGGCAGAGTCCGGGCGTTTAGCATCAAATCGTTCGCCATGGGCGCTTCTACGCGGGTACCGGAATATCAACCGGTTGTCCATCGACTACGCCTGTCGGCCTCGCCTTAGGTCCCGACTTACCCTGGGCGGATGAACCTGGCCCAGGAACCCTTGGTCATTCGGTGGGGGAGGTTCTCACTCCCCATTCGCTACTCATGCCTGCATTCTCACTCGCGTGGCCTCCACGGCTGGATCACTCCGCCGCTTCACTGCCCACACGACGCTCCCCTACCCATCCACACGACTGCACCCCAAAAGGGTGGATCACATGTGTGAATGCCGCGGTTTCGGTGGTGTGCTTGAGCCCCGCTACATTGTCGGCGCGGAATCACTTGACCAGTGAGCTATTACGCACTCTTTCAAGGGTGGCTGCTTCTAAGCCAACCTCCTGGTTGTCTCTGCGACTCCACATCCTTTCCCACTTAGCACACGCTTAGGGACCTTAACCGGCGATCTGGGCTGTTTCCCTCTCGACTATGAAGCTTAGCCCCCACAGTCTCACTGCCGCGCTCTCACTTACCGGCATTCGGAGTTTGGTTGATTTCGGTAAGCTTGTAGGCCCCCTAGACCATCCAGTGCTCTACCTCCGGTAAGAAACACGCGACGCTGCACCTAAATGCATTTCGGGGAGAACCAGCTATCACGAAGTTTGATTGGCCTTTCACCCCTACCCACAGCTCATCCCCTCAGTTTTCAACCTAAGTGGGTTCGGACCTCCACGACGTCTTACCGTCGCTTCATCCTGGCCATGGGTAGATCACTTCGCTTCGGGTCTAGAGCATGCGACTCAAACGCCCTGTTCGGACTCGCTTTCGCTACGGCTGCCCCACACGGGTTAACCTTGCCACATACCACTAACTCGCAGGCTCATTCTTCAAAAGGCACGCCGTCACAACCCCCTAAAGGACCGCTCCGACGGATTGTAAGCACATGGTTTCAGGTACTATTTCACTCCCCTCCCGGGGTACTTTTCATCTTTCCCTCACGGTACTAGTCCGCTATCGGTCATCAGGTAGTATTTAGGCTTAACGGGTGGTCCCGCCAGATTCACAGCGAATTTCACGGGCTCGCTGCTACTTGGGATGACACACAAGGAGACCGCACGTTTTCGTCTACGGGGATATCACCCTCTACGTCCGGCCTTTCCAGAACCGTTCGACTAACGCGCGATTTTCTGACTCCTCAACCAGGCGGCAGCCTGGAAACGGTGGTCCCACGACCCCCAACATGCAACCCCTGCCGGGTATCACACACACTGGGTTTAGCCTCATCCGCTTTCGCTCGCCACTACTCACGGAATCACGGTTGTTTTCTCTTCCTGTGGGTACTGAGATGTTTCACTTCCCCACGTTCCCTCCACACACCCTATATATTCAGGCGCGGGTGACAGGACATGACTCCTGCCAGGTTTCCCCATTCGGACATCCTCGGATCACAGCTCGGTTGACAGCTCCCCGAGGCTTATCGCAGCCTCCTACGTCCTTCATCGGCTCCTGATGCCTAGACATCCACCATGTGCTCTTAAAAACTTAGCCACAAAGATGCTCGCGTCCACTGTGCAATTCTCAAACAACAAACCCACACCACACCACCGCCGGCACCAACACCCACACCCCGCACACAACACAGGACACAGACCGGTATACCAACAAGCGCAGCCAGGCCGAAACAACACACACCCACACCCCCACACCACAACCCCGAAAGGCCACGACACAGGACCGCAGAAGCTTGCTGTCTCAGGACCCAACAGTGTACCAACGAGCCGTCTCACACCAACAGTCCACCTTCCCACCCAATCCCCACCACCAACCCCGAAAGGCCGACAACGAAGAGGAGCTGTACCAGCAGACCACCAGCACTCCACAACCCGAAAAGTCAGCGTCCACCAATGAGCACCACCCACGACACACAAGGCCGTGAAAATGGCCTCTGAACCAGCAACCCGCCCCGACATGATGCCGAGGAACCCGTGCCGGCCAGTTGCTCCTTAGAAAGGAGGTGATCCAGCCGCACCTTCCGGTACGGCTACCTTGTTACGACTTCGTCCCAATCGCCGATCCCACCTTCGACAGCTCCCTCCCTCACGGGTTGGGCCACCGGCTTCGGGTGTTACCGACTTTCGTGACGTGACGGGCGGTGTGTACAAGGCCCGGGAACGTATTCACCGCAGCGTTGCTGATCTGCGATTACTAGCGACTCCGACTTCATGGGGTCGAGTTGCAGACCCCAATCCGAACTGAGACCGGCTTTTTGGGATTCGCTCCACCTCGCGGTATCGCAGCCCTTTGTACCGGCCATTGTAGCATGCTTGAAGCCCAAGACATAAGGGGCATGATGATTTGACCTCATCCCCACCTTCCTCCGAGTTGACCCCGGCAGTCTCCTATGAGTCCCCACCACGACGTGCTGGCAACATAGGACGAGGGTTGCGCTCGTTGCGGGACTTAACCCAACATCTCACGACACGAGCTGACGACAACCATGCACCACCTGTACACCGACCTTGCGGGGCAACCATTTCTGGAAGTTACCGATGTATGTCAAGCCTTGGTAAGGTTCTTCGCGTTGCATCGAATTAATCAGCATGCTCCGCCGCTTGTGCGGGCCCCCGTCAATTCCTTTGAGTTTTAGCCTTGCGGCCGTACTCCCCAGGCGGGGCGCTTAATGCGTTAGCTGCGGCACAGAGAACGTGGAAGTCCCCCACACCTAGCGCCCACCGTTTACGGCGTGGACTACCAGGGTATCTAATCCTGTTCGCTCCCCACGCTTTCGCTCCTCAGCGTCAGTATCGGCCCAGAGACCCGCCTTCGCCACCGGTGTTCCTCCTGATATCTGCGCATTTCACCGCTACACCAGGAATTCCAGTCTCCCCTACCGAACTCTAGTCCGCCCGTATCGAATGCAGACCCGGAGTTGAGCCCCGGGATTTCACATTCGACGCGACGAACCGCCTACGAGCTCTTTACGCCCAATAATTCCGGACAACGCTCGCACCCTACGTATTACCGCGGCTGCTGGCACGTAGTTGGCCGGTGCTTCTTCTGCAGGTACCGTCTACATTCGTCCCTACTGAAAGAGGTTTACAATCCGAAGACCTTCATCCCTCACGCGGCGTCGCTGCGTCAGGCTTCCGCCCATTGCGCAATATTCCCCACTGCTGCCTCCCGTAGGAGTCTGGACCGTGTCTCAGTTCCAGTGTGGCCGATCGCCCTCTCAGGCCGGCTACCCGTCGTCGCCTTGGTAGGCCATCACCCCACCAACAAGCTGATAGGCCGCGGGCCCATCCCCAGCCGAAAAACTTTCAACACAACACCATGCGACATCGTGTCAATATTCGGTATTAGCACCCGTTTCCGAGAGTTATCCCAAAGCTGAGGGCAGGTTGCCCACGTGTTACTCACCCGTTCGCCACTCGAGTACCCGCAAGCGGGCCTTTCCGTTCGACTTGCATGTGTTAAGCACGCCGCCAGCGTTCGTCCTGAGCCAGGATCAAACTCTCCAATGAAAACATCAGAAAACTGATCTCCAACACACAACAAAAACCGACAAAAAACATCGACTCCAAAAGTGCATCAAAGGAACCCGACACCCACCAACCACACCCCACAAAGAGCGCAACCAGCAGATGCACGAGAACAAAAAATAAGCACTGACTTTCGGTACACTGTTGAGTTCTCAAACAACAAACCCACACGCCAGGAACCCAGTCACTCGACTTCGTCCTTGCGGAGGCAACTCGAACTACATTACAGGTGGGGCCGGTGGAAACCAAATCACCTGCCACGGGGCCGCTGCCGCGAGCGGCGGCGCAGCCGACGGCGACCGGCAACCGGGCGCGTCGGTGCAGGTCACAGCGGTCGCGCTGCGCCCTCGGCGGGTCCAGGCGGCTGGGCGCAGACCTACCGCCGCGTGCAGCGAGCCGCGATCGGCCGGTCGTGTCATCGTGTGGGCATGCGCATCGCACTCGCCAGTGACCACGCCGGATACCCGCTCAAGAGGGAGATCGCCGATCTGCTCCATGCGGCCGGCCACCAGACCGTCGACTTCGGTCCGCACGACGAAGGGGCCTGCGACCTGCCGGACTTCGTGTATCCGGCGGCACTGGCCGTCGGTCGGGCGGAGTTCGACCGGGGGATCTTCGTCGACGGCGTCGGTTACGGCAGCGCGATGATCGCCAACAAGGTGTTCGGTGTCTACGCCGCCGTGGCGCAGGACCCGTTCTGCGCGGCGCTGGCCCGCTCACATTCCAACAGCAACGTGCTATGTCTGGGCGGCAAGATCATCGGGTCCGCGCTCGCGCTGGACATCGTCCGCGTCTGGATGAGCACCGACTGGATGACCGACGACAAGTACCGGCGCCGGGTAGCCAAGGTGGTCGAGATCAACGACCGGCATCTGGTGCCGCTGAGCACCGACTGACCCTGGGTCCGGGCCCGGGTGGGCACGTGTCACCCGTTGGTGAGGACGTCCGACAGGTCGAACCGCACCGGGCGTTCGAGCTGCTCGTAAGTGCACGACGACGGATCGCGGTCGGGGCGCCAACGGACGAATTGGCCGGTGTGCCGAAACCGTGCACCCTCCATGTAGTCGTAGCGCACCTCCACCACCCGCTCGGGCCGCAACGGCGTGAAGGACAGATCCTTTCCGGCGTTCCACCGGCTCGGCTCGACCTTGCGGGGGGTGCGGTCCCCCACCTCCTGCGCGGCCCAGTTCCACGGGTGGCCGTCGAAGGTGGTGACCAGCGGCTGCAGCTCGGTGAACAGCGAGCGCCGGGTGGCCATCGGGAACGCACCGATGACCCCGACCGACGCGAGGGCGCCCTGATCGTCGTAGAGGCCCAGCAGGACCGACCCGATCGCCTCGTCGTCGGTCTTGTGCGTGCGGTAACCCGCCACGACGCAGTCGGCGGTGCGCTCGTGCTTGATCTTCGTCATCACCCGCTTGTCCGACTGATAGCGCAGGTCGAGCCGTTTGGCGATCAACCCGTCCAGGCCCGCCCCCTCGAACTCCTCGAACCACCGGCGGGCCTCGTCGATGTCGGTGGTGGCCGCGGTGAGGTGGATCGGGGGCTGCGCCGCCGCCAACGCCTGCTGCAGCGCAGCCCGACGCACGCTGAACGGCTCATTTCGCAGGTCGTCGTCACCCAGAGCCAGAAGATCGAAGGCCACAAAGCTCGCCGGCGTCGCGGAACTGAGCATCGTCACCCGGCTCGCCGCGGGGTGGATGCGCTGCTGCAGGGCCTCGAAGTCCAGCCGGTTGCCGGCCAGGTCGGCAACGATGATCTCGCCGTCGATCACCGCCCTGGACGGAAAATTCGACCGCACGGCCGCGACGACCTCGGGGAAGTACCTGGTCATCGGTTTCTCGTTGCGGCTACCGATCTCCACCTCGTCGCCGTCCCGGAAGATGATGGACCGGAACCCGTCCCACTTGGGCTCGTACAGCTGACCGGGGGGGATCGCAGGGGCCGGCTTGGCCAGCATCGGGGACACCGGGGGCATCACAGGTAGGCGCACCGCATCAGTCTCCCCGCCCGTGAGCTGATCGCGCTCGGCCACGGCATGCCGGCACCACGTGGCGGGTGGCGTCGGTGAGCCCTGTCGTAGGGTCGGCGGATGGCCGACGCACAGGTGCTCGAAGTCCCCGCCCCGTCCGGCGAGGTACGTGCGGTGCGGGTCAGCAGTCCGGATCGGGTGCTCTGGCCCGAGGTCGGGGTCACCAAGTTGGAGCTGGCCCGATATCTCGTCACGGTCGGCGATGCCTTCGTCCGGGCCACCGGCGGTCGGCCGGTCAGCCTGGAGCGGTTCCCGGACGGGGTGGACGGCGAGCGCTTCTTCTCCAAGAACCCGCCCAAGGGAGCCCCGGCCTGGTCGCGGTCGACCATGTGCACCTATCCCTCGGGGCGCCAGCATCCGCAGTTGGTGATCGACGAGATCGCGACCGCCGTCTGGGCGGCGCAGATGAACACCGTCACGTTCCACCCGTGGCCGTCGCGAGCCACTGACATCGACCTGCCGGACGAGATGCGGATCGACCTGGACCCGCAGCCGGGGGTCGGGTTCGCCGAAGCGGTCGAGGCCGCGCACGCCCTTCGCGAGTTGTTGGCCGGGATCGGGCTGACCGCCTGGGCCAAGACATCCGGCAACCGCGGGGTGCACATCTTCGTCCCCATCGTGCCGGCCCTGGAGTTCCTGGACGTCCGGCATGCCGTCATCGGGGTGGGTCGCGAGCTGGAGCGGCGGCTGCCCGACCTCGTCACGACCGCCTGGTGGAAGGAGGAGCGCGGCGCGCGCATCTTCGTTGACTTCAATCAGGCCAACCGGGACCGGACGATCGCTGCTGCGTACAGCCCGCGACCGCTGCCGGGTGCCACCGTGTCGACGCCGGTCTCCTGGGATCGGCTCAGTAGTGTGGACCCGGCGCAGTTCACCGTCCGCACAGTGCCCGCCGCACTGTCGACCGACGGGGACCCCTGGGCGATGATGCACGACGAGCCGGGTGACGCCCGGGCTGCGCTGGCACTGTGGGACGCCGACGTGTCCGAACGGGGCCTGGGCGAACTGCCGTTCCCGCCGGACTTCCCGAAGATGCCCGGTGAGCCGCCACGGGTGCAGCCCAGCCGGAAGAACGCGGCCAACTGGCCGCAGGACGACCACTGAGCCCAGCTCAGTGAGCGTGGCACCGCAGGGGTGGCGTCACTGCGACCCGGGACCTCGGTCCGCCCCGAGCACCGGCACGGGAGTGTCCCGGTACTGCCGGGACAGCAGCCGGTAGGGCGCGGACCGCAGCGCCGAGATCGTGACCATCAGCCCGATCGAGGCGACAAGCACGAACACCACCGCGATCCCGCGCGCGGCGCCGGTGCCGAACCAGCCACCGATCCAGTCCACACCGGGGCAGTCGTCATGAACGGGATGACACCGAACTGGGCGATGGGTCCGATCAGGAACGCGGTCGACGGCGATGCGGACTGCTCCACGCTCTGGGCGAAACCGCACACCCGGCCCTGGCGCTCCAGCGGCACCACACGCTGCAGCACTGTGGAGAACAGGATCAAGGCCAGCAGACCCGGAGTGCGTCGGACAATTCGGTAGGTGCCGCGGAGGTCCGTCTTCCCGACCCGAACCATTTTTGGCCGGCGCCGCCACCCCGGCCAGGTGCACCATGGCCACGACGTTTCCGAGCGCGAGGGTCAGGACGTAGAACATGCCGCCCGCGGCGACCAGCACCCCGCTGATCACCGACGTGACCAGGAGCGAGACTCCCTGGGCGGAACCCACCAGTCCGTTGGCCCGGTCCCGTCGACCGTCGGGGATGAGGATGGTCACCAGGGTCGGCATCGCGATGCTGCGGATGTTGCCGGCGATGACCCCGACCAGCAGCAGTACCACCAACACCCACAGCCGGATGCTGCCGGGATCCCGGAACTCGTCCTGGTCCGCCGTTCGCTCGATGGCGAGCGAGCCGAGGTGCAGCGTCGCCGGCGCCGCTGTCGATCACATCATTGCGGTCTTCTTGCGGTGGTGATCGACGAGACCGCCGAACGATGCCGGTACCGGTCGAGGCCAGCGACCGAGGTGGCCCGGGCTTTGCCCGCAGTGACGCCCGCGTCGGCCCGTCACGCAGCTCACGCCGGAACGACATCCGTCCCCGCCGGCGCCCGGGTATGGAATACACACCGGTCACACGGACCGGCCCTGACGACTCCGGGGAGTGCAACTCCGATGCCTGACACCACCTCGCACTACGACATCGCCGTGATCGGCGCCGGTCCGGCCGGGACGGCAGCGGCCGTCCGGGCTGCCGAACTCGGCGCCCGGGTGGTGGTTCTGGAGGCCGGTCGGGTCGGCGGTACGTGCGTCAACACCGGGTGTGTGCCGACCCGGGTGCTGGCCAAGACCGCGCGGCTGATCCGGGATGCCCGGCATGCCAACGAGTACGGCATCGAACTGGGCACCCCCGTGATCGACTGGGCAGCCACCGTGGCCCGGGTCCGGGAGCGCGTGGACAACGTGCGCTCGATCAAGCGCGAGGTGAAGCGGTTTGCCGACGCCGGCATCGACCTCCTCCAGGAAGGACGGGCGCGGTTCGAGAACGACACCACGCTCGTACTGGCCAGCGGACGACGGGTGACCGCGGACTCCATCCTGATCTGCGTCGGCGGCCACTCCCGGCGGCTGCCGATACCGGGCAATGAGCTCGCGACGGTCCCCGAGGATGTCCTGGAGCTACCGGGACTCCCCCGTCGGGTCGCGGTGATCGGCGCCGGCAACACCGGTGCGCAGCTCGTCACCGTCTTCAACTCCTTCGGCTCCGACGTCACCCTGCTCGACCTCGCGCCGCGCGTGCTGATGGCGTCCGACGCAGCGATCTCCGAGGTCGTGGCCACCGCG
Organism: uncultured Actinomycetota bacterium; assembly: GCA_963784315.1. Lineage (GTDB taxonomy): Bacteria > Actinomycetota > Actinomycetes > Mycobacteriales > Nakamurellaceae > Nakamurella. The sequence continues at coordinate 454,739 of CAWAQR010000001.1, forward strand.
TTCGTCGAGCAGGGTGTTGATGTCCGCACCGGCATCGAAGGGGTCGACTCGCTTTCCCGGGAGGAGGACGGGACGATCACACTGCGCTGGCGGGCCGACGGTGCCGCTGCGGCGGCGTCGTTCGACACGGTCATCATGGCCACCGGTTGGCCGGCCGACGTCGACGATCTGGGCCTGGAACACGCCGGCGTCGAGGTGGTGCGCTCGTCGGTTCCGGCTGATCAGTACTTCCGGACGGTCGTGCCGCACATCTTCGCGGTGGGTGACGCGAACGGCCGCGACATGCTGGTGCAGGCGGCGCAATTCGAGGGCGAGGCGGCCGCGGAGAACGCCGTACTGGGTGCCAACCGCCGGACGCCGCATCACCTGCTCCCGGCCGGCGGGTTCACCGATCCGGACTATGCCGGGGTCGGGCTCACCGAGGCCCAGGCCAGGCAGCGGGACACGTCCTGCGTAGTGGCGACGGTCCCGTTCGCCCACGTCGATCGGGCGGTGATCGACGATCGCGAGACCGGGTTCCTCAAGTTGATCGCCGATCGTCGGCGCGAGCTCATCCTGGGTGCGCACGCGGTGGGCGAGAACGCCGTCGAGGTGATCCAGTCGCTGACCACTGCGATGGCGGCCGGCGTCGACGTCTCGACCCTGGCCAACGTCCGCTTCGCCTACCCGACCTACAGCGCGGTGATCGGGATGGCCGCCCGGGCGCTGCTCGCGGAGTCCGCCGACCCGACCGCCCTGCACTGACCCGACCGCTCTGCACTGGTCCCGCCCGCCTGCACTGATCCCGCGCGCCTGCACTGACCAGCCCGCCGGAGTGGCGGCTGGCACTATCGGAGCATGGATGTGGTCGTGGTGGGAGCCGGAATCTCCGGGGTGGCGTGTGCCCGGGTACTGCAGGCGGCGGGAGCGGCAGTGACGATCCTGGACCGGGGCAAGGTCGCCGGCGGGCGGATGGCCGACAAGCGCCACGACGGTCGCCCGGTGGACATCGGCGCGTCCTACTTCACCGTCTCCGACCCCCGGTTCGACGTGGTGGTGCAGGACTGGCAGCAGCGCGGCCTGGCGCGGCCGTGGACAGACACGTTCGCGGCCGTCTCCGCCGACCCCGCGGCAGATCCGCAGTGGCAGACCAAGACCGGGTCGATGCGTTGGGGCGCGCCGACCGGGCTCCGCAGTCTGGTGACCGACCTGGCCACGCCGTTGACGGTCCACAGCCGGACCGAGGTCCGGTCCGTGGACCACGTCGACGGGGCCGTGCTGGTCGACGGGCAGCGCGCCGACGCGGTCGTGCTGGCGATGCCGGACCCGCAGGCGCGGCGGTTGCTGGACCCGGGTCTCGGTGAGGTGACGGCAGCTCTGGACGACCCGTTCCAGCCGGTGCTCGTGCTCACCGCCGGTTGGCCGCAGCGTTGCTGGGTTCCGTTCGACGGGGCCTTCGTCAACGGCCATCCGACAATCGGCTGGATCGCCGACGACGGCCGGCGACGTGGTGACGACGCCCCGTTGCTGGTGGCCCATTCCACGGCGGCCTTCGCCGAGCCCTACCTGGCCGACCCGGCGGCCGCGGTGCCGGAGATGCTCGCGGCGGTGCGCGCGATCCTGGATCTGGACGTCGAGCCGACCATGACCCACCTGCACCGCTGGACCTACGCCAAACCCGCACAGACGCGGACGGCCTCGTTCCTGCTGACCGACCAAAAGGTCGGGATCTGCGGTGACGCGTGGTCGGAGAGGCCGCGGGTGGAGTCGGCCTGGGTGTCCGGGACCGAACTCGGCACCGCCCTCCTGGAAAAGCTGGGCCTTCCGACGACCTGATGCGACGGATGTCCGGACCGAGCGCGTCGCCGGCTTGTGCCTGGAATGCACGTCGGCCGCGCTGACGGCGCGGGCCGTCGGTGGCGAAGAGCCGTCGAATTCCGGACATCATGACCCGATTCACACCGCATCCGGCCCCTCCACAGGGGCAGCAACTCCGCCGCGCGGGCACAGTGGATGACGAGATCGCCCGAAAAGTCCGACGCTGACCACCGCGCGGTCACCGGCCTGAGCTGACCTGATTTGAGGAGTTGTCGATGGGTTCCGAAGACCTCGCATACCCCGTGCGCCAACCGGAGCGGACGGGTGAGGACATCCGGCTGCTGAACTGGGCGCGCAACTCCACCCTGGCCGAGCCCGGGTCGGTCTGTGCGCCGGCTACCGAGGCGGAACTGCGGACCCTGCTGGCGACGACCAGCGGGAGCGTCCGGATGATCGGCAGCCGGATGTCGCCGGGACGGCTGCTGGACGTGTCCGAGAGCGGCGGCATGCTGCTGGACCTGAGCCACCTCACCGGCCTGGTCGCCAGCTCCGACGACACGGCGACGTTCGCCGGCGCCACCCCGCTGGCCGAGGTCTACGCCACCCTCTCGGCGCGAGGCAGGATGCTGCCCGCGTCGCCCGGCGTGATCGCTGCGCAGACACTGGCCGGTGCGCTGTCCACCGGCACCCACGGCCAAGGGTTGGGCCAGAGCACCATCGCCGATTCCGCAGAAGTGATCCGGCTGGTGCTGGCGGACGGGTCGGTGGCGGAGTTCGACCGGGACCACCCGTGGTTCCCTGCTGTGCAGCTGGGCCTCGGTTCGCTCGGGGTGATCACCCAGGTGACGCTGCGGACCCGTACCGCCCCGGTCTACACCTGCCGCAAGGATGCCGTCGGCGCTGGCTCGCTGGACACCGACCTGGAGGCCTGGAACCGGGACAACGACCTGGTCAAGGCGTGGTGGTTCCTTCAGGAGGACCAGGTCCAGGTCTGGGCCGCCGGCGAGGCGTCCGACGACGACCTGCAGCGCTATCGCGCGGGCGGCGGCGCCCTGCTGGCACACGAGAACGTCAGCAACTCGATGAACGACACCATCGAGCAGACCCTGCGCAACCTGCGTGACGACACCCGGGTCGCCGCGGACGACAAGCCGTCCCGGACGGTCACCCGGTTCCGGGACTTCACCGACGTCACCGGGGACATCTACCAGGTCTTCTGCCGCGGGATCGCCACCCCGCAGATCAACGTCGAGATCGGTGTCCCGCTGGACCTCGCAGGCGGCGTCATCAAGAGGATCAAGGACTGGCATGCCGAGACGCGGCCGCGGATGCACTACCCCGTCATCCTGCGGTGCACCGGGCCGTCCGAGGCCTGGCTGAGCCCCTCGAACGGCCAGGACACCTGCTACTTCGGGTTCGTCGTCTACTACTCCGACGACGGCTCGCTGTCCGAGGAGGGCCAGAGCTTCCTCCGTGCGGTGGAGAAGGTGCTCGCCGCCGAGGGGGGTCGACCGCACTGGGGCAAGTACTTCGACGAGTCGCTCTACGACTGGCCGGCGCTCTACCCGGAGTGGGAGGCCTTCCGGGAGGTGCGGGAGGCCCTGGACCCCGGTCACCGATTCGCGAATGCCTTCACCAGCGCGTTGTTGGACAGGGCACCGGCCGATCCCGGGGTCCGTCGGTGAACGCCTGGGTCACGCTGCTGACGCAGCCGGGTTATCTGCCGGGAGTGCGGACGCTGCGCGCCTCACTCGAAGCGACCGGCAGCCCCCACCCCCTGGTCGTGATGGTGACCGCCGGCATCGACGCGGACAGCCGACGGCTGCTGGCGGCCGACGGGTGTCTGCTGCGGGACGTCCAACCGCTCCGGCCGGCCAGCGACCTCGAGGACAACTACGCCAACGCCCGCTTTGCCGAGGTCTGGACGAAGCTCGAGGCCTGGCGGCTCACCGAGTTCGAGCGGATCGTCTTCCTCGACGCCGACATGCTCGTCACCCAGAACATGGACGAGCTGTTCGCCCTGGAGTTGGCCGCCGGCACCATCGCGGCGGCGCACGCCTGCCGGTGCAACCCGAACCGGATAGCCAGCTATCCCGCGAGTTGGGTGCCGGCCAACTGCTTCTACACCCACTGCCGCGGGATCGGGCACACCAGCGAACCGATGCAGGTGGACGACTACCTCAACGGCGGGTTCCTGGTCCTGGTGCCCGACGAGGCGGTGTTCGCCGACCTGGTCGCCAGGTTGGCGGCGGTGGACGACCTCTCCCGGTACCCGTTCGCCGAGCAGGATTTCCTCAACGAGTACTACCACCAGCGGTGGCAGCCGCTCCCGTACATCTACAACGCGCTCAAGACCCTGCCCTTCCAGCACCCGGGGCTGTGGGACATCGCCGAGGTGAAGAACATCCACTACATCATCGACAAGCCCTGGGACACCGGGCTCGACCCCGACGACCGGTACTACCCGGTCAACAAGCTCTGGTGGGACGTCGCCACCCGGGCGTCGACAGGACCGGCCGGGGCCGAGGTGTCGGCCGGGTAGTCAGAAACCGCGCGGCAGCAGTGCCGACGAAGGCCACGGTCGCAGCCAGGGATGTTGCTCCGTCCAGTGACCGAGGGCGGGGTTGAACCCGAACATCCCGCCGAGGTGCATACCGGCCGTCAAGGTGGCCAGGACCAGCGAGCACGCGGCGAGAACCAGGAGAACCGTCATGGCACTCCTTTCGTTCACAGATGATTTGTAATCGGCTCGGTCGGTTATTCAGCAATGACCATGACCGAGCTCGCCACCCGTGCCGGTGTGTCCGTCGAGTTCATCTACAAGGCCTTCGGCGACAAGGTGGGCCTTACCAGGGAACTTCTCGATGTTGCCGCGGGAGGTGATGACCAACCCCAGGGCCCCGGCGTTCTAGCCCTGCTCGGTATTTCAGCAGGTCAGGAGTAGTTTGACGGGTCTTTTCGCGTCTCGGTTGTTGTATCGGAGCGCGGCGAGGATGTTCGGGGCGCCGCTGGCCCGGATGATCGTGATGGCGGTGTTGCGGATGCTGGCCATGACTTGTGGGCCGCTTCCGGTACGGATCTGGCTGTGGTCTTCCCCGAAGGTGACGTCCCTGATCCAGTGCATGGACTCGATGGCCCAGTGCTCGCGGGCCCATCCGGCGATGTGGTGGGCTGGTGCCTGGTCGGCGGTCAGGTCGGTGATCGCGTGGACGGTCTCGGTGGCCCAAACGGTGGTGCCGATCCGGCGTTTCTTCCGGGTGATCTGGATCGCCTGGGAGGCGTGCGGGAACTTGATGCCGGTGCCCACGGTGACGACTTTCGCGGTTCGTTTCTCTTCCCGTCCGTGCCCTCGGGTGGTCTGGCTGTGCGTCACGGGCACCTGGGCCCAGGGCAGCTTCACGAGCTGGTTTCGCAGGGTGGGTTGGTTGCCCTTGACTGCGAAAAAGTAATGCGCCCGCCGGTCGGCCACCAGGTGTTCGGCGGTCTCCCGTTGGGTATGCAGGGCATCCATCGTGATGACCGGGCGTGTCAGATGGTCTGTGTAAGTCCTCGGTCCTGATCCTGGGGTGGGAAGCCCCCCCGGAGAACGGAGTGGATGGCATGGCTGCACGGGTGAAGGAGTCGTCGGTGGGCGAAGCTGCCGGTGGTGTGGGTGGTGACCTGGATGATGACGGCTCGGTGGGTTCGGCTCGAGTCAGTCCGGGTCCGGGCGGTCCGGGTCGGGTGACGGGTCGGCAGCTGCGGGAGCTGCTGGCTGACGACAGCTGGTTGGACGAGTTGATCGACCGGTCGCAGCAGGGCGGCGCCCAGCTGACCGGCGATGGCGGGTTCCTGCCGGAGATGATCAAGGCGGTCCTGGAACGCGGCCTGGCCGCGGAACTGACCTCGCATCTGGGGTACGAGGAGGGTGACCCGGCCGGCCGGAACGGCGGGAATTCCCGGAACGGTTACACGCCGAAGACGATGCTGACCGAGGTCGGGCCGGTCCCGTTGAGCGTGCCCCGGGACCGGGACGGGAGCTTCACCCCGCTGCTGATCCCGAAGGGTCAGCGTCGCCTCGGCGGCCTCGAGGAACAGATCATCAGTCTGTACGCGGGTGGGATGACGGTCCGCGACATCCAGGCCCACCTGGCCCGCACGGTCGGGACGGAGTTGTCCCACGACACGATCTCCAAGATCACCGATGCGGTGTTGGAGGAGGTGAAGAAGTGGCAGACCCGCCCGTTGGAGGAGCTGTATCCGATCATGTACCTGGACGCTCTGGTGGTGAAAGTCCGTGACGGGCACCAGGTTCGGAACAAGGCGGCGCATATCGCGGTCGGGGTGGACCTGGACGGGATCAAACACGTCCTGGGGATCTGGGTGCAGACCAACGAGGGCGCGAAGTTCTGGGCCGGTGTCTGCGCGGAGCTGGCGAACCGGGGTGTGAAGGACGTCCTGATCGTGTGCTGCGACGGGCTGACCGGGTTCCCCGAGGCGATCGAGGCGACCTGGCCGAACACCACCGTGCAGACCTGCACAGTCCATCTGATCCGGTCGTCGATGCGGTTTGTGTCCGACACCGACCGGCGCGCCGTCGTCGCGGAGTTGAAGAAGATCTACACCGCGCCGACCGTGGACGCCGCCGAGACTGCGCTGCTGGAGCTCGCCGAGTCCGACCTGGGCCGCAAGTACCCGGCGTGTGTGCGGGCCTGGCAGGACGCGTGGGAACGGTTCATCCCGTTCCTGGCGTTCCCGTGGCCGGTCCGCAAGATCATTTACACCACGAACGCGATCGAGTCGTTGAACTACCAGTTGCGGAAGATCATCAAGAACCGGGGTCATTTCCCGAACGACGACGCGGTGATCAAGCTGCTCTGGCTCGCGATCCGCGACATCGAGGACAAACGGGCCCGGGACCGGCTCGCGGAGAAGGGTGTCAGGAAGGGTCGTAAAGCCGAGGGCCGGCTCGTCGAGGGACACGTCACGACCGGGTGGAAAGCCGCTCTCGGGGCGCTCACACTTGCCTACGGCGACCGCATCACCAGCAAGATCAACTAGCAAGATCAAAAAGAAAGTGGCCGGCTCTTACACAGGAAACTTGACAAGCTCCCCGGTAATGCCGCCATGTCCGTAACACCGTGTTCTGCCCGACCTTGAGGTGGTCGGCCAACAACCGCGACGACCAGTGCGTCACCCCCAACCGCTTCGGCGGGGCCAGCAACGTCGCCGACAGGATCCGATCACGATCCACCGTCGCCGGTCGACCAGCTCTGGACTCGTCCTGAAGACCACGCAGACCCGACTCGACATAGCGGGACCGCCACAGATTCACCGTCGGTCGCGACACCCCGACCAACTCGGCGATCTCCACATTCGGCGTGCCATCAGCGGCGAGCAACACGATCCGGGCCCGCATCGCCAGCCCAGCCCGAATCGACGTCGACCGCACCATCCCGGTCAGAACGTCACGAACACCCTCACGAAGACTCAACGGCTGCGCTCCCACACCATGATTCTCCCGCACCACACGTAAAGTTACTTAAGGCGCGCCGCACTAGAGCGTCCCCGGCAAGATCAGAGCTTCTGGGCGCGGTTGCGTATGTCATCTGGGAGGGAATGAGCCCCCCTCGGTCATTACGCTCAGCTGCAGATACGACCCGACTTCAGCACTCTGTGGACTTGAGGAGGGCCGAGATGGACATGATGTCCATGCCATTCGAGGGTGTTCTGAAACGAGTCCTGCAGTTCAAGGCATATTATTCGAACGTGTCCGAGGGGGGACTTGAACCCCCACGCCCTTGCGGGCACTAGCACCTCAAGCTAGCGCGTCTGCCATTCCGCCACCCGGACAGGTGACCCTCACGCCGTGGCGCTCGGACTGCTCCACGATAGTCGGTCAGGTGTACGGAACCCAAATGCGCCAGCCGCACGGCCCGTCACCTGCGCCGATCCGTGTTCCGAGGCCGGCCACCCGCCCGCGGATGGTAGGAACGACGGCATGACCGTAGCCCGAGATGCCGCCCCGTCGCCCGCCGAGGACGAGGTCGTCCAACTCTGCAGCGAGCTCATCCAGATCGACTCGGTCAACACCGGCGACCCGGACACCATCGGCGACGGTGAGACCCGCGCCGCCCGCTACATCCAGCGCAAGCTCGAAGAGGTGGGCTACGAGACCTGGTTCCACGAGTCCGTTCCGGGCCGGGGGAGTGTCGGGTGTCGCCTCGCCGGATCCGATCCCACCCGAGGCGCCCTGCTGATCCACGGCCACGTCGACGTCGTCCCCGCCAACCCCGCCGAATGGACCGTCGATCCGTTCTCGGGTGCCGTCCGCGACGGCTACGTCTGGGGCCGCGGCGCAGTCGACATGAAGGACATGGTCGCGATGACCGTCGCCGTCGCCCGGTACTTCAAGACAGCGGGAATCGTCCCGCAACGCGACCTGATCTTCGCCTTCATGGCCGACGAGGAAGCCGGCGGCTACTACGGCGCCCGCTGGCTCGTCCAGCACCATCCGGAGCTCTTCGCCGGCGCCACCGAAGCGATCAGCGAGGTCGGCGGCTTCTCCATCAACGTCGACGACACCCGCCGCGCGTATTTGGTCGCCACCGCCGAGAAGGGCGTCGCCTGGGCCACTCTCACCGCCACCGGCACCGCCGGGCACGGCTCGATGATCAACCACGACAACGCTGTCACCCGGATCGCCACCGCGGTCGCCAAGCTCGGTGCCTACGAGTTCCCACTGACCCGCACCGCCACCGTGGACGCCTTCCTCACCGCCATCACCGAGCTCACCGGGATGGAATTCCCCGACGAGGACTTCGAGGGGTCCATCGAGAAGATCGGGCCGATCGCCCGCATCCTGCTGTCGACCCTGCGCAACACCGCGAACCCGACCATGCTGACCGCTGGCTACAAGGCCAACGTCATCCCGTCGGAGGCCAGCGCCAGCGTCGACTGCCGCATCCTGCCCGGCAGTGAGGACACCTTCCGTGAATTGGTCGCCGAGATCGTCGGCGACGGTGTGACCGTTGACTGGGTCTGGCAGCCGCCGATCGAGGTCCCCTTCGAGGGCGCCCTGGTCGACCAGATGAAAGCAGCACTGACCGCCGAGGATCCGGACGGCACCGCGATCCCGTACATGCTGTCCGGCGGCACCGACAACAAGGTCTTCGCCGACCTCGGGGTGCTCGGCTACGGCTTCTCCCCGCTCCGGCTGCCGCCCGACCTGGACTTCTCCGGACTGTTCCACGGGGTGGACGAGCGGGTGCCGGTGGACGCCCTGACGTTCGGCGTCCGGGTGCTGGAGCGGCTGCTGCGTTCCTGTTGAGGCAAGTGCGCGGCTTTTCGCTGGTCACCACTGGCTGGCGGCGCGAGCGCTACCGCAGCACCCAGCGCACCCCCGCCGTCGACGCCGCCGCCAACCCGACCACCACCAGGAACGGCCACCGTCGCCAGACGGCGAAGCCGGCGACGGCCAGGCCGACCACCCGCGCATCGAACACCACCCGCTGGCCGGCCGCGAACGCCTGCACCCCGATCAGCGCCGCGAGCAGCGCCACCGGCATCGCTGCCGCGATCCGTTGCAGCCGCGGCCGAACCAGCCAACCCGACGGCAGCGACAGGCCGGCCAGCTTCAGCAAGTAGCAGCCGGCACAGCCGAGCAGCACGCCGACCCAGATCACCGGGAGCCCGCCGACGACGGCAGGTAGGCGGCCACCACCGCGACCAGCGCCGCCACCAGCACGGGGACCCCCGGCGGCACCACCGGCACCGCGACCACCGCGACAACCGCCGCGGCGCCGGCCACTGCCCACGGCTCCCGGCCACGCAGTCTCGGTCCGAGTAGTGCAAGGAATGCCGCCGCCGCCGCGGCGTCCAGGCCGAGGACGCTCGGGTCCTGCAGCGCGTCGGCCCCCAGCGCACCGGCTGCTGTCCCGAGATTCCACAGGCTGAACACCGACAGGCCGGTGGCGTAGAAGCCCAGCCGCCCGGTGCGCTCGTCCGCCGGCCCGATCGCCATCGCCGTCGTCTCGTCGATCACCCAGTGCGCGGCGGCGATCCGGCGCCAACCCCGGACCCGCAACAGCGGCGCCAGCCGCAACCCGTACAGCGCATTACGGGAACCCAACATCATTGCCGTCGCCGCGCCTGCCAGCGGGCTACCGCCACCGGCGATGACCCCCACCAGGGCGAACTGCGAACCGCCGGTGAACATCAGCAGGCTCAGCGCCATGGTCTGGGCCAGGCTCAAGCCGGCCGCGCTGGAGATCGCCCCGAACGACACCGCATACGCCCCGGTCGCCGTGCCGATCCCGAACGCGTTGCGCAGCACCGCCCGTCGGGTCGCCGGCCAGCTGTTCGAGTCGGCGATGGTCATGGTCGATCAGACTAGGTCAACGAGCCCACCGGGCGACGTCTCAGACGATCAGGCCCGGCAGCATGTGCCGGGACCGTCTGCGCCGCAACCACACCTGACGCGACCCATCGGTGAACTTCAACGACCGGGCCAGTTCCCAGCCGGAGAACTCGGCACGGACGGCAAGCATGGTGGCGGTCGCGCCCCGGGACATCGACGGCTCGATGCGCAGCGGTTGGTACTCGTACTCGTCGTCGTCGCTGATCCCGGCCACACCCGCCGCCGTGGCCGTCCAGCGCGGGGCCATCGGCCACCCGTTCTGATCGTCGTTCACAGCAGATCCCCCTCGTCACGCAGCCTGCGTCTCGCGTCCCGGCGGCACCATCGCCCAGCGGATCGTCGCGGTGGCGAGGCGCCCCATCGGTTCACCGACGGCCCGGTCCAGCAACGGCACGCGCGGCAGTCGCAGTTCCCGACGCGCCCACGCCGGCATCGAGGACACTGCGGCGGCCGCCAGCATCCCGTATCCCGGACGCGCAGCCAGCGGCAGCGGAGGCTCGAGCAGCAGGAACTTCGCGGCGTCCCAGGCGAGGGGGGAGCCGCCGAGCTCCGGACGGTAGACCTGCAGCGCTGTCCGCAGCGCCGCATGCGTGTTCGGCGGGTCGATCACCCCCAACTTCGCGGCGACCAGACCGGTCTGCGCGACGTAGTCGTCGCAGAACGCGTCCGTCGCAGGCGCCGCGCCGAACCGCTGGTACGTGGTGAGGAAGCTGTCCACCTCGGCCAGGTGGACCCAGCGCAGCAGGTGCGGATCACTCGCGGCATAGGGCCGGCCGTCGAAAGTCTTGCCGCGGACCCGGTCGTGGATGCCACGGATCCTGCCGATCAGCTCCTCAGCCTGATCGGCAGGGCCGAACGTCGTCATCGCCAGGAACGTCGAGGTGCGCTGCAGCCGCCCCCACGGATCACTGCGGTAACCGGAGTGCCCGGCGACCCCGGCCATCGCCGCCGGGTGCAGCATCTGCATCAGCAGCGAACGAAGCCCGCCGACGAACATCGAGGCGTCCTGGTGCAGCACGTGAATGGCTGATCCGGGTGCGAACCACCGCTCACCCGGGTCTGTCCAGATCCGGCGGCCGACCTCGGCAGCGTCGGCCCCGGCAACCCGGTCCCGGAGCGCCTCGCTCAGCGCGCGGCGCACCAGCGGAACGGGAAAAATCCTCGACAACGTCATGCTTCCCAGAATGCCCGAACTCCGCACGGTTCAGCCGGGCCGGGCAACGGCCGGGTCAGGTCGGCGGGACGAGCAACTCCCGCAACCGGGTCCGCCGGGGTTGCTGCCCGATCTGTTCGACCGCTCGGGCCAACGCGGGTCCTGCGGCGTGCACCACTGACAGGTGCAGCCGCGCGCGGGTGAGGGCGGTGTAGACCAACGGTCGGGACAGCATCGAACCGGCTTCCGGCGGCATCACCGCGACCACCGCCTCCCACTCCGACCCCTGGGCCCGGTGCACGGTGATCGCCCAGCCGTGCAGCAGGTCTCCGATCGCCTTCCCGCTGATGTCGGACTTCCCGCCGGTGAATTCGACGGTGAGTGAGTTGTCGGCGGCCCGGGTCACCGTTCCCACCTCGCCGTTGGCGTATCCCACCGGCGTCGCATCGGCATGGTTGGCGGTCGCGACCACCCTGTCCCCGACGTCGAACCCGCGAACGGTGCCCTTTCCGGGGTTCAGCGCTGCCTTCAGCGCCCGGTTCAGCGCCTGGGTGCCGGCGTCCCCGCGGTGCACCGGTGTCACGACCTGGAGCTGGTCGGTGGCGGTACCGAAGGCACCGGGGATGGACCGCGTGACCAGCTGCACCACCCGATGGGCCGCCTCGCCGGCGCCGCGGGCCGGCACCACCACGACCTCGCGGGTCGGGTCCGCCACCTTGGGCAGCTCTCCGGCCCGCACCGCGGTGGCCAACCGGGCGATGCTGCCGCCGGCGCTCTGGCGGTACAACGTCTGCAACTCCACGACCGGCAGCGTCCCGACATCGATCAGGTCACCGAGCACCCGCCCCGGACCGATCGACGGCAGCTGTGCAGGATCCCCGACGACCACCAGGTGGGTGCCGTCCTTGAGCGCCGACGTCAACGCCGCCGCCAGTTCCACGTCCAACATCGACGCCTCATCCACGACGACAAGCCTTGCATCGATGGGGTTGTCGGCGTTGTGTTCGAATCGGTCCGCATCGGTCACCGGCCCACCCCGGGCGCCGAGCAGCCGGTGGATGGTGGTGGCCTCGGCTCCGGTCAACTCCTCGAGCCGTTTCGCCGCCCGCCCGGTCGGCGCCGCCAACGCGATGTCGATGCGCGCGGTACGGCACATTTCCACGATGGCCGCCACGGTGCGTGACTTACCGGTGCCGGGCCCGCCGGTGAGCACGCTGACCCCGTGCTCGGCGGCGTTGGCCACCGCGGTGCGCTGGACGTCGTCCAGGATAGAGCCGGCCTTGCCGATGTCCTTGACCAACGGCGTGGCGCTGCGTTCCAGCCGCAGCACCGCGTCGGCCACCACGGCCTCGGCGGTCGCCAGCACCGTGGTGGCCACCCAGGAGGGTTGCGGTGCAACGGATCCCACCCCGACGTCGTGGGGGCCGGCCACGCGGACGACCTCACCACCGGCCACCGCCGCCGCCACCGCGGCGTCCACCGCCGCCCGGTCCATGCCGAACGCCCGGAGTCCGCCGGCGAGATCGACCGGCGACGACGCGGTGTGCCCGTCCCGGGCGAAACGGTGCAGGGTCCAGGCGATCAGGGCCCGGCCTCGGCGCGGGTCGTCGCGGCGCACGTCCGGCTCGATCATCCGGGCGAGCCGGTCGGCCTGCCCGACCTGCGCGTCGGGCAGGACCAGCAGCCGCCACGGATCCGAGCGCAACGCCGCCGCGGCGCCGTCGCCGAGGGCGTCGATCAGTCGCGGCACCCAGCGGACCGGGATCTCTTCCGGCACAAGGAGTTCCGCCAAGGCAAAGGCTTGACCGACACCGATCCAGGCGGTGAACAGCCGCGCGGCACGGGTGTCGGTGACCCGGGGGAGTGAGCGCAGCCGGGCCTGACTCACGTCCCGGGAGCTGTACAGGCCGGCGTCCGGGAACGCTGCGATCAGGCCCTTGCCGACCCCCGGCCAGAGCCCTGCCGCGCAGAACTCCGTGAAGACCTGGTCAGTCACCGGTGCGGTCGGTCGAGCTGACATCGTCGAGGGCGCGGGTGATCTCGGCCGGCAGCACGATGCTCTCCGACGCCAGGCCACCCAGCAGCTGGGCGCAGTCCCGGGCGCCGATGACAACCCCCGCCACCCCGGGCCGATCCCGGGCCCACGCGGTGGCCACCGCCAACGGGGAGGTACCGAGGCCGTCGGCCGCGGTGGCGACCGCCTCGACCACGCGGGCGGCCGCATCCGTGCGGTGACGCCCGACGTACCTGGCGAAATGTGGTGACGCGCCACGAGAGTCGGCCGGCGTGCCGTGACGGTACTTGCCCGTCAACACCCCTCGACCCAGCGGCGCCCAACCGAGCACACCGACGCCGTGCGCCGCAGCAGCCGGCATCAGGGAAGCCTCGGCGTCGCGGTCGACGAGGGAGTACTCGACCTCGGTCGACGTCAGCGGGACTCCCAACCGGGCCAGTTCGCCGGCGACGGTCGCGAGTTGCCAGCCGTGGAAGCCGGACACACCGACGTAGCGCACCCGGCCCGATGTCACCGCCCACGCCAGCGTCGCGCAGGTCTCGCGCCAGGGGACGGTCGCGTCCCAGGCGTGCACCTGCCAGACGTCCAGATGGTCGGTCTGCAGGCGCCGTAGCGTCGCGTCCAGGGCGGTGACCAGGTCACCGCGCCCGCCGCCGGTCCCGACGGTGGTCGAGGCGATCCGGATCTGCTCCCGGCCGACCACATCGGGTACCAGCGTGCCCAGGATGGATTCGGCGTCGCCGTCCCCGTAGATGTTCGAGGTGTCGATCAGGGTGCCACCGGCTCCGACGAACGCCTCCAGCTGGCCGGCCGCCTCGTCGGCATCGGTGTCGCGACCCCACGTCATCGTGCCGAGCCCGAGCCGGGACACCTTCAGACCACTTGCTCCGACGGGACGAATCTCCATCCCAGCAACCTACGTCGCGGCAGCGGAAGAAATCGCCATCCGGTGCCGCGGCGGGTCACCGCCGCGGCACCGGATCACACGATCAGACGTTGACGCCGTAGTCGCGGGCGATCCCGCCGAGGCCGGAGGCGTAGCCCTGACCGATGGCACGGAACTTCCACTCGGCACCGTTGCGGTAGAGCTCACCGAACACCATCGCCGTCTCGGTGGACGCATCCTCGGTGAGGTCGTAACGGGCCAGCTCGATGTTCGTGCTGGCGTCGACGACCCGGATGAAGGCGTTCCGGACCTGACCGAAACTCTGGCCACGGGCGTCTGCGTCGTAGATCGACACCGGAAATGCGATCGAGGTGACTTCTTGCGGTACGCCCGGAAGATTGACGTTGATGACCTCGTCGTCGCCTTCGCCCTCGCCGGTGAGGTTGTCGCCGGTGTGCTCGATCGAGCCGTCAGGGGAGCGCAGGTTGTTGAAGAACACGAAGTACTGATCGTTGAGGATCTTCTTGTTGCCGTCCAGGCCCAGTGCGCTGGCGTCGAGGTCGAAGTCGACACCGGTCGTGGAACGGATGTCCCAACCGAGTCCGACCTGGACCTTGGTCAGGTTCGGCGCCTGCTTGGTCAGCGAGACGTTCCCACCCTTGGTCAGACTTACGCTCATTGAACTTTCCTCCTCGGGACTGATGACGCTGTCAGGGCACGGACGGACCGGGAGCCGGCCGCCCTCGTCACCCTAGGGTCAGCGTCCTGCGCGCGCAGGAAGTTCCCGTCGACGCAGAGTGTCGTGTCGGTGTCTGCCGGTGTCGGTCCACGGCGAGCGGTCGACCGACAACAGTCAGCCGTGTCGCTCGACCTCTCCCCGGACGCGGTCCACCACGTTGCGGACGAAGGCGGTCACCGACGTCAGCTCGCTGACGTAGGCCCAATAGTTCGGGTGCGCACCGGTCAGCCCACTCCTGGCCACCTCGACGCGACGGGCCTGCGCATCCAGCACCGAACCCCACTCGGCGACCTTCCCGCGGTCCACGACCAGCCGTTGCGCGTCGCGGATCCGGAACCTGACCTCTCGCTCGGCCCCCGACGGGTCGGCATGAACGGCGCGCAGCCGGTCCAGTCGGTCGGTCAGTGCGTCGCAGCTGTCGGCGGCGTCGGCGAGGTGGAGCCGGGCTTGCTTCAACGATTCGAGCGCGTCCTCCGGGCGGCCTTCCCGGACGGCCACCGCCGCCGACTCCCAGTCGGCGCGACCGCGAGCCAGCTCGGCCACCGCCCGGTCGACGTTGCCGACCAGGTCCCGGGAGTTGGGCTCGCTGAACTCGCGCAGCAATGCCGAGCGCACCTCGGGCATCCGCTCCAGCCGGGTCTGCACGGTCGCCATCCGGGTCCGAACGCTGCTCAGGGTGGTCGCGGCCCGATCGCCGGCAGTCCGGGCACTGCGCACCACCGCCTCCACCTCGCTCGCAACGCCGTGCAACCGGGTCGCCGCGGCCCGCACACCCAAGGCGGACGCGGTAGCCAGCGCGGCATCCAGCGCCGCCACCGCTTCGGTGAGGTCGGCCGACACTGCGCGTACCGACCGGAACCCGTGGACAGGTGTGGCCTGCTGCAGCAGCGCCCGCGCGCGGGCCGCCTCGGCGGCGGCCTCCTCGGCGATGCGCGGGGTGGCCGCGACCGCGGCTCGTGCATGGTCGAGTTCGGTCCGGTGCCGCTGGTAGAACGTGTCCACTGCGGCCGCAGCATCACCGAGACCGGTGTGCGCCCGTTGCAGCGCCGTGGTGGCGGCGAACAGATCGACGGCGGGTGCGTCGAGGTCGTGGTCCTGGCTGACCGTGACGTAGTCCGTGGTGGCGGCGTAGCACTGCTGCTGGACCCGGTCCCAGGCCCGGATCAGCGACGATCGCGGGTCCAGCTCGGCGACGGCCCGGATCGACTCCGCCACGAACCGCTGCCGGGTGTCCAGGTCCAGGAAGGCCGCCACGGCACCATCCCGCGCCGCAGTGGCGGCCGCGGTCTGTTGCGGGCTCCTGCGGACGCGCCCGAACCATCGACCGGCCATCGAGCGACAGACTACCCAGCGACTGCGGGAGCGTCGGCCGGCGTCGGGAACGGCACTCCCGCGGACCTCCGGGCGGGTCCCCACAGCCGCTCGGCGCAGCGGGTGTGCCGCATCCCACTGCCTGGCAGCGCCGAGACCGCAGGACTGTCGGACCTGGGGAATAGGGTTGACAGGTCCGCGCTCGATGAGCGACCGGACGGGTACCCCTGGAATGACGATCCCCCGCGATCGTCGATGCTCGAAAGGCGCTGTTGTCTTGTTGAAGATCTTCGGATGGTCCTACGTGGTGACGGCTGTCGCCCTGCTGGTGGCCTTCCTCTACGGCGGCCTGACCGCACTGTTTCTCTGTGTGATCCTCGGAATCCTCGAGGTTTCGCTGTCGTTCGACAACGCGGTGGTGAACGCGTCGATCCTGCAGCGGATGAGCGAGTTCTGGCAGAAGATCTTCCTCACCGTCGGCATCCTGATCGCCGTCGTCGGGATGCGGCTGGTGTTCCCGCTGCTGATCGTCGGTATCACCGCGCACCTCGGGCCGATGGAGGCCATCCGGCTGGCGATGGAGCAGCGGCCGAGCGAGGACCCGACGAGCTATGCCGCCCTGCTGACCGCCGCCCACCCGCAGATCGCCGCGTTCGGCGGGATGTTCCTGTTGATGCTGTTCCTGGACTACATCTTCGAGGATCGCGACATCACCTGGCTCACCTGGCTGGAGAAGCCGTTGGCCAGGATCGGCAAACTCGATCAGCTGTCGGTCATCATCGGGGTCATCGCGCTGGTGCTGGCCGCGGAGTTCCTCGCCGAAGAGCCCGGCACCGTGTTGCTCGCCGGCATGCTCGGCCTGATCACCTACCTGGCGGTCAACGGTCTCGGTGAGTTGTTCCACGTGCAGGATGCCGACGACACCGGTGATTCGCCCATCGCGGACCCCATCAACGGGGCCCGGCGAGGCCCGAACGGGCTGGTGCTGGCCACCGGTAAGGCGGCGTTCTTCCTGTTCCTCTACCTCGAGGTGCTGGACGCGTCGTTCTCCTTCGACGGTGTGATCGGCGCGTTCGCGATCACCTCGGATCCGATCATCATCGCGCTGGGCCTGGGCTTCATCGGTGCGATGTACGTCCGGTCGCTGACGATCTTCTTCGTCCGTAAGGGCACCCTGCAGGATTACGTGTACCTGGAGCACGGCGCCCACTGGGCGATCGGGGCGCTGGCCACGATCCTGCTGGTGTCGATCGGGGTGGAGATCGGCGAAGTCGTGACGGGTCTGTTGGGCGTCGGGTTCATCGGGGCCTCGTTCATCTCCAGCATCATGCGCAACAAGCGGATCGCCCGCGAGGAAGCCGGCATCGCACTCGAGCCGTCGTCCCGCTGACGACCGGCCACCACGACGGAAGGGTCATCATGGCGATCGACTACACCAAGCCGCGGAAGCCGACACCGGCCGCTGAATCCACTGAATCCCCAACACCCACAGCACCCGCAGCGCCCCCTGCCGGGCCGGGGGGAATCGACTTCAGCCGACCTGACCGCCGCGGGACCGCCGCACCCTCGGCTCCCGCAGCTGCACCGGCCGGACCGGCGGCCGCACCGGCCCCGGCGGCATCGGCCGCCCCGCCGATCTCGTTGAGCAAGGTGACGCTGACCACATCGGCACCCACCGTCAGCCTCAACAAGGGCGGCCAGCGCCAGGGCGTGATGCGGGTCAACCTGAACTGGGCGTCCCGGGCGCCCGGGAAGGGTTTCCTGGCCAAGCTCGCCGGTAGCGACCAGATCGACCTGGACCTGGGCTGCCTCTACGAGCTCACCGACGGGCAGAAGGGTGGCGTGCAGGCGCTGGGCAAACAATTCGGCAACCTGCAACGGGCGCCGTACATCCTGCTCGACGGGGACGACCGCAGTGGCGCCTCCGCCGGTGGCGAGAACCTGCTGATCAACCTGGAGCAGCCCCACCGCTTCAAGCGCATCCTGATCTTCGCGATGATCTACCAGGGCGCCACGAAGTGGGGCGAGGCCAACGGGGTGGTCACCCTGTACCCGACGTCCGGCCCACAGATCGAGGTCCGCCTCGACGGCGAGGCCCCCGGGGCGCGGGTCTGTGGCATCGCCCTGCTGGAGAACCGCGGTGGCGAACTCGTCGTCAGTCGTGAGGTCCGCTACGTCACCGGCAGCCAGAAGACGCTGGACGAGGCGTACGGGTGGGGCCTGAACTGGGCACCCGGTAGCAAATGAGTTACCGCTGACCTTGCCCGGCCGACCGGTGATCCGGCCGGCCGGGCAGCTGCGGTACACCGCCTCTCACTGCGTGGCTGCCGCAGCGCCGTTTCGCGCAGCGGTCAGAGGTCGAACTCGGTGGGTGCGATACCGACGGCGAAGCACGCGTCGCGCACCGCAGCGCGCTCCTGGGCATCGAAGTTCCCGTCGGCCCCGCCGATGATGATGCCGATCTGGATGACCGCACGAGCCTGGTCGGGCTTGCTCTTGAGCTTCGCGACCGTGGCGATGGCCTCGACCTTGCCGAAGTCGAAGTCCTTCTGGAGCTTGTCGCAGTACCAGTCGAACTTGTCCCTCAGGTCCGACGGCGGGAAGATCGCCAACACGTCGTTGCTGGTGATCAGCGCGGCGGTCTTACGACGCTCCTCCGGGTCCACGGATCCGTCGGCAGCTGCGATGAGCGCGCACATCGCCATCGATCCGTTCGCGAACTCCTTGTTCTTGAACTGGCCCGCCTTGGTCTTCAGTTGCGAGTTCATGTCCGTTGTCCTGGACTTGAGCTGATCCCAGAATGCCATCGACGATTCTCCTGATCTTGTCACTGTGAACGCAGAGCGCGGGAAGGTCCCGCACTCCGCAGGTCACAACGGCTGGGCCGGGGCGCGAGTTCCCGGACGTCCGGCGCCACCAGCACCCAGCACGTCACTGCGGGTCAGGTCACTGCATCAGCGGAGTTCACCGCCGGTGCGAGTCTGCGATGATCGGACCGACGAGAGCGAGCAGCCCACCTGTGCGTCACTTCAGCCAGTTGACACCCCAGACCCGCGCCGACCTGTTCGGGCAGGAGCCGGCCGAGTTCGGCCTGGACAGCCCGATCCCGCTGCTGTCCAGGGCACTCGGCGCGACCCTGTACGTCCCGGGAACGCGCGACGAGCTGACCCAGGCGGTGCGCAAGGCGGCCGCCGGCGGGGTGCGCTCGATGGTCATCGACCTGGAGGACGCCGTCGAGGACGGCCGGGTCTCCGAAGCGTTGCAGCGCACCCGGCACACGGTGGCCGAGCTGTCCGACGGTGGCGTCGACGCGCTGCTGTTCGTCCGGGTCCGCACCCCGCAACACATCGTCGAGATCTGTGCGTCCGACTCCCCGGCGCAGCTGTCTGCGCTGGCCGGCTTCGTGCTGCCGAAGTTCACCGCCGATGCCGGCATGGAATCCTTGCAAGCGGTCCGCGACAGCAGCCGCGCACTGGGCCGTCGACTGCTGGCAATGCCGGTGATCGAGACCCCGGACGTGATCTTCCGGGAGACCCGGACCGAGAGCCTGACCCGGATCCGCTCCGTCCTGTCCGAGTTCCGCGACGAGGTGCTCGCGGTGCGGTTCGGTGCCACCGATCTGTGCGGGTTGTTCGGCATTCGCCGCGATCGCGACCTGACCATCTACGACGTACGGGTGGTCGCCGACCTGATCTCCGACGTGGTGAACCAGTTGGGCCGCTCGGGCGAGGACAATTTCGCGGTCACCGGGCCGGTCTGGGAGTACTTCTCCAACCACGAGCGGATGTTCCGGCCGCAACTGCGGACCACCCCGTTCGTGGAATCCGACGAGGAGCCTCTGCGGCAGCGACTCATCACCAAGGACTTCGACGACCTGATCCGGGAGATCGTGCTCGACCGGGCGAACGGGCTGAACGGAAAAACCGTGATCCATCCGTCGCACGCGCCGCCGGTCCATGCGTTGTCGGTGGTGAGCCACGAGGAGTACTGCGACGCCTCCGACATCCTCGCCGACGGCAGCGGGGTCAAGGCCTCCGGGTACCGGGACAAGATGAACGAGGCGCGGCCGCACCGCTTTTGGGCCGAGCAGATCATCGTGCGGGCGCAGGCGTTCGGTGTGGCCCGTCCCGACCGCAACTTCGTGGACTTCTTCGCCGCCCTGGCGCGCCCGTGAGGGGCACCACGGAGCGGACCGACGGTTGGGCCGCCGACACCTTCGGCGTGCGCCTGTACACCGACGACTCGCCGATCGGCTGGGAGCTGGCCGACCTGGTCGGACTGGCGCTGCGTCGCAACCCCCGCCGGGCGCACCTGCTGGTGTCGTCGTGGCTGGGTAAACACGTGCCGGCGGACCCGGATCTGATCCGCGGCAGCGGGCAACTCCTCGGCCTGCTGGTGGCGGTGGCGCTGGGGGAGCCGGTGCCGGGTCTGCGGCCCGCCGCCGACGCGCTGCGGCAGGGTGACCCCCGGGCCGTGGCGGCATTGACCGCCGGTCTCCGGCCGGCGGTGACCACCACCGTGTTCGGGTTTGCCGAGACCGCCACGGGTCTCGGGCACTGTGTCGCCGAGGCCCTGAACCCGACCCTCTGCCTCCATTCCACCCGGCGGGAGATCGGCGGCGTGCCGGTCGCGCTGCGGTTCCAGGAGGGACATTCGCACGCCACCGACCATCTGCTGCAACCGTTTCCGGCCGCAATCCTGACCGGCGACGACGTCCTCGTGCTGGTGGACGACGAGCTGTCCACCGGGAGCACCGCGATGGCCGCGATCACCGCGGTGCAGCAGGTCGCCCCCCGCCGTCGCTACGTGGTCGCCGCACTCGTCGACCTGCGCAGCGCCGCCGACACCGCCGCCCTGGATGCCTTTGCCGACCGCCATGGGCTGCACGTCACCGTGGTGTCCCTGGCCTCGGGGCGCGTCGTGCTGCCGCCCGGGCTGGCGGCCGAGGCTGCGACGCACATCGCAGAGCGGCCCATCCCCGAGCGGGGTGCTGCCTCGACGCCATCGACCACCCGGGTAGACCTGCCGTGGCCTGTCGACGTGCCGGAGGGCGGTCGGCACGGCCTCCTCGCCACCGAAGCAGACGCCTTCGATGCGGCGGTGGCGGTGGCCGCCCGGGAGCTGGCCGCGGCCCTGCCCGCCGCTGCCCGCCGCGTGCTGGTCGTGGGCACCGAGGAGTTCATGTACCTGCCGTTGCGACTGGCGGCCGGCCTCGCCGACGCCGAGCGGTTGATCCGGTTCCAGACCACGACACGGTCGCCCGTGCACCCGGAGTCGCATCCGACGTATCCGGTCCGGCGGGCGTTCCGGTTCGCCAGCCCCGAGGGGGACACCACCGCGCCGCGCTACCTCTACAACGCCGACTGGGACGGCGGCGAGCCGGACGTGACGGTCGTCGTGCTCGACGCTGCCGCCGACACCCCGGCCCTGCAGGCCGACGACGGACTGCTGGCCGCCTTGGCCGCAGCCGGGGCGCCGTTGGTGGTCGCCGTCATCCCCGGCGCCGCTCCGGTCGCCCTGGGAGCGCGTGGATGAGCCGGTTCCCGCTGGTCCGCGACCTTCCGACGCCGCTGGTCGGGCCTGACTTCGGGTCCTACCACCCGGCCGAGGTCCGGTGGTTGCTGACGGATCTGTCCGACGTGACGCTGGAGGCCGACACCGCCTCCCGGGAGCGGCAGATCCAGTCCGGGCAGGCGCACTACGCCGAATCCCTGCCGGTGGAGTACCAGCCGGACGCGGCCTACCAGCAGCTGTTCGAGCAGGTGCTCGCCGACAGCGCGGCGCGGCTCGCGACCGCGGTCGGCCTGGTCACCGACCTCGTGCTGGCCGAGCGGGGCAACGAGATCACGCTGGTCTCGCTGGCCCGGGCCGGCACACCCGTCGGCATCCTGATGCGCCGCTGGGCGGCGCAACGGCGCGGCCTCGACCTCCCGCACTATGCGATCAGCATCGTCCGGGGGCGCGGGATCGACGAGGTGGCACTGGACTACCTGGCCCGACACCACGACCCGGCCGGCGTCGTCTTCGTCGACGGCTGGACCGGGAAGGGCGCGATCGCCCGCGAACTCCACGCGGCCATGAATCAGGTCGCAGCGGCCGGCGGGCCGGTGTTCGACCCGTCGCTGGCGGTGCTGGCTGATCCGGGGTCGTGCGTCACCCGGTTCGGCACCCGCGACGACTTCCTGATCGCCTCGGCGTGCCTGAACTCGACCGTCAGTGGGCTGATCTCTCGAACCGTCCTCAATGACGCCTACATCGGTCCCGCCGACTTCCATGGCGCGAAGTTCTACGCCGACCTCGCCCCGACCGACCGGTCCAACGAGCTGCTGGACGGGGTGACCGCGCGCTTCGACGAGGTGGCGGCCGACGTCGCCGCCGGGCTCCCCGGCCTGCGGTCGTCCGACCGGACCCCGACCTGGGCAGGCTGGTCGGCGGTCGAGGACATCAGGCGACGGTACGGCGTGTCGTCGGTGAACTTCGTCAAGCCCGGGGTGGGCGAGACGACCCGGGTGCTGTTGCGGCGCACCCCGTCGCGGGTCCTGGTACGCGACCTCGACAACCCTGATCACGCGCACATCCGCCTGCTCGCCGGGCAGCGTGGAGTGCCCGTCGAGGTGGTGGCCGACCTCGCCTACGCCTGTGTGGGTCTGGTCGAGCAGATCGTCGGGGACGCCGGGTGAGCGACCCCCGGACCCTGATCGCCACCGACCTCGACCAGACGATGATCTACTCACCGGCGTCGCTCCGGCTGCCCGGCGCCGACCTGGACGCTCCCGTGTTGATCTCGGTGGAGGTCATGGACGGCCGGCCGTCGGCGTTCATGACGGCGGACGCCTACCGGGGCCTGGCGGCGTTGTCGGCGGCGCACGCCGTGGTGCCCTGCACCACGCGCACGGTCGAGCAGTTCCGGCGGATCCGGTTGCCGCTCACCGGCTCCGGCCGGCCTGCGTTCGCAGTGACCAGCAACGGCGGCACCCTGCTGGTCGACGGGCGTCCGGACCCGGAGTGGCGCTCCGGGCTGGACCGGCGGCTGTCGGAGAGCGCCAGCCCGCTGGCCGAGGTGACCGCCGCGCTGGCCGGACGCGCCCGGGGCGACTGGGTGCTCAAACGCCGGTCCGCGGACGGGCTGTTCACCTATCTGGTGGTGGATCTGGCGGCGGTGCCGGGCGGGTTCCTGGCCGAGTGGGGGCAGTGGTGCACCGATCACGGCTGGTTGCTGTCGGTCCAGGGGCGCAAGGTCTATTCCACCCCGCTCGGGTTGTCCAAGTCCGCCGCGATCGCCGAGGTCGCCGCCCGCACCGCGGCGGTGCGGACCCTGGCGGCCGGTGACGGGCTGCTGGACGCCGAGATGCTGGAGCGCGCCGACGCCGGGATCCGACCGCGGCACGGCGAGCTGGAGGGACTGGGCTGGCACCGCCCGCATGTGACGGTCACCGAGCAGCCCGGCGTGCTGGGCGGCGCGGAGATCGTCCGATGGTTCGGCGCGCAGGCGACGGTGTGAGTTCGGGCTGCGGGTGCTACCGCTCGCGGTTCGTCCAGGCCAGCAGCTCGTCCAACGGCCAGCTGTTCACGATCCGCTCGACGGGCACCCCGCATTCGACCGCCCGAGCGGCCCCGTAGGTCTGGAAGTCCAGCTGCCCCGGGGCGTGCGCATCGGTGTCGATGCTGAACAGGCAGCCGGCGGCGACCGCCTGCTTCAGCAGCGCCCGTGGCGGGTCCAGCCGTTCCGGCCGGCTGTTGATCTCCACCGCGACCCCACGCTCCGCGCAGGCCGCGAACACCCGCTTCGCATCGAAGGAACTGGGCGGCCGGGTGCCACGGCCGCCGGTCACCAGCCGACCGGTGCAATGGCCCAGCACGTCGATGTAGGGGTTGCCGATCGCGGTCAGCATCCGGCGGGTCATCGACGCAGAGTCGGCGCGGAGCTTGGAGTGCACCGACCCCACCACGACGTCGACCCGGCCCAGCAGGTCGTCGGTCTGGTCGAGGGAGCCGTCCTCGTTGATGTCGCACTCGATGCCCGACAGCAACCGGAAGCCGCCCAGCTGCCGGTCGATCGCGGCGACCAGCGTCAGCTGTCGCTCCAGCCGCTCGGCGGTCAGTCCGTGGGCGACGGTCAGCCGGGGGGAGTGGTCGGTGAGCGCGAGGTAGTCGTGTCCGAGTTCCAGGGCGGTGATCGCCATCTCCTCGATGGGGCTGCCGCCGTCGCTCCAGTCGCTGTGGGCGTGCAGGTCGCCCTTCAGAAGGCCGCGGAGCTCCGCCCCGGCCGGGTCGAGCGGGCCGGCGTCGACCTCCAGGCCGGCGAGGTACGCGGGCACCACGCCGCTCGCGGCCTCCGAGATCACGCCGGCTGTCTTGGGCCCGACACCGGGCAGCTCGGTGAGCGAGTGCTCCCGGATCCGGGTCGCAAGTTCCGCCGCCGGGAGGGTGGCAATGGTGAGCGCCGCGGTCCGGAACGCCTTGACCCGGTACGTCGGGGCCAACGAGCGTTCCAGCAGGAACGCGATGCGCCGCAGCGCTGCGAGACCGTCCATGTGGCTCACCCTAGGAGAACAGTGTCGGGGGGCTGAGTACGGTGTCCGCAACAGGCGGCCACGACGGGCCCGTCGGCCAGGAGGCGAGATGAGGCTGGGGGTCAGCCTGGGGTATTTCAGTGACGGCTCGCAGATCCGGGACGCTGTCGAACTGGCCCGGGCCGCCGAGGACCTCGGGTACGACTGCGCCTGGGTCGCCGAGGCGTACGGCAGTGACGCACCGACCGTGCTCGCCGCGGTCGCCAGCCGCACCACCGGCCTCGATGTCGGTTCCGCGGTGATGCAGATCCCGGCCCGCACGCCGGCCATGACGGCGATGACCGCCGCCACCCTGGACGGGATGAGCGACGGCCGCTTCCGACTCGGGTTGGGCGTGTCGGGCCCGCAGGTGTCCGAGGGGTGGCACGGCGTCCGCTACGGGGACCCGCTCGGCCGCACCGAGGAGTACGTCGCCATCGTCCGGCAGGCGCTGGCCCGCCGCCGGGTCCAGTTCGCCGGGGACCATTTCACGCTGCCGCTGCCCGACGGCCCGGGGAAGCCATTGATGTTGGGGATGAGTCCGTTCCGGCGGGACGTCCCGATCTACCTGGCCGCGGTCGGACCCCGCAGTCTGGCGCTGACCGGCCGCATCGCCGACGGCTGGCACGGCATCTTCGTCGACCCCGGGAGCGGACGGACGCAGGTCGACTCGATCCGCGAGGCCGCCGTCGAGGCCGGCCGCGACCCGGCCGCCATCGATTACGCCGTGACGACAGCCGCGGCCACCGGTCCGGATCCGATCGTCGCCGCGGACGCCGTCCGCGCCAACGCCGCCCTCTACATCGGCGGGATGGGGTCGCCGACGACGAACTTCTATCACCGCATCGCCGCCGCCATGGGCTTCGCCGAGGCGGCCGACGAGGTTCAGGCCCTGTTCCTGTCCCGTCGGTACGACGAGGCCGCCGCCGCGGTGCCGGTGGAATTTCTCACCCGGACGAGTCTGTTGGGCACTCCGAACGACATGGCGACGTCGATGGCCGCGCTGCGCGCCGCAGGAATCACATCGGTGAACGTGGCTCCCTACGCTCGATCGGTCCAGGAGCGAATTACGATCCTGTCGGCCGTCTCGCATGCCCGGGAGCTCATCGGTTGAGCCCGCCGCCGCACGTGCGCCGGACCGCACCCCTCGAGGAACAGTAGGTACTTCCATGCTCCGCTCCGCAGCGCCTGTCGCGCCGACCCGATCCGGCCTCGGATGAACATCTGGCAGTCCGTCGTGCTGGGCATCGTGGAGGGGCTTACCGAGTTCCTCCCGGTGTCCTCCACCGGACACATCACGATCGCGTCGGACCTGCTCGGCCTGGACATCACCGACCCCGCGGTCACCGCCTACACCGCGGTCATCCAGGTCGGTGCGATCGTGTCCGTGCTGATCTACTTCTGGGCCGACATCAGCCGGCTGTTCCTGGCGTGGGTGCGCGGGCTGTTCGACGCCGGGAAGCGCCGGGATCCCGACTACCGGATGGCCTGGCTGGTCATCATCGGGTCAATGCCGATCGTGGTCATCGGCTTCGCCGCGCGGAACCTGATCAAGGGGCCGCTGCGGTCCCTGTGGGTCGTCGCGTTCGCCCTCATCATCTGGGGCGCGGTGATGCTCTACGCGGAGAAGGTGGCCAAGCAGAACCGCCCGGAGTCCGATCTGAACCTCACCGACGCGCTGCTCATCGGGTTCGCCCAGAGCCTGGCGCTGGTGCCCGGGGTGTCCCGGTCGGGAGCGACGATCTCGGTCGGTCTGATGCGGGGCCTGGATCGGGTCGCGGCAACCCGGCTGGCGTTCTTCCTCGGCATCCCGGCGCTGCTCGGCGCGGGCGTGTACGAACTTCCGTCCGCGCTCGGCTCCGGGGTCGGAGCGCTGCCGACCATCGTCGGCACCGTGGTCAGCTTCATCGTCGCCTACGCCAGCGTCGCGTGGCTGATGAAGTTCGTGGCCGGCCATCGGATCACCGTGTTCGTCTGGTACCGCTGGGCACTGGGCGCGGCACTGATCCTCGCGCTGGGCGCCGGCTGGATCGAAGCAGTGCAGTGACCGAACCTGCACCCCGGCATCACGGCCGGACCGTCATCCTGCTGCGGCACGCCCGTTCCACCGCCAACGTCGCCGGCGTACTCGCCGGCCGCAACGCCGGGATCGCCCTGGACGACAAGGGCTCCGGCCAGGCCACGGACCTCGCGGCCCGGATGGCGGGTGTGCACGTGACGCAGATCGTGTCGTCCCCGCTGACCCGCTGCCGGCAGACGCTGGCCCCGGTCGCCGCCGCGCTCGGACTGCCGGTGGAGATCGACGAGCGCCTCTCCGAGGTCGATTACGGCACCTGGACCGGCCGTGCGCTGACGGAACTGGCCGGCGAGGACCTGTGGCAGATCGTGCAGGCCCGGCCCAGCGCCGCGGTCTTCCCGGAGGGCGAGGGTCTGGCCGAGGTGTCCGCCCGGGCGGTCGCCGCGATCGGTGAGCTGGTCGCGGTGGGCGGCGGGCCGGTACTGGTCTGCTCGCACGGCGATGTGATCAAGGCGATCCTGGCCGATGCGCTCGGGATGCACCTGGACGGATTCCAACGGATCAACGTCAACCCGGCGTCGCTGTCGGTGATCCGCTACTCCTCGATGCGTCCGATGGTCGACCGGATCAACGACACCGCCGACCTGTCCGCCCTGCTGCCGCCGCCTCCCCGGACCGACGACGACCCGCCCGTGCCGGCTGGTGACGCGGTCGTCGGGGGCTCCACCGAGTGATGCGGGTCGGACCCCGTCGTCGTCGCGCATAGGATCGGGAGCGTCATGGATCGCCAGGTACACATCTTCCGCTCGCCCGACCGTTTCCTCGTCGGGACGGTGGGCCGTCCCGGGGAACGGGAGTTCTACCTGCAGGCCGTCGACGGCAAGCGGGTGGTCTCGGTCGCCTGCGAGAAGCAGCAGGTCGCCGTGCTGGCCGACAAGCTCGGCTCGTTGATCGGCGAGGTGGTGCGTCGCTTCGGTGAGAGGGAACCCACGATCGACCCGACGGAGCCGGCGCTGTCGACCCCGGTGGACGCGGAGTTCCGGGTCGGCACGATGGGCCTGGCCTGGGACGGTGACGGCTCACGCATCGTCGTGGAGTTGCTGGCCATCACCGAGGCCGAGGTCAACGAGGACACCGTCCTGGACGACAGCGCCGACGGACCGGACGCCCTGCGGGTGTTCCTGTCGCTGAACGAGGCGATGAGCTTCGCGGCACAGGCGGGCCGGGTGGTGTCGTCGGGCCGGCCGCCGTGCCCGCTGTGCGCCAACCCACTGGACCCCGAGGGCCACATCTGCCCGCGGCTCAACGGCTACCACCGCGGTGACCTCGGCTGACGTCGGGGGCGACCGCGACCCGGAACCGGACGCCGCAGCGGTGGCCGCACTCGCCCCCGACGAACTCGCCGAGCTGCTGATCAACGGTGAGCTCGAGATCGCCGGCCGGCTGTCCGATGCCTCGAACGTGACGTTGCTGGCCGAGGTGAGCCACCACGGGGTGACCGCCGACTGCGTGTACAAACCGATCCGCGGTGAACGGCCGCTGTGGGACTTCCCGGACGGCAGCCTGGCCGGCCGTGAGGTCGGTGCGGCGCTGGTCGCGCGGGCTGCCGGCTGGGACTGCGTGCCGCCCACGTTCCTCCGGGACGGCCCGGTCGGTACCGGGATGATTCAGCTCTGGATCGACGGCACCGACTCCGGGTCGATGGTCGATCTGTTCCCGCGACGCGGTGTCCCCGCCGGTTGGCTCCCGGTGCTGCGGGCCACCGACGCTTCCGGTGAGCCCGCGGTGCTCGCGCACGCCGACGACCCGCGCCTGGCGTTGTTGGCCTGCTTCGACATGGTCGTCAACAACGCCGACCGCAAGGGTCCGCATGTGCTGCCGGTGGTGGACGGCCCCGTCTACGGGGTGGATCACGGACTGACCCTGCATTCGGAGGCCAAGTTGCGCACCGTGCTCTGGGGCTGGGCCGGCGACCCGTTGCCGGCGGTGGCCGTCGACGGGCTGCACCGGCTGCAGAGTGCGATCGCCGGTGATCTGGGCGAACTGCTGTCGGAGCTGTTGACCGTCACCGAGGTCCGGGCGCTGGCGGAGCGGGTCGAACGGCTGCTCCGGAAGCCGGTTTTCACCCAACCTCCGGAGCACCGCTCGGCCATTCCCTGGCCGCCGCTCTAAACCGGCCAGCTCACCTGGGCCACTCGGCCGCCCGCCACGTCGGCGGTCATCATGACCGGCCCGCCGAGCTTCTCGTACAGCTCGTAGCTGCCCTGCAGCCAGCTCCGGGAACACCGCGGTGTAGGCGGGTCCCCGTGCCGTCGGCCGAGCGACCACCGCGACATGCGGATGGTGGTGATGGCGTGTGCCCTTCCGCGTGGCTGTGCTGGTGGTCGGGACCACCGTGACTGTGCGGTGTCCCGTCACCGTGCGCCGGCCTGATCTCGATCTCGATGCCCTCCATCGTGGCCGGCATCGTCAGGATCAGGGCGCCGACATCACCGCCGATGTCCAGCAGCACCGACCCCTGGCCGGCGAACCTGTTGTGATCCTCCACGGGGTCAGGCCGGGACGAACGGGTTCTCGCCCAACGGGACGGCCGGACTCTGGTAGCCGCCGAACGGATCGCCCAGGTACGGGAAGCTGCCGGTGGTCCGGGCGTTGGTGTCGGTGGTGCCGTCCTGAACAGCCCCAGCAGCCCCGTCCATGGTGAACGACGGGTCGACCAGCGGCAGGACAGCGCCGGCGATCGCGCGGAGCTCGATGGTCACCACATCGTCGAAGACCCGCCGCCCGTTCGGGAAACCGGCAAGGTCGCCACCGAGGATCCCCAGCGGGCTCGGGTCGGACGCCGGCGGTATCGCCACGTTGAGCCGCAGCAGATCGGCCTGCACCGAGCCGGTGTAGTTCTGGAATCCGGGGATGATGCCGGCCGGGATGCCGGTGAGCAGGATGGCGGCGAGGTCGGCGCGCGGCTTGGTGTACGCGGCCAGGTTCGGGAAGACCCCGGGATAGAGGACCGGGAGCAGCCCGGCCAGCTCGGGCCGGAGCACGTACTGGGCGAACTGCGCGTCGTCGAAGGGGCTGAGCCGGTTCCAGAGGTCCTTCTTCGCCATCGGCACGATCACCTCGTTGAACAGCGGGTTCGCCAGTCGCGAGACCTGCACGTACGGGCCGGAGCCCTTCTTGGTGCCGTCGGACCGCAGCATCTGGCCCTGGCGGCGGCTGGCGGAGGCGAACACGCCGATGACGGCGGCCGGGTCGTCGAACGTCGGTCGGCTTCTTGCCATTGCGGGTCAGCTCGGTGATCGGCACCTGGATCGCGATCGTGTGGACGTTCAGACCCTGCAGGCTGTTGACGCCGACGGCTGCGGCAGACGGAATGAGGTGCAGGTTCTGGAACGGCCGGAGGGCGCCGAGGTCGAAGATGCTGCCCAGGTCGACGAAGAACGACTCCGCGCGCTGACCCGCGAACACCTTCCGCTTGCCGGGCAGATTGTGGATCGCGCTCGGCGGCCAGGGCGCCGTAGTTCGGGGTGCTGCGCGGGCCGACGTTGACCGGCGGGCAGCTCAGAGCCTCACCCAGGGTCTCGGCCTTGCCGTTGCCCTTGTGATCCGCCGTCGCCCCGGTAGTTGTCGGCCCGAGCCGCCGCGCGCGGGTGTAGCGCTTGACCGAATAGGACTGCGGCCGGTTCCAGTTCGGGTCGTCGACCGACGCGATCGGGTCCCGTGTTGTAGAGGAACGTGTCGGGGTTGCGGATCTTGGTGCTGAAGTCGAACTCGTAGGTGATGTCGGACTTGCAGTCACCGGAGTTGGCGATGTGGATGCGATAGATGACGTCATCGCCGAACTCCCAGAAGTTCGGACCGCCGTCGGGCTTCTGGAGCGGGATGAAGTTGGCGATCAACGTGACGGTGTCGGGCTTGTCCGGGCTGACAAAGGCGTACACGTCGGTGTTGTCGGCAACCGGATCCTTGGAGATCTCGGGCGCTTCGCGGTGTGAGGACATAGCGGTGAAGCCTCCTGGGGAGAATGGGCAGAGCGGGGCCGGCAGTCACGGGCGCAGCAGCCCACAGCCCTGCGTCGGAGTGCGACGGCAGGGTGTTGGGCGTGCGCGTGCGGAGCGGCCGGGTGCTGGGGGTCGGAGCTGGGGTGGGAGTGCGCAGTGTCAGAGCGTGACGGCGGAGCGCGACGTCGCAACGGCGCCGGCGATCCGAGCCACCAGAACCGGGTCCCTGACGACGATCTCGTCGTGACCGATCATCAGCGACACCTCGTCGCCGTGCACATCGTCGATGTAGGCCATCAGCGAGCCCCCGAGCGAGGCGGGCACCGTCGGCGGCAGATCGGGCGCGGCGGCGGGGGAGAGGCCGAGGGTTTGTCCCCCGGTGATCCCGATGGCGGTCGACAGACCCACCCCGGCGGCGCCGGCGCCGGCCAGGGTGATGAAATTCCGTCGCGAGGACGAGGGCATGTTTCTCCTTCATGGTCCAAGCGCGATCCCGCATCGCCTCTTGGAACGGTTCGGTCAAGCGTGGAACCACGAATGTCGCCGACAGTACAGATCGCAGATCGGTCCCGTAAGGGTCGGTCCGGTTGTTCACCGTGGTGACTGAAGGAATGCATGAATGTCGACGGATTGCATTCATTACGCGGATCGACGAGGGGCTTCGACCCCATTGCGCGCGGCCGATGGGGCATCGTCGGTGAAACCGAAGAATGAGCCACCGTCATCGCGCCCGGACTCCCCGTCAGCGGCGCACTAACCGGGGAGCACGTCCTGAGCGGCGGCCAGTCGGGCCGACCAGCGCTGCTCCACCCGACCCCATCGCCAGTACATCGTCGAACCGACGAACACGACGACGAACAGTCCGACGATGATGTAACCCACCGCGTCCAGGCTGAGCTCGCTGATCCAGGTGCTGACCGGGTCGGTCAGGCCGAGCTTCTCGTGCAGCAGCGACAAGATCTCGATCCCGCCGATCAACAGCGCCACCGCCACCGACAGTCCGGTGGTGGTGAGGTTGTAGTACACCTTGCGCACCGGCCGGATGAAGGCCCACTCGTAGGCGGCCTGCATGAAGGCGCCGTCCAGGGTGTCGAACAGGCTCATCCCGGACGCGAACAGCAGCGGCAGCACGAGCACGGCGTACCAGGGAAGTCCGGTGACGGCGCCTGCGCCGGCCAACACCAGCAGCGAAATCTCGGTCGCCGTGTCGAATCCAAGCCCGAAAAGCGCTCCCACGGCGTACATCTGGCCGGGACGGGTGATCCGGTCCATGATCGGCCGCAGCAGCCGGGCGAAGAACCCGCGGGAGTTCAGCGCAGCCTCCAGCTTCGGCTTCGTCCATCGCGCCGAGCTTCGCCTCCCGCCACACCTTCACGATGGCGATCAGGGCCACCAGGTTCAGGCCGCCGATCAGGAGCAGGAAGACGCCCGAGATCGAGGTGCCGATGACGCCGAGCGTCTGATGGATTGCAGAATCGTCGGCGACGAGCGAGGTGGCGATCGTGGCGCCACCCGCGACGAACAACGCCAGGACGAAGACGATCGTGGAATGCCCGAGCGAGAAGTACAGGCCCACAGTCGTCGACCGTCGACCCTCGCCGACGAGTTTGCGGGTGGTGTTGTCGATCGCGGCGATGTGATCGGCGTCGAAGGCGTGTCGAATTCCGAGAACGTAGGCGGTGACGGCCAATCCGATCCCCAACAGCCGACTGTTAGCCGTCGGATGCTGCAGCAGCAGCACCGCGATCAACAGCCCGAACGCCGACACATGCAGCGCCAGCACGATTCCCAGGGCGCCACGGGCCCGTCGGAGGACGTCCAGTGGTCGAAGTGCACGATCGGGCGCGGCGGCGGTGGCCGTCATGGTGTTCTCCTCAGGGCAACGACGTGGGCTTTGGCACAGATCGCCACGAACGCGCGGCCGAGCGCCATATGGTGGCGGCGACGGGTGCGAGCATGGCGTCGGCAGAGGTTCCCCGCGAAAGTCTGAAGACGCGCCCACTGTAATGGCATCTGTTCACCGGAACAGATGGGCCGATGAGAAAAGATGCGGGTCCACCCGGGTTGACGAGACCGGGGGTGTGGAACTCGTCGCTGCGACGACAATGTGAACGGCGGCGCCCGGGCGGGCAGGGCCGCACGATGGTGATCGGGATGCAAGGAGGCGACAGTGCGCACGCAGGATGCTCTGAACGGGGTGATCGGTGCGACGCGATACCTAACCCGCACTACCGGGTCGATCGCCGCTGACGTCGCCGGCGCCGCGGTGCGCGCCGGCGAACTCGTCGTCGATCGGGTAGCCGGAACCAGACCCGCCCCCGCCACCATCCGGCTGACGGTGTTGATCCTGCGCGACGAGCAGGGCGTCCCGCTGCTGGACCCCGCCGCGCTGGAACCGGCGCTGGCCCGGGCCGACGCGGTGCTGACGGCTGGGGCCGATGTCCGGGTCCGCCACCTGGGCACGCACGTCGCCACCACCCCGGCACCCACGTCGGCTCTGGAGCCGCGCGCCGACAAGTTGCTGCTGCTCGACGAAGCGCTGGGCCGGACGGCGTTCTACCACCGGCAGCTACGGGCCGTCCCCGACACCGGGCGGATCTCCGACGTCGTCGGTCGACCGATCACCGCCATCGTGGTGCGCGACATCGCCGGTCGCACCACCGGCTGTTCGCTGGGGATCTCGGCGGACTGGGTGGTCGTGCAGGCCGGGCTCTTCGACGCGCGGGCCCCCCACGAGTACGACGAGACCGTGCTCGCGCACGAGCTCGGACACGCGCTGAACCTGCCGCACCACCCGGCGGGTGACAACCTGATGTACTTCTCGTCCAGCCCCCCTGACCACCTCCGCGGTACCCGGCTCAACGTCATCCAGCGCGCGGTCGTCCAAGCGAATCGGCACGTCGTCCCGGGCGTCCGTCGAGCCGCGGGTTCGTCACCGACCGCGGACTTTCGTTAGGGTCGAGCCGTGCAGTCATGGCCCGCTCCGAAGCTCCCCGTGGTTCCCGGTGTCCCCGTTCCGTTGCGGCTCTACGACTCCGCCACCCGCGCAGTACGGCTGACCGAGCCCGAGGGGGAGGCGACCCTGTACGTCTGCGGCATCACGCCCTACGACGCGACCCATCTCGGTCACGCCGCCACCTATCTGGCGTTCGACCTGGTCCAGCGGGTCTGGCGGGACAACCGGCTCGACGTGCACTACGTGCAGAACGCCACTGACATCGACGATCCGCTGCTGGAGCGCGCCCGGCGGGACGGGGTGGACTGGCAGGACCTGGCCGCGTCCCAGATCCAACTGTTCCGCGACGACATGGCCGCGCTGCGGGTGCTGCCGCCGCGGGACTACATCGGGGCGGTCGAAGCGATGCCCGAGGTCATCCAGGCGGTCACCCGCCTGCTCGACTCCGGTGCCGCCTACCGGGTGGACGACGACGATCACGCCGACGTCTATTACGACATCCGCAGCACGGACGCGTTCGGGTACGAGTCGGGCTTCGACCGGGGAACCATGCTCCGGCTGGCCGCCGAGCGGGGCGGCGATCCGGAGCGGGTGGGTAAGCGTGATGCGCTGGACCCACTGCTGTGGCGGATGGAACGTCCGGGTGAGCCGGCCTGGGACTCGCCGATGGGCCCCGGCCGGCCGGGTTGGCACATCGAGTGCGCGGCGATCGCGGGAAACCGGCTCGGCCCCAACATCGACCTGCAGGGTGGCGGCAGCGATCTGATCTACCCGCACCACGAGTGTTCCGCCGCGCACGCCGAGGCACTGTCCGGGCGACCACCGTTCGCCCGGCACTACACCCACGCCGGGATGATCGGCCTGGACGGCGAGAAGATGAGCAAGTCCAAGGGAAACCTGGTGTTCGTCTCCCAGCTGCTGCGCGACGGTGTCGACCCGATGGCGATCCGTCTCGCGCTACTGAGTCGGCATTACCGCGAGGACCGGTACTGGACCGCCGACCTCCTGGTCCAGGCGCAGGAGCGGCTCACGCGCTGGCGCGCCGCCGCGCGTCGGTTCGGCTTCGACACCACCGAGGTGGTCGCGATCCTGCGGTCCTCGCTCAGTAACGACCTGGACACCGCGAAAGCGATCAACGCCGTCGACAAGTGGGCGCAGAACACGTCACTCGGTGGCGAGAAGGTAGCAGCCGCCGTCGACGCCCTGCTGGGTGTCACGCTGGTCTGAGCGGGTCGGGCAGTCACACAGCGAGGGGACACCATGAGCACGGATGCTCGGACCGCGACACCGCATGTCGCCGACACCCACGACCTGATCCGGGTGCAGGGCGCGCGGGAGAACAACCTCAAGGACGTCAGCGTGGAGCTGCCGAAACGGCGGCTCACGGTCTTTACCGGGGTGTCCGGTTCGGGCAAGAGCTCGCTGGTGTTCGCCACCATCGCCGCGGAGTCCCAGCGGATGATCAACGAGACCTACAGCTCGTTCGTGCAGGGCTTCATGCCCACCCTGAGCCGTCCGGACGTGGACGTCCTGGACGGACTGACGACCGCGATCATCATCGACCAGGAACGGATGGGCGCCAACGCCCGCTCGACCGTCGGGACCGCCACCGACGCCAACGCGATGCTGCGGATCTTGTTCAGCCGACTCGGACAGCCGCAGATCGGTTCACCGCAGGCGTTCTCGTTCAACGTGGCCTCGATCAGCGGCGCCGGTGCGGTGACCATGCAGCGCGGCGGCGAGACGGTCAAGGAGCGACGCAGTTTCAGCGTCACCGGCGGAATGTGTCCGCGTTGCGAAGGACGCGGCTCGGTCACCGACATCGATCTGAGCGCGCTCTACGACGAGTCGAAGTCGCTCAACGATGGCGCGCTGACCATCCCCGGCTACAGCATGGAAGGTTGGTACGGCCGGATCTTCCGCGGTTGCGGGTTCTTCGACCCGGACAAGCCGATCCGCACGTACACGAAGAAGGAGCTGCAGGATCTCCTGCACAAGGAGCCGACCAAGATCAAGGTCGACGGCATCAACCTGACCTACACGGGTCTGCTCCCGACCATCCAGAAGTCCTATCTGGCCAAGGATGTCGACTCCTTGCAGCCGCACATCCGGGCGTTCGTGGAGCGTGCGGTGACGTTCACGATCTGCCCCGAGTGCGACGGCACCCGGTTGTCCGCTGCTGCGCGGTCGTCCAAGATCGCCGGGATCAGCATCTCCGACGCCTGTGCCATGCAGATCAGCGACCTCGCCGGCTGGGTGGGCGGACTCGACGCACCCACCGTCGCCCCGCTGCTCGACGCACTGCGGCAGAACCTGGACGCGTTCGTCGACATCGGGCTGGGCTACCTGTCACTCGACCGGCCGTCGGGCACGTTGTCCGGCGGGGAGTCCCAGCGCACCAGGATGATTCGTCACCTCGGGTCCTCGCTGACCGATGTCACCTATGTCTTCGACGAGCCCACGATCGGCCTGCATCCGCACGACATCCAGCGGATGAACGAGCTGCTGCTGCGGTTGCGTGACAAGGGCAACACCGTGCTGGTCGTCGAGCACAAGCCGGAGATGATTGTGATCGCCGATCACGTGGTGGACCTGGGCCCCGGCGCCGGAGCGGCGGGTGGAACCGTCTGTTACGAGGGCACCGTCGAGGGTCTGCGGACCGCGGACACCGTCACCGGCCGGCACATCGACGACCGGGCTGCGCTCAAGTCATCGGTGCGCACCCCCACCGGCACGCTGGCGATCCGCGGCGCTACCGAGCACAACCTGCGTGACGTCGACGTGGACATCCCGCTCGGCGTGCTGGTCGTGATCACCGGTGTCGCCGGATCCGGCAAGAGCTCACTGGTGCACGGGTCCATCCCCGCCGACGCGGGCGTGGTGTCGATCGACCAGGGTGCGATCCGCGGTTCCCGGCGCAGCAACCCGGCGACCTACACCGGGCTGCTCGAACCGATCCGAAAGGCCTTCGCAAAGGCCAACGGCGTCAAGCCCGCGCTGTTCAGCGCCAACTCCGAGGGCGCCTGCCCGAACTGCAACGGCGCCGGGGTGATCTACACCGACCTGGCGGTGATGGCCGGGGTGGCGACCGTCTGCGAGGTGTGCGACGGCAAGAGGTTCTCCGCCGACGTGCTCGAGTATCGGTTCGGGGGGTTGGACATCAGCGAGGTGCTGGCGATGCCGGTGACCGCGGCCGAGGCGTTCTTCGGTACCGGTGAGGCCAGGATCCCGGCGGCGCACACCATCCTGAGTCGGCTCGTCGATGTGGGGCTCGGCTATCTGGCACTGGGTCAGCCGCTCACGACGCTGTCCGGGGGCGAGCGCCAGCGGATCAAACTCGCCACCCAGATGGTCGAGAAGGCCGGCAGCTCGCCGATCTACATCCTGGACGAGCCGACCACCGGCCTGCACCTGGCCGATGTGGCCAACCTGCTGGGCCTGCTGGACCGGCTCGTCGATGCCGGTCGGTCGGTGATCGTCATCGAGCACCACCAGGCGGTGATGGCACATGCGGACTGGATCATCGACCTGGGTCCGGGCGCGGGCCACGACGGTGGACTGGTCGTGTTCGAGGGGACTCCCGCCCGGCTCGTGGCCGAGCGGCCCACGCTGACCGGCGAACACCTCGCGGCCTACGTCAGCAGGTGAGACGTCGCGGCGGGTTCAGCGCCCGTCGCGTTTGTCGCCCTTGGGGGAGTTGCCGCGCCGACGCAGGTAGCGCTCGAACTCCTCGGCGAGAGTCTCGCCGCTGGCCGGGGTGAGCGGTTCGGCCTCGGAATCGCGCTCCTCCAGGCGGGCGATGTACTCGGCGATCTCCTCGTCGTCGGCGGCGATCTGCGTCACCTCCGCCTCCCACTCCTCGGACTGCTCCGGGTAGTTGCCCAGGTCGACCTCGATGTCGAGGAACTCCTCCACCCGGTGCAGCAGCGCCAGGGTGGCCTTCGGCGACGGTGCCTGCGAGACGTAGTGCGGTACGGACGCCCAGAACGAGACCGCCGGGATTCCCGCCTGCAGGCAGGCGTCCTGGAACACGCCGGTGATGCCGGTCGGCCCCTCGTAGGTCGACCGGGCCAGCCCGTAGCGCTCCGCGGTGGCGGCATCGACCGCCGAGCCGCTGACCTGGACCGGCCGGGTGTGCGGCACGTCGGCCAGCAGGGCGCCGAGGCTGACCAGGCTGCTGACCTGCAACGACTGTGCGATCTCGATCAGCTCAGTGCAGAAGGCCTTCCACCTGAAGTTCGGTTCGATGCCGTGCACGAGCACGATGTCGCGGCTCTGCGCGGGCATCCGGCAGACCGTCAACCGGGTGGTGGGCCACTCGATGCGGCGGGTCACCCCGTCGACGAGTTTGGTCTCCGGGCGCGACACCTGGAAGTCGTAGAAGCTCTCCGGATCGACCTCGGTGAGCTCCTCCGCATCCCAGGTCAGAGCCAGGTGCTCGATGGCTGACGTCGCCGCGTCGCCGGCGTCGTTCCAGCCCTCGAAGGCTGCGATCATCACCGGGTCACGAAGCACGGGTAGTTCCATCACCTGGACAGCCTACGACGCTGACCTCCCGGCACCCGTCTGTCCGGGACGGCGCGGCCCGGCGCGCGGTCGCCCGTAAACTTCGGGAGTGCCATCTTCTCCCCGTCATCCGTTGTTGACCGCGCTGTCCTCCCAGGTGATCGTCGCGGACGGGGCGATGGGAACCATGCTGCAGGCGTATGACCCCACCCTGGACGACTACGCCGGGCTGGACGGCTGCAACGAGATCCTCAGCGTCACTCGGCCCGAGATCGTCCGAGCGGTGCACCGGGAGTACCTCGAGGTGGGCGTCGACGCCATCGAGACCAACACCTTCGGCACCAACCTGGCCAACTTCGCCGAATACGACATCGTCGACCGGATCCAGGAGCTCGCCCACGCCGCCGCGGCCCTGGCCCGCGCGGAGGCCGACGACTTCACCACCCCCGACCGGCCGCGCTGGGTGCTCGGGTCGGTGGGTCCGGGGACCAAGCTGCCCACCCTGGGCCACGCCCCGTACGCCTCGCTGCGGGACGCCTACCGGCTGCAGGTCGCCGGGATGCTCGACGGCGGGATCGACGCGGTCGTCGTGGAGACCTGCCAGGACCTGCTGCAGGCGAAGGCCGCGATCATCGGCGCCCAGCACGCGATGGCCGACCGCGGTCAGCCGGTGCCGATCATCTGTCACGTCACTGTGGAGACCACCGGCACGATGCTGCTGGGCAGCGAGATCGGGGCTGCGCTGACCGCGCTGGAGCCGCTGGGTATCGACCTCATCGGGTTGAACTGCGCCACCGGCCCGGCTGAGATGAGCGAGCACCTGCGCTACCTGTCCCGGCATGCACAGACCCCGGTCTCGGTGATGCCGAACGCCGGTCTGCCGCAGCTGGGGCCCAAGGGGGCGGTGTATCCGCTCGGGCCGGAGGAGCTGGCGCAGGCACTCAGCGGCTTCGTCACCGAGTTCGGCCTGGGCCTGGTGGGCGGGTGCTGCGGCACCACTCCCGAACACATGCGGCAGGTGGTGGAGGCGGTTCGCGCCGTCCGGCCGGCGACGCGTCGGCCCCGCTCCGAGCCCGGCCTGTCCTCGCTGTACCAGGCGGTGCCGTTCGAGCAGGACGCCTCGGTGCTGATGATCGGGGAGCGGACCAACGCCAACGGCTCCAAGGCATTCCGGGACGCCATGCTGTCCGAGGACTGGGACCGGTGTGTGGAGATCGCGCGCAGCCAGACCAGAGACGGTGCGCACCTGCTCGACCTCTGCATCGACTACGTCGGGCGCGACGGGGTCGCCGACATGCGGGAACTCGCGGGCCGGTTCGCCACCGCCTCCACGCTGCCGATCATGCTGGACTCCACGGAACCGGCCGTCCTGCAGGCCGGTCTGGAGCAGCTGGGTGGCCGGTCGATCGTGAACTCGGTGAACTTCGAGGACGGTGACGGCCCGACATCCCGGTACGCCAAAACCATGGAACTGGTGCGTGAGCACGGGGCGGCGGTGGTCGCGCTGACCATCGACGAAGAGGGTCAGGCCCGCACCAAGGACACCAAGCTGGCCATCGCCGAACGGCTGATCACCAAGATCACTACCGAGTACGGGCTCGACGAGAGCTCCATCGTGATGGACTGTCTCACCTTCCCGATCGCCACCGGGCAGGAGGAGACCCGCCGCGACGGGATCGAGACCCTCGAGGCCATCAGGGAACTCAAGCGCCGACACCCGGACGTGCTGACGACCCTGGGGCTGTCGAACGTCTCGTTCGGGCTGAACCCGGCGGCCCGGCAGGTGTTGAACTCGGTGTTCCTGGCCGAATGTGTCGACGCCGGACTGGATTCCGCCATCGTGCACGCCTCGAAGATCCTGCCGATGGCCCGAATTCCGGAGGAGCAGCGCACGGTCGCGCTGGACATGGTCTACGACCGTCGTCGCGAGGGGTACGACCCGCTGGAGAAGCTGCTCAACATGTTCGACGGGGTCACGGCCGCCGCGGGCAAGGAGACCCGCGCCGCGGAGCTCGCTGCGATGCCGCTCGATCTGCGACTCAAGCAGCGCATCATCGACGGTGACCGCAACGGACTGGAAGCCGATCTCGACGAGGCGCTGATCACCCGTCCCGCGCTGGAGATCATCAACGACACCCTGCTGGACGGGATGAAGACCGTCGGCGAGCTGTTCGGTTCCGGTGCCATGCAACTTCCGTTCGTGCTGCAGTCCGCCGAGGTGATGAAGAAGTCGGTCGCCCATCTGGAGCCGCACATGGCCAAGGCCGACGCCGAGGGCAAGGGCACCATCGTGCTCGCCACGGTCAAGGGCGACGTGCACGACATCGGCAAGAACCTGGTCGACATCATCCTGAGCAACAACGGCTACTCGGTGATCAACATCGGGATCAAGCAGCCGATCTCGGCCATCCTGACCGCAGCCGAGGAGCATCGGGCGGACGCGATCGGAATGAGCGGGCTGCTGGTCAAGTCCACGGTGATCATGAAGGAGAACCTGGAGGAGATGAACTCCCGCGGGATCGCCGAGAAGTACCCGGTCCTGCTCGGCGGCGCGGCGCTGACCCGCTCCTACGTGGAGAACGACCTCTCGGCGATGTTCGCCGGCGACGTCCGGTATGCCCGTGACGCTTTCGAGGGTCTGCGGCTGATGGACGGGGTGA
Organism: uncultured Actinomycetota bacterium; assembly: GCA_963784315.1. GTDB lineage: Bacteria > Actinomycetota > Actinomycetes > Mycobacteriales > Nakamurellaceae > Nakamurella. The sequence goes on from CAWAQR010000001.1 coordinate 495,729, forward strand.
TGGCGCGCAAACGCGGTCTGGCGCCGGCCGAGGACGCGGCCGAGCGCCAGAAGGCGGCGGAGCGGCGTGCCAGGCACGAGCGGTCGCAGCGGATCGCCCAGACCCGCAAGGCGGCCGCCGCGCTGGAGACCGTGGTGATCCCGGCTCGTTCCGACGTTGCGCTGGACAACCCTGTTCCGACGCCACCGTTCTGGGGCTCGCGGGTGGTGAAAGGCATTGCCCTCGCGGAGTACTCGGCGCTGCTGGACGAGCGGGCGACGTTCATGGGCCAGTGGGGGCTGCGCGGTTCCCGGGCCGGCCAGGGGCCGTCCTACGAGGAACTGGTGGCCACCGAGGGACTGCCCCGGGTGCGGTACTGGCTCGAGAAGCTCCACACCGACCGGGTTCTGGAGGCGGCGGTGGTCTACGGCTACTTCCCGTGCGTGTCCGAGGGCGACTCGGTGGTCATCCTCGCCGAGCCCCGGATCGATGCGCCGGAGCTGCACCGGTTCACGTTCCCGCGGCAGGCCCGCGATCGCCATCTGTGCCTGGCCGACTTCTACCGGCCGCGCTCGTCGGGGCAGGTCGACGTGATCGCCTTCACCGTGGTCACGATGGGGCAGCGGATCAGCGAGTACGCCAACGTGCTGTTCGCCGACAACAACTACCGCGAATACCTGGAGGTACACGGCCTCTCGGTGCAGCTGACCGAGGCACTGGCCGAGTACTGGCATCAGCGGATCCGCTCCGAGCTGGTCTTCCCGGACGGTTCGACCGCCGCTGACGAGGATCCCGAGGACGTGGAGAAGTTCTTCGACCTGCAGTACCGCGGGGCTCGGTTCTCCTTCGGCTATCCGGCCTGCCCGGACCTCACCGACCAGACGATGGTGATGGCGATGCTGGATCCGGGCCGGATCGGCGTCGAACTGTCGGAGGAGTTCCAGCTGCACCCGGAGCAGTCCACCTCCGCGCTGGTGGCCCATCACCCGGAGGCGAAGTATTTCGCCGCCAAGTAGCGCGGGCGTGCTCGGCGCGGTGCTGTTCGACATGGACGGCACGCTCACCGACACCGAGAAGCTCTGGGAGCTGGCGCTGGACGACATCGCCGCGGCCCTCGGTGGGGTCATCTCCCCGGCCTGTCGGGCCGCGATGGTCGGGCTCCCGGTCCGGCCCACCGTCGACCTGGTGCACACGGAGTTGGGGTTGCGGCGGGACTGGCGGCTGACGGCGGCGGAGCTCGGGGACCGGGCGGCCCACTACTACCGCGGACCGCTGCCCTGGCGACCGGGGGCTGCCGAACTGTTGGCCGCCGTCCGGGCGGCCGGCCTGCCGACGGCGCTGGTCACCGCCACCGACCGGCCGCTGGTCGAGCTTGCGCTGGACACCCTGGGTCGGCACAACTTCGACACCGTGGTGACCGGGGACGACGTCCGCAGCGGGAAGCCGCATCCGGAGCCGTACCGGCGGGCCCTGGCGGACCTGCAGGTCGCGCCGAGATCCGCAGTGGCGGTGGAGGACTCGCCGACCGGGGTGATGTCCGCGGTGGCCGCAGGGCTCACCGTGCTGGTCGTGCCGTGCGAGATTTCAGTACCGGCGGGGCAGCGGCGGGTGTTCGCCGAGACGCTGCACGGCCTGGACGTGGCCGACCTGCGCGGCCTGATCGGGCCGGACGGCCCGGGATCCCTGATCCGAAGTTCTGATTGACGACCTCGCCGCCGGACCCCCATACTGGTCGCGTCTGAACTAGAACGATCTAGTTTCGGGAATCCGCGACGAAGGAGTCCACGGTGGTGCGTTTCGCATTGTTCGGTGCCGGTCGAATCGGCCAGGTGCATGCAGCCTCGATCGCGGCGCACCCCCGCGCCGAGCTGGTGACGGTCTGCGACCCGATGGTGCAGTACGCCGGCGAGCTGGCCGATCGATTCGGCGCCGCCTCCGGGTCGGACGTGGACGCGGTCTTCGCCGACGACTCGATCGACGCTGTCGTGATCGGATCGCCGACCCCCACCCATGTCGATCTGCTGGCCCGCGCGGTACATGCCGGCAAGGCCGTGCTGTGCGAGAAGCCGATCGATCTGGACCTCGCCCGGGTGGACGCCTGCTGGGAGCAGATCAAGGACGTCGACCATACGGTCATGATCGGCTTCAACCGCCGGTTCGACCCGTCGTTCGCCGACATCCGCCGTCGGGTGGAGGCCGGTGAGGTCGGCCGACTCGAGCAGCTCATCGTGATCAGCCGCGACCCCGAGCCGCCGCCCGCGGCCTACCTGGCCGGTTCGGGTGGCCTGTTCCGCGACATGACGATCCACGACTTCGACATGGCTCGCTTCTTCCTCGGTGATGTGGTGGAGGTGCAGGCCACCGGGACCAACCTGGTCGCCGACTACGTCAAGGAGGTCGGTGACATCGACGGCGCGGTCGTGGTGTTGCGCGGTGCGTCCGGGGCGGTCGCCCAGATCACCAACAGCCGCCGCTGCGCCTTCGGCTACGACCAGCGGCTGGAGGCGTTCGGCGCCACCGGCATGCTGACCGCGGACAACCTGCTGCCCACCAGCGTCCGGTACGCCGGCGCCGAGCGCACCGAGTCGGCCGCCCCCTACCTCAACTTCTTCCTGGAGCGCTACCACGCGGCCTACCGGGCCGAGCTCGACCACTTCATCAGCTCGATCGAGAACGGCACCGCACCGTCACCCAGCTTCGCCGACGGCCGCGAGGCGCTGGTGCTGGCCGACGCGGCCAACGAGAGCATGCGGACGGGGAGTGTGGTGCGGCTCGGGTGAGCCGGGCTCAGTGATGCGGCGGACACGGTCGGATACCCGTGTCCGCCGACGCTGCCGTCGCCTGGGTTCAGACCTTGCCGGCTGCTGCGGGTCGCTGTCGGTCCGCCCTCGCTGCAGTGGCCAGCACGCACAGCACCAGGATCACGAAGGTGGCAAGACCGAACGCCCGCCTCGATGACGGCGTCGCCGCAATGTCAGCGCCGTAGAGCGCCGAGGAGGCCATCAGCGCGACCACCGCCGCGACCGGCACCACGCGCGCAGACACCCCCGAATGGTTGAATGCACATGAGCCCCGGGTCGACGCCTGGCCCGGACCGACACCCGACAGGAAGGGCTCCCCGATGCGGTTCTTGATGCTCGTCGCCACCGACAGCGACCCGGATTCCATCGCCGAACAGCCCGGCGAGATCGACGCTTGGTTCGATGCGGTCAACGGGCGCGGCCAGTGGGTGACGGGGGACAGGCTGCGGCCGGCAGCGAACGCCACGACCGTGCGGGTGCGCTCGGGCGAGGTCCTGGTCACCGACGGGTCGGCCGCCGGGGCCAAGGATCGGATCGTCGGGTTCGACGTCCTGGACTGCGACAGCCTCGCCGACGCCATCGACCTCGCCGCCATGCACCCGATGGCCCGGGGCGGCCGGCTCGAACTACGCCCGTGCTGGCCTTTCGAGGGCTGACCGACTACCTGCTGCGGCAGGGGGCGTTCCGGGCCGCGGTGGGATGGCGTCGCGCGACGCCATCCCACTCTCGCTCAACCCTTGATGATCGCCGCGGTGTGCGGCGGCAACAGCACCGCGCAGGCGCCCATCCCATGCTCCTCGATGACCACGTCGTCGGACGTGGCGAGCAGCAATTGCGGCAGATTCGCCTGGAACAGCACACGGCGTGCCTCGTCACAGAAGTTGAACGCCACCTGGATCCCACAGCGGTCCAACAGCAACCACCGGTCGCCGTCGTCGTAGCTCACCGAGGTCCGGTTGAAACGCGGGTCGGTCAACTCCGGATGCGCCCGACGGATCGCGGCCAGCGACCGGTAGAGCTCGAGAAGCCCGGCGTGATCTTCCTTCTCGGGCTCGGACCAGTCCAGCTTCGACCGGTGGAATGTCTCCGGGTCCTGCGGGTCGGAGACCATCGACTCGTCCCACCCCATCCGGGCGAACTCCTTGAAGCGTCCCTTCGCGGTGGCCTCGCCGAGGTCCTTGTCCGGGTGCGAGGTGAAGAACTGCCACGGTGTGGTGGCACCCCATTCCTCACCCATGAACAACATCGGGGTGAACGGCGCGGTCAGCACCAGCACTGCGGCCAGCGCCAGGTCCTTCGAGTCGAGCGTCCCGGTCAACCGGTCGCCGGAGGCCCGGTTGCCGATCTGGTCGTGGTCCTGGGCGTACACCACGAACCGCCAGCCCTCGGTCGTCCGGGGGTCGATCGGGCGCCCGTGCGCCCGCCCGCGGAAGCTCGACCAGGTGCCGTCGTGAAAATAAGCCTTGGTGTAGACCTTGGCCAGGGACTCCATGCTGCCGAAGTCGCCGTAATAGCCGATCCGCTCGCCGGTCAGCGCGACGTGCACCACGTGGTGGAAGTCGTCGCTCCACTGCGCGGTCAGGCCGTAGCCGCCGGCCGCCCGCGGGGTGATCAGCTTCGGGTCGTTCAGGTCCGACTCGGCGATCAGCGTCAGCGGCCGTCCGAGATGGGCCGACAGCGCGTCGACCTCCTCGGCCATCTCCTCCAGCAGAGGCACGGCCCGGTGATCCACCAGTGCGTGCACCGCATCCAGCCGCAACCCGTCGACGTGGTAGTCCCGCAACCACATCAGCGCGTTCTCGATGATGTAGTCGCGCACCGGGTCCGAATCCGGACCGTCCAGGTTGAGCAGGCTGCCCCAGGTGCTCTCGCCGGCCTCGTGCAGGTAAGGGCCGAACTGGGGGAGCACGTTGCCGCTGGGGCCGAGATGGTTGTAGACCACGTCCTGGATGACCGCGAGCCCCCGCCGGTGGCATTCGTCCACGAAGCGCTGGTACTCGGCCGGCCCGCCGTAGGTCTCCTGGACGGTGTACCAGAGCACGCCGTCGTATCCCCAGTTGTGTTCGCCGTTGAACCCGTTCACCGGCAGCACCTCGACGAACGAGACGCCGATCGACACCAGATGGTCCAGCTTGTCGATCGCGGCGGCGAAAGTGCCTTCGGGGGTGAAGGTCCCGATGTGCAGTTCGTAGATCAACCCACCGGCCAGCGGGCGGCCCGTCCACAGGGTGTCCGACCAGTCGTGTGCGGTGAGGTCGAACGTGCGGGACAACCCGTGCACCCCGGTCGGCTGCCGGCGGGACCGAGGGTCGACCAGCGGTTGTTCGGCGTCGTCGACCAGGAAGCCGTAATCGACCTCCGCACCCGTGTGCGGGACCTCGGCCCCCCACCAGCCGTCGGCCCGGACGACCATCGGCACGACCGCACCGTCGACCTGTACCGACACGGTGGACGCCTTGGGCGCCCACACCTCGAACGAGCGATGGCCGGCTTTCACCGGCTCCAGGCCTTCTCCGCGATTCATGCTTCACTCCGAACGAGCAGTGCTACCGACAGTGTGGACAAGAGATCGGCCAGCGGGACCGGTGCCGTCCCGACCTGATGCGCGACACCGGTGAGGACATCGGTGTAGTTGCCGGCGGGCATCGCCACCGTGGTGGCGGCCCAGCCGCCGATGGCAGCGAGACCCAGCGGCAGGCGGGTCGCCAGGACGACCACCCCGCCACGGTCGTAGCCGACCAGGTGTGCCGCCGCCGCACCTCGCGCGGGCAGCGCGACGTAGCTGCCCATCAGCTCGGGGTGGTCACGGCGCACCTGCAGGGCACGATGGGTGACCAGCAGTTTGGCCGCACCGTCGGCGTCCACCGCCGGAACCGTTCCGGACGCCAGCCCCGACAGCAGGGCCCGCCGGGCGGTGTAGTCCACCGGTCGCCGGTTGTCCGGGTCGACCAGCGAGAAGTCCCACAACTCGGTGCCCTGGTAGGTGTCGGGGACACCGGGGGTGGTCAGTGCGATGAGCTTGGCCGACAGGGAGTTCGACCAGCCCGGACCGGTCAGGTCGGCGACCAGTTCCGCGACGTCGTCCGCGAGATCACCGCCCGGCAGCAGCTTCTCGACCAGCTGCGCGAGCTGGGCCTCGTAGGACTCGTTCGGGTCCAGGTAGTTGGTCGAACTGCCCGCCTCCCGGGCGGCCTTCTCCGCGTAGGCGGCGAGCCGCTCGGTGGAGATCGGCCAGGCACCGACGGCGGCCTGCAGCACCAGATTCAGCACCGGACCGTCCGCGACGACGAGCGGCAGGTCGGCGATCCGGGCCACCACGCCGCGGACGAATCCCATCCAGATGTCCGGGATCTCGGCCAGCACACTGATCCGGGCCCGGGTGTCCTCGCTGCGCTTGGTGTCGTGGGTGCTCATCGCGACCATCGAGCTCCGCAGCCGGTCCTGCCGGTCGGCCTGGATCTCGTGGAACTCGTCGACGTCGACCGCGAAGTCGTCGGGGTCGGCGCCCACCTCGGTGAGCGAGGTCAGCCTGGTGAACCGATAGAAGGCGCAGTCCTCCACGCCCTTGGCCATCACCATCCCGGAGGTCTGCTGGAACCGACGGGCCACCTCGAGGTTCGGGTCGCCGAGCAGCACGGTCAGCGCGTCGATGGTCTCGGCCAGATCCGGCCGGAAGCCCTTGGCGCGCACGGCGTTCTCGGCCAGCAGGGTCCGGTCCCGTTCCACGTCACCGGCCGTCGGCGGGTTGGCCCGACCGTCGTCGGGGACGAGATAGGTCCGGTAGACCGGGAAGCAGGCGAGCAGCTCCGCCAGCGCATCCTGGGTCCGGGCCGCGTCGAACGCGGGATTTACCCCGGCCGCCAGCCGGGCCAGCCGGTTGACCTCGGCGCGCAACGACACGTCGGCGACGGTGCGCTTCGTGTCGTGGATCAGGTCTTCCCAGTCCACCGGGACGCCGCCACGGAGCTCGGTGTCCAGCGCGGTCAGACCGGGCTCGCCCGCCGGGTCGACCAGCACCCTGTCGATCACGCCCATCGCGTCGTAACCGGTGGTGCCGTCGGTACGCCAGTTCAGCGGCATCCTCTCGCCGGGCTCGAGAATCTTCTCGACCAGCACGTAGGTGCCGTCGGTGGCTGCGGCGAGGCTGTCCAGGTAACCGGCCGGGTCGAACACCCCGTCCGGGTGGTCGATGCGCAGGCCGTCGGCGAGACCCTCGTCGATCCAGCGGACGATCTCGGCATGCGACTCGTCGAACACCGACGGCAGCTCGACCCTGATCGCAGCCAGCGTGGTGACGGCGAAGAAGCGCCGGTAGTTCAGCTCACTGTCACCGCGCCGCCAGTCCACCAGCTCGTAGTGCTGCCGGGCGTGCACCTGCTCCGGGGTGCCACCCCCGGTACCCGCCGCGATCGGCAACCGGGTCTCGTAGTAGACGAGTTCGTCCCCGTCGACCTTCAGTTGCGCCAGGTCGTCGGCGCTGCCCAGGACCGGCAGCAGGATCTTCCCGCCGCCGGCCGCCCAGTCCACGTCGAACGCCTCGGCGTACCGGGAGTCCCGGCCGTGGGTCAGCAGATCCCACCACCACACCGACGAGGCCGGGGTGGCGACGCCGACATGGTTGGGGACGATGTCGATCAGGACACCGAGCCCGGCCGCGTGGGCGGCGTCGCAGGCCCGGCGCAACGCGGACCCGCCGCCGCGGGCCGGGTCGATCCGGGAATGGTCGATCACGTCGTACCCGTGGCCGGAGTCCTTCTCGGCCTCCAGGACCGGTGAGAAGTAGACCCAGCCGACGCCGAGGTCGGCCAGGTAGTCCACCTGGGCTGCGGCGTCGTCGAGGGTGAAGTCCGACGTGATCTGGAAACGGTAGGTCGACGGCGGAACACGGTCGACCCGTTTCGGGTCGGTCGTGGCGGCTTCGGCCGGTCGACCGGTCGTGGGCGCGGAACTTCCAACGGTCACAGAGCTGCTCCATGGGATTCGTGATCGGCCTGCTCGTCCGGCGCCGGCGTGGGCGCCGGTGCGGGCGGTTGCGGGTGGGCCCGGGTCGGGCGGGTGCTCGCCGACGCCGTTGCCTGGCTGGATGTACCCGCCTCCGCCGTGTCCGACGCGGCCGGCCGAGTGCTCTTCGTCGCACTGCGCTTCTTGGTGGCAGTACTCGTCCGCTTCTTCGGGGCAGCCTTCCTGGCCGGTGCCTTCGGCGTGTCCACCACGATGACCCGCGCACACCGCAGGACCATCATGGCCTTGCTCGGCACCGCGACGGTGTGGCCGGCCTGGATGCCGTGCGCGCCGCTGGTCTCGGCCGCGGTGTCGACCACGACCGTCCAGTCCTGGCCGTACTCGGCACCGGGGACGGTGAACTCGATGCTGTCGTCATGGGCGTTGAACAGGAGCAGGAAGTTGTCGTCGAACACGACCTGCCCGCGGTCGTCGCGGCCCCGGATGCCGTTCCCGTTCAGGAACACCCCGATCGACCGGCCGAAGCCGCTGTCCCAGTCAGCCTCGGCCATCTGGTCGCCCGACGGCCGCAGCCACACGATGTCCTGAACCGGGTCACCCTCGACCCGGGACACCGGCTTGCCCTCGAAGAACCGCCGGCGGCGGAACGTGGGGTGGTCCCGGCGAAGTTCGGAGACCTGGGCGGTGAAATCGATCAGCTCCTTGTCCGCCCGGTCCCAGTGGGTCCAGGTCAGTGCCGAGTCCTGGCAGTAGGTGTTGTTGTTCCCGGACTGGGTCCGACCCAGTTCGTCCCCGGCCAGCAGCATCGGCACGCCCTGGGACAGCAGCATCGTGGTGATGAAATTGCGTTGCTGCCGCCGTCGTAGGGCCAGCACCACCGGATCGTCCGTCGGCCCCTCGACACCGCAGTTCCAGGACCGGTTGTGCGACTCGCCGTCCTGGTTGTTCTCGCCGTTGGCGTCATTGCTCTTCTCGTTGTACGAGACCAGGTCGAGCAGGGTGAAACCGTCGTGCGCCGTCACGAAGTTGATCGACGCCACCGGTCGTCGGCCGGAGTTCTCGTACAGGTCCGAGGACCCGGTGAGCCTGGACGCGAACTCGCCCACTGCACCGGACTCGCCCCGCCACAGATCACGGACGGTGTCGCGGTACTTGCCGTTCCATTCCGTCCACTGCGGCGGGAAGTTGCCGACCTGGTAGCCGCCGGGGCCGACATCCCAGGGCTCGGCGATCAGCTTGACCTGTGACACGACCGGGTCCTGCTGCACCAGCTCGAAGAACGTCGACAGCCGGTCGACCTCGTAGAACTCCCGCGCCAGGGTGGCCGCGAGGTCGAACCGGAAGCCGTCCACGTGCATTTCCAGCACCCAGTACCGCAGCGAGTCCATCAGCAGCTGCAGCGAGTGCGGCTGCCGCACGTTGAGCGAGTTACCGGTACCGGTGTAGTCCATGTAGTACTGCGGCGTCTCCTCGACCAACCGGTAGTAGCTGGCGTTGTCGATGCCGCGGAAGGACAGCGTCGGCCCGAGGTGGTTGCCCTCCGCGGTGTGGTTGTAGACCACGTCGAGGATGACCTCGATGCCCGCCAGGTGCAGCTCGCGGACCATCCCCTTGAACTCCTGCACCTGCTGGCCGGTGTCGCTGTTGGTGGCGGTGTAGGAATTGTGCGGCGCGAAGAAGCCGATCGTGTTGTAGCCCCAGTAGTTGCGCAGGCCCTTGTCGATGAGGGTGGAGTCCTGGACGAACTGGTGCACCGGCATCAGCTCGAGCGCGGTGATCCCGAGCTTCTGCAGGTGCGCGATGACCGACGGGTGGGCGATACCGGCGTAGGTGCCCCGCTGCCACTCGGGGACGTCCGGGTGCAGCATGGTCAGGCCCTTGACGTGCGCCTCGTAGATGACCGTCCGGTGGTACGGGGTCTTCGGCGCCCGGTCGCCGGCCCAGTCGAAGAACGGGTTGATCACGACGCTGTGCATCATGTGCTGCGCGGAATCGGCGTCGTTGAAACTGTCCGGATCACCGAGGTTGTAGGAGAACAACGACGGGTCCCAGTCGATCTCGCCGGCGACCGCCTTCGCGTAGGGGTCGAGCAGGAGTTTCGCGGGGTTGCAGCGCTGGCCCTGCCCGGGGTTGTACTGCCCGTGCACCCGGTAGCCGTATCGCTGACCGGGCTGCACGCTGGGCAGGTAGGCGTGCCAGACGTACCCGTCCATCTCCTTCATCCAGACCCTGGTCTCCCGGCGCTGCTCGTCGAACAGGCACAGTTCGACGCTCTCCGCTGCCTCGCTGAACAGCGCGAAGTTGGTTCCGGTGCCGTCGAACGTAGCGCCCAGCGGGTACGCCGAACCGGGCCAGGTCTCGAGTGCCGGCGGGGAAGTGTGGGGCATCGTTGTACGTGTTCCTCTACGGGTGGCAGGCCGACGGTGGTCACGGTCCGACCGCGACAGGGTGCTCATACCCTAGGTGACACGGCAGCTCCGGGCCCCCGTCACCGGACCTGCACGCCGCGGGCGGGGCTCGCTGTCGGAGTCGCCGACTACCCTGGGTCCCGTGCCGGATCCGTCCTCCTTCCGCCCTGCCCCGGGCACCGTTCCGGAGTCGCCGGGGGTGTACCGCTGGCGTGACCGGGACGGCCGGGTCATCTACGTGGGCAAGGCCAAGAGCCTGCGGCAGCGGCTCAACTCCTACTTCGCCGACATCGGCAATCTGCACCCGCGCACCGCGCAGATGGTGACCAGCGCGGCGTCCGTGGAGTGGACGGTCGTCGGGACCGAGGTCGAAGCGCTGCAGTTGGAATACAACTGGATCAAGGAGTTCGACCCCCGGTTCAACGTCCGTTACCGGGACGACAAGTCCTACCCGGAGCTCGCGGTCACGCTGAACGAGGAGTTCCCGCGGTTCCAGGTGATGCGCGGACCGCACCGCAAAGGGGTCCGCTACTTCGGGCCGTACGCACACGCCTGGGCGATCCGGGAGACTCTCGACCTGCTGTTGCGGGTGTTCCCGGCGCGGACCTGCTCGGCCGGGGTGTTCAAGCGGGCCCAGCAGATCGACCGTCCGTGCCTGCTCGGGTACATCGGCAAGTGCTCGGCACCCTGCGTCGGCCGGGTCACCGCCGACGAGCACCGCGACATCGTCGAGGATTTCTGCGATTTCCTGGCCGGTCGCGCCGAGCCGATGGTCAAGCGGATGGACCGCGAGATGCGCTCTGCCGCCGAGGACCTCGACTTCGAGCGGGCCGCCCGGTTGCGCGACGACCTGTCGGCGTTGCGACGGGCGCTGGAGAAGCAGTCGGTGGTGCTGGCCAACGGCACCGACGCCGACCTGATCGGCGTCGTCGGTGACGATCTCGAGGCGTCCGTGCAGATGTTCCACGTCCGCGGCGGACGGATGCGGGGTCAGCGCGGCTGGATCGTCGACGTCGACGTCGAGAACACCGGCGACGGGTCACTCTCGGTACAGGTGGAGAACTTCCTGGTGCAGTACTACGGCAACCGGGCCGCCGAGTCGGTGGCCGATGCCGGGACCGCGGACCGGCGGACCCGACTGTCCCCGCGGTCGGCCCGCAGCCGGGACGAGGCGGCGCCGGACATGTCCCCGGTGCCGCGCGAGATCCTGGTCCCGGTGCTCCCCCCGGAGCCCGCACAGATGGCCGACTGGCTGTCCCAGCTCCGCGGCTCCCGGGTCTCGCTGCGGATTCCGCAGCGCGGGGACAAGAAGGACCTGGCCGAGACCGCCACCCGCAACGCCAAGGACGCCCTGGCCAGGCACCGCCTGAAGCGGGCGAGCGACCTGACCTCACGATCGGCCGCGCTGTCGGAGCTGGCTGACGCTCTCGGGATGGACGCCGCACCGCTGCGGATCGAGTGCATCGACATCTCCCACGTCCAGGGCACCAACGTGGTGGCCTCGCTGGTCGTGTTCGAGGACGGCCTGGCCAAACGGTCCGACTATCGACGGTTCGCGATCCGGGATGCGCCGGGGGACGATGTCGCCTCGATCGCCGAGGTGGTGCGGCGGCGGTTCGCCCGGCAGCTCAAGGACCAGCAGTCCGCGCCCGTCGACACGTCCGGCGCCGGGGCGGGGCCGTCGCTGCCACCGGGCATCGACCCGGAGACCGGCCGCGTACGCCGGTTCGCCTACCCGCCCCAGTTGCTCGTGGTCGACGGTGGCCAGCCGCAGGTCAACGCCGCATCGTCGGCGATGACCGAGTTGGGCGTCGTCGACGTCGCGGTGGTCGGGCTGGCCAAGCGCCTGGAGGAGGTCTGGCTCCCCGGCGACGACGAACCGGTGATTTTGGCGCGCACCAGTGAGGCGCTCTACCTGCTGCAGCGGCTGCGCGACGAGGCGCACCGGTTCGCGATCACCTACCACCGGGAGAAAAGGTCCAAGGCCATGACGGTTTCGGCGCTGGACAACGTCCCGGGGCTCGGCGCGACCAGACGCACGGCACTGCTCAAGCACTTCGGCTCGGTGTCCAAACTCCGCGACGCCGGCCCGGACGACCTGACCGCCGTTCCCGGCATCGGTGCCGGGACCGCTGCGTCGATCATCGCCGCGCTGGCCGGGGACAGCCGATCCGATGTCGATGCACTTCTTCGCGCCGGCGACAGCACCCCCGGCGGTCAGGCCATCACCCAGCGTCGCGAGAATGAGCGGGCGCTGGCCGGCGCGGTCGACGCCGGCGGCCGAGAGGAGTCTGCATGAGTTCGTCAGCGGTGTCCCCGGACGCCGCGGCCGATGCCGCGTCCGAGACCGGCGGTTCCGGTCCGGTCGATCAGACCGCCCCGCCGGGCGGGATCCAGGTCGCCGTGGTGTCCGGGTTGTCCGGTGCCGGCCGCTCGACCGCGGCCAAGTGTCTGGAGGACCTCGGCTGGTTCGTGGTGGACAACCTGCCGCCGGAACTGATCGCCACCATGGTCAAGCTGGGTTCTCAGTCGTCCGGGTCGGTCACCCGGATCGCGGTGGTCGTCGACGTCCGGTCCCGGGCGTTCACCGAGGACCTCGCCGCGGTGGTGCGGGACCTGGACGGCCGCGGGTACCGGCCGCGGGTGCTCTACCTCGAAGCGTCCGACGCGGTGCTGATCCGCCGCTACGAGGCCAACCGCCGTGAACACCCGCTCCAGAGGGGTGGCCGGCTCACCGACGGACTCGCCGCCGAGCGGGCGCTGCTCGGGCCGCTGCGCGAGGTCGCCGAGGTCATCGTGGACACCTCCGAACTGTCCGTGCACGATCTGCGCGCGGTGGTCGAGAAGCAGTTCACCACTGAGCCGCGCCGCACGACGCTCACCGTGATGTCCTTCGGATACAAGTACGGCCTGCCACTCGATGCCGATCTGGTCATCGACATGCGCTTCCTGCCCAATCCGTTCTGGATCCCGGAGCTGCGCGAACAGACCGGTCTGGACCCCGACGTCAGCGACTACGTGCTCAGCCAGGAGGGCGCCGCCGACTTCCTCGGCCGGTACGTGGAGATGTTCGACCTCATCTCGGGCGGCTACCTCCGGGAGGGCAAGAAGTACCTGACTCTGGCCGTCGGCTGCACCGGCGGCAAGCACCGCAGTGTGGCCACCGCCGAGGAACTCGCCCGTCGCCTGACCTCCGGTGAACTCGCTGTCAAGGTCGTCCATCGCGACCTCGGCCGCGAATGAGCCGGCCGCCGGCCGCCACCCCCGACACCTCGCCGCCCGCCGCGGCTCCGACCACCGGCCCGCGGCGACCGGGTCGCCCGCGGGTGGTCGCACTCGGCGGGGGTCACGGACTCTCGGCGATGCTGCGGGCGCTGGTCCGCCTGGACGTCGAGATCACCGCTGTGGTGACGGTGGCCGATGACGGCGGGTCGTCCGGTCGACTCCGGCGGGAGATGCCGGCGATGGTGCCGCCGGGTGACCTGCGGATGGCGCTGGGTGCCCTCAGCCGGGACGACGAGGACGGCCTGCTGTGGGGGAGGACGTTCCAGCACCGGTTCGCCGGATCCGGGGTGCTGGCCGGCCACCCCGTGGGCAACCTGCTGCTCGTCGGGTTGATGGAAGTGACCGGGGACCCGGTCGCCGCGCTGGACACGGCAGCGACCCTGCTGCACGCCCGCGGTCGGGTGTTGCCGATGTCGCGGCACCCGTTGGACATCGTCGCCGACGTCACCGGGTTGGACGACGACCCGACGGCGATCCGACAGATCCGCGGGCAGGTGGCGGTCGCGTCGACCAGCGGCGACGTCCAACGGGTGTTCGTCGAGCCGGCCCTGGCACCGGCCTGTGCGGAGGCGATCGCTGCGATCGAGGCAGCCGACGTGGTGACCCTGGGACCGGGCTCCTGGTTGACCAGCGTGCTGCCGCATCTGCTGCTGCACGACCTGGCGACGGCCCTGCATCACACCGCCGCGCAGCGGGTCGTCGTGCTCAACCTGGAACCCCAACCCGGCGAGACTGACAACTTCTCTCAGGAGCAGCACCTGGATGTACTCGTTCGATATGCGCCGGATTTTCGTATCGACACCGTTCTGGCCCACACTGGAGCGGTTGTCCTCCCGCAGCGGCTCGCCCGGGCGGTTCGCCGGGCCGGTGCCGAGCTCGTCGTGGCCCCGGTCGGGGACCCGTCAGGGGCGCCCCGGCACGATCCGCCGGCACTCGCTGCGGCGATGGCGCCCGTCATCGACGCCGCCGTGACGCGGCGGGCCGGGCTCGGCGCAGCGTCCGGTGCCTCCGTGGGGGCGGCACAGGTGGGGCAGCAACGATGACCAGCGCAGTAGAAGGGAACCCGGCATGGCGATGACCGCCGACGTCAAGGACGAGCTGAGCAGGGTGGTGATCACCAAGGTCTCCGCGCGCAAGGCCGAGGTGTCGACCGTGCTCCGCTTCGCCGGCGGACTGCACATCGTCGGCGGACGGGTGATCGTCGAGGCCGAACTGGACACCGGCGCCGCGGCCCGTCGGGTCCGCAAGGAGATCGGCGAGCTGTACGGCCACCACGTGGACGTCCAGGTTCTCGCCGCGTCCGGGATCCGCAAGGGCACCCGGTACGTGGTCCGGGTGGTGGCCGGCGGCGACTCGCTGGCCCGCCAGACCGGCCTGCTGGACCTTCGTGGCCGACCGGTCCGCGGGCTGCCCTCCCAGATCGTCTCCGGTTCCGTCTCCGACGCCGAAGCCGCTTGGCGTGGCGCGTTTCTCGCCCACGGCTCGCTCACCGAGCCCGGCCGGTCGGCCTCGATGGAGGTGACCTGCCCCGGCCCCGAGGCTGCGCTCGCGCTGGTCGGCGCGGCACGGCGGCTGGGAGTGGCCGCCAAGGCCCGCGAGGTACGGGGCGCCGACCGGGTCGTCGTCCGTGACGGCGACGCCATTGCCACCATGCTCACCCGGCTCGGCGCCCACACCTGCGTGCTGGCCTGGGAGGACCGCCGGCTCCGCCGGGAGGTGCGGGCCACCGCGAACCGGCTGGCCAACTTCGACGACGCCAATCTCCGCCGGTCGGCGCGGGCCGCGGTGGCGGCGTCCGCCCGGGTCGAGCGGGCGCTGCAGATCCTGGGCGACGACGCCCCCGACCACCTGGCCGAGGCGGGCAAGTTGCGGATCGAACACGGCCAGGCCTCGTTGGAGGAACTGGGCCAGTTGGCGGACCCGCCGATGACCAAGGACGCCATCGCCGGCCGGATCCGGCGGCTGCTGACGATGGCCGACAAGCAGGCCCACGACGACGGCATCCCGGACACCGAATCCGTGGTCACCGCGGACATGTTGGACAACTGAAACCCGATCGGCGTAACGGTGACCCACGACACGATCCGGTCGAGCCGGGCCTCGGGGGAGTGGGTAGAGTGCGCATGCCAGACACGCCGGAGTGCCTCTGGACCGATTCACCTCTGAGATTCGAGCCGGCACCTCTTGTCGTGACCGGTACAAGCGAAGGGCAGGACTGCACGTGACTGTGAAGATTGGTGTCAATGGCTTCGGCCGCATCGGACGTAACTTCTGGCGAGCGCTGGACAAGCTGGACCACGACGTGGAGATCGTCGCGGTCAACGACCTCACCGACAACAAGACGCTCGCCCACCTCCTGACCTACGACACGATCCTGGGCAAGCTCCCCTACGAGGTGAGCTACACCGAGGGCGAGATCGTCGTCAACGGCAAGTCGATCAAGGCGCTGGCCGAGCGCGACCCCGCCAAGCTCCCGTGGGCCGAGCTGGGCGTCGACATCGTCATCGAGTCGACCGGCCACTTCACCAAGGCCGAAGCCGCCCGCAAGCACCTCGAGGGTGGGGCCAAGAAGGTCATCATCTCCGCGCCGGCCACCGGTGAGGACCTCACCGTCGTCATGGGTGTCAACGACGACAAGTACGACGGCAGCCAGACCATCCTGTCCAACGCCTCCTGCACCACCAACTGCGTGGCGCCGATGGCGAAGGTCCTGCACGAGAGCTTCGGCATCGTCAAGGGTCTGATGACCACGATCCACGCCTACACCAACGACCAGGTCATCCTGGACTTCCCGCACTCGGACCTGCGTCGCGCCCGCGCCGCCGCCCAGAACATCATCCCGACCTCCACCGGTGCCGCCAAGGCCACCGCGCTGGTGCTCCCGGAGCTGAAGGGCAAGCTGCACGGCTACGCCCTGCGCGTTCCGGTCATGGACGGCTCGGTCACCGACCTCACCGTCGAACTCGCCAAGAGCGTCACCGTCGACGAGGTCAACGACGCGTTCAAGGCCGCCGCCACCAGCGGACCGCTGTCGCAGTACATCTCCTACTCCACCGACCCGATCGTCTCCAGCGACATCGTCGGCGCACCGGTCTCGGTCACCTTCGACGCGCCGCTGACGCTGGTCCTGGACAACAACATGGTCAAGGTCGTCGGCTGGTACGACAACGAGTGGGGCTACTCCAACCGCCTCGCCGACTTCACCGCTCTGGTCGCCTCCAAGCTCTGACCGGTCGGACGCGGTGCTTGGCACTGCGACAGGCTCAGTAGTCGCCGGTGGTAGCCCGGCGGTAACGGACCGGCCGGTCCGGTGACCGCCGGGTGGTGACGCCCTCGGACGAAGCGGGTGGGAGCGGAATGACCTTCCGATCCCACCCGCTGCTGTCTGTGGTGGCCCGCCACCACTCGCGCACCGACCGGCAGCACCGCTGCTCCGGTCACCGGGTGACGCGTCGCCCGGCCCCTCCCAGTCAAGGAGCACCTTCGTGAAGACCCTCGACGATCTGCTGGCGACGGATCTCACCGCCCGGACCGTGCTGGTCCGCGCCGATCTCAACGTGCCGCTGGACGGCACCGCAATCACCGACGACGGCCGCATTCGCGCCTCGTTGCCCACCCTGCAGGCACTGACCGGCGCGGGCGCGAAGGTCGTCGTGACCGCGCACCTGGGCCGGCCCTCCGGAACCCCGGAAGCCCGCTACAGCCTCGCCCCCGTCGCGACTCGCCTCTCCGAGCTGCTCGGTGCCGACGTGGCTTTCGCCTCCGACCTTGTCGGCGATTCCGCGAAGAGCGTCGTGGCCAACCTCGGCAACGGCCAGGTGGCCCTGCTGGAGAACGTCCGCTTCGACGCCCGGGAGACCTCCAAGGATGCCGCCGAGCGCGGCGAGCTGGCTGCCGAGCTGGCGGCCGTGGTCGGCCCGGACGCGGCGTTCGTCTCCGACGGGTTCGGCGTGGTGCACCGCAAGCAGGCCTCGGTCTACGACGTCGCGACCCTGCTGCCGCGCTACGGCGGTTACCTCGTCAGCACCGAGACCGAGGTGCTCCGGAAGCTCACCACCGATCCTGAACGGCCG
Source organism: uncultured Actinomycetota bacterium (assembly GCA_963784315.1). Lineage (GTDB taxonomy): Bacteria > Actinomycetota > Actinomycetes > Mycobacteriales > Nakamurellaceae > Nakamurella. The sequence goes on from CAWAQR010000001.1 coordinate 513,237, forward strand.
TACGTGGTGATCCTCGGTGGCTCGAAGGTCTCCGACAAGCTCGGCGTCATCACCTCGCTGCTGCCGACCACCGACCGGATCCTCATCGGCGGCGGGATGGCCTACACCTTCCTCGCCGCGCAGGGGCACGGCGTCGGCGAGTCGCTGCTGCAGGCCGACCAGATCGACACCGTCAGGAAGCTGCTGGCGGACAACGCCGACAAGATCGTGCTGCCCAGCGACTTCGTGGTCGCCGACCAGTTCGCCGCCGACGCCAAGACCGAGATCGTCGCGGCCGATGCGATTCCCGACGGCTGGATGGGTCTGGACATCGGACCCGACTCGCGGGCCGCCTTCGCCGAGGTCATCGCCGGGGCCCGACCATCTTCTGGAACGGGCCGGTCGGCGTCTTCGAGATGACGGCTTTCGCCAACGGCACCAAGGCGGTCGCCGAGGCGATCGCCGCGAGCGGGGCGTTCTCGGTGGTCGGCGGTGGTGACTCGGCCGCCGCGGTCCGCACCCTGGGGGTCGACGAGGCCGCCTTCTCGCACATCTCGACCGGCGGCGGCGCGTCGCTGGAATTCCTCGAGGGCAAAGAACTGCCCGGTATCGCCATCCTGGAGAGCTGACTCATGGCCAACCGCAAGATCCTCATCGCCGGCAACTGGAAGATGAACCTCAACCACCTCGAGGGCATCGCCCTGGTGCAGAAGCTCGCCTTCACCCTGCCGGAGAAGTACTTCGCCAAGGTCGAGGTGGCGGTGCTGCCGCCCTTCACCGACATCCGGTCCGTGCAGACCCTGATCGACGGTGACAAGCTGGGCGTCGTCTACGGCGCCCAGGACCTCTCCCCGCAGGACTCCGGCGCCTTCACCGGCGACATCTCCGGCAGCATGCTGGCCAAGCTCGGCTGCACCTACGTCGCCGTCGGCCACTCGGAGCGCCGCGAGATCCACGGCGAGGACGACGCGACGGTCAATGCCAAGGTCAAGGCCGCCTACAAGCACGGGATCATCCCGATCCTGTGCGTCGGCGAGGGGCTGGCCGTTCGAGAGGCCGGCAACCAGGTCGCGCACTCGGTGGACCAGTTGACCGCGGCGCTTGCGGGCGTCACCGCCGAGCAGGCCGCGAGCATCGTGCTCGCCTACGAGCCGGTGTGGGCCATCGGGACCGGCCGTGTGGCCACTCCCGAGGACGCGCAGGAGGTCTGTGGCGCATTGCGGGCCGCGCTCGCCGAGCTCTACACCGCGGAGCTGGCCGACGGGGTCCGGGTGCTGTACGGCGGTTCGGTCAAGTCCGGCAACGTGGCGACCATCGTCGCGCAGCCAGATGTCGACGGTGCCCTGGTCGGCGGTGCCAGCCTGGACGCCACCGAGTTCGCCTCGATCGCGGCGAACTCCATCGGCGTCGTCGCCTGACCAGGCCGGCCTGACCGGTTCCGTGGGGCCGGCGCCTGAGTGCCGGCCCCACGGACCTGGAGACACCCGGTTTCGGTGTGCGGTGACGACGCAACGTTACCGGTAGAGTGCTCTACGGTCCTGCGCCCGACGCGGGGACCACCCTCCGGGTAGTGCCACATCCCGCCACGACAGATCTAGGTACTGAAGCGAACTCATGGACGTTCTGAAGACGGTGCTCTCGATCCTGCTGCTGCTGACCAGCATCGCGATGATCCTGCTGGTGCTGCTGCACCGCGGTAAGGGTGGCGGTCTGTCGTCGATGTTCGGCGGTGGCATGCAGTCCTCGCTGTCCGGTTCCAGTGTCGTGGAGAAGAACCTGGACCGGCTGACCCTGTTCGTGGCGATGATCTGGACCGTCTCGATCATCGGAGTCGGCACCATCCTGGCCGTGCAGGCCAACTGACCCGCCGGGTGGCTCGGCGCCGCCCGCCCGAACGGCGTCACTGGACCGGAGCCCGGTCGTGGTGGCGCCGTTGGGCGTTTCCGCCCCGCTGCCGCAACAACGGGACCTCAGAGCTGCATCAGCATCCGGGTGTTGCCCAGCGTGTTCGGCTTCACGAACGGCAGGTCCAGGAACTCGGCCACCCCGGCGTCATACGACGCGCGCAGCTCGGCGGACGCTTCCTGGGACAGCTCCAACTCACCGATCGGCACAAAGCCGAGGTAGGTGAAGAACGACGTCTCGAAGGTGAGGCAGAACAGGCGGCGCAGGCCGAGGCCGCGGGCTTCCTCGATGACTGCCCGGCAGACCTCGTGGCCGATCCCGTGTTTGCGGCGGCGTGGATCCGTGGCCACCGTCCGCAGCTCGGCCAGGTCCTCCCAGAGCACGTGCAGCGCGGCACACCCGACGATGTCGCCGTCGAGCTCGGCGACCCAGAATTCGGTGACGTCCTCGTACAGGTTCGCCAGACTCTTCTCCAGCAACACCGGGCCCGCGTACGCGTCGACCAACCGCTTGATACCGCGGACGTCGGCCGGTCGGGCCCGCCGGACCGACAGCGCGGGGGGAGCAGCGGCCGAGGTCACGGTCGGAGAGCCTACCGATGCCCTCCGGGGGCCGGTTCGGGCGTGCAGGTCCGAACGCTCGACCCCCGGAACGGACCGGGTGCGGGGAAGTGGGACCGACCGTGCTATGCGGGCGACTACGCTGGACGGGTGCCTGCCGCCCCCCGTGTCTCGTTGTTGACTCTCGGCTGCGCGCGCAACGAGGTCGACTCCTCCGAGATCGCGGGCCGCCTCGCCGGCGGCGGCTATCAGCTGGTCGCCGACGACAGCCCGGCCGACGTCGTCGTGGTGAACACCTGCGCGTTCGTGGCCAGCGCCAAGAAGGACTCCATCGACACGCTGCTCGCGGCGGCCGACACCGGTGCGAAGGTGGTCGCCGTGGGGTGTCTTGCCGAGCGCTACGGCAAGGAGCTCGCTGCCGAGCTGCCCGAGGCCGACGCGGTGCTCGGATTCGACGCATACCCGGATCTGGCCGCCCTGCTCGGGGACGTGATCGACGGTCATCGGCCGGCGTCCCACACACCGGTGGACCGCCGCACGCTGCTCCCGATCAGCCCGGTCGCCCGCCCGGGTGCCGCGGCCGCCGTGTCGGTTCCCGGCCACACCCATTCCCTGGTCGGCCCGCAGCCGGCCTCCGGACCGACGCTGTTGCGCAAACTCCTGCACGCGGGCCCGGTGGCTCCGCTCAAGATCGCCTCCGGCTGCGACCGACGGTGCACCTTCTGTGCGATCCCGGCCTTCCGCGGCTCGTTCGTGTCCCGCTCCGCCGACGAGATCGTCGGCGAGGCGCACTGGCTGGCCGGGCAGGGCGTCCGGGAGATCGTGCTGGTCAGCGAGAACTCGACGTCCTACGGCAAGGACCTGCCCGGTGAGGCGCTGCTGGAGCAGCTCCTGATCGATCTGGCGGCGGTGCCCGGCATCGCCCGCGTGCGGCTGTCGTACCTGCAACCCGCCGAGACCCGGCCCAGCCTGGTCCGCACGATCGCCACGACCGCGGGTGTGGCCGATTATTACGACATGAGCTTCCAGCATGCGTCCGAGCCGGTGCTGCGGCGGATGCGGCGGTTCGGCAACCGCACGTCGTTCCTGGCCCTGATCGACCAGATCCGTGCGGCAGCCCCGGAGGCCGGCATCCGGTCCAACTTCATCGTCGGCTTCCCGGGGGAGACCGAGGCCGATTTCGACGAGCTCTCCGCGTTCCTGATCGCCGCCCGACTGGACGCCGTCGGAGTGTTCGGCTACTCCGACGAGGACGGCACGGCCGCCGAGGAGTTCCCCGACAAGCTGGACGAGGACGTCGTCGCGGACCGGGTCGAGCGCCTCACGACGTTGGTGGACGAACTGGTGGCCCAGCGCGCCGAGGACCGGGTCGGCACCGAGGTGATCGTGCTGGTCGAGACGCCGGGGGAGCGGGCCGCCGGACGGTCCGGCCACCAGGCTCCCGAGGTCGACGGGAACACCTCGCTGACCGACGGCACCGGTCTGCAGCTGGGTGACCTGGTCCGGGCCCGCGTGGTCGGCACCGACGGGGTCGATCTGATCGCCACCCCGATCGAGCGACTCGCGCCCCCGGACCCTGATCTGGTGCGCCGATGACCCAGCAACGCGACGTCCCCCTGCTCAACCTGCCCAACACGCTCACCGTCACCAGGTTGGCGTTGGTCCCGTTGTTCCTGGTCTTCCTCTTCCACGGCGACGGACACGACGCCGGCTGGCGGTGGCTGGCGTTCCTGGTGTTCGCCGTCGCGGCCATCACCGATCGCTACGACGGTCACATCGCCCGTAAGCGGGGCCTGGTCACCACGTTCGGGAAGGTCGCGGATCCGATCGCGGACAAGGCGCTGACCGGCAGCGCCCTGGTCGCGTTGTCGATGTTGGGCGAGCTGCCGACCTGGGTGACGGTCGTGATCCTGGTCCGTGAGCTGGGCATCACCCTGATCCGCTTCGCGCTGCTGCGGTACCAGGTCATCCCGGCGAGCGCCGGCGGCAAACTGAAGACGCTGGTCCAGGTTTTCGCCATCGGCCTCTACCTGATGCCGCTGCCGCAGTTCCTGGACTGGTTCCGGGTCGGTCTGATGGCCGCCGCTGTCATCCTCACGGTGTTGACCGGCCTGGACTACCTGGTCAAGGCCGCCCGCATCATCGGCGCCGGACGGTCCACCACGACCCCGGCGTGACCGACCCGACAGTCGCCGCCCTCGGCCTCGCGCCGGCATCGCTCGCCGCGCTGATCGCGGATCTCCGCTCGAGGGGCCACACGGTGGCGACCGCGGAGTCGTTGACCGGCGGTTTGGTCGCCGCCGCGCTGACCTCGGTACCCGGCGCCAGTGCGGTGGTCCGCGGTGGCCTGGTCGTCTATGCCACCGCACTCAAGCACACGATGGCCGGGGTCGACCGCGACCTGCTGGACAGGGTCGGTGCGGTGCACCCGGAGGTGGCCCGACAGCTCGCCGCCGGGGCGCGCGACCGGTGTGGCGCCACGATCGGCCTGGGCCTCACCGGTGTGGCCGGCCCGGAATCCCAGGACGGGCAGGCGGTCGGGACCGTCTTCCTGTGCCTGGACGCCGGCGGTGAACGGCGCGAGGTCGCCGCGCACTTCACCGGCGACCGGGCCACGATCCGGGCGGCCGCCGTCCGCCGCGGCGTCGCACTGCTCGCCGAGTTCCTGGCGTCCAGCGCCCGGGACGAGAAAGAACCGCCGGGACGCACATCCCGGGAACACGGAACGGGTACGGAAGCGTTGCAGTGATAGTCAGCGCAGTGAAGTTCTGCGCTGTGATTGCCAACAGTGATCGTCAACAGTGATTGCCAACAGCGGTGGCCAACAGCGATGGTCAACAGTCGGCGTGTCGGACCCCCCGGGTACCGTATCGGGAACCAGGGTCGGACAGGCCGCGCCGCGTTCGCCCGGCGCATCACCGTGCACGAGACAGAACACGATCCAGAATCAGGGGAGGTACCGGTGCTGCTCCGAGACGCGCTGGGCGAGAGCCTGCGGGACGCCCGCACTCGCCAGAACCGCACGCTACGCGATGTGTCCATGGCCGCCAATGTCTCCCTGGGCTACCTGTCCGAGGTGGAACGGGGGCGCAAGGAGGCGTCCAGCGAGCTGCTGGCATCGATCTGCGACGCGCTGGACGTAGAACTGTCCGAGGTCCTCACCTCGGTCTCCCGGGTCATCCGATCCGACTCCGCCCAGCCCGAGGTCGCCGTTGCCACGGCAGTGGTCGGCGCGGGCCGCTCGCCGCAGCTACGCATCGTGGTCCCCTACGACAACGGGAACCGCCGGGTCACCGGCGTCGGTAACTGACGAAGGAGAATCCGTCGCGGTCGTCCCGCGCGGTCTCCCTCCAGCGATCGGGGTCGATCGGCGGCAGCATCGTGTCGCCGTCGATGTCCCCGTCGATGTGGGTGATCTCCAGGAAGTCGACCCGGTCCCAGAGTTGCCGGTAGAGCTCGCCACCACCGGCCAGCACGACGTCGAGCCCGGTGAGCAACGCGAGCGCGGCTTCCGGCGAATGCGCGACCTCCACTCCGTCGTGCTGCCACTGTCGGTCGCGGGTGACGACCACGGTGCGCCGACCAGGCAGCGGCCGGCCGATGGATGCGAACGTCCGACGCCCCATCAGCAGCGGGCGACCCATCGTCAGGGCCTTGAAGCGCCGCAGGTCCTCGGGCAGATGCCAGGGCATGTCGTTGTCCCGGCCGATCACCCCGTTGGCGGCCACCGCGGCGACCACGGTCAGCGTCATATCGCGATCGGCGCCTTGATGGGCGGATCGCTGACGTAGTCCAGCAGCGTGAAGTGCTCGTGGTCGAACCGGTCCAACGCGTCGATGCCGTCGGCGATCACCATCGTCGGCAGCGGCTTCGGGGTGCGCGTGAGCTGGAGTCTGGCCTGCTCGAGGTGGGTGTTGTAGAGGTGGGCGTCGCCCAGGGTGTGTACGAACTCACCGGGCTGCAGCCCGGTCACCTTGGCCACCATCATGGTCAGCAGCGCGTAGGAGGCGATGTTGAACGGCACCCCGAGGAACACGTCGGCCGAACGCTGGTAGAGCTGGCAGGAGAGCCTGCCGTCGGCCACGTAGAACTGGAACAGGGTGTGGCACGGCGGCAGCGCCATCGCGTCGACCTCGGCCACGTTCCAGGCCGACACGATGTGTCGCCGCGAATCGGGGTTGGCCTTGAGTTGGGCCACGACGGCCTCGATCTGGTCGATGTGGCCGCCGTCCGGCGTCGGCCATGATCTCCACTGGTGCCCGTAGACCGGGCCCAGCTCACCTTCGGGATCGGCCCATTCGTCCCAGATCGAGACGCCCCGTTCCTGCAGCCAGCGCACGTTGGTGCCGCCGCGCAGGAACCAGAGCAGCTCCACGATCACCGACTTCATGTGCACCCGCTTCGTGGTCACGACCGGGAAACCGGCGCTGAGGTCGAAACGCATCTGGTGCCCGAAGACCGACAACGTGCCGGTGCCGGTGCGGTCGGATTTGGCGTGGCCCTCGTTGAGGACGCGGGTCATCAGATCCAGGTACTGCTGCATGACCGTAGAGCGTAGTGCGCGGTCGTCCCCGGGTTGCGCCGAGAGCGCCCGGGTGCGTGGGCGGTGCGGTGATACTGGCGGGATGATCAGTGTTCCGACCGCCCGGCGGTTGCGCGATGTCGGGCTGCGCTGGACGCCCGCTACGGGAGACCGATTCGTCGTGCCGCTGCACGACCCGGCGGAGGTCTTCGTCCTGAGCTCGATGGTCGCGGAGGTGGTACGGCGTCCCGACGGGGACGTCATCGGTTTCAACGGGACCACCGAGTGGGCCCTGGACTCCATCGAGCAGGCCGACGCGCTCTGGCTGCCGCGTGAGTCCCAGCTGCGCAGCCTGCTCGCCGGGACGTTCCGCGCCCTGCGCGCGGTGCCCGACGGCTGGCAGGTGGATCTGGAGATCAATCAGGTCCGGTCGGCCGTGGTGCACACCGATGCCGAGGAGGCCTACGGATTCGCCCTGCTGAGGCTGATCGAGGGCGAGCGCGACCAGCTCTGACGGGCACGAGGTGCCGGTCAGGCGGCGGGCAGGCCCCGGTTCATCGCCGCACGCTGGACCTGCAGTACCCGCAGCTGCCGCCGCACCTGCCGGAAGAGGCTCACACCGACGACCGGACCGACGGTCGCGGCGTGCAGCTCGCGCCGGCGGCCACCCTCGTGCCCGGGCCCTGATCTCGGGTGCGGTTCGTGGATCATCGAATCTCCTCAGGGTGGGCCACCCTGAGCGGCCCGAGTCTCACTGACTGGTTATGAGAGCCCCACACACCGTTACTGTCACGGCATCAGCGCACACTTCACCCGACAGAGCGTTCGCCCCACTGAGAGTCACCAGATCCGCGATCGCGCTTCAGTCGACCGGGTGTCCTCGGTCGAGCCGGGACCTCGGCCGCAGGTCCGGCCGACTCGGCGCCGACCGATGATGTTCCGACGGTGTGCAAGGAAGGCGGAGCTGACGACACACAACAGATGGCAGGCACGAACAGGCACGACAGGCGGATCGGGGAGACGGTGACGACGCGGAACGACGGCTGGTTCGACGGGGTGTTCACGGAGCATGCACCGGCGGTCCACCGCTTCGTGTTGCGTCGCGCGGCACGGTCGGACGCCGACGACCTCACCGCAGACGTGTTCGCCACTGCGTGGCGCCGTCGGGAGGACATCCCGGAAGGAGCTGAACTGCCGTGGCTCTACCGCACCGCCGGTTTCGTGGTGGCCAACCACCATCGCAAGCTGCGGCCTGTACCGCTGCATGCGGTGCCCGACGTCGGCGATCCGGAGACGCCGCAGTGGGGCGAGGACGCCGACGACGTGCGCCGCGTGCTCGCTGAGCTGTCTCCTCGTGATCAGCGCATCCTGCTGCTGACCGCATGGGACGGCCTGTCCGGCGACCAGCTCGCCGACGTGCTCGGTATCAGCCGGGGCGGTGCCGACGCGGCGCTGTCCCGGGCCCGGTCCCGGTTGCGGGACGCCTGGAACCACCTCGACGCTGCAGCCGGCTGACCGACTGCCCCATCCACCGGACCGGTCATCACGGTCGGCCCGGCCCCGCACATCACCCGAACCATCACGGCAGGAGAGGCCATGACCGACCAGGAGAATCCGCGACCCGGTGAGCAGTCGGCGGACGAGACCTTCGTCCGACTGCAGGCGAGTGATCCGGCGGCCGACGCGGCCACCGATCTGGTCGCCCTGCGGCGGGCATTGGACGACCGCATCGACAGCCGGCCCGTGCAGGCAACGGAGATCGCTGCGCGCCGGACCCCGCCGGCCGCACGTTGGGTTCGGTTCGCCGCCGTCGCCGCCAGTGTCGTGCTGGTCGGCGGGGCTGCGTTCGTCGCCGGCCGCCAGACGGCGCCCGGGTCCGCGGCGTCGATCCCGGTGACGACATCGGCCCCGTCGTCGGCCGTTCAGGAAGGCGGCACGAGGGGTCCGGCGGGTGAGTCCGTCTCAGGAGTGGGGCCCGCGACCGGCGGCGGGGGATCGGCGGTTGCATCGGGCAGTGACGCCGCCAGATCCCTGGTCGGTGGCTTCGGGCGGACGCACTTCACCGACGGCGGCCTGCCCACCGCCGGGGGCGATGCCGAAGCCTGGGGATTCGATCCCGGACAGGTCGCGAGCGCGCAGACCGCCGAACGGATCGCCGCCGCGATGGGTGTGTCCGGCACCGCGACGGTGCAATATCAGGCGTGGACCGTCGGCCCGCAGGACGGCTCCGGTCCATCGGTCAGCGTGATCGGGGACGGTATCGCCTCGGTGAGTTACAACGACCCGCAGGCCTATCAGTGGTGTGGCTCCGGGACCGAACCGGGAGTGATGAAGGACGGTAGTGTCGCCGAGCCGGCGTCGCCGGACGGCAGCTGCCCCCCGGTGGTGACCACCGCCATCACCAGCGCTGACGCGATCTCCCGCAGTACCGAGATGCTCACCAGCCTCGGTGTCGATCCGGCCGGATACCGATTGTCCTCGCCCGACGAGGAGGGTGGCAGCGGCTTCCGCTCGGTGACCGCAGCCCAGACGATGAACGGTCTCGAGACCGGCCAGCAGTTCTGGTTCACCTTCGTGGGCGATCGGTTGGCCTCGTTCAACGGTGGTCTCGCGCCGATGGTGAGTCTGGGTCAGTACCCGGTGGTCAGCCCCGCGAGGGCGGTGGAGCGGATGAACGACCCCCGTTTCAGTGCTTCCCGCGGCTATCCGATCGACATCATGCCGGCCGTCGAAATGCCGGTGCAGCCCGAACCTGCGACCGACGGGGTGTCGGTGCCACCGACCCCCACCCCGGGTGCGGCGATCGCCTGGCCGGTCAGCGAGGTCACCCTGGTCGGCGCCACCTTGGGCCTGACCAGCCAGTACCAGCCCGACGGCAGCATCATGCTGATCCCGGCCTACACGATGACTGCCACCGACGGTGGCACCTGGACTGTCGTCGCGGTCGCCGACGAGCGGCTGGACTTCGCCGGCTGACCGCGACCTCGCCCGCAACCGAACGCCCTTGGTCAGAACAGGGTGGACCCGCGGCCTTCCCAGGCCAACAGGAACGCTTTTCGATCCAGCCCGCCGGCATAGCCGGTCAGGGAGCCCGCGATCCCCACCACCCGGTGGCAGGGCACCACTATCGACAACGGATTGCCGGCGTTCGCGGCACCGACAGCCCGGGCCAGTCGTGCATCGCCCAGGTCGAGGGCCAGCGCCCCGTAGCTGCGGGTGGTACCGAACGGGATCTGCCGCAGCAGGGCCCACACCCGTTGTCGGAACGCCGGGCCGGCCGGTGCCAGCCGGAGGTCGAACTCGGTGCGAGAACCGTCGAAGTACTCCGCGAGCTGGTGCCGGGCCGGCTCGAACTCCGGTGCCGGAGCCGCCGCCCGGCCGATGGCCGCGGCGGCCGGCGGCCCGCGGTGACCGTCGAAGAAGATCCCGGTGAGAGCGAAACCCGCTGGTGTGTCGCCGCCGACCAGGGTCAACGGGCCGACCGGGGAGGCGAGTACGCAGTGCCGGACATCGGTCGGCGCGCTCACCGCCGGCACGATCGACGCGTCATTCGGCAGCGGTCGCCGCCGACCGGGCGCGCCCGTCGGTCGAGGGTTTGACCTCGGCAACCGTGGGGTTCGCTGCGCCGCCGAGCCGCCGGAGCAGCGCGGTGACATCGACCCCGGTCAGATCGCCGGTGAGGGCCAGTCCCTGGGCAACATTGGACGCCACCGTCTTCGCGAGGTCGCTGGCCCCCTCGGTCGAGATGATCGAGATCTTGTCCACGTTGGACAGCGGGTCCGAAGCCGACCGGACGATCTCGGGCAGCACCTTGACCAACAGATCCAGCACCGCGGCCTCGCCGTAGGTCGCGAAGGCCCGGGCACGCTTGTCCATCGCCTCGGCCTCCGCGCCGCCGCGCGCCAGGATCGCGCTCGCATCGGCGGCACCCTCCGCCTCGACCGCCGCCGCGATCGAGGTCCGGCGGCGCTGTTCGGCCTCACCCTTCTTGGCACCTTCGATCGCCTCGGCGTCGGCCAGCGCACTGCGGCGGGCCCGTTCACCTTCGCCGGACAGCCTTGCCTGTTCGGCGGCGGCCTGCGCCCCCGCGATGGTGGCCTGCCGGTCCGCCTCGGCCCTGGCGATCACCGCGTTCTTGGATCCTTCCGCCTGTTGCTCGATCCGGTACCGCTCGGCGTCGGCCGGCCGACGGACCTGGGTGTCCAGCTGGCGTTCGGTCAGTGCGGAGGTGGCCTGGGCCACCTTCTCCTGCTCCAGCAGGACCCGCTGATCCTGTGCGGCCTTGGCGATCGGCCCGGCCGCGGCGGCCGCTGCCCTGGCCGCATCGATCTCGGCGTTGATCTCGGCCTGCTTGAGCGACAGTTGGCGCTGCGAGATCGCGATCGCCTCCTGGGCCAGCAGGTTCTCCTGCTCGGCCGCCTGGCGGGCCCGCGCCTCCGCGATCGCGGCCTCCTTGACCACGCGAGCGGCTTCGGGTCGCCCCAGGTCGGCGAGATACGTGCCCTCGGCGGCGATGTCCTGCAGTTGGAAGGTGTCCAGCACCAGTCCCTGGCCGGTGAGTGATGCCTCGGCCTCCTCGGCGACGGCCGAGGCGAACGCAGCGCGGTCCCGGATGATCTCCTCGATGCTGAGCCGCCCGACGATCGAGCGCAGCGCGCCGGACAACACCTCGGAGGTGAACACGTCTATCCCCGCCTGCTGGTTGAGGAAGCGTTGCGCGGCCGCCCGGATCGAATCCTGCGAGCCGCCGACCTTGACGATGGCCACCCCCTCCAGGTCGCACTTCACGCCGAGTTTGGACACCGCTCCGCGGATGCCCACCGGAATGCGGCGGCTGGACAGGTCGATCTTGTGCAGCTTCTGCACGACCGGCAGCACGAACACACTGGCGCCCATCACGACCTTCTGACCCGACATGTCGGTGGAGACCTGCCCGGCGGCGTTCGTGGTGGAGCGTCCCTTGGCCCCGGTCACCAGGAATGCCTGATTCGGGCCGGCCACCTTGATGCGACTCAGGATCAGCAGGATCAGCAGCACCACCAGTGCGGCGATGCCGATGATCGCGATCATGACGGGTTCCATGGGTCCATCCTCAGTGGTCGGGGTTCTCGGATGTCTTTCCATCCGCGGCATTGTCGACAGGCTCGGGGGCGTCGGCCGCCGTCGAGACGACCTCGACCGAGGTCTCGCTGGGTATGTCGACTACGTACACCGGGGTGCCGACCGCCAGCGGGTGCTGACTGCGCGCGTTGTACTTCAGGGTGTGTCCGCCGATCGTCAGCCGGACCTCACCAAAGCTGGCGGGCCCGGTCACCGCGGTCACGATAACCCCCTGGCTGCCGAGAACACTGTGCGCGGTGAGGGTCTCGTCGGTGCGCATTCGCATCAGACCTGACGTCAACCGCAGCGCGCCGTACGCAAGGGGCAGTGCCACCACCGCCCCGGCGGCCAGACTCGCCAGTAACCGCGGGGCCGTCGGCAGGCCGTCGAGCAAGGACGCCGCGACCGCACCACCGAACCCGACGCCACCGAGGAACGCAGCGATCGCCGGCAGCGAGAACGGGCCGTCGGCATCGGCAGCGAGGTGCCCGAGATCGCCGATCACCACCGAGATGAGCAGCAGCAGCACACTCAGACCGCCGATCACCAGGAACGTCGTCGTGAAGGGATCTATCACTCTGGTCCTCCCGGTGCTGACTTCACGCTATCGGAAACGCCAGGTCCCGTACCCGGGGTCCGGGCCGGTCGGCGGTCAGCGCCGCCAGTTGTCGTCGGGCACCAGTGGCGCGGCCTGCGCGCCCATCAGGCTCATCCCGCCGTCCACCGTCCACGAGGCGCCGGTCACGAACGCCGCCGCCGGGGAGGCGAGGAACGCGATCACGGCCGCCACCTCGCGGGGGTCCCCGGGCCGGCCGGCCGGCACCCCCGGCCGGGCCACGGTGTGCGGATCCACCCCGTCCAGTCGGGTCATCGGCGTGGCGATCTCCCCGGGGGCGACGGTGTTCGCGGTGATGGCGTGCACCGCCAGTTCCAGCGCGGCCGTCCGGACCAGCCCGGTGATGCCGTGTTTGGCGGCCGAGTAGGCCACCGCGCCGATGCCGGGCAACTCGGCGTGCACGCTGGTCACCGCAATGATCCGACCCCCGCGGCCGGCTGTCGATCATCCGCCGGGCGGCGTGCTGGACGCCGACGAACGCCGCGTCCAGGTTCAGCGTCAGGGTGGTGCGCCAGGTCTGCAGGTCCATCTCGACCAGCCGGCCGCCCGGGCCGCCGCCCGCGTTGTGGACATACACATCGACCCCGCCGAGGTCGTCAGCCAGCGCGTCGATCACGGCGCCGCACTCGTCGATCCGGGTGGCGTCCATCCGGGCCATGACGGCTCGTCGACCGGTGCGTCGGATGTCCGTCACGGTCGCGGCCGCCGTCGCCTCGTCGGTGAACCAGGTGATCCCGACGTCCATCCCGGCGTCGGCGAGTGCGAGCGCGGTCGCCCGGCCGATGCCGGACTCGCCACCGGTGACGATCGCGGTCCGGGGGATCGAGCCTGCCGGGGCGGCGTCCGGTCCGACCACCGGCCGGTTGGAGCGTGTCACGGGTCCGTCCTGCGGGGTCGACGAGGCGGGCCGGGATTCCGGGACGCCGCTCAAACCCTAGTCGGGTCCCGTACCGCGACGCCGGTACCGTCGGCCGGGTGGCCGAACCGGACTGGGACCTGGTGATCGTCGGGGGCGGCCCGGCCGGCAGCGCCGCCGCGGCCGCCGCGGTCACCACCCACCCGGGACTGCGGGTGCTGATCGTGGACCGGGCGGCGTTCCCCCGGGACAAGACCTGCGGTGACGGGATCGCCGCGGAGGCAATGGATCTCGCCGCCGATCTCGGGTTCTCGATGGGTCCGTTGCTGGCCGGGCATCCGCCGGTGTCACGGCTGCGGTTGATCGCACCGGGCGGGTCAATCGCGGACCGCCGGCTGCCCCGGCCGGTCCGGGTCATCCCGCGGGCGATCCTGGACGCCCGGTTGCTGGCTGACGTCAGACGGCGCGGGGTCGCATTCCGCCGGCACACCGTGCGCCGCGTCGAGCAGACCGGGGGCGCGGTGGTGCTCGACGGCGAGATCCGGGCGACAGTGGTGATCGGTGCCGACGGTGCGGAGTCGGTGCTACGGCGGGCGTGCAACGGCCCCGGCCGCACCGCCGGGCCGGTAGCGCTGGCGATCCGCGGCTACGCCCCGGAACCGCCCGGGCAAGCAGGCACTCAGCTGATCGCGATGTCGGCCCGGAACTGGCCGGCGTACGCGTGGAGCTTCCCGCTCGGCAACGGTCTGGCCAATGTGGGCTACGGCGAGTTGCTGACCGGACGGCGGCTCGACCGGACGATGCTGCGGGACGGCCTGCGCCGGCTGCTGCCGGGGGTGGTCGACGACCCGACGGGCATGCGCGCACATCGGCTGCCGCTGTCGCCGGGGCGTCCGCCGATCCCGGACGGGCCGGTGTTGCTTGCCGGTGACGCCGGGTCGTTGATCAACCCGCTCAGCGGCGAGGGCATCTTCTACGCCTTCGTCTCGGGTGGACTGGCCGGCCGGGCCGCGGCCGCCGCGGTGGCCGGTGCTGTTCCCGACGCCGGCGCCGCCTACCGACAATGGATGGGCCCGGCCCTACGGCGCCACCTGCGCACGACGGATCTGCTCGACAGGCTGGTGCGTCGACCCTGGCTGTTGGAGGCCGGGATCAGGGCCGCAGCCGACCGGCAGCGGACCTTCGACGACCTGGTCCGGCTCAGCCTGGCTGACGGCACCCTCGGCGTGCCGCTGCTGTCGGGGATCGCCCGGCACCTGTGGTCGGGAAAAGGCCACCGGCACGCATAGGTTGGGTCCGGGGAAACCCGACCACCCACGCCCCGCGGCACCGTCCGCCCACGACCTTCACCGGAGGCCACCGTGCCCACCCTGCTGCACCTGGATTCGTCGGCCGACCTGACCGGCTCGGTCAGCCGCACCCTGACCGCCCGGTTCGCCGCCGGTTGGACGGCCCGGGGTGCCGACCACCGGGTGTTGCGACGTGACCTGCACACCGTCCCACTGCCGCACCTGCCGACGAACGTCCTGCACTGGGCGCCGCGGCTCCGGGAACCCCACGAGACGGTTCCAGCCGATGCCGAGGACCTGCAGGAGCGGCTGATCGACGAACTGCTCGCCGCCGACGTCGTGCTGATCGGTGCGCCGATGTACAACTGGTCGATCCCGTCGACGCTGAAGGCGTGGATCGACTACATCCATGTGCCCGGTACCACCGCGCCGTTCGGTGACGACGTCCAGCCGCTGGCCGGTCGTCCGGTGGTGATCGTGTCCAGTCGCGGCGACCAGTACGGCGCGGGAACCCCGAACGTCGACACCGACCACGAGATCCCGGCTCTGACGCAGGTTCTCGGTGTCGCGCTGGGAATGTCGGTGCACGTCGTGATCGCCGAGCTGACACTGGCCGGCCGGATCGCAGCGATGGCGGCGCTGACGGATCGAGCCGACGCGAGCCTGGCCGGGGCCCAACGGTCGGTCGACCGGCTGGTCGACCAGCTCGGCTGAGCCCGCGCGGCCCGGGACTCGGGCCCTGGGCCGCGCGGTGCTGCTCAGGCCGCGGTGCCGGAGATGTTGACCAGCCAGCTGGTCCCGAACTTGTCGACGCACATGCCGAACGT
The DNA here is from genome assembly GCA_963784315.1 of uncultured Actinomycetota bacterium. Classification (GTDB taxonomy): domain Bacteria; phylum Actinomycetota; class Actinomycetes; order Mycobacteriales; family Nakamurellaceae; genus Nakamurella. Next base: position 528,891 of record CAWAQR010000001.1, read on the forward strand.
GTCGCCCCAGGGAGCCTTCTCCAACGGCGCGGAGACCGTCCCGCCGTCGCTGAGCTTGGCCCAGTAACCGCTCAGCTCGTCGTACTCGTCGCCACTGAGCGAGATCGACATTGCGCTGCCCGCCTCTATCGGCATCGACTCCGGAACGTCGGAGGCCATCAGTGCGAAGCCGCTGGGTGTACTGAGCTGGCAGTGCATCACCAGATCAGCGTCCGCGGGACCGGAATTCATCCCGAGCTCGCCGAAGGTGCTGAAGGTGGGCTCGCCACCGAAGACCGAGGCGTAGAACTCCATCGCCTGCCGAGCGTCGCCGCGGAAGCTCAGGTACGGGTTCATCAAACTCATCGACATCACCTTCCAGCGGGGAACAGGGCGTCCCCGATCCTCGTCCCCGGCGGCCCGCCCGACAACCGCTGAACGGTGCCGACCCGGGCCCACTGTGGCGGGGCGAGTTGTGCTCAGACGATCTCGACGGCCGGATACACCGGCCGCCACATCGCTCGGTGGACCTGCTGGATCGCGTCCTCGAGCGGGACACGGGCCAGCCCCTCGGCCACCGCTGTCCGGGCCACGGCGAGGGCCACCGCGGCGGAGGCCATCCGGAGGTTGTCCATGGGTGGCAGCAATGGAGCGCCGGGGGAGGTGGCATCGCTGAGCTGGGCGATGGCATCGGCGGCGGCGGCGATCATCCGGTCGCTGATCCGGGACGCCCGGACCACCGTCACGCCCAGGCCCAGCCCCGGGAACACCAGTGCGTTGTTGGCCTGCGCGATCGCATAGGTCCGCTCACCGTGGACGACCGGCGCGAACGGGCTGCCGGTGGCAGTGAGGACCCGGCCGTCCGTCCAGGCGATCAGGTCGGCCGGCAGCGCCTCGCACTTGGAGGTCGGGTTGGACAGCGGCATGATGATCGGCCGGTCCGTATGGGCGGCCATGTCGCGCACGATCGGCTCGGTGAACGCACCGGCATGGGTGGACGTGCCGATCATCATCGTGGGGTGCGCGTGCGCGACCACCGAGGCAAGACCGATCCGGCCGTCGGGTCCGATCCAGTCCGCCACCGACGAGCGTGCCCGAGCGTAGGGCTGCTGGAAATCCAGCAGCTCCATGTCGTCGAGCAGCAGACCGTCGCGGGTCAGCGGGTAGAACCGGGCGGCCGCCTCCGCGGGCGTCAGGCCCTCCCGGATCATCTGGTCGCGCATCATGTCGGCGATGCCGAGGCCGGCGGTGCCGGCACCGTAGATGACCACCCGCTGATCGCGGATCCGGGTGCCGGCGGCCCTGACCGCGGAGAACGCTGCCGCCAGCACCACGGCGGCGGTGCCCTGCATGTCGTCGTTGAAGGTGCAGACCTGATCGGCGTAACGGTTCAGGATCCGGCGTGCGGAGCTGGCGCCGAAATCCTCCCAATGCAGCATGGCCTGCGGGAACAGTTTCGTGCACGCGGTGACGTAGGCGTCGATCAGGTCGTCGTAGCGCTGATCCCGGATCCGGGCGTGCCGCTCGCCGAGGTACAACTCGTCGTTGAGCAGGCGCAGGTTGTCGGTGCCGGTGTCGAGCACCACCGGCAGCACCCGACGGGGGTGGATCCCGGCCGCCGCGGTGTAGACGGCGAGTTTGCCGATCGAGATCTCGATGCCACCGACCCCCTGGTCACCGATCCCGAGGATTCCCTCGGAATCGGTGGCCACCAGCAGGTCGACATCGTCGGCACCGAGACCGGAGTTGCGCAAGGCGGTCTCGACGTCCTCGGGGTGGTCCACCGACAGGTAGACGCCCCGCGGCCGGCGGAACTCGTGACTGAACCGCTCGATCGCCAGGCCGACCGTGGGGGTGTAGACCACCGGCAGCATCTCCGACAGGTGGTCGGTCAGCAGCCGGTAGAACAACACCTCGTTACGATCCCGGAGATTGGCCAGGTACACCCACTTGCGTAGGTCACTGGACTGCTCGCGGTACTGCGCGTAGACCCGACGGACTTGGCCCTCCAGGGTCGACACCCCGGTCGGCAACAGCCCGGTCAACCCCAGTTGACGGCGCTCCGGCAGGGTGAACGCCGTCCCCCGGTTGATGGTCGGGGCGGCCAACACCGCGCTGCCGCGCGACGAGATCTGCGCGACCACTTCCGATTCCACGAAGCGCAGCCGGTAGGAGACGTCGTTCATCAAGGGTTTCCTTCGAGGGTGGGTCGGTCGGGCGGCAGCGGTGGCGTCAGACGGCGGCGTGCGGGCGGGTGCGGGAGGAGTCCGCGACGACCACGCTGGGGACCTCGTCGGCCGGCCCGTGATGCTCATCGAGCATGTCGGTGTCGTCGAAGGGGTCCTCGTTGCTGAAGACCCGGGCCACCTGGGCGTTGTCGACCTGCTTGACCCAGTGCCCGATGACCAGGGTGGCCACCGCGTTGCCCGAGAAGTTGGTCAGCGCACGGGCTTCGGACATGAAGCGGTCGATCGCGACGATCAGGCCGACGCCGGGGACCAGGTCGGGACGGTGCGAGGCCAAGCCGCCGCCGAGGGTGGCAAGACCCGCGCCGGTGACGCCGGCGGCGCCCTTGGAGGCGATCACCATGAACAGCAGCAGGGAGATCTGCTCGCCGCCGGACAACGGCAGTCCCAACGCGTTACCGATGAACAGCGACGCCATCGTCAGATACATGGCGGTGCCGTCCAGGTTGAACGAATAGCCGGTCGGTACGACGATGCCCACGACCGGGCGGGCGATCCCGAGGTGCTCCATCTTGGCGATGAGACGCGGCAGGGCGGTTTCCGACGACGAGGTAGCAACGATCAGCAGGTACTCCTGGCGCAGGTAGTACAGCAGGCTGAAGATGCTGTAGCCGGTGGTGAACTTCAGCAGCGCACCGAGGATGACGACGACGAACACCAGGCAGGTCAGGTAGAAGACCCCGACGAGCATGCCCAGCGCGGCGATCGCGGACCAGCCGGCGTTGCCCACGACACCGGCGATCGCACCGAACGCGCCGATCGGGGCCAGCCACATGATGCCGGCCAGGATCTTGAAGACCAGTCGCTGGATGCTCGCGACGCCGTTGATGATCGGTTCACCCCTGGTGCCCATGGCCTGGACGGCGAAACCGACCAGCAGGGCGACGAACAGGGCCTGCAGGACCGAGCCGGCGGTCAGCGCCGAGACCAGGGTCTTCGGGATGATGTCGATGATGAAGTTCCCGGAGGACTCCACCTCGGGCACGGTGTACTTCGCGGTTGCCGCGGCCGCTTTCAGCCCGTCGCCGGGGTGCACGAGGTTGCCCACGAGCAGGCCCAGACCGAGGGCGAAGGTGGACATCACGATGAAATAGAGCAGGGCGATACCGCCGACGCGGCCCACCTGGGAGGCCTTGCGGACCGATCCGATGCCGAGCACGATCGTGCAGAAGATGATCGGCGAGATCATCATCTTGATCAGGTTGACGAACGCGGTGCCGATGATGGCCAGGCCGCCGGCGTCCTTGCCGAAGATCAGCCCGACAGCGGTGCCCAGGACCACCGCGATGATCACGGCGATGTACAGCCAGTGCGTCCCGATCTTCTTCCGGCGTTTCGTGTCCGGGGCGGGGTGGGTTCCTGCCATAGCAACCTCCGAGATCATGGCCCGGACCGTCCTTGGACCGGTGCTCGGATCAGAGTGCAGCGCCGGCGTCGGCTGGTCCCGGTTGTGTTCGTTGTGTTCACCCTTCCCGGCGCGACCCGGTGGCGACCCGGTGGTGACCCGGCACCGGGTGGAGGCGGGAGAATGTGACGATGATGACAGCGCGGCTGCGCAATCGCCGGGTCAGCGTCGCCAGCCAACTGCTGGTCCTGCAGAGTCTGTTGTTGCTCTTCGTACTGGTCACCACCGGTGCGGTCAGCGTCGCGGTGGCCGCCGACCGCACCCGGCAGGCCGCTGCAGACGGCGTGCTCAGAGTGGCAGACGCCGTCGCCACTGATCCATGGGTCGCCGAGCAGGTCGTCTCCGCCGACCCGACACGAACCCTGCAGCCCTATGCCGAGCGGCTGCAACTCGCGTCGAACACCAACTTCGTCGTCATCATGGACACCGACCGCACCCGCTTCACCCATCCCGACCCGGCCCAGATCGGTGGCCTGTTCATCGGTTCCATCGACCGTGCGCTCGCAGGGGAGCCCTTCGTCGAGACCTACACCGGCACCCTGGGCCCGTCCGTGCGATCGGTGGTCCCGATCCGGGACGCGGCGGGCACCGTCGTGGGCCTGGTCAGTGTCGGGGTGACCACCGACGCCATCCACACCCAGGTCGTCGCGCAGCTGCCGTTCCTGGTGGTGGAGCTGCTGGTGCTGCTCCTCATCGCGCTCGCCGGCGCAACACTGGTCAGCCGCCGACTGCGCCGTCAGACCAGCGGCCTGGACCCGAAGGGTCTCGAAGAGCTCTACGCATCGCACGACGCGGTGCTGCACTCCATTCGGGAAGGGCTGCTGGTCGTCGACGATCGGCGCGTCATCTCGGTGATCAACGACGAGGCGGTCCGGCTGCTGGGGCTGTCCGCCGCGCAGGCCGGGGTGCCGGTCGCGGACCTGGCCCTGCCCGAGACTCTGCTGGAGCTGTTCGGATCGGGCAACCAGGCCCGTGACGAGATGCACCTGGCCCAGGACCGCGTCCTGGTGGTGAACCAGACGGCGGCAACCTTCCACGGCCGGTCGTACGGCAGCGTGGCGACCCTGCGGGACCGCACCGAGATGAACGCGCTCACCGGCGAACTCGACAGCGTGCGCGCGTTCGCGGAGTCGTTGCGGTCCCAGGCCCACGAGGCGGCCAACAAACTGCACATCGTGGTCACCCTGGTCGAGACCGGGCGCTATGACGCCGCTGTCGAGTACGCCACGTCGGAACTCGCGCTGTCCCAATGGCTCACCGACCGGATCGTCGAATCCGTGGCGGAACCGGTGCTGGCCGCTCTGCTGCTCGGGAAGACCGCCCAGGCGTCCGAGCGCGGGGTGGAACTGCGGATCACCGACGACACCCGGGTGCCGGCCGGCGCGGTGCCGGTGGCAGACCTGATCACCATCGTGGGGAACCTGATCGACAACGCGCTGGACGCCACCGCCGAGGGGCCGTTGGACGGCCCACGGGTGGTCGAGGTGGCGGTGCTGCCGGCGGACGGCGACCTGGTCATCGAGGTCGGCGACTCCGGCCCCGGTCTGCCGCCCGACCTGCAGGAGTCGGCGTTCATCCGGGGCTGGTCGACCAAGACCGTACTGACGCCGGCGGGCCGGGGACTGGGGCTCGCGCTGGTCGGCCAGGTCGTGCGTCGACACGGCGGCGCCGTCGAGATCGACGACGGCCCCCTGGGTGGAGCGCACTTCACGGTGCGCCTGCCGATGCGGCCGACCGCCGAGCGTGCCGAGGTTCCCGGCTCCGAGGTTCCCGGCCCCGAGGTTCCCGGCCCCGGCGGGGCGGCTCCGGCGGCTCGCAGCGATGACGCTGCCGCCGGTTCGGGCCTCCGATGACCGGCGCCGAGCCATCGCCGATGATCTCGGTGCTCGTCGTGGAGGACGAGCCGCTGGCGGCCCGGGCGCACGCCGAGTTCGTCGACCGGGTGCCGGGTTTTCGGGTGATCGGCACCGTGACCAACGCGCAGGCGGCGATGCGGTTCCTCCGTGAGAACGCGGTTGACATGGTGTTGCTGGACTTCAACCTGCCCGACGCTCACGGTCTGGAGATCTGCCGGGCGCTGCGGATGGCCCGAGCGGAGGTCGACGTGATCGCGGTGACCGCCAACCGGGACCTGCCGTCGGTGCGGGCGGCCGTGTCGCTCGGCGTCGTGCAATACATCCTGAAGCCGTTCACGTTCCGCTCACTGCAGGACAAGCTGGGGCAGTACCGCGCGTTTCGCGAGCAGCTGCGCGACGGCACCAGCGTCGGCGGCCAGCTCGACATCGACCGAGCGTTGGCCACCCTGCGCCGGGGTGGGGGCGAGCCACTCCCGTCGGGCCTGGTGGCGGCCACCCTGCAGCATGTCTCGGAGGTCCTGCAGGCGGAGCGGGCCGGCGGGGGGCTGTCGGCGCTGGAGGTCGCCTCCCGCTGCACGCTGTCCCGGGTGACCGCGCGGCGCTACCTGGAGCATCTGGTGCAGTCCGGTGCCGTCCGACGCGACCAGCGGCACGGCCGCAGTGGACGCCCGGAGATCGAGTACCGGTGGACAGCGCTCTGACGTCGCCCGCACCCCTCGTGTAGTAGTGGACCCATGGCGCAACCTGGGCTCGACCCCGACGATCTCCCCGCGACCGGCACCCCGGAATATCCCGGCATCGACCCGTCGGAGCCGATCCCGGACGACCCGGGGGAGTTGCTGCCCGATGGGCCGCAGACCCTGCCGCCGGCCCCGGTGGAGCCGATCGGCCCCAGCGAGCCCCCGCACCCGGTGCACCCGAACGATCCGCTCAACCCTGACGACCCCGATGACCCCGGCGGCCCCACCCACGTGCCGGTCCCCGCCTGATCCTGGCGCCGCGCCCACGGTCCCTTCGCTCACCCGGGATTGCGTCCGCGCGCAGTCGGGCACAGTGAGGTGGTGCCGCTGAGTTCTGCTGAGGGAAAGCCCTGGACCAGGGACCGCATCGAGGCGCTGGCCGCCGACGTCGGTCCGTTGGTGGTGCTCGACGTCGGTCCCGGAGTCGGCACCTACGCGAAACTCCTTGCCGGACCGTCGGTGTCGCGGTTGATCGGGCTGGAGATCTTCGAGCCGTACGTGCACACCTACCGGCTGCACGACCATTACGACGAGATCGTCGTCGGAGACGCCCGACTCGTGGAGCTCCCCGCCTGCGACGTCGTCATTCTGGGCGACGTCGCCGAGCACATGTCCGAGGCGGACGCACTGGACCTGTGGGCGCGAGCCGCCACGGCCGCACGCCGCGCGGTGTACCTGTCGATCCCGATCGTGCACTACCCGCAGGGCGAGATCGAGGGCAACGCCCACGAGCACCACGTCGTGGACGACTGGGACCACGACAAGGTGATGGCCGCGTTCGACGGGATCGGGGCGCACTGGCTCGGCAGCGAGGTCGGGGTCTACGAGCGCCGGGTCGACTGACCCGCCGGCTGCGGCGTGCCCATCGGGGCAGAGCCCCGGTCCGGCGTATCACCGGCTGACCCTGCGGCTCTGACTGTCGACGGCCCCGACCATCCGGAGCGCCGCCCAGATGCGGCCCGGTGTGCCGGGTTGATGCAGGCGACGTCCACGTTGGACGGCCCCCTGGTGAGCGGTACCGGAGCGCGCCCGGTGCCACCCCACCGGGCCGTGCCGCGGACCGCATCCATCAGACGACCCGAGGACCCGAGGACCCGACATGACGCTGACCTCTCCCCACCCGCACGACACCGAACCACCCGTACCGACCATGCCGACCGCACCGACCTCGGCCGACGCGGCGGCGGGCACGGCGGCCGAGGCGCCGCCGGACCGCGAACTGATGCGGCCGACCCGTCGCGTCCCCGGGCCCACCGCCGAACTCGCCAACGGTGACTCCGGACCGCAGGTGGACACCCTGTACTCCTACCTGCACCGGTTCGGGTACTTCCCCAACGCCGACATCCGCACCGGCAACGTGCTGTTCCGCCCGGTGATGGCCTTCGCGCCGGCGGACACCGCAGTCTTCGACGACACGATGCAGACCGCGGTCGAGCAGTTCCAGCACCAGCACGGCCTGCCCGTGACCGGCACGGTGGACGCCGCGACCCTGGACCTGATCGGCCGCCCCCGCTGCGGTTTCCCCGACCAGCCCGTCGTCACCGACGGTGCGGTGGCGCCGTTCGTCGCGCAGGGCAACCGCTGGCCCGGAAATCAGGTCAGCTACCACTTCGACAACTTCTCGCCCGACCTCGGTGCGGCCGACCAGCGGGGGGCGCTGCGCGGCTCGTTCGACAGGTGGGCGGCGGTCACGCCACTGAACTTCACCGAGAACCCCGGCGCGGCGGACATCCGGATCAGCTGGGCCGCTGGTGATCACGGTGACGGCTTCCCGTTCGACGGCCCCAGCGGCGTCCTTGCGCACTGCTTCTATCCGCCCCCCAACGGCGGCGACATCGCCGGCGACTGCCACTTCGACGAGGCCGAGACCTGGTCGACGAACCTGCCGCCGAGTGGGATCGACCTCAACACCGTGTCGTTGCACGAACTCGGCCACGGTCTGGGCCTGAACCATTCCAACGACCCGACCGCAGTGATGTACGCCTACTACGGCGGCCCGCGCCGCGAACTCCAGCCGGACGACATCGCCGGAATCCAGTCGATCTACGGCGCCCGGCTGCGGTGGGCCTCGCTGGGCGGCATCATCTCCGACGCGGTCGTGGCCAACAACGCCGACGGCCGGATGGAGGTGTTCGTCCGGGGTGCCGACAACGCGCTCTGGCACATCTGGCAGACCGCCCCGAGCAACGGCTGGGGTGGTTGGGCCAGCCTGGGTGGCGTCATCCAGGGAGCGCCCACGATCGGCCGCAACGCCGACGGTCGGCTCGAGGTCTTCGCCCGCGGCACCGACGGCGCGCTGTGGCACAAGTGGCAGGTCGCCCCGAACGGCACCTGGAGCGGGTGGGTCTCCCGCGGGGGCGGCATCTTCGACCCGGTGGTCGCCAGCAACGCCGACGGCCGGCTCGAGGTGTTCGCGAAGGGCCTCGACGGCGCGCTGTGGCACATCTGGCAGGTACGACCCAACGGCACCTGGAGCGGCTGGGCTTCGCTGGGTGGCGTGCTGGCGAGCAAGGTGGTGGTGGGCAACAACGCCGACGGCCGGCTGGAGGTCTTCGTCCGGGGCACCGACGGGGCGCTGTGGCACCAGTGGCAGGTCGTGCCGAACGGCACCTGGAGCGGCTGGGCCTCGCTCGGCGGGGTGATCACCGAGGCGCCGGCGATCGGCCGCAACGCCGACGGCCGGCTGGAGGTCTTCGTCCGGGGCACCGACGGTGGGTTGTGGCACAAGTGGCAGGTCGTCCCCAACGGCGTCTGGAGCGGCTGGGCCTCGCTCGGCGGCGGTATCACCAGGCCGGCCGTCCGCAACAACGCCGACGGCCGGCTGGAGGTCTTCGTCCGGGGCAACGACGGCGGGCTGTGGCACATCTGGCAGCTCGCGCCGAACGGCAACTGGGGCGGGTGGTCGTCGCTGGGCGGCTTCCAGACCGAGGGCCCGACGATCGGCCGCAACGCCGACGGCCGGCTCGAGGCGTTCGTGCGTGGCGGCGACAGCGGGCTCTGGCACACCTGGCAGAGCGTGCCCAACGGCGTCTGGAACTGAGTCCGCCGCCGGGGCGGGACCGCGACCGCGGTTTCGCCCCGGCGGTTCGGCACGGGGCCGTTCCGCGCCGGAACGATCATGCGATCATCAACGCATGTCGGTCACCGCGCGCTACCTGATGATCACCCAAGCCGAGTTGACGTCGCTGCTCGACGCGGGCACCGACCTGCTCGACGACGTCCGCGCCCTGGAACGCGACTCCGGGCACGAGGTTCTGGACCTCGGATCCCTGTGGGACGCCCTGCATTTCGTGATCACCGGGGTGTCGGCGTCGGAGCCGTTGGACAACGATCCGATCAGTGACGCCATCGTCGGGGTCCAGCTGTTCTTCGAGGACGACGACGCGGACTTCATCGCCTTCACCCCCCGCCCCGACCTCGCCGAGATCATCACCGCACTCAAGGCGGTCGACCTGCCCGCCATCGGCCGGGCGTTCGCCCCGACGTCGGCGCAACGCACCGCCGCCTACCCGGACGGCATCTTCGACGGTGACCGCGAAGACCTCATCTCGCGGCTGTTCGTGGCACTGGAATCGCTGATCGATTTCTACGAGCGGGCCGCAGCCGGCAAGAAGCACATCATCGTCAGCGTGCTCTGAGGGCGACCATCGACGACGGTGGCCACGTCGCTGTTCGCGCCGGGGTCGCGTTGACCTCTCTGGCCGGGTCTGCGCCGGGTTTCGTCCGGCGGCGGCTACGCGAGATCCGTTCGGTCGCCATCGATGTCCCCGAATCCTGGGGCCGCGGCAGTCGGGTCCGGGGGAGCCGGGGCGACGACCAGCCGCGCCGAGCGTTCCGTCAGGAACGCACGGACCGCCGGGTCTGCGGTGAGTTCGACGGCCTGCGCGTACGCCGCACGGGCCTCACCGGGTCGGGCGGCGAGCGCGAGCAAATGCGCCCGCACCGCCCAGGCGGGTTGGAACGTCACCGCCGACATCCCGAGGCCCTCCAGCACCTGCAGGCCGGCCGTCGGTCCGGACAGCTGGGCGACGGCGGTGGCCAGTGCGACCCGACCGCCCAACGTCGGGGCCACCAAGGCCAGCGCCTCGTACAGGGTCTGCAGCGCCGCCCAGTCCGTCCGGCCGGTCGCCGCGCGGGCGCAGTGCACCGACTGCACGGCCGCCTCCAGCTGGAAGCGACCGGGCCGGCCACCGCCGGCCCGCCGGAGGTACCCGTCGCCCTCGGCGATCAGCGCCGCGTCCCACAGCGCCGGATCCTGCTCGTCCAACGGCACGTAGGCGGCGTGGCCCGGGCTGCCAGCCAGTCCCGGGCTGCGGGCCAGGGTCAACGTGATGAGCGCGGCCAGCCCCCAGGCTTCCGGCTCGTCGCCCAGTAGGTTTGCCAGCACCACTGCGAGATAGGTTGCCTCGTAGGACATGTCGGGCCGGTGGCCGTCACGTCCGATCGCGTGGCAGCCGTAGACAGCCTCCAGGACGGCCTGCGTTCGTGATCCGAGTTCCGCCCGGCCGGGCACGACGAACGGGATCCGGGTGTCCCGGATCCGCCTCTTGGCCCGCACCAGCCGCTGCGCCATTGCGGCCGGCCTCATCGCGTACGCCGCGGCGATCTCGGCGGCCTGGAACCCCAGCACTGTGCTCAACATCAGTGGCGTGCGGATCTTCTCCTCGATCGCGGGGTGCGCGCAGACGAACAGCAGGGCCAGCCGCCGGTCGGGGAGCCGGTCGGGGTCCAGATCGTCGAACGGGTCGGTCGCACCCCGTCCCTCGCCGGCCGCATCCAGTGGCAGGTCGCGGCGACAGGCCGCCGACTTCCAAACGTCGCGCCGTCGATTGCGCGCCACCGTGATCAGCCAGCCCTGCGGGTTCGCCGGGACGCCGGACTGGGGCCAGGTCCGGAGCGCCTGCTCGAACGCCCCGGACAGTGCATCCTCGGCAAGTTCGAAGTCCCGGGTCGACGCGGCGAGAACGGCCAGCAGGCGACCGTAGGAGGTGCGGGCGATGTGCGCGGCGGCCGCGCGGGCGTCGGCACCCTCATCGGTCACGCGTTCGGGCGCCAGGCGCCGTCGTCGAACCAGACCGCCCCGGGCCGAACTTCAACGGCCCCCCACTGCAGCGACGGCGCCCGGCGCGCCCACTCCAGGGCGGCATCCAGGTCCGCGACGTCGATGACGAAGGTGCCGCCGAGCTGATCCTTGGTGTCGGCGAACGGGCCGTCCTGGATGCGGAGCTCGCCCTCCCGACTGGTGAGCGTGGTGCTCGCGTCCGAGGGCTGCAGCACTTCGGCCGACAGCAGCACACCGGCCTGGGCCAGCGCGACGGCGTAAGCGGCGAACGCGCGCTCGCCCTGCTCGCGGGCAGCCGGGTCGAGTTCCTCGGCCGACATCTCGGGGTAGTGCAACAGCAGGGTGTATCGCATCGTCGGTTCCTCCAGGTCAGTGAAACAGCGGGCGTCCCGGTCCGCGGGCGTCACGATGATGACGACCCGGCCGGGGTCGGATCGACACCGGGTCGCCCCGGGCGGCACCGCGCCGCCGGGGACCGCAGATCCGGCGGCAGCGACCACCCCGGGAACGGTCGGGACACCTCCCCGACGCCCACCTCAGGCCTGCTTCCAGGATGCCCCGACCCGCCCGGATCGGCGTGCCCGGGGGCTGATGGTGTTGTTCTGCCCCTCATGGGGCAACCTGATGGGTATGCCATCGCACCCGCTGGGCACCGGCGACTCGGTACGGCTCATCGCAGGGCCGCGAGTGTGGGACACGTTGACCCCCGCACTGACCGGTCGGGCGCCCGTGATCGCCGCTGTCGCGTCCATCGGCCGGGACGCCGACCGACTGTTGCCGCTGTCGCGGGGTGCGACGCTGGTCGTCAACGCCGGCGACGCCGCAGTGCGGCAGGGAGCGACCGACCCGGAGGTGCTACTGCGCTGGCACCGGGCAGGCGTGCGGGTGCACTCGTTGGACACGCTCAACGCCACGCTGATCCTGGTCGACAACAACGCCCCCTTCGTCGCCGCCGGCTCCGCCCACGCGTCCCAGACCTCGGCACAGCACCTCGACGAAGCCGTGATGGTGACCGATCTCCCGGACACGGTGATCGCCGCGCGGGTGACCCTCGGCGCGTTCGTCTTCAGGTCCGGGGCCCCGATGACCGAGGAGCAACTGCTGGCGGCAGTCTCGGTGTTCGGGGCCGACCGGATCGGCCCGGCCGACGCGGACGCCGAACTCGACATCGCACCGACAGAACCCGAACCGGAGTCGACCACCATGACCGATCAGACCAACCCCACATCAGCCCACGAGGACACCCTCACCCTGGAGGGCCCGGGCAATCCCGTCGAGAATGCCTCGGGCAGTACGGATCTCGCTTCGGATCCCGCCGCTGGTCGCGCCGGAAGCGTCTCGGCGGACAGCTCTGCGGATGCCGCTGTGGATGTCCTTGCCGTCGACGACGCCGAGGACGCGGCGGAGTTCGACGACGACGGAGCGGCGCCGAGCTTCCCGTGGGCCCGCCCGCACACGATGAGCCTGGCGCAGATCGCCGACATCGACATCGCACCGTCCGAGGACGCGCAGGCCGAGTTGGATCGGGTCCGGCAGGAGTACGGGCTGCCCGCGCGCCGGAGCGGAGCAGTCCGCCGCGAGGGTTCGTTCAGCATCGAGGTGGTCCGGGTCCAGGAGCGGTCCGACCAGCCTCGACCGTTCGGGACCCAACACCGGCCGGGCACCCACGTCATCGCGGTGGAGGCCGCGGTGGACGCCAAGCGACCCCGGACCGTGAACCAGGTGCGACCGCCCGGCCGGGTGGTCGCACAGTTCCGGGACGAGTTGTCCTACCCGCGCTGCCACTACTACTTCCTGCTGGTCCGCCACACCGGTCCGCAGCGGGTGTACAAGGACGTGGTTCAGGCGCTCAAGTCGGTGGGCGAGACCGCGAACTTCGAGCGGTCGTACATGGTGCAGACCAAGATCGACGCCCTGCTGGCGCTGTGGCCCACCGCCGTCTACGACTGACCCGCCACGATCGGGTAGCACATCCGTCACTTTCGGCGGTTTTGCTACCGAACCTTCTCGCCCACAGGCGACAAACGGGTTGAGCCGGATTGCTGGTGACCAGCCGTGTGGCTACGGTCACCAGCAATCCGGCTCGGGCAGCGCCGCATGCCGCACCGGATCTGGGCCGCGGGACTCGCTGCCGTCCTCGTCGGTGCGCTGACCTCCACGGTCCCGGCCGCCGCCGACCCGGTGCCGCCGGCAGCGGCGCGACGCGGTGGTGAAGCAGTCCACCGTGCACGGCGACGGATCCACTGTGCCGGCCCGTACCGTAGCGGTGTTCGAGCGCTGAGCCGCACAATCGGGTAGCAAAACCGCCGGTATCGGCGGTTTCGCTACCCGATTCACCGGGCCCGGTGCACCGTGGGCAGAACCGCAGGAGGATCAGATGCACATCGGCGTCGACAGTTTCGTGGCCGCAGTGACCGATCCGGTCAGCGGCCACCTGGTGGGCCCGGCCGAACGCATCGAGCACCTGCTCGAGGAGATCGAGCTCGCGGAGGCGTCGGGCCTGTACTCGTTCGGCATCGGCGAGCACCACCGGGCCGAGTACTACGACTCCGCGCCGCCGGTCATCCTGGGTGCCGCGGCCGCCCGCACCTCCAGGATCCGGCTGGGCAGTGCGGTGACGGTGCTCAGCGCGGCTGATCCGGTCCGCGTCTTCCAGCAGTTCGCCACCCTGGACCTGATCGCCAAGGGCCGCATCGACCTGGTGGTGGGGCGGGGGTCGTTCACCGAGGCGTTCCCGCTGTTCGGGCTGGACCTGCGTGACTACGACTCGCTGTTCGAGGAGAAGCTGGACCTGCTGCTGAAGATCCGGGCATCCACCCAGGTCACGTGGTCAGGGCGGCACCGTCCGGCGTTGACCGGGCAGGGGGTCTATCCGCGGCCGGTCCAGGATCGGCTGCCGATCTGGATCGGCGTCGGCGGCACGCCCGCATCGTTCGTCCGGGCGGGTCTGCTCGGCCTGCCGCTGATGGTGGCCGTGATCGGCGGCGAACCCCGCCAGTTCGCCCCGCTGATCGACCTGTACCGGCGGGCCGGGGCCCAGGCCGGGCACCACCCCGCCGATCTGCAGGTGGGTCTGCACGTTTTCGGGTTCGTCTCCGACAGCGTGCGGACGGCGGCGGACACCATCTACCCGGGTTGGCACCAGATGTTCACCCAGGTGTCCCGGGAGCGGGGGTTCGCCGCACCCAGCCGGGCCCAGTTCGACGCCACCAGCGGCCCGGACGGTGCGTTCTTCATGGGCGACCCCGACACTGTCGCCGGCAAGCTGCGCCGGGTGGCCGAGCAGCTGGGCGGTGTCGACCGGGTCTCGATCCAGATGACCAACCCCCGGCTCGCCCACGACGACCTGCTGCGCGGCATCGAGCTGCTCGGAACCGAGGTGGCGCCGCAGGTCGCGGACGTGTGACCGGCACGAGCGCGGCTACGGTGGGCGCCATGCCTGCATCCGCACTGGTCAGTGGTGGCTCCCGGGGCCTGGGCGCGCATGTGTGCCGCCATCTCGCCGCGGCCGGCCACCCGGTCTGCGTGAACTACCACTCCGACGAAGCCGGCGCACGGCAGGTTGTCGACGACATCCGCGCTGTCGGTGGCCATGCGGTGGCGGTCCGGGCGGATGTGACCGATGAGGGGCAGGTGCGCCGACTGGTGGCGGCCGCGACCGCCGAGCTCGGCCCGATCACGGTGCTGGTCGCCAATGCGACCGGCCCGCAGCCGGCGACCACGGTGTCCGAGGTCAGCTGGCGCGACCACCTCGATCAGCTGGAATTCTTCGTGAAGAGCCCCACCCTGTTGGTTCAGGCACTGCTGGCGCCGATGCGGCGGGCCGGTTCCGGCCGGGTGATCCTGATCGGTTCCGATCTCGCCGATCGCGCACCGGCCGGCCAGTCCGCCTACGTCGCCGCCAAGTCCGCGCAGCGTGGTCTGACCAAGGTCTGGGCAAAGGAGCTGGGCGGCGACGGAATCACGGTCAATCTCGTTCAACCGGGCTGGATCCCGGTCGAACGTCATGCCGGGGTGGACACCGACGTGTACCGGGAGGAGGTGCCCATGGGGCGGATGGGCCGACCCGACGACATCGCCTCGCTGGTGACCCATCTCGCCTCCGACGCGGCGGGATTTCTTACCGGTCAGGTGATCTCGGTCAACGGGGGACACGTCATCTGACGGTGGGCTGTCCGATCGGATGCGTGGCGGTCTCGGCGTCGCCGGCGGGCAGCACCGATGCGGACACCACTCGGTCCTTGCCGGCGGCCTTGGCCGCGTACAACGCGTCGTCGGCCAGCGTCAGCAGGTCGGTGGGCTTGGAGGTCGGCGAACCCGGGAGCCACGTCGCAGCACCGATCGACACACCGGACTTCCAGTCGGGAGCCTGTCGCAGGGCGACCATCCGCACGGCGGCCGCCAGGCGTTCGGCCACCGCCACGGCCCCGGCCGCGTCGGCACCGGGCATCACCACCGCGAACTCCTCGCCCCCGTACCTGGCGAGCACGTCGCCGGCCCGGTGCAGGGCGGCGGTGAGTGTCCGCGACACCGCGATGAGGGCAGCGTCGCCGATCAGATGCCCGTAGGTGTCGTTGAAGACCTTGAAATTGTCGATGTCGATCATCAGCACCGACAACGGCTGGAGCTCGCGGGTGCATCGGCGCCACTCCGTGCGCAACGCCTGGTCGAAGGCGCGCCGGTTCGGCACTCCGGTGAGCGGGTCGCTCATCACCATGCGGAGCATCTGTTCTTCCATGGCCTTCTCGGCAGTCACGTCCAGCAGCAGCCCTACCGCCCGCAGCGGACGACGACGCCGGTCCCGGGTGAGCACCCTGCCGCGCAGGGACAGGTGGCGCCGGTCGGTGTGCTCGCCGATCCGGAGGCCGATCTCGACCCCTCCGGTGGCGATCAGCTGCCGGACCGCGTCGAGGACGGCATCCGCGTCGGCCGGATCCACGACAGCTGCGAGGTCCTGCGCGGTGACCGGCAGCGCGTCCGCGGCGACACCGAGCACGTCACCGGCATGCGATTCCCAGGTGAACGTTCCCGCCTTGACATCGAGATCCCAGAGCGCGGCGGTGGTCTGACCCAGCGCCAGCTCCAGACTCGCCCGCAGATCCATCCGCTGGGCGAGCAACTGGTGGAACTCGGTGGTGTTGCGCCCGGCGGCCCACCAGGTGTCGGTGCCGGGGACGGGCCGGGCGACCCACTGCAGGTGCACGGCCCGTCCGTCGGACTGCAGGAAGCGGTTCTCCATCAGCACTTCCGGTTCACCGCGTTCCAGTGCCGCGATGCCGGTGACGATCTGGATCAGATCTTCGGGATGGACGAACTCCAGCAGCGACCGGCCGTTGACCTGAGCGACGTCAAGGCCGAGCAGGGACGCGAAGGCGGTGTTCACCTCCCGCAGGTGGCTGTCGTGCCCGGCGAGGGAGAACAGCTCGATCTCGGTCTGCCGGGGGGCTTCCAGACCGTCCCGGGCGGCAACCTCGGGGGCGCTCATCGGACCCGGTTCTTGGCGTAGAGCTTGAGCAGGGTCACCGCGACGCCTGCGTTGGTGATGAGATCAGGGTTGACCAACGGGTACTCGGTGGCCGCGGTGAACCCGGCGAGCTCCTCGGCGAGGCTCTCGTCGTCCACGTGTTCGAAGCCCATCGTCCAGTCGGGGAACAGCGGCGCCGCGACTTCGGCGTCGAGCAACAACCGCAGGTTGAGGTGCCGGTCGTCGGCCGCGATCCGCGCGTAGGTGGCGGCCAGGCTCACCGGGTCCCCTTCGAGGACCTGCAGGAAGCTCTGGCTGCTGTAGAGCAGCATCCCACTCAGCCCGGCGGCTTCGTTGTTCCGCCGGGAGATCTCCAGGAGATCGACGAGCTCCTCGGGCGCGAGGTCGTACTCGGCCTGGCTGCAGTAGATGATCCGCTTCATACACTCATAGTAGCTATCCGACTACGCGCTGCACATAGGTTGACGCAGAATCATTCGAGACCTTTCGATGCAAGGATGACGAGCTGCTGTGTCGCGCGGGTCATCGCGACGTAGCGGTCCACCGCCCCCTCGATGCCGTCGCCGAACGCTTCCGGGTCGACCAGGACCACCAGGTCGAACTCCAGCCCCTTGGCCAGTTCCGGGGTCGACGAACGGACCCGGGGAGTCCCGGTGAAGGTGGGGTCACCGATGACACAGCCGATCCCGTCCGGATGCTCCCCGAGCCAGCTCGACAGCACCGCCGGAAGATCCTCGGGTCGCCCGTACCTGACGGGAACTCCGCCGGTGCGGACCGAGGTCGGCACGTTGGCGTCCGGGATCGCCGCCCGGATGACCGGCTCGGCCTGCGCCATGATCTCCGCCGGTGTCCGATAGTTGAGGGTCAGGCGGGCCTGGGTGATCCGGTCGAACCCGTTGCGCCGCAATCGTTCTTGCCATGATTCGGTGAAACCGCGGCGGGCCTGGGCGCGATCCCCGACGACCGTGAAGCTCCCCGACGGGCAGCGGGCCAGCACCATCTGCCATTCCGCGTCGGTCAGTTCCTGCGCTTCGTCCACCACGACGTGGGCGAACGGGCCCGCGAGCCCGTCCGGATCCGCACCCCGCGGCGCAGTGGTGGTGTCGTCGTTGTCGTCCAGGGCGACCTGCAGGTCGGCGCCACGCAGCATCGTCATCACCCCCTCACCGTCGCCGTAGTCCTCGGACCGGATCAGGTCGTCGACCACGACGGTCATCCGCTCGCGATGGGCGGCGACCGCAGCGGCGCGCCGCGTCGCACGCCGGACCGCATTCGGGTCACCGAGCCTTCGTCGCGCGGCGTCCAGCAGCGGCAGGTCCGACACCGTCCAGGCCCGCGCGTCGGGCCGCTGCAGCAGGCGGATGTCGTCGGGGCTGAGCCACGGCGCGCAGCGGCGCAGGTAGGCGGGCACCGACCACAGGTCGGAGACGAGGTCCGCCGGATCGATCAACGGCCACGCCCGATGGAGAGCCTCGTGCAGTTCGGCGTGGCGGCAGCAGCGCCGCCCGGATCAGCCCTTCCGGGGCCGCGCCGTGATGGCGGTCGACGATGATCCTGACCAGCTCGGCCCGGATCTCCTCGCGCGCCTCGTTGTGCGGACCGCCTGGTTCGGCGGCGCGGAACGCGTCTGCCCAGTCGTCGGCGCCCAGCTGGATCGTCGACCATGGTGTGGTGACGGTCATCGGGGTTGTGGGCGCTTCCTCGTAGAACCGGACGGCCGCCTCGATGGCACCCACCAGTTCCGCTGTCGATTTCAGTGCGGCCACCGCCGGATCGGATTCGACCGCCGCAGTGGCCCCCTCGGTGACCAGGTCCCGCAAGGTGCAGGTCAGCACCCCCTCCTCGCCCAGGCTGGGTAGGACGTCTGCGACGTAGCTCAGGTAGGCCTGATGCGGACCGATGAACAGCAGCCCGCCGCGATGATGACCGAGGCGGGGGTCGGCATAGAGGAGGTAGGCGCTGCGATGCAGCGCCACGACGGTCTTGCCGGTTCCGGGGCCGCCGTCGACGACGAGCACACCGGCGGATCCGGCGCGGACGACAGCATCCTGCTCGGCCGCGATGGTGCCCAACACATCCCGCATCCGGGGCGTTCGATGATCGCCCAGACTGGCGATGAACGCCGACTGGTCGTCGAGCGCGGCGCGGTCGGCGAGCCCGGCTGTGATGAACACCTCGTCCCAGTAGTCGCTGATCCGGCCCCTGGTCCACCGGTACCGACGGCGCCGGATGAGGCCCATCGGGTTGGCGTGGGTGGCCGCGAAGAACGGCTCGGCGGCGGGGGAGCGCCAGTCGACCACCATCCGATGCCCGGTGGCGTCGGTGAGACCCAACCGACCCACGTAGGTGGGCTCGGCGCCGGCCGACCCGTCGGCACCGCGGGCGCCGTCGGCACTGTCGGCACTGTCGGCACCGCCGGCACCGGCGATGTGCCCCAGACACAGATCCACCCCGAACCGTCGCAACGCGGTCAGCCGGCCGGTCCACCGGTGGATCCGCATGTCCCGCTCGACGGCCGCCTGGCCCTTGCCGCCGGGCGTCAGGCGTTCGGCCGCGAGCCGGTCGGACAGCTCGGCGGTCGACTGCCGGAGGCACTCGGCGATGCCCTCGAGCCGCCGCTCGTCGTCGTCGATCAACGCCGGATCGGCCTTCCCGGCGGGTCTGTCCGACAGCTCGAAGATGGTGGGTCTCGGACGGGTCATCGGCGAATCCCCTCGACACTCGAGTCGTGCGGAACCGCGCGCACCTGGCTGTCCTTCCAGGTCCCGGCGCCGGACCGCCAGTCTGTGGCACCCAGGGGGTCTTGCCACAAGACCCCGGGGGAGATATACCGTGAAACTGAGGGGAGCGCGTGCCCCGACCCCGCCGGTGCCGAATCGGCAACCGCACTTGCTGACGTACGGCGCTGCAGGGATGGTGAAGCGGTGACCCACGACATCGCACCGGACCCGATGACACCGCCCGCCGCGGCTGCGACCACCGGTTATCTCGGTGACCCTGCCGTACAGGCCGAGTGGGACAGCCGCTATGCCGACCGTGACCAGCTGTGGAGCGGTCAACCCAACGGTGCGTTGGTCGCCGAGGTCGACGCAGTGACGCCGGGGCGGGTGCTGGACGTCGGATGCGGCGAGGGTGCGGACGCGATCTGGCTGGCCCGGAAGGGTTGGCACGTCACCGGTCTCGAGGTCTCGGGAATCGCACTGCAGCGAGCCGCCCGACACGCCCGTGATGCCGGCGTCGACGTCCGGTGGGTGCACGCCGGGCTGGCGGAGGCCGGACTGGCACCGGGGTCGTTCGACCTCGTGTCCGCGCAGTACCCGGCCCTGCAGCGCACCCCCGACGGCGCCGCCGAGCGTGCCATGCTCGCAGCGGTGGCGCCCGGCGGCACGCTGTTGCTCGTGCACCACGCCGGCTTCGAGTCCCAGCCGGCCCACGACGCTCGCTTCGACCCGGCCGACTACGTCTGGCCCGCGATGGTCGCCGCTCTGCTGGATGCGGACTGGGAGGTGCAGGTCGACGAGCAGCGGCCGCGAGTCGTACCCGACGGCGGCGCTGGCGCCCATCATGTCGACGACGTGGTGCTGCGGGCGCGCCGACGCCGCTGACACCCTCGGCGGGCTCAGGGATCCCGCCGGACGCGCCGGCAGGTCACTGCTCCCGTCTCACTGCTCGCGTCCAGCGCGACGTGGCACGGTGCCACCGTGCCCGGCGATGCGCCGCCCGCCAGGTGGCCACGGCGCTTTCTCGCGGCCGGAAACACGTCGGTCATCACATAGGGGTTGCCGTCACGCGACCTTAACGTCGGCCGCGATCGGGCGAAACGCACGGACCACATCGTGAGCAATACCTGTCGCCCGACAGCTATTAGGACCTTTCGGAGTCCAGCCATGAGCACAACCCAGCAACGCGCCACGGACACTGCAGACCACGCCGGGAACGCCGGTACCGCAAGCACTTCCGGCACCGGCACCGGATACGAGCAGGTGCTGCACCGCCGGGTCGGGACGTTCTCGTCCTTCGCGGCCGGGTTCTCCTTCGTCTCGATCCTGACCACCGTGTTCCAGCTGTTCGGGCTCGGCTTCGCCCTCGGCGGCGCCTCGTTCTTCTGGGCCTGGCCGATGGTGTTCGTCGGGCAACTGCTGGTGGCACTGTGTTTCGCGGAACTCGCTGCACGCTGGCCGGTCTCGGGGTCGATCTTCCAGTGGTCCAGCCGGCTCGCGTCGACCACCTGGGGGTGGTTCACCGGCTGGATCATGGTCGTCGGACAGATCCTGACCGTCGCAACGGCCGCCATCGCCGGCCAGGCGGTGCTGCCCAGCATCTGGTCCGGATTCCAGATCGTCGGGGGACCGGACGCCGACCCTTCGGTCGCGTCCGCGACCGGCGCGCAGAACGCCGTCCTGCTGGGCCTGATCATGCTGACCATCACCACCATCGTGAACATCACCGGCGTCCGACAGATGGCGATGGCCACCAGCGTCGGGGTGGTCATCGAGATCGTCGGCGTCCTGGTCCTCGTCGGGGTGCTGTTCGCGCTGTCCGAGCGCGGGCCGTCAGTGGTGGCCCACGCCACCGGGTGGGAGGGCAGCGGTGCCTACCTCCCGGCGTTCCTCGCGTCCTCGCTGATGGCGGCCTATGTGATGGTGGGTTTCGACTCCGCCGGCGAACTCGCCGAGGAGACGCATGCACCGCGTCGCACCACGCCCCGCACGATCCTGCGGGCACTGATCACCTCGGGAATCGGTGGCGCACTGCTGATCGTGTCCGCGTTGATGGCGGCACCGAGCCTGACCGACGGCAACCTCGCCTCCGGTGGGCTGTCGTGGATCATCACCGAGCGGCTGGGCGACACCCTCGGCCGACTGCTGCTGTGCTGCGTGGCGGTCGCGGTGTTCGCCTGCACCTTGGCGGTGCAGACCTCCGGTGCCCGAATGATGTTCTCGATGGCCCGGGAGGGCGCGTTCCCCGGCCATGCCGTCCTCGGCCGGGTGTCATCCCGGACCGGCACGCCCATCGGTGCGTCGATCGTGGTCGGCGTCGGTGCCGCGGTGGCGCTGCTGGTCAACATCGGCCAGTCGGCGATCTTCACCGCGCTGGCGAGCCTGTGCATCGCGATGCTCTACCTCGCCTATCTCGGCGTCACCCTGCCGCTGCTGATCGTGCGGATCCGGCACCGCGACACCGACCGGTTCCCCAGCGGCGTGGTCGACGAGGACGGCCGCCCCAGTTCTCCCTCGGCCGTTGGGGTGATCGCGGTCAACGCCGCCGCCGTGCTGTACCAGATCGGGATGGCGGTGAACCTGGCCTGGCCGCGCGCGGAGATCTACGACCTGACCGGTGAGACGTGGTGGCTGCAGTGGAGCGCCGTGCTGTTCATCGGCCTGACCCTTGCCGTCGGCGGTGCGTACTTCCTCAGCCGGAAGCTGCACTCGGGAATCAGCCTGCGCCACGTCCCGCACAGCCACGTGATGCCCGGTCAGGTCCTGCACAGTCATGTCCCGCCACCCAGGCGCACCGACCACCACGGCCTGAGGAGTTTCCATGAGCGCCACCACCGCTGCCCGCGCCCAGCACCGAACCGACAGCGTCGGCAACGCCCGTGCCGACGCCCGCGCCCAGGGCGGCCGGACCAGCGACTGGATGCCCTGTGTCCCGGCGTCCAGCAGCCCGTTCTGTCCACCCGGGGTGGATCCCGCCGACCTGACCTGGGCGGAGACCGTGGCCCCGGGCGGCTACACCCACAAGGTGCTCGCCCGCGGCAGCCGACTCCGGTTCGACGACCCCACCGGTGACGCCTGCGCCCACCTGCTTGCTGTTCAACGCGGTGCAGCCGGTCGAGCGACTCAACGTCGCCGACACCCAGAAGATCCCCTGGCAGGCCTATCTCGGCGTCGACCAGCCGCTGCTGTCCGGGGACGGCCGGGTGCTGGCCACCATCACCGCCGACACCTCCGGCCACCACGACGCGTTCTGCGGGACGACCACCGACCGCTGGAACAGAACAAGTACGGTGACGCCGCTCCGGAGGGTCCGTCGCCGTCCGGGCGGGGCCTGTTCGTGAAGGCCGCCGCAGAGCACGGATTCACGCAACGGGATCTGCCGCCCAGCGTGTCGCTGTTCCAGGGGGTCCGTGTGGATGCCGACGGCGCGCTGGACTGGCAGGGAAGTAGCGGCCCCGGCGGTTCGGTCGAACTCGTCGCGGAGCTGCCGCTGATCGTGCTGGTCGCCAACGTGGCGCACCCGATGGACCCCCGCCGCGATTACGTCGTCGGGCCGCTGCGGGTGCATGCCTGGCGCGGCCGTCCGACCGGAGCGGGCGACGCCCGGTTCGCCAGCTCACCCGAACTGCACCGGGCCTACCTGAACACTCACGACTACTGCGACGCCCGAGGACTCCGATGACTCCGATGACCCGACCGGCTCGATGACGAGCACCGTGCCCGTCGGAGCGACCTGCGCTCCCGACTCCCTTCTGGAGTGGAGCGAGTCCCTCGTACCCGGGAGTGGTCGATGCTGGATGCGCGGGTGCCGTCCAATGCCCCGTGGTCGGCGGTCGTCCGCCGGGGCCACGTCCTCACCATCGTCGACGTCGGCGGCAACCAGTCCGCGGACTGTCTGCTCTACAACGCCGACGACACCGGCGGAGCGCTACAGCGTTCCCGACACCCTGGCGTGGCAGCGCAACGCCTACGTCCGCACCGGAACCGTGTTGCGCAGCAACGAGGGAAGGCCGTTGATGACGGTCGTCGCCAACGAGGTCGACCGGCAGGACACCATCGGCGGCGCCTGCGGCAAGGAGTCCAACACTCTGCGCTACGGCCACCACGTTGCGTTCCACCATGGCTGCCGGGAGAACTTCCTGGCCGAGGCGGCGCGCCGCGGCCTCGGAGCTCGGGATCTGGTCTCAAACCTGAACTGGTTCATGAACGTGCCGGTGGAGCCGGGCGGGGCGTTGGGCATCGTCGACGGGATGTCCGCGCCGGGGCGGCGGGTAGCGGTCCGCGCCGAGCGGGACGTGCTGGTCATCGTGTCCAACTGCCCGCAGATGAACAATCCCTGCAACGACTTCAACCCGACTCCGCTGCGGATGATCGTGGTCGACCCCGCCGGGACGGTGCCGGCATGAGCTGCGTGCTGATCGCGAATCGGGGCGAGATCGCCCGCCGCGTCATCCGTACCGCGCGAGCCCTCGGGAATGGGTACCGTCGCGGTGTTCTCCGACGCCGACCGGGCGTCCCCGCACGTCCGGGAGGCCGACCATGCGGTGCGGCTGGGGCCCGCCCCAGCCCGTGATTCCTACTTGCGGCAGGACCTGATCCTGCAGTCCGCGCTCGACCACGGCGCCACCATCATTCACCCGGGTTACGGCTTCCTCTCCGAGAACGCCGATTTCGCCCGGGAGGTGGAGGCGGCCGGGCTGGCCTTTGCCGGACCCACCGCCGATCAGATCGTGCAGTTCGGCGAGAAGCACACCGCCCGGGCGCTGGCCGAGGCCGCCGGCGTCCCGCTGCTGGCTGGCACCGGTCTGCTGGCCACCGCGGACGAGGCCGTTGCTGCCGCCGAGTCTCTCGGCCTTCCGGTCATGGTGAAGGCGACCGGCGGCGGCGGCGGGATCGGCATGCAGGCCTGCTTCGACGCCATCGAGGTTCGCGACGCATTCCTCCGGGTGGAATCGTTGGCGCGGAAGAACTTCGGCTCGGCCGGGGTGTTCCTGGAGCGACTGGTGCGGCCGGCCCGCCACGTCGAAGTCCAGCTCTTCGGCGACGGCGCTGGGCAGATCGCCGTCATCGGCGACCGGGACTGCTCGTTGCAGCGTCGCAATCAGAAGGTCATCGAGGAGGCGCCGGCACCCGCCCTGCCCGACCATGTCCGCACCCTGCTGCACACCTCCGCGCGGGACCTGCTCGACCTCGGTGCGGTACCGCAGTGCAGCGACGGTCGAGTACGTCTACGACCCGGTCCGCGAGGAAGCCGCGTTCCTCGAGGTCAACACCCGGCTGCAGGTGGAGCATCCGGTCACCGAGGAGGTGTACGGGGTCGATCTGGTCGAGCTGATGCTGCGCCTCGCGCGGGATCGGTACAGGTCGACCAGTCGGTGTTCGACCGGCTCTGGCTGCCGGAAGGATCCGCGGTCGAGGCTCGGGTGTACGCCGAGGATCCGGGGAAGAACTCACTGCCGTCGTCGGGTCTGGTCACCTTCGCCCGGTTCCCCGGGCAGGGTTGCGGACGCCGATCCCGGGAGTCCGGGTGGACGGGTACGTCGAGACCGGGCTCGAGGTGTCGCCGTTCTACGACCCGATGCTGGCCAAGCTGATCGCCGTCGGTGCGAACCGGGACGCCGCGTTGGATCTGCTGGGTGAGGCGATCACGGCCAGTCGCGTCGACGGCATCGTGACCAATCTGGGTCAGCTGCAGGCCCTCACCGACGAGATCGAACTCCGCGCGGCGGTGCACTCCACCACGACCCTGTCCGACGCCGTCGACCCGGAGCCCCGCATCGACGTGATCGCCGTCGGGCCCGATGACGACGGTGCAGGACCTCCCGGGCCGGTTGGGTTACTGGCACGTCGGGGTGCCGCCGAGCGGCCCGTTCGACCCGGTGTCGCTGTCGGAGGCCAACCTTGTGGTCGGCAATCCGGCCGGGGCGCCCGGACTGGAGGTGACCGGCGGTGGCGTGACGCTGCGCTTCTCCACCTCGTCGGTGGTCAGCGTCACCGGGGCGGCGACCCTGGTCACCATCGACGGGGCGTTGGCGCCGCTGTGGACGCCGCTGGAGGTCCCGGCCGGATCGACGCTGACGGTCGATCCGTCGACCGGACCGGGCCTGCGCAACTATGTCGCCGTCCGCGGCGGGTTCGACGTTCCCGCCTATCTGGGTAGCGCCAGCACCTTCACCCTCGGCGGGTTCGGCGGCCACGGCGGCCGGGCCCTCGTCGCCGGCGACGTGCTGCGCACCCGGTCCGCCGACGCCGCGGATACGCCGGGTCTGGGGCTGATCCCCGGGCCGACCCCGGCGGCGCGGCGGATCGCGCTGACCCACACCTGGCAGATCGGGGTCACCGAGGGACCACATGCGGCACCGGACTTCTTCACCCGGGGCGACATCGACGCGCTGTACGCCGCGGACTACGAGGTGCACCACAACTCCGCCCGCACCGGTATCCGGCTGATCGGCCCCAAGCCGGTCTGGGCCCGACCTGACGGCGGGGAAGCCGGGCTGCACCCGTCCAACATTCACGACACGCCCTACGCTGTCGGCGCTCTCGACTTCACCGGCGACACCCCGATCATCCTGGGACCGGACGGCCCGTCGCTGGGCGGGTTCGTCTGCCCGGCGGTGGTGGCCAGTGGCGAGCGCTGGAAGCTCGGACAGTTGCGTCCCGGGGACACCGTCCGGTTCGTGCCGGTCCGGGAGGCCGACGCGCCGGGCCTGATCCACCACCGGGCGGTCGGGGCCGTGCCCCGCGGGGGCGGCGACGGTGACGACGGGGTCCTGGGGCGTCGGGAGGCCGACCACGACCGACCGGCTGTCACCTACCGCCGGGACGGCGACAGCAACCTGCTCGTCGAGTACGGCCCGATGGCCCTGGACCTGGGCTGCGGATGCGGGTCCACGCCTTGCAGGAAACGCTGGCCCGGCACGCCCCGGCGGGCATCCTGGACGTCACTCCGGGGATCCGGTCGCTACAGGTCCACACCGACCCGTCCGTGCTCCGGGCGCGGGACGTGGCGGCGCTGCTGCGTGAACTCGAGGACGAGGTGCCGCCGACCCACGAACTGGTGGTCCCGTCCCGGCGGGTGCGGCTGCCGCTGAGCTGGGACGACCCGGCGACGCGGCTGGCGACGGAGCGCTACATGGCCGGCGTCCGCGCCGACGCCCCGTGGTGTCCGTGGAACATCGAGTTCATTCGACGCATCAACGGGTTGGACTCCGTCGATGAGGTGTTCGACACCGTCTTCGACGCCTCGTATCTCGTGCTGGGACTGGGCGACGTCTACCTCGGCGCGCCGGTGGCCACGCCGCTGGATCCACGGCACCGACTGGTGACCACCAAGTACAACCCGGCGCGGACCTGGACGGCGGAGAACTCCGTCGGGATCGGTGGTGCCTACATGTGCATCTACGGGATGGAGGGCCCGGGCGGGTACCAGTTCGTCGGTCGGACGGTGCAGATCTGGAACAAGTATCCGCCGCGGCGGGCTGTTCCAGGAAAACCCCTGGGCGCTGCGGTTCTTCGACCGTATCGAGTGGTATCCCGTGTCAGCCGACGAACTGCTCGAACTGCGGGCCGAAACAGCTGCGGGCCGCGGCCATTTCGACACCGACGGACGGCACGTTCTCGATCGCCGACCACGAATCGTTCCTGGCCGACAACGCCGCCTCCATCGCTGATTTCCGGGAGCGGCAGGCCGGCGCGTTCGAAGCGGAGAAGACACGCTGGCGAGCCGCCGGCGAGTTCGACCGACGCGACGACCCGGTGCCGGTCCCGCCGCCGAGATCACCGTCCCGTCGGCACGGTGGCGGTCACCGCCCCGTTCACCGCCACCGTCTGGCAGGTGTCGTCCCCACCGGGGACGTCGCTGGCCGACGGTGACCCCATCGTGAGTCTGGAGGCCATGAAGATGGAAACCCGCGTTCTCGCACCCGAGCGGTGCACCCTGATCGAGGTGTATGTCCGCCCCGGCGAGCAGGTTTCGGCCGGTCAGGTGCTGGCTGCGGTGCGGGTATGAGCCGCCGGCCCCTGCCCGTGGAGCGGGTCGCCACGGCCTACGCCCGGAACCGTGAGGTCGACCGACCCGAGGTGTGGATCAGCATGCGGCGCGGAGGAGGAGGCGCTGGCCGAAGCGGCGACCATCGACCCGGCGCTGCCGCTGGCCGGGCCTGGTCGTGGCGGTCAAGGACAACATCGACGTCGCCGGTCTGCCCACCACCGCCGGCGCACCCACCTACGCCTACCGTCCGGTGGCGGACAGCACCGCCGTCGCCAGGCTGCGCGCGGCCGGGGCGGTGATCATCGGCAAGACCAACCTCGACCAGTTCGCCACCGGCCTGTCCGGGACGCGAAGCCCGCACGGCGCGGTGCGAAACGCCTGGGACCCGGCCCGGATCTCCGGCGGTTCCTCGTCCGGTTCGGCGGTGGCGGTCGCGCTGGGCGTCGTCGACATCGCGCTGGGTACCGACACCGCCGGCTCCGGAAGGGTTCCCGCAGCGCTGAACCACATCGTCGGGATCAAACCGACGAAAGGGCTGATCCCGGTGACCGGTGTGGTGCCGGCCTGCTACACCCAGGACTGCGTCACCGTCTTCGCCCGCGATCTGGCTACGGCGCGGCTCGCCGCGGAGGTGATGGAGGGCCTCGACGACAGACGATCCGTTGTCGCGGGTGGCCGTCGGGTACCCGGCGCTGGCGGCTCGACCCCGGGTCGCGGTGCCGACCGCGGAGCATTTGGACGGGCTGGCGGACGGGTGGCGTGCCGCGTTCGCCACGGCGGTCGACCGGCTCGTCGCCACCGGTGTCGAGGTGGACGAGGTGGACATCACGCCGCTGTTGGCCGCGGCCCGACTGTTGTACGAGGGCGCATTCGTCGCCGAACGGTATGCCGCGGTCGGGACGCACGTGGAAGCAGCACGTCGGCACGGTCGACAGCGGCATCGACCCCACCGTCGCCGGGATCATCCTCGGCGGCAGGGCAGCGACGGCCGCCGACTGGGCCGCCGACACGGCCCGACTGCTCGACCTCGGGCGCGCGCGGCCGGCAACTGCTGGCCGGCTACGACGCGCTGCTGACCCCGACCACCACCTGGCATCCGACCCTGGCGGAAAGCTGGCCGCGGACCCGGTCGGGGCGAACGCGCGGATGGGGAGGTACACCAACTTCGCGAACCTGCTCGACATGGCGTCGCTGGCGGTGCCGGCGGGGTTCGTCGACGGCCGACCGTTCGGGGTGATGTTCACCGGGCCGGCGTTCTCCGACCGCGCTCTGGCGTCGCTGGCGCAGCGGTTCGCCAACCCCGCGGTCGACGTGTTCGTCGTCGGGGCACACCTGACCGGTCAACCCCTCAACGCGCAACTCGTCGCCGCGGGTGGCAGCCTCGTCGGCGCAGCCACCACCGCGCCCATCTATCGCCTGCACGCCCTGGACACCTCGCCACCCAAGCCGGGGTCTGGTCCGCGTCCCGCCCGGTGAAGCCGGGCACCCCATCATCGGTGAGGTGTGGCGGCTGCCCGCCGCCGGGTTCGGGACGTTCGTCGCCGGCGGTCCCGGCCCCGATGGTGATCGGCCGGGTCGAACTCGTCCGACGGTCGGGAGCCGAGCGGATTTCTGGTCGAGCCGCATGCGGTGGTGGACACTCCGGACATCGGGCGGCTGGGCGGCTGGCGGGCCTACGTGAGCGCAGCCCATTGACCTCGACTGGCAGGATGGCGCGGATGGGCCAGACACCGGTACGCGCCGGGCCCGGACGCCCCCGCCGGGTGCCCGGGTCCGGGGATAGCCTGCCCCGTCAGCAGATCCTCGACGCGGCCGCCGCCCTCTTCGTCGAGAACGGTTTCAGCGCCACGTCGACCAGGTCGATCGCCGAACAGCGTCGGCATCCGGCAGGCGTCGTTGTACTACCACTACGCAGGGAAGGACGACATCCTGGTCGATCTGCTGAGCGCGTCGGTACGGCCGACGCTGGACCGGGTCCGGCGACTGCCGCCGGACACCACCGGCCCGGCGGCCCTCTACGCCACCGTCCTGGTCGACGTGCAGACCCTGTCCGAGTCGCCGCACAACATCGGCCTGCTCTATCTGCTGCCCGAGGTGCGACACGGCAGGTTCGACGTGTTCCGGGCCGAACGTGCTGAGCTGCAACGGGTCTATGCGGACCTCGCCGCGGCGGCGGCAACTCCGCTGACCCGCGCGGGCGCGCCTGCGGAGCTGCTCGGGCAGCTGATGATGCAGACGGTCGAGGTGATCATCCAGATCCGCCGCGACCGTGAGCCGACCGACGTGGATGCGGCCGCGATCGCCGACGCCTGCCTGAAGGTGTGCGGCGTGAGTGAATCGGACCTGCCCGCGACGCGGGCGGCCGCGCGCCGGGTGCTGGGCGGGTAGGTCGTGTCGGCGACACGCTGACCCAGGCCCCAGGATGGGGCGGTGCATGCCGTCGCCCTGCTCGGGCTCCTTCTGGTGGGTGTTGTCGTGTTGACCCCGGTCGCGGACCGGATCGGCGTGCCGCAGCCGGTCCTGCTGACCGTCTACGGATTGGTGCTCGGGGTGATCCCGGCGGTCCCCGCCCCGGAACTCGACCCGGAATGGATCCTGCCACTGGTGTTGCCGCCGTTGCTGTTCGCCGCGACCCAGACCACCTCGGTACGTGAGCTGCGGGCGGCCGCGCGGCCCATCCTGGGACTGGCAGTGGGGCTGACCCTGATCACTGCGGTCGCGGTCGCGGTGGTCGGCCACGCGATGGGCCTGCCCTGGGCGGTGGCCGCGGTTCTCGGCGGCGTGGTCTCGCCGCCGGACCCGGTCGCCGCCAGCGCGGTCGCCAGCCGGTTGCGGCTGCCCGCGCGGCTGGTCACCCTGCTCGAAGGTGAGGGCCAGTTCAACGACGCGACCGCCCTGGTCATCTATCAGCTGTCGGTGATGGCCGTGGTGGCCGGCGGCGTGACCATCTCCCAGGTCGGCCTGGGGTTGCTGGTCGCGGTCGCGGGCGGCGTCGCACTGGGCCTGGCCGGTGGCTGGTTGACGCGCCGGGCGCTGGGCCTGCTGCACGATGCGGCCACCGAGACCACGGTCACCCTGGCCGTCCCGTTCGGGTTGTACCTGCTGGCCGAGGAGCTGGGCGCCTCCGGCGTGCTGGCGGTACTGGTGACGGGACTGTTCCTGCGGACGAAGATCTCCCGCGAGGTGACCTCGGCAGGCTGGTTGCTCGGCCGATCCGTCTGGCGGTACGTCGAGTTCGCCCTCAGCGGTCTGCTGTTCGCTTTCCTCGGGGTGGAACTGACCAGCGTGCTGGGCACCACCGCGGTGCTGGAGCACACCAGGACGCTGCAGGTGGCGGCCGCGGTCATCGCGACCCTGGTGTTGTTGCGGGCGGCGGCGATGTTCACCGCGTCCGCGGTGGTGGGTCGGGGAGCCCGCCGGGTCGGATCCGCAACCCCGTACGGCTGGCGGGAGTCGGCGGTGGCCTCGTGGGCGGGGATGCGCGGGGTGGTGACGGTGGCCACCGCGCTGGCGCTGCCGAGGTTCGTCGACGGCGGTGATCCGTTCCCGGCCCGGGAGGAGGTCGTCCTGGTCTCGTTGCTGGTGGTGCTGGTGACGCTCGTCCTGCAGGGGTTGACGTTGGCGCCGCTGGTCCGGCGCCTCGGGGTGGCCGAGGAGGTCGACGTCCGGTCCGACACCCGACGGCTGCACCGGTTGGTCGCCGAGGCGGCGCTGGAGCACCTGCAGGGAGTGGTCGATGTGGATCCCGAGGTGCGCAAGGCTGTGGTGCAGCAGTACGAGGCCCGCCTGCACTACCGCCGCCAGGTCGACGGGCTGGTCGACGGTGATGTCGGCGGCGACGACGCCGGACCGCGGTTGCGGGACCTGCTGGCGGCAGCCACGGAGGTCGAACGGGAGGCGGTGTTGCTGGCCCGCCGCCGCGGGGATGTCAGCCCGGCCGCCGCCGACGACGTGCTGTTCGACGTGGAGGCCCGGGCGCTGCGGTACGGCTCGTGAGGCCGGGCCGGCTGCGGGATGACCGCGGCGGCCGCGGAATGAACGGCCCGGCTGCGAGGTGACCGCGGCGCGGCGCGGCGCCGCCGGCAGTGCGCCGCTACCGTGCGGTGGTGAACACTTCGCCGGTGGACCCGACCCGGGGCACCACCCCCTTCGGCTCGTGGCCGACGCCCATCACGTCGGAGCTGGTGGTGGCGGCCGCAGTACGGCTCTCCGAGGTGCAGCTCGACGGCACCGACGTGGTCTGGTCCGAAGGTCGCCCCGGTGAGGGTGGCCGCACGCAGCTCGTCCGGCTCGAGATCGACGGCACCGTCACGGATCTGCTGCCGCCCGGGATGAACGCCCGCACCGCGGCCCATGAGTACGGTGGCGCCGCGTGGTGGGTGTCCGACCGGGTTGTCTGGTTCGTCAACTGGGACGATCAGCGGCTCTACCGGTCGGCCCCGGGGTCGGCGCCGACAGCCATCACCGCCGCACCCGAGGTACCCGCCGGCGACCGCTGGGCGGACGGGGTGGTGTCGGCGGACGGCGCCACCCTCGTCTGCGTGCGCGAGCACCACGACAGCATCGGCCGGGTCACCAACGAGATCGTCCGGTTGCCGGCCGATCTGCCCGCGGATGGAACACCGGCAGATCCCGAGGTACTGGTCACCGGGCCGGATTTCGTCACCGCCCCCCGTTTGCGCGAGGACGGACGCCGGCTGGCCTGGGTGCAATGGGACCACCCGTCGATGCCGTGGGACGACACCGTCCTGGTGGTGCGTGATCTGGACCTCGGAACGGACACAGTGGTCGCCGGCGGACCCGGCGAGTCGGTGGGTCAGCCCCGCTGGCAGCCCGACGGCTCGTTGTTGTTCTTGTCCGATCGCACCGACTGGTGGAACCTCTACCGCTGGTCGGCCGGGGACGGGGTGACTCCCGTAGCCGTCATGGACGCCGAGATCGGCGTCCCCGACTGGGCTTTCGGCAACTCGCGGTACGACACCCTGCCCGACGGCCGGGTCGTCGTCGCCCGCACGAGCGCAGGCTACGACGCGCTGATGGTGGCCGACCCCACGGGCTCGACGGTGGAGCTCGACCTGCCGTTCTCGGTGATCAGCGCTGTCCGGGTGGACGCCGGGGGATCGGTCGTGGTGGTGGCCGGTACGCCGGCGACGGAAACCGGGGTCTACCGGGTCGATTTGGACACCGCCGCGATCGAGGTCCTACGCCGGCCCCGGGACCTGCACCTGCCACCGGGAACCGTGTCGGTCCCCGAACATCTGTCGTTCCCGTCGGTCGACGGGGCGGGAAATCCGCGCACCGCGTACGCACTGTTCTATCCGCCGGCGAATGCGACTGCCGCGGCCCCGGCCGGCACCCTTCCGCCGCTGCTGGTGGTCATCCACGGTGGACCCACCTCGGCCGCGTCACCGTCGTTGAGCATCCCGGTGCAGTACTGGACCAGCCGTGGTTTCGCCGTCGTCGACGTCAACTACGGCGGGTCCACCGGATACGGCCGGGCGTACCGGGAACAGCTGCAGGGCCAGTGGGGGGTGATCGATGTGGCGGACTGTCTCGCAGTCGCCGGGGCACTCACCCGACAGGGGCGCGTCGACCCCGACCGGCTGTGCATCCGCGGCGGTTCGGCGGGCGGCTTCACCACCCTGGCCGCGCTGGCGCGGATCGACACCCCGTTCGCCGCCGGCGCCGACCACTACGGTGTCGCCGATCTGGAGGCGCTGGCCGTCGAGACCCACAAGTTCGAGAGTCGTTACCTCGACGGGCTTGTCGGCCCGTACCCGGCGGCGCGGGACATCTACCGGGAACGGTCGCCGATCCACCGCGTCGACTTGCTCACCACGCCGCTGATCGTGTTGCAGGGGTCGGAGGATGCGGTGGTGCCGCCTGACCAGAGCGAGCGGATCGTGGCCGCGCTGCGCGAGCGTCACATTCCGGTGGCGTACCTGCTCTTCGACGGCGAACAGCACGGATTCCGCCGGTCCGCCAACATCCGTCGAGCGCTGGACGCCGAGTTGAGCTTCTACTCCCAGGTTCTGGGATTCTCGCTACCGCCGGGGGAGGGCATCGAGCCGGTGGTGATCGAGAACCTGGCCGACCGTGGCCGACATTGAGGCGTTGCCGCCACCCGCTGGGGCGAGCATGCTCCTGGCATGACACAGCCCGCCCTCGATAGCTCCGCCGACCCGCTGCTGGCGCACCGGATGGCGGACCTCGAGGCTGAGGGGGTGTCGGGCACGGTGCTGCTCGCCGAGGCGGGGGTCCCCGTCCTCCAGCGCTGTCTCGGCCTCGCCGACCGCGCCCACCGGACCCCGGTCACAGCGGACACCCGCTTCCAGACTGCGTCGATGACCAAGATGTTGACGGCGGTCGCAGTGCTCGACCAGATTGCCTGCGGCCGCATGGGTCTGGCGACTCCGGTCGTTGACGTCGTGCCACCCGACCGCCGTCCTCGGCAGCTGGCCGCCGACGTCACCGTTCACCACCTGCTCTGCCACACCTCTGGCATCGCCGATTATTTCGAGGAGGACGACACGCTGCCCAATGCCGGGGTGGACTACGGCGCGTTGTGGCGCGTGACCCCGCCGTCCGGGATGGAACGGCCCCGCGACTTCCTGCAGTTGTACGGCGGCCTACCGGCGTACAGCCCACCCGGTAGGGTGTGGCGCTACTCCAACGCCGGTTACGTGCTGCTGGGTGAGGTGCTCGAGCAAGTCTCCGGGCAGGGTTTCGTCGAGCTGGTGCAGGAGCGTGTTCTGCGTCGGGCGGGAATGGACGGCAGCGGCTTCGACCGGTCCGACGAACCCCGAGCCGGTTCAGCGGTGCACTACCTGCCCTCGGGACGCACCAACGTCCACAGCGTGCCGGTCGTCGGGGGCGGCGACGGCGGCTGCGTATGCACGGCTTCCGACCTGGTGCGGTTCTGTCGCGCTCTCGCTGACGGGACTCTTATCGGTGACCTCGCCGCTACTGCGACGCAGCGGCAGGTCGCGATCGGCGGCGGCTGGTCCTACGGCTACGGAGTGAAGATCCATCCCGACGGCCACTGGGGGCACGGTGGCGGTGACCCCGGCGTCAGCTGTGTGGTCGACCACTGGCCGGAGCGCGACCTGACCGTCGTCGCCCTGTGCAATGTCGGTGAGACCGAGCAGATGGACCCGGCCTTCGAACTGCGGGACGCGGTGATCGCCGCAACCGGCTTGACGTCGGGGTGAGCGGCGATTTCGCGACCGACTGACCGGCGGCGGGGCCCTGTCACGCGGGTGGTGCCGGAGGCAGTGTCACCTGTCCTGTGGGCTGCCGTCGTGGGCATCCCGCCAGGCCTGCCAGGTTTCGGGTCGCAACCGACCTCGGTCGGACACGGTCAGGCCCGCCGCTCGGGCCCAGGTACGAACCTCGCTCGTCGACGGCTCCGGCGCCGTCGGCCCGGCTTCGACTGTCGACTTGCCGGCTGTGACATCGGAGATCCGCTCGGCCACAGCACGTTCGGTACTAGCCCAGGTGTGGGCACCGGCGAGGTAGCGATAGGTCCATTCCTCGGCGAGCTGGCGGGTCTCACAAAACAGGATCGGCACGGCGGGCCAGCGGACCTGGAGTTCGGCGAGTCCGTCGGCGACGACGGCGGGGCGGATCCGGTCGAGCTTGAAGATCTGCGAATAGCGGTCCTCCACGACGACAGCCGCACGAGGGAGTGCGGCGAGCTCGCCGAGGGCGTAGCGCAGGGTGCCGTTGATCAGGCTCGACACCAGGTCGGTCAGCGATTTGCGTTCCACGGCGGCGATGACCATGCCATCGTGGGTGACGGCATAGTCCCCGCAGCTCAACGCCCGCTTGGTGGTGCTGACCTGCTGCTGCGAGAACCGGTAGCCGTACCGCTCCCGGGTGTCGACGACGATCTCCAGCGTGGCGACGCCGGCGGCCCGGGCGGTGGGGGTGCTGACGTTCGGCCGTGCTTGTTTGCGAGTGCGTGCGGACTGCCAGAACACGGCATCCCGGCCGCGGGCGGTGGTGAACACCAGCTGCGATCGATTCTCCCGGCCGCGGTCCAGGATCAGGTCGATCGCTGCACCGCGTCGGACGCAGGAACGGATCGGCACCCGTTCGACGATGTCGGGCTCGGCCGGCCACTCGTCGACGCTGACGTGGTAGCAGAACAGCGCCTTGGCCCTGGGCCACGTGC
Source organism: uncultured Actinomycetota bacterium (assembly GCA_963784315.1). Classification (GTDB taxonomy): domain Bacteria; phylum Actinomycetota; class Actinomycetes; order Mycobacteriales; family Nakamurellaceae; genus Nakamurella. The sequence continues at coordinate 564,553 of CAWAQR010000001.1, forward strand.
CGGACGTGCGGAACACCATTCCGCCGTCGACGGGCAGTCGCAGCAGATAGGGCAACCGGGAGTCCGGTTCCGGATTGACGGCAATCAGCATCTCCGGCACGCCACCCATCATTGCGCCCCCGCTGTCCCGCCGTCGTCCGGGTCCTCGACCTTTGTCGAGAGCCTCCGGTCAGCGGGTCACCGGCCCGACAGCCCACCGTGGTCGTCCGCCGTCGAAGTGGCGGCCGTCACCCGCCTACCCGTGCACTCAGTCCCGGTTACTTGCTATTGACATGCTTACTTGCGAATAGCAAGCTCAAGTGGACAGTGACGGTGATCATCGGAGGACGGCATGGCCAGCAGCATCTTCGTCAGCATCCCCACCACAGACCTGGATCGGGCCAAGACGTTCTACACGGCGCTCGGGTTCACGATCAACCCACTGTTCACCGACGACAACGGCGCCTGCATCGAGCTGGGGGACCACCAATTCCTCATGGTCGTGACGCGCGATTTCTTCGCCACGATGACCGCCAAGAACATCGTGGACCCGCGGACGCACGCACAGGTCGGCATCAACCTCACGCGCGACTCACGCGATGACGTGGATGCCATCGTGGCGAAAGGTCTCGCGGCGGGCGGCACGGAGCCCCGTCCCGCGCAGGACTACGGGTTCATGTACTCGCGTGACCTCGACGATCCGGACGGCAACAACGTCGGCTTCCTCTACATGGAGCCGGCTGCGGTCGTGGACGGCCCGCATGCCTACCTCACCGAGCACTCCCTCGGCACCTCGGTCTGAGCTTCGTGGCGACCCGGATCGCACGGGGCTTCGGCCAGTACGGCGGGGTTGCCCGCGCCGTCGAGCGGGTCGGTGAACGATGGGCCCTGCTCATCGTCCGCGACCTGCTGGCGGGCGCGCGTCGCTACAGCGATCTGAAGTCCGGGCTGCCGCGGATCCCGACCAACATCCTCAGCGACCGCCTGAGAGAGCTGCAGGAAGCGGGCGTCGTACGACGGGTGCCGACGGTCCGCGGCGGGTACGAGCTCACCGCGCTCGGCCGGGCGCTCGAGCCGGTGATCGTGGAACTGGAGCGGTGGGGATGGGCGGTGCTCGGCGACCTCGGTGACGGTGAGGTCATCACCGCGGATGCGCTCGCCCTGACGCTGCGGGCCGCGTTCCGTCCCGCGGACGCGTGCGAGCTGCCGTCCACTGAGTACGTGCTGCACGTCGGTGATGCCTCGGTCAGCGCGATCGTCGACGGCATGTCGCTGGACATCATGGCGGTCGGCGCTGGTGCGCTACCTGGCACGCGTCGACAGCTCCACAGCACCGCGACGTTGTCCCTGCTGGAACTCACGCTGGAGCCCGCCGGCCTGGGGGACCTGCTCCGGGGCGGCAGGGGACCGCGCGGGGTGGACGCGGAACTGCTGGGCAGGTTCCAGCGCACGTTCCGGATCGTCCCGGGCGGTGAGCGCGACGAACACGGCCGGGACGACGCTGTCGCATGACGGCCCGGCGGGGCAGCGCGTCGCGCGAGCCACCGCCCGGCGGCGAGGCCGACGCTGGACTGTTCGCGCTCGAGGCGGGGCCACCGGCGCTGGACCGCGAGCAGGATGGGTGGCCGTCAGGTCAGGCGGCGGCGATCTCGCTCGTCACCCGTGCGGGTTGCGGGCGACCCCGTAGTCGAACTTCGCGTGGCGCCAGGCGCGTCCACGAGACTGAATGACCATGGCGTCGAGGCAGCGGCGCGTTCGCCTCGGTCGAGGGGCGGTTTCGGTTCTGTGCTCAGCCGTCGGCGGTGAGGCGCTGCAGCGCGAGGTGGGTGCAGACTTCGGTGTCGCCAACGCGGGCGCCGGGGCCGCGCGACTCCTGTCGGAGCAGGCGGGCCGGTCGAGGGGTGAACATCCACCTCGACGGGCACGTATTCGGGCATGACCACCCCGACCGGGTTGCCGGACGCCCTGGAGCGACTGCGCAACTCCGTTGCCGCGGCGCCACTGGGCCTGGCGACCGCCGGCCGCGATGCCGCCGCCCGAACCGCCCGTGCAGTCGTCGACCAGGTCGACGACTACCTCTTGCCCCGCCTGCGCGACCTGGATGCCCCGCTGTTGACCGTCGTCGGCGGTTCCACCGGCGCCGGCAAGTCCACGCTGGTCAACAGCGTGCTCGGCGTCCGGGTGACCACCTCGGGCGTGCTCCGGCCGACGACCCGCTCGCCGGTGCTGGTCTGCTCGGCGGCCGACGTGGGGTGGTTCTCCGGCAGCCGGGTGCTCCCGGGACTGGCCCGCACCAGGGGCGAGGGCGACACCCTCAGCGGCATCACGCTTGTCCCCACCGACGCCCTCCCGCCCGGCCTGGCCCTCGTCGACGCCCCCGACGTCGACTCGGTCGTCGATGCCAATCGCGTGCTCGCCGGGCAGCTGTTGGGGGCCGCCGACTTGTGGGTCTTCGTGACGACGGCGGCCCGCTACGCCGACGCCGTCCCCTGGGACCTGTTGCGGACGGCTCAGGAACGCGGCACCGCCCTGGCCGTGGTCCTGGACCGGGTGCCGCCCGAGGCGGTCGGCGAGGTGGCCGAAGACCTCGCCGCGATGCTGCGGCGCGGCGGGTTGGGCGCTGCCCGCCTCTTCGTCGTCGAGGAACGACCGCTGCTCGACGGGCTGCTGCCCGCGGAGCAGGTCGCGCCGCTGCGGGACTGGTTGCACACGCTCGCCGCCGATCAGGAACAGCGGGCCGCCGTCGTTCGGCAGACGCTTGCCGGCGCGCTGGAGAGCCTCCGCGGTCGGGTCGACGTCGTCGCCGCCGGCGTCGAGGAGCAGGCGGTTTCCGCCGAGGCGCTGCGGGCCGCGGCGGACGCCGCGTACGCCGGCGCCCGCGGCGCAATCGACGAGGGCGTGGGCAATGGCAGCCTGCTGCGCGGCGAGGTGCTGGCCCGCTGGCAGGAGTTCGTGGGCACCGGGGAGTGGATGCGCAGCTTGCAGGGGCACATCGGTCGGCTGCGCGACCGGGTGACCGCGGCGTTCACCGGCCGGCCCAACCCTGCCGCGGATCTGCAGGGCGCGCTGGAATCCGGCGTCGAGCAACTATTGCGTGTCGAGGCCGACCGGGCGGCGGAGACCACCGTCACCGCGTGGCGCTCGCTGCCCGGCGGTATCGCGCTCATCGGTGGCCGGGAGACCGAGCTGGACGGCGTCTCCCCGGTTTTCACCGGTGTGGTCGCCGACGAGGTGCGGGACTGGCAGGGCTTCGTTCTCGAGCTGGTGCGTAAGGAGGGTGCGGGGAAGCGGTCGCAGGCCCGGCTGCTGTCCTGGGGCGTCAACGGCGGCGGCGCGGCGCTGATGATCGCCGTCTTCGCCTCCACCGGGGGGCTCTCCGGGGCCGAGGTCGTGATTGCCAGCGGCACCACCGCCGTCGGCCAGCAGCTACTGGAGGCGGTCTTCGGTGACAACGCCGTTCGGATGCTCGCAGCGAGGGCCCGAGCCGACCTTGACGCCCGCGCCGACCGGGTGCTGCGTAAGGAGCAGGACCGTTTCACGGCGCTGTTGGCGGATGTCGCGCCCACTCCGAACGCCGCCGCCGAGCTGCGTGCTGCGGTCACCGGGCTGGCCACCGCCCGCGGAGCCGGCGCATGAAGCTGGGCAGCGGGCGGCGCGCCGAACTCTCGCTGACCGATCGGCTGGTGGCACTGCGTGAGGCGGTGGAGATCGCCGAGGACCGGCTCGAGGTTCCCGAGGTGTCTCGTGCCCGAACCCTGCTGGCCAAGGCCGGTGCCCGCGAAGCGCTCGGCGACGCGACAGTCGTGGCGCTCGCCGGTGCGACCGGCAGTGGAAAGTCGACGCTGTTCAACGCGCTGAGCGGCGGGGAGGTGAGCACCCCAGGCGTCCGCCGGCCGACCACCGGCGTCGCGCACGCCAGCGTGTGGGGTGAGCACGGCGCGGACCGGTTGTTGGACTGGCTGCAGGTGCCGCGTCGGCACCGGGTCCAGCCGGCCGAGCCCACCCTGGACGGGTTGGTGCTGCTCGACCTGCCCGACCACGACAGCATCCAGCTGAAGAACCGGCTGGAGGTCGATCGGCTGGTCGAGCTGGTCGACGTGCTGGTCTGGGTGCTGGACCCGCAGAAGTACGCCGACGCCGCGGTGCACTCGCGGTACCTGGCGCCGCTGGCCGGGCACGCGGGAGTGCTGATGGTCGTGTTCAACCAGGTCGACCGGCTGGACGAAGCCGCGGCCCGGGCCTGCCTCGCCGACCTGCGCGGGCTGCTCGACCGCGAGGGGCTGGCCGCGACGCCCATCATGCCCACCGCGGCTCGCACCGGAGCCGGACTGGCGGAACTCCGCGCCGAGCTCGCATCCCGGGTGGCCGCCCGGCGGGCGGCCACCGACCGGCTGGCCGCCGACGCCAGGTCCACCGCAGCCGCGCTGTCCCAGCACTGCGCGCCGGACGCCGCCGAAGCCCGCAGCCCGGACCGCGACGGGCGGGAGGGCCTTGCGGCCGCGCTCGCGAACGCAGCCGGGGTGCCCGCCGTCGTCAGCGCGGTGGAGCGCTCGGCCCGGCGTCGGGGAAACCAGCACACCGGCTGGCCAGTGCTGCGCTGGACCTCCAAGCTCCGGGCCGACCCGCTGCGACGGCTACACCTGGGGGACGAGGCCGCCCGCAGCTCGCTGCCCTTGGCCGGTGCGGTGCAGAACGCCGGCGTGGACGCCGCGCTGCGCCGGGCCCGGGATGCCGCCGGGCAGGGTCTGCCGCAGGCCTGGCGGGACGAGCTGCGCCGCACCTCGGAGCTGTCGGGGGAGCGGCTGGCCGACCGGCTGGACCGGGCCGTCGCCGGCACCGACCTCGGACCGGACCGCACGCCGATCTGGCAGCGGGCGGTCGGCGGCCTGCAGTGGCTCCTCGCGCTGGGGGCGCTGACCGGGGCGCTGTGGCTGCTCGGGCTCGTCGGGCTGGGCCTGCTGCAGCTGGCGGACGTCGTCCCGCTGCCCCGGGTGGAGGGCATCCCGGTGCCTACGCTGCTGCTGGTGGGCGGGCTGCTCGCCGGTCTGCTGCTGGCACTGGTGAGCAGACCGTTGGTGCGCGCCGGGGCACTCAGGCGGGGCCGGCAAGCGCATCGGCGGCTCACCGACAGGGTGGCCGAGGTCGCCGACACCGAGGTGCTCAAGCCGCTGACAAAGGCCCGCGCCGACCACGAGAGGTTCTGCGCCGCAGTCGCCCGCGCCGGCAGCTGACCCGAATCTTGGTCGAGCTTGGGGCGGCGGGTGAGTGTGCCCGCGGCCGTGTCGATGGACGCCCGTAGTTGGGTCTCATCAAAGATCGGTCGCGGACACGCCCGACTGACGGCTCGGCGCCCGAGTGCGCGTCGAGACGCAGGCTGCGGTGGGGCTGTCAGGTCAGCGCGGCCTCGCAGACGAGCCACAGCAGTTCAGCGTGCTCACGACCGTCACGGCCCACTGGAGCGTCGTCCGGCACGACGGCGTTGAGTTGCCACCAGCCGACGTAGGCCGCGACCGCGACGGCCGCACGACGCCGGGCTTCTGCTAGCGGCATCCCGGTCGCCCGGAGCTCATCGGCGACGAAATCGATGCGGCGGGAGGTGACCCGGCGGACAGCGGCAGCGACGTCCGGATGGGCGATGTCGCGGAACAACTGGGCGACCGGATCCGGCCCGTCTTGAGTGAGGACGCGGGTGAGCAAGACCCGGAGCCGCTGGCGGGAATTCGCCACGGTGCCCAGCTGGTCGATCACGACGCTGGTTTGCTCGAGCTCCCACAGCTCCAGGGCGGCTCGGACAAGTTCGGCCCTGTCGGAGAAGTGCCAGTAGAAGCTGCCCTTGGTGGTGCCGAGAACAGCGGCGAGCGGCTCGACAGCGACTGCGGCGACACCCCCTGAGGTGAGGGCCTGCAGCGCTGCCGCCGCCCACGTCTCCCGGGACAGGCGTTGACGGCGGGCTGGCATGACCGTACGGTACCGTACGGAACGCTCCATACGGTAGCGTACGGAAAGTAGGATGAGCCATGGGCACTGTCCACGAACGGACGGCAGACTGACGGGCGAGTGGCTTGACGCCGAGCAAGGTGCGGCACACGAAACCTGACGTCCGGCAGCGACCGATCGGTGGCCGTCGCGCGGCCGGTGCGGCGCAGGGCCACTAGGCACGAGGCAACCTGGCCGAGGTGCGCGAAGTGGCGACACCGGCCGGGGCTGATCAGTGCGGCGGGGCTGCCCCGCGTCGACTTCACAGACACGTTCGCCCTGCGCCTGCCGCCCGGGTCCAGCCGCGACGTGGAGTTCTGGCACCGTATGCTTCTCACAGCCGGGATCCCGCCCTGGGCGGCAGCTTTGATGGCCGTGCGTCACCGGGTGGCGCGGGGGCTGGGGCTGGACACCGCAGGTAGGTCGGGCGACACCGATCCGTTCACGGTGCCAGCCGGACCGGCGACACCCTCGTCGTCGGCGCAGATGACAGGCACCTCGACTTCCGTGGCGTGCTGCGCGTCGTCGGTGACGACCTGCAGTGCGCCACCGTCGTGCACCACCACAACGCCACCGGCCGGGCGTACTTCACCGTGGTGAAGCCGTTCCACCGGCGGATCGTGCCGGCGCTGCTGCGGCGGGCGCGGTCGGGGGTGACGGGATGACGTCGGCATCGGTCGGCGGAGTCAGCCCGGACGGGCTGTCGGTTGTGGTGATCGGCGCCGGGTACGCCGGGGTGATGGCCACGAACAGGCTGCTGGCCTCATTGAGCGACGCGGAAGCCGAGCGGGTGCGGGTCACGGTGGTGAACCCCCGGCCGGAGTTCGTGGAACGTATCCGTCTCCACGAGTTGGCCGCCGGCTCACGGGCATCGGTCCTGATCCCGCTGACGGACATCCTGCACCGCGACGTCCGGCTGCAGGTAGGAACGGCGCGCCGCATCGACCCCGACGCCCGCACGGTGACTGTTGCCACCGCTCCGGTGACGTCACCGAGCGATACGACTACCTGATCTACGCACCCGGCAGCGCGGCGGCAACGCCGATGCCCGGTGCGCGGGAACATGCGCACCTGCTCGCAGACCTGGACGGCGCTCGGACCGCGGCCGCCCAACTCGCCGGCTCGGCGACAGGCAGCAAGGTCGTCGTGGTCGGCGGCGGATTCACGGGTATCGAAACCGCCGCCGAGATCGCCGAGCAACGGCCCGATCTGGCGGTGACACTGCTGTCCAGCGGGCCAGTCGCTGCGCAGATGCGACCCAGGGCGCGCGCATCGGTCCGCAGATCGATGACCCGCCTGGGAATACAGCGTCGTCGAGGACGCCACCGCGGACCGGATCACCGAGCGGTCGGTGATCCTCGCCGACGGCCCCACCGTCGAGTTCGACTCCTGCCTGGTGGCGTTGTCCTTCACCGCGCCCGGCCTGGCGCGCGCCAGCGGCCTGAGAGTCGACCGGATCGGACGGCTGCTGCGTGGACGAGACCCTGCGGTACCCCCACGACCCCCGAATCGTCGGCGCCGGCGACGCGGTCGTGACCCCTGACGGTGTCGGCGCGCACCTTCGGATGTCGTGCGCGGCGGCCCTGCCGCTGGGCGGCCACGCGGCCCAGACCGTGCTGCACCTGATCCGTGGCGAGGAGCCGGCCCCCATCTCGATCGGCTTCCTCCTGCAGTGCCTCAGCCTGGGCAGGAAGGACGGTCACATCCAGCTGGTGCGCCCGGACGACAGCGCACGTGCAGGGCGGCTGACTGGCCGCAGCGCCGCCTGGGTCAAGGAACGCATCTGCCGGCTCGTCGTCGACGGGCCGACGAAAGAACGACACCGTCCCGGCGCCTACCGCTCGGTCAAGGGCCCGCGACGTTCGGCTACCGCCCCACACCCTGAGCCGCGGTGCCACGCCGCGACGCCGCCCGACCCCGAGCACCGCCCAACCCGCGCGGGGCCGACCGCCCGGGATCCGCACCGGGGGACTGTGGATGCGGGCGTTGCACCGCCGAGGCTGCCGGGGCATCCGACGAGACGCCCACTGAAGTTGACGCGCGCCGTCGCTCGGCGGCTCCTCGCGTACACAGTGCCTGACGCCGCCGGCCCTCCCGCCTACGGCTCATTTCCGACGTCAGCCGACTTGACGACACATCGAACCGGGAGGCGGCGGTGTGGTGCTGCCCCACCAGCCCCTGTGGCGGGGGACAGGATCACCCGCTGCCCCCTTCGAGCCGTCTCTCTTCGCGGTGGGTGGGAGGAGGTCAGGGTCGGAACTGCATTTCGGGGAAGCGGGGAGAGGGTTGCTGGAGAAGGCGGTTGTGGCAGCGTCGGAGGTGCTGGTTGAAGAAGGCGGTGAGGTAGGCGCGTTGGTTGGTGATCGACCGGTCGGGATTGATGGAGCCGATCAGATCGTGCACGGCCTGGGGCGGGAGGTCGAGCACGCCAGCCAGTGGGGGCACCAGGGCCTGGTAGTCGGTGAACGAGTTGTGCCCGGATCCGGTGAGTTGCAGGTTGAGGCGCCAGCCGAGCTGGTTGGCCCAGAACTTGTCCCAGGTCTCGTCGGTGTCGCGGCTGTGGTCCTGGGAGCCGACGAGCATGAACGGCCGGTCCAGGCCCGCTTCGATCACGGGCCCGAACAGGGTGCCGTCGAGGTTGACGCCGGCCTGGATGCGCGGGTCTTCGAGCATGGCGGCGGCGGCAGTCGCGCCGCCCAGGGAATGACCGAACATGCCCACGATGGACAGCCGCAGCGCGCCGCGAAGCCCGGCGGGCAGGGCGCGCTGCTCCGCGTCGGGGTTGGTGCCGGCGTTCAAAGTGGCCAAGGTGTCGAGGACGAAGCGGGTGTCGGCGACACGCACGGCGACCGCCTGCTCCATGACCTGCGGGGTGGGTTCCGGCATCGCGGTGGTCTCGACGCGGCCGCCGGGGAACTCCACCGGGCTGGACTCGTAGGTGTGGTCGATGGTGACAACGATGTATCCGCGGCTCACCAGTTCTTCGACCAGGACAGTTCCGCTGTCGCGGGTGCCTGCGAAGCCGGGGGAGTACAGCACCACCGGCCGGCCCCCACGCTGACGGGCCACCGGCGCACCGACCGCGCCGTGCGTCGATGGCACCTGCACGACGTCGGGTGTCACCCCGAGGTCCTGGGTGAACCGGGTCCACGCGGCGGGGGGCAGCCACGGCGCCGGCGGGTGATCATGGGTTCGCTGAGCCGCCGGGTACCACACGCTCACCATCAGCTCCCGCACCGTGTGGGCCGGCAGCCACGGATCGGGCCGTGCCCGGTCCACCAGATGCAGCGGTACCACACCGACCCGGTGGTGACCGGTCGGCGACGGCAGGACCGGCTGAATCGACTGGTAGGGCACCGTGGGCGGTGCCGGCTGGGCGGCTGCCGGCGTCACGGTGCCGACCGCGAGGAACACGCTCATCCCCAGCAGCAGCGCACCACGGATCACGGCACGCACGGACAGGTCGTTCATGGTTCGGGATCTCATAGCTGTTCCATTCCGGAATCCGTCGACGGTCCGCACCCGAGGACCCTGTAGGCGGGTCACTGATGCGGCATTGCTTGCAGCGAATCGTGTTGGCATGCAGCAGGACTGTGGGCTCACCTGCACCCGCATCTCGCTCCAACGCGAGAGTGCGCCGAGCGTGGATTCTCGGCCTTGCCCGGGCGGCGCTCGGCAGGCTGCTTCCTGGCGTGAGGTGTTGACAGGCGTCGGGCCCGAAAGGAGGGCCCCGGGGTGCGATCGGTGCTGCCGGACAGCGCGGTCAGGCGGGTCGGGTCGTGCCGGCGCCGGTCCGCGTGGATGACGCCGGCGCTATGGAGTGGTGTCGCGCCGCGAGCCACAGTGCGACGACGAGCGCGGCCGTGACCGGGGTCCACAGGAGCCGCTCGAGGTGAGAGGGCGATGCGGCATTCAGTACAGTGCCGACTCCCATCAGGGCGGCCGCGCCGTACAACGAGCGACGCCGGAGTGTTGCCCCGGTCCAGGGCGTGCCGGCGACACCCGCGAGCATCAGGTACACGACACCCGCGGTTGCGCTGGTCAGCCGGAGCGTGTCGGGGAGCACTCCGGGATTGGCGCCGCCGAAAGCGGCCCTGCCGAACGGTGCGCCCGCGGCGAGCGCCACCTGGAACGTCACGACGACGAGAAGCAGTACGCCGGCCGCCTTCCCGGCCGTGCTCGCGGGAGGGCGGGCAACTGGATGTGTGCTCATCAGGGGTCCTTACGTGGTGGGCGAGCGCCTCGGTCGAGGTGCCCGAATGCGCGCGGAGCGGGACGGTGACTCACCCGTCGAGTGCGTTCCTGCCTCCGCGGGAGGCCCGAGGGCGGGGCAGGCCGGTCACGCCGGTGTTTTGGCTGAGCGGCGGGCGGTCGTTACGGGCGCCGGGGCAGCAGTCGGGTGGTCCTGCTGCTGCGTTTGGGGGAAGCCCTTGACGACGAGCAGCAAACCCAGCACGGCCTCGAACACGCCTCCCGGTGCGGCGAGCAGCAAACCGGCGCTGTGTCCGAGCAGCTCCAGGGCTGCTCCTGCCGCGAGCAGTGTGTAGCCGGCGAAGCCCCACACGGCGATGAAGCGTGGGGCCAGGCGGGTGCGGAACAGGGCGCGGCAGAACAACAGGCTGCCCAGCGACAGCCCAGCCATGGCCACCCAGTAGGCATTCAGACTGGTCTCCTGCACGGCCCGGGCGAACGCGGCGAGACTGGGGTCGTCGATGGTGTCGAGCTCACGCGACAGCGTGGTGAGCGAGAGCAGCAGTACCGAGCTGACGGCGAGCAGCGCGGCTTCGAAGCCGCGGGTCAGCAGGTACGCCTGGGCGGTGAGCGGGTGGTGACGCCGGAGGACCGGGTAGGCGGCGACGCCGATGACGATCACGACGACGCAGTTCAGCAGCATCAGCAGGACACCCGCGCCGAGGCGTCCCTCAGATCCGAGTATGTCGGCGAGGACCACCGGCTCGCCGGTGACCGAGTTGGCGAGGAGGCTGCCGCCGCCGTAGAGGACGAAGGCGAGCAGGAGCATGCAGCCGACGATGCGGCCGGACGTCTTGGCAGAAATGGGGTACATCGAGAATCCCGTTCCATGAGGGGTGTGCGTGGTCGCACGCCGCGGCCGCGGCAGGCGGGGGGCTGGGCGGCAGCCGGCGCCGCACCCGGGAGGAGCCGAGGAGAGACAAAGCGCTTGTGGTGGCTGACGTGCAGCGCGGCTCGCAGTGGTGGACAGGTGGCGGTTGGGCTCGCCGCGAGATGGACTGCCCCACAGGCATTGCGGTGGGTGGAGGGGTCAGGCGTCGGCGCGGCGGAGCCGCCAGGCGGCGAACCCGATGAGGACGACCGCGTAGCCGCACAGCACCGCGAACCCGGTCCAGGGCGACAGCGGGTGGGCCAAGCCGAGCGTGCCGCCGGTCAGCACTCCGCCGAGGTTGGAGGGCAGGTACTGCACGAAGTGGTCGGTCCAGGAGGCGGGTAGCAGGAGTGTCAGCGGCGGGATCACGAAGAACACCGCGACGAAGGTGGTGATTGCGGCGGCGGTGTTCCGCAGCAGCGCACCCAGGGCGAGTGCGGTCATGCCGGCGACGGTCACGTACAACGCCGCGCCGACCACCGACCGCAGCGCACCCGGGTCGGACAGCGACGCGTCCAGGTGCTGCCCGCTGAGCAGGGCCTGGCCGACGAAGAATGCCGCGAAACTGGCGACCAGCATGGTGAGGAACACCAGCGCCGGCGAATACCGCCAGTTTGCCCCACAGCATCGGCAGCCGGCGGGGCACCACGGTCAGCGAGGAGCGGATCATGCCGGTGCTGTACTCACCGCTGATCAGCAGCACGCCGAGGACACCGATCGGCCAACTGGGCGAAGAACATGCCGGTCAGCGACGTCGAGATCGCGGATTGCGCCGGGCTCCAGGCCGCCGGGCTGGTTCGCGGTGATGGCCGAGAACAGGGCGCCGAGACCGATCATGAACACGACGGCGATCAGCAGGGTGTAGAGGGTGGACCGCAGGGACCGGAACTTCGTCCACTCGGACAGCACGACCCGCGGCCCGGTGACCCGCAGCCGGGAGCCGGCGGTACTGGTTGCCGGATCGGGGCGAGAGCTGGCGGTCAGGTGGCGTCATGCCGCCACCGCTGATCGGTGCCGGGGTCTCGGTGGAGCGGTATTCGACGGAGTCGTTGGTCAGTGTCATGAATGCTTCTTCCAGGGAGGCCTGTTGGACGGTGAGTTCGAAGATGGGTATGTGGTTCTGCCAGGCGATGGTGCCGATGTGTTCGGCGGTCAGGCCGTCGACCCCGAGCACGTCGGGCTGGCTCGGTGACGGTGACACGGCGATGTCCGGGCCGAGCGAGCAGGTCGCGGAGCCGGGCGGCTTCGGGGGTGCGCACGGTGACGGAATGGTTCGAGGCGCGGGCGACGAACTCGTCGACGGTGGTGTCGGCGATCAGCCGGCCACGGCCGATGACGACCAGACGTGTTGCGGTTTGGGCCATTTCGCTCATCAGGTGGGAGGACACGAACACGGTGTGCCCGTCGCGCGGCGAGGTCTTTGAGCATGGTGCGCATCCACCGGACACCTTCCGGGTCCAGTCCGTTGACCGGTTCGTCCAGGACCACGGTCTGCGGGTTGCCCAGCAGCGCCGACGCCACGCCGAGGCGTTGGCCCATGCCGAGGGAGAACCCGCCGACCCGTTTGCCGGCGACGCTCCCGCAGGCCGACGATGTCGATCACCTCGTCGACCCGGCGCCGGCTTGATGCCGTTGGTCTGGGCCAGCGCGAGCAGGTGGTTGCGGGCTGATCGGCCGGTGTGCACCGCCTTGGCCTCCAGCAGCACCCCGAGTTCGGCCATCGGGGCGGCGGCGGACCGGTAGTCGCCGCCGTTGACAGTGACCCGGCCGGCGGTGGGTTGGTCGAGTCCGGCGATCATCCGCATGGTGGTGGATTTCCCGGAACCGTTCGGGCCGAGGAACCCGGTGACGATTCCGGGCTGCACCACGAAATTCAAGCCGTCGACGGCGAGTTTGTTGCCGTACCGCTTGCTGAGATTTTCTACTTCGATCATTGTCGTTGCCTTTCCGGGCGGGATGTCTGATGCTCGGCTGGGGTGCGTGAGTGGGGCACAGTGCTCGTCGCGCGCGTTCAGGTAGCTGATGGCGACTTTTCCTCGGACGTTCGCCGGCTTCCAGGTGGCGCATCGCGTCGGGTACCTGCTCGAGCGGGAAGGTGCGGTCGACGCTGGGCGTCACCGTGCGGGCCTCGATGAGACGGCGAGTGAGTCGATCCAGGTCGGTGCCGCGTTCTTGGTGGCGCAGACATCGTCAGCCGCTGCCGGATGAACAGCGACAGGATGAGCGCCCGGAACTGGCGGCTCATGCCGGTGAGGTTGCCGGCGTTCTCGCCGCCGACGATGACCAGGGTTCCGGTCGGGGTGAGCGCGCGACGTAGCCGCGACAGGGCCGAATTGCCGGCGATGTCGATGATCAGGTCGTATCGGTGCTGTCGTCGGCGAGGTCGTCCCGGGTGTAGTCCAGAACGTGGTCGGCGCCGAGAGAGCGGACCAGGTCTAGCTTCGCGGTGCTGCACACCCCGGTGACCTCGGCGCCTGCCGCCTTCGCCAGCTGCACGGCATAGCTGCCGACGCCGCCCGAGGCGCCGATGATCAACACGTGCTGGCCCTCGGCCAGACCCGCCGACGTCGAAGAGCGCCTGGAGCGCGGTCATCCCTGACACCGGAACCACCGCGGCAGCCGTCGAAGGTCAGGTTTGCCGGTTTCCGGGCGAGCTTGTCCTGCGCCGCGATGGTGTACTCGGCGAAGGTTCCGCGGCCGATGCCGTACACCTCGTCGCCGGCGGCGAACCGGGTGACGGCTGTTCCGACGGCGACGACCGTGCCGGCGACGTCGATTCCGGCGGCCGGGTTCTTCGGCTTCCGGAACCCGAAACCCAGGACACGCATCAGGTAGGGCCGGCCGGTCATCAAGTGCCAGGTGCCCCGGTCCAGACCGGCCGCGTGAACCCGGATCAGGACGTCGTTCTCCGCCGCGACCTCGGGTATCGCGATTCTTTTTAGTTGGAGTACCTCGACGGTGCCGTAGGCATCCTGCACGATCGCGCGCTGGGTGGTGGTGGTGACGGACATGGGAAGGCCTTTCCAGGATTGGGGGGGGGGGGCGAGGTCAGTGCGGGTGGGGCGGCAGGCGAGTGCGGGTGAGCTACGGCAGGTGCGGCGACCGGCGGTCGCCGACGATGGACTCAGTTGATGTCGACGCGGTGTAGCCGGACGACACCGACCACAACGGGCAGCACCACCCACAGTCCGGTGCTCGTCGCGAGGTGGAACCACTGCTCAGGGCCGATCGGCACGGCCCCCACAAACCGCTGTCGGACGACCCACAGGTCGAACCACGGTTGGGCGCCGGCGAGCGGCGTCCACAGCGAGCACAGCAGGTTGATGCAGGCTGGGACGGCGAAGTAGCTCAGGATCGCCGCTGAGAGATCGAGGAACAGCAAGCCGAAGGCAGCTCCCTGGAGAAGAGAGATGAACTGCGCAAGTGCGAGACACGCGACAGTGCCGACGCCGAATTCCGCCCATGCACGGTTGCCGCCGGTGAGGGCGGCCAGCGCAGCCAGCCCCACACCGAGTGCGATGGCGACGAGGCCGGTGATCAGCACTGCGTAGACCTGCGCCAGCAGTACCCGACGCCGCACCGGCATCAGCGTGTAGCTCGTCGCAGCGGTGCGTCGGGTCCATTCGCTGGTGATCACAACGATGCCCAGCACCGGGAGCAGCAGGTTCAGGGGGCGGGCGGCGGCCCCGATGAGCCGGAGGAAGGTGCGGTCTGCTGGTGCAGCGGTGGTGAGGGAGACCGCGACGAACAGCACCGTGATCGCGCCGGCGAGCATCAACAGCCACCTTGCGGGTCGGCTATCCGCCAGTTTGTGGAGCTCGACCCGGACCAGCCGGGCGAGTGGGATGCGTGCCGTCGGAGATGATCCGGTCGTCCACCCATGGAGGTCAGCGGTGGTCGTCACCATGGCTTGTGCCTGCCCTCGGGCTGGGTGTCGGCGGGACGGCCCGGGAGCAGGTCCTGGAGGGCGCCGGGGCGGGTCGGTCGCAGCTCGATGAGGTTCAGGCCCGCCGCAGCTGCCACCTGGCCGACCCGGGCCGGCTCGGCATCGCTGCGCAGGCCGTCGCCGGCGCGGATCGTCTGGATTCCCGCGCGCCCGAGTGCGTCGATCAGCGATGCGTGTTCGGCCGCCTGGACATAGCTGCCGCGGGTGGCGAGCAGCTCCTGCTTCGAGCCCTGGGCGACGATCCTGCCGTGTGCGATGACGACGAGGTCGTCGGCGATCGCGTCGACCTCGTCCAGGGCGTTCGATGAGATCAGCACCGTGCCACCATGTGTCGCGTGTGTTGTGAGCAGCTCCTGGATCCACTGTCTGCCGGCCGGTTCCATCCCGTCCTGGGGTTGGTCCAGGATCAGAATCATCGGGTCACCGAGCAGTGCGTGGGCAATCCTCAGCCGTTGCCGCACATCCTGCGAAATCCTGTTCGAACCGAGTGTCGCGTCGCGCGGTGTGAGTAGAACCAGCTCGAGCACGTCGTCCACCCGAGTCATCGGCAGGCCCATGGTGCGGGCACTGATGGCCAGCGCCCGCCGTCCCGGGGGAGGGTTCCGCAGTCCGTGGGAGTGCAGGTGCACTCCCACGAACAGACCGGGGTTGGGCAGATCTGCGTAGCGGTGACCACCGAAGGTGACGCAGCCCTTCGTGGCCGGGGAGAGCCCGACCATGACCCGGATGGTGGACGATTTGCCGGCGCCGTCGGGACCGACGAACCCGGTGACCCGGCCGGGGGAGACGACGAACGACACGTCGTCGATGGCCAGGCGCCCCTTGTAGGCCTTGCTCAATCCCTCGACGGTGATCATGGATCGAGCCTCGTCGCCCGCATGACGTCGCACATCCGCCCCGGGGATCGACGCCCTGGGCTGAGGTAGCGGGTCGGACGGCGGATCGGAACTAAAGGAGGGGGTCGGCAGAACTCCGAGATCTGACCACGCGGAGGCGCAGGCTCCTAGGGTGAGCAACGTGCACAGGCCCCGTCCCGAGCAGTACAACCCGCCCTTGACCTGGCGGTCGCAGCTGTGGCGGATCGGGCTCGTGCTGTTGATCAGCGGCGTGTTCTGGTTGCCCGCAGCGCCGTTGCAGTGGCGCCAGGCCCCTGTCCTGTTCTGGGTCGATCTGACGATGGGTGTGCTGTCTTTGGCATTGACGTGCCTCCGGCGCCGCTGGCCGTTCGCGGTGGCGATGGCGACCAACGTCTGTGGGGCGGTGTCGATCTCGTCGACGGGGCCGCACATTCTGGCGGCGGTGTCGATGGCCACTCGAAGGGTGGTCTGGCAGGTTGCGCTGGTAGGTGTCCTGGGGCTGGCCGCCTCGATCATCGTTCCGACCATCCACCCCAACCCGTTCGCGCTGCCCTGGGCGATCACGGTGGCGCTCGGGGCGGCGTCGATGGTGGCGATGCTCGCCTCAGGTATGTACATCGGCTCCCGCCGCGAACTCCTGTGGACGCTGCGAGACCGCGCCGACCGAGCCGAGGCGGAGCAGGGTCTGCGGGTCGAGCAGGGACAGCTGAGCGAACGTTCGCGGATCGCCCGGGAGATGCACGACGTGCTCGCCCACCGGATCAGCCTGGTCGCCATGCACGCCGGCGCGTTGGCGTACCGCACGGACCTCACCGCTGACCAGATGCGCGGATCGGCGGAACTCATCCAGACCACGTCGCACGAGGCGCTTCGTGACCTGCGACAGGTCCTCGGCGTACTCCGCGGGGGGGCGATGGGCGGCGTGCCCGAAACGCCACAACCGACGTTTGCGGACCTTTCCTCGCTGGTGTTGGAGGCCGAGGGCACCGGTATGCGGATCCAGTACGAAGAGAGGGTCGTGAATGGCGACCAGATGCCCGACGAGATGGGCCGGGCGGCGTACCGAATCGTCCAGGAAGGTCTGACCAATGTGCGCAAGCATGCACCCGGGGTGACTGCTCTGGTCCAGGTCACCGGCTCACCGGCCGATGGCGTCAGCATCCGCATCCGCAACCCGGCGCGGAGCCCGGACCTGGTCCAGGGTGGCAGGACACCCGGGGCCGGTCTGGGACTGGTCGGCCTGGTGGAGCGGGCCAAATTGGCCGGCGGCGAAGTGGGAACCCGCCGCGACGGCGGCTCGTTCGAACTGAGCGGGTGGCTGCCGTGGCCGAGCTGAGCGACGC
>CAWAQR010000002.1:0-277243 GCA_963784315.1 uncultured Actinomycetota bacterium
GCAATGCGTTAAGCTAACCGATACTAATTGCTCGTGCGGCTTGACCCTATAACTTTGATCTGAAGATCAAGTTGTTATGCTAAGTGACGCAATCAAACAAAGCTGATTTGCTCTATGAATTTATCGCCTTGACCACGTTAGGGCGATTACAAGTTATGCCTGATGACCATAGCGAGGTGGTACCACTCCTTCCCATCCCGAACAGGACAGTGAAACGCCTCAGCGCCGATGATAGTGCGGGTTCCCGTGTGAAAGTAGGTCATTGTCAGGCTCTTACAGCCCGAAAGCCCAACCGACCGGTTGGGCTTTCTTTTTTCTGCGGAATCAAAACAGCCGCGACTTTCGTCGCGACAGCGACCGCATATGCGATATTGGGCAATCGATGATCGCGCGTCTGCAGCAATTGTTGATGGTCAGTTGGGTGCTACTTGCTCTCGGCTTGATGGGTTTCTGGTGGCAGCGCAACCCGTTCATTGCCTGCTTGGGATTCGCCTCTCTGCCGCTAACGTACGCCGCAGTGCTGGCCCTCGAATTCCTCGCGAGCTGGCGCGTCGGTGCGGCTGCGCGCGCCTCTGCTAGTCACTATTTGCGCGCATGGATTGCCGAATGCCGGCTCGCCCCGCGCATCTTCTTCTGGCGTCAGCCGTTTCGATGGCGCGCGCAGCTCGACCACCTGCCTCGAAATGGTCTGCGTGGCGTCGTACTGCTTCATGGGCTAATGTGCAATCGCGGCTTCTGGAACCCGTGGTTGAAGGTCTTGCGTCAGCGCGACCGGGCCTTCGTCGCGGTGAACCTGGAGCCGATCTTCGGTCCAATCGAAAACTACCACGCCGCCATCGACGCAGCCGTGGCTCAGGTTACGCAGGCCACGGGCCTGCCGCCGCTGATGGTCTGTCACAGCATGGGCGGTCTGGCGGCGCGTGCCTGGTTGCTACGCACCGACCCGTTGCGGATCCATCGCGTCGTAACGATCGGTACCCCGCACGGCGGCACCTGGATCGCACGTTTCAGCCGCACCACCAATGGCCGCCAAATGCGTCTGGGCAGCGCCTGGCTCGCGCAACTCGATCAGTCCACCGACAGCGCGCGGCGCGCCCTGTTTGTTTGCTGGTATTCGAACACCGACAACATCGTGATGCCGGCTGTCAGTGCGAGCCTGGGCGGGGCCGAGAATCGGCTCGCTGCGTGCTTGGCCCACATGGAAATGGCCTTCGACTCCACGGTACTCTCCGAAACGCTCTCGTTACTCGAAGAGCCGACCGATGCAGGCAGCGACGCAGGGGCTTGCTTCTCACGGCGCATTTTCGGCAACCGCATTGCGTGACTGCCCGGGCGCGAACGGATGACCTGCTGGCCGTGCTTGAGGACTGCCTAGATTCGCTTCTTTTCTAGCGTAATCCCTCGCCTTGGGGCGGCTGGCGTAGGATGAGTCCGACGGGAGATGGTAGTCCGTCCCTAAAGGAGGCAGCGCAGCCGCCTGCGGGGTTGTTCAATCAGTGAATACCCGTATATTGGCCGTATGCCTTACTCCAACGACCTGTCTCAGGTCCCGGCGGCTGAGGGCGTGACTACCCGGCCGCCGGCCGATTCCCACAGCATTTCTACAGCAGCGCACCACAATCCGCACGCCCTGATACCGATTCGGTCGATCGGGCCCGGCGAGCGCGAGCGCATTCTGCAGCACCTGCTGGCGCTCGCCGACACGACCGCTACCTGCGCTTCGGCTACGGCGCCTCCGACGAGCAGATCCGGCGCTACGTCGACGGGCTGGACTTCGAGCGCGACGAGATCTTCGGCATCTACAACCGCCGGCTCGAACTGATCGCGATGGCGCACCTGGCTTTCGCGCCGGCCGGCCAGACTGGCACGATTGCGCCGAGTTCGGCGTCTCGGTGTCCGCAGCACGCGCGCGGTCGCGGCTACGGCGCGCGTCTGTTCGAGCGCGCCGTGGTGCGCGGCCCGCAACGAAGGCGTCGGCATGCTGTTCATCCACGCGCTGAGCGAAAACGCGGCGATGCTGAAGATCGCGCGCAATGCCGGCGCGACGGTGGTGCGCAGCGGCTCCGAATCCGAAGCGCACCTGCGCTTGCCGGCCGCCACGCTGCGACAGCCGCATGAGCGAGATCGCGCTGGAGCAGTTCGCGCAGATCGACTTCCAGCTCAAGGCGCGGGCCAAGCAGTTCTGGGCGTTCCTGGCCACGCTGCAGGAAATCCGCAGCGGCGTGCGCGCGCGCGCGCGACCAATCGTCGCGCCTGAGCCGCGCGCTGTCGCGCGGGCGTGCGCGTGCGCAGTTCCGGTATCCTTGACGCTCCCCAACTCCGCCCTCCCGCAGTGGCCGACCCTCACCCTGAGCGCGCGCCCGCCCGAACGGGAAGACAAGCGCAGCTTCCTCAAGAAGCTCGCCGAGTTCATCCATCCCGGCCCCGACTCGCGCGACGAGCTGATCGAAACCCTCGCCGACGCCGAGGACAACGACGTCATCGGCGCCGAGTCGCGCGTCATGCTCGAAGGCGTGCTGCGCATGGCCGACATGACCGCCGGCGACGTGATGGTGGCCGCGCCGCGCATGGACCTGGTCAACATCGACGCGCCCGTACGACGACGCTGCTGCACCTCGTGATCGACACCGCGCACTCGCGCTTTCCGGTCTACGAGGGCGAGAAGGAAAACATCATCGGCATCCTGCTGGCCAAGGACCTGCTCAAGCTGCAGCGCGCGCCGGAGCTGAACATCCGCGCGCTGCTGCGCCCGGCGGCCTTCGTGCCCGAAAGCAAGGGCCTGAACGACCTGCTGCGCGAGTTCCGCGGCAACCGCAACCACCTGGCGATCGTGATCGACGAGTTCGGCCGCGTGGCCGGCCTCATCACCATCGAGGACGTGCTCGAGCAGATCGTCGGCGAGATCGAGGACGAGTTCGACATCGCCGAGGACGAGGGCGACATCTTCGGCCTGGCCGACCACACCTACCGCGTGTCAGCGGCGACACGCCGATCGAGCGCGTGGCCGAGGCGTTCGGCATCGCCTTCGACGAGGAGCGCTGAGCGAGGACTTCGACACCATCGGCGGCCTGATCGCGCACGAGATGGGCCACGTGCCCAAGCGCGGCGAGCACCACGCGCTGGGCGGCTTCGACTTCGTCGTGCTGCACACCAAGGGCGGCGCGGTGCGCTGGTTCAAGGTGTCGCCGGCGCGCGGCGACGACGCCGCCGATTGAAGCCGCCGCCGTCGCGCCGTCCTGCCGACGCGGCACTGCCGGCCTCGGCCTGGCGCTGCGCGCGTGGTGGTCCTGGCGGCCGGCTCGCGCAGGCAGTCTCGATCGCGGCGCCCTGGGACGGCCAGCCGCTGTGGTGGCTGCAGCTCGTCTCGCTGGCCGTGCTGGTCTGGCAACTCGACGCGCTGCGCGCGGCGACGACCGGCGCCGCGCGCCTGGCGCAGCGCGGCGCTGCTCGGCTGGGCTGTTCGCCACCGCCTGGCTGTGCGGCACCTTCTGGTGGCTGTTCATCTCGCTGCACACCTACGGCGGGCTGGCGGCGCCGCTGGCGGTCGCTTGCGGTGTTGGCACTGGCGGCGGTGCTGGCGCTCTACTACGCCGTCGCCTGCGGCGCTGTTTCGTGGCCTGCGCGCCCGCCGAGTCCGTGCCCGAGCAGCTATCTTTTTCGCCGCGCTGTGGACGCTGGCCGAACTGCTGCGCGACAGCTGGTTCACCGGCTTTCCCTGGGGCGCCGGGGGCTATGCGCATCGTCGACGGGCCGCTGGCCGCGCTCGCGCCCTGGTCGGCGTCTACGGCATCGGCGCTGTCGCAGCCGGCCTGGTGGCGCTGGCGGTGCCGTGGCTGCGCCGCCTGCGCGCCGCCGCCGCCAGCGCATCGGCGCACGCTGGCGCCGGCCGCTGGCGGGCGTGGCTGACGTCGGCCTTGCTGGCTGCCCAGTGCATTGCGCCCTGACTGCGCCGAGCGTCAGCGGCCGGCGATGCCCGCAGTGCCGGCCGCATCGGCGTCGCGCTGCTGCAGGGCAACATCCCGCAGGACGAGAAGTTCGAGCCCGGCGGCGGCATCGCCACCGCGCTGCGCTGGTACGGCGAGCAGCTGCACGGCGCAACGCGCGCCGCTGGTCGATCACGCCCGAGACCGCGCTGCCGCTGCTGCCGCCGCAGCTTGCCGCCGGGCTATCTCGAGGCGATCGCAAGCGCTATGCCGCCAGCGGCGCAGGCCGCCCTGATCGGCCTGCCGCTGGGCGACGGACGCCAGGGCTACACCAACAGCGTGCTCGGTCTCGGCCTGCCGGGCAGCCCGGCCAGCCGCAGGCCTACCGCTACGACAAGCACCACCTGGTGCCGTTCGGCGAATTCATCCCGCCGCTGTTCCGCTGGTTCACCGACATGATGAACATCCCGCTGGGCGACTTCAGCCGCGGCGCGCTCGGCGCAGCCGTCCTTCGACTGGCAGGGCCAGCGGCATCGCGCCCAACATCTGCTACGAGGACCTGTTCGGCGACGAGATCGGCGCCAACTTCCGCGACGCGGCGCACGGCGCCCACCATCCTGCTCAACGTCAGCAACATCGCCTGGTTCGGCGACACCGTCGCGATCGACCAGCACCTGGCGATCTCGCGCATGCGCGCGCTCGAATTCGAGCGGCCGATGGTGCGCGCCACCAACACCGGCGCCACGGCGGTGATCGACCACCGCGGCCGCGTCACGCACTGCGCTGCCGCGCCTCACGCGCGGCGTGCTCGAGGCGCAGGTGGAGGGCCGCCGCGGCCTCACGCCGTACGCGCGCTGGGTGTCGCGCTGCGGGCTGTGGCCGCTGTGGCTCGCGGCACTGGCCGGCGCGCTGGCGGCTGGCGGCTGGCGCGGCCCGCCGCCGCTGACGTCGAATGCCGCTTCGCCCTGCGGGCACGAGCGCTATCAGAGCCATAGCGCTGCCGAGCAGCGGCACGGCCGTAAAATCGACCGGCTTGCACCGCGTGCGCCTTTGCCGGTGCCTGACCCCCTGCCTCCAACATGCCGGCTCCCGACCTGCCTCATGCTCACCTTCCAGCAAATCATCCTCAAGCTGCAGTCCTACTGGGACGCCCAGGGCTGCGCGCTGCTGCAGCCCTACGACATGGAAGTCGGCGCCGGCACCTCGCACACCGCCACCTTCCTGCGCGCGCTCGGCCCCGAGCCCTGGAAGGCCGCCTACGTGCAGCCCAGCCGCCGCCCCAAGGACGGCCGCTACGGCGAGAACCCGAACCGCCTGCAGCACTACTACCAGTACCAGGTGGTGCTCAAGCCCGCGCCGGCCAACATCCTGGAGCTGTACCTCGGCTCGCTCGAGGCGCTCGGCTTCGACCTGAAGAAGAACGACATCCGCTTCGTCGAGGACGACTGGGAGAACCCGACGCTCGGCGCCTGGGGCCTGGGCTGGGAGGTCTGGCTCAACGGCATGGAGGTCACGCAGTTCACCTACTTCCAGCAGGTCGGCGGCATCGACTGCAAGCCCATCACCGGCGAGATCACCTACGGCCTGGAGCGCCTGGCGATGTACCTGCAGGGCGTGGACAACGTCTACAACCTGAAGTGGACCGAGGGCCTGAGCTACGGCGACGTCTACAAGCAGAACGAGGTCGAGCAGTCGACCTACAACTTCGAGCACAGCGACGCCGACTTCCTGTTCACCGCCTTCGCCGCGCACGAGAAGCAGGCCAGGCACCTGATGGAGCAGCAGCTGGCGCTGCCGGCCTACGAGCAGGTGCTCAAGGCCGCGCACAGCTTCAACCTGCTGGACGCGCGCGGCGCGATCAGCGTGACCGAACGCGCCGCCTACATCGGCCGCATCCGCAACCTGGCGCGCAGCGTGGCGCAGAGCTACTACGACAGCCGCGAGCGGCTGGGCTTCCCGATGGCGCCGCGCGAGTGGGTCGCGCAGATGCCAGAAGAAGGCGGCCTGAGCGATGAGCCGACATCCAAGAACCTGCTGGTCGAACTGTTCGTCGAAGAGCTGCCGCCCAAGGCGCTGAAGAAGCTGGGCGAGGCGTTCGCCGGCGTGCTGCGCGAGCAGCTGCAAGGCGCAGGGCCTGGCCGATGCCGGCTCGGTGCTGACCGCCTTTGCCTCGCCGCGCCGCCTGGCCGCGCACGTCACGCACGTGCGCGGCGCAGGCCGCCGACAAGGCGGTGTCGCAAAAGCTGATGCCGGTGGCCGTCGGCCTCGATGCCGCCGGCAACGCCACGCCGGCGCTGCTGAAGAAGCTGGCGGCGCTGGGCGCCGACGCGTCGGCCGTGCCGGGCTGCAGCGCGCGCCGGACGGCAAGGCCGAGGCGCTGTTCTACGACAGCACCGCCACGCGGCGCGACGCTGGCCGAGGGCCTGCAGAAGGCGCTGGCCGAAGCCATCGCCAAGCTGCCGATCCCCAAGGTCATGAGCTACCAGCTCAAACCGGCTGCGAGCTGCCCGGCTGGACCAGCGTGAGCTTCGTGCGCCCGGCGCACGGCCTGGTGGCGCTGCATGGCGACGACGTCGTGCCGGTCGAGGCGCTGGGCCTGAAGGCCGGCCGCGACACGCACGGCCACCGCTTCGAGGCGCCGGTCGATCCGGTCGTGCTGCGCGACGCCGACAGCTACGCCGCAGCAGCTGCGCGACGAAGGCGCGGTGATCGCCGGCTTCGACGCGCGCCGCGCCGAGATCGCGCGCCAGCTCGCCGCGGCCGCGGCGAAGGTCGGCGGCGGCGCGCAGCCGATCGACGACGACGCGCTGCTCGACGAAGTGACCGCGCTGGTCGAGCGCCCGAACGTGCTGGTCTGCGAGTTCGAGCCCGAGTTCCTGCGACGTGCCGCAGGAGTGCCTGATCCTCACGATGAAGGCCAACCAGAAGTACTTTCCGCTGCTCGACGCGCCGGGCAAGCTGACCAACCGGTTCCTGGTGGTCAGCAACATCACGCCCGACGACGCCAGCGCCGTCGATCGGCGGCAACGAGCGCGTGGTGCGCCCGCGCCTGGCCGACGCCAAGTTCTTCTTCGACCAGGACCGCAAGAAGACGCTGGCCTCGCGCGTCGAGTCGCTGGGCAAGGTGGTCTATCACAACAAGCTGGGCACGCAGGGCGAGCGCGTGGAGCGCGTGATGCGCATCGCCCGCGCCATCGCCGAGCAGCTCGGCCGCCGCAGCTGGGCGACAGCGACGCTGCCGGCGCAGGCCGCGCAGGCCGCGCAGCTGGCCAAGGCCGACCTGGTGACCGACATGGTCGGCGAGTTCCCCGAGCTGCAGGGCATCATGGGCCGCTACTACGCGCTGCACGACGGGCTCGACGCCGACGGTGGCCGACGCCATCGAAGACCACTACAAGCCGCGCTTCGCCGGCGACGCGCTGCCGCGCAACCGGGTCGGCGTCGTGGTGGCGCTGGCCGACAAGCTGGAGACGCTGGTCGGCATGTTCGGCATCGGCAAGCTGCCCACCGGCGACAAGGATCCGTTCGCGCTGCGCCGCCATGCGCTGGGCGTGCTGCGCATGCTGATCGAGAAGCGAGCTGCCGCTGGACCTGCGCGCGCTGCTGCACGCCGCGGCCGTCGCGCGTTCGACCGGCGGCGCTGCTCGCAGGCACGCGCCGGCGCAGCTGGACGACTTCATCGACGACCGCCTGGCCGGCAGCCTGCGCGAGCAGGGCTACAGCGCGCAGGAAGTCGATGCCGTGCTGGCTCCGCGCCCGCAGCGCCTGGGCGAAGTCGCCAAGCGCGCTGGCCGCGGTGCGCGCCTTCGCCGCGCTGCCCGAAGCCGCCGGCGCTGGCCGCCGCCAACAAGCGCATCGGCAACATCCTGAAGAAGTCGCCCGAGGCCGATGCGCACGTCAGCGAGCTGCTGCTGCGCGAGCCCGCCGAGAAGGCGCTGTACGCCGCGATGCAGCAGGTCGTGCCCGCAGGCCGACGCGCAGTTCGAGGCGGGCGACTACACCGCCTCGCTGCAGACGCTGGCCGCGCTGCGCGCGCCGGTCGATGCCTTCTTCGACGGCGTGATGGTCAATGCCGAGCAGACCGACCTGCGCCTGAACCGCCTGGGCCTGCTGAGCATCGCTGCACGAGGCCATGAACCGCGTGGCGCAGCTCGAGCGGCTGGCGTCCTGACGCCGACCGCCGCACACTGCCATGAAACTCGTCATCCTCGACCGCAACGGCACGCATCAACGTGCACCGCGACGACTTCGTCAAGAGCGACGATCGAATGGACGCCGCTGCCCGGCGCGCTGGAGGCCATCGCCCGGCTCAACCACGCGGGCTGGCACGTGGTGATCGCGTCCAACCAGTCGGGCCTCGGGCCGCGGGCTGTTCGACGTGGCGTCGCTCAACGCCATGCACGCCAAGATGCACAAGATGCTGGCGGCCGTCGGCGGGCGCGTCGACGCGGTGTTCTATTGCCCGCACAGCCCCGACGAAGACTGCGACTGCCGCAAGCCGCAGCCGGGCCTGTTCGTGCAGATCGGCGAGCGCTACGGCGTCGACCTGACGCGACGTGCCGACGGCCGGCGACAGCCTGCGCGACCTGCAGGCCGGCGCCGCCGCCGGCTGCGAGCCGCACCTGGTGCTGACCGGCAAGGGCGCGGCCTGCCGCGGCGTCGACCGCTGCCGCCGCGACTACCCGCCGGGCACGCGGGTCCACGAGGACCTGGCGGCCTTCGCCGACTTCCTGCTGGCGCGCGAAGAGCGCAGGCCGCGCTGCACTCGACGGCAGACCGCCTGACCTGCATGGCCTTCCTCCGCTCGCGTCGTCCACGCTGCTCTGGATGCTGGTCACCGTGATCCCCTGGGGCATCATCATGGTGGTCGCGCTCGCTCTGGCAGCGCGGCGAGCCGCTGTACTGGATGGCCGTGCGCTGGCTGGGCTGGGCGATCGGCGGCGCGCGCGTGCTCCTGGGCATCCAGCACGCGCGTCACCGGCATGGAAAACCTGCCGCAGGACAAGCGCGCCGGCGCGATCCTGCTGGTCAAGCACCAGTCGACCTACGAGACCTTCCTGATGCCGACGCTGATGCCGCATCCGCTGGCCTACGTGTTCAAGCGGGAGCTGATCTACGTGCCGTTCTTCGGCTGGGCCATGGCGCGGCTGGACATGATCCACATCGACCGCAGCCAGCGCGCGCAGGCCTTCAACAAGGTGGTGGCGCAGGGCAAGCGGCTGCTGGCGCAGGGCATCTGGATCATCATGTTCCCGGAGGGCACGCGCATCCCGCGCGGCCAGAAGGGCACCTACAAGACCGGCGGCACGCGGCTGGCCATCGAGACCGGCGCGCCGGTGATCCCGATCGCCGTGACCTCGGCCAAGGTCTGGCCGCGCAAGGCCTTCATCAAGCGGCCCGGGCGTGGTCGACGTGTCGATCGGCCCGGCCATTCCCAGCGACGGCCGCCAGCCGGACGAACTGATGCGCGAGGTCGAGGCCTGGATCGAAGCCGAGATGCGCCGGCTCGACCCCGAGGCCTATCCGCCTGACGAGCGCACGCGCGCATGCACCGCGCTGCTGCAGTTCACGCTCGACCTGTTCGACGCGGCCATGCGCGGCCGCTCGCTGCAGCCACGCTCGGACCTGCTCGACGCCGCGCCGCGCCGCACCAGTCGCCGTCGCGCGAGCACCGGCATGCCGACGGCGCGCCAGCGACCGCCTGGCGCCGGCGCTGCCACTGGCCGACGCGCTGCGCGCCGGCCCGCTTCGTCCATCCGCGCGCCAACCGCGAAGCTGCGTGCTGGGCGACGCCCGCGTGGCCTACGAGTTCAGCGCGCGGCAAGCGCCGCACCATCGGCTTCCTGGTCGGCGCCGAAGGCCTGACGGTGCGCGCGCCGCGCTGGGTGGCGCTGCGCGACGTCGACGCCGCGGTGCAGGAAAAGGCCGACTGGATCCTGCGCAAGCTCGGCGAGACGCAGCAGCGCCAGGCCCGGCTCGAGGCGGCGCGCATCGACTGGAAGGACGGCGCGAGCTTTCCGTTCCTGGGCGAGCCGGTGGTGGTGCGGCTCGACCCGCGCCATGCGCTTCGACGGCGTCGGCGGCGCGTGCTCGACGCCGAGGCCGCCGCCGGCGAGCCGCACACGCTGCGCGCTGGCGCTGGCGCACGACGCCAGCCCGGCGCAGATCCGCGACGCCGCGCAGGCCTGGCTGATGCGCCAGGCGCGGCGCATCTTCACCGAGCGGCTCGACCATTTCGCGCCGCGCCTGGGCGTGCACTGGCGCAAGCTGGCGCTGTCGAACGCCGCCACGCGCTGGGGCAGCGCCAGCGCCGACGGCGCGATCCGCCTGCACTGGCGGCTGGTGCATTTCCGCATGCCGGTGATCGACTACGTGGTGGCGCACGAACTGAGCCATCTGCGCGTGATGGACCACAGCCCGCGCTTCTGGGAGACGGTCGAGAGCGTGGTGCCGGACTACGCGCAGCTGCGCCAGCAGCTCAAGGACGAGGCGGTGCCGCGCTGGCAGTGAGCCGAGCGTTCTGCGCTGGCGAGCGCTCAGCGCGCGTGCGTCACGCCGCCATCGACCACCAGCGTCGATCCCATCACATAGTCGCCGGCGCGCGAAGCCAGGTAGATCGCGGCGCCGGCCATGTCTTCGGGCGTGCCGATGCGGCCGGCGGGAATGCGCGCCTTCGACCTCGTCGCCGTGGTCGCGCGCGTCCTTGTTCATGTCGGAGGCGAAGGCGCCCGGCGCGATCGCGCTGACCACGATGCGCTCGTGCGCCAGCCGCAGCGCCATGCGGCGCGTGAGGTGGATCAGGCCGGCCTTGCTGGCGGCGTACGAGTAGGTTTCCTGCGGGTTGACCGACATGCCGTCGATCGAGGCGATGTGGATCACCTTGGCCAGGTGGTCGGTCGCGGCCTTCCTGAGCATCGGCGTCAGCGCCTGCGTCAGGAAGAAGGGCGACTTCAGGTTCAGGTCGACCACCTTGTCCCAGCCGCTTTCCGGAAATTCGTCGAACGGCGCGCCCCAGGCGGCGCCGGCGTTGTTGACCAGGATGTCGAGCGCGCTCTCGTGCTTGGCGTAGGCCTCGACCAGCGCCTGCGCGCCGTCGAGCGTCGACACGTCGGCCGGCAGCGAGACGCAGTGGCCGAAGGCCGACAGCTCCTTGGCGGTCTGGTCGCAGGCCGCGGCCTTGCGCGCCGAGATGTAGACGCGCGCGCCCTGCGCCAGGAAGCCTTCGGCGATCATGCGGCCGATGCCGCGCGAGCCGCCGGTGATGAGCGCGCTGCGGCCCTCGAGCGAGAAGAGTCGGGTGGTGTCCATGGGGTTTCGGTCTCCGGTAGTTGGGGGTGGGCGGCGGTCGGTCGCACGCCACGAATGCACGGGTCGGCGCCAGGCGCCGCCTGCGGCCAGCATAGAGGAAGGCCCGGCGCGCGAGCGTCGCTCAGGTGCCAGCGTGCCGGCAAGGAGGCAGCGAGCGGACAAGGCATGGAAGGCAGCAAGCGGACATGAGCACACCATGAAGGCAGGCCACGCCTGCGTGATCGGCGCCGGCATCGTCGGCAGCGCCAGCGCCTATGCGCTGGCGCGGGCCGGCTGGCGCGTCACGCTGGTCGACGCGAACGCCGAGCCCGGCCAGGGGGCCAGCCGCGCCAATGGCGGCCAGCTGAGCTACAGCTATGTCGAGCCGCTGGCGACGCCTGCAGCGCTGGCCGCGTTGCCCGGCTGGCTGCTGTCGCCCGACAGCCCGCTGCGCTGGCGCCCGCGGCCCGAGATGGCCCACCTGCGCTGGCTGGCGGCGTTCGTCGCGGCCTGCCGCTGGTCGCGCGTGCGCAGCACCACCGAGGCGCTGCTGGCGCTGTCCTTCCTGAGCCGCGACACGCTGCACGGCTGGCTGGCCGAGCAGCCGGCGGCACTGGCGCGGGCCGCCTGCCATGCCCGTCCCGGCAAGCTCGTGCTGTACCGCGACGCCGGCGCACGCGACGCAGTGGCACGGCAGATCGGCTGGCAACGCGAACTGGGCTGCGCGCAGCGCATCGTCGAGCCGGACGAATGTCTGGCGCTCGAGCCCGCGTTGCGCGCCACCGGCGGCGGCGCGATCGAGTTCGGTGTCTGGACCGAGGATGAAGAGGTCGCCGACGCCGCAGCGCTGGCGCGCGGTCTGGTCGAAGCCAGCGGCGCCCAGTTGCAGCTCGGCCAGCGCGTGACCGGCTTCGACATGGACGCCGGCCGCGTGTTCGCGCTGCGCGGCGAGGACGGGCGCATCGAAGCCGACCATTTCGTGCTGGCGGCCGGCCCGGCGGCCTCCGCCCTGCTGCACCCGCTCGGCGCGGCGCTGCCGATCGAGCCGATCCGCGGCTACAGCATCACCCTGCCGGTGGTCGACGCGGCCGCAGCGCCGCGCGTCAGCATCACCGACAACGGCCGCAAGCTGGTCCATGCGCGGCTGGGCGAGCGGCTGCGCGTGGCCGGGTTCGCCGAGTTGTGCGGGCCGCAGGTGCAGGTCGATCCGCGCCGCATCGAGGCGCTGTGCGCCGCGGTG
Organism: uncultured Actinomycetota bacterium; assembly: GCA_963784315.1. Classification (GTDB taxonomy): domain Bacteria; phylum Actinomycetota; class Actinomycetes; order Mycobacteriales; family Nakamurellaceae; genus Nakamurella. Next base: position 12,451 of record CAWAQR010000002.1, read on the forward strand.
CGCGAGACCTTTCCCGGCGCCTGCGACTTCGCCGACCCGCAGCCCTGGGCCGGCCTGCGGCCCGCAACGCCGGGCGGACGGCCACTGGTCGGGCGCACCCGCTGGGCCAACCTGTGGGTCAACGCCGGCCACGGCGCGCTCGGGCTGACGCTGGCGCCGGGCAGCGCGAAACTGCTGGAGGCGCTGATGGACGGCAGCGCGCCGCCGATCGACCCGGCCCCGTTCCGGGTGCCGGCCTGAGGCCGGGAGCGTGCACCGCCGCCAGGACCTTTTCACCCGGAGAATCCCCATGAAGACCCGATACGTGACGTATGCCGTGCTCGCGCTGGCCATTGCCGTGCTGGCGGCGTGGCTGCCGTGGTCCGGCGCCCTGGCCCAAGTCCACGCGGTAGCGCAGGCGCCCGAGGCCGCGGCGCAGCCGGCCGGCGGGCCGCAAAAGGGCGCGCGCTACGTGATCGATCCGACCCACACCTTCGTGATGTACGAGATGGGCCACTACGGCACCACCACCAACCGCGGCCGCTTCAGCACGCAAGGACGGCATCGTGCGCATCGACCCCGGCGGCGCCGGCGGCAAGGTCGACATCACGATGGACATGAGCACCGATCAACACCGGCGTCGACCTGCTCAACCGCCATGTCCAGAGCAAGGATTTCCTGAACGTGGCGGAGTTTCCGACCGGCCGCTTCGTCGCCGAAGGATGGCGCTCAAGCGGCGACAAGGTGACCGAGGTCGACGGGCACGCTCACGCTGCTCGGCAAGACCCGGCCGGTGCGCGCTGACGGCCAGCCGCTTCAACTGCTACCTGAGCCCGCTGCTCAACCGCCAGGTGTGCGGCGGCGACTTCGAGACCACCATCGAGCGCAGCCAGTGGGGCGTCACCTGGGGCATTCCGTTCGGCTTCGAGGACCGGGTCCGGCTGCTGGTGCAGGTGGAGGCGGTGAACGTGCGGTAGCGGCACGGCGACGACTGGCGCGGCGCGCCTTACAGCAAGCCCTCCGGCGCCAGCGGCGCCAGCAGCTCCAGCATCAGCCGGTCCCACAGGCTGGTGTCGGGTTCGCTGTCACGGACTCTGCGGGTCGTCCGGTCGTTGCTGTGCCACTCGATCGAGTCGGCCGTCGGCCGCCAGCTGCACGCGCCAGGCGCCCTGCTGCTTGAGCTGCTCGATCAGCTTGAGCGATCTGGCGCGCCATCTCGGGGACTGTGGATGAACAGGCCGATCTCGGTGTTGACCACGTCCGAGCGCGGGTCGAAGTTCATCGAGCCGACGAACAGCCTGCTGCTGGTCGAACACCGCCGTCTTGGCATGCAGCCGGCCGACCGACGAGCCGAAGATGCCCAGCCGCACGCTGCGCCGCGTGCGCTCGGAGCTCAGCTCGTGCAGCTCGACGCCCAGGCGCAGCATTGCCGGCCGGTAGCGCCGGTAGCCGGTGTGCACCAGCGGCTCGTCGGTGGCGGCCAGCGAGTTGGTGACCAGGCTGATCGTCACGCCGCGACCGCGCATCTCGCGCATCAGCTCGAGGCCGGCCGTGCCCGGGATCAGGTAGGGCGAGCTGACCAGCGTCACTTCGCGCCGCGCGCGGCGCATCTGCTCGACCACGTTGTAGCGCACGCTGTCGACGTCGAGCAGCGGCACGCCGCCGTAGTTCGACCTGCTTGCCGACCACGCGATCGGGCGAGTCGGCATAGGCCTCGGCGCGTGGCCCAGATCAGGCCGAGCGGCCGGCGTCCAGGTCTTCGGCGAGCGGGCGCGTAGCCCAGCAGGTCGTTGGGCGCCGGCGGGCGCGGCGGCGGTGCGCTGCGCGGGGTCGGTGGCGGCGTCGAAGCGGCGCGCAGTTCGTCGGGCGGCACGTGCGATGGACACGACGGCCTGCATCGGGCTGCACGTACTCGCTGTTCCAGTACCGGTCGAACAGGCACGCCCAGCCGCGGCACCAGGGCGCCGGCGACGAAGGTGTCGAGGTCGAGGAAGTTCTCGCCGGCGGTCTGCGTGAAGTAGCGGCCGCCGATGTTGCGCCCGCCGGCCACCGCCATCGCGCCGTCGGCGATGAAGAGCTTGTTGTGCATGCGCCGCTGCACGCGGTCGAAGTCGAACAGCGAGGCGGCAAAGCGACGCAGCAGGCTGCCGCGGCCAGGCCGGAAAGGGGTTGTACAGGCGCAGCTCGACGTTCGGCGTGGCGGCCAGCGCGAGCAGCAGCTCGTCTTCGCCCGCGGTGTAGAGGTCGTCCATCAGCAGCCGCACGCGCACGCCGCGCCGCGCCGCGTCGCGCAGCGCGCGCAGGAAGTAGCGGCCGGTTGCGTCGTTCTCGATGTGGTAGTACTGCACGTCGAGCGTGCGCTCGGCGCGGCGCGCCAGTTCGAGCCGCGCGGCGAGCGCGAAATCGCCGCCCGGCATGAGCCGAAAGCCGCTCAGCTCCGGGTCGGGTGAGGAGGCCCTGGCGATGCGGCCCAGTGCGGTGTCGTCCGACGCCGGCAGCGCGGCCGAGGGCGGGCCGGCCAGGCCGGGCGGCAGGCTGGCGCAGCCGGCGGCCAGCAGCGTGGCCAGCAGGAGGGCGAGTGCGGCGCAGAAGCGCCGCACTGGATCGGCGACAGGGACTCTCATGGCTGCGCGCGTGCCGACGAGGCACGCCCGCCCGCTTTTACCAGAGCAGCCCGGCCCGCGCCGCGGCCCGCCCGGCCGCGGTTGCTCAGCCGCGCGCGCCGAAGCGCCAGACGCCGTCGGCGCCGCGGCTGCGCTGCAACTGGCCCTCGAACCACAGCAGGTGCAGGTGGGCGATGGTCTCGCCCATGGCAAAGGTGGTCTGGTGCAGGTCCAGCTTGCGCTTGAACAGGATCGGCATGCGCCTCGGCGGCGCTGTGCGGCCGCGCGACGCAGGCCGCCAGCAGCTCGGCCAGCCGGTCGCGGTGGTGCTCCTGCAACTGCCCGACGCGGCGGTGCACGCCGGTGAAGGGCTTGCCGTGCGAGGGCAGCGCCAGCGTGTCCGCCGGCAGGCGCGTTGAATCGCTCGATGCTGTCGAGGAACAGCCGCAGCGGATTGGACTCCGGCTCGCCGGCGTGCACGCTGACGTTGGTCGAGATGCGCGGCAGCATCATGTCGCCGCCGATCAGCAGGCCCGCCTCCTCGCAGTACAGCGCGATGTGCTCGGGCGCGTGGCCGTAGCCGGCGATGCAGCGCCAGCTGCGCCCGCCGATGGCGACGTCGGCGCCGTCGAGCAGGCGCACGTAGCTGCCCGGCACCGAGGGCACCAATGCGCTGTAGTAGTCGGTGCGCTGGCGGACCTTGGCCAGCGCGTCTTCGTCGGCCAGGCCGTGCGCGGCGAAGAAGTCGGCCGCCGCATCCGCCGCCGGCAAGCGTGTCGCCGGCCGTGCTCAGCACGCGCGCCACGTGGTAGTCGGTGGCGCTGATCCACAGCGGCGCGTTCCAGCGCTTGCACAGCCAGTCGGCCAGGCCGATGTGGTCGGGGTGCATGTGGGTGACGATCACGCGCAGGATCGGCAGGCCTTCGAGCTGCGCTCGCGAAGACCTGCTCCCACTGGGCGCGCGATTCGTCGCGCGCGACGCAGCAGTCGACCACGCTCCAGCCCTCGACGCCGTCGATGCGATCGCGCAGCAGCCACAGGTTGATGTGGTGTAGACCATCTCGTGGGCCGGTCGGGCTGGGGGTAGAGGGCGTCGAAGTTGATCGTCTCGTTCGCGGCGACCCGTTGGTGGTGGGTGTCGGCGATCATCGCGAGGTAGTCGATCCCGGTGCGCTTGGCGGGTGGTGGTCTCCGGTGTTTCTGGTCGGGCTTTGGGGTGAGCGTGCCGGGTGATGTGGTGTGGCACTGCTTTCCCGTAGCTTTTGTCCTGGTAGCGGATCTCGATGTCCTCCAGGTTGAACAGGGCGAAGAACACCAACTCGACCCGCCGGCCGGCCAGGGCTGATTCGACTTGGTAGGTGTTGCCGTGCAGCGACACGGTCGCGGTCTTCGTCACGGTTCGCTGCGCGGACCACAGGAAAGCCTTGGTCAACGCCCCCGCGGCGGGCATGGCCCGGTCCTCGCCCCGCTATCTGTCAAGTCAAGCGAGACACGGGTGTCAAGTTATTCGGGTAGCGCTGGTTGCGGTTTGTTGATCCAGGTCTTGTCGGGCCGGACGGGTGGGTGGGGTCGCCGGCCGAACCACGGGTTGGCGTGGAACGCCGCGGTGAGGGTCATTCGGCGGGAGTCGTCGATGGCGTCGGCTGTGCCGAAGTGGACGGAGGCGGGCGTGGTCAAGTCAAGTGAGACACGGGTGTTGAGTTTATTCGGGTAGCGCGGGTTGTGGCTGGTTGATCCAGGCCTTGTCGGGCCGGAGGGGTGGGTGGGGTCGCCGGCCGAACCGCGCCGGGTTGGCGTGGAACGCCGCGGTGAGGGTCGTTCGGCGGGAGTCGTCGATGGCGTCAGCGGTGCCGAAGTGGACGGAGGCGGGGGTATGCCAGCCGATCCCGGAATGCCGGTGGATGTAGTTGTATTGGTAGAAGAATTCGGTGCAGAATTGTTTGGCGTGCTCCAGCGATTGGAAGTGGTCGGGGAAATCGGGCAGGTATTTCAGGGTCCGGTATTGCGCTTCCGAGAACGGGTTGTCATTGGACACGTGTGGTCGGGAATGGGAGCGGGTGACACCCAGGTCGGTGAGCAGCATCGACACCGGTTTGGAGGTCATCGAGGTGCCGCGGTCGGCGTGGACGCTGTGTGGGGCGGTGCTGTTGCGGCCGATCGCCTCGGCGATGAAGTCGGCGGCCAGGTTGGATTCTTCGCAGGTCGAGACCAGCCAGCCGGGGTTGTAGCGGGAGAAGATGTCGATCAGCACGTACAGGTGGTAGAAGATTCCTTTGCTCGGGCCGCGGAGTTTGGTGATGTCCCAGGACCAGATCTGCGACGGCGCATCGGCCATCAACTCCGGCTTGACTTTCGCCGGATGCGTTGCCTGTCGGCGTCTTTCGCGGGTCTGCCCGGCGGCCCGGGCGATCCGGTACATGGTCGACATCGAGCACAGGTAGCGCCCCTCGTCCAGCTCACGGGTCCAGATCTGCCCGATCGCCAGATCTGCGTACGGCTCGGTGTTGATCAACTCCAGTACCGCCGCCTTCTCGGTCGCAGTCAGCGCCTGCCCGTTGTCCGGGACCCTGCGGGCCTGCTTCGGCCCGTACAGCGGACCGGCCAGGTACCGGCGGTAGTGACTGGCCCGAGGCCGGCCGATCAACGCGCACGCCGCCTTCGTGGTACCTGCCCGGCGCGTAGCTCGGCGAACGCAGCTGTCAACGCGTCGTCGGTGGCGGCGGCGTGTCCGTGCTCTCGGAGATGGTTTCCAAGAGCCCTTGTAGTTTTCCCATGATCTCCACCACCGCCTGCGACTTCGCCAATTCTTTGGTCAATCGCGCATTTTCTGCTCGGAGCCGATCAGTCTCCGACGCCGATGTTTTCGACGCCCGGTGTGAAGTGCGTTGCGGGACCAGGCCGGCCGCCCGAGCGTCCCGTTCGGCCTTCCACTCACGGACCTGGGACTGGTACAGACCCTCCCGTCGCAGGACACCGGCCTTCTCGCCGTGCGGGGCCGCCTCGTACTCGGCGACCACCCGCGCTCGGTACTCGGCGGTGAACGACCGCCGCACCGGATTCGGTGCCGGATTCACCGTCTCCGCACCGCTGGCCGAGTCGGGCACCTGCTGGATGCTGCTGGTCACTGGCTTGTCTCCTGTCACGCCCTACAGCGTCACACCCGGGCCTTGCAGATGTCTCACGCAAGCCTGGCAGGTAGGGGTCCGGCCTTGGCGGGTGCCCTGACTTAGGTCACCGATAATCGGAAGATCTCCTGCTTCGCAGGCCTGTGACGTGCGGGTTCGGGTCTGATGGGTCGGTTCGTGGGCACTAATCAGGGTCGTAGAGTGCCGGAATGGTGCACGTTCGGACGGTGAGGACCGCGTCTGGGGCACGTGCGGTGCAGATCGTGTACTCGAACCGGGGCGGGAAACGGCGGATCGAGCACATCGGTTCGGCGCATGACGACGTCGAGTTGGAGATCCTGAAGACCGTTGCGCGGCAGCGGATATCGGCGGGTCAGGGTGAACTGGACCTGGGTCTGCCGGCGCCGCCGGAAGCGGGCGGGCCGCTACCGATCACCGCGTCGAGGATGGGCTTGTTGTGGGACGCGCTGACCGCGGCGTACCGGGCGGTCGGATTCGACACGGTGACCGGCGGCGACGAGGTCTTCCGGTCGCTGGTGCTGGCCCGGATCGTGGAGCCGACATCAAGCTGGATACGCTGCGGGTCCTGCAGGAGGTCGGCGTCGCGGTGCCGTCGTATCGGACGGTGGCCCGGCGGCTGCCGGTGTTCGCGAAGGAGACGTGGCGGACCGGACTATCGTCGGCGTGCGCCTCCCACGCCCTACTCGGCCCGACAAGTCTTGTGCTGTATGACGTTTCGACCCTGTATTTCGAGACCGACACCGGTGACGGGTTCCGAGAGCCTGGGTTCTCCAAAGAGCGGCGCCTGGAGCCGCAGATCACCATCGGCCTGCTCGTCGACGCCGACGGGTTCCCGCTGCGGGTCGAGGCATTCGAAGGGAACAAGGCCGAGACGACCACGATGATCCCCACGATCCGGGCGTTCATGGCCGCCCACCGACTCACCGACGTCACGGTCGTCGCCGACGCCGGGATGGTGTCCGACAGCAACAAGAAAGCCCTCGAAGCGGCCGGCCTGTCGTTCATCATCGGTGCCCGGATCCCCGAGATGCCGTGGGTCGTCGCCGACTGGCAGCGACGCCACCCCGACACGGAGATGATCGACCAGCAGGTGTGGGTGCAACCGATGCCGGCGTCACCAAAGGACGGCCGCCGAGACCACACGATCTTCTACCAGTACCGCGCCGACCGGGCCCGCCGCACACTGCACGGCATCGAGGCTCAAGTCACCAAAGCGCAGCAGGCCATCGCCGGGAAGACCGCGATCAAACGGAACCGGTTCGTCCAGATCACCAGCGCGACAAAGGAACTCAACCAACCGCTGATCGACAAGTGTCGCCCGCCACGGTGATGGGACCACTTGTGGCGGTTTTCTGCCAACTTCATGGGACCATCGTTCTGCCAGTTGTGGGACCACCCGGCGTGTTCTGATGCTGCCGGGTTCGGGGTGCCCGTTTGATCGTCATGTCCGGTTTCACGGCATGGAGGTCACTGACGATGGCGTTCCGGGAGGTAAACGTGGTTGAGGTCCGAGAAGTGCTGCGGGGCTGGCTGGCTGGTGGTGGTCTGCGGATCGTCGCCGAGCGGGCCGGGGTGGACCGCAAGACGGCCCGACGGTATGTCGACGCCGCCCAAGCGGCCGGCCTGACCCGGGACGCCGGCCTGGTCGGCGTCACCGATGAGATCGTCGGGGCGGTCGTCGCCGCGGTCCGCCCAGCCCGCCCTGGTGGTCACGGGCAAGCATGGGACATGCTGTGCAGCAGGCAGTCTGAGATCACCGGGTGGGTGCAGCAGGGCTTGTCGGTGGTGAAGATCGAGGTGTTGCTAGCCCGGTCCGGGACGGTGGTGCCGTACCGGACGTTGCACCGGTTCGCCGCCCAGGAGTGCGGGTTCCGGTCCCGTGGCACCACCGTGCGGGTGTTGGACGGCGAGCCCGGTGTCGAATGCCAAATCGACTTCGCCCAGATGGGTTTCATCCTGGATGAGGCGACCGGGCGGCGCCGGAAGGTCCACGCCCTGATCTTCACTGCGGTGCTGTCCCGGCACATGTTCGTGTTCCTGTCGTTCAACCAGACCCTGCAGGTGGTGATCGCCGGGTGTGAGGCGGCGTGGGCGTTCTTCGGCGGCGTCTTCAAGGTCCTGGTCCCGGACAACATGAAAGCGATCGTGGCCAACGCGGACCCGGTGAACCCGCGGCTGACGGTCGGGTGGTTGGACTACGCCCAGAACGCCGGGTTCGCCACCGACCCCGCCCGGGTCCGCTCGCCGCAGGACAAACCGAAAGTCGAACGGGCGGTGCAGTACGTCCGCGGGAACTTCTTCGCCGGTGAAACCTTCACCAGCCTTGAGCAGGCCCAAGCCGCCGTCGAATTGTGGTGCACCCGGGTCGCCGGGATGCGGATCCACGGGACCACCGCAGCCCGCCCGCTGGAAACGTTCCAGGAAGTCGAAGCCGTTGCCCTGCTGGATGTCCCGGCCGGCTACGACGTGCCGATCTGGCGGGCGGTGAAGGTCCACCGCGACTTCCACGTCGAGATCGGGAAAGCCCTGTACTCGGTGCCCGGCGAGTGGATCGGCCAGTCGTTGGACGCCCGCGCCGACGCTGATCTGGTCAAATTGTTCCACCGCGGCCGGCTCGTCAAGACCCACCCCCGGCAGCTGCCGGGTGGGCGGCACACCGACCCGACGGACCTCCCGGCGGAGCGGGCCGGTTACGCGATGCGCGATCTGGACCGGCTGATCGCCACCGCCGCCGGCCACGGCCCCAACATCGGCATCTACGCGGAACGGCTGCTTGATGATCCGCTGCCGTGGACCCGGATGCGGGCCGTCTACCGGCTCCTCGGCCTCGTCCGCCGCTACGGTCCCGGCCCGGTGGACACCGCCTGCGGCACCTCGCTGGATCTGGACGTCGTCGCCGTCGGCAAGATCGACGCGATGCTCACCAAAGCCCTCGAGAACACGGTGCCGGTGCTCCCCGCCGCGGCCGGCCACCCAGCCGGCCGGTTCGCCCGGGATCCGAACGAGTTCCGCACCAGCACAGCAACTCTCACCGCCGCCCGGCCCGCGACGCTCACGCTCGTCGGCGGAACCGACCTCCAACCAGCAGAACAGGACACCGAATGACCACCCTGGACAACACCCTTGCAGCGGACCCGATCGGGACCGACCTGACCGGCCTGCTCCGCACCCTGAAACTGTCCGGGATGAAAGACACCCTCCCCGAACGACTCTCACTCGCCCGGGCCCGGCAGCTATCTCACGCGTCGTTCCTCGAGCTGCTGCTGGCCGATGAGGTGTCCCGCCGGGACCAGAAATCCGCGGCCCTGCGGGCCCAGAACGCCGGCCTGATGCCCCGGCTACGGCTGGACACCTGGAACGAGCTCGACGACATCCGCTACGACCGGCAGCTGCTGTCCGACCTCACCAGCCTCCGCTTCGTCGAAGCCACCACTAACGCCCTGATCCTCGGCCCCGTCGGGATCGGGAAGACCCACCTCGCAACAGCCCTCGGCCACATCGCGATCCGCCGCCGACTCACCGTCCAGATGGCCCGCGCCGACCGGCTCTTCACCCGGCTCCGCGCCGCCCGCCTCGACAACACCCTCGACGCCGAATTCCGCCGCCTCATCCGCCTCGACCTGCTCATCCTCGACGACTTCGCGCTGCGGCCGCTGGACCCCACCACCACCAACGACTTCTACGAACTCGTCGTCGAACGCCACAAGAAAGGGGCCACGATTCTGACTTCGAACCGGGAGCCCGCTGACTGGCTGGCCATGACCACCGACCCGATGCTCGCCCAAGCCGCCGTCGACCGACTCACGTCCGGGGCCCACACCCTCATCCTCGAAGGACCCACCTACCGGCAACGCACCGCCATTGACCGGACCACCGCATGACCGGCACCATCAAGACCGCACCCAGGTGGTCCCATGCTCCTGGCAGAACAGTGGTCCCATCACGCTGGCAAGCGACATCGGCGAAACCGTCGAGCGTGCGGGCTGGGTGTGACAGCTTGGAGTGGCCCCGGCGTGCCAGCTTGATTTGGCCCCACCCTCGATCTGCTAGGCCCTAGCGTCCGGTTCGTCTGCCAAGGCGAATCGGAGGAGTTGGGGCGTGAAGGAGAGATCGAGAGTGGAGCAGTTCGAAAGTATCCGACGTGATGGTCGGGATGGGTTGTCGATCCGGGAGTTGGCTGTCCGGCACGCGGTGCATCGGCGGACGGTGCGGGCCGCACTTGCTGATGCGTTGCCGCCGGTGCGGAAGGTGCCGGCCCGGCCGCGGCCGGTGTCGGGGCAGTGGGTGGGTGTGGTCCGGGGGTGGTTGGAGGCTGATCTGTCCGCGCCGCGGAAGCAGCGTCATACGGCGCGGCGGGTGTGGCACCGGTTGCTGGATGAGCACGGCGCCCGGGTGTGTGAGTCCACGATCCGCGCGTTGGTTCATGATCTGAAACTCGAGATCGGTTTGGACAGACGGCTCGTCGTGGTCCCGCAGACGCATGAGCCGGGCCGGGACGCGGAGGTCGACTTCGGTGACTTCACCGCGGTGATCGGCGGTGAGCGGTTGGTGTTGCACATGTTCGTGATGCGGTTGTCGCATTCCGGGCGGGCGGTGCACATCGCGTACGGCAACGTCGCGACGGAGGCGTTCCTGGACGGGCATGTGCGGGCGTTCGAGGCGTTCGGTGGGGTGCCGTCGGGGCAGATCCGGTATGACAACCTGAAACCGGCGGTGCTGCGGGTGATGCTGGGCCGGGACCGGTTGGAGAATCCGAGGTTCATCGGGTTGCGCTCCCATTATGGGTTCGAGTCGTTCTTCTGCGAGCCGGGCTTGGCCGGTGCACACGAAAAAGGCGGCGTGGAGGGCGATATCGGCCGGTTCCGGCGGACCCACCTGAGTCCGGTGCCGGTGGCGGGGTCGTTGGCGGAGCTGAACGAGGTACTCGCCGCAGCTGACGCGAAGGACGCTCACCGGCGGATCGCTGCCCGGTCGGAGACCGTCGGGGAGGCCGCCGCCCGCGATGCTGCGTTGTTGAACTCGTTACCGGACAGGTCGTTTGATGAATCGGCGGCGTTGTCGTGCCGGGTCGATTCCAAAGCGAGGGTGTGTGTGCGGCAGTCGTATTACTCGGTGCCGGCCCGGTTGGCCGGGAAACGTGTTGACGTCGCGTTGGGCGCGGACCGGGTCGTGGTCAGACACGACGACCGGGTCGTGGCCAGGCATGTCCGGTCGCTGCACAAGGGCACCGAGACCCTGGAGCTGGATCACTACCTCGAGGTGCTGACCCGCCGGCCGGGCGCGTTTCCCGGGGCGACCGCGCTGGTACGGGCCCGAGCCGAGGGCACCTTCACCGCCGGGCATCAACGGTTCTTCGACCACGCCCGCCGCCACGCCGGGGACCGGGACGGGACCCGGGCCATGATCGGGGTGTTGCTGCTGCACCGGACGTTGCCTGCCGAGGCGGTGGCGGCCGGGATGGAAGCAGCCCTCACGGTCGGATCAGCCGACCCCGACCTGGTCGCGGTCGAGGCCCGCAGATACTTGGACGACCGTCGACGGTCCGTCGCACACACCCCGCCGGGCGCAGCGCCCGCCGGGACACCACCAGTCGGGACACCGGTGGGGGTAGCACCGCCCGACCAACGCCCGACGCCGACCCTGACCGGGTACGACGAGTTGCTGCGGGCCGGGGCATGAGCCCGCAACGACCGGCTGCCGCGGTGACCGCGTTGTCGGACCCGGCCGCCCAGCTGAGGGTGGACGCCGCGTGCCGCACCCTGGGTCTGCCCACGATCCGCGCTGAAGCCGGCCGGATCGCCGAAGCCGCTGCTCGTGGACGCCTCTCGCACGGGGCGTTCCTCGCCGAGGTCCTCTCCGCTGAGGTCGACGACCGGGATGGGCGGCGGCGGATCCGGATGGTGCGGGAGGCGAGGTTCCCGCGCAGCAAACGACTCGCCGATTTCGACCACACCGCACTGCCCGACCTTCCCGCAGCGACGCTGGCCGACCTCGCCGACGGCGCCTGGATCACCGCCGGTGAACCCGTCGTCCTGCTCGGCGACTCCGGAACCGGGAAAACCCATCTGCTCATCGCGTTGGGCACCGCCGCGGCCGAAGCCGGCCGCCGAGTCCGGTACGTCACAACCGCGGCGCTGGTCAACGAACTCGCCGAAGCCGCTGACAGTAAACAACTCTCACGTGTGCTCAACCGCTACGCCCGGATCGATCTGCTTTGCCTGGACGAGCTTGGCTACGTCCATCTCGACCCACACGGGGCGGAGCTCCTGTTCCAGATCATCACCGCCCGGGAGGAACGCGCCTCCATTGCGTGCGCCTCGAACGCCCCGTTCAGCGAATGGGGCAACACCTTCACCGACCCCCGCCTGGCAGCAGCCGTCGTGGATCGACTCACGTTCAACGCCCACATCATCAACACCGGCAGCAGCTCCTACCGGCTCCGCACCACCAGAACCAACCGGAAGGGAGCCGCCACACGCCCGAAGACACCACCAGTCTGACCAGCCCGGACCCCAACACGGCCGGGTCACCCAAACCGGGGGTGGGGCCAAATCAGACCAGCACAGTGGGGCCAAATCAGCTTGTCATTCTCAAGCGGGGAGCACTGTCGATCTACCCGACCGGCGCGAGCATTCAAGGGCTCACCCCCGCGGGAGCGGGGAGCACCAGTTTGACATCGTCGACCGGCTCATTGCCAGGGGCTCACCCCCGCGGGAGCGGGGAGCACCTGGCCGGGCCGGTCACGCTCGCAACGGAAACGGGCTCACCCCCGCGGGAGCGGGGAGCACTTCGTGTTGACGTAGAACTGGTTGATCGCCGGGGGCTCACCCCCGCGGGAGCGGGGAGCACAGTACGTGACCAGGCACGATAGAGCACCAACGGTCAATCTACCTTCGGTCTTCGCGCTCCCCCGCCGCCCCCGCGGCGATACCGTGAAGCATTGCTCCATCCGGCCCGGAGTTCAGGAACCTTCACCGTCTCGCCGAGGTTGGGACGCATCATCAATAGCAGACCGTCGAAGTCAACCGGCTGCCAGTCGTGGCGGTGGACCTTGAATTCCAGTCGTTGCTCGGTCCTCGCGCTGTACACCATGATTGCCCGACCGTCCTTGACCAACTCGATGACGGTCGCCCACATTCGGTCCCGCACTCTCGACGACACTTTCCCGACAAATACGCCAGGTCCGATCTCGAGCATCCACCGCGTCAGATGCCCCCGTAGACCCGCCGGACAGGACGTCAGCATCAGAACGACCATGTGTAGCTTTCCTGGTGGTACGAACGTCCTGAGTCGACCGTTCGGTCCCCGCCGTCCCAGAGCTGCACTACGTCGGCGTCGACGTCGTGCGCGATCTCAGGCTCGTCCGGCAGCAACAGCCGCCGAATGTCCCTGGCACAGCGGGCCATTATTTTCCCGTCCATCACAGCGTCGCGCACGGCTCGGCGCGTCTCCGACGGCACATCCTCCGGGTCGGTCGCCGCAACCTTGAACGCAACCGGGATGGTGACCTGTGCCTTATACAGATCAGCGATGTCGAAAACGAAAGATCGAGCATGTCCAGTGTGTACAAATCCGAGGCCCGGCGTACACCCCAACGCCACGATCACAGCGTGCACGATTCCGTACAGGCAGGAGTGAGCTGCTGTCAGCGCTTGGTTGATGGTCGATCCGCCGGCGAAGTCAGTCGGGTCGTACTCACGGCGGTCCCATTGCACCCCCGACTCCTCCGATGCTTGCCGATAAATTCTCCGGACCCGGGCGCCTTCACGACCTCGTAGCTGCTGCATCGTCAAACCGGAGACGTCCTCGTTGGCGAACCGCATGCCGTACATAGACCGGGCGACACGCAGTCGCGCCGATTGGTTGGACACCGCAATTGCCTGTGCGATCAGCAGCCGGGACGAGTTCGCGAGCGACCGTCCATGTGCGTAATACCGCACTCCTCGCTCCCCGACCCACACCGCCGTCGAGCCGCTGTCCGCCAGCAACGTCATTGCCTGGTGAGTCACCCGGGTGCCGGGGCCGAGCATGAGGGCGCCCAGGGTCGCCGCAGGGATGTGTACTATGCCGCGCTCGTCCTGTGCGGTAATGGCGTTGTCCACCCGATGCACGATGCACCGTTCCAGGTACACGAACGACACCCGGTCCTCCGCTCGGACCAACTCCGGAAGCTCCGCCGGCCTGGTGCCCGGGATCTTCCGTTCGGTCACGGCTGAACTAGCGTCATGAGGCCACAGCCATAGGCCTTCCCGCGCCCCACACCGTGACACAGGGCTGCCTCATCAACTCTGCATCCTCGACTCGAAGCACCCCATCAAACTGGGCAGTCGCCAAAGTCACCGTCGCAGACTCCTTCCGGAAGTCCCGCCGTTGACGATCCGACACCACCACAGCCGGAACTGACGGCGCGGCTTCAGGTATCGAAAATCCGAGGCGAGGAAGTCTGTCCATCAGCCAGCCTCGCTGCTGGTCGGCCGTGACGTGTGCGACTCGGGCACCGATGTCGCGCGCCTGCTTGACCGGGTTGGCCCGTAACCGGAACGACCATAGCTGCCCGGCGGTGAGATCGTCGAGAAACGCTCGATACGACCGTGTCTGCCAGGGATCGGCAGCAGTCGGCCAGCCGGCCTGTTCGACAAGATGTGTCAGGTCCGGTGTTTCCGGACTGACGATGTAGAGCCAGACATGTGGTCCGTCGCGATCCACGCGCCAGAGCACACGCCCGGCGTCGGTATTTGCGCTCGGCGAGAATCCGCAGAGCACGGCAGCATGCATTGCCCGGGGCGACCCGAGCAATTTCTGTGCACCTCGACGCGCTGTGTTGATTGCGAATCGCGTCAGATACATCAGCTGCTCCCCAACGCGAGCATGGGGTCGTGTGGCGCTCCGGACGTGCCCGACCCAGTTCCTCGGCCGTCAGGGTTGTGAACGGTCACTTCGTACCGGGTGACCGTGCGCCAGCCGTACTCCCGCCGCTCCGGGTCAAAGCTGATCGGAACATCCCGGAGCACCTCGCCGCTCTCGCCGGGATCAGCATCGCGAAGCACGGCCAATCGCACCGAGGAGGCTGCGTTCGACGGCGATACCAAGTGGCAGCCTGCCAAGGCTCGGTGGAGAGGACTTGGTCGAGCGGCGCGGACCGGAGACCCCGCGAAACAGGGCCCGCCGGCGGACAGGACCGGCGCCCTAGGTACAGCGGGAACACCGGCGCGTGCAACGCAGCTTCAACAGCCTCGATCAGCGCATCGTCCCCTTCCACCACGGCGAGAAAAATTGCATCAGTCAGGTAGAAACGCCGGGACAGCGGCATCGTGGTCCTACCGTCAAGGCTGCGAGCGACCTGGAAATCGGGCAGGAGTCGACCCGGCTGATCCATCCGCACGCCAAATCGCAAATGCATCAAGTCCTCGAGAGGATCGGTCCGTCGTCGCCCCTGGGCGGCGGCCAGCAAACCCAGGACACCGCTCTTCGTCGGCTCAGGTCGCGTCTCCCGGCGGACGAACCTGCTGCGGTCCCCCCATGCCTGCATCGGTCCGGCCAATCGCAGCACCAAGGCGGTCAACGCAGCACCATCCTGTCCACCAACACCTCATCGAGTCCGGTGAGCAGGCTTGCGAGTGAGACCGACTCCCCCAACGTCGCCAACGGCTCGGTCGCCTCCCCCACCCGAACCACGAACGCCCGCAGGGGTGCCGTACCGAAAGCTGTATCGACATCGGCCCCGTACGCCGAGAGTCGACGACTGGTCTCGGCCATCCGGCTCTCGTCCGGCCCTACCACGACCGCGTCCTCGAAAGCGCCTACGAGGTTCACCGACTGGCCCTCTCGGACCATCACAACGACCGCGTCAGGCAGGGTGCGGTTGGCGAACGTGTTCTGCTTGCCCGTGGGCATCGATGTCACGAAGGCCCGGACGAACGCCCCCACCGCACGGCGGGTTGCCGCGCCGTCGCCCAACGCTCGATTCAGCCCGTCGACGTCGACAGTCGCGTAGCGATACAGCGTCGAAGAGTTGAACTCGACCGTGCCGATCATGCCGGCACCGGCGTTGTCCTCCGGTGCGCGGTCGTCCACTGCGGTGAAGTAGTCGAACTCGGTGTCGACGGCGTGGACGCTCAGCGCGTGGGCTACCTGGGCGCAGGCATCGACGTTGAGGTCGGTCGCCTCGGCGATCATCCGGCCGAACAAGGCGATGTCAATGCTGTGAGAACTGTCGGCGGCCTTGCGCGCATCGGGTCCCGACACGTTGCCGCCTGATCTCGTGGCGGCCACCGCCAGCTCGGCGAGTCGCGTGATCTGATGTTGGGAGAGGAAAACCAGATACCCAGCCTGGGCGGGACCGGCAACCTCGCCCTTCTTGGCTTTGGGTGCGGCCACCTTGATACCGGTCGCCCCCACCGCCTTCTCCGCCAACTGTTCCGCGTCGACTTCGAGATCAGGCGCCTGGCGGATGATCTCGAGACGACTAGCTCGACGATTCGCTTAGTGCGAACCCCGAGTTCCGAGCGGTCCAACGCAGTGTCGAACGCCTTGCGGGTGGCTCGTTTCCATGCCTGACTCGACACCCGGGCGCGGCGTACGCCGCCGTAAAAGGCCGTCTTCGGGCTGCCGGTGTCGTCACGGTTGAGGTTGCTCGGCGGCACAGTCTGCAGAACGTGAATGTCGACGGTGGTGGTCACAGGTTGTCTCCTTGGGTGGTGGGAGCGGCGGGGTCAGCTGGTTTGGTTGGGCTATCGGACGGGTGAGTTGACGGCGCGTAATAGTCACGTCCCCACCGGAGGCGGACCCGATCTCGGTAGGCGGGAGTCTGCAGCAGCAGGAGATCTGCAGCGAGACGTCCGTAGTCCAGTGCGATGTCGGCCCCGCGGAGCTGGGTGATCATTCCTCGCGCGTGATGCAATGTCTCAGTGATAGTCGCAGAGGTCGCCAGCGCGTTGAACCGGCGACGGACGCGCTGTTCCTCGTCCTCCCCGAGGGGGCGGGCGAGCCGTGAAACCGCGCGCCCCAACGAAGGCCCCTTCACGTGCATCGGAATAGCTTTGGACTGCTGGTGTACCGAGAAGAGCGTCAGGGCTGCGTGCGCCGCGGACTCGGCGGCTGTGACGGCATCTGATCTCGGCGCGAGCTCCGGTGGCCATTGGTCGAACATCAACTCCCACACGAGGGGGTCTGCACCGGGCGACCGACCGATTCCTCGCCTGAGCCGCGCGAGGTGTGCGGCGGCCGAGCCGCTCAGGGCCTGCCGGTCGCTGAGGTAGGAATGCTGCAGTGAGATGATCACCCTGTCGACGTGATGCTGCAGGGCGGCGGTTGGTGTGCGCAACGTAGGGGCACTCATGACGCTTCCTCCTCGGGGGTGGGTGTCGGTCGATGAACTGACGGTTTTGCGGCCGGGAAAGCATCGTCCAGCGCGCGCCAGAAGTAGATCTCGGCCAGCGCAGCGTCGATGTGCCGACCTTGCGGTGAGATCCGTCCGACCCATGCACCCGGCCCGGCGGCAGCGACCAAGTCCTCACCGCATCGATGCAATATCCGGGATGCCCGTATCTGCCATACCTGCTCCTCCCGAACCCCGTCCGTGTCGTTCGTGAGGCTCGCCAGCCATACCCGATACGGGGCATCCAACAGGAAGAAGCCGGACCGGCGGGCGTGGTCGCGCTCTCCTTCGCCGTCGCCACCGGCAGCAACAGCAAGATTGCGGGCGAGGTCCCCCAATGCCTTCACGCCACTCTCGGCAGCTCGAACGGCATCAGTAGCCAGCTTTTGAAGGGCAGCGGTGGACAACACCCCCGTGCGGATCGCCAACGAGTCGTCAATGATCTCTTCGGTGGTCGAACTCTGGGATCCGTAGGTCATACCGATCGCCCGGGTGCGAATGACGAAGTCCGGGCCGAGGGTGTCGACGATCCGATCCCGCAACCAGTCGAGGACCACGGCGGGAAGTGCAATCGATGCCGTTGCTCCCATGCGCTCGCGGGCCCCCACCGGCAGCATGGACTGCAGCCCCCGCCAGAGCGCTCTATCCGGGTCGTGCGTGCGTGGCATGTAGACCGGGTATCGGCCGAGCTTCTTTTCCTGCGGCTCGCTACGCCGCCAACCGGTCATGGGCTCGACGCGGAAACGGTCCTGCGGCGTGAGGGGATCGCCGTTCGCGATCAAGACCCCGGTGACAGCAGCACCATCGTGTGCAAGCCGGACTCGGCGACTGGGCCAGATCAGAACAGAGGCCGGACCTGCCGGCTGCCAGTCGGGTTCCGGCGCTGCGGTCAGTACGGGCCGCTCCCAGACTGCCAAGTCGTTCTCGTCGGACCAGGGGTGCTCGTCGACGCCGTCAGCACCCAGAACCAGGTTGAGAAGCAGTGTTTCGCGGAGGGTGCCGCCCTCGACGAGCAGGCCGCCGATAGTGCCGACCCATCCGGTCCCGATCGGATACCCCTTTCCGCCCTTGACCCGGGCATCACCGACTGCACCGGACTTGATGCCGGAAATGTCGTAAGCCATGGTGTGCACCAGCCAACGTGCCGCCTCGGCGAAGGGGATTCGTCGAAGTGATCGCCCGGCACGCGTGGTGAAGTACTGCTCCCCATTCGGGACGTCAGCGACGAGCTTCTCCAGCCCGCCCACGTCGCCCTTGGCCGTGGCCAGATCGGGGACCTGAAGGAATGGTCGATCCAGGTGGAGCAAATCGAAAGCGTCGCGATGGAGCTCGAGGTACTGATCAACGACGCCGGGAAGTTCAGGAAGCGCCCATAGCGCCCGCCATGACGCTGACGGCCGACGCCCCGATTCAGCCATGGGGACGACTTCTATGGATCGGTAGAGCACTGCCAACAGCAGGCGGTGCAACGCGAAGGTCGTGGTGGGTAGCTCGCCTACCAGCTCCCGAATCAGATGAGCGTCGGCGAACACCCCCTTCAACGACTTGTCCGTGACCGTGCCGTCCAGCATCACGACCCGTAGCCACGGCTCGTCGAGGAGTTGGAAGCTGCCGACCGCGAGTGCATCGGAGTGTGTGGTTGTCATCGGTCCCCCTTGCTCACCACGAGGCCGTCCTCGCGGTCGTACTTCAATCGGTCGCCGTCTAGATCGGTCTCGAATTGCTCGTCCAGCACCAGTACCAGCTGTCCCTTGAGCCAGCGGGACTGTTGCCAGGCGGCTACTCCGCGGGCCTCCAGTTCGCGGACCACGCGATCGAGCCGCCACGGCATGCACAGCCGGCTCGGCAGCCGGAGCGTGCACGAAGCCACCGTGCGAGCCAGCTCGAATGGTGGCTCCGCTCCTTCGTAGAGCAGTCGCCCCCCATGGGGTTCGATCCAGGGAAGTACCCGCTTGATGCCGGCGGACTCTTGGACCACCAGTACTTCGATGCTGTCATCGCCGTCCCGGACCCTGGCCTGTGCCATCGGCCCCTCTGCATCACCGACGCCTCGCCGTGTCCAGTTCACAAGATTTGCCGGCACATCCCCGAGGCTGAATTGGCTAGCCTGCGCGGCACGTTCCGCCCGGCGCTTGTCGGCGCCTTCCTCAGCTTGGAGGAACACGTCGGACCAGGTATCCGGCACTGCCAACTCGATCGCGCTGGCATACTCGACCAGCGCAGGCACGTCGGTCGGCAGCTCAAGCACACCGTCGGCCAGCCGGTCTCGCAATGTCAGCGCAGACCGCAGCAAGGCAGACGTCCCGTAGACCGCTACCGATCCGCTGACCGGAACCGGAGGCTCAACGCCGACGTCCTCGATGCCGACGATCACGCAGCGGGCCTGACTCATGAGTCCGCGGTCCCGGGGATCGCGGTCATGGCGATGCAGTCGACCGATCCGCTGCAGCAGCAGGTCCATCGGAGCGAGATCGCTGACCATGAGGTCGAAGTCGATGTCCAGCGACTGTTCCAGCACCTGGGTTCCCACCACGATCAGCCGGGCCGGTCGTTCGGTACCGGATCCCGGTGGACCCAGCCACCGCCTCAACTGAGCCTCCTTGCGCATCCGATCCGGGCCGAGGAACCGGGAGTGAACGAGCACCACGACATCGCCGAACGTGCGCCGGAGCATCCCCGCGGTGGCCTGTGCTCGAACAACGGTGTTCCGAACCACCGCAACACATCCGCCGTCGGCAAGTGCAGCGGCAAGAAGGGTTGCCAGCGCTTCGTCATCATCGGATGCGAATCGGACGTCCACCGTCAACTCGCGACCAGAGGACGTGACTGCGGTTGTCACAGATCCGGTCAATGTCGCCGTCGTGACGCAGGGATAGCCGGCATGCACCGCCACGGCGGGCCGCATCACAGCCCTGGGAGACAGGCGTGGGCGACTCCGAAAGAGTGGTTCCGGGGCGGGCGGGCAACCATCCTGCTCCGTTTCCGGGACGCGCCGGGTGCGGTAAGCAGCGACGAATTCGTTGCGCCGGGCAGCCGGAAGTGTGGCGCTCAGCAGAACGGTTGGCACTCCGTAGGCGCCCAGCCAGCGAAGAACCTTGATCAGAAAGACACTCATGAACTCGTCCGAGGCATGCACCTCGTCGATGACAACGACCTTTCCCGCCAACGCCAGATGGCGGAGCACCAAGTGGCGACTCTTCAGGCCCCCCATCAGAACTTGGTCGATGGTGCCCACCACGAAGGACGACAGCACTCCCTTCTTGCGTCCGCTCAGCCAGGCGAGCGCCACAGCTACGCCATCAACCGACTTCTCGTCCTCATCACCGATCTGGTCGTCCTGCACTACCCCAGCGAGACGACCGAGCCGGCTCATCTCCTGGAACTCAGGGTTTAGTGCAGATTTCCCGTGTGCGAGGTACGTCGACACGGCTCCCACCGGCAACCGATCGATCCACGCCGCCACTCGCGAGAACATGGCGTCGGTGGTTGCCATAGTCGGCAGTGCGATGAAGCAACCACCGGCTCCGAAGCGGGCAGCCAGAATCTCCACTGCCAAAAGTGCCGCTTCAGTCTTTCCCTCTCCCATCGGCGCTTCGACGAGGATCAGACCCGGCTCAGCCATCGTCGAGGCGGCGTCGGCGACTGCACGCTGCACTGGCCGCGGTTGCGTCCCGACGGGGAGCTCAAAGCGCGAGTTGAACTGCGCTTCAATATCGGCGGGAGTCGCGGGGACCCACGGCGGGGTCAGCCCGAGAGTCCACCAGGCATCCTCTGCCCGTCGGGCTGACGTCCGTTCGTCGAGGTAGGGGAAGTGCTCGACCGCGCTTGCGATCCAATCCGACACGATGACCGCGGCGGTGAGGAGCACCTGCACCGTCGCCGGCACAGGACTCTCCCGGAGGCGTGCCAACACCGGTTCAACTCGAACATGTAGCGCCGCCCAGTCGGCGAGCTCGAACTGGACCCTCCGCCACTGCGGACCTCCGCGCTGCCGAGGATCTGCGGCGTCTCGCACGTCCTGCGCAAGGGGCGCGACTCCGTGATGACCACCCACAACGACCGACAGCGCGTCGGCGGCAGCAGTCGCGAAGCCATGCTCTGCAGTGAGCCAGTCAGACAGAATCACATGCGAGACATGGGAATGAGGACTGCGATCTCGGCTGATGTACCCGCGCATGTCCAGCCCCGTATCCCGCATCCGCTCCGCGAGCGCGGGCATCTGTACGGCAAAGGCCGGGCTGCACTTCCCCAGGTCGTGGGTAGCAGCCAGCCACATCAGCAAAATGCGGCCCTGAGCGTCCGATAGCGGACCGGCGACGAGCCGTCGTACCGACGACGCCAGCCAGCGGTCCCATACCAGAGCAGCCACCTCAGCGCTGTCGGACATGTGCCGGGTGAGCCGGACCCAATCGCCCGTCGACTGGTCGGACTTACCCCACACCGACAGTGCAGCGGGACTCATCCCACTGATCGACCACGCATCTGATTCCGCCACCCGAGTCATGGAGGAAAAGTAACCGAGCACACCGACAGAGACCTATCGACACTCGGTCATGCAATCCGTAATCGCAGCGAGCGCGAATCATCCGAACCGATGAAACCACTGACTACTTGAGCTAGCGGTCCGGAAAGGCGCACACAGTCCCGGTCAGGCGGAGAAGCGCTCGTCATCCGGGTCGACGACCGGCGGCTTCTTGTAGGGATCGGGGTCGCCGGCATGGACGGCATTCGCTGCTGCAGCGGCGATGGCTGCGTCAGCGGCCTTCGCGGCATTGAGCAGTTCGTCCATCTGGCGGGCGGTGTCGGGCACCTTGTCGAGCACGAACGACAGGGTCGGCGTGAACTTGATGCCGGTCTCCCGGCCGACCGCGCTCCGCAGCACCCCGAGGGCGCTGCTGAGTGCGATGCGGGTGGACTCGACGTCCTCGTCGGCGCCGTAGACCGTGTAGTAGACGGTGGCGTCGCGCAGATCGGGGGTCACGGTCGCCGCGGTGACGGTGATCATCGCCAGCCGCGGGTCCTTGACCGAGTGCTCGAGCTCCGTCGCCACGATCGCGACGATGCGCTTGGCCAGTCGCCTGGCCCGGGCCGAATCAGCCATGGTTCACCTCACGCACAGTGTTGTGGACCGGCTCCGTGGATGGCGGAGCCGGTCACTTCTCGAAGGACGGGATGCGACCACCGGGTCCGGGAGTTGAATACCCCGGACCCGGTGGGACGCATCAGGCGCGCGGCTTCTCGCGCGTCTCGTACGTCTCGATGGTGTCCTCGATCTCGATGTTGTTCCAGCTGCCGAGCCCGACACCGCACTCGTAGCCCTCGCGCACCTCGACCGCGTCGTCCTTGAACCGCTTGAGCGAGTCGATCCGCAGGTCGTCGTTGATGACGACACCGTTGCGGAGCAGCCGCGCCTTCGCGTTCCGACGGATCTCGCCCGAACGGACAATGCAACCGGCGATGTTGCCGAACTTGGACGACCGGAAGACTTCCCGGATCTCCGCCGACCCGACGTTGACCTCTTCGTACTCGGGCTTGAGCAGCCCCTTGAGTGCGAGTTCGATCTCGTCGATGGCCTGGTAGATGACCGTGTAGTACCGGATGTCCACACCCTCGCGGTCGGCGAGTTCCTGAACGCCTCGCACCGGCTTCACGTTGAAGCCGACCACGATCGCCTCGGTCGTCGCCGCCAGGTTGATGTCGTCCTGCGTGATGCCACCGACACCGCGGTGCACGACGCGCAGGTTGACGTCCGGTCCGACCTCGAGCTGCATCAGCGAGTCCTCGAGCGCCTCGACGGTGCCCGAGTTGTCGCCCTTGATGATCAGGGTGAGGTTCTCGATCTTCTTCTCGGCCAGCGCGGTACCCAGGTCCTCCAGGGTGATGCGGCGACGGTTGGCGACCTGGGCCTTGCGGGCCCTGGCCTGCCGACGCTCGGCGATCTGGCGGGCGACCCGGTCCTCTTCGACCACGAGGAACGAGTCACCGGCGCCGGGCACCGAGGTGAGGCCGAGCACCTGGACGGGCCGCGACGGGAGCGCCTCGAAGACGTTCTCGCCGTGGTCGCCGAGCATGGCCCGGACGCGTCCGTAGGCGTTGCCGGTGACGATCGAGTCGCCGACCCGCAGCGTTCCGCGCTGCACCAGCACGGTCGCCACCGAACCACGACCGCGGTCCAGGTGTGCCTCGATGGCCACACCCTGTGCGGGCATGTTCGGGTTCGCGGTGAGGTCCAGCGCCGCGTCCGCGGTCAGCAGGACGGCCTCGAGGAGCCCGTCGATGTTGATCCGTTCACGTGCCGAGACCTCGACGAACATGGTCTCCCCGCCGTACTCCTCGGCGACCAGGCCGTACTCGGTCAGCTGCTGCCGGATCTTGTCCGGGTTGGCGCCTTCCTTGTCGATCTTGTTGATCGCCACGACGATCGGCACATCGGCGGCCTTGGCGTGGTTGATCGCCTCGACCGTCTGCGGCATCACGCCGTCGTCGGCCGCGACGACCAGCACGACGATGTCGGTGGACTTCGATCCACGGGCACGCATGGCGGTGAACGCCTCGTGACCCGGGGTGTCGATGAAGGTGATCAGCCGCTCGTTGCCCTCGAGCTCGGTCGCGACCTGGTAGGCACCGATGTGCTGGGTGATGCCACCGGCTTCCTTGTCCATGATGTGGGTGTCGCGGATCGCGTCGAGCAGACGCGTCTTGCCGTGGTCGACGTGACCCATGACGGTGACGACCGGCGGCCGGATCTGCAGCTCGTCCTCGCCGCCCTCGTTCGCCCCGTAGTTCAGGTCGAACGTCTCGAGCAGCTCGCGGTCCTCTTCGTCCGGAGAGACGATCTCGACCTCGTAGCCCATCTCGGAACCGAGCAGCTCCAGGATGTCGTCACTCACCGACTGGGTGGCGGTCACCATCTCACCGAGGTGGAACAGCGCCTGCACCATCGAGGCCGGGTTCGCGTCGATCTTGTCGGCGAAGTCGGCCAGGCTGGAACCGCGGACCAACCGGACGGTGCTGCCGTTGCCGCGGGGCAGTACGACGCCGCCGACCGACGGGGCCTGCATGTTGTCGAATTCCTGACGGCGCTGCTTCTTGGACTTGCGACCCTTGCGGGACGGTCCGCCCTGCCGGCCGAATGCACCGGCGGCAGAACCGCGACCGGCGCCACCACGCGGACCGCCACCACCGGGACGGGCGGGCCCACCGGTCGAGGGCGCACCGGCACCAGCGCGGTAACCGCCGGGCGCGCCGCCCGGACGGTAGGCGCCACCACCGTGGCACCCGGGGCGCCACCGAAGCCGGGACGACCACCGGGGGTACCGGGACGCCCGCCCGGCGTGCCGGGACGCGGACCACCGGGACCGGCCGGACGTGGAGGCGGAACCGGGGACGCCGGTACCCGGACGGGCCTGGGGCGGACGCGGTGCACCGGGAATGCCACCGCCGGGACGCGGCGGGGCGGCGCGGCCACCGGAGCCGACACCGAACGGGTTGTTACCGACGCGCGGCGGTCGCGGTGCACCGGGGATGCCACCGGACGGACGCGGTGACGTCTGCTCGGGGGCGGCGCTGGCAGCGGCGGGCCGGAATTCCGGCGACGCGGGGCTGACAGCAGGCGCTGCCGCCGGCGCAGCAGGAGCTGCCGGAGCAGCAGCGGCGGGAGCAACAGCGGCCGGAGCCGGAGCTGCCGGTCGAGGTGCGGCCGGCCGGGGTGCGGGTGCACCGGCGGGCGGGCGGACCGCTTGGGGCGCCGGGGTTTCGGCGACCGCCGGTGCGGGGGCGGGGGCCGGTGCGGCCGGAGTCGCCGGTACCGGGCGTGCCGGTGCCGGGGTGACCGTCTCGGCGGCGGCCGGCGCGGGAGCTGCGGCAGGCACCGCAGGAGCCGATGCCGCGGCGGCTGCAGCCGCCGGACGTGCGGCGGGACGCCCGTTGGACTCCTTCGGCGCTGCCGCCGGGAACGCCTCGCGCAGCTTGCGCACGACGGGGGCCTCGATGGTCGAGGAGGGACTCTTCACGAATTCGCCGAGCTCTGCGAGCTTCGACATCACATCTTTGCTGGACTTGCCGAGCTCCTTGGCGAGCTCGTGTACCCGGGCCTTACCTACCACTGGACTCCTTCTGAGGGGGCCCAGCGGCGGATGGCACGCCGGGCCTAGTTGGTGATGATGCTCATCGCTGGTGCTTCACGGCTTGCTCACGATGGGTCTGCCTTCGTTGTCGGACATTGCGGTGCCTCTTCAACACTGCGCTGCACTACGTACTTCGATGGTGCTACTGCGGTGGTGCCTACTGCGGTGGTGCCTGCTCTGCTGCGGGCCCTGCCGTCCGCGGCACCTCGTCGAGGTACGCGGCCACTGCATCATCGGATAGCGGGGCGGCGAGCCGGAGGGCTCGCATCCACGCCTTGCGGCGGACCGCGTTCCGATGACACTGCGCGTCGAGGTGCAGGTACGCCCCGCGCCCGGGCAGCCGGTGGGCTGGGTCGGGCACGATGACGCCGTTCTGGACGACGACACGCAGCAGGTCACGAGCCGTTGCCCGGGCACGACACCCCACGCACGTCCTCACCGGGCCTGGGGGCCCGGGTGCAGGGGTTGGTGCCCGATCTCGGGCCTTGTCCACCTTACCTGCCCGGAGCCCCGGCCGGGGCACCGCCGGGCGGCTCGGCGTCGGACCGGATGTCGATCCGCCAGCCGGTCAGCCGCGCGGCGAGGCGGGCGTTCTGGCCTTCCTTGCCGATCGCCAGCGAGAGCTGGTAATCCGGGACGACCACCCTGGCCGCCCGGGCGGCCAGGTCGACCACGGTGACCGAGAGCGCGCGTGCCGGGGACAGCGCGTTCCCGACGAACGTCCCGGGGTCCGGGTCGTGATCGATGATGTCGATCTTCTCGCCGTTGAGCTCGCTCATCACCGAGCGCACCCGCTGGCCCATCGGGCCGATGCAGGCGCCCTTCGGGTTGACTCCGGGCACCATCGCCCGGACGGCGATCTTGGACCGGTGCCCGGCCTCGCGGGCCACATCGGTGATCTCGACGCTGCCGTCGGCGATCTCGGGCACCTCCAACGCGAAGAGCTTGCGGACCAGCGACGGGTGCGTGCGGGACAGCGTGATCTGCGGCCCGCGCATGCCGCGGACCACGGAGACGACGTAGCACTTGAGTCGCTGACCGTGCTCGTAGGTCTCCCCCGGTGCCTGCTCGGCCGCAGGGATGACGCCTTCGACGTCGCCGAGGCTGACCACCACCACACCCTTGGCGTTGACCCGGGAGTCGGCGCTGACCACACCGGTGATGAGGTCGTGCTCACGGCCGGCGAAATCGCCGAAGGTGCGCTCGTTCTCCACGTCCCGCAGCCGCTGCAGGATGACCTGCCGTGCGGTGGTCGCAGCGATCCGGCCGAAGTCCTCCGGGGTGTCGTCCCACTCGGCGCCGTCCTCGCCATCCCCGTGCGGCTCCCGGGCCATCACCCGGATCTGACCGGTCTTGCGGTTGACGTCCACCCGGGCCCGTTGGGCGTGGTGGTCGGTGTGCCGGTAGGCGGTGAGGAGGGCGGTCTCGAGGGTCTCGATCAGGGACTCGAAACTGATGTTCTTCTCCCGTTCGACCGCCCGCAGTGCGGCGATGTCGACGTTCACAGCTGTCCTTCTTCCGTGGTGCTGGTGCTGGTGCTGGTGGCGCGGTCCGGGTCGTCGGGGGCGTCGGAGTCGACGTCGACGTCGACATCGTCGTCGTCGTCGTCGTCGTCGTCGAGGTCATCGTCGTCGCCTATTTCGTCGTCGCCTTCGTCGTCGTCCTCGAGGTCGAGGTCATCGTCGTCGTCGTCGGTGAGTCCTGCTTCGGCGAGTTCTGATTCGGCGAGTTGTGATTCGGCGAGTTCTGAATCGGCGAGTTCCTCGTCGGTGAATTCCTCGGCGGGCACCTCGTCGAAGGCCCGGGCGGGATCGACGAAGCCGTCGGCGTCGAGCAGTGCGACGTGGGCCGGCGGCATCTGGCCGAATTCGACCTCCACCTTGGCCCGACGGATCTCATCCAGCGGAATGCTCGTCACCGCGGCGTCCGTGCCGGTCAGCAACTCGAGGTTGCGCTCGACCACCCGGCGCACCCGGCCCTCGGTGCGGCCGCCGTCGAAGAGGGTCACCGTGATCACCCGGCCACGGGCCCGGCGGAAGTGCCGCTCCTCGGTCAACGGTCGTCCCACTCCGGGGCTGGTGACCTCGAGCGTGTAGGGCTCGGCGCCCAGGAATGCCGTTCCGGCGGCCTCGGCGGCATCGAGCTCGGCGGCCAGGTTGCGGCTGATCTCGGCGGCGACGTCCAGCGTGATCCCCTGGTCGCCGTCCACCACGACCCGCACGATCGACCGCCGACCGGCGGCCACCACGACGACCTCTTCGAGGTCCAGGCCGGCACCGACGCGCCCGACGACGGCCCCGGCCAGTTCACGCAGTGTGTCCTCGTCAGCTGGTGTCATCACCGCTCCCGCCTGTGTAGTTGTCCCGATCAGAGTAACCGCATCTGGAATGATGTCCGGCGTGCCCACTACCCGTCCCCGCCCTCTCGGCCGACGCACGTTCCTGACCGGAGTGGGCGCCGCCGGTGCGGTGGCGCTGACCGGCTGTTCGGTGTTCGGGGGCAGCGCACCCACTGTGACCAGCACCGTCGAGGCCCCGCCGCCGATCGATCCCATCCAGACCCTGATCGCCACCACCCGCCTGCATCTGGCCCGGATCGACGCGACACTGACCGCGCTGGCCGGTGATGCGGCCACGGTGGCGCTGATCACCCCGCTGCGGGCCGACCGCGCGGCGCATCTGGATGCGCTCCGGGCCGAGGACGCCCGGGGTTCCGGGACGGCGGCCACGTCGGCGACCGATCCGTCCACGCCGGCCACGTCCCCGACGCTGGACGTCTCGACGGACCCGGCGCTCGCTCTCGGAACGTTGCGCACCGATGCGGAGAACGCTCAGCTGCAGTTCAGCGACGGCGTCGTCGCCACCGGCCGTTACCGGGCCGCCCTTCTCGCATCCATCTCGGCCTGCCTGGCCACTCACCGATCGGTGTTGTCCGCATGACCGCTCCCACCACTCCGGCCGGTCCGGAGAACGCCGCAAGCACCACCGGCACATCCTCGGACGCCTCGGTGTCGGTGGTCCCCGGCAGCGGAGCGGTCGTCACCACGCAGGTGGACATCGGCTCGGTCGAGGGTGACGCGGCCCAGGCGGTGCAGGTCGGCCTCGGCACTGCGCACGCCGCGGTCTGGGCGTACGGGCTGGTCAGCGCCTACGACCGGGACGACATCGCGCTGGCGCGGCGCAACCGGGTGGCCAACGAACAGATCCGGGACACCACCAGCGACCTGCTCAGCTCGATCGGGGTCGAGCCGATCGCCACCGAGGTGGCCTACCGGCTGCCGGTCGTGGTGACCGACCGGCCGACCGCGCTGCAGGTCGCGATGGCGATCGAGCGGGACGCCACCAACGCCTGGCGGGCGGTCATCGGGTCCACCGGTAACTCCCAGCTGCGCCGGTTCGCCCTCACCGCACTGTCGGACGCCGCTGTCCGGCTGACCGGCTGGCGGGTCCTGGCCGGCGTGACGCCGGGCACCGTGCCGTTCCCGGGCGACGAGTCGGGCTGAGGCCCGCCGCCCGGTCGGTCGCTCCGGTCAGCCGCGGACCGCGGCCAGCACGGTCGCCACCAGATCAGCGGTCGCCACCTCGGACTTCACACCGGTGGCCCGGTCGCGTACCTCGGCGGTGCCGGTGGCCCACGACCGCCCGATGACCACGATGGTCGGCATCCCGAGCAGCTCGGCGTCGGCGAACTTCACGCCCGGTGAGGCCGCGCGGTCGTCCAGCAGCACCGACACGCCCGCCGCGTCCAGCTCCGCGGCGACCCCGGCCGCCGCGTCGAACAGCTCGGCGCCCTTCCCGGCGATCACCAGATGGACATCGAACGGTGCGATGCCGCGCGGCCAGGCGAGGCCCTTGTCATCGTGGTTGCCCTCCGCGATCGCCGCGACCGCCCGGGAGACACCGATCCCGTAGGAGCCCATCGTGACCGTGACGAGCTTGCCGTTCTTGTCGAGCACCTTGAGGTCCAGCGCATCGGCGTACTTGCGGCCGAGCTGGAAGATGTGGCCCATCTCGATGCCGCGGGCGGTGCGCAGCACGCCGCCGCCAGGGCCGGGGCTGGGGTCGCCGTCGCGGATCTCGGCAGCGTGGATGACGCCGTCCGCGGCGAAATCGCGGCCGGCGACCAGCCCGATCACGTGCTTCCCGGGCTGATCGGCGCCGGTGACCCAGCTGGTCCCGGTCGCGATCGCCGGGTCGACCAGGTACCGGATCCGGGATGCGTTCTCGCTGCCCAGTGCTCCTGGACCGATGTAGCCCTTCACCAGCGCCGGGTTCCTGGCGAACTGGACCTCGTCGAACGCCTCCACCTCGGCCGGTGAGACCTGGGCCTCCAACCGCTTGGCGTCGACCTCACGATCGCCGGGGACCCCGACGGCCAGGGGCTCGGTGGTGCCGTCCGGGTGGCGCAGCAGCACCAGCACGTTCTTCAACGTGTCCGACGCCGTCCAGGCGCGGTCGTCGCGGGGGAAGGCGGCGTTGAGGTGGTCGACCAGGGTCTGGATGGTCGGCGTGTCGGGGGTCTCCTCGACGTGGGCGGCCGGCAGCCCGTCGAAGGGGATCGCGGCGGGCGCCGGCATCGTCACCGCCTCGACGTTGGCCGCGTAGTCGCCGCTCTCGCTGCGCACGAAGGTGTCCTCGCCGACCGGCGAGATCGCCAGGAACTCCTCCGACGCCGATCCGCCCATCGCGCCGCTCATCGCCGAGACAATCACGTACTCGAAGCCCAACCGGTCGAAGACGCGGCGGTACACCGCGCGCAGCTTCTGGTAGGCCGCGTCGAGGCCGGCGTCGTCGATGTCGAAGGTGTAGGCGTCCTTCATCACGAACTCACGGCCCCGCAGGATGCCGGCCCGCGGTCGGGCCTCGTCGCGGTACTTGGTCTGGATCTGGTAGATCGACAGCGGCAGCGACTTGTAGGACGAGCAGAGGTCCTTCACCAGCAGGGTGAACATCTCCTCGTGGGTCGGGCCGAGCAGGTAATCCGCACCCTTGCGGTCCTTGAGACGAAAGACGTTGTCGCCGTAGGCGCTCCAGCGACCGGACGCCTCGTAGGGCTCGCGGGGCAGCAGCGCGGGGAAGCTGACCTCCTGCGAACCGGCGGCATCCATCTCCTCACGGACGATGTTCTCCACGTTCCGCAGCACCTTCAGGCCCAACGGGAGCCAGGTGTAGATGCCGGGTGCCGCGCGGCGGACGTAACCGGCCCGGACCAACAGCCGATGGCTCGGCACCTCCGCGTCCGCCGGGTCCTCACGCAGGGTGCGCAGGAACAGGGTCGACATGCGGGTGATCACGGGATGGGACTCCTCGGTTGGGCGACGCGGACCGGGCCGGCGGTTCCGGCCGGGTCCGGCTCATCAGCTTAACGGCCGGTCCGGCGTCCACTCCGCGGTTTCCACCCGGCTCACAACGCCCGGCACGGCGCCGGCCGCGCTGCCCGGCGCATAACCGGCCGAGGGACGTCATCGGCGCACAGCTCCTGGGCCGGCGCCCGGTGATGGTCGGCCCGGAAGTCATCGAACCCACCGTAGGGTGGCTCGTCGTGCTCATCCTGCTCCCCCCGTCCGAGACCAAACGGGCCGGTGGCAGCGGCGCACCGCTGGAGCTGGGCGCGTTGAGCTTCCCCGGCCTGACGGCGCTGCGGGCCGCGTTGATCGAGGACCTGGTCGCGCTGACCGCCGACCTGCCGGCGGCCCGGGCGGCCCTGGGCGTCACCGCCGCCAAGGACCACGAGATCCTCGGCAATGCCGCCCTGACCACCAGCGCGACCCTGCCCTCGTTGGAGCGCTACACCGGCGTGCTGTTCGACCACCTCGGGGTCCGGACGTTGACGAAGCTGCAACGCTCCCGGGCGGACGCCCGTCTGGTGATCGGCTCGGCACTGTTCGGCGCGACCCGGGCCACCGACCCGATTCCCGGCTACCGATTGTCGGCCGGCTCCCGGCTGCCCGGACAGCCGGGCCTGGCCGCCCGGTGGAAACCGTTGCTGACCCCGGCATTGTCAACCGGGGAGTTGACGCTGGATCTGCGGTCCGGGGCGTATGCCGCGCTGGCGCCGGTGGCCGACGCGATCACCGTCGATGTCGTCACCGAACGTGCCGACGGCGGCCGCTCGGTGGTGAGCCACTTCAGCAAGGCCGCCAAGGGTGCGCTGGCCCGGGTGCTGTGCGTGTCCCGGGCGGACCTGGACTCGGTGGCCGGCGATCGTGCGCGCGGCCCGCACCGGCGGGCTCACCGTCGAACGCACCGGGCCGGCCCAGCTCACCGTGGTGACGCGGTAAATCGGTTGCCCGCCGCGCCGCACCGGCGCAGACTCGTCCCTGCGCCGTGACGTCACGGCGCACCAGAACCGCGGACCGGCACCGATGGGTGCGGGTCGCAGGTGGAGAGGAGGACGTCGTGTCGGTCGACACCGCTGCACATCGCCTCGTCCTCCCCCACCCGGAGCCGTCGCCCCGCTGACGTCCCACGTCACGGCGGCGCCCGGGTCACCCCCCTGGAGCCGCTCCATGCCGCACTCCGGCAGCCCGACCACCCCGCACCGCCCGTCCGCTGATGGGGACGACGACGCACCGACCTTTCAGAAGTTCCGCGCCCGCGGCACCCCGACCGGACCCCGGGTGGTCGCGGCCGGCCGGTCTGGTCGGCGCTCGATCGAACGACCCGAGCCCGCTCCGCTGGGCGCTTCTCCCCAGGTGGCGTCGACCGGCCCGGTCTGGTCCAGCTACGACACCGCCACCCGCGGCCCCGAGCCTGTCCCGGACTGGGTGATCACCTCGTACTCGGCCGTCGACACCCCGCTGGGGATCCTCAAGACCGGCAAGGAGGCCGATGTCGGACTGCTGGACCGCAGCCTGCCCGGCGGCGCGACATCGATCCTGGCGGTCAAGACCTACCGCACGTCCGAGCACCGGATGTTCCACCGCGACTCCGGGTATCAGGAGGGGCGCCGCATCCGCCGGAGCCGGGAGAGCCGGGCGATGGCCGCCCGGACCACCTTCGGCCGGGAACTGCTGGCCGGCCAGTGGGCGGCCGCGGAGTTCGTGGCACTGTCCCGGCTGTGGACGGCCGGCGCGCCGGTCCCCTATCCGGTCCAGTTGATCGGCTCCGAGCTGATGATGCAGTTCATCGACGACGGCACCGGAGCCGCGGCCCCTCGGTTGGCCACCGTCAGCCCGCCACCCGGGGTCGGCAGCGTGGCGTTCTTCACCCCGCTCTGGCACGACCTGGTGGCCACCCTCGAGCTCGTCGCGGCCCTCGGGCACACCCACGGCGACCTGTCCCCGTACAACGTCCTGGTCACTGCGGGGCGGTGTGTCCTCATCGACCTGCCGCAGATCGTGGACGTCATCGCCAACCCGCAGGGGCCGGCGTTCCTCGGCCGGGACGCGAGCGTGATCGCCGACTTCTTCCGGCGGAAGGGAGTGCCAGGGGCCGACGGAGACCTGCTCGCCACCCGGCTGGCCGGGATCGCGGGACTCGAGAGGTGGGACCCAGACGCCCGGTGACCACCAGGTGGTCGTCTGCCGCCTCTGTTCCCCGGGTAACGCGGTGCCAGCCGCCGCCCGCGAGTCGCACCCCTACAGTGGCGGGGTGCGCCATTTCGACCTCGCGATCATCGGTACCGGCTCGGCCAACTCCATCCCGGGCCCGGCCCTGGACCACTGGTCGATCGCCGTCCTGGAACACGGGCGGTTCGGCGGTACCTGCATGAACGTCGGATGCATCCCGACGAAGATGTTCGTCTGGCCTGCCGACCTGGCTGCCGGTGCGGTCGAGGCGGCCCGGTTCGGTGTCGACGCGTCGGTGAACGCGGTGCACTGGCCCGCCATCCGGGACCGGATCTTCGGCCGGATCGACGCCATCGAGGCGGGCGGGCGGGAGTACCGGACCGGCCCGCGCACGCCGAACCAGACCGTCTACACCGGATCGGCGAAGTTCGTCGATGCCCACACGATCGACACCGGGACCGGCGAGACCATCACCGCCGACCGGGTCGTGATCGGCGCCGGCGGCCGGCCGGTGCTGCCGGGCATTCCGGGTCTGGACGATCCTGGGGTGCGGCCGCTGGTGCACACCAGCGACACCGTGATGCGCATCGACGATCTGCCCCGACGGCTGCTCATCATCGGTGGCGGCTACATCGCGTCGGAGTTCGCGCACGTCTTCGCCTCCTTCGGCGTCCGGGTCACCCAGGCGGTCCGCGGGGATCGACTGCTGCCCAAACACGACCGGGACGTCTCGGCGGTCTTCACCGCCGATGCCGCCGCCCGCTACGACCTGCAACTCAACACCCGGGTGACCGCCGCCGCGGCCGCCGAGACGGGGCTGACCGCCACCCTGGACGGCCCCGGCGGGCCGGCGGACCTGCCGTTCGATCTGATCCTGGTTGCGATCGGCCGGACCCCCAACACCGATCTCATCAACGCCGCCGCAGCCGGCGTGGACCTGCATCCCGACGGGCGGATCATGGTCGACCCCCAGCAACGGACCAGCGTCGAGGGACTCTGGGCGCTGGGCGACATCAGCTCCGACTACGCCCTCAAACACGTCGCCAACGCGGAGGCGCGCACCGTGGCGCACAACCTGGTGCACCCGGACGAACTGGTCGCCACCGATCACCGCTTCGTGCCGGCCGCTGTGTTCACCCATCCGCAGGTCGCCAACGTCGGGATCACCGAGGAGCAGGCGCAGCACCGCGGCCTGCGTTACGCGGTGAAGACGCAGAAGTACGGCGACGTCGCTGCCGGCTGGGCCCGGGAGGACTCGGTGCATTTCGCCAAGATCCTGGCCGATCCGTCGACCGGTCTGCTGCTGGGCGCCCACCTCATCGGACCGGAGGCGGCGACCGTGATCCAGCCGCTGATCCAGGCGATGTCGTTCGGTCAGACCGCCCGGGAACTGGGCCGTGGTCAATACTGGATCCACCCCGCCTTGCCCGAAGTGGTCGAGAACGCCCTGCTCGGCCTGGAACTCGACCCGGAAGTGAGCTGACCATGCGACTGATCATGCAGACGGTGCATCGGATAGTGGACGCCCTGGCGCGGCGCCGGGTCCGTCGCCGGGAGAACCCCGGCGGCCGATGACCCACCCGCTGGTCACTGGGCCAGTGTCAGTACCTCCGCCCCGGTGGCCGTGACCACCAGGGTGTGCTCGAACTGGGCGGTCCAGGACCGATCGCGGGTGATGACGGTCCAGTCGTCGTCCCAGAGGTCCCAGGCGATACCGCCCAGGGTGATCATCGGCTCGATGGTGAAGGTCATCCCCTCCTCCAGCACGGTGGTCACCGACGTGTCCTCGTAGTGCAGGATCACCAGGCCGGAGTGGAAGGTCTCGTTGATGCCGTGGCCGGTGTAGTCGCGGACCACGCCGTAGCCGAACCGGGCGGCGTAGTTCTCGATCACCCGGCCGATCACGTTGAGTTGGCGGCCCGGTCGGACCGCCTTGATCGCCCGGTTCAGGCACTCCTCGGTGCGCTCGACCAGCAGCCGGTTCTCCTCCGCGACCTCGCCGGCCAGGAACGTGGCGTTGGTGTCGCCATGGACCCCGTCGATGAACGCGGTGACGTCGATGTTGACGATGTCGCCGTCCTCGACCACGGTGTCGTCGGGGATGCCGTGGCAGATCACCTCGTTGAGCGAGGTGCAGCACGACTTCGGGTAGCCCTTGTACCCGAGCGTCGAGGGATAGGCGTGGTGGTCGAGGACGTACTCGTGACAGATCCGGTCGAGCTCGTCGGTGGTGACCCCGGGCCGGACGGCACGGCCGGCCTCCCGGAGCGCGCCGGCGGCGATCCGCGAGGCGATCCGCATCTTCTCGATCGTCTCAGGGGTCTGCACGTGCCGGCCGTTGCCCGGAGCCGGGCGGGCCCGGCCGACGTACTCGGGCCGGGCGATGTCCGCGGGGACGGTGCGGGTCGGGGTCTGGCGGCCGGGTCTGATGGCGGTGCGAAGCATGCCGTCGAGACTACTGGCGGCGCCGCGGAAAGCCGGTCAGCCGACGTGCAGGTCGGTCAGGAACGCGGTGGTGAGCTCGTTGGTCCGGACCGAGTCGTCGCCACCGGCGATGAATGCGGCGAAGGCCATGTCGCCCAGGTAGCCGACCGTCCAGGCGTGCGCCTTGATCGCGCCGGTGTCGTCGGCGAACTCGGCGGTGCCGGTCTTGAGCCGGATGTCGCCGAACCGTTGCAGCTGGGTGCCGGTCCCCTCCGCGGTGACCGCCGCCATCAGCACCGGCAGCGCGGCGGTCGCGGCGGCGGATCGGGCAGGCGCCTTCTCGTCGACGTTCGTGGTGGTGCCCCTGATCAACGTCGGCATCGGCATCGAGCCGTGGGCGACGGTGGCTGCCATCAGGGCCGCCCCGAAGGGGCTGATCAGGTCCCGGCCCTGGCCGAAGCCGTTCTCCGCCTGCTCCACCACCGACTCGGCCACCGGCGACTGCCCGGTCAAGGTGATCGCACCCGCCATGTCGAAATCCAGTCCGACGCCGTACTGCTTGGCAGTGCGGTGCAGCGCATCGGCCGGCAGGGAGCTCGCCACCTGGGCGAACGTCGTGTTGCAGGACTTCGCGAACGCCAGCGTCAGATCGACGGTGCCCAGGTCGAAATCGTGCGAGTTCCGGATCGGGCGCGAGTCGACGGAGTACACGCCGGGACACGGCAGCTTGGTGGTGGGGGTCAACCCGCTGCCGTCGATGCCGGCGGTGGCGGTGATGATCTTGAAGATGGACCCGGGCGGGTAGCGGCCGGACAGCGCGATCGTGCCCTGCGCATCGGCGGCGGCGTTCTGCGCCACCGTGAGCAATTCGCCGGTCGACGGCTGGATCGCCACGATGACCGCCGGCAGTGCGATCGCGGCCACGGCCCTGTCGGCCGCCTGCTGCATCGCCACGTCCAGCGTCAACGTGACCTTCCGGCCGGGTTCGGCCACTTGTTCGGCCAGGGTGGTGATCTCGGCGCCGGTGGTGTCGATGGTGGCGATCCGCCACCCGGAGATGCCGGTCATCATGGACGTCGCCACCGGGGTGACCTGACCGAGCAGCGACTTCGCGAAGTCCTTGGTGGGTGGCAGGTTGCGGACCTGGGCGGGCGTGCTGACCCCCGCCAGCGCGGCCAGCCCGTCGGCGACGGTCGCGAAATCGCTCTGACGCAGGTTCAGCACGGTGTAGCCGGTGTCGGGCTCCGACGCGGTGATGCCGGCCTCGATGTCAGCGGCGGTCAAGGTCGCATCGAACGGCGCAAGGATCGTGGCGAGCGCGGCGGCGGTTGCGGGCACGTCGCCGATCTTGTCCTTGAGCGCGATCACGCTGTGGACCGTGGTCGGATTGATCAACTGGTTGTCGTCACGGTCCACGATCGAGCCGTCGGTCGCCTTGGTGATCCGGACCGTCAGACCCTGCTGTGGGCCGAGCTGCGGATGCACGTCCGCGGGTGACCAGTCCAACCGCCAGCCGGCGCTGCGCATCGTCCAGTTCCAGGTGACGTCGTAGGCCCACTCCCCGGCGTCGCCCAGCGTCCACTTCAGCGCGGCGGTGGAGGTGGCGGTGGTCTCCGAGGTGCGGCTGATCGGACCGGCCGTCACCTCGAACTCCGACGGGCTCAGGTTGAGCGAGGTCTGCTTGAGCAGCTGGGTGGCCGCGGCCGGGTCGTCGGTCAGACCGCCGGCGGCTACCAGGTCACCTGCGGCCCACGCCTGCGCGAAGGAGGTCGACTCCGACGTCGGGTCGGGTGTGGTGGGGGCCGACGGTGAGCAACCGACCAGCACGATCAACAGCGCCGTCAGCAGCAGGCTCGCAGCGGTCATGCCGTGTCGTCGCAGGGTCACCCCGTCAGTATTCCGGTGGCGGTGCCGGATCCCCGGGATGCCACGTCGACCTGCGGTCGCGTCACCCGGCCGCCGGCGGGTGGGTGGTCACGGTGCCGCTGGTCAGAACAGGACCGAGGCGTAGGTGGCGACCTGGGTGAACCCGACCCGCCGGTACGCCGCCCGGGCCGCGAGGTTGAAGTCGTTGACGTACAGGCAGGGCACCCGGCCCAGCCCGTCCTGGACGGCCCGCACCACGGCCGCCATCGCGGGTCCGGCGATTCCTTCACCGCGCCGCGCGGGATCGACCCAGACCCCCTGGATCAGCGCCGCGCGGTCCGACATCGAGCCCACCTCGGCCTTGAAGATGACCTGGTCGCCGTCATACCGGACGAACGAGCGTCCCTGGCGGATCAGCTCGCCCACCCGGCTCCGGTAGGAACGTCCCTGGTCACCGGCGGTCGGGTCGACGCCGATCTCCTCGGAGAACATCGCGACCGCCGCCGGGAAGTAGGACGGCAGATCGGCGGACCGGGCGGTACGGACCAACGGATCGGGCGTCACGGCCGGTGGCTCCGGGCAGATCAGGAAGGGCTGCTGCGGGCGGATCAACCGGGCCGGGCCCCACCGCCGCTCCAGCCGACCCCACAGCGGCATCACCAACTCCCGCCGCCCGCAGACCGAGGCGCTCACCCGCGGCCGGCGGGCCGCCATGGCAGCGAACGCCTTCAGCGCACGCTCGTCACCGGTGATCGGCACCAGGTTCGCCCCGACGAAGCACAGTCCTGCGCGGCCGCCGTTGACACCCCAGAACTGCCCGCCCAGTCGGGCGTTGTGCTGGGTGTGGGAGTCGAACCGGGCACCTACGATGCAACTCGCGTACGGGTCGGCATCGAGGGTGGACGCGATCAACGGAACCTGCCCCGGTCCGAGCACCTTCACCGGGAGGCTGGTCATGATGCTCAGCGCCACGGCGCGCTCCGGTCAGACCGTGCTGACGGTGGGCTCGCCGGATCCGACCCCGGCGAGCTTCATCGACTCGGCCAACTTCATCGCCTCTTCGATCAGCGTCTCGACGATCTCGTGCTCGGGGACCGTTTTGATCACCTCGCCCTTGACGAAGATCTGGCCCTTGCCGTTGCCCGACGCCACCCCGAGATCGGCCTCGCGGGCCTCCCCCGGCCCGTTCACCACGCATCCCATCACCGCGACCCGCAGCGGGACGTCCATCCCGTCCAGGCCGGCGGTGACCTCCTCGGCGAGCTTGTAGACGTCCACCTGGGCCCGCCCGCAGGACGGGCACGAGACGATCTCCAGGCCTCGTTCGCGCAGGTTGAGCGATTCCAGGATCTGCAGACCGACCTTGACCTCCTCCACCGGCGGAGCCGACAGCGAGACCCGGATCGTGTCACCGATCCCGCGGCTGAGCAGCGCCCCGAAAGCCACCGCGGACTTGATGGTGCCCTGGAAGGCCGGGCCCGCCTCGGTGACGCCCAGGTGCAGCGGGTAGTCACACTGCTCGGCCAGCAGCTCGTAGGCGCGGACCATGATCACCGGGTCGTTGTGCTTGACCGAGATCTTGATGTCCCGGAAGTCGTACTTCTCGAACAGCGAGCACTCCCACAGCGCGGACTCGACCAACGCCTCCGGGGTGGCCTTGCCGTACTTGGCCAACAGGCGCTTGTCCAGCGAACCGGCGTTCACCCCGATCCGGATGGAGATCCCGGCGTCGGTGGCGGCCTTGGAGATCTCGCCGATCTTGTCGTCGAAGGCAATGATGTTGCCGGGATTCACCCGGACGGCGGCGCACCCTGCGTCGATGGCGGCGAAGACGTACTTCGGCTGGAAGTGGATGTCGGCGATGACCGGCAGCTGTGACTTTCGGGCGATCGCCGCCAGCGCCTCGGCGTCGTCGGTGCTGGGGACTGCGACCCGGACGATCTGGCAGCCCGCTGCGGTCAGCTCGGCGATCTGCTGCAGGGTGGTGTTGATGTCTGCCGTGACCGTGGTGGTCATCGACTGGACGGACACCGGGTGGTCGCTACCGACTCCGACGTCGCCCACCATCAGCTGCCGGGTCTTGCGCCGCGGCGCGAGCACCGGGACGACGCGGTCGGCAGGCATGGACGGGATTCCGAGGCTCACCATCGCGGTGTCAGGCCCCTCTCGTTGCTTCGCAGGGTGGTGCGTGAGGTGGCGGCAGTGCGGGCCGCGTGTCAGCCGAACAGCGAGACGGGATTGACCACGTCGGCGACGAAGGTGAGCACGGTGAGACCCACGAACAACAATGCCACGACATAGGCCACCGGCATCAGTTTCGCCACGTCGAACGGCCCCGGGTCAGGTCGGCGGGCGATCCGTGCCCAGCCACGCCGGACCCACTCGATGACGGCGCCGAGGATGTGCCCACCGTCCAGCGGCAACAGCGGCAGCAGGTTGATCAGGAACAGGCTCATGTTGAACCCGGCCAGGAGCTGCAGGAACAACACCAACTTGTCGGTGACGGTGGTGTCCAGGTCCAGGATCTCGCCGGAGATCCGACCGGCTCCGACGATGCCCACCGGCGTGTTGATGTCGCGCTTCTGACCCGAGAAGATCGCATCCCACAGGGCCGGGATCCGCGACGGGATCTGCACCACCGCGGTGGCCGCCCGACCGATGAACGCGCCGGTGGCCTGCAGCGCCGCGCCGGGTGACTGACTGATGTAGGGCGTCTGCGGCGCAACCCCGATGACGCCGACGGTCTCGGTGCCGTCGGGCTGCCCGGCCGCGTCGTAGGTGTTGCGCACGGTCTGGATCACCGGGATCTGACTGCTCAGCTCCTGCCCGGCGCGCTCGTAGACCACGGTGACCGTCTTGCCGGCCGACGCCGCGATGACCGCCCGCAGCTGGTCCCAGTCCGCGACCGGGACACCGTCCAGGCTCACGAACCGGTCGCCCGGAAGCAGGCCGGCCTGCGCCGCCGGCGCGATGGCGTCGCCGGGGACGCAGTCGGTGCGGGTCTGGGCCGTCTGCGCGGAGATGATGCACTCGGACACGCTCGCCACCGTGGGCACCGGGGTGCGCACCCCGAATCCGACGAGCACGATCCCGAACAGCACCACCGCGATCAGCAGGTTCATGAACGGCCCGGCGAACATGATCACGATGCGTTTGGCCGGATGCAGCTGGTAGAACTGCCGCCCCGCATCGATCTCCTCGATGACCTGCGCGCGGTCGTTGGTCCGCGAGTCCTCGGCGATCTGACGGAACAGGCCCAGCGGGCTGATCGAGGTGGTGGTGGGGGCGCGGAACTTCGCACCGGCCCGGGCCGGCGGCACCATGCCGACCATCCGGATGTAGCCGCCGAGCGGGATCGCCTTGAGCCCGTACTCGGTCTCGCCGCGCCGCCGGGAGAACAGCGTCTTGCCGAAGCCGATCATGTACTGCGTGGTGCGCACGTTGAACACCTTGGCGAAGGTCAGGTGACCCAGCTCGTGCAGCGCTATCGACAACAACAACGCCAGGACGAACAGGATCACCCCGATCGCGATCAGCATGCTCGACCCAGCTCTCTCGTGGTGGCGGTCCGCGCCCAGGATTCAGCCGCGGTGACGTCGTCGATGGTGCCCGCGTCGTCGGTGAAAGAGGCCGGACTCGAGTCCAGGATGCGCTCCAGAATCTGGGGAATGGAGGGGAACGGCAGATTTCCGGACAGGAATGCGGCCACCAGTTGCTCATTGGCGGCGTTGAACACCGCCGGCATCCGGCCGCCCGCCTCGCCGGCCCGGCGGGCCAGGTTCAGTGCCGGGAACGTCTCGTGGTCGACCGGCTCGAATGTCCACGATTGCGCCCGGCTGAAGTCGCAGGCCAGGGCGGCGCCGGGTACCCGGTCGGGCCAGCCGAGCCCGAGGGCGATCGGCAGCTTCATGTCCGGCGGGCTGGCCTGGGCGATCGTGCTGCCGTCGGTGAACGTCACCATCGAGTGCACGACGGACTGCGGGTGCACGACCACCTCGATACGCGCATAGGGGATGTCGAACAGCAGGTGGGCCTCGATCAGTTCCAGGCCCTTGTTCACCAGGGTCGCCGAGTTCAGCGTCACCACCGGTCCCATCGCCCAGGTCGGATGGTCCAGCGCCTCGGCCGCGGTGACGGCACGCAGCTCGGCCGCGGTACGGCCCCGGAACGGGCCGCCCGAGGCGGTCAGGACCAGCGCGGCCACCTCGGCGCGGCTGCCCGCCCGCAGCGCCTGGGCCAGCGCCGAGTGCTCCGAATCGACCGGCACGATCTGCCCCGGCGCGGCCGCGCCGGTCACCAGCGCGCCGCCGGCCACCAAGGACTCCTTGTTGGCCAGCGCCAGCACCCGCCCGGCCCGCAGGGTGGCCATCGTCGGGCCGAGCCCCACCGACCCGGTGATGGCGTTGAGCACCACGTCGGCCTCGACGTCCTCGACCAGCCGGGTGGACGCCTCGGCGCCGAGGGCGGTCGCGGCCCGCGGGAACTCAGCGGTCTGGGCAGCGAACAACGCCGGGTTCCCGCCCCCGGCCGACAGTCCGACCACGGTGAACAGCTCGGGATTGGCCCGCACGATGTCCAGGGCCTGGGTGCCGACGGAACCGGTCGAGCCCAGAATCGTCAGTCGTCTCACCAGTGCCATTCTGCCCGACCCGACGATCCCCGGGCGGTCCACGCAGCCCCCGCCGTGGCGCCGCTGGGACGCCGACACCCCGGCATGCCAGACTGGTCACTCAGATCACCGCGCATGACGATGGCGGGTGAGCAGACCTCAGGGAGCGACCGTGGCGGGCACGTCGATGGAGAAGGCACCAGCAGGCGACATCCCGGAGTCGATCCATCCCGGCAGCCCGACCGACGATGTCGGCGCCGAGGTCCAGCAGGCCGCCCACGGCTACGTCGTCCGCTACAACCCCGACGCCCCGAGTGAGGAGTGGGGCTGGCACGGTTCGTTCCGCGAATTCGCCCCCATCGGCAGCCGGATCATGTTGTGGGTCGCCGTCGCGGTCATCTTCATCATGATCTTCGCGGGCAACCACGTGTCGCACGTCGAGGACTACTGGCTGGCCGGCATCGGCATCCTGATGGCCGTCTGGCTGCTGCGGGCCGACGCCCGGCTCCGGCGGGAGCGCCGCCGCCGCCCGTGAGCTGACCGGCGCTTCCGGCCGTGACGCCGTGAGCTGCGCTGCTACCTGTCGCGTTCGCTCGCGGCGAGTTGACCGCAGGCGGCGTCGATGTCCTGCCCGCGGGTGTCGCGCACCGTGCAGGTGACACCCTGTGCCTGCACCCGACGGACGAACTCGTCCTGTACCGGGCGGGGGCTCGCATCCCACTTGCTGCCCGGCGTCGGGTTCAGTGGGATCAGGTTGACATGCACCAGGTGCCCCAGGTGTGACCGCAGCACCGTGCCCAGCAGGTCCGCACGCCACGGCTGGTCGTTGATGTCGCGGATCAGCGCGTACTCGATGCTGACCCGGCGGCCGGTGCGGTCGGCGTAGCGCCGCGCCCCCTGCAACACCTCGGCGATCTTCCACCGGGAGTTCACCGGAACCAGCTCGTCGCGCAGTTCGTCGTCCGGGGCGTGCAGGCTGACCGCCAGCCGGACCTGCATGTTCTCCTCGGTGAGCTTGTCGATCGCCGGCAGCAGGCCCACTGTGGACACCGTCACCGAGCGGGCCGAGATCCCCAGCCCGTGCGGGTGCGGCGCAGTGATCTGCTGAACCGCCGACAGCACCCGCCGGTAGTTGGCCAGCGGCTCACCCATCCCCATGAACACGATGTTGGACAGCCGTTCCGGCCGGCCGAAGACCCCGTCCCTGGTGGCCCGGGCGGCCAACCGCACCTGCTCGACGATCTCGGCGGTGGACAGGTTGCGATCGAGCCCACCCTGGCCGGTGGCGCAGAACGGGCATGCCATCCCGCAGCCGGCCTGCGAGGAGACGCACAGGGTCACGCGCTCCGGGTAGCGCATCAGCACCGACTCGATGAGCGTGCCGTCGTGCGCCCGCCACAGCGTCTTGCGGGTGTCACCGTCATCGGTGGCCAGGCTGCGCACCTGGGTGAGCAGCTGCGGGAGCATCGTGTCGGCGATCACCGCGCGGTGCGCCTGCGGCAGGTCGGTCATCTCGTCGGCGTCGCGGGTCAGGTTCGTGTAGTAGTGCCGGGCGAGCTGATCGGCGCGGAACGCGGGCTGCCCCAACGCGCGCAGTGCCGCT
The DNA here is from genome assembly GCA_963784315.1 of uncultured Actinomycetota bacterium. Classification (GTDB taxonomy): domain Bacteria; phylum Actinomycetota; class Actinomycetes; order Mycobacteriales; family Nakamurellaceae; genus Nakamurella. Next base: position 55,694 of record CAWAQR010000002.1, read on the forward strand.
GTCCGGCCGTCCGTGTCGAGGTCGGCCAGGTGCACCGGCGGCTTGCCCTTACGGGGCGCGTTGAAGACCAACGGCAGGGCGCGGGCGGCGGACGGGGAGGCGCTGGGTTCAGTCATGACTCCCCCATTCTCTCATTGTTCGAGGTCACCACCGGTGGCTCGACCCGAGCGGCGGAACCGGGACCCGGGCGCCGCCAACTAGGGTGGGCGCCATGTCCGCGGTCCAGTCGGTGAATCTCGCGTCCAGGCCCGCCGCGATCCCCGGCCGGGCCCGGCTCAGCGGCATCGACAAGCAGCCGGTGACAGCGGCGGTCGACGTCGCCGCCCCCGGCCTCAAGGGCACCGCCGGCAGTGGGCTGGCCGGCGACTCCGTCTGCAACCTGCGCCACCACGGTGGTGATGACCAGGCCGTCTACGCCTACGCCCGGGAGGACCTGGACTGGTGGCAGACCGAGCTCGGTCGTGACCTGGGCAACGGCTCGTTCGGCGAGAACCTCACCACTCATGGAATCAACGTCTCCTCCGCCCTGGTCGGTGAGCAGTGGTTGATCGGCGGATCGCTGTTGCTGCAGGTCACCGTGCCTCGTATCCCGTGCTCCACGTTCCAGGCGGCGATCGGGGAGAAGCGGTGGGTCAGGCGGTTCACCGAACGCGGCGCGGCCGGCACCTACCTGCGGGTACTGCGGCCCGGTTCGGTCCGCGCCGGCGACAGCATCGTCGTCGTCGAGCGACCCGACCACCGGATCAGTACCTCGATCGCGTTCCGCGGCATCACCCTGGAGCCGGAACTGCTGGAACTGATGGCCGACCTCCCGGACCTCCCGGAGGAGCTGCACCGGTCCGTCCGGGCGCGAGTGGCCCGATGACCGGTATCGACGACGCCGCTGCCGGGCTGTGCGCCTTCGTCGACGCCTCGCCCAGCCCGTTCCACGCCTGCGCCACCGCGGCGGCGATGCTCGATGTGGCCGGCTTCACCGAGCTGACCGAAACCCAACCGTGGCCGGCCGGGCCCGGGCGGCACTACCTGATCCGGGGCGGCTCGCTGGTCGCCTGGAACACCGGGCACGGCGGCGGTCCGGCCACCCCGTTCCGGGTGGTGGCCGCGCACACCGATTCGCCCAACCTGCGGCTGAAACCGCACCCGGATCTGAGTCGCGCCGGCTGGCGGCAGGTCGGTGTCGAGGTGTACGGCGGGCCGCTGCTGAGCACCTGGCTGGACCGTGACCTCGGCCTGTCCGGGCGGCTGACCCTGCGGGCGGGTGCCGGTGTCTCGACCCGGCTGGTCCGGCTGGACGAGCCGCTGCTGCGGGTCAGCAACCTGGCCGTCCATCTCAACCGCGGGGTGAACACCGAGGGCCTGGTGCTCAACCCACAGCAGCACCTCGTGCCGCACTGGGCGGTCGGCGACACGCCCGGCGACATCGTCGGTCATCTCGCCGCCGCCCTGGACATCGATCCGCTCGACGTCCTGGGCACCGACCTGATGACCCACGACCTGACCCCCGCGCGACGCATCGGAGCGGACCGCGCCACCATCGCAGCCCCCCGGCTGGACAACCTGACCACTGCCTACGCGGCCACCCGGAGTCTGATCGAGGCCGGCGCGCCGTCGAGCCCGCAGCACCGGGTGGTGGTGCTGTTCGACCACGAGGAGGTCGGCAGCGTCTCCGACCGGGGCGCCGGCTCGTCGCTGCTCACAGCCGTGCTGGAGCGCCTGGTGCTGGCTGCCGGCGGGCACCGCGAAGATCTGCTGCGGGCGCTGGCCGGCACCGTCGTGATCTCCGGCGACGCCGCGCACGCCACCCATCCGAACTACCCGGACAGGCACGAGCCACAGCACCGGATCGCGATGAACGGCGGCCCGGTGCTCAAGATCAACAACCAGCTGCGATACGCCACCGACGGAATCGGGGCCGCCCACGCGGTGATCGCGGCCGACCGGGCCGGGGTTGCGTTGCAACGCTTCGTCAGTCGGACGGACCTGCCCTGCGGATCGACGGTCGGACCGATGATCTCGGCAGCCACCGGGGCGAGCACCGTCGATCTGGGGACGCCGACCTTGTCGATGCACTCGGCACGGGAACTGGCGGGCGCGGCCGATCAGGCGATGTACATCGACCTGTTGACAGCGTTCCTGACCCCCTGACAGCCGGCCCGCAGTCAGCGGTCAGCGGGCGGTCAGGCCAGGCCGAGTGATTTCATCCGTCCGATGTGCCCGAACTGCAGCCGCCGGAACAACGCGGCGATGCCGGCCAAATCGCCGGAACCGGTGACGATCAGGGTGGCCAACGCGTCCCGCTCGGCGATCACGTACTGGGCTTGGGTCAGTGCCTCGCCCAGCAGCCTGCGGCCCCAGAGCGCGAGCGGCCCGGTGACCCGCGGATCCGCCTCACAGGCGCGGCGCACCTCCCGGACGGCGAACGCCGAGTGCCCGGTATCGCCGAGCACCTCGAACACCAGGTCGCGGGTCTCGGGGTCCAGCCATTCGGCGATCTCCCGGTAGAAGTCAGCGGCCAGCCCGTCGCCGACGTGCGCTTTCACCAGGGATTCGAGCCAGGAGTGCGGCGGGGTGGAGTCGTGGAACGCCTCCAGCGCCTTCACGAACGGCGACATCGCGAACTCGACGTCGGTGCCCCGGCGCGCGAGGTGGGTGGCCAGCGCACGGAAGTGCGCCATCTCGGCCGCCGCCATCTGCGACAGCGCGACGCGCCCGGCCATCGACGGCGCCATCCGGGCGTCCATCGACATCCGGTCGAACGCGGACAACTCGCCGTAGGCGAGCACTCCGAGCAGGTCGGTGACCGACTGCGGGTCCGGCACGAAGCTTCGTTCGGACGCGGGCATCTCCGTCGTCGGGGCTGTCTCCGTCACCGGGACATCGTATGCCCCGTAGCATGAACAACCGATGACCACCGAAAACACCACTCCGCACACTGCCGTCGAACTCGACCACAGCGCAGTGCCCCTGGAACTCGACGCCGACGCGGCCGTCGAGCCGCCACCCATCGAACTCGCGCCGGTGAAACCCGATGCCCCCACGTTCGCCGAACTGGGCGTCGATCCGCGCATCGTGTCCGCCCTCGCCGAGACCGGGATCGAGCGCACCTTCGCGATCCAGGAGCTCACGCTGCCGATCGCCCTGCAGGGCCACGACCTCATCGGTCAGGCCCGCACCGGCATGGGCAAGACGCTCGGCTTCGGCGTGCCGCTGCTGCAGCGGCTGATCGGCGAGGAATCCGCCCGGACCGGCGAAAGGGCCCCGCGCGGCTCTGATCATCGTGCCGACCCGTGAGCTGTGCGTCCAGGTCACCCGTGACCTGACCACCGCAGCCAAGGGCAGCGGGCTCAAGGTGCTCGCCGTCTACGGCGGGCGGGCCTACGAGCCGCAGGTCAATGCCCTGCAGTCCGGCGTCGACGTCGTCGTCGGCACCCCCGGGCGACTGCTCGACCTGGCCAAGAGCGGCAGTCTGATCCTGGGCGCGGTGCACGTCCTGGTGCTGGACGAGGCCGACGAGATGCTCGACCTGGGCTTCCTGCCCGACATCGAGAAGGTGCTCGGGATGGTGCCCGCCGCCAAGCAGACGATGCTGTTCTCGGCCACCATGCCCGGCCCGATCATCACGCTGGCCCGTAGCTTCATGACGCAGCCGACGCACATCAGGGCCGAGGCCCCGGCCGAGGGTGCCACCCACCTCACCACCACGCAGTTCGCCTACCGGGCCCACGCGATGGACAAGGTCGAGTTGATCTCCAAGGTCCTGCAGGCGCGGGAGCGCAGCCTCACGATGATCTTCACCCGCACCAAGCGGTCCGCCCAGAAGGTCGCCGACGAACTGGTGGAACGCGGTTTCGCCGCCGCCGCCGTGCACGGCGATCTGGGCCAGGGTGCCCGGGAACAGGCACTGCGTGCGTTCCGCTCGGGCAAGGTCGACGTCCTCGTCGCCACCGACGTCGCCGCCCGCGGGATCGACGTCGAAGGCGTCAGCCATGTCATCAACTACCAGGCCCCCGAGGACGAGAAGACCTACGTCCACCGGATCGGTCGCACGGGCCGCGCCGGCCGCACCGGGATCGCGTTGACCCTGGTCGACTGGGACGACATGCCGCGCTGGAAGATGATCAACGACGCCCTCGGGCTGGAGTTGGCGGAGCCGGTCGAGACGTATTCCAACTCTGCGCACCTGCTCGTGGACCTCGAGATCCCCGAGGGCACCACCGGTCGGCTGCGCAAATCACAGCGGACGCTGCCCGGCCTGGACGCCGAGGTGATCGAGGATCTCGGTGAGACCGGCCGCGGTCAGCGCAAGCCGGCCGGCCGCGATGACGCCCGTGGTGGCGGTCGGCGTGGACGCGTCCCGCCCGGCCACCCCCGCCGCAGACCCTGCGCCGACGGCCGCGCCGCCGACCGAGGAAGGCGCACCGAAGTCGCGCCGGAACAGGTCGCGACGCCGGACCCGCAGCGGCCAGGGAACGGCGAGCGCCCCCATCACCGAGTGAAGCGCCGGGTGAACCGCCGGTGATGCCGCTGTCACGGCGTCGACGGCGGGACCTCGCGGTGGCCGTGGCGATCGCAGTGCTGATGCTGACCGCCGGTCTGGTGGTCCACCTGCGCAGCGATGCCCGGGCCACCACCCTCGTCACTGGCGCGCGGAGCGCGGCACCGGCCGCGATGACGGCCGCACCGGCGGCCCTGGCCCAGGTGTGGACCCTGGCATCCGACACCGGTTTCCCCGCCTTGGTCTCGCCCTACGGCACCGTGGTGACAGCGGCGGGACATGCGGTGGTCGGCCATGATGCGACCGACGGCTCGCAACGGTGGAGCTATGCGCGCGCCAACCTCGCCTTGTGCGCACTGGGTTCGGCCGACACCAAGGCGGACGCGCTGGCCGCGTCCGGGTCGGTCCGGGGCATCATCACCGGCTTCTCCAAGGGCGACCGGTGCTCGGAGATCACCCAACTGAACCCGACCACCGGGGATCGGATGAAGCAACGCACCGGCTTCACCTCGGCGGACTCGACTCTGGTTTTCGGTGGTCCCTACGGGGGTTTCGTCGGCGACGACCTGGTCGAGCTCTGGCGCTACGACCTGGTCCGCACCATCCAGTACGGCAACCAGCCGGAACCGACGAAGCCCAACACCAAACATCTGGACTGTGTCTTCGGGGACCTCGCGGTCACCACCCAACAGTTCGCCACCATCGAACACTGCCCGGGCACCGACGCCGGCACGAATGCCCAGCTGGTGATCAATTTCGCCGATCCAGGGGCGACCGCCGACGCCAAGTCCAAGAGCTGGGACGCGCTCAAGCACGCCCCGCGGGCCACCGTCGACCTCGGGTCGGTGGACGCGCGGGTGTTGTCGCTGACGTCGGAGAACGTCGCGGTGCTGGTCGCCACGCCAGCGCCTGCGGTGGTGGTGTACGACGCAGCCGGGACCGAACAGTCGCGGACACCGGTGCCGGTCAGCGCCGCCGACATCGCCACCTCGGCCGCGGGTTCCCGGGTGACGCCGGTGACCGTCACCCCCGCCGCCCGCTACCTGTGGGTCGGGTCCAGTCTGCTGGCCATCAAGACGGAGGACCTGTCGGTCACCTGGACGATGGGCGGGGTGCTCGGAACCCCCGCACTGGTCGGCACTCAGTTGCTGGTCCCGGTCCCCGGCGGGCTCGCGGTGGTCGACATCGACACCGGCGCGCTGTCCCGGACGATCCCGGTCGACCGGGCGGATCATGCGGGATCGGTGGACGTGCACACCGTCGGCGCCACCGTGGTGGAGTCGCGCGGGAGCCTGGTGGTCGGGCTGCGCGATCCGGCCGCAGGTACCGCCACCACCCCCTGACGGCGCACCCGCCGGGGAAAGATGCGGTCAGCGCCACCAGGACAGCGCCAGCACCACCAACACCGCGGCGATGGTCGGGACCGCGAGCGTGACGCGCACCTTCCACGGCCGGCGACGGGCGAACTGGCCGGTCGCCTCCCCCACGATCCCGACCGCGAGATGGGCGATCGATCGGGTCCAGCCCGGTCCGGTGGTGGCGTCATAGGCCCCGGTGCCGGCTGAGGCCCCGGTCAGCATCACCACGATCAGCCCGATCCCGAACACCACCGAGCCCGCCGCCAGCAGATCTGCCAGGGTGACGGTGAACCGGCCGATCAGCGCGGGTCGGCGCGTCGTCGATCCGGCTGACCCGAGGGACGTGGTGTCGGTCATCCGACCGGCTCCCGGCCCACCACCGCGATGCCGCGGGCGCGGTCGACCAACCGGGCGAGCTGGTCCGGCGCGGTGGACTCGGCTCCGATCCTGATCGTCTTGTTCGTGCCGTGGTAATCCGACGAGCCGGTGCGGATCAGCCCGAGGTCGTCGGCGATCCCGACCAGTTCTGCCCGGGCGGCGTCGGGGTGGTCCGGGTGCGCCACCTCGATACCGTCGAGCCCCAGCGCGGCGAGCTCGGCCAGCCGGTCCGCGGTCAGGATCCGGGCCGCCGAACGGGACCTGCTGTGCGCCACCACGCTGACCCCGCCCGCGTCGGCGATCATTTGGATCGCGGTGGTGAGATCGGTGTCGACCTTGGGGACGTAGTAGCCGCCGGCGCCGTCCAGGTAGTGCGCGAACGCCTCGTTCACACTGGTCACGACGCCGGCAGCGACCAACGCGCGGCCGATGTGCGGCCGCCCCACCGGCGCGCCGTCGGCGAACCCGAGCACCTGGTCCCGGGTGATCGGGATGCCGTCCGCCACCATCAGGTCCACGATCGCGAGTCCGCGGTGCAGCCGCTCGGTGAACAGCCGCGCCTGCTCGGCCACCACCGCCGGACTGAGCGGATCGAACAGGTACCCGAGCAGGTGCACGCTGACCCGGTGGCCCGACGGGGTCAGGATGCAGGTGGAGAACTCGGCGCCCCGGATCAGCGTCATGTGGTCCGGCAGCGCGTCGGCGGCGGCCGCCCAGCCGGCGGTGGTGTCGTGATCGGTCAGGGCGACGACATCCAGACCGGCGGCGGCGGCGATGCCGATCAGCTCGGCCGGCGAGTCGGTGCCGTCCGAGGCGCTGGAGTGGGTGTGCAGGTCGATGCGCATCAGTCACATCCTGCCGCAGCGCGGACCGGGTACCGTGCGAAGAGCCCATCACCCGGGCGGCGTCGGCTGACGCACGGAAGCGAGGTCCGGCGATGGTCCCTGGTTTCGAACCGCCGCACCTGCGCCTTCGGCTTCCCGGGGTCGCCGGTCTGGCCGCGGCCGGCCCCTGGCTGAACGGCCACCGCGACGAGCGACCACGGTCCACCCCGCCGCCCGCGACGACCAACCCGGCCATCGTGGACTGCGCGCCCTACATCGACGGGGTGCGGCTGCCCGGCTGCACCGACCCGTACGTGGCGCTGCAGGCCGTCCGCCACGCCGGCCAGGGATTCGTCTGGGTGGGTCTGCAGGAGCCCTCCGAGGAGGACATGGGCACGGTGGCGTGGACGTTCGGCCTGCACGAGCTCGCCGTCGAGGACGCTGTGCACGCCCACCAGCGGGCCAAGATGGAGCAGTACAAGCAGTCGCTGTTCCTGGTGCTCAAGACGGTCCGGTTCGTCGAGCACGAGTCCCCGACGACGGCGAACGAGATCATCACCACCGGCGAGATCATGGTCTGGCTCGGACCCGACTACATCGTCACCGTCCGGCACGGTCAGCACTCGGGACTGGCGGGCCTGCGCAGCGAGCTGGAGGCCGACCCGGAGCGGTTGGCCGGGGGGCCGGCGATCGTGCTGCACGCCATCGCCGACCGGGTGGTGGACCAGTACCTGGAGGTGGTCCAGGCCGCCGAGGACGACGTCGACGCCATCGAAACCGCGGTGTTCTCCCCCGGCGAGCAGGTCGGGATCGAGCAGATCTACCTGTTCAAGCGCGAGATCCTGGAGCTGCGCCGGGCGACCGCCCCGCTCGCCGCGCCGTTGCACCGCATGTCGGAGAACCCCAACCCGTTCATCCCGGCGCACGTGCGGGCCTACTTCCGCGACGTCGAGGACCACCTCGCCCAGGTGACGGAGCGGGTGCTGACCTACGACGAGCTGCTCAGCGCGCTGGTGCACGCCTCGCTCGCCGAGATCTCGATGCAGCAGAACTCCGACATGCGCAAGATCTCCTCGTGGGCGGCCATCGCACTGGTGCCGACCGCGGTGGCCGGCCTCTACGGGATGAACTTCGAGCACATGCCGGAGCTGACCTGGACGTTCGGCTACCCGATGGCCCTGGGGATCATCGTCGGGATCTGCGTCGTGCTGTACCGCGCGTTGCGCAAACGCGGCTGGCTGTAGCCGGCTCGCAGCCGGCCATCGGCAGCCGCGAGACCGGGTCAGCCGCGCGTGCCCAGTTCCATCCTGGCCAGCAGGTTACGGGCCGACTCCGCGGTGGACGGGTTGCACAGCAGGTCGTAGCGCTGGGCCACCACCTGCGACGACGACGTGTAATCCCGCCGGCCCTTGGCCACCGAGAAGCCGAGCAGACCCATCGCGACGCCGAACAGCGCACCGATGCTCACCCCGACGACGATGAGCAGCAGTGAGCCGCCCTGGACGGTGGTGGAGAACAGCCCCATCAGCAGCCCGACGAACAAGCCGAACCAGGCGCCGGAGGCCGCCCCGGCGGCCGCGACCTTGCTGCGGGTGAGTCGGCCGGTGACCCGCTCCACGAGCTGCAGGTCCGAGCCGACGATGGTGACGTCCTGGACGGCGAACTCGTTGACGGCGAGGAACTCCACCGCCGCCTGCGCCTGCGCGTAGTTCGGGTAGGCCGCGACCGCGAAGCCGGTGGGCGGGGTGGGCGTCGCCATCGCGCGGGCCTGCGCGCCGAAACCGCCGGGAGCCGTCATCGCACAACCTTTCTCGCAGATCTCATCTCATCGTCGCACACCGGCACGGTGCCGCCGCGTGCTCGGCGTCGCAGGGTCGCCGCGCCGATCGGGCCGCGCAGTGCGCCGGGGTCGGGTGCCACCCCGACCCCGCCGTAGACTGGCGGCATCATGGTTGCTTCCGTCGACGCCGTCCGCGCTGCCCTCGCCACCGTCAAGGATCCCGAGATCCGACGGCCCATCACGGATCTCAACATGGTCGACACCATCGACATCGGTGCCGACGGGCACGTCGCACTGATCGTGCTGATCACCATTGCCGGCTGCCCGATGAAGGACACCATCGAACGCGAGGTGACCGCCGCGGTCCGGGCGGTGCCGGGGGTGACCGGTGTCTTGCTGACCCTGGTCCCGATGACCGACGAGCAGCGGGACGCGTTGCGCGTCCAGCTCCGCGGCGGCGCCACCAAGGACATCCCGTTCGCCCGGCCCGACTCCCGGACCTCGGTCTACGCCATTGCTTCAGGCAAGGGTGGCGTCGGCAAATCGACCGTGACGGTCAACCTGGCCGCCGCCCTCACCGCGCGTGGTCTGTCCGTCGGCGTTCTCGACGCTGACGTCTACGGCTTCTCGATCCCCCGGATGCTCGGTGTGACCACCCGACCGACCCGGATCGGCGACATGATCCTGCCGCCGGTGGCGCACGGCATCCGGGTGATCAGCGTCGGCATGTTCGTCGAGGGCAACGCGGCCGTCGTCTGGCGCGGCCCGATGCTGCACCGCGCTCTGCAGCAGTTCCTGGCCGACGTGTTCTGGGGTGACCTCGACGTACTGCTGCTGGACCTGCCGCCCGGCACGGGTGACATCGCGATCTCCACCGCGCAGCTGATCCCGGCCACCGAGATCATCGTGGTGACCACGCCGCAGACCGCGGCGGCCGAGGTCGCCGAGCGGGCCGGCGCGATCGCGCTGCAGACCCGACAGAAGGTCGCCGGGGTGATAGAGAACATGAGCGGGCTGGTGCTGCCGGACGGCTCGACGCTGGACGTCTTCGGTACCGGCGGCGGCCGGGTGGTGGCCGACTCGCTCAGCCGCGTCACCGGGACCACCGTGCCGCTGCTGGGCCAGATCCCGTTGGCGACGCAGGTCCGCGAAGCCGGCGACGACGGCACTCCGATTGTGCTGTCCGATCCGCAGCACCCCGCCTCGGTGTCGTTGACCGCGGTCGCGGCGACGATCGCCGGCCGGGCCAAGCCGTTGGCCCGGGTCCCGTTGGGGCTCTCGGTCGCCGGTCGCTGACCGACCACCCGACCGCCGCAGTCTGCACGGCGGCCCGGGGGGCCGATCGACCCCGGGCTGCGACCGACCCGGCACCACAGCACTCGCGGCTCTTGACACCGGTCCACTGCTGCCGGAAAGCTGTTGCGTAAGACGAATCGCGTTGTGCCTAGCGCAAAGGACCAGTTCATGACCGGTGGCACCGCAGGGCCAGGAGGTCGCGTGCTGGTCTGCCCGCTCGCCGCCGTCCCGCAGGGAGAGGGGGTGCGGTTCGCCGACGTCTCGCCGCCGATCGCGGTGTTCCACACCGACGACGGCGAGGTCTTCGCCATCGACGACACCTGCACTCACCAGGACGCCTCGCTGGCCGACGGTTGGTTGGAAGGGTGCGAGATCGAGTGCCCGTTGCACGCGTCGAAATTCGACCTGCGCACCGGTGCCGTCGACGCCCCGCCGGCCAAGGTCGGGGTCCGCACCCACGCCGTGACCGTCACCGACGGCGACATCTGGGTCGAACTGTCCACCGACGCGCCACGGCTGCCGCCCGGCGTCTCGCTGTGACGTCCCGATGACACTGCGCTCAGTGGTGGTCGTCGGCGCCAGTCTGGCCGGGCACGCCACCGCCCGCGCGCTGCGCCGGCAGGGGTTCGACGGTCGCCTGACCCTGATCGGGGCCGAACCGCACCGACCGTACGACCGGCCACCGCTGTCCAAGGAGTTCCTCACCGGCACCCTCACCCAGGCCGACCTGGCCCTGGAAGGCCAGGACGAGAACCTCGACGTGGAATGGGTTCTCGGTCGACGGGCGACCGCGTTGGATGCCGCGACCCGCACCGTCACGCTGGACGACGGCACCCACGTCAGCGGGGATTCGGTGGTGGTGGCCACCGGATCGACCGCCCGGCGACTGCCCGGCACACCGCCCGGCGTGCACACCCTGCGCACCCTGGACGACGCGGTCGGCGTTGCGCGCCGCACTGCTGCCCGGAGCCACGGCTGGTGGTCATCGGCGCCGGCTTCATCGGCGCCGAGGTCGCCGCCACCGCGCGGGCGCTCGGGCTGGACGTGACCGTGGTCGAGGCCGCCGCCACCCCGCTGGCCGGGCCGCTCGGCACCTGGGTCGGCGCTGCGGTGGCCGGCCTGCACGCGCGCCACGGCGTCACGCTGCGCTGCGGGGTGCCGGTCGACAGCCTCACCGGCACCGACCGGGTCACCGGGGTGACCCTGGCCGACGGCACCCAGCTGCCCGCTGACGTCGTGCTCGCCGGGATCGGCGCCGCCCCCGCGGTGGACTGGCTGGCCGGGTCCGGCCTGGACCTGACGAACGGGCTGATCTGCTCGGCGCTCGGCGCCACCGCAGCACCCGGGGTCTTCGGCGTCGGCGACTGCTCGTCGTGGTACGACAGCACTCGTGGTGGGCCGTTCCGCGTCGAACACTGGACCGACTCCCGGGACCGGCCTGAGGCGCTGGCGGCCGGCATGCTCGGAGCGACCCCGCCGGTCGGTCTGCGGGCGCCCTACTTCTGGTCCGATCAGTACGGGGTCCGCATCCAGTTCGCCGGCCGCCGCCGGGGAGACGAGACCGTCACGGTGGAGGCCGGCAGTACCGAGGACGCCGACCTGCTCGCGGTCTACCGACGCGACGGTGCGACCGTCGCCGTGCTGGGGATGGACCAGCCCCGGCTGTTCACCCGGATCCGCCGCTCCCTCCCCTCGTCCAGCACTGATATCCCCATCGCTGCAACACTCCTGGAGGTCACGTGACCACGACCGAGCTGCCCGAATCGCTCATCTCCACGCTGCCCGGGAGGTACTACACCGACCCGCAGATCTTCGCCGAGGAGCAGGCGCTGATCTTCGAACAGATGTGGTTCTGCGCCGCCCGCGCTGCCGACATCCCGAGTCCGGGGAGTTTCCGGACCGTGCAGGTGGGTCGCGAGTCGGTCATCGTCTCCCGGTCGCGACGCGGCGAGGTACGGGCCTTCCTCAACGTCTGTCGGCACCGCGGGGCCAAGATCTGCACCGAGGAGACCGGTACGGTCGCCCGGGCCTTCCAGTGCCCGTACCACGCCTGGACCTACGACCTCGACGGCAGACTGATCGCCGCGCCGAACCTGACCAGGATGCCCGACATCGACCGGGGGGAGTTCGGCCTCACGACGGTGCACGTGCGGGAGTGGCTCGGCTATGTCTGGGTGTCGCTGGCCGACGATCCGCCGGCGTTCGAGGCCACCGTGCTCCAGGAGGTCGTGGACCGGCTGGGCGAGGTGGCCAACCTCGACCACTACCAGGTCGACACGCTGGCCGTCGGCCGCCGCATCGTCTACGACGTCGCGGCCAACTGGAAACTGATCATCGAGAACTTCATGGAGTGCTACCACTGCGCGACGATCCACCCCGAGCTGACCGAGGTGCTCCCCGAGTTCGCTGACGGCTACGCCGCCCAGTCCTTCGTCAATCACGGCGCCGAGTTCGGTTCCGACATCAGGGGTTTCACCATCGACGGGTCCGAGGGGCTCGACGCGCTGCCCGGGATCGACCCGGAGCAGGACCGGCGCTACTACGCGATCACGGTCAAACCGCAGGTGTTCGTCAACATGGTGCCCGACCACATCATCTTCCACCGGATGTACCCGATGGCCGCCGACCGGACGGTCGTGGAGTGCGACTGGCTCTACCTGCCGTCCGTGGTCGAGTCCGGCCGGGACGTCACGAAGTCGGTGGAGCTGTTCCACCGGGTCAACCAGCAGGACTTCGACGCCTGCGAGCGCTGCCAGCCGGCCATGTCGTCGCGGGCCTACCGGGACGGCGGCGTCCTGGTGCCCAGCGAGCACCACATCGGCGGTTTCCACGACTGGCTCACCGGCATGCTGGGCCACTGAATGCCGGCTCGCGGGAACCGGTCAGGCCGACCTCTCGACATGGCCGAGCCGCTCGCTGAGCCGGGCGGCGGCCGCCATCACACCGGCGGCCAGCCCGGTCAGGGTGGTGTCGGTCAGTCGGTAGGACGGGCCGGACACCGACAGCGCGGCCACCACTGCGCCGGTCAGCCCGAACACCGGCGCGGCGATCGCGTTCAGGCCGTCCTCGTACTCCCCGACGGTGGCCGCCCACCCGAGCTCTCGCGCGTGGGAGAGCTGCTGGGACAACAGGTTCGGGTCGGTGACGGTGTGCGCGGTGAACCGGTCCAGCGGCAGGTCGTCCGGGTCGCCGGCCGGGCCCCAGGCCAGCAGGACCTTGCCCGACGAGGTGGCGTGCAACGGCGTCGGTCGGCCGACCCAGTTCACCGCCACCGCGCTGTCGCCGGCGCTCTGGTGAACGTTGAACACCTGGTCGCCGCGCCGGACGGCCAGGTTGACGGTCTCCCCGGTGGCCGCGACCAGCGCGTCGCAGATGTCGCGGCCGTGCCCGACCACGTCGAGTCGGCTGCCGACCGCTCCGGCCAGCCGGACCAGCCCGAAACCGAGCCGGTACCGACCGCGCTCGCCGGCCACCTCGACCAGGCCCCGCTGCAACAGCACCGCGAGCAGCCGCGACGCGGTCGACTTGTGCACGTCGATGGCGGTCGCCACCTCCGAGACCCGGGCCTCACCGTGCCGGGCCAGATATTCCAGCGCACTGACCGCCCGGTCGACCGACTGGACCGCCGAATCGCGCACCGGGGCGTCGTTGCTCATGGCGCAACCCTAACGGTTCCGACCCGTTCCGCCGGATCACCCGGTCCCCACCCTTGTGCACCGATACCCCGACAGGATCCCGATGAGTGCCACTGAGCAGTACGACTACCTGATCGTCGGCGGCGGCAGCGCCGGATCGCTGTTGGGCGAACGCCTCTCGGCGGACGGCAGTGCCCGCGTGCTGGTGCTGGAGGCCGGTCGCAGCGACTACCCGTGGGACCTTTTCATCCAGATGCCGGCTGCACTCACCTTCCCCAGTGGCAACCGGTTCTACGACTGGCGGTACGAGTCCGAGCCGGAGCCGTTCATGCACGGCCGCCGCATCGCCCACGCCCGCGGCAAGGTGCTGGGCGGCTCGAGCTCCATCAACGGGATGATCTTCCAGCGCGGCAACCCGCTGGACTACGAGCGATGGGGCGCCGATCCCGGGATGGGTGACTGGGACTGGGCGCACTGCCTGCCGTACTTCCGGCGGATGGAGAACACGCTCGCCACCCCGCCGTCGGACGAGCTGCGGGGTCACTCCGGACCGTTGACGCTGGAGCGCGGGCCGGCGAAGAACCCGCTGTTCGGTGCGTTCTTCGAAGCCGCGGTGCAGGCCGGTTACCCGCTCACCGACGACGTGAACGGCTACCGCCAGGAAGGTTTCGCGCCCTTCGACCGCAACGTGCACAAGGGGCGGCGGTTGTCCGCGTCCCGCGCCTACCTCCGGCCCGCGATGGCCCGGGAGAACCTGACCGTCCGGACCCGGTCGCTGGTCACCGGTATCCGGTTCGACGGCACCCGCGCGACCGGGGTCACCTACCGCCGCAACGGCCGGAACCGCTCCGTCGACGCCGCCGAGGTGATCCTCTGCGGCGGCGCGATCAATTCTCCGCAGCTGCTGCAACTTTCGGGCATCGGGCCGTCAGAGGTCCTGGCCCCGTTGGGGATCCGGCCGGTCGTCGAACTGCCCGGGGTCGGTGCGAACCTGCAGGACCATCTCGAGGTCTACATCCAGTACGCCTGCACCCGACCGGTGTCGATGCAGCCGTACCTGGCGAAGTGGCGGCAGCCGTTCATCGGGCTGGAGTGGATCCTGGCCCGCAAGGGCCCCGCGGCCACCAATCACTTCGAGGGTGGTGGCTTCGTCCGCTCCAACGCCGACGTCGCCTACCCCAACCTGATGTTCCACTTCCTGCCGATCGCGGTCCGCTACGACGGCAGCGTGTCCAGCGAGGTGGCCCGGACCGGGCACGGGTACCAGGTCCATGTCGGACCGATGTACTCCGATGCCCGCGGCACGCTGGCGATCACCTCGACCGACCCCACGGTGCACCCGGCGCTGCGGTTCAACTACCTGTCCACCGATCAGGACCGCCGGGAGTGGGTGGAGGCGGTCCGGGTGGCCCGCGACATCCTCGGCCGGCCGGCCATGACGCCCTACAACGGTGGCGAGACCTCCCCTGGCCCTTCGGTGACCACCGACGCGGAGATCCTGGACTGGGTGGCCCGGGACGCCGAGACCGCGCTGCACCCCTCGTGCACCGCGAAGATGGGGCCGGCCTCGGATCCGATGGCGGTGGTGGACCCGACCACCCTGCGGGTGCACGGGGTGGACGGGCTGCGGGTGGTCGACGCCTCGGTGATGCCGTACGTGACCAACGGCAACATCTATGCGCCGGTGATGATGCTGGCCGAGAAGGCCGCCGACGCGATCCTCGGGGTCACCCCGCTGCCGCCGTCCGACGCGCCCTTCTACCGGCACGGGATGGGCTGACGCCGGCCCGGGAGTCGCACCCGGGCCGCCGGGCCGTCAGCGGAAGACGACGGTCCGGCTGCCGTTGGGCAGCACCCGGCGCTCGCAGTGCCACTTGACAGCGCGCGCCAGCACCTGGGTCTCGACGTCACGGCCGGCGGCGACGAGGGCGTCGGGATCGTCGTTGTGGTCGACCCGGGCGACGTCCTGCTCGATGATCGGGCCCTCGTCGAGGTCGTCGTTGATGTAGTGCGCGGTGGCGCCGATCAGCTTCACCCCTCGGTCGTGTGCCTGGTGATAAGGCTTGGCGCCCTTGAAACTCGGCAGGAACGAGTGGTGGATGTTGATCGCCCGCCCGGACAGCGCGTGGCTGGTCGCCTCGCTGAGCACCTGCATGTAGCGGGCCAGCACCACCAGGTCGATGCGGTGCTCTGCCATCAGCGACAGCAACCGCGCCTCGGCGTCGGCCTTGCTGTCCGGTGTCACCGGGAGGTGCTCGTAGCGGATGCCGTAGGAGCGGGCCAAGGCTTCGAAGTCCCGGTGATTGCTGACGATCACCGGGATCTCGATGTTCAGGGTGCCCATCCGGTGTCGGTAGAGCAGGTCGTTGAGGCAGTGCCCGAACCGGCTCACCATGATCAGTGTGCGGGTCGGCGTGGTGACGTCGACCAGGTCGAACTCCATGGCGTGGGCGGCACCGACCTCGGCGAAACCGAGCCGCAGCTCCTCGCAGTCCTGGCCGGCGTCGCGGAAGACGGCGTGCACCCGCATGAAGAACCGGCCGGTGAGCTGATCGTCGAACTGCTGGCTGGCGAGGATGTTCGCGCCCCGGGCAGCCAGGAACCCGCTGACCGCGTGCACCAGGCCCGGACCGTCCTTGCAGCTCAGGGTCAGGATGAACTCGCGGCCGGGCAGGGGACGGGGAGACATCGGACCTCCAGGGGCCTGACAAGGCGCCGTGCGGCGCGTATGACGCAACCTATTGCGCGTCACGCAACAGCTGAAGCATGACGGGTGGCTCTCGGCGGGTCAAGACCTACGCCGGCCGGGTGGCCCGGCAAGGCGCCCGCGTCGGCTCCGGGCCACCGCCACGTATCGTGCGACCCATGTCGGACAGCGCCGGGACCAACGATTCGGCCACCGGCGCGGTCCAGTCCGTCGACCGGGCGCTGACCATCCTCGAACTACTCGCGGCCGACGGGGAACTCGGCGTCACCCGGATCGCCACCCTGCTCGGGGTGCACAAGTCCACCGCCTCCCGACTGCTGGCCACCCTGGAGGCCCACGGCCTGGCCGAGCAGTTGCCCGACCGGGGCCGCTACCAGCTGGGGGTGGGGCTGCTGCGGCTGGCCGGATCGACCCGGGTCCGGCTGGACATCGTCCGGGAGAGCCGCCCGATCTCGCGTCAACTGGCCGCCGACACCGGCGAGACGGTCAACCTGGTGATCCTGTCCGGCACCGAGACGCTCTACCTCGATCAGGTCGAGGGACCGTCCGCGCTGCAGATCTACCACTGGGTGGGTCGGCGGAACCCGTTGCACGCCACCGCCAACGGCCGCGTCCTGCTGGCTCACGCCAGCCCGGCCGAGCAGGACGCCATCATTGCCTCGATCTCGGACAAGCGACACCGACTGCCCGCCCTCACGCCGCAGACCGTCACCTCCGCCGACGAGCTCCGCAGCACTCTCGTCGAAGTCCGCCGCCGGGGGTACGACCTGGCCGTCGACGAACTGGAGGTCGGCCTGACCGCGGCGGCGGCGCCGGTCCGCGGCGTGGACGGAACGGTGATCGGTTCGCTCTCGGTGTCCGGGCCGGGCTTCCGGCTCACCGCCGACCGCCTGGACGAGACGGTGCGAGCCGTGGTCAGTGCCGCCGACGCGGTCTCCCGACGGATGGGGTACTCCCCTGCCGGCGCAGCCCTCGCCCCCTGACCGGACCCGTTGAGCGGGGCGGCGCCGGCCCGATGACACCCGCGTGACGGAGAGGCCGCCCGTGTTACATCTGCGCGTCAGGGGCGCCCGAAGCGGCGCGCACCCTTGACGGGAAGCGTCACCGAGTTCCATGCTGTTGCACAACAAGCGCAGGTGTGCGCAATACGCAACATCAGGGTGATGGAAAGGCGTGTGGATGCCGCAGACACCGGACCCGTCGACCGGGTCGATCCCTGGCCTGTTCGTCGAAGGCGGCTGGCGGTCGGCGACCCGCGGCGACACCCGCGAGATCCACTGCCCCGCCGACGGTCGGCTGGTACGGACCGTCGTGGAGGGCGATGCCGACGACGCCGGCGCCGCGATCGGCTCGGCCCGGCGCGCGTTCGACACCGGGGACTGGCCGACCACGCCGGAACGGACCCGCGGCGAGCTGTTGCTGCGGACCGCCGAACTGCTCGCCCGCGACCGGGACCGGTACGCCACCGCGGAGGCGCTGGACACCGGCAAGCGGCTCGTCGAGGCCGAGTACGACATCGACGACGTCATCAGCTGTCTGCGCTACTACGGCGGCATCGCCGGAACCGAAGCGGGCCGGGTGGTGGACACCGGCCGGACCGACGCCATCAGCCGGGTCAGCTACGCGCCGGTAGGGGTCTGCGCACTGATCACGCCGTGGAACTACCCGCTGCTGCAGGCGTCGTGGAAGGTCGCGCCGGCACTGCTGGCCGGAAACACGTTCGTGCTCAAACCGTCCGAACTCACACCGTCCACCTCGCTGCTGCTGATGGACACCCTGATCGAGGCAGGCCTGCCCGCGGGGGTGGCCAACCTGGTCACCGGGACCGGCGCCGGCGTCGGCGCTGCCCTGACCACCGATCCGCGGGTGGACCTGGTGTCCTTCACCGGCGGGCTGGAGACCGGCAAGGCGATCATGGCCGCAGCGTCGGGCACCGTGAAGCGGGTCGCGCTGGAGCTGGGCGGCAAGAACCCGAATGTGGTGTTCGCCGACGCCGATCGGGAGGCCGCCCTGGACAACGCGCTGACCGCGGTGTTCCTCAACTCGGGCCAGGTCTGCTCGGCCGGGGCCCGGCTGCTCGTCGAGGAGTCCATCCACGATGCGTTCGTCGACGAGCTGGTGGCCCGGGCCGCCGAGATCCGGCTGGGTGGCCCGTTCGACCCGAAAGCCCAAGCTGGGCCGCTGGTCTCGGCCGCCCACCGAACCAAGGTGCACGCCTACGTCACCGCCGCGGTGGCCCAGGGCGCGGTACTGCGGACCGGTGGCGTGCTGCCGACCGAGCCCGCCCTGCAGGACGGCTTCTACTACCCGCCCACCGTGCTCGACGGCTGCACCACCGGGATGGACTGCCTGCGCGACGAGTCGTTCGGACCGGTGCTCACCGTCGAGACCTTCAGCGACGAGGCGGCCGCCATCCGGCTCGCCAACGACACGGTCTACGGACTGGCGGGCGCGGTGTGGACCTCGGACGCGTCCCGGGCCCAACGGGTGGCCGGCGCACTGCGGCACGGCACCGTCTGGATCAACGACTACCACCCCTACGTGCCGCAGGCGGAGTGGGGTGGCTTCGGTCAGTCCGGGAACGGCCGGGAACTCGGACCGACCGGACTCGCCGAGTACCGCGAGATCAAGCACATCTGGCAGAACACCGCGCCGGCGCCCGCCTACTGGTTCCCCCGCTGACGGCCCGCTTCGCGCACACCGCTTGCCCGATCACGCCTTGCCGCACACTCTCCAGCCACCGCCGGGAGGCAGACCATGACCGTATCGCCCACCACCGGCAGCACCGGCCCGGCCGACATCGACGACCGGTCGCTCAGCGCGCCGGTGAGACCCGCCGCCGAACCGGTCGGCCCCATCGACTTCTCGGTCCGCGACCTGTGGAAGGTGTTCGGCCACAAGGCCGATCGCATCCCCGCCGACCCCGCGATGCGGAATCTGACCGGACCCGAGATCCTCGAGCAGACCGGCTGTGTCACTGCGGTACGCGACATGAACTTCGACGTCGCGCGCGGTGAGGTCTTCGTCGTGATGGGCCTGTCCGGATCCGGGAAGTCCACCCTGGTCCGGTGTCTGACCCGGCTGATCGAGCCGACGGCCGGTCGCATCGAGCTTGCGGGCGACGACGTGATGTCGATGTCGGCGAGCCGGCTGCGTGATCTCCGTCGCCGGAAGATGAGCATGGTGTTCCAGCACTTCGGCCTGCTGCCGCATCGCACCGTGCTGGACAACATCGCCTACGGCCTGCAGGTGCGCGGCACCGGCAAGGCGGAGCGCAACGCCCGGGCCCACGAGGTGATCGAACTGGTCGGCCTGCACGGCTACGAGCAGCGATTCCCCGACCAGCTCTCCGGCGGCATGCGGCAGCGGGTCGGGCTGGCCCGGGCACTGGCCGGTGATCCGGACGTGCTGCTGTTCGACGAGCCGTTCTCGGCGCTGGATCCGCTGATCCGGCGGGACATGCAGGCCGAGGTGATCCGGCTGCACCGCGACATGGGCAAGACCATGATCTTCATCACCCATGACCTGTCCGAGGCCCTCAAGCTCGGTGACCGCATCCTTATCATGCGACACGGAGAGCTGGTCCAGATCGGTACCGGCGACCAGTTGGTCGGGGCACCCGCCGACGACTACGTCGCCGATTTCGTCTCCGAAGTGCCCCGCGCCGACGTGCTCACGCTGCGCTGGATCACCCGCAACAGCACCGAGATCGATCCTGCTGCAGCCACTCTGGACGCCGACACGGTCATCCGGGACGCGATAGCGGTGGTGATGGCCAATCCCGGTCCGGTGACGGTCACCGAGAAGGGCCGGGCCATCGGGGTCGTCGATCGGGACGCCATCCTCGGTGTCGTCGCCGCCGCGGGCCACGTGTCGGCGCCGCCGGTGCCCACCGGATCGGGCTGAGCCGCAATGACCGCCACCCTCACCGGTCCACCCCCCACGGCTCCGACGGCGCCGCCGCCGGGCCGGCCGCACCGCGCGATCTCGATCGGCACCGTCGCGGTACTCGCCGCGATCGGACTCTGGCTGCTCGCGAGACTGGTGTTGGCGAACCGGTTCACGCTGCAGCTGGACACCGCCGGGCTCACCCCGTTGCACCGCAGTCTCAACGACGCCCGCGACTGGGTGGACGCCAACCGCAACACCAGCCCCGTCTTCGTGTACTTCCTCAACTACGTCCAGCTCACGGTCGAGGCGGTGGGCACCGTCGTCACCCACCTGATCGCCAGGTCCGACACCGGCCTGGGCATCCCGCAGATCGGCTGGCTCGGCCTGGTGGCCCTGGCCACCTGGACCGCCGCTGCGCTGGGCAACCTGCGCGTCGCCGCGCTGACCCTGGTGTCGCTGGTGATCATCAGCCTGCAGGGGCTGTGGGAGCCGGCCACGGACACCCTGTCGTTGGTGATCAGCGCGGTGTTCTTCGCGCTGCTGGTCGGCCTGCCGCTGGGCCTGCTGGCCGGCACCGACGACCGGGTGAACCGGATCGTCACGCCGGTGCTGGACTTCATGCAGATTCTTCCGTCGTTCGCATACCTGGCGCCGCTGGTCCTGGTGTTCGCGATCGGACCGGCGTCGGCGATCGTGGCGACCGTCATCTACGCGGCACCGCCGGTCATCCGGATCACCGCGCACGGCCTGCGCCAGGTCCCGGTCACGATCCGGGAGGCCGTGGACTCCCTCGGCGTCACCGGATCGCAGCGGCTGCGCTCCGTCCTGATGCCGATGGCCCGACGCACGATCATCATCGGGATCAACCAGACGATCATGGCGGCGCTGTCCATGGTCACGATCGCCGCCCTGATCGGCGCGCCGGGGCTGGGGCTCACCGTCGCCCAGGCGCTGCAGACCCTGGATGTAGGGCGGGCGTTCAACGCGGGCATCGCGATCGTGCTGTTGGCCATCTGCTTCGATCGGGTGACCACCGCAGCCGGGATCCGCGCCGAGACCGCCATCCGGTCCGGTCGCACCAGCCGGCGGTTACGCCTCATCGGCCTCGGTGTCGGCCTCGCCGCCGTGGCCGTGGCCGTGCAGCTGTCCCGCACGATGATCTGGGCGGCCCGGGTTCCCGAGCAACTGCCGAACATCGGACCGGCGCTCTCCCGAGGGGTGGCGTCGGCGACCTCCTGGTTCCAGGACCACTTCTCGGTCATCACGCTGGGTCTGAAGGACTGGTTCAGCACGGCCGTGTTGAACCCGTTGGAGAACCTGCTCACCGGCAGCCCGTTCTTCATGGTGGGCCTCGTGCTGCTGGTGGTGGCCGCCGCCGCCGGCGGCTGGCGGACCGCACTCACCGTGCTGGTCGCGCTGGCGGCCCTGGTCGCGCTGGGGGTCTGGGGTGACGCCATGGTGACCCTGGCCGCCACCCTGGTGGCCACCGTCGTGGTGATGGCCGTCAGCATCCCGACCGGTGTCTGGATGGGCCGTTCGCGGATGGCCGACCGGTTCCTGCGGCCGGTCCTCGATGCCGGGCAGACCATGCCCGCCTTCGTGTACCTGGTGCCGTTCCTCGGTCTGTTCGGGCCGAGCCGGTTCACCGCGATCGTGGCCGCCGTGGTGTATGCGGCACCCGCCGCGATCAAGATCATCGCCGACGGCATCGCCCAGGTCCCGGCGACGACGGTCGAGGCGGCGCAGTCCTGCGGGTCCACCCGGTGGCAGCTGATCACCCGGGTGCAGCTGCCGATGTCGCGGTCGGCGATCGCGCTGGCCGCGAACCAGGGCCTGATCTACGTCCTGTCGATGGTCGTCGTCGGTGCTCTGGTCGGCGCCGGGGCCCTGGGCTATGACGTCGTGGCCGGGCTCAACCAGCAGGAACGATTCGGGAAGGGCCTGGCCGCCGGTCTCACCCTGGTGGTCATGGGCATCCTGATCGACCGCATCACCCAGGCCGCCGCCCGGCGGACCCGGCGCTCCGAGCACCCGGTGGTCGCCCGCCCGGCCACCGAAAGCTGACTTCCCCGCACCTGTCCCGCCGCACCCACCCGTCCGTCAGGAGAACCATGCGCACGTCCCGTTCCATCACCACCACCAGGATGGTGGCAGCACTGTCGACCGCCGCGCTGCTGCTCGCCGGATGCGGCGGCGCCACGGTCAACTCCGCGGCCTCGCCGTCCGCATCGACCGCCGGATCCACCGGCGCGGGCGGCAGCACCGCCTGCGCACCGTTCACGTTGGCACTCAACGACTGGGTCGGCTACACCGCCGACGCCGCAGTGGTGAGCTACGTCGCCGAGACCGAGCTGGGCTGCAAGGTCACCCAGACCGCGCTCAAGGAGGAGATCGCGTGGCAGGGCTTCGGCAACGGCCAGGTCGACGTGGTCATCGAGAACTGGGGCCACCCCGATCTCACCGCCAAGTACATCGACCAACAGAAGGTCGCCGAGAATGCCGGTCCCACCGGCAATCTGGGGGTCATCGGCTGGTTCGTCCCGCCGTGGATGGTCACCGAGCACCCCGACATCACCGATTGGAACAATCTGAACAAGTATGCCGACCTGTTCAAGACCTCCGAGTCCGGTGACAAGGGCCAATTGCTGGACGGCGACCCGTCCTTCGTGACCAACGACGAGGCCCTGGTCACCAACCTCGGACTGGACTTCAAGGTCGTCTACGCCGGTTCCGAGGCGGCGCTGATCACCGCGTTCGCCAACGCCGAGAAGAACCGGACCCCGCTGCTGGGGTACTTCTACTCGCCCCAGTGGTTCCTCGCCGAGGTCCCGCTGGTCAAGGTGGACCTGCCGCCGTACACCGACGGGTGCGACGCCGACCCGGAGAAGATCGCCTGCGACTACCCGGGATACACCCTGGACAAGATCGTCTCGACGACCTTCGCGAACTCCGCCTCGCCCGCCGCGGACCTGGTGAAGAAGTTCTCCTGGACCAACGACGACCAGAACCTGGTGGCGAAGTACATCACCGCCGACAAGATGACGCCGGCGGACGCTGCCGCGAAGTGGGTCGGGGACAACCCCGACAAGGTCAAGGCCTGGCTCAGCTGAACCAGCCTGCTCCCGGGCCGCCCATCGCGGCCCGGGAGCAGTATTGCGTCCGTCAGGTGTTGCGCTGGACGCACCTTGTTGCGCATGATGAAGCAAGCATTTCCCGAGACAGGAGAGCCGTATGCCGGGACCGAAGGTGGTCGTGATCGGTGCGGGGGTGGTCGGGGCGTCACTGGCCGACGAGATCACCGCCCGGGGCTGGACCGACGTGACGGTGCTCGATGCCGGGACGCTGCCCCACACCGGCGGTTCCACGTCGCACGCACCCGGGGTCGTGTTCCAGGTGAACGCGACGAAGGTGATGTCGGACTTCGCCCGGTACACGGTCGAGAAGTTCTCCAACCTGTCCTGGCAGGGCCTGCCGTGCTACCTGCCGGTCGGCGGGCTGGAGATCGCCACGACCCCCGAGCGGGCCCGGGAGCTGCAGCGCCGCTTCGGTTTCGCGCAGTCGTGGGGGGTCCCCGGGGCCACCCTGCTGGATGTCGACCAGACGGTCGCCGCGTTCGATCTGCTGGACCCGACAGTGGTTCACGGCGGCTTGTTCGTCCCCGACGACGGTATCGCCAAGGCGGTCCGCGCCGTGCAGGCCCAGCTGGCGATGGCGGTGGAGCGCGGCGCCCGGATCCTGGACCGGCACGAGGTGACCGGGATCAACACCACCGCAGGGCCTTTCGGTCCCCGGGTGAGTGGCGTCGCGGTCCGCACCCCGGACGGTGAGGCCGACATCGCCGCCGACATCGTGGTGTGCTGTGCCGGCATCTGGGGGCAGCAGATCGCCGGCATGGTCGGGCAGACGCTGGCCCTCACCCCGCTGGCCCACCAGTTCGCCTGGACCGCACCGGTTCCCGCACTGGCCGACCGCACCACCGAGGCGGTCCGGCCGGTACTGCGCCACCAGGACGCGGACCTGTACTACCGGGAGAACGGCCAGGGGCTGGGCGTCGGTTCCTACCGGCACCGGCCGATGCCGGTCCGGGCCGAGGACCTTGCCGCCTGGGACGCCTTCGGCCGCGACGATTCTGGGCAGCCCAGCATGCTGGCCTTCACTCCGGCCGACTTCGAGTTCCCGCTGGCCGAGACAGCCCGCATCCTGCCCTCGATCGGCCGGCTCGACCTGTCCGACCCCCGGGCGCTGCCCTTCAACGGGGTGTTCTCGTTCACCACCGACAACCTGCCGCTGCTCGGACCGCACGCCGAGCTCGACGGCTTCTGGACCGCCGAAGCGGTCTGGGTCACCCACTCGGCCGGCGTCGCCGCCGCGATGGCCGAGTGGATCGTAGACGGCCACAGTCGGACCTTCGACCTGCACGCCTGCGATCTCAACCGGTTCGAGGCCCATCAGCTGGCACCGGCCTACATCCAGGCCAAGAACTGCCAGAACTTCGTCGAGGTCTACGACATCCTGCATCCGCTGGAACCCATGCACCACTCCCGGCCGCTGCGCACCTCCCCGTTCTACCCGCGCCAGCGCGAACTGGGCGCGGTCTTCCTGGAGGCGAGCGGGTGGGAGCGGCCGCACTGGTACGCGGCCAACGATCACCTGGTCGGCAGCGACCGCGACACCGGTTGGCACGTCCCACAGCCCGACGACTGGGCGGGCCGGTTCCTGTCCCCGACCGTCGCCGCCGAGGCGGCGATCACCCGCACCGACGTCGCCCTGTTCGACATGACCGCCCTCAAGAGGCTGCGCGTCACCGGACCGGGAGCCACCGCGTTCCTGCAGTCCCAGGTGACCGGCAGGATCGACAAGTCCGTCGGTGCCGTCACCTACTGCCTGATGCTCAACGACGACGGCGGGATCCGGTCCGACGTCACGGTCGCCCGGCTCGGCACGGCGCACTACCAGGTCGGCGCCAACGGGGCGTTGGATCTGGACCGGCTGCGGCGCCGGCTGGCCCGCTCGGCCCAGGCCGGGACCGTGGAACTCACCGACATCACGCCCGGTACCTGCTGTGTGGGAATCTGGGGCCCGCGGGCGCGCGACGTCGTCCAGCCGTTGACCGAGCTCGATCTGTCGCACAGCGCCTTCGGTTACTTTCGGGCCAAGCAGACCTACCTCGGTACGGTGCCGGTGACCGCGATGCGGCTGTCCTACGTCGGTGAGCTCGGCTGGGAGCTCTACACCAGCGCCGATCAGGGCCTGGCCCTGTGGGACCTGCTGATGGATGCCGGCACCGAGCACGGCATCATTGCCGCCGGCCGGGCCGCGTTCACCGCGCTGCGGATCGAGAAGGGTTACCGCTCCTACGGTGCGGACATGACCGACGAGCACGGCCCCACCGAGAGCGGACTGGACTTCGCGGTCCGCGCCGACCTGGACTTCGCCGGCCGGGACGGGCTCTCCACCCGCCCCGCTGCCGCGCGGACACTGTGTCTGCTGTCGGTGGACACGCCGGACGGGATCATGGTCGGCTCGGAGCCGGTGTTCGTGGACGGGGTGCCCAGCGGATACGTCACCAGTGCCGCCTACGGCTACACCCTCGGCCTGCCCCTTGCCTACGCGTGGCTGCCGACGGCGGCAGCGGTTCCCGGAACCGCGGTCCAGATCGGCTACTTCGGCGCCCGGATCCCCGCCACTGTCACCGCCGAGCCCGCTTTCGATCCCGAGATGAAGAAGATCCGTTGCTGACGACCCGAGCCGCCGAGTCCGTGAACGCGCCCGCACCTCCCGGGGCGGCGTTGCCCGATCATCCCGAGTTCCTCTGGCGGAACCCGGATCCGAAGAAGCACTACTCCATCGTGATAGTCGGCGGCGGCGGCCATGGCCTGGCCACTGCGCACTACCTGGCGCGCCGCGGCGTCACCGATGTGGCCGTGCTGGAACGCGGTTGGATGGCCGGCGGCAACATGGCCCGCAACACCACGATCATCCGGTCCAACTATCTCTGGGATGCCTCCGCGGGCATCTACGAGCATTCGTTGAAGCTCTGGGAGGGGCTCGCCGATGATCTGGACTACCCGATCCTGTTCTCCCAGCGCGGCGTCCTGAACCTGGACCACTCGCTGCAGGACGTCCGCGACTCCCGCCGCCGGGTCGAGGCCAACCGACTCAACGGCATCGACGCCGAGTGGGTCGACGCTGCCGGCGCCAAGGAACTGTGCCCGGTTCTCAACGTCTCCGACGACATCCGGTACCCGGTGCTGGGCGGCACCTACCAACCCCGGGCCGGTATCGCCAAACACGACTACGTGGCCTGGGGTTTCGCGCGGTCCGCCGACGCCGCGGGCATCGACATCATTCAGAACTGCGAGGTGACCGGACTCGACATCCACGCGGGCACCGTCACCGGGGTGCAGACCAGCCGTGGGCCGATCACCGCCGACCGGGTCGCGCTGATCGGCGCCGGCCACACGCCGGTGCTGGCCGCCATGGCCGGTTTCCGGGTACCGGTGACATCACACCCGTTGCAGGCGTTGGTGTCCGAGCTGCTGGAGCCGGTGCACCCGACCGTGGTGATGAGCAATGCCGTGCACGTCTACGTGTCCCAGGCGCACAAGGGTGAGTTGGTGATGGGCGCCGGTATCGACCCGTACGTGGGCTACGGGCAGCGCGGGTCGTTCCATGTCATCGAGCGCCAGATGAGCGCCGCCGTGGAACTGTTCCCGATCTTCGCGCGAGCACACGTGCTGCGGACCTGGGGCGGCACCGTGGACACCACCCCCGACGCCTCCCCCATCGTGGGTCGCACCCCCGTCGAGAACCTGTACCTGAACTGTGGTTGGGGTACCGGCGGTTTCAAGGCCACCCCGGGGATCGGTCACGTGATGGCCGAGCTGTTGGACACCGGCACCGTGCCCGGCCTCGCCGGCGACTTCGGGTTGGACCGGTTCACCTCCGGCCGCCTCGTCGACGAACACGGCGCTGCCGCCGTGGCGCACTGAAAACCTGTCGAGCGAAGGACGCCGGTTCACCCATGATGCTCATCCACTGCCCGGAGTGCGGTCCCCGGGACGAGAACGAGTTCCACTACGGCGGTCAGGCCCACGTGCCCTATCCGGCCGACGGCGGCGCGTCGCTGACCGATGCGGAATGGGCGGAATACGTGTTCTACCGGGAATCACCCAAGGGCCTGTTCGCCGAACGGTGGGTGCACAGCGCCGGCTGTCGTCGATGGTTCAACGCCGTCCGGGACACCGTCAGCTACCGTTTCGCCGCGGTCTACCGCGCCGGTGACCCCCGGCCGCCGGTCGGCGGTGCCCGATGAGCGGCTCGCGCGTCGACGGTGTCGGTCGGGTGGACCGCACCGAGACCTTCACCATCGACTTCGAGGGCCGGCCGGTGCCGGCCCACCGCGGCGACACTGTCGCATCGGCCCTGTTGGCCGCGGGTGAGCGCATCGTCGCGCACTCGGTCCTGCTGGGTCGACCGCGCGGTGTCGTTTCCGCCGGTGCCGAGGAGCCGTCGGCGCTGATCCAGGTGGACCTGCCGTTCCCCGAACCGATGCTGCTGGCCACCACGGTGGAAGCCGTTCCCGGCCTTGCCGTCTCGACTCTCTACGGTCAGGGTCGGCTGTCCCGCGCAGTCGACCCGGCCGCGTATGACGCGGTGCACCGGCACTGCGATGTGGCCGTCGTCGGGGCCGGCCCGGCCGGCCTCGCGGCGGCGGTCGCCGCCGGCAGCGTCGGCGCGCGGGTGCTGCTGCTCGACGACCGGCCTCAGGTAGGCGGTGCCATGCTCTCCGATGCCGAGACCCGTTGGGCGGCGGCGCAGACCGCTCGCCTGCAGCAGATGCCCGGGGTGACGGTCCTGAACCGCACGATGGTCACCGGCTACTACGACGACAACTACCTGATCGCCGTCCAACGCCGCAACGACCACGAGACCGCCGAGCTGGACCCCACCCATGCCCGGCAGCGGATCTGGCGGATCCGCGCCGCCGAGGTGGTGCTGGCCACCGGCGGCCACGAACGACCGATAGTCTTCCCCGGTAACGACGTTCCCGGCGTAATGCTGGCCGAGGCCGTGCGCGAGTACCTGCTGCGGTACGGCGTCCTGGTGGGGCACCGGGTGGTGCTGTTCACCACGCACGACGACGCGTACCGGCTCGCATCGGACCTCGCCGACGCCGGCGCCGCGGTGACCGTGGTGGACCCGCGCCCCGGCGACCTGCATGCGGGCGCGACGGCGGCGCACACGGTGCTGCGCGGCGCGGTGGTGGTGGGCACCGAAACCGACGCCGACGGCGTGCTGTCGGCGGTTCTGCTGCGCGGCGCCGACGAGACCGTGCGGACCGTGCCGTGCGACGTGCTGGCGGTCTCCGGCGGTTGGAACCCGGCCGGCCAACTGTTCTCCCAGTCGGGCGGGAAACTCGGGTGGGATGCGAACCGGATGGCATTCGTCCCCGGGACGGCCACCCAGCGGGTCATTGCAGCCGGGTCGGTCCGCGGTCTGCGCACGCTCGCCGACGTCGTTGCCGACGGTGCGCGTGCCGGTGCCGCCGCGGGCCACGCGGCCACCGCGGCATCGGCGCGTGCGGTCACCGGGCAGCAGCGCACTGTCGGGACCATTGCGGATCTCGATCCACCCGACGACGGCCTGGTCTCTGATCCGGAGCCTGCCGCCGCGTTGTTCTGGGTGCACGACGGCGCTACTGACCCACGCTCAGCGGACGACTCGTTCGTGGATCTGCAGCGCGACGTGACCGTGGCCGACCTGGCCCGGGCGACCGGTGCCGGGTTGCTCTCGGTGGAGCTGGTCAAGCGGTACACCACCGCGGGCACCGCCCACGATCAGGGCAAGACGTCCGGCGTGCTCGCCAGCGGGGTGATCGCCACCCTGCTCGGCGTCGATGTCGGCGAGCTGGGCACAACCAGCTACCGCCCGCCCTACGCTCCGGTCGGGTTCGCAGCACTGGCAGGTCGCGAGCGCGGAGACCTCTACGACCCGATCCGGACCACCGGCGTGCATCCCTGGCACGTCGACCGGGGCGCGATGTTCGAGAACGTCGGACAGTGGAAGCGGCCCTGGTACTACCCGCGGGCCGGGGAGACGATCGCGGCCGCAGTGGCCCGCGAATGTGCCGCCGCCCGCACCGGTGTCGCGTTCATGGACGCCTCGACGCTGGGCAAGATCGACGTCCGCGGACCGGATGCCGGCGCCTTCCTCGACCTGCTCTACACCAACCTGATGTCCAGCCTCAAGGTCGGTGCGATCCGGTACGGCGTGATGTGCGGGGTCGACGGGATGATCCTCGACGACGGCACGGTGTTCCGGCTGGCCGACGAGCAGTTCCTGGTCACCACCACGACCGGCAACGCCGCGAAGATCCTGGAGTGGATGGAGGAGTGGCTGCAGACCGAGTGGCCGCACCTGAAGGTCTGGTGCACCTCGGTGACCGAGCAGTGGGCCACCATGGCACTGGTCGGTCCGCACTCACGTGAGCTGCTGGGGGTGCTCGCCCCCGAGTTACCGGTCGACAACGAGGACTTCGGCTTCATGACCTGGCGAGCGGCCTCGGTGGGCGGGCTGGCCGCCCGGGTGGCGAGGGTGTCGTTCTCCGGTGAGCTGGCCTACGAGATCAATGTCGCCTGGACCGACGCCGCCGCCCTCTGGGATCTGGTCTGGACCGTCGGCGGGCCCGCCGGGCTCACCCCGTACGGCACCGAGACGATGCACGTGCTGCGGGCCGAGAAGGGTTACCCCATCATCGGTCAGGACACCGACGGCACCGTCACCCCGCAGGATCTGGGGATGGGGTGGGTGGTCTCCAAGAAGAAGCCCGACTACCTCGGCAAGCGCTCACACACCCGGGCGGACAACCACCGCGCCGACCGCAAGCACCTGATCGGCTTGCTGCCGGTCGACCCGAGGCTGCTGCTCCCCGAGGGCTGCCAACTGGTCGAACACAGCGAGCTCCCGCCGCCACCGGTACCGATGCTGGGCCACGTCACCTCGTCCTACGATTCGGTCGAACTCGGCCGGACCTTCGCGCTGGCCCTGCTCGAGGGCGGTCGCGACCGGATCGGCCAGACCGTCCACGTCGTGGTCGACGGCCGACCGCAGCCGGTGACCGTCACCTCATCGGTGCTCGTCGATCCGGCGGGCACCCGCCGCGACGGGGTCGACCTGCCACCGCTGGGAGTGCCGGGGGTCACCGGGTCCGCCGGGCTCCCCGAGTCGCCGCTGCACCGCTTCGCCGACCGGTTCGCCGAGCTCTCGCACCGGCCGCGGACGGGGGTCCGGCTCGCCGAGGCGGCCTTGACCACGATGGTCGACGTACGAGTGCGGCCGGGAACGATCGCCGGTGCGGCGGTCGAACGCGCCCTGGGTGTCGCGCTGCCGGTCACGACCGGCGGTCGGGCGGACGCGGACAGCGACACCGTGGTGCAACTGGGTCCGGATCAGTATCTTGTCACCAGCGGACCCGGCCACGGCCGGGCGCTCGTCGAGCGACTGTCTGCGGCCGACTCGGCGGTCGACGTCTCCTCGGCCCGCACGATGATCCGCGTCTCGGGACCCCGGGCGCGGCAGGTCCTCGCGCACGGCTGCGCCGTCGACCTGCTGTCGCTCACCGACGGTCGGTGCGCCCAGACGATGCTGGCCCAGTGCGCGGTCATTCTGATCAGCGACGGCGAACCCGGCGCCGACGACGACCTGATCAAGGTGCTGGTGCGCTCGACGTTCGCGGCGCACCTGGCCGAGTGGCTGCTGCTGACCGCCCAGGAGTACGCCGGGTGACGCCGGCGCCTCAGGTGACGCCGGCGCCTCAGGTGACGCCGGCGCCTCAGGTGCCGTCGGCGTCTTAGGTGCCGTCGGCGTCGAAGGGGGGCAGCTCGCCGGGCAACAGCGAACTGGTGACCCGCCGCGTCGGGTAGCTCAGATCCATCGCCGGCATGGACGCGGCGGGGGCGGCAGCGGACGGCGAGCCGGTACCGGGGCCGGGTTCGCCGACCGCGGCGTCGGCCTGTTCGGCCGCGGTGCCCGCACCGCCCAGGCCGAGGAAGCCGGTTACCCCGCCGGCGAACTGGTCGCCGAGGATGTTCTTCTGCAGGTACCGCTTGGGGTTGATGTCCCGCAGCGATTTCAGGTCCTGGAACTCCTTCATCGACTGCAGGTCCGAGACCTGCCGCCGCAGTTCATCGAGTTCGGGCCCGATCTCCCGGGCGAGGTCGGACTGGGCGTTGGCCGCCATGCCGCGGACCTTGGTCAATGTGGTGGTGAACCACCGGACGGCGACCGGGATCCGCTCCGGACCCAGAACGAACACGCCCACCGCGAGAATGATGAGGATCTCTCCCCATCCGAGGCCGAACAACTGTCAACCTCCAGGGATCAGGGATCTGTGGCAGCGGGGCTGCACAGCCAACCCTACCGGGGGGCTCGGCGGGCCCTCGCCGTTGCGAGGTGCCGGGTCGGCGGGCACGCGGTGGCCGCAGTGCTGCGGCGCCGGCCGTCACTGCTGGGCCAGGGCGACCTGGACGGTGAGTGACCGGCCGTCCCGGGACAGCTCGACGGGGACCACCTGCCCCACCGCATAGGACTGCACCGCCACGGTCAACTCGTCGGCGCTGCCCACCGCGCGGTCGCCCACCTTGGTGACGACATCGCCCTCGACGATGCCCGCTGCTTCGGCAGGCGAACCGGACCGGACGTTCTGCACCTGGGCGCCGAGAGTGGTGCCATCGGTGGCCGACCGGGCATCGACCCCGATGGTGGTGTGCACGGCCTGACCGGTTCGGATCAGCTGTTCGGCGATCGTGCGGGCGTAGTCGATCGGGATCGCGAAGCCGAGGCCGATGGAGCCCGACGCGGTGTCCCCCAGCGTGCGGATCGCGGAGTTGATGCCGATCACCGCCCCTGTCGCGTCGACGAGCGCGCCCCCGGAATTGCCGGGGTTGATCGGCGCGTCGGTCTGCAGCGCGTCGATCACCGCGTCGGTGTCGCTGCCCTCGCCGGACAGGTGCACCGGCCGGTTCAACGCGGAGATGATCCCGGTGGTGACGGTGCCGGACAACCCCAGTGGTGACCCGATGGCGATCACCGCATCCCCCACCTGCAGGGACGCGGAGACGCCGAGCTGGGCGACCACCAAGTGGTCCACGTCGACCTTGATCACCGCAAGATCGCTGTGGATGTCCCGGGCGACGATCGTGGACGGCACCCGGGTGCCGTCGGAGAACACCACCGACATCTGCGCCCCCGCGGTGGTGGCCACCGAGGCGACGTGGTTGTTGGTCAGGATGTAGCCCGCGGGGTCGATCACGATGCCCGACCCGGACCCGCCGGTGTCCCCCACCCTGATCTCGATCGAGACCACGGACGGGATTACCCGGGCAGCGACGTCGGCCACCGACCCGGGTTGGCGCTCGACGGCGGGTTGAGCGGCCGCCAGGCTGAAGGCCGGGTCCAGGGTCGCCACCGGCAGCCGCGACGCGCCGAGCGTTCCGATGGCCCCGCCCGCGATGCCGATGGTGAGCGCCAGCGCGGCCGCACCGATCAGCGCCGCCGGCCGTAACCGTCGCTGGAACAGCGCCTCTCGCAGGCTGTACCGGACGGCGGGACCGGGCACCTCGGCGGGTGGC
Source organism: uncultured Actinomycetota bacterium (assembly GCA_963784315.1). GTDB lineage: Bacteria > Actinomycetota > Actinomycetes > Mycobacteriales > Nakamurellaceae > Nakamurella. The sequence goes on from CAWAQR010000002.1 coordinate 88,690, forward strand.
ACCGCAGGGGTGAGGGCCGGCGGCCCGAGGACGACCATGGCCGCAGGGCTGCGCCACGGATTCGCTTCGTCCGGTCCGGGTGCGGCGTCGATCGTCGGGAGCGCGACCTCCCGCTGCAGCGAGCCCATTGCTCCGGGCGGGCGGCCGAAGGCGTCGTGCAACATCTCCGACGCCGGCGGGGACGCCGGTAGCAACGGCGTGGGCATCCTGTCGACCGGGGCGAAAGCACCGCCGACGCCGGCCGGGCGACCGAAGGTGCCCCGGGCCGCCGCATCGACGGGTGGTCGCCACAACGGGCGCGCGGCGAGCACCGGCCGGGACGGCGTTCCGCGCACTGGTTGCTCGTTCACCGGCACAGGTTATGCCAACCGCTCGGCGCGACGGCCGTGATCAGCGCCGGTCGAACCCGCTCGGATGTCGGCGTGCTGTCCGTGCGCCCCGGTCGGCCCGGCGTCGCAGCGACTCAGCGTCCCGGGGTGTTCGGCACCGGCGGACCGGGCAGCGGGACGCCGGCCGCCGGGCTGTACCCGACAGGCACCACCGCAGGATTGTTGGCGGGGCTGCGGGCCGGAGGCTCGGACGGGGCTCCGGCGGTGGCGAAGGCGCCGACCGCTATCCCGGCCACCAGAGCGCCCGCACCCAGCCGGAGCCGTCGACCCCGAGGGTGATAGGCCCCCAGATGGCTGACGCGGATGGCGTGCCCGGTGCGCCCGTCCATCCCGATGCCCGGTGTTCGGGACACGGGGGCCGCGACGGGGATGGAACACAGCGCAGCGGCCAACGAGGACGGCATCGCAGGGGTCGGCGCGGACCGCAGCGACGTGCGGGCCACCGCCTGCTCGTCCACCTCGGCCGCACATCGGGTGCAGCACATCAGGTGTGCTGCAGCCCGCTGATAGGCGGTCAACGAGAGCTCGCCGTCGGCGTAGGCCACCACGGTGTCCAGGTTCAGGTGGTCCTCGAAGAAGCCGGTCACGCCAGCCCCCCCGCTAGTCCGACACGCAACACCCGCCTGCGCTCCAGTCCGGCCCGCAGACCCTGCCGGGCCCGGTGGATCCGGGACCGGACGGTACCGAGCTTGACCCCGAGAGTCTGACCGATCTCCTCGTAGGACAACCCCTCGACGTCGCACAGCACCAGTGCCGCTCGGAACTCCGGCAGCAGATCGTCCAACGCGGCCTGCAGGTCCGGGTCCAGATTCGCCGCGTCCCAGGCCGCCTCGGGCGAGGGCTCCTTGCCGGCGATCCGGTCGGTCTCCTCCGGCAGCGCCTCCATCCGGATGCGCTGGCGACGCCGGACCATGTCCAGGAAGACGTTGGTAGTGATCCGGTGCAACCAGCCCTCGAAGGATCCCGGCTTGAAGGAGTCCAGCGACCGGAACACCCGGATGAAGGTCTCCTGGGTGATGTCCTCCGCGTCGTACTGGTTCCCGGCGAGCCGGTACGCCAACCGGTACACCCGGTCGCCGTGGTCACGCACGATGTCTTCCCAGGCGGGCGCCTTCCAAGCGACCGTCTGGGTCTCGCTGTCCGCCGCAGGAGTGGGCAGGATCGACAGTGGACTCACCTCATCTGTTCACGTGCTCTGTACAGCACAACGCCGTTGTCACGGGATTGTTCCCACCCAGCCTGCGAACCGTCTGTGAATTGACCGACAGGGGTGTTGACGCTTCGAGGCGCCTGGGTGGCTGATCGCTGCCGGACCGGTAGCGTCTGCGACGGACATCCCGCGCGTCGGCCACTTCTCGTGGGAGCTCCCCGCCGCAGCGGATCGCCGCGGTCCCGTCCCGGCGGGCACATCAGGAAGGACACCACGGTGACGTCAAGCCGGTCATACGCAGAGTTCTACGTCCCGGAGAGCGAGGCCGTACTCGCCGCCCGCAGCCGGGCGGCCGAGTTGGGCTGTGTCCCCGTCGGTTCCGGCGCCGGAACGCTGCTGCGGTTCCTCGCCGCCGGCATCGGAGCCCGGTCTGTCGTGGAGATCGGCACCGGGGCGGGCGTCTCGGGCCTGCACCTGCTGGCCGGCATGCCGACGGGCATCCTGACCTCCATCGACGTCGAGGCCGAGAACCAGCGGGCCGCCAAGCTGGCATTCGCCGAGGCGGGCATCCCGCCGGCCCGGATACGGCTGATCAACGGCCGCGGTCTGGACGTACTCCCCCGGCTCACCGACGGCGCCTACGACATGGTGCACATCGACGGTGCCAAGGAGGAGTACCCGCAGTACCTCACCGAGGCCCTGCGGCTGCTGCGCCCCGGCGGCGTGGTCGCCATCGACAACGCGCTGTGGCACGACAAGGTCGCCGATCCGACGCAGCGGGACGCGGAGACGGTCGCGGTCCGTGAGACCGGCCGGATGTTGCGTGACGACGAGAACGTGGTGCCGGTGATGATCCCGCTCGGCGACGGTATGCTCGCCGCGGTCAAGCTCACCTGACCGGCGCGGGCGGCGCACCGTCGTCCAGCGCCACCACCTCGGGATCCGGCGGTGGCTCGACGCCGGCCCGTTCGTCCCGGTCCGCCCACTCGATCAGCGGCATCGGGTCGAAGTACACGTCGTCGATGGTGGCGTGCAGATCCCCCAACGCAGCGAACCGCTGCGGAACGGTGGCGATCGTGAAGTCCCCGGGCAGCGCCTCGTCGATCTCGTCCCACCGCACCGGCGTGCTGACCCGACCCTCCGGGGTACCGCGGACCGAGTACGCCGCCGCGATCGTGTGGTCGCGGGCGTTCTGGTTGTAGTCGATGAACAACTTCGCGGGATCGCGGTCCTTGCGCCACCACGCGGTGGTCACCTCGTCCGGCATCCGTCGCTCCACCTCCCGCGCGAACGCCAGCGCGGCCCGTCGGACCTCGTGGAAGCCCAGGATTGGCGGGATCCGCACGTAGATGTGCACGCCCTTACCGCCGGAGGTCTTCGGGAACCCGACGGCGCCGAGCTCGTCGAGGACCTCGTGCGCGACGTGTGCCACCCGGCGCACCCGCTCGTAGTCGCACTCCGGGCCGGGGTCCAGATCTATCCGCCATTCGTCGGGCAGTTCGACGGCCGCCCGCCGGGTGTTCCAGGGGTGGAACTCCACGCACGACATCTGCACCGACCAGATCACGCTGGCGAGCTCGGTGACACACAACTCGTCCGCGGTCCGGCGGAAGCGCGGGAAGAACAGCTCGACCGTCTCGACCCAGTCCGGCGCTCCTCGGGGCAGCCGCTTCTGGTGGACCTTCTCCCCGTCCACGCCGTCGGGGAACCGGTGCATCATGCACGGCCGTTCCCGTAGTGCCCGGACGATGCCGTCGCCGACGCTCTCGTAGTACCGGACCAGGTCCAGCTTGGTCTCGCCACGGGCGGAGAAGTAGATCCGGTCGGGGTTGCTGATCCGCACGATCCGATCACCGACGGGCACCTCGACGGAGGGGGCCTTGCTCACCATCTGGATAGATTAGGTCGCGTGCGAGAACACAGCGGGCCGAGAGTCCGGATCGGGCTGGTGAGCGGGCTGCTGCTGACCGGTTGCGGCACTCTGACATCTGCGGTCTCCACCACCGTTCCCACAGCCGTCCCGGCCGTGGCCACCACCGTGACAGTGACCACCACCGACACCGTGACCAGCACCGACACCGTGAGCACTACCGACATTGTGACCACGATCAGCACGACGACGGTCACCGCCGACCTCGACCGGCCGGATCCGGACACCCCCGGGCCGGAGGGTGGCCCGCCCTGCCCGGTCGACCCGGCCTACAACGACGAAACCACCGCCGGATTGGCCGGTGACGTGGCCGCGGCCTGGACCCAGGCCACGGCGGCGGCCGCCGCTGCGGGTGTGACGCTCTGTGTCCACGACGGCAAGCGCAGCCGGGCCCAGCAGCGGGCCATCTTCGACGACTACGTCCACCGGTACGGTCAGGCGGCAGCGGAGGCCTACGTGCTGCCGCCGGACAGGTCCGCCCATGTCGCCGGTGACGCGATCGACGTCCAGCCCGCCGCCTCAGCGGCGTGGCTGCAAGCCACCGACGGGGCGCTGGGGTTCTGCCGGATGTACGACAACGAGGTCTGGCACTTCGAGTTCGCGCAGACGTTCCGGCTCGGCTGTCCGCCGCGCCGTGGCGCACCTGCCGGCTGAGCCGCGGACTCGGCACTGACGGGCTGTACGGCCCGGCCGTACGCACAGAAACGCCCGAGACCTTCGGCTGGGCCGGAGGTCTCGGGCGTCGGAGCGGATGCCGCAGGTCAGGTCAGTGTTGACCGATGGTGATGCCCTTGCCGACGACAGTGATGCCGGTTTCGGTCACCGTGTAATGGGCGCTGTCGTACTCCCGGTCGACGCCCACGGTGGCGCCGTCGGGCACCACCACGTTCTTGTCCAGGATCGCGTTGATCACGCGGGCCTCCCGACCGATGCGCACTCCCGGCATGATCACCGAGCCCTCGACGCGGGTCCCACCCTGGATCCGGACGTTGTCGCTGACCACCGACCGGAACACATCGGCCCCGGAGATGATCGTGCCCGGACCGACCATCGACTCCCGGGCGGCCCCGTTCTCGACGAACTTGGCCGGCGGCAGGGGCGGCGGCTGGGTGAGGATCGGCCAGTCGGAGTTGTACAGATTGAAGATCGGGTGCACGGACACGAGGTCCATGTGCGCCTCGTGGTAGGCATCGAGAGTACCGACGTCACGCCAGTAGCCACGGTCCCGGTCGGTGGTCCCGGGCACCTCGTTGGCCGAGAAGTCGTAGACGTAGGCGTCACCCTTGTTGACGAAATGGGGGATGATGTTCGTCCCCATGTCGTGGATGCTCGTCTCGTCGGCGGCATCGGCCTTCAGCGCCTCGATCAGCGCCTTGGTGGTGAACACATAGTTGCCCATGGACGCGTAGGCGACGTTCGGGTCATCGGGGACCGAGGGCGGATCGGCCGGCTTCTCCAGGAAGCTGGCGATCTTCTGGCCGTCGGACTCGGTGTCGATGACGCCGAAGGCGGTGGCTTCCATCCGCGGCACCCGAAGGGCGGCCACCGTGCAGCCGGCTCCGGAATCGATGTGCTGCTGCACCATCTGGGCCGGATCCATCCGATACACGTGATCGGCGCCGAAGACCACGATGTACTCGGGGTCGTCGTCGTAGACCAGGTTCAGCGACTGGAAGATCGCGTCGGCGCTACCGGTGAACCACCGCGGGCCGAGGCGCTGCTGCGCCGGGACCGGGGTGATGTAGTTGCCCAGCAACTGGCTCATCCGCCACGACATCGTGACGTGACGGTCCAGGGAGTGGGATTTGTACTGCGTCAGAACGCAGATCCGCAGATATCCGGCGTTGACCAGATTCGACAGCACGAAGTCCACCAGGCGGAAGTTTCCACCGAAGGGGACTGCTGGTTTGGCCCGGTCCGCGGTCAGCGGCCACAGTCGCTTCCCTTCGCCGCCAGCAAGGACAATTCCGAGAACACGGGGCTTCTTCGCCATGGGCCAAACCATAGCGCCCACTTGATCATTCGGCACCGCGGGGGGCTGCGAGCCGTGCGTGTCGGGCGAAGCCCCGGATCGCGGGCTGCCCTGGGGTGATCTAGATTCTGCGGTCATGCACATCGCGATCCTGACCCGTGAATTTCCGCCCGACGTCTACGGCGGTGCGGGGGTCCACGTCGACTACCTGGTCCGCGAACTGCGCAGCCTCATCGACGTCGACGTTCATGCCTGGGGCGCTGACCGCCCCGGCGCCACCGGTCACCACGCCGACCCGGTGCTCGCCGACGCCAACGCCGCCCTGCAGACGTTGTCGGTGGACCTCTCGATGGCCGCCGCCGCCGGACACGTCGCCCTGCTGCACTCGCACACCTGGTACGCCAACATGGCCGGGCACATCGGCAAGCTGTTGCACGGGGTGCCGCATGTGGTCACGGCACATTCCCTGGAACCCCACCGGCCTTGGAAGGCCGAGCAGCTGGCCGGCGGTTACCGGGTGTCGTCGTGGGCCGAGAAGACCGCCTACGAGGGTGCCGACGCGATCATCGCCGTCTCGGCCAAGATGCGCCGCGACATCATCGAGGCCTACCCCGCACTGGACCCCGACCGGGTGCACGTCATCCTCAACGGCATCGACACCCAGATCTACCAACCGGTGCCGGAACGGGATTTCCTGCTCGCCAACGGCGTCGACCTGGATCGGCCGATCGTGGCCTTCGTGGGTCGCATCACGCGGCAGAAGGGCGTCAAACACCTCATCGCGGCCGCCCACCGGTTCGCACCCGAGGTCCAGCTCGTACTGTGCGCCGGTGCGCCGGACACCCCGGACATCGCCGCCGAGACCAAATCGGCCATCGAGGAACTGCAGGCCAGCCGCGACGGGGTCGTCTGGCTCAACGGGATGCTGACGTTGCCGCAGGTCAAGGAGGTGCTGTCGGCGGCGGACATCTTCGCCTGTCCGTCGATCTACGAGCCGCTGGGCATTGTGAACCTGGAGGCCATGGCCTGCAACGCCGCCGTGGTGGCCAGCGACGTGGGCGGTATTCCCGAGGTCGTCAAGGACGGCGTCACCGGCATCCTCGTGCACTACGACGTGGAGCAGCCTGCCCAGTTCGAGGCCGACATCGCCGACCGGATCAACGAACTGGCGGCCGACCCGGAACGGGCGAAGACCATGGCCCAGGCCGGGCGGGACCGGGCGGTCAACGAGTTCTCCTGGCGCACGATCGCCGAGCAGACAGTGGAGCTCTACCGATCGCTGCTCTGAGCCATCGGCCGAGGAGCCGGTCGAGCTCTGCTACCGCGTCGGGGTTTCGAGACGGCGGACGGGGCTCGGAGTGCCCGGACCGCGGCCCGGAGTGCCTTGATCAGCAGAAAAGCGTCCGGAGGAATTCCTCCGGACGCTTTTCGGTCCCTACGTTCTCGGCGGACCCGCCGCCGATCAGCTGACGACGGCCTTCAGGGCGTCACCGAGAGCCGACGCCTCATCGGCTGAGATCTCGACGACGAGACGGCCTCCGCCTTCCAGAGGCACGCGCATGACGATGCCGCGCCCCTCCTTCGTCACCTCGAGAGGTCCATCTCCCGTGCGGGGCTTCATGGCCGCCATGCGAATCCCTCCAACAGCACTGTGCGTGATCGGCCTGCTCACGCAGGCCACCGTGCCATTCTTCCCCATCGGGGCCGCAGATCCCTAACAGGACGCCCCGCCGCTCCCGCTGGGACTGCCCGCACCTTCGGCACCCGCGCAGTTGGTGTCCGGGACCGTAGGTGCCCAACCGTCGGGGTCCCGGCACTAGATTGATGCCCATGCCGCCGACCGTGATGATCACCGGGGCGACGGCCGGTCTGGGTCGATACCTCACGACCGTGCTCGCCGAAAAGGACTGGACGGTGCTGGCCCACGGAAGGGACAGGTCCAAGCTGGCCGAACTGGTCGCCTCCGTGCCCGGTGACGTGCAACCCCTGCGTGCTGACCTTTCCGGACTTGCCGATGTGCGCAAACTGGCCCGGCAGGTTCGACGCCGGACGACGCGACTGGACGTCCTGGTCAACAACGCCGGTGTCGGGTTCGGCGCGCCCGGGGACCCCCGGGAGGTGGGTGCGGAGGGCAACGAACTCCGGCTGCAGGTCAACTACCTGGCGCCGGTGTTATTGACCCGACTGCTGACGCCGCTGCTGATCCGGTCGGCACCCGCCCGGGTGGTCAACGTCGGCTCGCTCGCCCAGCAACCGATCGACCGGGACGATCTGCAGATGGAACGGAACTGGAACGGCACCGACGCCTACCGGCGGTCCAAGTTCGCCCTCGCGGCCTTCACCTTCGACCTGGCGCAGGAGTTGCGCGGGAAGGTCACCGTCAACTGCATCCACCCGGCGACCTACATGGCCACCACGATGGTGCTCGATGCCGGGATCACCCCGCGGACGACCATCGAGGAGGGTGCCGAGGCCACACTGCGGATGATCGCCGACCCGGCGATGGACGGGGTGACGGGCCGGTTCTACGACGGGCTCCAGCGCGCCGACGCCATTCCAGAAGCACGGGATCCGGAGTTCCGACGCTGGCTGCACGGTCGCACCGACCACTTGCTCACTGTGAGTTAGCAACTGGTACCCGTTTGCGATGTGCGGACAGCCGCCATGTGGCGAGGTGCCCGGTAGGCTGACCGGGTGGGACCACTTGGGGAGATCTTCAATCCCGGCATGCGGCACGAGATCGAAGAACGCCGATCGAAGGCACTCCGCCGCGAGGAAGACGGCAACGCGCGAGACGCGGACCTGCGGATCGATCTCGAATCCGGGTTCGTGCGGATCACCGCGCCCGCCCCGTCCGGGGAGTCCGCAGCGCCGGAATCCCCGGCAGACCGGTCCGATTCCGAGACCGAACCCACCTCCCGCAAATCCCGGTCCTGACCGCATCTCTCGTCAGCGTTGCCGCGTTTCCGCCGGGAGACGATCGGTTCTCAGGTCTGTTGACCTGACTCGACCGGTTCGGGGTGGGTGGCCCAGCGCCAGCACTGCGGCGTGTGGTCGAAAACCATCCCGGTGGCCTGCATCAGCGCGTAAGCAGTCGTTGGCCCGACGAAACTGAAGCCCCGACTCCTGAGTTCTTTCGCCATCCGGAGCGAGTCCGCGGTGGTCGACGGGATCGCGGCGGTCCTGCTGCGACGCTGCGGCGGGTCAGGCGCGAACGTCCACAGCAATGCGTCGAGCCCCTCCCGGAGGTCCCGCGCGGCTCGGGCGTTGGCGATGGTCGCGTTGATCTTCGCCCGGTTGCGGACGATGCCGGCGTCGGCCATCAGGCGTTCGACGTCGTCGGCGTCGAATTCTGCGACCGCGCCTATCCGGAACCCGGCGAACGCGGCCCGGAAATTCTCCCGTTTACGCAGGATGGTGATCCAGCTCAGCCCTGATTGGAACGCCTCCAGGGTGAGCCTTTCGAACAGTGCATCGTCGCCGTGCAGCTCGGTCCCCCACTCCTCGTCGTGGTAGCGCGCGTAGTCGGGGGCTGACGTCGCCCACTCGCACCGGACCCGGGTATCGGGTGGGTGCGGGTCGGCGTGGTCGGTCATGGGCGCTGAGGCGTGGCGCGGCTCAGCCGCGGGCCAGCATGGCAGCGAAGGAGTTCAACGACTTCTGAAGACCCCACCGGACCGCGGGTTTGGCGATCAGCCAGCCTGCCCGACCGACGAGACCGAACGGCAGGTCGAGTTCCTCGGCCCACCGAACGAGCGCCCGGTCCGGATTTCCCGGGACCGGGTCGACGGAGAAGATGCCGTTCCCCTTGATGACAGCGCCGTGATGGGCCACCACCCATCGACGACCGGGAACGTGCTCGGTGACCTCCATCAGGTCCAGGATGCCGAACCCGAGCACCCCGGTGAAGGCGACCAACCGGGCACCCACCTCCGGCGAGGTGAGAGGGCCGGCGACGGGATGGATCGAGGTACCGAGCATCCACCGACCCTGACCCTCGGCGTCGGAGAGTTCGGCGAACGCACGCTCCGGGGTCACCGGCACGGTGACCCCGGCTTCGACGACGACATGTCGGGACATCAGGCCTCGGTTCCAGGACGGGTGGGTTGCTCGGGGTGCTCGGGGTGTTCAGGGCGCGTGAGGTGCCCAGGGTGCTCGGAGTGCTCGGAGTGCTCGGAGTGCTCGGAGTGCTCAGGGCGCGTGAGGTGCTCAGGGCGCGTGAGGTGCTCAGGGTGGGTACCTGGACCTGTACCAACGTGCTGTCGTGGATGCTCACTGTTCGCAGGTGATTCCCGCTGGTTCGGCCCGTTCCCGTCGGAGAGGTCGGGGCTGCCGGGGTCGAGGCCTGCGGGGTCCGGGCTGTCTCGGGCTGCCGGACACCCGGGCCAGCTCGTCCCGGGTGCGGTCGAGCTCGTCGGCCAACCGGTCGAGCGTCCAGTCGACATCCGACATCCGATAGCCGCGGACCGCCAGTGCGAACCGCACCTTGCGGACGTCGGCCCCCACGATGTCGTGCGCCGGTAACCGGGCCGGCGACGTGCGCGCCGGAAGTGCCGCCAGTCGCTCACCCCGGCCGAACAGCACCAGCGCGATCCCGAACAACAGCAGTCCGATGACCGCCGCGATCACGAGGTACTGCAGCACGGTTGTCACGACAGTGATGGTGCCACGTCGGGATCGCCGGTCGTCCCGGGCGACGTCGCGCGGCGCACCATCTCGGACAGCTCGGCGGCCCCCTGGAGGTCGCTCGGCGCGACGGTGACGCCGTCGGCGACGTAGTGGAAGGCCGCCCGCACCTTCTCCAGTGGTACGCCGCGCAACGCGGCCCAGGCCAGCCGGTACACCGCCAGCTGGACAGCGCCCGCGGCCGCCGCTTCGCCCCCGGGCACCCTCCCGGTCTTCCAGTCCACGACCGTCCAGCCACCGTCCGGGTCGGCGAACACAGCGTCGATCCGACCCCGCACCGGCAGGTCGCCGATCACCGTGGAGAACGAGACCTCTTGCGCGTGCGGAGTTCTGGCAGCCCACGCGGACGCGAGGAAGGCGTCCCGGAGGGCGTCGAAGGCATCGTCGGGCAACGCGTCACGATCGTCGGATCCGGGCAGTTCGTCGATGTCGAGCAGGGCGTCCCCCCCGTAGTGGTGTTCGAGCCAGCTGTGGAACGCGGTGCCGCGACGCATGGCCACGGCGGGAGGTTGCGGCACCGGTCGCCGCAGCTGCCGGGCCAGCCGCTGCGGATCCCCCGCCATCGCCACCAGTGCCGAGACCGATACCGAGTTCGGCAGGGGTACGAGCAGCTGGCGGTTCCGGGACTCCCGCAACTCGGCAGTCAGGGCTGAGATGTCGCGGTCCCAGCCGTCCACATCCACGACGGCGGCATCCGCGGAGGCGGCAGTATCGGCGACTGCGTCGGGAACCGCTGCCCCCACAGGTCCGAAGTGTCGGGCCACCCGGACCAGATGCGCTCCTTCCTCGACCGCTGAGCGACGATCACCCAACGGATCGCGAGGCCAGGTTCCGGTCACGGCGACCGAGGTCAGCGGGTTGACCGTCGCGACTGGACGCTCCGCCCAGGCGACCGGTTCGTCGTGGACCGCTCCGATGACTTCGGCGAAGAAGGCAGACGGACCACGGGGCGCAGCGGTCGTGCGGGACCACCAGTGCGACGACAGCAGTAGCGTGCGCTCGGCCCGGGTCAGTGCGACGTACAGAAGCCGGCGTTCCTCCACCAGCTGCTCCGCCTTCCAATCCTCCTTGTGCGCGTCGACAGCTGCAGCGATCTGCCCCTGGTCTGCGTTCGGCGGGATCTGCAGAACGGGCAGGTCGAGGTGGTCGCCACGCAGATGCGGCGGCAGGTAGCTGTCGTCGGTGAGCCACGTGCTGCTGCGCGACCCGGGAAACACCCCTTCCGCCAGGTGGGGCACGGCTACCACTTCCCATTCCAGACCTTTGGCCGCGTGAACCGTCACCAGCTGAACGGCGTCAGTGCCCTGCTCGATCTCGGCGAGCTCGAGGCCCTCCTCCCGGTCGGCGGCGACGTCGAGGAAGCTCAGTAGATCCTGGGCCTGGCTGGTGCGCATGGCCGCGACCTCATCGGCTGAAGCCGGCACCGACCGACCACCACCACCGCTGACGAATTCGGACACCACCTCGGTGAACGCATCCAGGGTCGCCCGGCCACGTCCACCGGCCAGGGCCACCTCGACGTCCAGGCCGATCTCACGTTCGATCTCCACGATCAGATCGGTGAGCGGCATTGCGACCCGGCGCCGAAGGCGGTCCAACTCCGAGCCCAGGCGGCGAATCCGGGCGTACCCGGTGCCGGAATACCCCTGACGATCTCCGGGGTCGGCGAGTGCGTCGAGCAACGAGGCGTATTCGATGTCGTCGGTGATCGCCTGCTCCAGGGCGGCGCGCACGGAGTCACGACCGCTGCGATCGCCCGCCTCGCGGGACCGGCGACCTGTGAGTTCGCCGGCCCGGCGCTGCAGAGCCGCGACATCGGCCAGGCCCACCGCCCATCGTGGGCCGGTCAGGATCCGTAGCGCGGCGTTTCCGGCGGTCGGGTCGACGAGCACGCGCAGCATGCTGACGATCTCGCAGACCTCCGGCTCGCTCAACAGTCCGGCAAGGCCCGGCACCTCCACCGGCACGCCCCTGGCCGCCAGCGCCGCCGCCATCGGGGCGATACTGGCCCGTCGACGGAACAGAACCGCCGTCGTCGGGGGCCGTCGGCCGTTCTCGACGGCCTCGTGCCACTGTCCGGCGATCGTGTCCGCGACCCACTCGTCCTCGTCGGTCACGGTGTCGAACAGCCCGTATCGAACGTCACCATCGAGAGCCCCGGGCCTGGCGACCAATTCGTCGACCGGTATACCGGTTGCCCGGACCGGCGCCGAGACGGTGTTGGCGACCCGGAGCACGCGCGACGGATTGCGGAAGCTGGTGAGCAGTGTTCGGCGTTCGGCAGGCCCCCCGTCCGAACCCGGGAAGTCGGCGCTGAACCGCGGAAGGTTGGACGCGGCCGCTCCCCGCCAGCCGTAGATGCTCTGACACGGGTCCCCGACCGCGGTCACCGGGTGCCCCCGGCGGCCCGATTCCAGTCCGAACAGACCGCGCAGGATCATCCGCTGGGCGTGGCCGGTGTCCTGGTACTCGTCCAGCAGCACGACCCGGTATCGATCCCGCAACTCCTGCCCGATGCGAGGATGCCGTGCGACGAGGTCGGCGGCGAGCTGCATCTGGTCGCCGAAGTCGACGGAACTGGTGAGCTCCTTCGCCCGGGCGAACGCCGCTACCAACGGCAGGATTCCGTGCCGGTTGGTGAGCCGGGCGTGCAGATTCCCGAGCTTGGAGTGCAGCGCGTTCTTCTGACGTGCGGTCGGTGCCGCCTCGGCGATCGTCCGTGCCAACTGATCCGTTGCATCGGCGAGCTCCGCAGGCGTACGGAGGTGATCGGCGAGCACCGCGGACAGCTGCAGAAGGCGCTCGGTGACGAGGTCCGGCGGGAGATCGGTATCCAGATCGCCGTCCCAGCGCCGCACCACCGAACTGGCGAGCTGCCAGCTGCTGGTGGGGGTGAGGACGCGGGCCGACGGCTCGACTCCTACGAGGGCGCCGTACTCACCCAGTAACCGTCCGCCGAAGGCGTGGTAGGTCAGCACCTGCGGCTCACTGTCGACGGACTCCGGCAGCTGGGAGAGGCGTTGCCTGATGCGGTGCATCAGTTGTGCGGCGGCCTTGCGGGTGAAGGTGAGGCCGAGAACCTGCTCCGGCGACACGAGGCCGTTGGCGACCAGGTAGACAACCCGGGCGGCCATGGTCTCGGTCTTGCCCGACCCGGCCCCGGCGACGACGAGGAGCGGTTCAAGTGGTGCCTCGATGACGGCGATCTGTTCCGGCGTCGGCGGGTGGGTCTGCCCCAGAGCGCGTGACAACTGCAGCGCCGACCAGGTGGGTGTCATTCCAGGACCTGCCGACCGGCCGGCTGCAGTGGGCAGCAGGAACGGACCGAACAGATGTCGCAGTAGCTGTTCACCGTGGCGACCTGCTCGGAGCCGGCGATCCGTCCGGCCGCGGTCCTGATGGCGCCGATCCAGACCGCGCGGCGGTCCGGGTTCAAGGTCGATTGGTCCCGCTCAGCACCGTCCTTCTTCAGGTAGACGAGCCGGCCGCCCCCCGCCGGCGGATGTTCGGGGCTCTCCCCGATGGCGATCTGGTACGCCGCCAGCTGGGCGTTCTCCTGTACGTCGGCCTTCGACTTCGGGGTGGCGGTGGTCTTGAAATCGATCACCACCGCGCGACCTGCCTCATCGTGACTGAGCCAGTCGAGCCGCCCGGTGACGGTGACCGGCCGGGTCGCGTCGTTGTCCGACAGATCTACGGGCAGCAGGCCGTCCGGGAAGTCCTCGGCCGACAGCACCGGCAGCAGGGCCTCGACGCGCAACTCGGTGCCTGCGACGGTCCAGGGCGGGTGGTGGGCGAGGAACCAGCCGCGAGCCGCCTCGGTCATCCGCAGGATGAGCCGACGCTGCCTCGCCAGCTGCCAGGACGTCAGGGTGGCGGACTGCGCCAGCCAGCCGTCCAACTCGGCTGCCAGCTGATCCTGCGGGACCGCCAGCGCGACACCGTGTGCCAGGGCATGGGCCACGATGCCTTCCACCTGGTTCTCCGACGGGGCCGTCCTGCCCCCGACGCGCTCCAGCACCGCTCGGAGCGAACATCGCAGGACGTTTTCCACAGCGGACGGCGATATCGACACCGGCCCGCCGGGCGCGACAAGTGCCGCGGTGGTCGAGGCGACGGACAAGCCCCACCACTCATCGGGGTCGGCGCCCTGCAAGCCCTCGTCCGCCAGTGTCGCCAGGTGTGCGGCCGCACGCTGTCGCCGAGCTTCCGGAACACCCGGGTCGACCACCGCACGCCGCAGATCGGCGATGAACTCAGCGACGTTGAGCCCCCGTTGGCGGCGACCGTCGGAGCCTCGCGGTGACCCGGTGGGCACATCGGGCGAGCCGTTGAGCTCCGTCAGGAACCGGGAGGGTTGGGTGTCGGAATCCAGCACCCCCGTCACGAGCAGATGGCGACGGGCACGCGTGGCCGCGACGTAGAACAGCCGGCGCTCGTCGGCGAGCCGGGAGGCCGATCGGGAGGTTCCAGGGGGAAGCCCCGCAGCGGCATCGAGGATGTCGTCGGTACCCAGGAGATCTCCCCGGGAACCGATGTTGGGCCACGTCCCCTCCTGGACACCCGCCACCGCCACCACGTCCCATTCCAGCCCTTTCGAGGCGTGCGCCGACAGCAAAGTGACTGCTTGAGCCCGAGGACGCCGCGGGTCGACAGCGTCGTCGTCAACGGTGCGGCCGATCACCGAGTCGAGGAAGTCGGCCAGGCCTGCGCCGGGAACCAGTGCGTTGCGCTCCGCCGCCGCATCGAACAGCATCAGCACCGCATCCAGCGTGGCGTCGGCGCGCTGTCCGGCCGGTCCGGGTCGTCCTGACAGTGCGACGAGACCCGCTTCGAGCCCAGTCGCGCGCCACACTGCCCAGAGGGTGTCCTCGGCGACGGCATCAGCCGGGCGGTCCCGGACGAGGGCAATCATCCCCCGGACTGCTTCGACTTTCGCTCGGAGATCGACGGGCAGATCCGGGACCGGTGCGCCGCCCATGACCGCGGCGAGCAGATCCATCGACGATCCCTGGTCCGGCCGTGCCAGGCGCAGGGCGCGCCGCAGCCTTCGTAGCGCGAGCGCGTCCAGACCGCCCAACGGTGACGCCATCAGCTCAGCCGCGCGATCAGCGCTCAGCAGCTGGGGAGTCTCCCCGCACGCCATCACCGAGACCAGCGCGGACACCACGCGGTCTTCTGTCATCGGCAGCGACCTCGACGGTAGTTGGAGCGGCACCCCGGCGACTGCGAATGCCCGGCGCATCGCGGGCAGGGCCGCTGCGGGGGAACGCACCAGTACCGCCATCGAGGACCACGGCACGCCGTCGAGCAGATGTGCGCGCCGAAATTGATCGGCCACGAACTGCGCCTCCGCGCCGACGCTGGGAAGGATCCGCACCTGCACCCGGCCGGAGCCGGGCTCGGCGCCGTCGATGACCGCGAGGGCGCGGTGTTCGCGGGGGCCCGGCAGCAGCGTGGCGATCCGCCGCGTGGCCTCGGTCAGCGAGGGGGCCATCCGACGACCTGCGGTGAGCGCGATCGTCTGATCCACCTGGATGTCCTGCAGGGCGGTCGGGTCGGAGCCGCGGAAGGCATAGATCGACTGGTCGGGGTCACCCCACACGACCAGTTCGTCGGCCGCCGCGGCAAGTGTGGAAATCAACGCCGCCTGCGCAGGATCCACGTCCTGGTACTCGTCCACGAAAATGCGGCGGACCCTTCCCTGCTCGGCCGCGAGGGTCTCGTCCGCCCGGAGCAGTCCCAGCGCCACCCCCATCAGTTCGGCCTGGTCCAGGGGCTGACCCTGGCGGGTGGTGCCCGCTTGCAGGTCGAGGACGCGCGAGTACTCGGCCGCGAACTTCCCCAGGGCGACCCATTCCGGGCGACGGTGGCGACGGCCCAACGCGGACAGGTCGGCGGGACCGAGGCCACGCTCGGTGACTCGGGACAACAGATCCCGCACCGATGCGGCGAACCCCCGGAGGGTCAGCGCCCGATGCAGGAAATCCGGCCAGGGGGCGCCCCCGTCCAGATCGTGACCAGCGAGCAGTTCCCGAATCACCTGATCGGACTCGGCGGCGGAGATCAACCGCGGGGACGGCTCTCCACGTCTGGCCGCCTCCGCGCGCAGCAACGAGAACGCGTACGAGTGCAACGTCCGAACGAGCGGGACCTGGGTTGTCACACCCAGACGTCCGACGATCTTGCCGGCGAGTTCGGTGGCTGCCCGCCGGGAGAACGTCAGGACCAGGATCTGCTCAGGGGCGACCCCCCGTACGGTGACGCGCTCGGCGACCGCCTCGACCAATGTGGTGGTCTTCCCGGTTCCAGGACCGGCCAGAACGCGGAGTCTGCTGCTGCGGTTGTCGATCACCGCACGTTGTTCTGCCGACGGCTCCCACGGACCAGTGGGGGCGTTCTCCCGCACCAACCGGTGAACGGGGGTGGGTGAGTCGGACAGGTGTGCAGCCATGCCGAGGATCAGATCACGACGTACCGACAGTGCGGCAACCGCACCGTCGACCTCCGCCGGGCGTGACGATGCACCGCGACGGTGACCAGGCCCGACGCATCCGGCGGCGCAGAATGCCGGGGTGGACGAGCAACTTGCGCAGCGCATTCTCGATGCCGTCGCTTCGGTGCCCCCCGGCACGGTCTGTACCTACGGGGATCTCGCAGCTGACGCCGGCGGCCGCTCGCCGCGGTTCGCCGGCTGGGTACTCGCACACCTTGCCCACGACGACATTCCCTGGCATCGCGTCCTACCGGTGAGCGGCCGCCCGGCACCGCACCTGGCGGAGCGCCAACTGGCCCTGCTGGCGTCCGAGGGGGTACCGGCTGTCGACGGCCGTGTCGCCATGGGCCGCTATCGGCGGACCAGGAGCTGAGGCAGCGCCGGGTTGACCTTCTCCCGGGAACCAGCCGGCGGACACTGCCGGAACGGGAGCGAACCGGCGGACCCTGCCGGAACGGGAGCGAACCGCATTGTCCACAAGCGCCATTCGGGCGGGAGTTGTCCACATCCGGATATCGGGTCTGTTCGAGGCATCATCTGCTCCGCAGGCTGACCACATGACTTCCCTCCCAGCGCTGCAGCTTCCGTCCCCGCCGGAGACGGTCCGCCTCTCCGGACCGCTGGCCCTGGTCGGCGCGGTGCCGGTACTTCTGGGCTTCCATCCGGCGCGCAGTGTGGTGTTGCTGTGCGTTCATGGGGTCCGTCAGCGGGTCGGGCCGGCGCTGCGCGTGGATCTGCCCATCCCGGCCGACGTGCCCGCCCTGGCGGAGTTTCTGGCCGCCCAGGCTGCGCGACACGCCACGGCCGTGATGCTGCTCTGCTACTCACCTGACCAGGACGAGTTCGAGTCCGGCAGGCCGGTGTTCCCGCACAACGATCTGATGCGACGGTGCGTCGAGCAACTGCGCGACGTCGGCGTCCCCGTGGTTGATGCGATCCTGGTCCGGGCCGGCTCGGCATGGTCGTATCTGCACCACACGCCCCGAGACGTGGCCTACCGGTTGCCGGACGACGATGACCCGGGGTTGGCCCACCTGCGCGCCGCGCATGTCGGGGCCGGACGCGCGGTGATGACCGACCGCGCGAGCATCGCCCGGTCCATCGCCGGGCCGCAGGCCGACAGCGCGGACGCCTCCACCGCGGCGGTGATGGACGGTCTCGACCGATGGGCGGCCCTGATCGCCGACCTCGACTACCGAGGCACCGTCGAAGTGGGCTGCCACCTCGCGCACGAGCAGCTGACCGCTGCGATCACGTCCCACGTGCACGGGGAGGACGTTGTCCCCGGCAGTGCGGTGTGGGCGGACCTGATCGCCACCCTGAGCGTCGATCTGGTCCGTGATGCGGTGTTGTCATGGTGCCTGGAGCGGACCGGGGAGATACCCGTGGGCCTGTTCGTGGACATCGCGCGATGGGCCCCCGATGAATTCGCGACGCCGATCCTGTCAATTCTGGCCCTGGTCGCCTACCGAAATGGCGACGGCGCCCTGGCCAACGTGGCGCTGGACCGGGCGCTCGCCGTCGAGCCGGACTACCGGTTGGCCGTCCTGACCCAGGAGTTCATCGCACACGGGGTTCATCCGACCGAGCTGGACTCGTTGATCATCGACTGGGCCGACCACCCGGCGAATCCAGCGGCCCCCTTCTGGTTCCGCCGCGACCAGAAGGCCGACGTGGAGGGTTGCCGCGAATCAGACGCCTCACCCGACGGCCCCAGCCGGTCCGATCGCGCTCAGTGAAGCAGGTCAGGAGCATGGTCGGCCAAGCCGGGCAATTCGTCGTCGAGGAGCGGCTGCAGCCGTTCAGCCGCAGACAACACCCCGACCATGGATGCGGGGGTACTTCCGGGGTGCCCGAGGGCCACCGCCAGCCGAAACAGCAGAGCTCGCCGCAGGACCTGACGCCACTGAGGTGTCTGACGACCGGTGGCGAGGTCCGGGTCAGCTCCTCCCCAGGAGATCGCGTCGACCACGACGACCGCCGTGGCCCAGGAGACCGGGCGCCAGTAGGGGGTCATGTCGATGACCGCCGGGGGCGCAGACCCAGCGAAAAGCACATTGCCGGTCAGATCGCCGTGAACCAGCTGCGCCGGCAGATCCACCGGCAGTCGACCAGCGGCGAGTCCGGCGAAGACACCGGCTCCGGCACCGGTACCCAGCTTCGGGTCGAGTGGCGGTATGTCACCCCAGGAAATGCGGTCGGCCCACGAGAACAGGGTGTCGGCCTCGTCGAGCAGACGGGGCCGGGGGATCCCGGCAAGCGCGGTGTGCAGTGCCGCCCCGACGCCGATCACATCGCCGAATCGGGGCGCGCTGCGACCAGCGACGTACCGGTGCGCCGTCCAGCCGGCGATCACCCAGCGGCCGTCGGAGGATCGGACCGGCCGCGCCACACGGACCCCAGGAATCCAGAGGTGTTCGAACGTGCCCGCCAGCCACGACGCCTGGGCAGGATCGGCGGTCGGCTTCAGCACCACCCCGCCGCATCGGTAGGTCTGACCGCGCCCGCCCGACATCAGCTGCGGGATGTCATTGGAGACGCCGAACGCCGCTCTGACGTGGTCGGGTGGGGCGGTCACGGCCTAAGACGCTACCGGCTCCGGTCAACCCTGGGATCTTTCGGCCCGCGCCGAGGTAGACCACGCAGTGAACCCACCGGCGAGGCTGAACACCGGCTCGATACCACGGGCACGAAGGACTCCTACTGCACGCGCCGAGCGCGCCCCGGACGCGCAGTACACCACGACCGGCCCCATGGATACTGCAGCCCGGATCGAGGCCAGCGCGTCGTCGGTGGTGATGTCGCCGAGCGGGACGGACAGCGCGCCGTCGATGGTTCCGAGAACGTGTTCCGAGGGCTCCCGCACATCGACCAGGGTCAGGGCCGATCCGCCCGCCGCCAGTTGTCGGACTGCGTCGACACTGAGGTTCAGCCCCTCGGTGTCCGCAGAGCCGGCGCCGATGCCAGACCAGGAGTCGTCATGGGCGAGCTCGGTGATCGGAGCCGCCGAGGGATCACGACGCAGGGCAACCGTGCGGAAGCTCATGTTGAGCGCGTTGTACACCAGGACACGGCCGAGCAGCGGCCGCCCGATCCCGCAGATGAGCTTGACCGCCTCGGTGGCCATTGCCGAACCGACAACCCCGCAGACCACGCCCAGTACCCCGCCCTCACCACAGGACGGCACGCTGCCGGGCGGCGGTGGCGTCGGGAAGAGGTCGCGGTACTGCGGACCGTGGGCCGCCCAGAACACACTCACCTGGCCTTCGAAGCGAAACACCGACCCCCACACGTAGGGGATGCCCAGGAGCGCACACGCATCGTTGACCAGGTATCGGGTCGCGAAGTTGTCCGTTCCGTCCACCACCAGGTCGTACGAAGCCAGCAACTGCAGCGCGTTCGCCGCAGACAGCCGGACGGCGATCGGTCGGACGTCCACCGACGGAGCCAGGGTGGCCAGTGCGTCGACCGCGGAGTCCACTTTGAGCCGGCCCACGTCGGCGACGCCGTGGATCGTCTGGCGCTGCAGGTTCGACATCTCCACCACGTCGAAGTCCACGATTCCGATGCAACCGACACCGGCGGCAGCCAGATAGGTGAGCACAGGCGCGCCGAGGCCGCCGGCGCCGATCACTGCGACCCTGGCCCGGCGCAGCCGACGCTGACCGAGCTCACCGAGGTCCGGCAGCAGCACATGTCGGGAGTACCGGTCGAGCTCGTCGCGGGACAGCGGCGGTCCAGGCTCCACCAGTGGTGCGAGGTCGGTGTCGGCGGCTGCGGTCATGCCCACATTCTGCCGCAGCGTCGACGGCCTGACGGCGGGGCGCGACCGACCAGGTCAGCCGAACGCGGCGGTGGCCGCGCCTTCGGCGCCCGAGGGGTCCGGCCAGGGGTTGGGCAGGCAGACCTTTCCGTCGGCGGCGGTGGATCCGTTGATGCCGTTCAGCGCGTCGTCGGACACGCTCCACGATTGCTGCATCATCACCGGCGCGAGAGCGCCACCCGCCCCACACGGCTGATGTCCGAAACCCAACGCATGCCCGACCTCGTGGTTGATCGCGTACTGGCGGTAGGAGTCCAGATCGCTGCCATAGGTCAACGAACCGCGAACCCAACGGGCGTCGTTGATCACGACCCGACCTTCGCCACGGGTGTAGCAGGAGGACTCCAGCGGAACGGTGAAGCCACACATACGACGCACGGTCTGCTGGCTGGTCAGGGAGATCCGGAAATCCGGGGCGGTGCCGGCAGCGTCGACCCGCTGGAGGGTCACCCCTTTCACCGTGATCCAACTGCGCGGATCGGCCAACGTCCGATCGACGAACTGGGCGAACGCCTCGTCCCCCCCGGACGGCTCGAATCCGTTCTCGATCTCGATCGAGTAAGTCACCACCGTCGGCGACGAACCGGCAGGAGCGCCCGCGCCACCCACCATCCGGAACGTGTCATCGCCGGAAACCGCGAATGGTACGCCCGCGGGAAGGGCAGCTACCGCCAGGTTGGCCGGCAACAGCTCAGCGGGATCCGCGGCGGGCGCCGCCGGCGGCTCGGCCTGCGCATCCCCCGACCCGGTAGTGCCCTCGGCGCCCGGCCCGGACTGTGCAGCGTCAGAACCTCCCACCGTGCCGGGATCAGGGCCAGGGACCGGCGCTGCCGGGGCGGTGCCGGCGGGCGCGGCAGGGGTGGACCTCGCCGTTGCCACCGGTGTCGGGACCTCCGATGCCGTCGATCCGGGCGCAGGTGAGCCGGCTATGAGGACGGCAGTCACCACCGTCACCGCCACCAGGAACGGCAGAGCCGTCAACCGCCAGCCGTATCGCTGCCGCAGTCGCCTCTGCCATGGCAGCGCCACCGCCGGCGCTTCGACCGGAATACTCCCTATCGGCGGACGACCGCCCCTCGGAGTCCGACTCCTGCGGATCGAACCGGGGGCGCCCCCGTCGGTCCACGGGGTGCTGCCGCCGACCGGCCGTCTGCTTGACGGCACGACGTACTCCTTGTCGTCCCGATCGCGGCGATATCTGTCTGCGTTCGCATCCACCGTCCCCGGAAGGGCAGAACCGAGGCGCGTCGCCGCCGTGCCGCCCGCGCGTGTCGGCCACGGCGGGCCACCCGACCATCCGGCCGACTCCCCCGCCGATCCGCGCTGGTACCTGGCGCCCGCGGGTTGCCGCAGATCCGCCGGGCTGCGCGGACGGTCGCGACCAGGGCTGCTCACGCTGAGTAGCGTGCCACAGGCCCGCCCCGGGCCTCCAGCGCCGCGCCCGAATCGGGGGTCCAGGGCTGTCGGCCCATCAGCTGCACCATTGCCGTTCGGTGCCTTACCAGCCTCACTGAGCGGTCTCCGCCCACAGAGTGCTGACAGCTCGGGCCACCTGACCCGGCGCCTCCATCTGCGCCACATGGCCCACCCCGGGCAGCACCAGCAGTCGGCTACGAGCGAAAGCGTCGGCAGTCCGCTGCGCCAGACGCACGTCCACCAACCGGTCCCGGGTCCCCCACACCACCAAGGTCGGCACCTGCACGCTTGCGGCGGCGGTCCAGTACGACCGCGGTGGGGGCGCAAGGTAGGCCCGCATCAGCTCACGCAGTTGCTCCAACACCGCCCACTGACTCCACGAGAGGTCCCCCCGCCACGCATATTCACCGGCCGCCACCTCGTGGTCGCGGTCGGTGACCGCCGTGGGATCTCCGAAGCAGAGCGCCACCATCCCGCGAACCCGCTGCTCAGCCGGAATGGCGCGCATCCGCGGTTCCATCAGCCGACCCAGGCCGGGCGCCAGCAGTGCTGCGAGCCGGGAATCCGCGCCGCGGTCCTTCGTCAACCGGTAGTCCGGCACCGCCGGCGAGATCAAGGTCAACGAGCGGAAGAGTTCGGGATGGCGGGCGGCCAACATCGTGCTCACGAACCCGCCCAGCGAGTTCCCCACCAGGTGCACCGGGCCGTGCGCCAGCTCCGTGATCACGGCCGCGAGCACCCGCACCTGTTCGCGCACGGAATAGTCGCCGCCCCGCGGCGGGTCGGACCTGCCGCAGCCGGGGAGATCCGGCGCATATCCGGTCGCCGACGACGAGAGAAGGCCGGCCAGCGACGTCCAGTTCGACGCAGCACCGGCCAGCCCGTGGACATACACCGCTTCGGCGTCCGGCGGGGGCGACACATCCACCCGGGCGGTTCGGACGAAAACTGCCTGCTCACCGCTCCCCGGCCCGCCTGGCACCACCAGCCGACCGGGCCAGGGCAGGGCCGACAACGGCGGCGGGGCTGCCGTGATCTCAGGGCCCAGCTCCGCCGTGGTCCACGAGGCCAGCTCGTCCCGCGGTGCGGGGCCGGCGAACAGCAGCGGCGACGTCACCCCTCCATCTTGCAGGATGGGCTGATGAACGACTGGACGCTTGCCGGAATACGCGGGTACTACCGGGAGCACGCCGGGTTGATCGCGCGCCAGCTCGACGGGCGGAAGGTCCTCCTGTTTCCACCCGCAGCCGGGTCGGTCACGGTGGACTCGCCGGCACAACTGCTCGCGCTGACCGACGCCGGGGTCGGCGGGTTCCTGATCTCGCCCGAACGTGGAGACACCGGACTCATCGACCGGATGATCATCACCCTGGAGACCGGCGACGGGACCGACATCGCGGTCACGGCAACGACGGCACTCGCGGTGGCCGACATCCTGCAGACCCACGGTCAGGACGCGGTGACCTTTCTCGACGGCCGGGGCAACCTGTTGATGCTGCTGCAATGTCCCCCCCGGAACGCCGAGAGCGCGAGGAACTTCCTGGACGGGTTGCTCGACGACTACGCAACGCAGGCACCGGAGCTTGCGACCACCGGGGACGCCGCCGGGGACGGCGGCGTGCGGCTGTCCGCGCACGCCACCAGCGTCTCCGTCTTCAGCTGGGCGCCGTACAGCCTGGTGCCGGGGTCGGCACCAGGAGTCGTCATTCCCCTGCACGCCGATGACGTCGCTGCCGCGAGCGCGGGGATGCCGCTGGACATCGGGCCGCAGGACGTCACCGGTCGGCTGCTCCTACGTGGCGACCTGCTCGGCTGACACCTCGCCGACCGGTATCGGCCCGCTGAGCGGGCCCGACGCCACCCACGATCTCTCGCCCGACCACGCTCCTGAGATCGCGGCGGTGTCAGCCCCTGCCCGGCGCTACAGTCACCGGGCAGATCCAGAAACGAGGACTTGAATGGCGGACGCGTCGAGCGCCCAGACACCACGGCTGAGCCGTGCGGTGCGGCGAGCGCAACTGCTCACCGCAGCCCGGGCTGCGTTCGTCGACCAGGGCTACCACGCCGCCGCCATGGACGACATCGCCGAACGGGCCGGAGTCTCCAAGCCCGTGCTCTACCAACACTTCCCGTCGAAGCTCGAGCTGTACACGGCGCTGGTGGAACAGGCGGCGACCGAGCTGGTCCTGCAGGTGCGAACGGCCATCGCGTCCACGCCCGACAACGACGCCCGGGTGCACCGCGCCGTCGAGGCGATCTTCGATTTCGTCGGCGGGACCGACCAGGTCCACCGTTTGGTTTTCGAATCCGACCTGTCCGGCAACGCCGAGGTCGGGCGCATCGTCGAGGTCATGACCCAGGGCTGCATCGAAGCCATCGCCGAACCGATCATCAACGACACCGGGGTCGACGAGGCCCGTGGGCGGCTGTTGGCGGCCGGTCTGGTCGGGGTCTCGCAGATCAGCGCCCGATACTGGCTAGCACAGCGGTCAGTCGTGCCGTTGGCCGAGGCCGTGGAACTGGTGCACACACTCGCCTGGCGAGGTATCTCACGCTTCCCGCGTCAGCCGCACTGACCCACGCACCGACCCAGGACCCTGAACTGCGAACGACCGCGGACCCGGAGGTCGCGCGGTCGCTCAGTGACAGGGACGGTCAGTCGGCCAGCATGAAACCGACCCGACGTCCGTCGGCCGGCGCGATATCGACGTAGGCGATCTTGGCGGCAGGCACCAGAACCCGGCGCCCCTTTTCATCGACCAGTGTCAGGGTCGACTTGAGGTCCTTGAACGCTTCGACGACCTGGGCCTCGATCTCGTCCGGCTGGGACGCCGAGTTGACCACGAGTTCACGCGCAGTGTCCGAGACACCGATCCTGACGTCCACGGTGTAGGCCTCCATCAGCAACTGTTCCGACCCCGGCGGGCCGGCTGTCAGCAAGGCTAGCGGAGCCACTCGCCACTCCTGCGCCACCGGGATTGCGCTGACGGAGAAAGTCTGCCGTCAGAACAGCACATCGTCGCGGACGAGCCCACGCATCGCCTCGTAGTCCAGCACCACGCAGCGGATCCCACGGTCCTCGGCGAGAGTCCGCGCCTGGGGCTTGATCTGCTGGGCAGCGAAGATCCCGGTGATGCCACCCAGCAGCGGATCCCGACCGAGCAGTTCCAGGTAGCGGGTCAACTGTTCGACGCCGTCGATCTCACCCCGTCGCTTGATCTCCACGGCGACGACGGCGTTGGACCCGTCGCGGCAGAGCAGATCCACCGGCCCGATCGGCGTGGGGTGCTCGCGGCGGACCAGGGTGAAACCGTCCCCCAGCAGGTGCACCTGATCGGCCAACAGTTGCTGGAGGTGCGCCTCGACACCGTCCTTGACCAACCCGGGATCGACTCCGAGCTCGTGCCGACTGTCATGCATGATCTCGTGCAGGGTGATCACCAGCTGCTCACCGGCCTTGTTCTGCACCCGCCACAGCTCGGGGCTTTCCTCGGTGAGCCAGCACGGCGGGCTCATCCAGTTCAGCGGCTTGTAGGCGCGGTCGTCGGCATGGATCGACACCGAGCCGTCCGCCTTGATGAGCAACAATCGGGTCGCCTCGCCGAGATGGGCGGTGAGCCGCCCGACGTAGTCGACGGAACAACGGGCAATGACCAGACGCACGCAGCAGACCCTACCGGCAGGATGGTGCAGATGTCCCCCACCGAGACCGCCCGACAGACCGCCCCCCAGACCGCGCTCCAGACCGGTTCGATGCTGTGCTCGGACGCCGATCAGGCCGTGCACGACGACCCGGCGGGCTCCGCCGCGGAGTTCAGCCGGTTCCTGCTCATCGAGCACCTGTCGAGCTTCGGGCGCGAGGCCGCCGACGACGCACTGGCCGCGGCCTTCGGCGAGGCTGCTCACGACGTCACTGCGCTGCCCGGCCTCCGCGCCTTCGCCATCCGCCCGGTGGGCCGGTCGGCGGGTCAGGCCAGCCGACCGCGCTGGATCGGCCGGACCGGTGAGAACGGCACCTTGACCGACGTCACCGGTCGGCCAACGGCGGCCACCCTGGACGATCTCGCGCGCCCAGTCGGCGCTGCCGGCACTGTCGGCACCCCCGGCACCCCCGGCGCCGGCGAGCCGCTGTTCGCGGTCTGCACGAACGGTTCCCGGGACCGCTGCTGCGCGGTGAAGGGCCGCGATCTGGCGCTGGCCCTGCACAGCACTCTGGACGACCCCGACGACGAGCCGTCGGTGGTCGAGATCAGCCACCTCGGAGGTCATCGCTTCGCGCCGACGATGCTCGTGCTCCCCTGGGGATACACCTACGCCCGGTTGGACCTCGACACAGCCTTGGAGGTGGCCCATGCCGCACTCGACGGCCTGGTGGTCCCGACGGGACTGCGCGGCCGGGCTGATCTACCGCCGGCCGCGCAGGTGGCCGAGGCCCACTGGCGGTCCGCCCTGGGCACCGCCCCGGTGTCCGACGTTCGAATCGACTCCGTCCACACCCAATCGGGGGTGCACACGGTCACCGGGCGGGTGCAGGGCCGGGTCGAGAGCCTCGCCCTTCGCCGCACTCCTGGACCGACGATCGAAGCCACTCTGTGCGGCGGTAAGCCCATCGCGACCGGCGGGTGGGTGCAGGCCTGAGCCGCCTGGCGACACGGCCCCACCCGTCCGACGCCACTGTCGGGTCAGCGCTGCGGGCTCTCCTGGCGGATGACGGTCGCCCCCAGCGACACCAGGTCCTCCACGAAGCGCGGATAACCCCGGTCGATGTGCCACGCGTCGTGCACGACGGTGTCGCCGTCGGCGACCAGCCCGGCCAGCACCAAGCCCGCCCCGGCGCGGATGTCGGTCGCCCAGACCGGGGCGCTGGACAGCGTCTCCCTGCCGTTGAGCGAAGCGTGATGGCCGTCGGTCCGGGCATCGGCGCCCATCCGGACCAGCTCGTCCAGGAATCGGAACCGCGCTTCGAAAACGTTCTCGGTGACGAAGGAATGCCCGTCCGACACGGCGGCCAGCGCCAACGCGATCGGCTGCAGGTCGGTCGGGAAGCCGGGGAAAGGCAGCGTGATGAAGTCCACCGCCTTCGGCCTCTTGTCCATCGCAACGGTGAACCAGTCCTCGCCCGCCGAGATCCTGGCCCCCGCCCGCACCAGCCTCTCCAGCGGTGCCGACAGATGGGCGGGGTTGACCCCCCGTACGGTGATCTCGCCCTGGGTGATGGCTGCGGCATAGGCCCAGGTGCCGCCGACCACCCGATCCCCCACCGTGCGGTGGGTGGTCGGAGTCAGGGTGCGCACCCCTTCGACGGTGACCGTGCTCGTCCCTGCCCCGGTGATTCTGGCCCCCATCGAGGTCAGCATCGACCGCGAGGTCGACGATCTCCGGCTCCCTGGCCGCGTTCTCGATAACCGTCACCCCGGTGGCCAGACACGCCGCCATCAGCAGGTTCTCGGTGGCGCCGACGCTCGGGAACTCGAGTTCGATCTCGGCTCCGCGCAGTGCATCCGCCGAGCCCACCACATGACCGTGCTCGATGGTCATGGTCGCACCCAGCACCCGCAGTCCGTTCTGGTGCATGTCCAACGGCCGGGAACCGATCGCGTCGCCACCGGGCAGCGCGACCCGGGCCCTGCGCAACCGCCCCATCAACGGACCCAGTACCGCCACCGACGCGCGCAGCCGACTCACCGCAGGGAAATCAGCCACGTGTGACGGCTCAGCCGGGGTATCGATGGTGACCACGTCACCCTCGATCGTCACCGCACAGCCCAACCCGCGGAGCACGTCCGCCATCAACGGCAGATCTTCGATGTCCGGGCAGTTGGTCAGCGTGGTCCGCCCCTCGACGAGCAGGGCAGCGGCCATCAGTTTGAGCACACTGTTCTTGGCACCGGCCACCTGCACCACACCGCTGAGTCGGGCTCCCCCGCTGACGACGAATTGATCCACGCAGCAGACTGTATCGGGACCGCGTCGGTCCGGCCGCCCGCCTAGGCTCGACCCATGGCGGTGCACCTGACGAAGATCTACACCCGGACCGGCGATGACGGCACCACGGGCCTGTCCGACTTCTCGCGGGTCTCCAAGACCGACGCCCGGTTGGTGGCCTACGCCGACTGCGACGAGACGAATGCCGTCCTGGGGTTGGTCCTCACATTGGGCGAGCCGGCCCTGCCGGTCGCCACGGTGATTCGCCGAATCCAGAACGAACTGTTCGATCTCGGCGCTGATCTCGCCACCCCGGAGCAACCGGACCCCCCGTACCCGCCGCTGCGGATCACCGCGGACTACGTCACCCGACTCGAAGCCGACTGCGACTACTTCAACGCAACCCTGCCCGCACTGACCTCGTTCATCCTGCCGGGGGGCACCGCCGCGGGGGCGCTGCTGCATCAGGCCCGCACGGTGTCCAGACGCGCCGAACGATCGACCTGGGCGCTGCTGGCAGCCGAACCCGACCGGACCTCACCGCTGACCGGGCAGTACCTCAACCGGCTGTCGGACCTGCTCTTCATCCTGGGACGGGTGGCCAACCCCGGTGGCGACGTGATGTGGGTACCCGGCGGAGAGCGCTGAACCACCGCCGCCGCCCGGCATTCTCAGCCGGTACGGCGCGAACGCCCCGTGCTGCGGTTACTGGGCGGAATGGACTCGAGCCACGCCGAGAGGCCGGTGGCGGCAGCGACGCTCATCGCCAACTCCAGCTCCGTCGCTCCTGCCTGACATCGGCTGATCACGGCGCCCGCCGGCAGCAGGTCAACCTCGGCCGAGTCCGGCGAGCGTCGGACACCCATGCTGAGCTCGCGACGACGTAGCCGTCGGCTGGGAATGGGCAGGATCGAGAACGACCGGTACAGGAACAGGTCGGCGCCGTCGAACTTGCCGACACCCAGGTACCAGCCGACGCCGTCCGGGCGCAGTTGATAACGCCAGCAGATGTCGACGGCGCCCGACCGGGACAACAGCCGACGCCGGATCGCGACAAATCCGATAACCAGGACAGCCAGGATCAGCACCATGAGGGCGCCGATCTGCAGGCTGTCCATTCCCGGCGTCGCTAGACGCTGTGGCCCGCGGCGAGCAACTGGGCGCGCGCCCGCAGCAACTCGGTAGTCTCTTCACCGTCGGCGCGCCGCTGGGCGTCGCCGTAGGCGGACTGTGCGGCAGCAACATCGATCTCGCTGGCCAGCTGGGCGTCCTCGGCCAGGATCGACACCCGGTCACGGGTCACCGACAGGAACCCGCCGTGCAGAGCGACCGCCAGTTCCTCACCGCCGACCAGCACGATCCGGGCGGAGAAACCTTCTTTGAGCTGGGCGAGCAGCGGGGCGTGCCCGGGCAGCACCCCGATGTCACCCTCGACGGTGCGGACGATGACACTCGTGGCCGTCCCGGACCAGACCTGGCGTTCGACCGCCACCAGCTCCACGTTCATCTCGGCCATGCGTGCTCCGCTCACCTTCTCGGTTGTCTCACTTGGGGCAGATGTTACTCGCGGCCGGGTATCACCCCGGCCGCGAGCTCACAACACGGTCCGCGCTACAGCGTGCGGATCGGACAGATCAGGCCTGCAGCGCCTTCGCCTTGGCCTGGACGTCGTCCAGACCACCGACGTTGAGGAACGCCTGCTCAGGGATGTGGTCCCAGTCGCCCTTGGCGATGCCGTCGAACGCAGCGATCGTCTCTTCGATGTCGACGTAGGACCCGTCCTGGCCGGTGAACTGCTTCGCCACGAAGAAGTTCTGGCCGAGGAAGCGCTCCATCCGGCGCGCCCGACCGACGGTGAGCTTGTCCTCCTCGGACAGCTCGTCCATGCCCAGGATCGCGATGATGTCCTGCAGTTCCTTGTACTTCTGCAGGATCTGGATCACCCGCCGGGCCACCCGGTAGTGCTCTTCACCGACGTACTGCGGATCCATGATCCGCGACGTCGACGACAGCGGATCCACTGCCGGGTAGATGCCCTTCTCCGTGATGGAGCGGGCCAACTCGGTGGTGGCGTCCAGATGCGCGAACGTCGTCGCCGGGGCCGGGTCGGTGTAGTCGTCCGCAGGCACATAGATCGCCTGCAACGAGGTGATCGACTTGCCGTGGGTGGACGTGATGCGCTCCTGCAGTTCGCCCATCTCGTCGGCCAGCGTCGGCTGGTACCCGACCGCGGACGGCATCCGGCCCAACAGGGTGGAGACCTCGGAACCGGCCTGGGTGAACCGGAAGATGTTGTCGATGAACAGCAGCACGTCCTGGTTCTGCACGTCGCGGAAGTACTCCGCCATCGTCAGAGCGGACAGCGCGACCCGCATCCGGGTTCCGGGCGGCTCGTCCATCTGTCCGAACACCAGCGCGGTGTCGTTGATGACCCCGGACTCGGTCATCTCGGTGAAGAGGTCGTTGCCCTCGCGGGTGCGCTCCCCGACGCCGGCGAACACCGAGGTGCCACCGAAGTTCTTGGCGACCCGGGTGATCATCTCCTGGATGAGCACGGTCTTGCCGACACCGGCTCCACCGAACAGACCGATCTTGCCGCCCTCGACGTACGGGGTCAGCAGGTCGATGACCTTGATGCCGGTGACCAGCTGCTTTGTCTTGCCCTCGAGCTGATCGAAGCTCGGCGGCTTGCGGTAGATCGGCCAGCGCTCGGCGCCATCGGTGACTCCCGGCTCGTCCAGGCACACACCGAGGGCGTTGAACACGTGGCCCTTGACGATGTCGCCGACCGGCACCGAGATCGGCGACCCCGAGTCGGTGACGTCGGTGCCACGGGTCAGCCCGTCGGTGGGCTGCATCGAGATGGCCCGGACGATGCCGTCGCCCAGGTGCAGCGCGACCTCGAGGGTCAGCCTGCGGACCTCACCCAGGCCGGTGACCTCTGCGTTGAGCGCGTTGAAGAGCTCCGGAATCGTGCCCCGCGGGAACTCGATGTCGACCACGGGGCCGATGACCCGGACCACCCGGCCGGTGGCGGTGGTTGTCGAGGCTGACAGTG
Source organism: uncultured Actinomycetota bacterium (assembly GCA_963784315.1). Taxonomy (GTDB): domain Bacteria; phylum Actinomycetota; class Actinomycetes; order Mycobacteriales; family Nakamurellaceae; genus Nakamurella. The sequence goes on from CAWAQR010000002.1 coordinate 119,535, forward strand.
CAGATGACATCAACGTCCTCACTCTTCTTTTCCTGATGCGGCGAGCGCGTCGACGCCGCCGACGATCTCCGTCAGCTCTTGGGTGATCTGGGCCTGCCGGGCCTGGTTGGCTTCCCGGTTCAGCCGCTTGATGATCGCGTTCGCGTTGTCGGTGGCCGACTTGCAGGCCTGCCGACGGGCGGCCGACTCGCTGGCGGCCGAGTCGAGCAGAGCCGCGTAGATCCGGCTGTTCACGTACTTGGGCAGCATCTCATCGAGCAGATCCGATGCCGCCGGCTCGAACTCGTACGCCGGTAGCGGGCCCGGAGTGCCGTCCGACGTCGACAGCTCGTCGACGTACTCGACTTCCAGCGGCGCCATCCGGGCCGCGTGCGGCACCTGCGAGATCATCGAATGGAACTGCGTAGAGACCACGTGCAACTCGTCGACACCGGGTTCACCGGACTCGACAGTGCCTTCGGAGCCCGCGATGAACGCCTCCAGCACCGTTTTCGCAGCCCGTTCGGCGTCGGCGAAGCTGGGTCGCTCCGAGAAGCCCTGCCAGTGCGCGGCAACGAACCGCTCCCGGAAGGTGTAGTAGCCGAACCCCTTGCGACCGATGATGTACATCACCGGCGTCTTGCCCTGGGTTCGCAGCAGCGCCGACAACTCCTCGGCGGTCTTGATCGCGTTGGAGTTGTACCCGCCACACAGCCCCCGGTCGGAGGTGATCAGCAGGATCCCCGCCCGCTTGGGCTCCGGCCGCTCGTTGAGCAGCGGGTGGTCCAACGTGGACGCGGACGCCAACGCCGACAGCACCGACGTCATCAGGTTCGCGTAGGGCTTGGAGGCCCGGACCGCTGCCTGCGCCTTACCGATCCGGGAGGTCGCGATGAGCTCCTGGGCCTTGGTGATCTTCTGGGTCTTGCGAACCGACCGTTCCCGGTCCTTCAGTTCCCGGACCTGTGCTGCCACGTCAGTGCGCCTTGGGTGCCGGCTTGCGGACCTGGACCTTCTCCTGGCCCACTGCCTTCGCGTCCATCGGAGCCACTTCGGCCTCGCGACCCAGGATGGTGCCGTCCGAGGTGGTGAAGCTCTGGTTGAACCGATCGAGCTCGGCGAGCAGCGCGTCCTCGGTCTCCTTGGACAGCGCATTCGTCGCAGCGATGGCCTGCAGCGGCCCGTCCGACTGGTGGCGGAGGGTCTCCAGCAGTTCCGTCTCGTAACGACGGACGTCGGCGACCGGAACGCGGTCCAGGTGGCCCTTGGTGCCGGCCCAGATCGAGACGACCTGCTCGGGAACCGGGTACGGCGAGTACTGCGGCTGCTTGAGCAACTCGACCAATCGGGCGCCACGCTCGAGGGCGCGCTTGGACACCGCGTCCAGATCGGAACCGAAGGCGGCGAACGCCTCCAGCTCACGGTAGGCCGACAGATCCAGCCGCAACGTGCCGGAGACCTGCTTCATGGCCTTGACCTGTGCGGCACCGCCCACCCGGGACACCGAGATACCGACGTTGATGGCCGGCCGGACACCCGAGTTGAACAACTCCGACTGCAGGTAGACCTGCCCATCGGTGATCGAGATGACGTTGGTCGGGATGAAGGCGGAGACGTCGCCGGCCTTGGTCTCGATGATCGGCAGGCCGGTCATCGAGCCGTGGCCCAGCTCATCGGACAGCTTCGCGCAACGCTCCAGCAGACGGGAGTGTAGGTAGAAGACGTCGCCCGGGTAGGCCTCGCGGCCCGGCGGGCGCCGCAGCAGCAGCGAGATCGCGCGATAGGCCTCGGCCTGCTTGGACAGGTCGTCGAAGATGATCAGGACGTGTTTGCCCTGGTACATCCAGTGCTGACCGATCGCCGAGCCGGTGTACGGCGCGAGCCACTTGAACCCGGCGGAGTCGGACGCGGGCGACGCGACGATGGTGGTGTAGTCCATCGCTCCGGCGTCGACCAGCGACTGCTTGACCGCCGCGATCGTGGTGCCCTTCTGGCCGATCGCGACGTAGACGCAGCGGACCTGCTTGTCCGGGTCGCCGGACTCCCAGTTCGCCTTCTGGTTGATGATGGTGTCGACGCAGACCGCGGTCTTACCGGTCTTGCGGTCACCGATGATCAGCTGGCGCTGGCCGCGGCCGATCGGGGTCATCGCATCGATGGCCTTGATGCCGGTCTGCATCGGCTCGTGGACACCCTTGCGCTCCACCACCGAGGCGGCCTGCACCTCGAGCGGCCGACGCTCGTCGGACACGATCTCACCGAGGCCGTCGATCGGCTCCGCGAGCGGGTTCACCACCCGGCCCAGGAAGGCGTCACCCACCGGCACCGACAGCACACGGCCGGTGCGGGTGACCTGCTGGCCCTCCTCGAGCGTGTTGGCGTCGCCGAGGATCACGGCGCCGATGTCGCGCACATCGAGGTTCAGCGCCACGCCGAGCACGCCGCCGGGGAACTCCAGCAGCTCGTTGGCCATCGCCGACGGCAGGCCCTCGACGGTGGCGATGCCGTCACCGGTGTTGGTGACCACGCCGACTTCCTGCCGGGACACCTCGGGCGAGTAGCTGGCGACATAGCCATCGATCGCGGAGCGGATCTCGTCAGCGGAGATCGTCAACTCGGTCATCGCGTTCCCGTTCTAGTATCTGCTTCATCTCATCGGTCAGTACGGGTACTGCTGAACTGCAGCTGCCGGAGCAGCGGAAATGCTTCGGTCGGCGTCAGCCGGCCAACTGTGACCGGATGTCGGCGAGCCGACCGGCCACGCTGCCGTCGATCACCTCGTCGCCGATCTTGATCAGGAGTCCGCCCTGCAGTGCCGGGTCGACCTCGACGTGCACGACCACCGGCCGACGGTAGATCCGCACCAGGGCGGCGTTCAACCGGGCGGCCTGCTCGTCGGACAACGCGACCGGGCTGGTCACCACGGCGACGATCTTGTCCTTGCGCTGGGCGGCCTCGGCGACGAGTTGGTCCACCCCGAAGCTGAACGAGCGTCCACCCGGGTCGCGGGCGAGCTCCATCAGCATCTCGACAGTCAGCGGGTGCGCCTTGCCGGCCAGCAGCCGGTCGACCAGCTGGGTGCGCGCTTCGGGCGAGCCCTGCTTGTCGTCCAGCGCGTTGCTCAGAGCCGGGGCGCCTTCGATGATCCGGCCGAACCGGAAGATCTGGTCCTCGACGTCGTCCAGCTCGCCCGACCGCTCGGCGCGCAGGAACATCGCCGTGCGGCTCAGCCGACCCAACGCATCGGTGAGATCCCGTCCGGTGGACCAGGTCTCGCCGACTACCTTGTCCAGCACCCGGCGGGTCTGCTCCCCGACCCGGCTGTCGAGCAGCCGGTGCGCGAGGGCGCGCTTGCTCTCGGCGTCGACGCTGGAGTCGGACAACGCTCGCCTGATGCCCAGTTCACGGTTGAACAGATCGGCGACCGCCTTGAGCTCTTCACCCAGCGTCCGCAGTCCGGAATCGTCAAGCGTGGCAGCCGAGGTGAGCAACGTGTCGGTGCTCGACGCGAGCGACTGCCGCGAGGCAAGGTGCTGCATCAGCGCTCCAAATCGGCGAGGAAGCGCTCGACCGTCCGCTGCTGGCGCGCCTCGTCGGAGAGGGACTCACCGACGATCTTGCTGGCCAGTTCGACCGAAGTACGGCCGAGGTCGGCGCGCAGCTCCGACAGGATTTGCTGACGCTGCGCTTCGAGCTGAGCCCGACCTTGCGCCGCGACCCGCTCGCTGTCGGCGTGCGCTTGGGCGAGCAGGTCCTCCCGGATCGCCTGAGCGGCGGTACGGGCCTCATCGCGGATCTTGGCTGCCTCGTCGCGAGCCGTGGCCAGCTGGCGGTTGTACTGCTCCAGCGCCTGCGCGGCATCAGCCTGCGCCTGCTCGGCCTTGGCGATACCGCCCTCGATGGCTGCGGTGCGATCGGCGTAGGCCTTCTCGAACATCGGCCATGCGAACTTGCGCAGCACCACGATCAGGATGACGAACGCGACGGCGGCGATGACGACCTCGCCCCACGGCAGCCCGATGGGGTTGGTCGTCTCCTCCGCGGCGCTCAACGTGTATGACATCAGCTCGTACTCCTCGTCCTCACAGCGTTACTCGACCCGGCGAACGTCGTGGGGTTGATCAGGTGAGGATGAACGGGACGACGAAGCCCAGCAGCGCCAGTGCCTCGGACACCGCGAAGCCCAGGAACGCGTAGGTACGGGTCAGACCGGCGGACTCGGGCTGGCGGGCCGTCGACTGGATGTAGGACGCCCAGACGATACCTACACCGATACCGGGGCCGATCGCGGCGAGGCCGTATCCGACGGTGCCGATGTTCCCGGTCACTTCGGCCAGGTTGGTGGCGGCTTCGTAAGCAGACATGGAGTTCGTTCTCCCTTTCGGTGGAGCTGCGAGACCCGGACGGACGATGTCGTCACTTCAGGGCGGGACAGACGGGACGGGACTGCTGGTGCTACAGGTACCGCGCGGTGCAGCTTAGTGCGAGTCTGCGAGCGAACCCTCGAGATAGATGGCCGCCAACAGGGTGAATACATAGGCCTGCAGAGCACAGACCAGCAGTTCGAAGAAGACAAGAAGAATGCTCGCGAGGGCCGGCAGAACGGCGATCGCGTAATTGATGCCGCCGGACTCCAGCTGGAAGAGCAGACCGGTGGCCGCTACCGCCACCAGCATGTGGCCGGCGAAGAGGTTGGCGAACAAACGGACACTCATGGTGAACGGTCGCAGGATGATGTTGGACAGGAACTCGATCGGGATCAGCAGGCCGTGCATCACCACGGGCACGCCCGGGATGATCGTCTGCAATTTCAGGTACCCGAAGAATCCGTGCTTCTTGATACCGACGGCGTTGTAGAGCACCCACACCATCATCGCCAGGAACACCGGGATCGCGAAGTGCGAGGTCACCGGCAGTTGGGCGACGGGGACGAGCTCCCACAGGTTCATCACCAGGATGAACACGAACAACGTGGTCAGGAATCCGGCCCACTTCTTACCGTGGTGCCCGAGGACCTCGATGGCAATGCCGTTGCGGACGAATCCGTAGATGGACTCACCGAGGAACTGCATCTTGCTCGGAACGACGGCTGCCTTGCGGGCGGACGCGACGAAGAACGCGATGATCAGCAGCGATCCGAGGACCAGCAGGACCATTGCCTTCACGGAGGCGATGACCGAGCCGTCGCCGAGACGGTCGAAGAAGAAAGAATGTTCGACGGTCGGCGGGCTGAAGACCGGTTCGCCCTCGGCCGCGAGCGACAGCATCGCGGACGACAGGGACAGGCTCACTCGTTCTCCTCTCGGGCGCCGACAGGTGTCGGCGTGTCGCGGGGTGGTTGCTGGTGTGACGTGGTGGGCGCAGCAGCGAGCCCGAACCTGGCTACCACTGCGTAGATCCCGAGTGCCATGCCGACGATCAGGCCGATGGGGGTCAGCAGACGCGTCTCCAGCCACCAGTCCAGAAGCCGACCGATACCCCCCCAGACGACGAAGCCGCCGATCAGAGTGGTCATCACGGACCACCCGATGTCGGCGCCTTCGGTGCGCTGGCGCGGTATGAACCGTGTCTTCATGGCGGTGTGGACACTATCAGCCCCCGAATGGGTCTGCCGCACCGGCGCGCCCCGAATGTGGGTGTCGCCGGGCCGGGTCGACCGCGGCCGACGTCGTCCAGCAGGCCGCCGCACATGCCCTGGCGTGCACAAACGCGCTGGCGGACGGTGCTTTCCCCATCAGGACGGCACGACGTACATGATCTTATTTGTCCAGACAAACCGCATGTGTGCGGCGAGCCAGACGATGAGACCGAGGCATACCGCGGCGGCCAGCCAGCGGGTGTCGACGAAGGTGTCCCGCGGGAGCACCGCGATCACGATCCCCAACGCGAGCATCTTCACGATGTAGACGACCAGGGCCGCCATCATCACCCGACCGGGGTGCCGGGCGCCGACCTTAGCGATGACCACCGCGGAGAGAGTGAAGAACGCACCGACCACCAGGGTCCCGAGCAGACTGCCGACCCCGGCGCGGCTCCCGCGGAGCAGGAAGGCGACCCCTGTCAGCACCCCGCCGGCCAGCCCGAGGGCGATCCAGCACAGCCGGAGGTGTCGTAACGACCACGGGCCACCGGATCGTGCCTCGGCCTCGGCCCGGGCGGCAAACTCGAGCCGCAGCGGCGGGAAGGCCTCCGATGGTGTGCGCACGTCATCCTCTCGACGGCCGACGTTCAGTCGTCGACCGGGGTCGTGCCACGGGTCCGCAGCGTCTTGCCGCGGGTCCGCCGCGCATTCATCCTAGGGCCGCGCAACCACGGCCCGGCGGACACGTACAGGGCCGCGAGTGCGGCGAAGAGCCACGGACCGATGACCACCTGCCAGTTGAAGAAGCCCAGGGACACGGCACCGCCGGCGAACACCACAGCCCAGAAGTAGAACAGCAACACCGCCTGCCGATGGGTGTGACCGATCTGCAGCATCCGGTGATGCAGGTGCTTCTTGTCGGCGGTCATCGGGCTCATGCCGGCCCGGGTCCGGCGCACGACAGCCAGGAAGAAGTCCAGCAGCGGGATGAACACCACTGCCAGGGCCACGATCAGCGGGGCCAACAAGGCGATGGACGACCGGGCCCCCAGCATTGACGGGTCGATCTTGCCGGCCGTGCTGGTGATCGCGGCGGCCATCGTCACCCCGATGAACATCGATCCGGAATCGCCCATGAAGATGCGCGCCGGGAAGAAGTTGTGCGGCAGAAAACCCAGACACGCGCCGGCAAGGGCGGCAGCGATGAACGGCGGCTGCGCCAGTCCCGGGTTCGTCGACCGCGACAGTGCGTACAGCGAGAACGTGAAGGCCGCCACCGCCGACACGAACGCCACCCCGGTCAGCAGTCCGTCCAACCCGTCGATGAAATTCATCGCGTTGGTGAGCAGCACCGCGAGCAGCACGGTCAGGATGACGGCCTGATCGCGGCCGAGCACGTAGGTGACCCCGCTGTCCGGCCCGGGCAGCACGACCCACTGCACCCCGAACATCACCAGCAGACCGGCCGCGAGCACCTGGCCGGACAGCTTGGTCACCGCACTGAGATCGAACCGATCGTCGATGGCGCCGACGATGCAGATCACGCCGCCTGCCACCAGCACCCCGAGAATCTCGGTATTGGACCTGAACGCCTCGGACAGGGCAGGTAGGTGGTACCCCATCAGCACCGCTGCCGCCACTCCGAGGTACACCGCGACCCCGCCCATCCGCGGAGTGGGCACCTTGTGGACGTCGCGCTCGCGGATCGCCGACACCGCGCCGATCCGGGTGGCCAGCAACCGGACCGCCCCGGTGATCAGATACGTGACCGCCACCGCAGTCGCGAACACGAGTCCGTATTCGCGCACCGGGATCGTGTAGTTCACTGACTCAGCGTAACGGTGGGACCACCTGAAAGATTCTTCGAAAATGGCGGGACGAAACCGGGTGTTGCTGCATCTCATTGGAGAGACACCATGACGGACCGATCGGGAGACCGGCCACTGCGGGACCGATGACCGATCCCGCAGCGTCCACCACCCCTACCTCGGGCCGTCGGCACCGAATAACAGCTGATCCACGCCGGATCGGCCGCCGGGCCGGGACGGATCCCACGCCGGGACCCTCCGTTCTGTTCCATGTTCCACACCGCCACGACAGGTCCACGCCGGACCGGCTGAGCGCCGTGACGAACCACCTCGCCCACGCCGGGCGGTTGCTCCGCAGACGTTCCACCAAAATGGCCGGATGCCTCCATGCAGGAGGCACTCCGGCCATTGGTGTCGGTGCGGCCGGACAGGCCCCACCGGCTCAGTTGCCGTCGACCTCGGCGATCGGGTCAGGTTCCGCGGACGGCGACGGAGTCCCCGCATCATCGGGCAGTCCGGGCGCCGGCTCGATCTGCGGCAACACGGCACGCAGTTGCGCCAGCGACACCGCGCCGACCCGGCGGACCAGCGGGACCTCGCCGGTGAGGTCCAGCACGGTCGACGCGACGCCCAGCGGGCTGGGTCCGCCGTCCAGGTACACCCCGACACTCTCGGCCAGCTGGTGCTGGGCCTGCGCAGCGGTGGTGGCGGGCGGTCGACCGCTGATGTTGGCACTGGACACCGCCATCGGCCCCACGCTGCGCAGCAGTTCCAGCGCGATCGGGTGCAACGGCATCCGGACCATCACGGTGTTGCGAGTGTCACCCAGGTTCCAGGACAGCGACGGCGCGTGCTCCATGATCAGCGACAGGCCGCCGGGCCAGAATGCGTCCATCAGCAGCCTGGCCCGCGGGGTCACCGCGGTGACCAGACCGGCCAGCGTCGCCGACGATCCGATCAGGACCGGCACCGGCATGTCCGGACCGCGGCCTTTCGCCGCGAGCAGGGCACGGACGGCGTTCGGGCTGAAGGCGTCCGCGCCGATGCCGTAGACGGTGTCGGTGGGCAGGACGACCAGCCGACCACCGCGTACCGCGGTGGTGGCGGCATCCATCCCGTCCCGGCGGGTCACCGGGTCGAGGCAGTCGAAGACGCTCACGAAGCGCACTCTTTCTGTTGCGTGGTTCAGGACGACGAAACGGGCGGCCCGGGTCAGTGGTGCTGCAGCGCTACCCGGCGGGCGGAGACGAAACGGGGACGACCGGTCAGGTCGACGTGGTCCTCCACGCCGGCCAGCACCCGGCGCGCGGCGAGCAACGCGGGCACGCTCGCACCGTGGGTGTCGTCGTGCTCGAACGCCAGCGACCCCCCCGGCTTGAGCAGCCCTGCGGCCACACTGATCATCGGTTTGAGGACCGACAGTCCGTCCGCGCCGGCGAAGACCGCCACCCCCGGGTCGTGGTGGGACACCTCCGGCTCGACCGAGGTGCCCTCCGGGACGTACGGCGGATTGGCGGTCACGAGATCGGCGGCCCCGTCGAGGTCGGACAACAGTCGCTCGTCGAAGATGTCGCCGCCCCGGAGCGTGATGGGACTGCCGCCGTGCGCCCGGTGCCGGTCGATGTTGCGGCGCGCCCAGCTCAACGCTCCCCCGTCCTTCTCGACGGCGATCACCGTGGCGTCCGGACGGGCCAGGGAGATCGCGATGGCGATCGCACCGGTTCCCGAACACAGGTCCACCACCAGCGGTGACTTCACCGCGCTGATGGCGTCCAGCGCCCATTCCAGCAGTACCTCGGTCTCCGGACGCGGGATGAACACCCCGGGACCGACCAACACGGTCGCGGCACCCAGGTGGGCCTTGCCGGTGATGTGCTGCAACGGGATCCGCTCCGCTCGTCGGTCGACCAACGCCCGGTAGTCCTCGATCCAGCTGTGCTCGACCAGTGGGGTCATCCCCAGACGCGTCCGGTCCACACCCAACAGGTGCGAGGCCAGCAACTCGGCATCGACCTGCGGCGAACCGACACCGGCCTCGGTGAGCTGCTTGGCGGCGTCCATGATCGCCACCCGGAGGGATTCACGGCTCATCAGTGGGATCCCGCCAGTCGCTCGTTGCGGTCCGCGGTCTCCAGCGCGTCGAGCACCGCGTCGAGGTCGCCGCCGAGCACGGCATCCAGGTTGTAGGCCTTGTAACCGACCCGATGGTCGGCGATGCGGTTCTCCGGATAGTTGTACGTCCGGACGCGCTCGGAGCGGTCCACGGTGCGGACCTGGGATCGACGCGCGTCCGCGGCCAGCGCATCGGCGGTCTCCCTGGCGGCGATCAACATGCGGGAGCGCAGGATGCGCATCGCCTGCTCCTTGTTCTGCAGCTGGGACTTCTCGTTCTGACAGGAGACCACGATGCCGGTCGGGATATGGGTGATGCGGACCGCGGAGTCGGTCGTGTTGACCGACTGCCCACCCGGTCCCGACGATCGGAAGACGTCGATCCGCAGGTCGTTCGCGTCGATGGTGACCTCGTCGACGTCCTCGACCTCGGGTGAGACGAAGACCCCGGCCGCCGAGGTGTGGATCCGGCCCTGCGATTCGGTGACCGGGACCCGTTGCACCCGGTGCACGCCGCCCTCCCACTTGAGCCGGGCCCAGACCCCGTCGGCCGGTGCCGGGGTGCCCTTGGACTTCACCGCCACGGTGACATCCTTGTAACCGCCCAGGTCGGAGTCGCTGGCCGAGAGCACCTCGGTCTTCCAACCACGACGTTCGGCGTAGCGCAGGTACATCCGCAGCAGGTCGCCGGCGAACAGGGCCGACTCGTCGCCGCCCTCCCCCGCCTTGACCTCGACGATGACATCCTTGGCGTCGTCGACGTCACGCGGGGCCAACAGCTCGACCAGCTTGGTCTCCAACTCCAGCACCTGCGGCCGGAGCTCGGCGGCCTCGGCGGCGAACGACTCGTCTTCGGCAGCGAACTCCAGTGCGGTGGCAAGGTTGTCCCGTGCTGCGTCCAGGTCCTTCGACGTGGCCACGATCGGGCCGAGCTCGGCGTAGCGGCGCCCCAGCTTGCGGGCCAGACCCTGATCCTGATGGATCGCGGGGTCGGCCAGTCGTTCCTCCAGGGCGGCGTACTCGCGGACGAGCTCGGCGGCGGGTCCCGTAGGGCTGGTCATGCGTGACGCCTCTCAGCAGCGGGTGGAAAACAACAGCGCCCGTCGTGCCCTGACGGGCCGACGGGCGCTGCGGTACTCGGTGTCAGGGCACCAGGCTCAACGGGAACGCTTGCCGTAGCGCGCCTCGAAGCGGGCCACCCGGCCACCGGTGTCCAGGATCTTCTGCTTGCCGGTGTAGAACGGGTGGCAGTTCGAGCAGACCTCGACGGCGATCGTGCCGTCGGACTTCGTGGACCTGGTCGTGAACGAGTTGCCGCAGCCGCAGCTGACGTTGGTCTCGTGGTAGGTGGGGTGGATCCCAGCCTTCATGGCACTTTCCTTTTCTCGACAGTGGTCGCCGGGTCGACCCGACACGCCTGGGGCATGGCTGCAGGGCAAGGCCTGCGGGATCGTGAACCGGAACCGGATGACAGTCGTTCAGTGTGCCAGATCGGCACACCGGTAGTCCAAACGCGTGCATTCAGCGGGGTATTCCCCGCCCTCGGTGGCCGCGCCGACGCCCTCGGGCAGCACCTTCGAGCCCAGCAGAGTCAGTCCAGCACCAGGGCTGTGCCGCCGCCGTGCCCGGACCTGGCGACCCGGTTCCGGATCAGGCTGGACAGCACGGCGAGATGCCCGCCAATCCCGTACTTACGGTAGATCGCCGTCAGCAGGGCCGGGACCTCGGCGTCGGGCAGCAGGCGCGCAGTGGCCGCGACCGGCTCACCCCGGGGGACGCCGCGGCTGGAACACGGCGCCACCGTCACCGCCGGGTTGCGCCGGATCCGCTTGTACTTGCCGCTGGCGACGTTGGTCCAGACGCGCAGTTCGGCTCCGTCGCGAACCGCCCACACCGGGGTCGGCACCGCAGTGCCGTCCTTGCGGTAGGTGGTCAGCAGCACGGTCCTGGCCTCGCTCAACACGTCCAGCGGCGACGGTCCCGCTACCGCCGAGCCACGGTCGACCGACACCGGTGTCAGTCCCGGTCCCGGTCGGCGTTGGGCGTGGTCGCGGCGACCTGCATCAGGAACTCGACGTTGCTGCGGGTCTTGCGCAAGCGACCCAGGACCAGGTCCAACGCGGCCTGTGACTCCAGTGCACCCAGGACCCGCCGCAGCTTGATGACGACGGCGTGTTCGTCCGGCGACATCAGCAGATCCTCCTTGCGGGTGGAGGACTGGTCGATGTCGATGGCGGGGAAGACCCGCTTGTCGGCGATCCGGCGGTCCAGCTTGAGCTCCGCGTTACCGGTGCCCTTGAACTCCTCGAAGATCACGGTGTCACCGGCGGAACCGGTCTCCACCAGTGCCGAGGCGAAGATGGTCAACGAACCGCCGTTCTCGATGTTGCGCGCCGCGCCGAGGAACCGCTTCGGCGGGAAGAGCGCGGTCGAGTCCACACCGCCGGACAGGATGCGCCCGGACGCCGGTGCCGCCAGGTTGTAGGCCCGGCCGAGGCGGGTGATCGAGTCCAGCAGCACCACGACGTCGCGACCCATCTCGACGAGCCGCTTGGCCCGCTCGATGGCCAACTCCGCCACCTGGGTGTGATCGGCCGGCGGCCGGTCGAAGGTGGAGGCGATGACCTCACCCTTGACCGAGCGCTGCATGTCGGTGACCTCTTCCGGACGTTCGTCGACGAGCACGACCATCAGGTGGCATTCCGGGTTGTTGGTGCTGATCGCATTGGCGATGGCCTGCAGCACGGAGGTCTTACCGGCCTTGGGCGGCGACACGATGAGCGCCCGCTGCCCCTTGCCGACCGGCATCACCAGGTCGATGACCCGGGTGGTGAGGATGTGCGCCTCGGTCTCCAGACGCAGCCGCTCGTTCGGGTACAGCGGGGTCAGCTTGGTGAACTCGGGCCGGTTCTTGGCCTGCTCCGGGTCGAGCCCGTTGATGGTGTCCAGCCGGACCAGCGCGTTGAACTTCTGCCGGGCGGCCTCGTTCTCCCGGGGGGCCCGTACTGCGCCGGTCACCGCGTCACCACGCCGCAGGTGGTACTTGCGCACCTGCGACAGCGACACGTACACGTCGTTGGAACCGGTCAGGTAGCCCGACGTCCGGACGAAGGCGTACGAGTCCAGCACGTCGAGGATGCCGGCCACGGGCAGCAGGACGTCGTCGTCGCGCACCTCGGTGTCGCCCGGCGTCTCGGTGAACCGCTCCCGACCGCGGCGGTTGCGGTCTCGGTAGCGGCGGCCACGTCGGTTGCCGTCACCGTCGAGGTCGTCGTCGGCGTCCCGGTTCTGCTCGCGGTTCTGGTCCCGGTTCTGGACCCGGCCCTGGTTTCCCTGCGACCCCTGGTTGTCCCGGTTCGGGGCGCCCTGGTTACCTTGATTGCCTTGATTGCCCTGACTGCCCTGATTGCCCTGGTTGCGGGGCGGTGTCTGCCGATCGCCGGCATCGTTGGTGTCAGCGGCGCCGTCCGCGGGGCGGTCACGGCGGTTGCGGCGGTTGCGCCGGCTGCGGTCCCGGGACGGGTACTCGTCGGACCCGTTCTGGCCGGTGTCACCTGCCTGCCGGGGCGGCCGTTCCGCGCCCTCCCCGGTCGAGGACTCCGGGCGGGACTCGCCGCCCTGGTGTGGCTGTTGCGCATCGACGGCCGCGGGAGCGTTGTCGGTGCGCTGCTCGGCCGGCGCGGTCACTGCGGCAGGCTCGGCGTGACCGGACGCGCCGTTGCTGCTGTGGTCGACGTCCGGACGGGTGGCACTGTCGTCCCTGGTTTCGACGCCGGGGGCACCGTCACCGCTCGGGCTCGCCGGCCCGCCTGCGGGTCTGCTCGCGGCTCGCCGGGCGCGGGGCGGTTGGCTGCCGGCATCGGCACCACCGCCGCCCTCACTGCTCTGACGTGCGGAGATGGCTGCCACCAGATCACCCTTGCGCATTGCCGAGGTGCCCTTGATGCCGAGCCGGCTCGCGATGGCCTTGAGGTCGGGCAACACCATGGTCGACAGGCCCTTGGCCTGTGCCGGGCTCTCGCCACGAGGGGAATCGAGCAGCTCCGTGGTCTCGCTCACGAAGATCCTTCCTGTTCGCCGGCACCAGGTGCCGGCGGGTTGTGCGCCGCGGTCAGTGTTCTCGGCGGCTGCCAGTCCACGTCCAAACCTGACGTGGGAGGAGTTGTGGGGTCATGCCCGGACACTGCGCTGCGTAGTGGCCCGATCCCCGATCAGAAACGCGGAGCGGCTGCCGACCGGCGCGAGAGATGCACGGAGATAGAGGTCCAGTAATGACGCTGGGCAGGTATCTACCCGATCGTGGACGAGGAAGACGAGGTTGTGCTCGAATGACGAGCACAGGGATCAACCGGCATGTCGATCGGCAGGTCACCCACCAGTCGCCGACGATCTTCGACCACTGTAATCGCGTTCGGTCCGCAGTGACAACACTGACACCCGGTGTGTTCCCGCGGTGACCTGCGGGATCGATGCCCACCACCCGGAACGGGACCGCCCCGTCAGCGCGACCCGGTCTGCTGGACGCGCGCCGACTCCCCCGACACCTGCGCGCCGACCTGGTCCACGGCGAGCTCGTCGGCGACGAACCCGGGCGGCTGCCAGGCGTGCAGGTCCAGCGGACGGTCGACGATGGCGAGCACGGATGCGCCGGCGCCGGAGATGACCGCCGGAATGCCGGCCGACCGCAGCTCAGCCACCAACTGCATCGACTCCGGCATCGCCGAGGCCCGGTAGCGCTGGTGCAACCAATCGATCGTGCCGTCCATCAGAAACTCGGGATCGTCGGTCATCGCGTGCAGCAGCACCGCCGCGGCCGCCGAGTTCGCGGCGGCGTCCGCGTGCGGCACGAGCGCGGGCAGCATCGCCCGGGTCGCGGCGGTCGACGAATGCGACGCTGCGGTGAAGACCACGAGGCGGATCTGCGGATGCACCTCGTGCCGGATCGAGGCCACCGAGCCGTCATCGCGCACCCAGGAGACCGTCAGGCCGCCGTACAGGGTCGGCGCGACGTTGTCCGGATGACCCTCCATCTCGGTGGCCAGCCGCAGGATGTCGTTGTCGTCCACGTCGGCGCCGGCCGGGACCAGGGCCCGCGCCAGCATCATGCCGGCGACCGTGGCGGCCGCCGAGGACCCTTGGCCGCCACCGTGCGGGATCCGGTTCACACAACTCAGATCGATGGCGTGGCAGGGCTCGCCGATCTCGGCGAACAACCTGGCCGCCGCCCGGAGCACCAGGTGCGACGCATCGCGCGGGACGTCGTCGGCTGCCACGCCGGTCACCGTGACGCGCACCGGACCGTCGGTCAGACGGCCGCGGATGTCGTCGTAGCGACCCATCGCGATGCCGAAACTGTCGTAACCGGGGCCGATGTTCGCCGCGGTCGCTGGTACCCGCACCGACACGACGCCGGGGCCGGTCAATTGGCAGCGGTCCATCGGCACCGGTCGCATCGGCACCGGTCGCATCGGCACCGGTCGCATCGGCACCGGTCACATCGGGGCCGGTCACGCCGTCGCCGTCACGACAGATCCAGGGCGCCGGCCACGGCCTCGGCGTCCACCGGGATGACGGTCGGCATCTCCATCGTCGACAGCGCGATGTCGGGGTCCTTGAGTCCGTGCCCGGTGACGGTGCAGACCACGGTCGAGCCCCTGGGCAGCCGCCCGTCGGCGGCCGTCAGCAGCAGGCCGGCGATGGAGGCGGCAGAACCTGGCTCCACGAACACCCCCTCGGTGCTGGCGATCAACCGGTAGGCGTGCAGGATCTGGTCGTCGGTGACGGCGTCGATGAGGCCGTGCGAGTCGTCGCGCGCGGCGATGGCCTGGTCCCAGGACGCCGGCGCGCCGATCCGGATCGCGGTGGCGATCGTCTCGGGGTGGGCGACCGGGTGCCCGTGCACCAGGGGCGCCGCACCGGCGGCCTGGAACCCGAACATCCGCGGCAGCGTGTCGATGACCCCGTCGGCGTGGTACTCGACGTAGCCCTTCCAGTACGCGGTGATGTTGCCCGCGTTGCCCACCGGCAGCAGGTGGTAGTCCGGCGCGCGCCCGAGGACGTCGCAGATCTCGAAGCTGGCGGTCTTCTGGCCCTCGATCCGGGCCGGGTTGACCGAGTTGACCAGGCCGATCTCGGGATGGTCGATGACCACCTTGCGGGCCAGTTCCAGGCAGTCGTCGAAGTTGCCCTGGATCTGCAGGATCTTGGCGCCGTACGCGACGGCCTGGGCGAGCTTCCCGGCGGCGATCTTGCCGGTCGGGATCAACACCGCGCTGGTGATGCCGGCGCGGGCCGCATACGCCGAGGCCGACGCCGAGGTGTTCCCGGTGGAAGCGCAGATGACCGCCTTGGCACCGCCGGCCACGGCGTGGGTGACCGCCACCGTCATGCCGCGGTCCTTGAACGAACCGGTCGGGTTGGCGCCCTCGATCTTGAGGAAGACCTCGCACCCGGTGAGCGCGCTCAGCGCGGGGGCGGGCAGCAGCGGGGTACCGCCTTCGAACAGGGTGATGATCTCCGCGCCCGGCGGCACGGCGACCCGATCGGCATAGGCCCGGATCAGGCCCGGCCACCGGGAGTGGATGCCCGACGATCGTTCGGTGAGACCGGTCATCTCGAGCCGCCTACTTTCCTGGGGTCGCTGCTGCGCGGTTGCTGTGCTGGCGCCTGCCGGCCTTCGCCGGGTCGGGCCGGGTGGTGGCGTGGTGTCGGTCATCGGAGTCACTCCGAGATGACCCGCATGACCGAGTTGACCTTGCGGACCGAGTCCATTCCGCTCAGTCGCCGGACCGTCTCGGTCAGTGCGGATTCCGGACCGCAGTGGGTCACGATGACCAGGGTGGCGTCGTTGCCGGTGCCCGCCTGGCGCACCGTGGAGATCGATATTCCCAGGTCGGCGAAGCACTGCGCGACCTGGGCCAGCACCCCGGCGCGGTCCTGCACGTCCAACGAGATGTGGTACTGGCTCGTCACCTCACCCAGCGGTTGGATCGGCAACTCGGCATACGCGGACTCCCGCGGACCACGGGCACCGACCACGGTGTTGCGCGCCACCGTCACGAGGTCGCCGAGCACCGCCGAGGCGGTCGGGGCGCCGCCGGCGCCGGGTCCGTAGAACATCAGCTGTCCGGCTGCTTCCGCTTCGATGAAGACCGCGTTGTAGGCACCGTCGACCGAGGCCAGCGGATGGGTGCGCGGCAGCATGACCGGGTGCACGCGGGCCGAGATGGTGTCACCGGCGGGCGTGCGGATGCGCTCGCAGATCGCGAGCAGCTTGACCGTGCAACCGATCTCGCGGGCCGCGGCGATCTCGGTCGCCGACACCGAGGAGATGCCCTCGCGGTGCACCGCGTCGGCATTGACCCGGGTGTGGAAGGCCAGCGACGCGATGATCGCGGCCTTGGCCGCGGCGTCGAAACCTTCCACATCCGCCGTCGGGTCGGCCTCGGCATACCCGAGGCGGGTGGCCTCGGCAAGCGCCGAGCCGTAGGTGGCGCCGGTCGCGTCCATGGCGGACAGGATGTAGTTGGTGGTGCCGTTGACGATCCCCATCACCCGTGAGATGCGGTCCCCCGCCAGGGATTCGCGGATCGGCCGGATCAACGGGATGGCACCGGCGACGGCGGCCTCGAAGTACAGGCCCGCACCGCCGGCGTCGGCGGCGGCGTACAACTCCGGACCGTGCGCGGCCAGCAGGGCCTTGTTCGCGGTCACCGCCCCCGCGCCGCGGCGCAGCGCAGCCAGCAGCAGCTCCCGGGCGGGGTCGATCCCGCCCATCACCTCGACCACGACGTCGACGTCGGCGCGGGCGACCAGCGCGGCGGCATCGGTGGTGACCAGCCCGGCGGGCAGGTCCGGGTGCCGGTCCGCCCGACGGACGGCGATCCCGACGAGCTCCAGCGGGGCACCGACCCGGGCGGTCAGCTCAGCCGCGTTCTCGGTGAGCAGCCGCACCACCTGGGAACCGACCACCCCGCACCCGAGCAGGGCGACCCGCACCACGTCGGGGGACTTCGCCGGGTCACTCATCGGCCGCGACCGGCCTTCTGGGTGGACCGCACCAGCACCACCGAGAAGACGATCAGCGCGACCACCACCAGGATCGCGAGCACCGCGACCGAGGTCTTGAGCCACGGCGCCATCGAGGGCTGTACCAGGACCACGACTATCAGCACGCCGGCCAGGACCAGCAGGATCATCCCGACGGCCAGCGACGGCTGCTTCGGCCCGCCGGTGGGGCTTTCGGGCCGCACCGACGGCGGGTTGTTCGGATTGCTCACCAGGTCTCCAGTCGCATCAGGTCGTCGTCGGTCTCGCGGCGCAGCACCGTGCGGGCCGACCCGTCGACCACGGCGATCACCGCCGGTCGCGGTACCCGGTTGTAGTTGCTGCTCATCACGTAGCAGTAGGCGCCGGTGGCCGCCACCGCTATCAGGTCACCCACCGCGATGTCCGCCGGCAGGAAACAGTCCCGGACGACGATGTCGCCACTCTCGCAGTGCTTACCGACGACCCGACAGCTCATCGCCGGCGCATCGGAGGACCGGGAGGCCAGGGTCACCGTGTACTCGGCGTCGTACAGCGCAGTTCGGATGTTGTCGCTCATCCCCCCGTCGACCGAGACGTAGCGGCGGACCAGTCCCCCGTCGAGCACCACGTCCTTGATGGTCCCGACCTCGTACACGGTGACGGTTCCCGGGCCGGCGACCGCCCGGCCCGGCTCGACGGCGATCCGCGGCACGGCGATCCCGGCCAACTGCGCCTCGCGGGACACGATGTCGCGCAGCGCCTTCGCCATCACATCGGGCGGCGTCGGATCGTCGGCGGAGGTGTAGGCGATGCCCAGGCCGCCGCCGAGGTCCAGGGTGGTCAGGGTCTCGGCGAGCGACGGGTGGGCCGCGAGGGTGGCGGCCAGCAACCCGACGACACGGTGTGCGGCGACCTCGAATCCGGAGGGGTCGAAGATCTGCGAGCCGATGTGGGAGTGCAGACCGACCAGTCGTAACCCCGGGCAGGCGGCGATCCGCCGGATCGCCTCCGCGGCGTCCCCGCCGGTCAGCGAGAAGCCGAACTTCTGGTCCTCGTGGGCGGTGGCGATGAACTCGTGCGTGTGTGCCTCGACCCCGACGGTCACCCGGACCATCAGCGGGATTCCGGTCAGCGGTCCGTCAGCGTGATCCGGCCCCTGGACCGACCGGCCCCGGTCGTCGGATTCCAGCTCGCCGGCGATCTCCACGAGTCGGGCGATCTCGTGGTAGGAGTCGACGACGATGGCGCCGATGCCGGCGGCCACCGCGGTACGCAACTCCCGCTCGGACTTGTTCGACCCGTGGAAGGCGATCCGGGACGCCGGGAAGCCGGCCCGCAGCGCAACCGCGAGCTCGCCCTCGGTGCAGACGTCCAGGCCGAGCCCCTCCGCATCGAGCCAACGGGCGATCTCGCCGCACAGGAAGGCCTTGGCGGCGTAGTGCACGGCAGCCGCAGAGCCGAAGGCATCGGCGAAATCATGGCAGCGGGAACGGAAGTCGCGCTCGTCCATCACCATCAACGGCGTGCCGAACTCGGCCGCCAGATCCCGCAGATCGCTTCCGGCAACCTCGATCTGACCGTGGTCGCCGCGAGAAGCGTGCCGGGGCCACACCTTCGGATCGAGGAAGTTGAGGTCCAACGGCGGGGCGGTGGCGTGCCGCTCGGGCACGACGTCTGCATGGCGGGGTCCCGCCGGGTGCGCTCTCACATCCGCTCCGGAGCCGAGATGCCCAGAATGGCAAGGCCGTTCGCCAACACCTGACGGGTGGCGGCGCACAGCTGCAGTCGGGCCTGGGTCGACGCGTCGGGCAGCTCGTCGCCCATCGGCAGCACCCGGACGGCGTCGTAGAACTTGTGGTAGGCCGCCGCGACCTCTTCGAGATAGCGGGCCACCCGGTGCGGCTCCCGCAGTTCGGCTGCCGACGCCAGGACCGCCGGGAACGCCGCCAGCCGGGCCAGCAGGTCCGACTCCTGCGGGGTGTCCAGCAGCGCCGGGTCGTAATCGCCCCCGACGGTGATGCCCAGCTCGACGGCGTTGCGGGCCAGCGACGACATCCGGGCGTGCGCGTACTGCACGTAGAAGACGGGGTTGTCACTGGTCTGCCGGGTCCACAGGTCCAGGTCGAGATCCATGGTGGTGTCGACCGAGTATCGGATCAGCGCGTAGCGGGAGGCGTCCACGCCGAGCGCGTCGATCAGGTCGTCCAGGGTGATCACCGTGCCGGCGCGCTTGCTCATCCGGACCGGCTGACCGCCGGCGACGAGGTTGACCATCTGCCCGATCATCACCTCGACAGTGTCCGGATCGTCGTCGAACGCCGCCGCGGCCGCCTTCAACCGGGCGATGTAGCCGTGGTGATCGGCCCCCAGCATGTAGATGCACAGGTCGAACCCGCGAGACCGCTTGTCCAGGAAGTAGGCGAGGTCACCGGCGATGTAGGCCGGATTGCCGTCGCTCTTGATGACGACGCGGTCCTTGTCGTCGCCGTACCCGGTGCTGCGCAGCCACCAGGCGCCGTCCTTCTCGTAAAGGTGACCGCTGTCGCGCAGCCGGGTGACGGCGGCATCCACCGCGCCCGAGGTGTGCAGCGAGTCCTCGTGGAAGTAGACGTCGAAATCGGTTCGGAACGCGTGCAGGGTCGCCTTGATCTCGGCGAACATCAGATCGACGCCCGCGCGGGCGAAGACCTTCGTTGCCGCGTCGTCGGGCATCGCGGTGATCTCTGGCCGGTCGGCGACCACCTTCTCGGCGATCTCGAGGATGTAGGCGCCCCCGTAGCCGTTCTCCGGCGTGGCGCGGCCCCGGGCAGCGGCCAGCAGGGAGGCAGCGAAACGATCGATCTGGGCGCCGGCGTCGTTGAAGTAGTACTCGCGGACGACCTCGGCACCTTGCGCCGCGAGCACGCGGCCGAGGGCGTCACCGACCGCGGCCCACCGCGCGCCGCCGATGTGCACCGGGCCCGTGGGGTTGGCCGACACGAACTCCAGGTTGATCCGGCGGCCGGCGAGGGTGGCCCCGCGGCCGTACTCGGCACCGGCGGTGAGGACCTGCCCGACGACGGCGGCCGCGGCGCTGGTGGCCAACGTGATGTTGAGGAATCCGGGACCAGCGATGTCGACACGGTCGACTCCGTCGGTGCCGACCAGCCGGTCGGCGATGGCCCGGGCGATGTCGCGCGGCTGCTGCCCGAGTTGTTTGGCGAGCTTCAGGGCGACCGAGGTGGCGTAGTCACCGTGGTCGCGGCTGCGCGGACGTTCCACCACCACGTCCGGGAGCTGCGCCGGGTCGAGGGCGTCGCCGGACAGATCGGCGACAGCCGCCACCAGCGCGGCCTGGATGGCGGCCGACAGTTGAGCGGGATTCACCCCACCATCTTAGAAAGGTCCGGCCGGCACAATTGACCGCCGACCGGCCCGTGCCCACCGTGCAGACGCACAATTGCCCACTTCAGTGCCACTCACAGTGCCGACGGGAGGAATCGAACCTCCCGCATCGCCCATGCTCGACTGCCGCGTTGCACGCAACGCCGTCTGTCGGTGTCTCCACCAGCGCATCCAGGGTCGGCCACTGTCTACAACACACCATCCGGGCGATTTCTTCCCCATCCGGCGGGTCTCCAGGGCAGCGAAAGTCGCGCTTGTCACACTCCGCAGTCGGCGCGGGCGGGTCGGCGGGCGTCCGGGTGGGAACCGCCACCACCGCGGCGCTCACATGGGATCCACCGGCCGCGCTGACCGTGTCGCGACGGGTCACCTCGTAGGATGGGGGGCCGCTGCCGGCGCGCCGGGGCCGACAGCCCCGTCCGCATCGGACCGCTCCGCACATCCGACGGCACCGGCAGTTCGACAGCTCCGCACATCCGACAGCGCCCTGAACCTGACAGCTCCGTGAACCAACCAGCAGAACGAGGTCCTGTTTTCCATGATGGCCAGTGGTAGGAACGCCAAGAAGGCACGCCGCGAACTCCCGGTGATCAACCAGCGGGACGGGCTGCCCTGGCTGACCATCGCTGCGGTCACCGTGATCGTGGCGCTGGCCGCGACGATCTTCGTGGTGGTGTTCAACGCCAGGCAGGACAAGAACGACGCGAGCTCCGCGCTCGAGCCGTTCGTGCCCACGGCGGAGAACCAGGACCCGTCGGTGAACATCGCCGACATCTACGCAGGTGCCGCTGACACCTACAAGGTCGGCCTGCACGTCACCGCACCGGCCCGCGTCGCCTACGACCGCTTCCCGCCGATCGGCGGTCCGCACGACGCCGAGTGGGCGGCCTGCAACGGCGTTGTCTACAACGTCGCCGTGCGCAACGAGAACATGGTGCACACCCTCGAACACGGGGCGGTGTGGATCACCTACAACCCGGACTCCATCGGTGACGAGTTGGCCACCCTCACCGCACTGGTCGACGGCAAGTCCTATCTGACGCTGAGCCCGTACCCGGGTCTGTCGACGAAGATCTCGCTGCAGGCCTGGGGTCATCAACTGCCGCTGGACTCGGCGACCGACGCCCGTATCCAGCAGTTCATCACCGCACTGCAGCGCAACCCCTACATCACCCCCGAGGTCAACGGCACCTGCGAGCAGCCGACGTTCGACACCGTCAACCCGCCGCCATTCGAAGCGGCAGCACCGGGCGCGGACGCCGTACCGATGGACGGTGACGCCACGGCCAGCGGCGCTGTCGTCACCCAGGACACCGCCGAGCTGCAGAC
The DNA here is from genome assembly GCA_963784315.1 of uncultured Actinomycetota bacterium. Classification (GTDB taxonomy): domain Bacteria; phylum Actinomycetota; class Actinomycetes; order Mycobacteriales; family Nakamurellaceae; genus Nakamurella. The sequence continues at coordinate 141,756 of CAWAQR010000002.1, forward strand.
CGGCGTCGTGCCGGAGTCGGGTGCCAGTGGATCTGACGTCCCGACCACCTCGGCCGAGGCTGTGCCCACCGTCGACGGCACCACCGCCGACGGTCCGACGCCGGACGCGGCCACCGATCCGGCGACCGCGGCCGTCACCACCGGATGAGCTCTCCCGACCCCGGCAACGCCGCTCGCGAGTCGGCACCGGACTCGTCGTCGGTCGGCTCGGCGGTGCAGCGCTGGGGTCGCGGCGGCACCTGGATCGTGCTCGCACTGGCCGCCGTGGTGCTGTTGCTCGTCGGCGGCACGATAGGGCTGGTGCTGGGCGGCAGCCGAACGTCGTCCCCGGTGTCGGACTCGCTGACCAGGCCCGCAGCAGGTTCGGTCGACGTCGGATTCCTGCGGGACATGGGGGTGCACCACGAGCAGGGTGTGCTGCTCGCCCATCTCGCCCAGGGCAATGGCGGTCGCGCCGAGGTGGCCGGAATCGGGTACGACATCGAGTACCAACAGGCCTCGCAGATCGGTCAGATGGGTGGCTTCCTGCAGCTCTGGGGATACTCGCTGAACAGCCTGTCCACGCCGATGTCGTGGATGACGTCCACCGGGCCCGCGGGGATGGCCGGGATGTCGGGGATGCCGACCACGATGGATGCGGCGTCGATCGCGGCCGGCGCTGTCATGCCGGGGATGGCCACCACCGCCGAGGTGGATCGGCTCAAGACACTTCGTGGCGACGCCTCGGACGCCTACTTCCTACAGCTGATGATCCGCCACCACCAGGGTGGCGTGCCGATGATGGACTACGCCGCCGCCGAGGCGACCAACCCGGTGGTGAAGAACATGGCGGCCAAGATGGCCCAGGGTCAGGTCGCCGAGATCGCGTCGATGACGGCTCTGCTGCTCGACACCTACGGCGAGGAGCCGCTGGGCTCGTCCGGCGGTGCGAGCCCCGGCGTCAACCCGTCCGGATCCGCGGACCCGTCGTCGGCCACCTCCGCCGGGATGACCGGTATGGACATGGCGCCGACATCATGATCCCGGCATCGCTGGAACGGGCGTCGCGGCGCGAGGTGGCGTGACAGGCCTCGCCTGTCGGGTAGTCTTGGTCCTCGCGCCCCCGTAGCTCAGGGGATAGAGCACCGCCCTCCGGAGGCGGTGGCGCAGGTTCGAATCCTGCCGGGGGCACTGGGAAATCAGCCCTCACGGCGCCACAACACACCCTCGGGCATCTGCCCGAGGGTGTTGTGCTTTCCGGGCGGGCGGCTGGGGGGCACCGTCACACCATCGATGTCGCACCTGCAGCGGCAGGTGCTCGTGGTGGCCGTGCTGGCGAGCTTCGTCGCCTTCCTCGACGCCACAGTGGTCAATGTCGCACTGCCGGCGATCGGCGCCGACCTCGGCGGCGGGCTCAGCGTGCAGCAGTGGGTGCTCGACGCCTACCTGATCACCCTGGGCTCGCTGATCTTGTTGGCCGGGTCGCTGTCGGACCAGTTCGGCCGGGTCCGGGTGCTCCGCGTCGGCCTGATCGGGTTCGGCGTCGCCTCGGTGCTCTGTGCGGTCGCCCCGGACGGACAGATCCTCGTCCTGGCCCGTGGCCTGCAAGGTGCTGCCGGTGCGCTGCTGGTGCCCAGTTCGCTGGCGATGATCATCTCGTCCTTCGAGGGTCCGGCGCAGAGTCGAGCGATCGGTCGGTGGACCGCCGCGTCCGGCACCGCGTCCATCGTCGGGCCGTTCGTCGGTGGGCTGCTGGTCGACGCCCTCTCCTGGCGTTGGGTGTTCGGCATCAACGTGGTGCCGATCGCGGTCACCGTCGGGTTGCTGGGTCGCCTCGACCGCAGCAGCCCGCCGGCCCCCCGGATCCGCGTGCCGATCGACTGGACCGGAGCGGTACTGGGCGTGGTCGGTCTGGCCGGACCAGTGTTCGCGCTGATCGAGCAGGGTCGGTACGGCTGGGGATCGCCGATTGTCCTCGGGCCGCTCCTGCTGGGAACCGGCGCGCTGATCGCCTTCGTGGTGGTCGAGAAGCGGACCCGACACCCGATGCTGCCGCTGCAGTTGTTCGCGGTCCGCAATTTCCGGATCGGCAACGTCGCCACTGTCGGCATCTACGGCGCGTTGTCGCTGGGCATGTTCGCGATCACCGTCTTCGTCCAGCAGGTCGCCGGGTTCTCCGCAGCCGCCGCCGGACTGGTGCTGATGCCGGTCACCCTGGTCATGCTGGCGTTCTCGTCGTTCTTCGGTGGGCTCGCCGGGCGGCGCGGGCCACGGCTGCTGATGAGCGCCGGCCCGGTCGTCGCCGGGGTGGGGTTCCTACTGATGCTGCGGGTGCAGGTCCCGCTGCAGCTGTGGACCCAGCTGATGCCCGGGGTCACGGTCTTCGGGATCGGACTGGCGATGACCGTCGCCCCGCTGACCTCGGCCATCCTCGGTGACATCGCCGCCGCTCATGCCGGGATCGGCTCCGCGGTGAACAACGCGGTCAGTCGAGTGGCCGGGCTGGTGGCGATCGCCTTCATCGGGGTGATCGCCGGTGGCGCGCTGGACCTGGCGGGATTTCACCGGCTGGTCACCTGGGCGGCTGGGATGCTCATCGCCGCCGGGCTGCTCGCCGCGGCCGGCATCGCCAACAACCCGGGCGTTGCACGCCGACCCGGCGCCCCGCGTCGGCGAACCGGCTGATCCAGGCGACCGTGGCACACTTCGTGAGTCATTCAGGTCCATCGATGTGGCCTGTCGATCTCGTCGGTCAACGTAAGGAGCAGGGGTGACCCTGAGGTGGGGTGTCCGTCAGCTGTCACGCCTGGCTCTTGCCCTGGGGCTCGTCATGGTGACGGTCGCGTGCAGTGCCGGTGTGGGCGGCAGCGCCACCAGGGCCGTCGACCCGGCCATCCTCGCGGCGACCGGCTCATCGGCCGGCGACATCACGCTGAGCTCCACGGTGGGCCCGCAGACCGGCGCCGACCCTGCGGAGCCGGACCCGTCCGGCAAGGCTCCCGCATCCCATGAACGGTGGTCGCCGACGGAGATCAACCCCGACCCGACGGTGGACATCGAGGGTGTCTACATCGGCGCGCCCGCGCTGTACACCCAGCGTTACCACTTCGCGGCGCCGGCCCGGGTCGCCTACGACCGCTACCCGCCGGTGGGCGGGCCGCACGATCCGACCTGGGCGGCCTGCGACGGCGTCGTCTACGACACACCCGTCCGCGACGAGATGATGGTGCATTCGCTGGAGCACGGTGCGGTGTGGATCGCCTACAACCCCGACACGATCGCCGCCGCCGACCTCGCTGATCTGACGGCGCTGGTTCCGCAGGTCGGTTACCTGTTGATGTCGCCCTATCCCGGGCTGAACACGCCGTTGTCGCTGCAGGCATGGGGCCATCAGCTGCCGTTGTCCGACGGCCGGGATCCCCGGCTGGAGCAGTTCCTGCTCGCGCTGGTACGCAACCCGTTCCTGACCCCGGAGCCCAACGCGACCTGCAGCAACCCCGCCTTCGACCTGGCGGAGCCGCCCCCCTTCGTCGCCGATCCGCCGGGTCCGGACGCCGTCCCGCTGGACTTCACCCCACCCGCGGACCCCACCCCTACGACCGGCTGACCACCACCGGTGACCCCCGGGACGCCGAGCCGATCCAGGCACCCGGGGCAGCCCGGCGGCTGCGGTACTGTCCGCCTACCGCCGGTCGACGACCGGGAACGACGAAGGACGGTCATGGTGTCGAGATTGCGCCGCGCTCCCCTGCTTCTCGTGCTGGTGGCCCTGACGTTGTCCGTGGACGGGTGCACGTCGTCCACCGACGTCACCCCCTCGACCACCGGCACCCCCGCCCCGACGGCCGCCGAGCTGATCAACCGGTCCGCTGCGGCGATGAAGGCGGTGCAGACCGCCCACCTGGGCCTGACCGTCACCGGCCAGCTCCCTGATCTGCTGGTCCAGACCGCCGACGGCGACCTGACCAGCACCGGGTCCGCGCAGGGAACCGCCACGGTCAAGCAGTTCGGTCAACTCGTCGAGATCGAGTTCGTGGTCGTGGACAAGGAGCTCTACGTCAAGTCCGGCACCGGCGGCTTCACCCGGGTCCCGGCCGCGCTCGCCGGCCAGGTGTACGACCCGACGGCCATCCTCGATCCCGAGCGGGGGGTTGCGGCCGTGCTCACCAGCGCCACCGGACTGTCCGGGGTGACTGCCGCCGACGGCAACTTCACCGTCAGCGGAACGGTCCCCAAGGCGATCGCTGCGAGCCTCACCCCCGGCATCACCACCGATGTCGCCGGGACGTTCGTGGTGGACGCGGCGACGTCCCGGACGTCCTCGGTCTCCTTCGCCACCACCGGGTCCGACGGTCAGCCTGCGACGGTGACCCTCGAACTCGGCGACTTCGACAAGGAACTGGCCATCACCGCCCCCGCCGGGTCGTGACCGCGCCCGCCATCACGCCGGTGCGCCGGGGGGCTGCAGTAGCGGCCGCCGGCACCGCGGTGCTGTTGGCTGCGTTGGACGCCTATGTGGTGGTCGGCGTGCTGACCGACATCGTCAGCGACATGCAGATCCCGGTGAACCGGCTGGAACGGGCCACCCCCATCGTCACCGGTTATCTGCTCGGCTATGTCGCGGCGATGCCCCTCCTCGGCCAACTCTCGGACCGCCTCGGCCGGCGCCGGGTGCTGCAGTACTGCCTGCTCGCCTTCGCCGCCGGGTCCGCGATCACCGCGTTGGCGGGGACGTTGCCGATCCTGGTGGCCGGTCGGCTGCTGCAGGGAGCCGCCGGTGGGGCGCTGCTCCCGGTGACGATGGCACTGGTCGGCGACCTCTGGGAGGCCCGGCGCCGGTCTGCTGCGTTGGGCGCGGTCGGTGCGGCCCAGGAGGCCGGCAGTGTGCTGGGCACGTTGTACGGGGTCGGGGTGGCGACCGCTTTCGGCGCCTGGTCGGTGACCGGCGGGCTGCAGGCCCAGAGTTGGCGCTGGATCTTCTGGATCAATCTCCCGCTCACTGCGGTGGCGATGGTCGTCGTCCAGCGTGCACTCCCGGCCGGCGGCGGGAACAGCCGGCGGCGGCTCGACCTGGTCGGCGGCGGCCTACTGGCGGTCGCGCTGGCCGTCCTGGTGGTCGCCCTGTACAACCCCGACCCGGAACGCGCGGCGCTGCCGACGTGGGGTCTGCCGATGATCGGGGTGGCGGCGGCGGTGATCGCGGCGTTCGTGTGGTGGGAGCGCCGCACCCCCACCCGGCTGCTGGATCTGACCCACGTGCGGCGGCGACCCTTCTTCGCCGGTCTGCTCGTCAGCCTGCTCACCGGCGCGGTGCTGCTGGTCACCCTGGTCGATGTCGAGCTCTTCGCCCAGACCGTGCTGGGCCGGGACTCGGCGGCGGCGGCGGTGCTGCTGGCGCCGTTCCTGGGTGCGCTACCGGTCGGGGCGGTGGTCGGCGGCTGGTCGGCCCGGCGGTGGAGCAACCGCTGGGTGACGGTGACCGGGATGGTTGTCGCCGGTGGCGGTTACCTGCTGATGTCGCGCTGGGGGGCCGACGTCGACACCATCCGGTTCGTGGGCATGCCGCAACTCCCGATGGATCTGGTCATGGCCGGGCTCGGCCTGGGGCTGGTCATCGCGCCGCTGGCCGCCGCCGTGCTGCGGTCGTGGTCCCGGAGACCGAGCACGGGGTGGCGTCGGCCGCGGTCGTCGTCGCCCGGACGGCCGGCATGCTGATCGGCGTCGCCGCACTGACCGGCTGGGGCCTGCACCGTTTCCGGGTCCTGACCGCGACGCTGAACACGCCGCTGCCGTTCGGGCGGTCCGAGACGGAGTTCCAGGCTCAGTTCGCCGAGCTACGAAAGGTTGTTACCGATGCGTTGGTGCTGCAGTACCGGGAGATCTTCGCCATCTGCGGGGTGCTGTGCGCGGTCGCGGCGGCTTCGCCGCGCTCACCCGCCGTGGTCGAGCCGCGTGGAGGGGACCACCGCCCGTGGTGGCGGTCGCACCGCAGCGGTGGCAGTCTCGACCATGACCATTCCCGGCGCTCCCGGCCCCGCCTCCCCGTACCGACGCCGGACCGGGCGCCGCGCCCCGATCCCGGGACCCGGCACCGATGCCGTCGCCGGACCCGGTGCCGGATGTGCCGCTGGTTCCCGGAGTGGAGCCCTCGCCGCCCGGCACCACCCCGCCGCTCGGGTGAGCCACGCACCGCGATCGCGCGGAAGGCTTCCGGGCGGGCCGGTACAGGTGTGGGCGCGGAGGGGATCGAACCCCCGACCGTCGCGGTGTAAACGCGATGCTCTTCCGCTGAGCTACACGCCCCGGTGCCGCACCGCGGCCCGACATTCTCCCCGCGTCGACCGCGGCGCACAAAATCAGCCGGCCTGCTACTGGGCGCTCAGGCTCGCCGGCAGGGCCGCGATCGCGGCCCGCCAGCCGTCTTGGTCGCGGGCCACCCCGGATCGTTGACCTCGGCGAACCGGATCCCCGCGGGTCGATGAGGAAGGTGCCCCGGCGCGGCCATCCCGTGCGACTCGTCGAAGACGCCGTAGCTGACGCGAGACGTCACCGTGCGGCCAGAAGTCCGACAGCAGCGGGAAGTGGTATCCGCGTTCGCGGCCGAACGCCCGCAGGCGAACTTGGGGTCGCAGGACACCGCGAGGAGTTGCACCGAGCCGAACTCTGCTCCCGCATGCCGTCCCGCATATCGTCCAGCTCCGAGGTGCAGATCGAGGAGAAGGCGAACGGATAGAACACCAGCAGCACCCCGCGCCGCCCTCGGTGAGCAGCCAGCGTCGACGATCGGGCCCGGCGGCCGAGGGCAACCGGAAGTGCGGGGCTGCGTCACCGGTCCCGACCGCGGCGTGTCACCGGCTACCGACGCAGCCGGGTCTCGGACTTCGGCCGGACCAGTCGGGTGACCGTCCATGCCGGGCCGGCGGCGAAACTGCTGGTGGACGACAGTCCGGCGATCTGCGCCGCCTCGGCCACGTCGGACGGCTCGACGAACCCGGCGTGCGCGGTCTTCGGGGTCAACACCCAGATCGAGCCCGAGCTTGCCAACGGCGTCACCGCGTCCACCAGGGCATCGGTGAGATCGCCGTCCCCGTCGCGCCACCACAGCAGCACCGCGTCGACCACCTCGTCGGTGTCCTCGTCGAGCAGTTCGTTGTGCGTCTGTTCTTCGATCGCATCCCGCAGATCGAAGTCGACGTCGTCGTCGTAGCCGAACTCAGCAACCACGCTGTCGGCAGTCAGACCAAGCCGAGCCGCGGCTGCTGCCGCCTGCCCTGCAACGTCGCCCACGAATATCAGTCCTCCTCATCGGTCGGCCGCACCGACCGTGGTTCTGGCATGTGAACCGGATGCTCCACCCGGGCAGCTTATTGGTCCGGCGGCCGAACCGGAATCGCGCCCCCTCGATCCGCCCCCGGACGGGCACGACCCGGGGCCCGGATCCGGGCCTCGAACGCAGGATCCGCGGGCTGAGGTCACCCCCCGGCACGCCCCGAGGAGGCGGGGGCGCGGGAACGCTGGGCATGGGAGAGGATGGACGCCGGACGATCCGCCTCGCCCGGCACGAGGGCAGGCACCACCGGTCGCCCGTTTGGATGCGGTCGCCCCGTCAGGGCGGCCCGGCACGTGACGAGGAGTTCCGTTGGCTGCGTCACCTTATGAGGACCTGACCCCCGCCCGGCACCGGGTGATCCGGGACGGCATCGCCGCCCAGATCCCCGACATCGATCCGGGCGAGACGTCGGAGTGGCTCGACTCGTTCGACGCGATGATCGACGCCGGCGGTCAGCAGCGCGCCCGCTACGTGATGCTGCGGATGCTCGCCCGGGCGCGCGAGCGCCACGTCGGGCTGCCCGCTCTCACCACCACCGACTACATCAACACCATCGCTACCGAGAACGAGCCGTTCTTCCCGGGCGACGAGGAGCTGGAGCGCCGCTACCGCGCCTGGATCCGCTGGAACGCCGCTGTCATGGTCCACCGTGCCCAGCGGCCGGGGATCGGCGTCGGTGGCCACATCTCCACCTATGCGAGCTCCGCCAGCCTCTACGAGGTCGGCCACAACTGGTTCTTCCGCGGCAAGGACCACCCGGGCGGCGGCGACCACATCTTCTACCAGGGTCACGCCTCCCCCGGTATGTACGCCCGCGGCTTCCTCGAGGGCCGGGTGTCCCAGGAGCAGCTGGACGGCTTCCGCCAGGAGGTGTCGCACCCGCACGGGATCCCGTCCTACCCGCACCCCCGGTTGATGCCGAACTTCTGGGAGCACCCCACGGTGTCCATGGGCCTCGGCCCGATGAACGCGATCCAGCAGGCCCGGGTGAACCGGTACCTGCACCACCGCGGGATCAAGGACACCTCCGACCAGAACATCTGGGCCTTCCTCGGCGACGGTGAGCTCGACGAGGTCGAGTCGCGCGGGTTGATCCACATCGCCGCGATCGACGGCCTGGACAACCTCAACTTCGTCATCAACTGCAACCTGCAGCGGCTCGACGGCCCGGTCCGCGGCAACGGCAAGATCATCCAGGAGCTGGAGTCCTTCTTCCGGGGTGCCGGCTGGAACGTCATCAAGGTCGTCTGGGGCCGCGAGTGGGATGCGCTGCTCGGCGCCGATCGCGACGGCGCGCTGGTCAACCTGATGAACAACACCGCCGACGGTGACTACCAGACGTTCAAGGCCAACGACGGTGCCTACGTCCGGGAGCACTTCTTCGGCCGGGACCCGCGGACCAAGCAGATGGTCGCCGGGATGACCGACGACGAGATCTGGGGTCTGCGCCGCGGTGGCCACGACTACCGCAAGGTCTATGCCGCGTACAAGGCGGCCACCGAGCACAAGGGTCAGCCCACGGTGATCCTGGCCAAGACGGTCAAGGGCTTCCACCTCGGGCCCTCGTTCGAGGGTCGCAACGCCACGCACCAGATGAAGAAGCTGACGCTGGACAACCTCAAGGCGTTCCGCTCGGAGCTGCACATCCCGATCGACGACGCCCAGCTCGAAGCCGATCCGTACCAGCCGCCGTACTTCCACCCCGGTTCGGACAGCCCGGAGATCGCCTACCTGCAGGAACGCCGCCAGAAGTTGGGTGGCTACGTGCCGGAGCGGCGTAACAACGCCAAGCCTCTGGTGCTGCCCGGCGACAAGGTCTACGACGTGCTCAAGCGCGGCTCCGGCAAGCAGGAGATCGCCACCACGATGGCGTTCGTCCGGTTGGTGCGCGACCTCGTCAAGGACCCGGAGATCGGCCACCGCATCGTGCCGATCATCCCGGACGAGGCCCGCACGTTCGGGATGGACTCCTTCTTCCCGACGCTGAAGATCTACAACCCGCACGGTCAGCTCTACACCGCGGTCGACGCCAGCCTGATGCTCGCCTACAAGGAGAGCGAAGCCGGCCAGATCCTGCACGAGGGCATCGACGAGGCCGGCTCCATCGCCACCCTGACCGCGGTGGCGACCTCCTACGCCACCCATGGCGAACCGCTGATCCCGATCTATGTCTTCTACTCGATGTTCGGTTTCCAGCGCACCGGTGACGGTCTGTGGGCCATCGGGGACCAGATGGGCCGTGGGTTCGTGATGGGCGCGACCGCCGGGCGCACCACGCTGACCGGTGAAGGTCTGCAGCACGCGGACGGGCACTCGCACCTGCTCGCGGCCACCCAGCCGCACATCGTGGCCTACGACCCGGCGTACGGGTTCGAGATCGCACACATCATCAAGGACGGCCTGCGCCGGATGTACGGCGCCAGCGAGGAGTTCCCGCAAGGGCGAGAACGTCCTGTACTACATCACCATCTACAACGAGCCGTACGTGCAGCCGGCGGAGCCCGCCGACCTCGACGTCGAGGGGCTGCTCAAGGGCATGTACCTCTTCTCGCCGGCCACCGACACCGACGGCAAGGCGCGCGCTCAGCTGCTCGCCTCCGGCGTCGGGCTGCGGTGGGCGTTGGAGGCCCAGCAGCTGCTGGCCACCGATTGGGGCGTCGCGGCCGACGTGTGGTCGGTGACCAGCTGGTCGGAGCTCTCTCGCGAGGCCGAGCGGATCGAGCGGGCCCGCCTGCTCGATCCGAGCCTGCACGCCGAGCCCTACGTCACGCAGCGCCTGCAGAACGCCCCGGGGCCGGTGATCGCGACCAGCGACTCGCAGCGGGCCGTGCAGAACTTGATCGCACCGTGGGTCCCGACGGACTTCGTGGCGCTGGGCGCGGACGGGTTCGGCTTCTCCGACACCCGGGCGGCCGCTCGGCGGCACTTCCTCATCGACGGCCCGTCGATGGTGGTCGCGGCGTTGTCGGCGTTGGAGCGGCGTGGCGAGTACCGGGTCGGCGCCGCCGCCGAGGCCGCGGCGAAGTACCAGCTCAGCGATCCCCGGGCGGGCCGGTCCGGGAACGCGGGCGGCGACTGATCCGTGCGATCCCGCAGCCCGGCCCGATACCTCCGGTCGGGCTGCGGGGGGGCACCAATCGTGACCGCCTCTTGATGACAATCCGCGCCGATGGCCTAGCAGGCGCGACCACGCACGGTTAATATCACTGGCGATGTCGAACCGAAAGACGGTCACCGGGGGCGCTTCGCCGCCGGCTCCGATTCTTCGGAACGGTGATCCCTCTGGCCCGAAGTCGCTCGGGTCAGGGTGCTTTCGGACTCTGGGCCGCGGATGCGGCCCGGAACATGCTTCAGGAGAACAGGTATGGCACAGGGCACCGTGAAGTGGTTCAACGCGGAGAAGGGCTACGGCTTCATCTCTCCCGACGACGGGTCGGCGGACGTCTTCGTCCACTACTCGGCGATCGGCGGATCGGGTTACCGCTCCCTCGAGGAAAGTCAGCGCGTCGAGTTCGAGGTCGAGCAGTCGCCGAAGGGGCCGCAGGCCTCCGGCGTCCTCGCGATCTGATTCAGGCGGTACCACCGATCAGGGCCGGCGCCTTCGGGCGTCGGCCCTGATCCTCATTTCACCGGGGGCCGTCACTGTGTGTGTCCACCGCGGGCCGTTCCCGAAGTACCGACGATGACCTCGGAAGTCCCTGGTCGAGGACCATCGGCGGTGTCCAATCACCCGGACACGTCCGACGTCACACGGCCGGCGCTGATCCACGGCGGCGAGGACATCAGCCCGGTAACCCTGCGGCGGGTCGAGCTCGCCACCGGCGGCATGGCCACCCGCGCGGTCGCGATGATGGAGGATCTGCTCCCCTGGTTCCGGACCCTGACCGCCGAGGAGCGGTCCTGGGTCACGCTCGTCGCCCAGGCCGGTATCGGTGGTTACGTCCCCTGGGTCGCCAGCGCTCGCTCGGACCTGCGGTTGACCGACACCGTGTTCGGCAACGCGCCGCGTGACCTGTTGCGGTCGGTGTCGCTGCGACGGACCGTCGAACTCGTCAGGGTGGCCATCGATGTGGCCGAGGAGCGCATCCCCGCACTGGGCGACGATCCCGACGAGGTGGTGGCGCTGCGCGACTCGCTGCTGCGCTACAGCCGCGAGATCGCGTTCGCGGCCGCCGCGGTGTACGCCACCGCCGCCGAGACCCGAGGTGCCTGGGACGCGCGGGTCGAGGCCGCCCTCGTCGACGGAATCGTCCGCGGCGAGGATCCGGACTCATTGGCCTCCAGAGCCGCGACCATGGGGTGGGATCCGACCGGGCCGGTCGCCGTGCTGGTGGGGACCGCGCGGGTCGGAGGCCGGGACGGCCCTGATCCGAGACATGTGACGGAGTGGGCGCACACTCATGCGGTCTCCGCGCTGTCCGGCGTCCAGGGCGGCCGGCTCGTCGTGGTGTTGAGTGGGTGGGCGGACGACGGTGCCGACACCGGCGCCTCGCCGACGCGCGGGGGGCTGCTCAAGGAGCACCCGTTCCCGGCCGATGTCGAGGGGCTCTTCGCCGACGGCCCGATCGTGCACGGCCCCCCGGGACTGGGTCTGACCGGCGCCATCCGGTCGTCGGCGGAAGCGTTCGCGGGTCTGCGGGTGGCCCATGCCTGGTCGGGCGGCAGCGGTCTGCTCAGTGCCGCCGATCTCCTGGTCGAGCGGGTGCTGGCGGGTGACAGCACCGCAATCCGGCGCCTGGTGGACACCATCTGGACCCCGCTGGCCGCAGCGACCACTCCCCTGCTGGAGACCCTGGACGGCTACCTCGAGCACGGCGCCGCGCTCGATCCCGCAGCCCGGAGCCTGTTCATCCACTCGAACACGCTGCGCTACCGGCTGCACCGCGTCGCCGAACTGACCGGCGTCGACCCCTGGAATCCGCGGGACGTCGCCGTGCTGCGGGTGGCCCTCATCCTGGGGCGGCTGCGCAGCTGACCCGGTCGGCGCATTCGCCTATCACGGCCCGCGCGGCCGCCGCTGTGATCTTTGGCGCTATCCTGCCAACATTTTGTAGAGTGTCTACAAATGGACTCCCGCGACTTGGTGCCCGGCCAACGGGCGGATCGGCGGGGTCGATGGTTGAGTAGAAGCCATGTTGGCTGTCGTCGCTCCCGGTCAGGGATCGCAGAAACCCGGGATGCTCAGCGCGTGGTTGGAGCTCCCCCACCTCGCGACCCGCATCGACGCATGGGGCGCGTCTGCCGGGTTGGACCTCGCCAGACTCGGTACGACCGCTGCGGCCGACGAGATCAAGGACACCGCGGTCACCCAGCCGCTGGTCGTCGCGGCGGCGCTGTTGGCCGCCGGTGAGCTCACGCTGCCGACGGACACCCTGATCGCCGGCCACTCGGTCGGCGAACTCGCGGCCGCCGCGATCGCCGGCGTGATCGACGCGGACCGGGCCACCGCGCTCGCCGGGGTACGCGGCCGGGCGATGGCCGCTGCCTGCGACCTCGAGCCGACGACGATGGCCGCGGTCCTCGGCGGCGACCCCGACGAGGTGCTCGCTGCATTGACCGCCCTGGACCTGGTCGGCGCGAACCGCAACGGCGGCGGTCAGATCGTCGCCGCGGGCCGGGCAGCGGCGATCGCGGCCCTGCAGGCCGACCCGCCGGCCGGCGCCCGGGTGATGCCACTGCCGGTCGCCGGGGCGTTCCACACCAGTGCGATGGCGCCCGCCGAGGCCGCCCTCGCCGCCGCTGTCGAGCAGCTGAGCCCGGCCGACCCGACCTACACCCTGCTCACGAATTCCTCCGGCGATCCGGTCGCGACCGGCGCGGAGTGTCTGGAACTACTGGTTCGCCAGGTCACCCGCCCGGTCCGGTGGGACCTGTGCATGGCATCCTTCGCACGCCACGGCGTGACCGGGGTACTGGAACTACCGCCGGCCGGTGCTCTGGTCGGACTGGTCAAGCGCGAACTCAAAGGAACCGCCACCATGGCCCTCAAGTCCCCGGACGACCTGCCCGCCGTCGCGGAGTTCATCGCCGAGCACAGTGCGATCGGCGCCGCCCGATGAGCGCCACCATCGCCCGGCTGACGTCTCCGGCCGGCACCCGGATCAGCGGCATGGGTTACTACCGGCCCGAGCGCGTCGTCACCAACGACGAGCTGGCCACCACGATGGACACCAACGACGAGTGGATCCGCAGCCCGGGTCGGCATCCAGGAGCGACGCTGGGCCTCGCCGACCGAGACGGCTGTTGGATGGGCGCCGAAGCGGGCCGGCTGGCGATGCTGGACGCCGGACTGACCGCTGCCGACATCGACACCGTCATCGTCGCGACCTGCTCGCTGCCCAGCCAGGTCCCGCACGCGGCCACCCAGGTCGCCGGTGAGCTCGGCATCCACGCGCCCGGTTCGTTCGACCTCAACGCCGCCTGCGCCGGGTTCTGCTACGGCCTCGGCGTCGCCGTCGCACACCGTGCGGGCCGGCGGCCGGCAAGCACGTGCTGCTGGTCGGGGTCGACAAGCTCACCGACTGGACCAACCTCACCGACCGGTCGACGGCGATCATCTTCGCCGACGCCGCCGGCGCGTCGTGGTGTCGCGGATCGGACACCGAGGAGATCGGCCCGGTGGCCTGGGGCAGTGACGAGACCCAGACCCAGGCGATCCGCGTCGACGACCGCAACTCCTCATGTACCAGGACGGGCAGGCGGTTTTCCGCTGGGCCACGACGCAGATCGCCCCGGTCGGCATCCGCGCCGTCGAGCCGCCGGTCTGCAGATGTCCGACCTCGACGCCGTCGTCACCCACCAGGCCAACCTGCGGATCATCGACGCGATCGCGAAGAAGCTGATCGCCGCCGGCGCCCGACCCGACATCGTCGTCGGCCGCGACATCGTGACCACCGGCAACACCTCATCGGCATCGGTGCCGGTCGCGTTGTGCCGGGCTCGCGACGACGGCCGGGTCGCCTCCGGCGACCTGGTGCTGTCCATCGCGTTCGGTGCCGGGCTCACCTTCGCCGGGCAGGTCTACCGGGTGCCGTGACCGGCGCCATTCGGCATGTCACCGCGAGCAGCCGCTGGACCACTACGATTTCCACGCTTCACCCGTCAGCTCAACCGATGAGCCGGCGCCCTAACGAAAGGAACCACAGTGGCAAACGAGGACACCCTCACCGGATTCGCCGAGATCGTCGAAGAGGTCGCCGGCGTGCCCGCCGCCGATGTGACGCCGGAGAAGACCTTCACCGACGACCTGGACATCGACTCGCTGTCGATGGTCGAGATCGCCGTGCAGGCCGAGGACCGTTTCGGCGTCAAGATCCCCGACGACGAGCTGGCCAACCTCAAGACCGTCGCCGACGCCGTCGCCTACATCGACGCCAACAAGTAGCCACGCAGCGCCCCTTCGGCGCCGTCTCGTGCTGAAATCCGGCGCTGCACCGAGCGGCGTCTGTCAAGTTTCTCGAAGGAGCATTTCCATGAGTGCTGATGACGTCGTCGTCACCGGAATCGGGGCTACAACGCCGATCGGCGGGACCGCTCCGGAGACCTGGCAGGCCATGCTGGCCGGCAAGGTCGGTGTCAAGAACATCAACGAGCCCTGGGTCGAGAAGTTCGGCCTGCCGGTCAATCTGCATGCCCCGATGGCTGTCGACCCGCTGGACGTCCTCCCGCGGGTCGAGGCCCGGCGGCTGGACCGCAGTCAGCAGGCGGCCCTGATCGCCGCACGTGAGGCCTGGGCCGACGCCGGCAGTCCCGACGACATCGACCCGATCCGGCGTGGCACCGTCATCGGCACCGGCATCGGCGGTGCCGTGACGCTGCTCGACCAGGACGACCTGCTCGAGACCCAGGGCATCCGCAAGGTCTCCGTGATGACCGTTCCGATGCTGATGCCGAACGGTCCCGGCCGCCGCCGTCGGTCTGTGGAACACCTCCCGCGGCGCGGTGCACGCTCCGGTGTCGGCCTGCGCGGCCGGTGCGGAAGGCATCGCCTGGGCGTACAAGTTGATCAAGGAGGACGAGATCGACATCGCGCTCGCCGGTGGCGCGGAGGGGTGCATCCACCCACTGCCGATCGCCGGCTTCTCCCAGATGCGCGCGATGAGTACCCGGAACGACGAACCCGGCGACCGCCTCCCGCCCGTTCGACACCGGTCGGGACGGCTTCGTCATCGGTGAGGGCGCCGGCATCATGGTGCTGGAGCGGCGTTCGCACGCCGAGGCCCGCGGCGCCAAGATCTACGGCACCCTGGCCGGCATCGGCATGACCAACGACGCCTTCCACATCACCGCGCCCGAGCCCGAGGGCGAGGGCTCGATGCGGGCGATCAACAAGGCACTCAAGATGGCCAGGCTCAGCCCCAAGGACATCGGCCACGTCAACGCCCACGCCACCTCGACCCCGGTCGGGCGACGTCGCCGAGTCAAGCACCATCATGAAGGCGATCGGCGCTCACCCGGTGGTCACCGCCACCAAGTCGATGACCGGGCACATGCTCGGCGCAGCCGGCGCCGTCGAGGCGATCGCCACCGTGCTGGCCGGTGCAGAACGACATCGTGCCGGGCACCCAGAGCATCCAGAACCTGGACCCGGCCATCGAGGTCGACGTCGCGCAGACCACCCGCGAGGTGCACATCGACGCCGCGATCAACGACTCGTTCGGCTTCGGCGGCCACAACGTCGCGTTGATCTTCACCAAGGCCTGACCCACACCGGCCGGCGGACGCTCGTCCGGCCGGCCGGTTGTCGAATCAGCCGGTCAGGTTCCAGATCCGTTGCGCCGCAGCCTTGTTCGCGGCCGATCCGACGACCTCCAGCGGCGGCCGCGGCGATCGGGTCAACGCGGCGCGAAGTGCGAACACCCGCACCGAGGCTTCGTTGAGGCGCTCCGACGACAACTGGCCCGAACTCAGTGCGTCGGTGATGCCGGTCACGGCGGCGGCCGGCGAGGCCGGCATCAACACGATGTCCTCCCCCGCGGCGAGCGCCCGCCAGGCCGCCTCGCCCGTCGAGTAGGAGTCGGCCACCGGCGCCATCACCAGCGAGTCGCTGATCGACAGCCCACGGAAGCCCACCGGAGCGCAACCGCCCGGCAACGGTGCCGCCGGATCGCCCCGGAGCAGATCCTGGAGCACCACCCGTCGACAGCGAGGTGGGCTCCGAACCGGGGTCCACCGCCGGGAACAGCGTGTGCCCGGTCATCACCATCGCCGCGCCCGCGTCGACACCGGCCCGCACGGGGACCGACGCCCGCGTGTTCCACGTTCCGCAGTCCGTCTTCAGCGTGGCCAGCGTGACGTGGCTGTCGGCGGCGACCTCACCGAGCCCCGGGAAGTGCTTCAGGCTGGTCGCGACGCCGGCGTCCTGATATCCCTGCACGGCCGCCGTCACCAGGGCGGCGACCCGGGCGGGGTCGGTGCCGAAAGACCGGTCACCGATGCCGGACGACCCGCGCAGCGGAAGCAGGTCCGAGACGGGTGCAAAATCCAGGTTGATGCCTACTGCCGCCAGCTCGGCGGCGCTGATCGCGGCCACCTCGCGGGTGGCCGCCACCGCGGCATTCAGATCGCCGATCGTGCCCAGCGCGCCCGCCCCCGGCAGTTCGGTGAAGCCGTTGATCAGCCGGGTGACCGTGCCGTTCTCCTGGTCGGTGGCGACCAGAAGTGCAAAACCCGCCTGGCTCACCGGGACCTGAGCGGCCAGCGCCGCGGTCACCGCGGCGACCTGGCCGGGCCGACCGGCCGTCGTCCCGTCCAGTACTCCGCGGCTGCCCAGCAGATTCACCCCGGCCAGTCCGAGGTCGCCGACCACGGTGCTGTCCACCGCCACTCCGGACGCCGCCATCACCACGGATCCGGCCTTCTGCGCTGGGGTCATGCCCGACACCTGGGTCAGGGCCCGGCCGATGTCGGCGGCCGTCACCGGGCCCCACGGCACGACGGCGGTGGCGCCCAACTCCGTCGCCAGGTCAGCGGACGGGACCGAGTTGACCGGGTCCGAAGCGGCACCATCGACAGTCCCGGAGCTGACCGGGTCGGTACCAGCGGGGTCGGGCCCCGACGAGACGGAGGCCTCCGTCGTAACCGGGTCCGTCGTCACCGGGTCTGTCGTGGCCGGGTCGGAGGGGGCGGGATCGGCGGCACTGACGGTGGAGGGCGGCGCCGGCGGCGCACTGAACCGCGGCTCGTCCGGAGCGCCGCACGCACCGACGATCAGCACCGCCGTGATGGCACCCACCAGCCGGCTTCGTCGGGACAGGGTCACCGGCGGTCCACCAACCCGGCGGGACCGGCGGGCTCGGGCACCGTGACACCTGGGTCGACATTTCCGACGACGCTGTTCGCGGTGGTCACCGGGCCGGTGGGCACCTGACCGAGCGCGGCGCCGGTCGTCGTCGCAGGTGTGGTGGCCACCGTCGGAACTGCGGTGGTCGGTGCGGGGTCGGCAGACGTCGGGGGCGCGACGCTACTGGTGGTCGAGGGCTCGGTGGTGGACGTCGATTCGGTGGTGGACGACGTGGTGGACTCCGTGGTTGATTCCGACGTCGCCGCACTCGTCTCGCTCGGCGCGCTGGTGGCGGCGGTCGTCGGGGGGATCTCACTGGTGGTCGTCTGGGGCACCGGCTGGGTCTGGTCCGAGGTCTGCGAGGTGTCGGTCGTGCTCAGCGTGGTGGTGGTGTCGCCGCCGGGCGCCACCGGGACGTCCGCGCCGCGCTGACCGAGCAGCACACCCAGCGCCACGCCAAGGGCGACGACCAGCGCGAGTCCCGAGGAGAGGATGACGGTCAACCGTCGGGACGCCGCATCCTGCGTCACCACCCGCCACCTCCGTTGTCGCCGCACGCACCGCTGTCAGTGTCGCATCCGAGGCGGTCGGCTGTGGTTTCGATGACGGCTGTGGTTCCGATGACGGCTGTGGCTCCGATGTCGGCTGTGGTTCCGATGAGGGTCAGCCCACCTGGTGCAGCCACGTGACCTCGGAGCCCTCACCGGCACTCCGGTACGCCTCGAGCTCGGCGTCGATGTGTTCGCCGAGCGCTTCTGACAACGCGTGGCGAAGCGCATCAACCGCCGGGTTGGCCGCGACCAACGATCGCAACTGGTCCTCGCCGAGCATGATGTCGCCGTTGGCCGACACCGCTGCCCGCCAGAGACCACGACCGGGAACGAAGCAGAGGCGTTCGCCGTCCTGACCGGGGCTGGGATTCTCGGTCACCTCGAAGCGCAGCATCTTCCACGACCGCAGGGCGGCGGCCAGTGCGGCGCCGGTCCCGCGGTCGCCCACCCAGGACGCTTCCGCGCGCAGTTGGCCAGGCGCGGCCGGCTGCGCCGTCCAGGACAGGGACACCCTCGTCTTGAGGACGCCGGAAACAGCCCACTCGACGTGCGGGCAGATCGCCGGCATGGCCGAGTGGACGTAGATGACGCCACCGGTGTGCATATGTCACCCTCCGCTTGAGCTCCGTCGTCTTCCCCGACGTAGGAGCGCACTGCGAAAAGGCGGGTGTTGGGACCATTGTGCACGTTGTGCCTACTGGTGCGCCAGCGATTCCTGTGATGTTCGGCCTGCTTGCCGCCGATCAGGGAGCCGATCAGGGATGCGGTGCGAAACTGGCATGCGCGGCCACTACCCGCCAACCGGTGTCGTGCGCCCATGTGCGGGTGTAGCGCAGCCGGGCACCGAACCGCTGACCGCCGGCCCGGCCACTGACCTCGGCCAACACCCACGTCAGCCCGGTGCGGCCGATCACCCGGATCGTGCGGTGCTCTTCCTCGTACCCGGTGATCTCCACCGCGCCGCTGGCGTAGGCGTCCAGATCCTGTTGCTTGGAGACCTGACGACCGTCCGGCCCGGTGTAGATGATGTGGTCGTCCAGCAGCTGGTCCAGGGACGTGACGTCGCCGGCCAGGGTTGCCGCGCGCAACAGGTCCTCCGCCATGTTCAGCGCGGCGCGCAGCCCTTCGTCATCGGCCGGATCCTCCTGGTCGGCGCCGCCCGAGCGGCCGTTCACACCGGTCACGTCCCACCCCGCCTTGTGACAGTCACGTGTCATGCCTAACAGCAACGGCGGTGTCGCGCAGGATGTGCGTCCACCGGCGTCGATGGCGAGTGTGTGCGCCGGGCACCCTTTCCTGCCCCGGCGGGGGGACCCCACCGCACGCCCGGCAGAGTTGGGCATGATGGAGCGGTGCGGACAGTAGTGAACCTCGGGCCACCGGCCCGGCCCCGGGCGGCTCTCACCCGTTGGCTGCTGTTCGTCGCGCTGGCCGCCGGCATCCTCAGTATGCACGTGCTCTCCGGCGGCGACGGGTCCGATCACCACGGCGGACTACCCGTGCCGTCGTCCAAGGTCGCCGTCCATTCCGATGCCACCGGCCACTCCGGGTCGGCGTCGACGGACCCGGTCGCGTCCCATGATCCTGCCGCTGCCGCTGCGCCGGCGACGACTCGGATCGGTGGCGGCATGCCCGCGCAGCGCCACGTGGCGGACACCTGCGTCCTGTTCCTGGTCGCCGGATCGGTGATGGTGCTGCTCGGGTTGCGCAGCGCCGATTCCGTGCCGCACCCGTCGTCCGCCTCGGCGCGTCCGGCATGCCACCGAGGACCCCCTCGATGGCCGAACCTCCGACTGACTCCTGGTATCGCCCGTATATAGCCGGCGTGCGCGCGGCCCGTCGGTCGCGACATCTGCAGCGTGCTCGATCCCGATCCCTTCCCACCACCCAGGAGTCTCCGATGAACCACCGTGTACACCCCCGCGTCCTCACTGCCGCCGGACTCGCGCTTGCCCTGACCCTCTCCGCATGCGCCGGCACCGCCGCCACCACTGCCCCCACCACTGCCCCCACCACGACGGCCGGTTCGACGGCCGCCGGTGAAATCACCACGAGCTCGACGACCGACAGTGCGACGGTCGGCAGCTCGACGGCCATGACCGATGACACGAGCGCATCGACGAACACCGCGGCGAGTGACGACCACAACGACGCCGACGTGGCGTTCGTTCAGCAGATGATCCCGCACCACCAGAGCGCCATCGAGATGGCCGACCTTGCGCCGGATCGGGCCGGCAGTCAGGCGGTGAAGGACCTCGCGGCGCAGATCAAGGCCGCCCAGCAGCCCGAGATCGAGCTGATGAACAGCTGGCTGGACTCCTGGGACGCCGCTATGAGCAGCGGAATGGACGGTGGAATGGAGGGCGACGGGATGACCACCTCGACTTCCACCGCGAGTTCGGCGAGCTCCATGAGCGGGATGGACATGGGCGGGATGGACAGCGGCATGGACATGGGCGGGATGAGCGCAGGCGACATGGCCGCGCTCGCCGCGGCCACCGGCGCCGAGTTCGACCGGCTCTTCCTGGAGCAGATGATCGTCCACCACCAGGGTGCTGTCGCGATGGCGGACACCGAGATCTCCGTCGGTTCCAACCCCGATGCCCTCGCGCTGGCCGAATCCATCCGGTCCGGCCAGACGGCCGAGATCGCCACCATGCAGCAGCTGCTGGCCGCAGGCTGAGCCGTCACCCTCGACCGCCCCGGGCCGCCGACGCGGTGCGGGGCGGTCGACCCCTGCGCCCTGCTCGACAATAGTTACCCCGGGGGGGTATGTTGTCGGCATGACCCCGACAAGTGCATCGCCGCCTGCGGACGACCCGGGGGCAGCGCCCTCGGACTCAGTGGCCCCGGAAGGGCCGGCCCCCGGTTACGCCCACCGCAAGGACAGTCACCTGAAACGACTGCGGCGCATCGAAGGCCAGATCCGCGGTCTGCAGCGGATGGTCGAACAGGACCAGTACTGCATCGACGTGCTGACCCAGGTGTCGGCGGCAACCAAGGCCTTGCAGGCCTTCTCACTCGAACTGTTGGACGAGCACCTCGATCACTGTGTCGTCGAGGCAGCTGCCAAGGGCGGCGATGAAGCACGGATCAAGGTCCGTGAGGCCTCGGCGGCCATCGCCCGTCTGGTCAAGAGCTGACCATCCTCAACCGATTCTGAAGGAGCATCATGACCACCAGCACCTACGCCGTCACCGGCATGACCTGCGGCCACTGCGTCGCCGCCGTCACCCAGGAGCTCAGCCGGCTGCCCGGCGTCCAGCACGTCGCCGTCGAGCTGAACGTCGGCGGTGCGTCGACCGTCACCGTCGACAGCGCTGCGGCGCTCGAACCCGACCAGGTCAGGGACGCCGTCGACGAGGCCGGGTACGAGCTGGCTCCGTCGACCTCATGACCCGCACCGGCCGGGCCTGGACCGGCTGGCCCGTCATCGGCTTCGCGGTCGGTCTGGTGGTGGTTTTCGGCGCGCTGTTCGCGGTGGGCCGAGCCATCACGCCGATCGACCCGGCGCCGCCCATCGATGTCTCCACCACGTACGACCCCGCCGGCGCCCCCCGGCACGACATGGCGCCCGGCGGCTGACCCGCCGGACAACAGCGCCGACACCCCACCCGCTTCCCCTCCCGGAAGGGCACACCGTGACCGTCCACAGCCCCACCTCCCCCGTTTCCGCCGCACCCGGGGCACCCTCCGGTCCGATCGACAGCACCACGATCGACCTCGAGATCGGCGGCATGACCTGCGCGTCGTGCGCGATGCGGATCGAGAAGAAGCTCAACCGGATGGACGGCGTCACCGCATCGGTGAACTACTCGACCGAGAAGGCCCATGTCTCCTTCGCCGGTGACGTCAGCCCGGCGGACCTGCTCGCCACCGTCGAGGCCACCGGGTACACCGCCACCCTCCCCCGCCCTCCCGCGCCGCCGGCGGGTTCCGACGCGCCTCTGGCCGCCATCGGTGACCCGGACCGCCCCCTGGACCCCACCGCGGAGCTGCGGCGCCGACTGCTGATCTCGCTGGTACTGGCGGTCCCGGTCATCGCGCTGGCGATGATCCCCTTCCTGCAGTTCCGCAACTGGCAGTGGCTGTCGCTGGCGTTGGCGGCGCCGGTCGTCATCTGGGGCGCCCTGCCGTTCCACCGGGCGGCGTGGACGAACCTGCGGCACGGTGCGGCCACGATGGACACGCTGATCTCGCTCGGGGTGTCCGCGGCATTCGGCTGGTCGTTGTTCGCGCTGTTCATCGGTGCGGCCGGCACGCCTGGAATGACGATGGCGTTCACCTTTGCGGCGACCCGGGGCGGCGGGGCCGACGAGATCTATCTGGAGGTCGCGGCCGGGGTCACCATCTTCCTGCTGGCCGGTCGGTACGCCGAGGCGCGGGCCAAAAGGCGCTCCGGGGCGGCCCTGCGGGCCCTGCTGGAGATGGGCGCCAAGGAGGTCGCCGTCCTGCGCGACGGCGTCGAGACTCGAATCCCCGTGGATCGGCTCGCCGTGGACGACACGTTCGTAGTTCGGCCCGGCGAGAAGATCGCCACCGACGGCGTCGTGGTCACCGGCGCGTCGGCAGTGGACGCCTCGATGCTCACCGGCGAGTCGGTTCCGGTCGATGTGACGACGGGGGACGCGGTGGTCGGGGCGACGGTCAACGTCGGGGGGCGACTTCTCGTCCGGGCCACCCGCATCGGCGCCGACACCCAACTGGCTCAGATGGCCCGCGCGGTCGAGGACGCGCAGACCGGGAAGGCCGAGGTCCAGCGGCTGGCCGACCGGGTCTCCGGGATCTTCGTGCCCGTCGTGATCGCGCTGGCCGTGGGCACCCTGGGTTTCTGGCTGGGGAACGGAGCCGCTGCGGTATCGGCATTCTCGGCCGCGGTCGCGGTGCTGATCATCGCCTGCCCGTGTGCGCTCGGGCTCGCCACCCCGACCGCGTTGATGGTCGGGACCGGGCGAGGAGCCCAACTGGGCATCCTGATCAAGGGTCCGCAGATCCTGGAATCGACCCGGCGGGTCGACACCGTCGTGCTGGACAAGACCGGGACAGTCACGACCGGCCGGATGAGCCTGGTCGACGTCGTCGTAGCCGACGGTGAGAACCGTTCAGTGGTCCTGCGTCTCGCCGGCGCGCTGGAGAAGGCCTCGGAGCATCCGATCGCGGCGGCCGTGACCGGTGCCGCCGAAGCCGCCGGGCCGCTGCCCGACGTGGCGGTCTTCGAGTCGATCGCCGGCCGCGGGGTACGCGGCCGGGTCGACGGACATGCGGTGGTGGTGGGAACCGCGCGGCTGCAGGAGCAGGACGGTCTGTTGCTGCCCGCCGAGCTGGCAGCGGCGGCCACCACTGCCGAGAGCGACGGCCGGACCGCGATCATGGTCGGCTGGGACGGACGCACCCGCGGTGTGCTCGCGATCGGTGACACCGTGAAGCCGACATCGGTGCAGGCGGTGGCCGAACTGCGGGCCCTTGGCCTGCGGCCGGTGCTGCTGACCGGCGACAACGCCACCGTCGCGGCGGCGGTCGCCCGCAAGGTCGGCATCGACGCCGCCGACGTGATCGCCGGTGTGCTGCCCGCGGACAAGGTCGCCGAGGTCCGCCGACTGCAGGCGCAGGGTCGGGTGGTGGCAATGGTCGGCGACGGGGTGAACGACGCCGCAGCGCTGGCCACCGCTGATCTCGGCCTGGCCATGGGCACGGGCACCGATGTGGCGATCGAGGCCGCTGATCTCACGTTGGTGAGCGGCGACCTGCGCACCGCGGCCACGGCGATCCGGCTCTCCCGGCGCACGCTGGCGGTGATCCGGGGCAATCTGTTCTGGGCATTCGCCTACAACGTCGCCGCCATCCCGGTGGCGGCAGCGGGACTGCTGAACCCGATGGTCGCCGGCGCCGCGATGGCGCTGAGCTCGGTCTTCGTCGTCACCAACAGCCTGCGGCTGCGGCAGTTTCGCGCCACTGCCTGAAATGCCGGCAACGGCCGGACCACTCGGGCGTCGAGTGGTCCGGCCGTTCCTGGTGTCCAGCCCTGCTCCGCCGGAGCGTCGGAGTCAGCGCCGAACCGCCTGGCGGCCACTGAAACTCATCCACAGCAGCAGGACCAGAACCGACCCGATGATCGAGCCGATGATGCCGGCCGGCTGCAGGAACCCGTCCTGGGCGTCCTTGTGGAACAGCAGGTATCCCAGGAACCCGCCGATGAACGAGCCGACGATGCCCAGCACGATCGTGGCCATGATCGACAGATGCTGTCGACCCGGGACCAGCAGTCGGGCGATCGCACCGGCGATGAGTCCCACGATGACGATGGTGATGATGAGTCCGAGCATGGAAGCCTCCTGGAGAGGGCACGCCTTGGTGGCGTGCCGGACAGCGGGTGAAGGCAGGCGAACGACCGGCGGTCGTTCGCGTCTTCTCTGACTTGGCCGACTCAACCACCCCCACAGGTGGTGCGGTACACCCTTAGGGGGGGCTACCGTCGGGCCATGTCAGCTCCCGATCCAGTCACCGTGTCCGCCCGCCCGAGGACGTCGCCGGTGCTGATCACCCTGGTCGACGACTACGACGTCGTCCTGATCGGGCTGGCGCACATGTTCGACGGCTACCGGGACCGCGTCACGATCTGCGAGATCGATGCGAACGCCGGCCTGAGCGACACCGTCGACGTCGTGCTGTACGACTCGTTCGCGCAGCCCGAATCCGACCAGGTCGAACTACGCAGGCTTGCCGAGGATCCGCGCGTGGGCAAGATCGTGATGTACACCTGGAACTTCGACCCCGACCTGGTGCGGCAGGCACTCGATCAGGGCGTCCGGGGATACCTGTCCAAGACCCTTACCGCTCGGGAGCTGGTCGAGGCGATCGAGCGGGTGCATGCCGGTGAGGTGGTGGTGAGCGATCAGCCCCGGCGGTCGGCAAGCGCTCAGGGATTGGACTGGCCGGGCCGACGGGAGGGCATCACCGATCGGGAGTCGGAGATCCTTGCCCTCATCACCCAGGGCAAGAGCAACGCAGAGGTGGCCGCCCTGACCTACCTGAGCCCCAACACGGTGAAGTCCTACATTCGCAGTGTCTACCGCAAGATCGGCGTCGCCAGCCGGACGCAGGCGGTCCTCTGGGGCGTTCAGCACGGCTTCAGCCCCGACCACCATCGGATCGACCACTGGCTCGGCGGTCCCTGACCGGGCGCGGTGCTGGCTCCCTGGCCGGTACAGACCCGTTCTGCCGCATCCGGTCCAGGTGACCGGACAGCCGCACGGTCGGCGAGACTGGACCGATGGACGATCCCTATCTGTGGTTGGAAGACGTCACGGGCGACACCGCGCTGGACTGGGTCCGTAGCCGCAACGACGAGACCGCGGCGAACTACGCCACCGGCGCCGCCTTCGCCGCCGCCGAGGAACAGATCCGCGCGGTGCTGGACACCGACGCCAGGATCCCCTACGTCACACCCCGCGGACGGTTTCTCTACAACTTCTGGAAGGACGCTGCACACCCCCGCGGGTTGTGGCGCCGGACGACCCTGGAGTCCTACCGTTCCGACAGCCCGGAGTGGGACGTCCTGCTCGATCTGGACGACCTCGCCGCTGCTGAGGAGCAGAACTGGGTCTGGTCGTCGGCGCAGGTGCTCCGGCCGGCACAGGACCGGGTGCTGATCTCGCTGTCCCGTGGGGGCTCCGACGCCGTGGTGGTCCGCGAGTTCTCGCTGCAGCGCCGCGCTTTCCTGGGCCCGGCCGACAACGCCTTCCAGCTCCCCGAGGCGAAGACCGAGATCTGCTGGATCGACGACGACACCGTCTATGTCGGAACCGATCTCGGCGAGGGCACGCTGACCGAGTCGGGCTACCCGCGGCTGGCCCTGCGCTGGCACCGGGGAACGCCGATCGAGTCGGCGACGGTGGTCCACGCCGGCGCGGTCACCGACGTCGCGGTGTCGGCATGGCACGACCGTACGGTCGGTTTTCGCCGCGGCTTCGTCAGCCGGGCCGTGGACTTCTTCAACTCCGAGCTCCACCTGGTGGGCCCGGACGACGTCCTGGAGCGGATCGACGTCCCGACGGACGCGACGGTATCGGTCGAGCGAGAGTGGATGCTGATCCGGCTGATGACGCCGTGGCGGATCGGGGAGATCGACCATCCGGCGGGATCTCTGCTGGCGACCCGCTTCGACGACTTCCGGGCCGGCGACCGAACGCTGCATGTCGTGTTCGCGCCCGACGCGCACACCGCCCTCCACGAGTACGCCTGGACCAGGCACCACCTGCTGATGGTGGTCCTGCGGGACGTGACCTCCAGCGTGCTGATCGCCACGCCGGGGCCTGGCGGATTCAGTGCCGCCCAGTTGGGCGGACTGCCCCCGTTGACCGACATCACCATCGCGGCAACGGATACGGACGGTGACGACGAGGACGGCGACGGCAGCGCGGACGCGTTCTGTCTCAACGCCAGCGGGTACCTCACGCCGGCCACGTTGCTGCGCGGAGATCTGGGTAGCGCCGCCGACCTCGAGGTACTCAAGCGCAGCCCGTCGTTCTTCGACGCCGAAAAGTTCCGGGTCACCCAGCATTTCGCCACCTCCGACGACGGCACCGCCATCCCGTACTTCCTGATCGGCCGGCCGGACGCCCCGCCCGGACCGACGCTGCTCTACGGCTACGGCGGGTTCGAGGTGTCCCTCACCCCGGGCTACAGCGGTGCGATGGGACTCGGCTGGCTGGAACGCGGCGGCACCTACGCGGTGGCCAACATTCGCGGCGGCGGCGAGTACGGGCCGTCCTGGCACACCCAGGTCCTGCGGGCCGGCCGCCACCTGGTCCACGAGGACTTCGCCGCAGTGGCCACCGATCTCGTCGCGCGCGGCATCACCTCGGCGGCCCAGCTCGGCGCCCAGGGCGGCAGCAACGGCGGCCTGCTGATGGGCATCATGCTCACTCGCTACCCGGAACTGTTCGGGGCGTTGCTGTGTCAGGTCCCGCTGTTGGACATGCGGCGCTTCCACCTGCTTCTCGCGGGGGCGTCATGGGTGGCCGAGTACGGCGATCCCGACGATCCCGCCGAGTGGGACTTCATCGGCGACTACTCGCCGTACCAGAACGTCGTCCCGCAGCGGGCGGATCGCCCCTACCCGCCGGTGCTCATCACCACCTCGACCAGAGACGACCGGGTGCACCCGGGGCACGCCCGGAAGATGGCCGCCCGACTGACCGAGACCGGCCAGCCGGTGGCCTATTTCGAGAACATCGAGGGCGGGCACGGCGGGGCCGCGGACAACCGTCAGCTGGCCTTCAAGACAGCATTGGGCTACGAGTTCCTCTGGCAGCAGTTGGCGCGGTGATCCGGTCGGTCAGCCGCCGATCGGCGCCACCGCGATCTGGTTGCGGCCGGCGGCCTTGGCCCGGTACATCGCCGCGTCTGCGGCGGCAAGCATCAGGTCGGGGTGGATCGCGGTCGTCGCCAGGTGCATCCCGATGCTGCCGCTGATCCGGTGCGTGCACCCGGCCACCTGGAACGGGGTGTTGAGCAACGCCAGCACCCGCTGTGCCACTGCCATCAGCGCCGGCAGGTCGGGCATGTCCACACAGATCACCGCGAACTCGTCTCCGCCGAGGCGGGCGACCGTGTCGGCGGGCCGGGCCGACGAGCGCAGCCGGTCGGCGACCTTGACGAGTAGTTCGTCCCCGGCTGCGTGACCGGCGCTGTCGTTGACCTGTTTGAAGCCGTCGAGATCGATGAACAGCAGGCCGACCGGGCGACCGGACCGCCCGAGGGCGTCCAGATCCTGCTGGGCCCGATCGTAGAACCGGTTGCGATTGGCCAGCCCGGTGAGCGGATCGTGCAGGCTCTGGTGCAGCAGCGCCGCCTCGGCCACCTTGCGGGCGGTGATGTCCTCGATCAGGCAGATGCCGAACGGTGCGGCCGCATCTGCCGAGGGCATGAACGACAGGCTGACCTGGCCGTGCACGACGGTGCCGTCGATGCGGGTGAACCGATGTTCCGTCGACGTCGCCACGCCCTGTCCGGCCCGCAGTGCGGCCACCGTGCGGTGCCAGCCCGCAGCCTCGTCCGGGTGCGAGATGTCCATCAGTGCAGTACTTTCCAGCTCCGCCCGGGTGCGGCCCATGAACGCGCAGAGGGTGGCGTTGACCCGGCGCAGGCGGCCCGGCGAGGCGAGCGAGAGGTCGATCATCGCCATGCCGACGGGTGCGTTGTCGAATGCCAGCCGGAACCGGTCCTCACTGACCGACAACTCCCGCCTGGCCCGGCGGGCCTCGGTGACGTCGGACAGCCCGACGACCACGTACTCCGGACGTCCTGCCGGATCCACGATCGGTACCGCCGTGATGTCCTGCCAGCTCAGGATGCCGTCCGAGCGCGGAATCCCGATCGTCTGGTTCACCGGCGCGAGGTCCCGTAGCGCCCGGCTGGCCGGCAGTTCCGCGGCAGCCAGCCGGTCGCCGTATTCGTCCACCGCCCCCCAGTCGGGTCCGAGGCCGTACGAGCCCTCGAGATCGTCCGGCCGCAGCCCGAAGATGGCGGCCGCCGCGTCGTTGACGGTGGTGATCAGGCCGTCGGCGCGTACCACGATGACGCCCTGGACAAGGGTGGACAGCAGGGCGTCCTGATGCCTGGCGATCCGCAGCGCCGCTGCCTGGGATTCGCGGACCGCCTGCGCCAGCACGAGCTCGGTGACGTCCACGACGGTGCCGGCCGCTCGGACCGGTACCCCGTACCGGGAGAACCGCTCACCCCGGGCGTCGATCCAGCGCGCGGCCCCGTCGATCGGCCGGGTGATGCGGTACCGCAACGTGAGCGGGACCCCGTCGACCAGCAACGCCCGCATGGCATCCCGGACCCGGTCGAGGTCGTCGGGGTGGATGACCTCGGACCGAGTGTCGGCGTAGTGCCGGTCGTGATCAGCAACCGACATCCCCATGATGCCGAGCAGTCCTTCCGACCGGTGGATCCGGTCGGTGGCCAGATCGATTTCCCAGGAGCCGAGCCCGCCCATCAACTGCGCTTCGCGCAGCCGCTGGTCACCGTCGATCGGCGCCGCCATTCGGGAACCACGGTCGACGAGCTCGCGGACCCGGGTGCGGATGTAGCCGGGGGAACCGTCCCGGCCGCGGATGAGCGTTGCCGTCGTGGCCGTCCAGACGACCCGCCCGTCGCCGGCGACGTAACGCTTGTCGAGTTCATGGCGCGCGGACCGACCCTCGATCAGCTGGGCCATCCCGTCCATGTCGGCCGCGACATCGTCCGGATGGGTGACCTCGGCCAGCGGCCGACCCCGCAGGTCCTCGTCGCGATACCCGGTGATGCGGGCGTATTCCAGGTCGACCTGCAGGTAGCAACCGTCCAGGCCCACCAGGGCGGTGCCGTCGGGCACGACCGGCTCGCGGTCGGGTTGCCACGCATCCCGCGCATCGCGAGCGTCGATGGGGTCCCCCGAGCAACCGGTCGAGGTGGTGGCCGCCGCCGTCACGCCCCGCCCCGCAGCTGCCGGTCCGACGGCAGTACCGCCAGCAGGCTGTGCAGTCGCCGGACGCGACGGGATGCCTGCCGGGTCCACAGCGACAACGTCATTCCCGGACGATACGCGCCGTAATCACTCACGCACAATGTGTCATCAACAACACACATGACGTTTCAGGGCTGCCGGCTCAAAGACCGCCGACCTCGTCGGGGGCGGCGTCGATCGCCAGCACGACCGGCGCACTCATCGCCACCGCGAACGGCGGCTGGGTCAGATCGAACGCCTGAGCCGCCATCGGCCGCGCGAAGTGGTAGCCCTGCGCCAGCTCACACCCGAGCTCGACCAGGACGTCTCGGACCTGTGCGGTCTCCACGCCCTCCGCGACGACGGTCAGGCCCAGCGCCCGCGCCAGGGTGATCGTGGATGCCACGATCGCCCGGGCCCGGTGGTCCCTGTCGATGTGAGTGACGAACGAACGGTCCAGCTTGAGTCCGCGAATTCCGGTGAGATCGCGCAGATAACCGAGCGAGGAGTATCCGGTGCCGTAGTCGTCGACCACGATCCCGACGCCGATCAGCAGCAGGGCGTCGATGACCTTGCGGGCCCGGGCCGGATCCGCCATCAGCAAATCCTCGGTCAGTTCCAATTCCAGCGCTGCGCCCGGCACGCGATGCCGGGCCAGTAGAGCGGCGACCTGAGCAGGGAACTCGGTGTCCAGCAGGGCGGTCACCGAGACGTTGACCGCCACCGTCTGCACCCGGCCCACCACCCGCCAGCGGGCGATGTGCGCCAACGACTGGTCCAGGATCTCCAGCGTGAGCAGGTGCATCAGCCCGGCGCTCTCCACCTGGGTGAGGAACTCGTTGGGGGTGACGACCTTGCCACCCGGCTGCAGCCAGCGGACCAGCGCCTCGACGCCGATCGGCACGTCGTCGCCCAGCCGGATCATGGGCTGGAAGTAGGCCACCATCTCGTGACCGAGGATCGCCACGCGGAGCCGGTCCACCGCTTCCAGCCGGGCGCGGCTGGCCCGGTAGTGCTCGGGGGTGAAAAGGCTCTGCCCGGTCCGGGTCGACTTGGCGTTGTACATCGCGATGTCAGCGTGCTGGAAGAGTTCACCGGCCTCCAGACCGTCAGCCGGGAACAGTGCGATTCCGACGCTGGCGGTCAGGTTCAGCTCGTGGCCGGCGATCCAGAACGGTGTGCGCAGGCCCTCGCGAAGTCGTTCGGCGACGTCGCTGGCCCGGTCGGCAGTGGCCCCGTCGATCAGCGCGGCGAATTCGTCGCCGCCGATCCGGGCCAGCACGTCCCCGCTTCGAAGACCGTGCTGCAGCCGGGCGGCGGCCTGGATCAGCAGGTCGTCGCCGTGGTGATGACCGAGCGAGTCGTTGACGCCCTTGAAGTTGTCCAGATCGATGATCAGCAGCGCGAGCGACCAGTGCCCCGGCCGCGCCTCCAGCGCCCGGGACACGGACTCGTTGAACGCCCGCCGGTTGGGCAGGCTGGTCAGCTCGTCGGTGCGGGCTTCCCGGCGGTGGCCGGCCGTCGCCCGGACCATCCGGTAACTCAGGTGGGTCCGGACGAAGGCGATCAACAGGGCCGAGGTGGCGAGCACCACGCTGGCGGGCGGCACGGTGGCGACCGCGCCCCACACCAGGACCGCGAGCGCGGTGATCGCGAACAGGGACGGCAGCACGAGGCGGGGGCAGCGCGGCACCGCCGGTCCGCCGCTCACCGCGGCTGGGCAGCCAACCGGCCGACGCGATCACACAGGTCGAGATCGCCGACAGCGCCTGGATGGAGGTGCCCGGCGCGAAGGTGCCGGCGACGAGTTGGTAGACGTAGAGCTGCTCCACCACGGCGAACCCGATGATGCCGAGGCTCAGCGCCCACAGGCTCGGCGGCGGATGCCCCCGGTACGCGAGCAGGGATCCGAGCAGCACGACGAACACCAGCACATCCAGCACCGGGTAGGCGAGGTTCACCAGCACCACGACGTCGTTGTCCGGCCGGGCCAGGGTCGCCAGGGTTCCCGCCAGCACCGCATACGCGACCGCCGCGACGGCGAGCGCCCCCGTGATGCCGTCCAGAACCAGACTGGTGGTGAGGTGACGGAACGCCGACCTGCTCAGGCTCATCAGTCCCAGGATCAGCAGCGGGTACATCGCAAGCCAGCTCGCATCGGCCCAGGACGGGTAGGGCTGCGGATCCAGGTGGTCGCACGACGCTGAACAGGATGACGAACCCGCAGGCCCGGGCGGCCATCGCCAGCCCGACTCCGATCCACAGCCGCCGGTCCACCGGTGACACCAACGGGCGCAGCAGTGCCAGCAGTGCGGCCGTGACGTAGAGGCTGCCCTGCAGCCAGCCGTCGATCACGTTGATGAAACCGGCCCGGGGCCGCACGCCGGGAATGGTGGACAAACCGAACACCAGGAGCTCGACGGCCAGCACCACGAACAGTGCCCGCCCGGCGGTGGCCAGTGCTCGGGTGCGCAACACTTGGACGGTCTCCCCCGGGGTCCGGTCGCTCTGCGGGCAGTGCTGAACCCGCTGAGCTTCTCACCATCGGGCCCGTTCCGGGGCATCCCCGAGGTCCAAGGACCGCGAAACGCGAAGTTCGGCGACCCACAACCTACCCGTCCGGGT
Source organism: uncultured Actinomycetota bacterium (assembly GCA_963784315.1). GTDB lineage: Bacteria > Actinomycetota > Actinomycetes > Mycobacteriales > Nakamurellaceae > Nakamurella. The sequence continues at coordinate 174,014 of CAWAQR010000002.1, forward strand.
CCGACGGTGCCGCCGACGTCTGCTGTGTCCGCGCTCCGCACGGTTGATCCCGCACCCCGATCAGTCGGTCGGCAGCTGTCGCTTCTGCCGGTGCAGGGTCTCGCCGCGGGCCAGCATGGCCACGAAGCGGGCGATCGTGCGCTCCCGCGTCGGCGCCGTCTTGACCGCCCGCAACCGGAAGGACATCGCGAACCGGTTCTGCTGGGTGAGGATCTCCACCATCGCCGCCGCCCGCGGTTCGGCGCTGATCGCGGCCACCAGGTCTGCGGGAAGTTCGTCGGTGGCCTGGCGGTAGGCCTCGTCCCAGCGACCGTCCGCGCGGGCGCGATCGACCTCCGCGACGCCGGCCGGTTGCATCCGGCCCTGTTCGGTCAGCCGGGCGATGTGGCCGATGTTGCGTTGGGACCAGGTGCTGCGGGCTCGCCGCGGGGTGAAGCGTTGAAACATGGTCGCCGCATCGCAGGACCTGGTCTGGCCGTCGATCCAACCGAAACACAACGCCTCGTCCAGCGCTTGGGCGTAGGTCAGCGAGGTGGGATGGACGGTGCCCTTCTTGGCCAATCGGAGCCACACACCCACCGGATCGTGGTGGTGTTCCAGCAGCCACGCATGCCATGCGGGCTGGTCGGGCAGCAGCAGGTCGGGCTGCGCGGGCCGAGGTGCGGACACGGTTGCACGGTACCGCTCTCCTCTCCACGCGGCCCGACGGCGGCCGTGCCGAGAGGTCGCCGGGAGCAGACCCGCCGAGCGGGGCGCAGCGTCCCGCGCAATGCTGGGTGGATGACGGTCGGACGCAGCGGGATGGGCAGCACCACGGACGCGGGCGATGTCATCGTCGGGTTCGACGGCAGTGCCGGATCGGTGGCGGCAGCCCGGTGGGCCGCGACCGAGGCGATGCGGCGCTCGTCCGCACTGCGCCTGATGCTGGTGTACTCGCCCCCGTGGGCGCCGTATCCGGGGTTGGAGACCTCCCAGGTGGCGATGTCGCAGATGGCTCACCAATGGGCGTTGGAGACGGTCACCGAGCAGGCCGCCGATCTGCGGGTCCGCTTCCCGGGACTGACCGTGACGCCGGAGGTGCGGTCCGGACACCCGGTCGGGATCCTCACCGAGGAATCGCGCACTGCGGCACTGACTGTTGTCGGCTCGCACGAACGGCGCGGGCTGCTGGCACCTGCGGCGCTGTCGTTACCCGTGCGCCTGGTGGCCCATACCCACGGTGCGGTCATCGTCGTGCCACCGGACGACCCGGACGGCGACGCCCGGACGGGGGCCGACGTCGAACTCGATGCGCGGCCGGTGGTGGTCGGTGTGGACGGATCAGACGAAGGCCGGGCCGCCATCGCCTTCGCTGCCGAGGTCGCCCGGGGCCGCAACGCTCCGCTGCACGCGGTGCTGGTGTGGGACGAAGGTCCGCTCGTCCGCGCCGCGGCGGGGATCCCGCTGCCGCTGGACCTGGACGCGGTTCGCGCCCGCCACCACGACCTGATCGCCGCCGCCGTCGAACCCGTCCGGTCCCGGCACCCCGAGCTGGTCGTGCACACCCATCTGGTCGACGGCCGCCCCGCCGAGCAGCTGGTCGAGACCTCCGGTGGCGCGCAGCTTCTCGTCGTCGGCTCGCGGGGTCACGGTGGCTTCACCGGGATGCTCATCGGTTCGGTCAGCGCCGCAGTGATGGGGCACGCCCGATGCCCGGTGGCGGTCGTCCACCCCTGACATCACCGACCGGCCCGGTCGCCGGGGTCCAGGCCCGGGCGGGGCCGCCGGGCCGGAGTTCGGAATACGCCCGATTACCCCATTTGCCGGATCGACGGCACTGGCACGTCAGGAGGATTCTGGCCGACGGACGCTGTCACCGGCATCGGCCGGCCGATCGAGGGGAACGGCATGAGAGCACCGCGGGGAATTCGTCGACTCACCCGGACCGCGCTCGCGGTCGTGGTCGCGCTGGCCGGGCTGTTCGTGGCCTCCCCGGCCGCCTCGGCCCATCCCGGAGGCCGCGTCCCACTGAACCTCGTCGTCCTCGGCGACTCGTTCGCCGCCGGTGTCGGGACACCGCCCTACATCGACTCCCCCAGCACCTGCAAGCGCTCGGACGCGGCCTACGCCACACTGCTGGCCAGCCTGCGCTCCATCACCCTGCAGGCCTTCGTCGCCTGCACCGGGGCGACGACGACCGATGTCGCCGTCACCGGATCCAACGGTGAGCCGCGTCAGATCGACAGCATCACCAGAGACACCGATCTCGTCACGGTGCAGGCCCTGGGCAACGATTTCGCCGTCGGCAGGATCGCGAGGCTCTGCTTCCTGCCCGATCCAGGCGTGACCTGCGAGGCGGGGATGCCGTTCCCGGCAGCGCCCGGCACGCCGCTGGCCGGACTCACGATCGGCGACATAGTGGCGAGCATCCCGACGCTCGGCGGCCCCAAGTTGGACGCGCTCTACTCCGCCGTGAACGAGAAGCTCGTCAAGCGCGGCGCCAGGGCCTACGCGATCGGCTACCCGAGCCTCCTCGGTGATGGCGGGCCGTACTGCGCCACCTCGATCACGCCGGGCGAGTTGGCGCTGGCGGCTCAGATGACGACGAACCTCAACGCCGTGATCAAGGCCAAGGCGCAGCAGTGGGGCCTGGAGTTCGTGCCGGTGGAGCGCCGGTTCCGGGGGCTGGACGCGTGTGGCCCGGTGACCGCGATCTACCCGCCCTTGCCACCCGGCACTTCACCGGCGGCGTCTGCGGACGAGCAGGGCGAAGGTGCGCTGCACCCCAACCCCCTCGGCCACGCGATCTACGCAGCCGCTATCGCGAAGCGAATCCGTTCCTGATCACGGGTCGGTAGCGGGGTCGACTCCTGCGACGAATGGCCGGGCGGGCCGTACGGCCCGCCCGGCCGGGTGACCCGTGTGCTCGACGCGTCAGGCACACGAGTAGGTGTCAGCGGTCAGTGCGCGCGGCGGGTGGCGCTGGAACCGTTCGACCCGACGCCCACCTGGGCCTTCGCCTTGGCGGCGGCCTGAGCTGCGATGTCCTTGGCGCTGGGCGCAGCAGCAGCGTGCTGCTTGATCTTCGGCGCCTCTTCCTCGGCCTTGGTCAGGTATGACTCCCACCGGGTCTGCATCGGCTTGATCAGCCCGCCGCCGGCACCGACGACGATCACGCCGGCGATGGTGGCCAGGATGGCGATCAGCACCGGGGTGGTGACCGTGGTGGCGACGCCGATCTGGTTGAGCGCGGCGACGACGCCGAGGAACAGGATGAAGATGCTGGCCATGTTGGCCAGGGTCTTGCCGTAGGACAGGCCACCGAGGGTGCCCTGGATCAGGGTCTTGACAGCGGCGGCGATCGCGGCGGCGACCACGACGATGATGATGGCGACGACCAGCGCCGGCAGGAACGCGATGATCCTGGTCAACAGGTCACTGATCGGGTTGGGTCCGAAGACGCCGAACGCAAGCTGTAGGACGAAAAGGGCCAATGCGTAGTAGACGATCTTGGCGACGATGTCACTGGCGTCGAACTTGCTGCTCTCCAGCGCCTTCTTGATGCCGCCGCGCTCGACCGCGCGGTCGAAACCGACGCGCTCCAGCAACTTCTCGACGGCCTTGGCGATCACCTTCACGATCAGCATGCCGATGATCAGGATGGCCAGGAATGCCAGCAGCTTCGGCACGAACGTGATGACGGCGGTCAGGCCGGCCAGCAATGATTCTTTCACTGCGATCCTCCAGGGAGATGTCGACGTGGCTCACGGGTGCTCACACCCAACGCCTTTACGATGTAAAGAAGTGACCGTCGGGTGGACTCCCCAAACGCTCCCGATCAATTTCACCCGTACGGCGTGAAGTCGCGCCTGCCGGCCCTGCTGCGGTGCGCGGTGGACTCCGCGACACGCTGAATCCGCAGCACTCAACGGAGTACCCAGCTGTCGGCGCCGGCACTCGGACCCTGGGACGTCCGACCGGTCGATCGACGACATGCCGATGGTCGCCGGATAATGGACGCTCAGCGTCTCCCGGCGCGTGCGATCGGTGGCATCGACGGGCGGTGCGTCAACGACGAGGCGTGGAGTGGGCGGACATGATGATGACTGCGGACGGCGCCGGCGAGCGTCGCCACGGCGCTTCCACCCCGGACGGCCGCGCAGTGGGTCGGCTGCCACTGGACCGCGGACGGATCGTGGCGGCGGCCATCGAGCTGATCGACGAGCACGGCCTGCGCGCGCTCACGATGCGACGGTTGGGCGAGAAGCTCGACGTCGAGGCGATGGCCGTCTACCACCACGTGCACGGTCGGGAGGAACTGCTGGATGCGATCGTGGAGACCACCGTCGACGCGTTGTACAGCGACCCCGATGTGCTGCTGACCTCGATGGACTGGCACGAGTACCTGCACCGGCTCGCGCACGGTGTCCGCCGGATCGCCCTGGCCCACCCCGAGGTCTTCCCGCTGATCTGCACCCGCCCGCCTGCGGCGCCCTGGGTGCGCCCGCCGCTGCGCAGCCTGCGGTGGATGGAGTCCTTCCTGCAGACCCTGCACCGTTGCGGGTTCTCCGACACTGCGGCAGTGGCTGCGTACCAGGCATTCTCGAGCTTCCTGCTCGGCCACCTGCTGCTGGAGATCTCATCGACGCGAGGCGTGGACATCGGTCCGATCGAGGAGGTGGACCCGCAAGCGCCGCCCAAGACCGACCTCACTGAGTATCCGATGCTCAAGCGACTGGAGGCACACCTGTCCCAGGACCGGTCCGCAGAGATCTTCGCCGACTCGCTGGAATCGCTGACCGACCACCTGGAGATTCTGGGGAAGCGCTGACCCTGATCGCCGAGCCGGGTGTCCCGGCTCGGCGATCGGAGCGTCGAACCGGCGGGTCAGACCAGACCCGCGCCGAACTCCTCCATCGCGATCAGCGGCTTGATCCGCTCCAGCACCGGTCCGGTGGCGAAGGCGTTGCGGATCGTGCCGCCGCCGAAGACGTTGCCGATCGAGCCCATCACCATGGCCTGATCCAGCGACAGGTATCTCCTCGCGATCGTGCGGGACCGCACCGCCACCGCATCGTAGAAACCGCCTTCGCCGTAGGCCCCGAGATCCACCAGCTTGCGCAGGTTGTCGTACGCCTCGCGGGGTTCCATGTGCATCGCGAGGAACAGCGCGTGGGGGGTGACGACCCCGTCGCCGTAGGCCGGGGTGGCGTTCGTCGCGACCCGGCATCCGTCGTACCCAGGGTCGAAGTTGGTCTTCTCCGCATCCGACAGGTAGCCGTCGGGGTTGAGACCGATGGCGTCGACGCCGTACTCGCGGTAGCCGCCGCCGGGTTCGCTCGCCGGCGAGAAGCCCCAGTACCCGTAACCCGCCTCGTCCAGCCCGTGTTCCCGATGCGCCCGCACGGTCAGCGGGTGGTTGACGCCCCAGGACCGCGGGGCCCAGGCCTCCTCGGGCACGAACATCGCCGGCATCAGGGCCTCGAACATGGATCCGCCCCAGCCGGGCACGATGTGCATCCCCCGGTACGTGTAGGCACCCTCGAAGACGTCGATACCGAGGTAGTTGCGGGTGGTGCCGACCGGACGTTGCTCCTGCCACGACCAGTCGCAGGCCACGTCGGGGAACGTGCGCCAGGTGGCGAAGTAGTGCTTCGCCGGAATCTGCCCGCGCGCGATGGCGATGTAGGACGCGATCCGGGTCTCGGAAACGGTGGTGTCGTAGTGAAAGCCGGTGTACCAGACGTCGTCTCCCCGGCCCAGGTAGTTGCCCCGCACCGCCGTCGCCTGGTCCGCAGGTCGCTCCCCGTCCCAGAACCCGCCGCGCAGCAGCCCTGCCTGCATTGCCGGCCGGGCGTCGGGGTTGTAGAAGGCGGCGAAGTTCATCCGCTCCGAGAGCTTGTGCGCGAGAGCGGAATTCGGCCGGTCCGCGTTCTGCACGACCATCAGTGCCGCGGCCAGCCAGCCGTTGTCGACACTGGACAGGAACGGATACACGACGTTGCCGTCGGTCGGCCAGGTGGTCAGCACCTCACCGGTGGCCTCGTCGTACCAGTTGTAGTACATGCCGCTGGGCTCGTGGTGGCGCATCGTGGCCAGGGTGCGCAGCGTCTTCTTGATCCGGGCGCTGCAGTCGGGCTTGGAGATCAGCCCCAGGTCGCGGGCCACGATGGCACTCCACAGGAAGCCGCCGATGTTGGTCGGAGAGGTGTAGCCGCTGCGGGTCGGATCACCCAGCGGCCCCTCGATGTTGTCCGCCGTCAGACCGGTTCGTTCGTCGGTCATCGCCACCAGCGAGGCCCAGGTGTCGGCCGCCCAGGTGCGGATCACCGCCCCGGACGGTCTGGGTAGGCCCGGTGCCGGGGCCGCCGGCGTCCCGGCATTGGCGATGGTCCCGGGTGCCCCGAGGACGCCGAACGCCGCGATCGCAGCTCCGCCGGTCAACAGCGTGCGCCGATTGATTGAACTCATTCTGGGTGACTCCTTTGTCGTGGACTGTGATTTCGTCAAGACGGCGGCGGCGCGAGCGCGGCCACGTGCGATCAGCCGATCCGGGCGCCGGTGGCGGCAAGCGCGCCTGACGTCGACGGGAGCTCATTGGCGGCGGCGACGCCGCCCAGCCAGCCCAGGCTCGGTTTCGGGGTACGGGCGAAAGTCTGCTTGTCCCAGGCGATCAGCCCGAAGGTCGGTCGGAACGAGCCCCACTCGTAGTTGTCCAGCGCTGACCAGTGCAGGTAGCCGCGCACGTCGATGCCGTCGGCCATCGCCGCGTGCAGCCCCGTCAGCGCGCCGTGGGTGTAGTCGATGCGGCGCTCGTCGTCGGCGGTGGCGATGCCGTTCTCGGTGACGAGGATGGGCACCCCCCCGGTCGAGCTTCCAGGCATTACGGACCCCGATCCCCAGGGCCGGCGGGAAGTACTCCCACCCGGTGAGCGTCGTCTCCGTGCCGTCGGGAATCGGCCGCGGCCCGTCCGGGCCGATGAACGTACGGGTGTAGGCCTGCACGCCGACCCAGTCATCGCCGCGGGCGGCCTCCAGGAAGAAGTCCTCCCGGGGATACCCGTAGTCCGCGGCGGCCTGTTCGCAGCCTGGCTCGGCGTGGAACGCCTGGGTGGCCACCGACCAGCCCGACTTGATCCCGGGCACTGCGGCGAGCACCTCCCTGGAGCGGGAGTGGGCGCGTGCCAGTACTTCTGAGATCGCCTGGTCCGGCGCCGGCAGTGACGCCGCCACCAGATCGTTCTCGCGGCGCCCGTGGATCATCGACATGATGTTGGGCTCGTTGATGGTGCACACCCACTCCACGCCCTCGCCCACCACCGGTAGCACCGTCTCGGTGAACCGGGCGAACAGGTCGACGGCGTCCGGGTGCCGCCAGCCGCCCTGGTCGGCCATCCAGCGAGGCACGGTGAAATGCAGCAGAGTCACCATCGGGGTCAGCCCGAACTCATGACAGGTGGCCACCATCCGGCGGTAGTGGTCCAGTTGCGCCCGCGAGACGAAGCCGGACTCGGGTTCGATACGGCTCCACTCCAGGCTGAACCGGTAGGTGTTCAGGCCCGCCTCGGCCAGCAGGGCCATGTCCTCGCGGTAGCGGTGGTAGCTGTCGCAGGCGTCACCGCTGGGTTCGGCGATGCCGCTGCCGGGGGTGTGCTCGCGCACCCACCAGTCACTGTTGACGTTGTTGCCCTCGATCTGGTGCGCGGCGGTGGCCGCACCCCACTTGAAGCCGTCCGGAAAGCGCAGTGGTGCAGGAGATGTCATGAGACTCACAATCAGAGGGGGTGGGTAGCGGCGACCGGCAGCGGGCACCGCCCGACGCCGGCGGACCGAGCGTCGGGGGTGCCCCGTCAGGCGGGACTACTTGACTCCCGCGGTGGCGACGCTCTGGATGAAGAACCGTTGCAGGAGCACGAAGAGTGCCACGATGGGCGCGATGACCAGCACCGACCCGGCCAGCAGCAACCCGTAGTCGGTGGCGTTCTGGCCGGTCGAGTACAACGTGAGGGCGACCGGCAGCGTGTACATCTTCTCGCTCTGAGCCGCGACCAGTGGCCACAGGAAGTTGTTCCACGAGCCGAGGAAGGTCAGGATGCCGAGGGTGGCCAACGGCGGGCCGCACAGCGGCATCACGACTCTGGCAAAGATCCGGAATTCACCGGCGCCGTCGATCCGGGCGGCTTCGATCAGCGCGACCGGGATGCCCATCATGAACTGCCGCATCAGGAACACCCCCAGCGGTGACGTCAGGAACGGCAGGATCAGTGCCGGGTAGGTGTTCAGCAGGCCGATCTTGCTGACCAGGACGAACAGCGGGACGAACGTCACCACGCCGGGCACCATCAGCGTCAGCATCACCAGCAGGAAGAGGAACCGCTTGCCGGCGAAGTCCATCTTTGCCAGGGCGTAGCCGATCATCGAGCAGAACAGCAGATTGCCCAGCACGGTCACCACCGCCACGATCAGGCTGTTGACGAAGAACGTGCTGATGCCCAGATCGCGGAACCATTTGGTGTAGTTGTCCATCGTCGGCGCTTCGGGCAGGAAGCCGGACGGGTTCCGGAGGATCTCGCCGTCGGTCTTCAGCGAGCCGAGCAGCATCCACACGAACGGCATCAGGGTCGCCACGACGGCGATCACCAGGGCTGCGTAGAGGAGGATCCTTCGACCCGAATGCTTGTCGGTGCGGGTCTTCGTGGGTCGCGGGTCGGTGTCCGGAGCGGAAGCCGGCGACAATGGGGGGTGTTCGGAGATCGTCATGAGCGCCTCAGTCCTTGGATCGCAGGGCCCGGAACTGGACCAGACTCAGTAGGGCGATGGCGACGAACAGCACGTAGCTCGCCGCAGAGGCGTAGCCGTACTTACCGAACCCGAACTGGTTGAAGGTGAAGTAGCTGATCGACAGGGTCGAGTCCAGCGGTCCACCCTTGGTCATCACGTACGGCTCTTCGAAGAACTGCAAGTAGCCCACGGACGACAGGACCGCGCCGAGCAGCATCGTCGGTCGGAGCAACGGCAGCGTGATCTTGGTGAACCGCTTCCAGGCGCCCGCCCCGTCGATCGCGGCGGCTTCCTTGACGTCCTCCGGAATAGTCTGCAGGCCGGCAAGGAAGATGATCATCAACGTGCCCATGTTGCGCCAGACGGCCATCAGGATCAGTGCCGGCATCGACCAGGTGGTGCTGTTGAGCCAGTCCGGGCCGGCGATACCGACCCAGCCGAGCAGGGTGTTCAACAGCCCGTCCGGTTGCAGGATGAATCGCCAGACCACCGCCACCGCAACGATGCTCGTGACGACCGGGGTGTAAAAGCCGACCCGGAAGACGGTACGGAACTTGTCGATCCCGCTGTTGAGCGCGACCGCCAGTGCCAGTGCCACCGCCATCGTCAGCGGAATCCCCACGATCACGAAGTAGGCCGTGTTGGTCAGCGACTTCAGGAATTGCGGATTGCCGAAGAGGTCCGCGTACTGATCCAGACCCACGAACCCGACGGCCAGCGGGGTGGTGACGTCGCGGCTGGTGAAGTCGGTGAACGACATCAGCAGCGACGACACGATGGGCAGCAGCATGAACACCGCGAAGACCAGGACGAACGGGAGGGCGAAGCCCCAGGCGATCAGGGTCTGACGCCGACGGCGGGCGGCGCCGTGGTCGACCCGCTTCCCGCCGGCGCCGGAAACGGCGCCGGTCGGGACGGTGGCGATGGCCACGGTCAGCTACCCATGCCGATCGAGTCCGCCTGGGCCTGCAGGTCCTTCAGCGCCTGAGCCGGGTCCTTGCCGGCCTTGACGATCTGCTCGAGCTGAGTGTCGGCGGCGGCGCTCACCTGGGTCCAGGTGGGGACCGACGGCGGCGCGTTGGTGTCCTTGAGCTGGTCACCGAACACGGACAACTTCTCGTCATCGGCCAGAATCTTGTCGTCCCAGGCAGTTTCGACGGCGGGGAGATCGCCGGTGGCCTGGTACCACTTCACCTGGACCTCGGGCTGCGACAGCCACTGCACGAGCTTCCAGGCCGCGTCGCGGTTGGGGCTGTCCTTGAACACCACCAGGTTGGAGCCACCCACGAACGAGGTCGCGGAGGTGTCCTTGGGCATTGTGGCAACCGCGTACTTGTCGGCGAAATCTGCGCCGCCGGCCTTGGCGAGGTTGCCGATGTTGTACGGCCCGGACATCATCATCGGCGCGGATCCATCGACGAACGCCGATTCTGCGGCACCGGCGCCGGAGTTGGGCGTCGGGTTGGCGATGCCGTCGGTGAAGAAGCTCTGGTAGTAGCTCAGCGCCTTGTTCCACTCAGGAGTGTCCAGGGTCCACTTCGTGCTTCCGTCGTCCATCAGCTCGGCGCCGCTGGACCAGCCGAAGGGCAGCATGCCCTGGAACGAGTCCGCGCCGCCGGCCAGCAGCTGGATCCCCCAGGTGGCACCGGCCTTGTCCTGCATGGCTTTGGCCATCGCCTTGAGGTCCTCGTAGGTGGTCGGGAACGTGGAGTACCCGGCCTGCTCGGCGAGATCGGTGCGGTAGAACACGACGCGGGTGTCCACGTACCACGGGACCCCGACTGCGGAGCCGCCGACGTCCGAGGACTTCACCGCTCCTTCGAAGAATCCGGCGTTGTCGAACGCCGCCGGCGCGCGGTCGAACGCATCGGCGAAATCACCCATCCAGGTCGTGCCCATCTGCGCGATGTCCGGGGTCTGTCCGCCGGCGATCGCGGTCTGGTACTTGTTGTGCGCTGCGTCCCACGGGATGGGCGTGACGTCGACCTTCACCCCGGGGTTGGCCGCTTCGAACTCCTTGAGCAGGGCCGGCAGGTTCTCCCCCTCCGCGCCCTGCGCCCACACCGTCAGGTTTCCGGTGGCCGGCCCCTCGGAGATCACCGCGGCGGACTCGGAGGTCGCCGCCGACGATCCGGTCTCTGTGCTGCGCCCGCAGGCGCTCAGGATGAGGACGGCGGCCATCAGGCCCGCGGTGTACATCGATCTTGTTCGGAACATCAGTGTTCCCTCCAGAGTTTGATTCCCACCCGGGCACGGCCCGAGGGGCGGATGCGGCGGCACCAGCCGGCCGCATCGACACGATCCAAGATTTAAGCGCTTAGCATCATGGCTAGGTTAAGCGCTTTGATCTCGCGGGTCAAGTGTCGCCCGGACTCGGGTCCTCAGCGGGTTCAGGACCGGTCGGCGCAACCGCAGCTCTCACGCAGCACGAGCCGCGTCGGGAACTGACGGTGCAGGGGTGGCCCGGTCGGGTCGTTGAGCCGCTCGATGATGATGCCGACCACCGCGCGACCCATCAACTCCATGGGCTGACGCACCGTCGTGAGGGTCGGGCGGCCGATGCGGCCGGCGGCGATCCCGTCGAAACCGACGACGGCGACATCGCCGGGAACAGCGAGGTCGGCCAGTCGCAACGCGTCCATGGCGGCCAGGGCGACCTGATCGGTCGCGCAGACCAGTGCTCGGGGAAGTGTTCGCGCCGCCAACAGCTCGCCGATGGTCGCGGCCGTCTGATGGACCGGGCTGCCGAGCGGAGACAGCGACTCCTTCGGCACCCGGAGCCCGGCGGCCCGGAGTGCGGATCGGAAACCCTGGAAGCGCGCCTGCTGATCGGAACCTTCGGTGTCGCCCAGGAATCCCAGGTCGGTCAGGTGGTGGTGGGTGATCAGGTGCTCGGTGACCGCCCGCATCCCACCGGCGTTGTCCACCGTCACGTGGTTCAGATCGCCGGACTCCCCCGGCTCGGACAACTCGACCACCGGCATCCGGCGGGCGATCAGCCGCAACATCTCCGCCGGCACCGTGTGTGGGAAGACAGCGAGACCATCGACTCTGCCGGCAATGTCGGCGATCACGGTGTCGGTGTCCGCGTGGCCGCGCCCCCCGATCATCAGGGCGTAACCGCGGCGCCAGCATTCCAGTTCGACGCCACGCTGCACCTCGTCGACGTACAGCGGGAACAGCCTGAAGTCCGCGTTGAGGTCGATGTCGGTGGTGCCGTCCGGGCTGTCCTGACTACCGGCGCCGTGGTCGGGTGCGAGTTGCTCCGGGGCGTCCAGGAGGTAGTCGAAGGCGAAGAGGCCTAGCGCGCGGGTGCGACTCTCGGCCAGTCCGCGGGCGCTGGCGCTGGGCACGTACCCGAGCTCTCTGGCGACTGCGAGCACCATGTCGCGGGTCGACGCCTTGACCTTCTCGGGTCGGCGGAAGGCGAACGACACCGTCGCAATCGAGACGCCCGCGCGCTCGGCAACGTCGTACACCGTGGGCCCCTTGGCCATTCGATCCCCTTCGTTCGTGACGCAACGTCAGAGTCTATGCGCTTATAGTCGACGGGCCGATATCGGTTCACGGTGCGTCGTCGGGCTCGGTCGGCGCGTCGCCGACCCCGCTGTCGGTCTGCGGAGGTCCCGGCAGGTGGCGGTAGCGCAGCAGCACGACGCCACCCGGGAACAACGTCGGCGGCTCGACCGGTTGGAACCGGGCGGCCGCGGTGCCGTCGGGGAAGAGCTTCTTACCCTCCCCGAGCACCACCGGACACATCCAGATGTTCACCCGGTCGACCAGCGACTCCCGGAACAGCGTCTGCAGCAGGTCGGCACTGCCCCAGGTGTGGACCCGCTCGTGCCGTTGCCGTAGCTCACGGACCTGTTCACCCGCGTCGGTCAGCTGGGTGCTGGCGACCCAGGTCAGATGGGGCGAGCCACGGGACGCGACATACTTGGGGACCCGGTTGAAGACGTGTGCGATTTGGTTGTCCTGGCCCGGCCAGTACGAGCGGAAGATGTCGTAGGTCGTGTGGCCCAACAGCAGTGCGTCACAGAGCTGTAGGTCCGCCACCATCCGTTCGCCGGACTGCCGGTCATGGAACGGGCGTTCCCAACCGGCGTAGCGGAAATCGCCGTCCTGCTCGGTGGGGCCACCGTTGGCCTGGATCACCCCGTCGAGCGTGGTGATGATGTTGACGTGCAACTCGCCCATCGACGACCACACCTCGCAATCTGCGTCGCTTCGACTCGGATGATCCAGGCGATGACTGCGCTGTCGCCGAGCGTCTCGTGGAGTCGGACCTCTGCGACCTGGCATATTGCAGCGATCTGGTCGCTATTCGGGCTGTCCGGCCGCGGGGTTCGACCGGGCGATCATATTCTGCCGAACGACTGACTGTGGTGCGAGGGGCCACGTAGCATCACGATTCACGGTCTCGTCCGGTGCGGTCAGCGGTTTCTCCAGGAAGGCATTCACATGTGCCCACGTGTCGCCCGCATAATTGACCATCCGGCCCGGTGATGAGCTGATGCCCGGCGCCGATCCGGCCGACATGACACGAACTCGAGATGACACCCTGGCCCTGCTGCGGGTCGACCCGGGCATCAGCCTGAGCGATGTGTATCGCCAATTGCAGATCAGGAAAGTACTGCCGCCCACACGTGCCGAGTTTCTGCAGCTCCAGGAGGCAGTACGGGCGGAAATCCGGCTGAGCGCTCGCCCGGTCCGCATTCCCCGCCGTGTCGGCAACCGAGTTGGCAACCGAGCACTGCACACGATCTCGGCCAACAATGCGGCGTGGGACCGAGAGGCAGGTTCCGTGCAAAGCCGCTATCTGGTCGCGCGCTCACGTGGACCTCTGGACACCTGCAGTGGATGCGGAGCGCCCATGGGTAAGGACGGATACTGCTGCGCTTCCAGCCGGCGGGCAGACGGCCGCCATTAGGACTGCCACTCTCATTTCGCCCTGAGGTCGACTTTCGTCGGTGTCTTGGTGGCACTCACCGTTCGGACGGACGGCGTACGGCATGGTTCCCATTCGATTGACAATGTCAGCTGGCGGGAGGCGCCCGCATTTTTTCCGAACCACAGGTCACGACGACGCGCGCACCCTGACCTGCGGTGATTGTGTCGGCCAGGTCTGCTACGGACTGTACTTTGGATTACTGCTGCGACGCACTGTGGATGCGCGACGCCCGGTGTAACTGAAGATGCCGACGGAGGTCTTGAGGGCAGCACAGATTGTTGAGTCGAACGGCGTTCGCCAGACGCCTGCCCGCCGACGCTCGCGCCAGAATTCACCCGACGTGCGGGGAATTTCGGACACAGAAGGTCGTGGGGGACGCTCTGGGGCTGCTCGGCCGAGTCTACGGGTACAACATCCAGGCAGGCCCGGGCTTCTGGTGCCCAGCCTCAGTGACCCCGCACTTATGTGGTCAGGGCGCTCTGTCGCGGGCGACACGACAGGGGATTTGGATTGCATGACCTGTTGCAGTGGCTCGTGCGGTCGCGGGTACCGCCCTTGACGGCCCCACCCGCCGCCCAGGTTCAGCGGGAGACCGGTGCGGCCCAAGGCATCGACCGTCCATTCACGGTCATGCTTGATAGCCTCCGGCGATGAACCCTTGGGCAACCGTGGTCGCCGGGCTTGGTGGCGCGAGCATAGCCGGCCTCATCGCTCTTGTTTTGGATCGACGTCGCAGGAGAACCGACGCGATGGTGCGGGTCGAGCAACTCAACCTTGATCGTCAGAACCGAGAATCTCAGCAACTCAGGGACGCCGCCGGAAACCTATTAGAGCAGTTGTCCGAACTGTACTATCTCACTTCGCCCAAGAATGATGGAACGACACCTCTGACTGTCGACGCCGTGCGGGAGGGGAAGTCTCGTTCCTACCAGGCATCCAACCTTCTGCAGCTCGTGTGCAGCCAAGCGCTGGCAAACGATGCAAGAAGCTTATTTGTAGCGACGTGCGATTATGTGGATGAGGTGCTTGTCTCCCCCCGTAATGCCGCCGAAAGTGTCCGGCTCCGCGCACGCATGAACGCGACGCGGGAGGACTACTTGAACGCCGTCCGGAAGGAGCTCGGCAAAAGCCCAATCGACTTTCCCTCATACAAGAGCGTCCGTTGATGCCGGCTTCGGTGTCGGGGGTGAGGCGCGCCCATCGATTGAGGGCGGGAGCTGGTCGCCAGCCGGAGGGCTGACAGCGAATGCCCACAGTTGCCAACCCCAGCTCGAACCGGCGGCGACGACCGGCGTAAGTGACACGTCACTTACGACACGGTCGCGCCGTGTTCGGTGACCCACCGCTGCTACACCCAACCGGGCCGTGCGCCACCGCTCCTTCAACTCCGGCGGTCCCGCTTCGTGGTGTTGGCAGGCATGACCCCAACCTCCCAACGCCTGGAGTCTCCGGACATGCCGGCGGATACAGGCCGATGACCAGGTCTGAGTGGTCGCCGGCGGGTGCCGTGCCCACAACATCGAGAACCTCGGCCGCTGCGTCCCGCCGGTGGGGTTGCACCCCAACCGCATAGAGCCGCCGACTGGCCGATGTGGCCAGCAAAACTTCCGGCAGCTGCCGGGTGCGCGGCGCGTCAGCCGCAGCTAACGTCTGAAGGCAAACTCACACGTCAAGCAGGTCTCCAGTCAGCCGAGAGGATCGTCGTGTCGACCAACCTGATGAACTGGGCTGGCAACCTGACCTACAGCGCTCAGGCGGTCCTTGAACCGGCAACTGTCGACGAACTGCAGGGCTTGGTCACTCGATGGCCCCGCGTCCGGGCGCTCGGAACCCGGCACTCGTTCACCGACATCGCGGACACCCCGGGTGCGCTGATCTCGCTGGCCGGCATTGATCCGGACATCAGGATCGACCCGGCGACGATGACAGCCAGCGTCACCGGAGGCACCCGCTACGGGATACTGATCGACGCGCTGCAGGAGCAGGGGGTCGCGCTGCACAACACCGGGTCGCTGCCGCACATCTCGGTGGCCGGCGCCACCGCCACCGGCACGCACGGTTCCGGCGACGGCAGCGGCGTCCTGGCCACCGCGATCTCGGCGGTGGAGCTCGTGACGGCGGACGGCTCACTAATCACGGTCGACCGGTCCAGCGAACACCTGTCCGCCCTCGCCCTCGGCCTCGGGGCGTTCGGGATCATCACCCGCGTCACCCTCGACCTCCAGCCGACTTACCTGGTGCGTCAGGATGTCTACCGCTACGCACCCTGGGAGACCGTACTCGAGCGGCTGGACGAGGTGATGGCGTGCGCCTACAGCGTCAGCCTGCTCGCGGACTTCGCGAGCCCGACCGTGATGCAGGTATGGCTCAAGACCCGGCTCGGCGAGGACGAACATCCCGAAGTAGCTCGGACCCTGTTCGGCGCGGCATGGTACGACGACTCGGACGAGCTCGAACCGGGCAAGATCAACCCGCGGGCCAGCGTGCCCGGGCCGTGGTCGGAACGGATGCCGCACTTCCGCCTCGACCGCGAGCCGTCCAACGCCGGCGACGAACTGCAGACCGAGTACTTCGTCAGCCGCGAGTTCGGTGTGCAGGCACTCCAGGTGTTGCGCGGACTCGGCGGGCGGATCTCTCCGCACCTGTTGATCGCCGAGATCCGCACCGCTGCAGCCGACTCGTTGTGGCTCAGCCCCGCCTACGAGCAGGACGTGCTGTGCATCGGATTCACCTGGGCCAAGCACCCGGTGGAAGTGCTGGCGTTGCTCCCGGTCATCGAGGAGGCGCTCGCTCCGTACGCACCGCGGCCACACTGGGGCAAACTCTTCGCCTTCGGGGCGGACGTTCTCGGTCCGCGCTTCCCCCGCCTTGCCGAATTCAAGGCCGTGCGCAGGCACTATGACCCGGACGGCAAGTTCTGGAACCCCTTCCTAGAGCGCGCCCTCGGGGCGCCGTGACGGCGACCCCGACAAGCTCCACCGGGCTCCCTGCGGGCATCTGGCGGGATCCTACCCGCCGCCGGCACGGCGACCACAGGCTACTCGGGTGACGACCGCCACGATCCCGCCGCGATCACCATTCGACGAGATGGCAGACGGGCACGACGCTTTCGGGGAAGAGTCACCATGACAGCATCGACTTCTTCTGGCTTGTGAGCAGGAACCAGGACCGGCCGGCCATCGCACCACCGTTGGCTCAGGTCCGAATGCGACCGCCTGCTCGCCTTCGCCGTCGCATCCCGTCGTAGCGGGCGGTGTCGGGCCAGGCCTGCCGACGCAACAGCCGGTGCCAGGTTGCCGTGCGACACCACAGTCGGGTCGTCGATGACCGCTGACCACAGGCTCAAGTCCCTGGGGGTGGTGTATCCAGGCTGGTCATCGGTGATCCGCTGGGGTCAGGCTGTGATGGCCTGAAGGGTGGGTTCGGTCGGTGGTCTCCTTCGTCGGATCGGTAATTGGGTCGGTGATCGCGCGGGTTCGGGTCATGACGTCGACGTCGAGGTAGCGGCGGCCGTCGGTCCATTCGTCGTGTTGTTCGGTCAGGACGGCGCCGACAAGGCGGATCAGGGCGTCCCGGTCGGGGAAGATCCCGACGACGTCGGTGCGTCGACGGCTCTCTTTGTCTGCCGCCGGATCTCCTTCGGGAACACGGCGAACGCGCTCAGGTCCGCACGGGCGTCCTCGAGATGGGAGGCGACCTTCGGGAGTTTCACCCGCAACGTGTTCCGGGCCCGATTCTATTGGGCGTCAACTGATGGCGCTCACCGAAATTCCCCAGTCTCGCTCAGCGAAATTGGCCACTTGGTGACCGGTCGAGGGTAGCGGCTGCTGGCTGGACGGCGCGTCGGAGGTTGTGGTGCGGGCTTGGTGGTCGCGGAGGCGGTAGGAGTCGCCGGTGATGTCGATGACGACGGAGCGGTGTAGGAGTCGGTCGAGAAGTGCTGCAGCGACGGTGTTGTCACCGAGGATTTGGCCCCACTCGGTGACCGGTCGGTTGGTGGTCATGATGATGGAGGACTTCAGGTACCGCTGGTTGACGACCTGGAACAGGGCTGATGCGGCTTCGGCGGGCAGCGGCAGGTAGCCGAGCTCGTCGATGACCAGGCACGCGGGTCCGGCGTAGAACCGCATGGTGGTGGCCCACCGGCCCTCGATGGCGGCTCGGTGGCAGCGGGCGGTGAGGTCAGCGGCGTTCGTGAAGTAGGTGCGGTGCCCGGCTTCGGCGACTTTCCGGGCGAGCCCGACGGCGAGCATGGTCTTGCCGACGCCGGGCGTTATCAACGGTTCCTGACCCGCCCTCATCGACGTCATCAACGGTCGGAGTCTTGACGTCCTGCCATCGTCGTTTCCTCGCTATCAGCGGGAGTTCTTCGACGAGATGGAACGACAGCGTGGCGCAGAGTTTGGCGGTCCGGCCTTCGGGTCGGGCCGCGCACGTGGACGGTGATCGACGGCGGTTACCGGACGGTCGCGCCGGTCGAGGAGTGGTTGGAGGCCCACCGGCACCTGTGGTCGCCGAACACGGTGCGCGGCTATGCGACGTCGCTGGCCCAGTGGTGGACATTCCTGGAACAGCGCGACGAGGCCGAGCGGTGGACGCGAGGTCGGGGTTCCCGGCGGTGGCGGGGTTCCTGTCCTGGCTGCGCAACGGCCGCACGGTCGAGCACGCCCTGGTCGCCCCGCAGGGCGGTCCGTCACCGGAGACGTTGGAGGCGCGGTTGGCGGCGTTGATCTCCTTCTACCGTTGGCAGGAGGCCGTTTTCGAAGTGCCGGTCGCGGGGCGGCTGATGCGCGGGGCACCGCGCCGGGCACCGGCCCGCGGCCTGCTGGCGCATCTGGACGCTCGCTCGGCACCGGGCCCGTCGTCGCTGGTGCGGGTGCGCGATCAACCGCCGCGCGCGGGCGCCCGCCGCTGCTGCTGCCGAAAGAGATCCAGGCGATCCTGGACGGCTGCGCCGTCTTCGACACCGGCGACCGGGTGAGTGGGTCGGGCAACCTGCGCGACCGGCTGCTGTTCGCCCTGCTCGCGGAGACCGGGATAAGGCTCGGCGAGGCGCTGGGTCTGCGGATCAGCGACTTCGTGATGGGCCGCGGCGGCACCCCCTATGTCGAGATCGTGCCCGCGCGCCGACAACGCGAACGGGGCGCGGGTGAAGATGATGCGCCCCCGCCGGGTTTACGTCGGCAGCGACCTGGAGCGGTTGTTCGCCGACTACCTGACCCAACTGGCCTGCACGCGCAGGCGAGCTGGGGATCGCGATGACCGCGGTGACTCCGCGTTGCTGGTGAACCTGGCAACGGCCTCCGCTGCTGGCGCCGTTGCGGGAGGGCACGGTCCGGGACAAGATGGCGGCGTTGCGGCACAAGGGCATCGGCCCGCCCGGGTGGACCCCGCACTGGTTTCGACACAGCCATGCCACCGCGCTGCTGCTGGCTGGGACCGCGGAGTGGGTGGTGTCGCGGCGGTTGGGTCACGCCCACGTCCAGACGACGCTGGACATCTACGGCTGGGTCCGCGAGGACGAGGCGCTGCGGGCTGCGGCGAACTGGAAGTCGTATACGTCCGCCTGGCAGGTACGCGATGAGACGTGAACGACCGCATTTGATCTCAGGCGCCGACCTGGACCCGGTGCAGCGGCTTTGGCAGAAACTTCCCGCGTTGTGGCGCGGGCCGGTGATCGGCCCCGGCATCGACAACTGGGCCTCGATCACTGAGAACGGTGAGCGAAGGCTGGACCTGACCGGGTTACCCGACCCGTTCCCGGCCGAGTTGGCCTGGATGGCGCATTGGCAGGCCGTCGACGGGACCCGGTCGTCGGTGTTGGCGCTGAATCAACTCGCGAACATCCTGCGCAGGGCGGTCCTCGAGCACCACCCGTTCCCGGCGTCGATGCGCACTCTGGACTGGGATACCGCGTCGACATTACAGCGCTGGTTCTACGCCAACCGTTGGGGTCGGCTCCCACCTCAGGGCAGCTGTCGCCCGGCTGCGGGTGGTGTTCCGCTTCGCCCGGCTGGCGCTGCTCGCCCGCTGCCACGACGGTCCCTGGTGGGCTCTGGACGACTGGCATCCGCGCTGCGACCCGCGGATCCCGTTGTCGGCGCGGGAGCCGCAGGCGAACTACGGATGCTCACCGGGGCAGATCACTCAGCGGTGGCTGCGGGAAGCGGTCAAGTGGCACCTGGGCACCCAACTGGAAGCCGGGACGCTGCGCTGGTCGACCGTCAGCCAGGAACGGCTCAGGTCATTGCAACGCTTCGACAACTGGCTCACGACCACCTTCGACTGACCCCGGCGACGTCCTCGGGCGATCCCGAGGCGGCCGCCGGGCAGGCTGCCGCGTTCCGTCGCTGGACCACCGACCCGGCCAACCGGCTGACCCGGGAGACCGACCGCCGGCACTACGGCAAACCCGTCCATCCCCGCCTGATCAACGATGACATCCGAGCGGTGGCAGAGCTTTTCGCGTTCGTCGCCGCCAAACCAGGCGCAGGCCCGCCGGATCTGCGGGACCTCGCCCTGGCAGCGGGTCACCGAAACACACGTCGGCCGGCTGGTTACGTCAGGTCTCCCGCATCCCGCACACGCCCGACCTGAACGAACGGCACTACATCGACGACCACGCACTCGCGCAGATCCCCGGCGCTCTGCCCCTGCTCGGTCTTGCCCCGCGACCAACAGATGCGCATCACCCGCGGCGACGGAACCAAAGTACTCCGCAGCGGGTTTCGACGACCCGCAGGCGATGCGGATGATCCTGCTGCAGGTCCTCACCGGCCGCCGCGCCAGTGAGATCCGCACCTGCGAGTTCGACTGCCTCTCCCCGGCACCGGCACCGACCGTCCAGACCGGCCGGCGGCGATGAGATGGTCCGCTTCCGTTACGCGCAGAGCAAGATCGACATCGCGCCGGACAGCATCCTCGTCGACCGCGAGGTAGCCGCAGTCATCGAGGAGCAACAACAATGGATCCGCGCCAGCCCTGCAGGGACGACAACCGCAGTTCCTGTTCGTGCAGCGCATCGGCAACCGGAGCGGCGACAAGCCCTACCCGCCGGGCACCTACACCTGGATGCTCCGCGAGTTCAGCAAAATCGTGAAGATCACCGACAGCAAGGGCCGGCTGCTGGAGCTCAGCCACACCCACCGGTTCCGGCACACCAAACTGACCCGGCTCGCCGAGCTCGGCCTGCCCATCCACGTCCTACAGCGCTACGCCGGCCACGCGACACCGACGATGACGATGCACTACATCGCTCAACGCGAGGAACACGCCGAGCAGGCGTTCCTGGCCACCGCGAAACTCAAAGCCGACGGCACCCGGGTCCAGTTCTCCCAGGAAGACCACGACAGCCTGCACCTGTTCGACCGGGCCGACCGGTTCCTGCCCAACGGCTGGTGCCTGCTGCCGCCGCTGCAGACCTGCGACAAGGGCAACGCCTGCCTGACCTGCTCGGTCTTCGTCACCGACGACACCCACCAGACCGCCCTGGCGCGGCAACTGCGGGAAACCGAAGAACTGATCGCCCACAGCACCGCCGCGTTCCAGCAACGACACGGCCGCCCGATGCCCGAGGACAACGTCTGGCTCGCTCAACGGCGAGCCGAACACGCCGCCCTCACCCGACTGCTGGCCACCATGTCCGACCACCCCGGCCGGGCCGTCCAGGGCGGCGGCTGCGGCGCGCCACCACCGGCGCCGTCCCGTTGACCCTGAACCTCGCACCCCACCGAAGGACCCGGCCATGACCGACGACGCGCAGACCAAACGCATCGCCGTGCTGACCGCCGCCGCGAAGGCCAAATCCGAAGCGAAGACCAGAGCCGCCGAGCAAGCGATCCGAACTCTGGTCAAACGCGGCGAGCCGATCACCTTCCAAGCCGTCCAGCGCGAAGCCGGCGTCTCCCACGCCTTCCTCTACGGCCACCCCGAACTCCGCGGCCGCATCGAACACCTACGCGACCGAACCCGACCTAGGCCGACACCCACCGCAGCGCCCGACTCCGAAAACACCCTGATCCTCGCACTGACCGCTCAGATCAACGACCTCAAGAAACGACACCGAGAAGACGTCCAGACCCTGCGGGACGCACTCGAGAAAGCCCACGGTGAGAACCTCGACCTACGCCGAGAACTCGCCCGCCGGGGACCCGGCGTCGTCCCCCACACCAACCACGTCGCATCAATCGCATCAACGTCGTGACCAGCCCAAACAAGGCCACACTCAGGTCAAACCGTTGATAACGGGCGGACCGATGAGCAGGATGTTCGTGCCGGTCTCGAGGTACCGGTTCGACGCCAGGTCACGGATCAGGTCGGGGTCGACACCGGGCTGGGCGTCGTAGTCGAAGTCCTCGAGGGTGGCAGGGGTGGGGAGGTTCGCGAACCGGAGCCGGCCGGTGAGCCGGCGGGCCTCGGTCGCCTGCACCTCGATCCGCAGCAGAGTCTCCAAAGCTGCTGTGGTAGTGAGTTTCTCGGTCTTGGCTTGGTCCAGGACGGAGGGTAGTGCGGCGGCCGCGTCGGCCAGCCGCAAGTAGTTCAGGTGGTCGCGGAGCTGCTGATAGCGGCCCGCCTCAGTGGTGTTCGTGGTCGTGGTCGTGGTCGTGGTGGTGGTGGTCATACGAGGGTCGTTTCCCTTCAATAGATTCCACAGCTAGTCAGCGTGTGGGTGTGGGTTCACTGCCCCGGGTCAGGGCAGGGTGCGGCGGCGTTCGGCGGCTTGGGCGTAGCGGGCGAGGTCGATCACCGCACCGGCAGCTGCGGCCGGTTCGCCGCGCAGGACAGCGGCTGCGGCGCGGGCGGCGGGGCCGGGTGGGATCCGCCGTTTCGACCGGTGCGGCGCGGTGGTGGTGAACGCCGCGAGGGCGGCGGTGTTCAACGCGGTGACGTGACTGTCCGTGCGGACGCTGACGCCGGCGCCGTCGGGCCGTCGGTGGTGGACGGCGATGGTCACTCCGGCCGGGGTGGTGAAGGCCAGGGTCGTCGCGCCGAGCCGGTGGATCACCGACACCGGCTGCCCGGCGTGGGCGGGTGGGACGGAGTAGGTGTTGCCGCGGAAGGACACCAGGGCCTGCGCCGAGACTTTCCGGGTGATTGTGAGCACCGCGACCGGCGGTGCTGTCGGGACCGCACGGAGTGGCTCCGCTGCGGCGAGATCAGCGACGGTGCGACGATTACCGGCCTGGTCGGTGCGGGCTCGTTGGTCGGTGATGGTCGCGCAGAACTCGTCCAGCAGGGCCTGCGCCTGCGCGGCGGTGACGTCGTCGGGCAGGGTGCGCCACCAGCGTTGCGCGGCGGTGTGGTTCGCCTTCTCCACGACGCCTTTGCGGTTCCCGCGCCGCGGTGGGCACGGTCGCACGATGACGCCGAAGTGTTTCGCGATGGGGGCGTAGGTGGCGGTGACCTGACCGGACCCGGGGTGCACCACCGTGGCCATCCGGTCGAACCGCCACTCGGTGGTGACCCCACCCAGCCTGGCCGCGACCTGGTGTTGCGCTTCGGCCAGCTGCGGCTGGTTCATCGACTCGCACAGCACGCCCCGCCACTTCGAGGAGTGCGACAACGCCCCCACCAACAGGTATGCGCGTTTCCCGTAGCCGTCCCAACCGGCCGGTGGGTCGGGCAGCTCCACCCAGTCCCACTGCGTTTCCACGCCCGCAGGGTGCTCGATCACCGCCGCAGGGCGGCCCTTCGCCGGGTGGCACGGCTCGCACGCCGGCCGCAGACCGCGGAGCCGCAACGCCCGGGTGAACGCCGGATACGACCGCTGGTAGCCCAGCTTCACCACCTCGTCATGCAGGGCGGTCGCCCACAGGTGCGGGTCCTCGACCAGCCTGGCCGTGCAGTACGCGGCGAACGGGGCGAACGCGTCGCCGCCGGCGGGGGCACGTTGCCCGACCTGCCGTTTCCCGTCCAGATAGGCCCGGACCGTTTTGCGGTCCCGGCCGACGTGCCGGGCGATCGCCGAGATCGACCACCCCCGGCGTCGTAGTGCATGAATGTCCACGTCGTCCTCCTGTGTGAGCATGAAGCGGGGCCCTTCCGGCAGCTGGTGTGTGGTCAGAGACCGCCAGCATCGGGAGGGCCCCGCCTCGATTGCGGGAGCCACGCAGGTGGGGAAATTCAGTGAGCAGGTCTGGGGAAGTTCAGGTGAGCGTCATCATCAACAGCTTTCGCGTCGGGCTGGCCATACACCGAGTGGAGCAGAGCGCGGACCGCCGGCCACGACGTCTCCGGGTCTGGGCCATCAGGTTCACCGCGTAGTGGGTGCGGCACCGCTGCCACGACGCCCCGGGCAGGATCGCCCCGATCGCGGCGACCAGACCGGCGTGGGCATCGGAGGTGACCAGCTGCACCCCGGTCCGGCCACGGTCGACGAGGTCCCGGAAGAACTGCCACCAGCCGGCCCCGTCCTCGCTGGACGTCACGTTGATCCCGAGGACCTCCCGGTACCCGTCGGCGTTCACCCCGACCGCAACGAGGGCGTGGACGCGGGCGACCCGGCCGGCCTCGCGGACCTTCAACACCAGGGCGTCCGCGGCCAGGAACGGGTACGGGCCCTGGTCCAACCGGCGGTGCCGAAACGCTGCGACCTGTTCGTCGAGGTCTTTGGCCATCACCGACACCTGCGACTTCGAGATCCCCGAAATACCGAGGGACTGGACGAGTTTGTCCATGCGCCGGGTCGACACGCCGAGGCGGTGACACGTCGCCACGACCGACGTCAGGGCCTTCTCCGCCCGCTTACGTGGCTCCAACAACCAGTCCGGGAAATACGTGCCCTGCCGGAGTTTCGGGATCGCCAGATCGATCGTGCCGACCGGGTGTCGAAGTCCCGGTGCCGGTGGCTGGGCGGTTAGGGCCCCCACCAGCCGCGCCAGTCCTCGTTCCAGCGGCCGCGAATCGGCCCGAGCCTGTTGCGGCCCATGATGTATGCGCCTCGGGTCGCATGAGCCAGCCGTTCACGATCGCGTCGCCTCGTTGGTCCGCGGGTCGCCGATGTGCCAACCGTGCAGCTCGATATCGCTTCTGCCGAGCGGGCTCTCGCGGCTCTGATCGGGCCCGGTGACGAAGCTGTCAAATGATGTCGACATGTGGCAGGTGGTATCCGTCATCGTGCTCGCCAGAGATTGCGAGCCTGCGAGGTCGGCACGCGCTGGCAGGTGATGCCCGCGCGGCCGCCGTGCTGTGCAGACCCGCCGGTGTATCACGCGGAGCGGCAGCTCGAGACCAGTTGCGACTTCGGCCATTCCGGCAATGTTCGGAACCCAGTATCAGCCCTGACCCCGCCGTACTCCTGTACCCGACGCCACTATCCGGTGCCGTCGCGATCTTCGGGAAGGACGGCAGCATGTTCCAACGGTTCAAGCGCACGGTGGCTTCGGTGGTGGTGTTGGCGGGAGTAGCGCTGGGGATGGTGGCCACGTCCACGGTGCCGGCCCAGGCGGGAACGCTGATCTCCGGTTCCTACACCTGCAAGTCCGGTTTCGTGTGGCGCGAGGCCACGTCCTACGACCCGGTGTGCGTCACGCCTGACGTGCGCTCGACGGCGTGGGCGGACAATGCGGCCGCCGCCAGCCGGGTCGCCGACCCGGTGACCAGGTGGTGCAAGTCGGGCTACGTGTGGCGCGAGACCCGCCCCACCGACCTGGTGTGCGTCGTCCCGGCCACCCGGACCCAAGCCGCTTCGGACAACGCTGCGCAGCTGCAACGAATTGCCAACCCGGCCGCCACTCCCTACGGCGGCGCATCGGTCAGCACCTACCTGCACCAGCTCGGCGGCTATCTGTCCGGCGGGGCCTATCACATGACCCCGAATGCCACCATCCAGTTCGGCGCGGCGATACCGTCCGGCGTGCTGTCGGCCGGGTCGCTGGTCACCGACGGCGCGGGCAACGCATCCATGCGGTACCTGGCGGATCTACGCTGCCGCTCCGGGCTGCCGGGCTCCACGATGGTCGTCGCGCTGGACAGGCGGACCGGCGTCGTGACCTCGGCCGGGTTGACCAACGCAATGGTGCACTGCGGCTGGTGACCACCCGCTGATCGATACCCGACCGGCCCTCGGGCAGTCACCACGACGAGGTGACCACCCGAGGGCTCGGTCGGGCAGTTCCATCCCACCGCTCTCGGTTTTGCGGGCGGCGGCGATGACGTCCCGGCAGTAGTAGGCGGAGTCCGCGCGGAGCACCACCGTGCCGGTGACACCGCACGTCTTGGTGGTGCGTAGTGCGTCGGCGACGAGCCTGGCCGCACCTCGGGCCCAGTTCGTAGACTCCTTCCGCGGCCGGGTCACCACGATCACCGGCGCCGACGAACCGGTCGACACCGTGCCGATCAGCACGTTCAACCTTTGACGCCGCTGTAGCCGTAGCCGGCGCCCGGCTTGGCGTAGCCGAACGTCGCGCGCATCGTGTCGCCCATATCGACGTAGGTCACCCCGGCTGCGGTGATGAGCGGGCTGCGGTGGGCCGGGCCGGCCAGGGAGCGGGCGGCGACAGCATCAAGCTGGCGACGGGCCCGAATCGGAACCCTGGCAGGAACGTGCCCAGCGTGAATAGGCGCCCGCACCCCGGTGAACAACCGGGGCATCCCGCCGTGGCGGAACCCCCAGATCGGCGACCGACTCCGCACCCGCCGCCATCCTCGCAACCCACCGCGGTGACTTTGGCTCCGGGCGCGTGCCCGGCACCACCCGGGACCCTCAGCAACCGGGTGGTCAGGTCGTCCAGGCCGGCCCGCGCTGCCGGTGCAACGGCCGGTACGACCTCGGCGTGGGACACCAGAGTCGGGTCGTCGAACACCCTGGCTGCCCAGCAAGCTGGGGACGTACTGCGGACGGCGCCCAAAATCTGATGCCGACGTGACGCGGTTTGCGCAGGCCCGCAAAGCTACACAAGTAGTGGGGCGGGAGGGGCTCGAACCCTCGCCTGGCAGGTTATGAGTCTGCTGCTCTGACCGACTGAGCTACCGCCCCGCGGGCCAGCCTATCCAAGGCGGCCCCGAACGCCGAACGGGACCACAGGGTGCGTCGACGACCGCATCGCCCGACACCGCGACCGTGCGGTGCGGTCTGGGAAGCTGCCGCAGACGCCGACTGCCGACGCCACTGGGTGGCGCCGGCAGTCGGCAGTGCGAAACCAGTGCTCAGCTCTCGAGCGCGGCGTCCAGGGTGATCGTCACGCCGGCCAGCGCCTTGGAGACCGGGCAGGTCTCCTTGGCGGCCTGCGCGGCCTGCGCGAAGCCGGCCGCATCCAGGCCACTGACCTCGCCGCGAACGGTCAGCTTGATCCCGCTGATCTTGAAACCGGGGTTGTCCGGCCCGAGGGTCACGTCAGCGGTGATCTCCAGCGACTCGGGGGTGCCGCCGGCCTGAGCGATCAGGGCCGACAACTGCATCGCATAGCACGAGGAGTGCGCTGCGCCGATCAGCTCCTCCGGGCTGGTGGTGCCGTCGGCCTCTTCGGCTGTCCGCTTTGGGAACGACACCGAGAAGGTGCCCGCCTTGGAGCTGGTGAGTTCGACCTGGCCACTGCCGGCATCGAGGGTTCCGTTCCAGGCGGTGCGGGCGGTACGGACAGGCATGTGATTCCTCCACGGGTGGGGCAGGGTCCGACGTGTTGTCGGCTCTTCAGTTACCCCAAGCTACGCGTCCCGATCAGCCACGCCTTGCCTACCGTCGTCGCGGTCGTCGTCCGCACTCCGGCCGACGACCGCCGTCGGGGGGCCGGATGCCTGGGCATGGATCGATCGGGACGCCTCGCGCGCCGGCGGGGACGGGGCGTGCCAGGGAGACAAGCGGCACTGTCGGTGGCCCGTGCGATGCTTCGCGACATGGCCACCGAGTCGAACATACGGACGCTTCACCCCCTGCCACCACCGGCAGCGCACCCCTGCGCGATGTGCGGATCACGCATCGACGTGGTGCTGTGCTCGTTCGCCTTCGAGCGGGTCCACCGCCGGGTGCCGCTGTGCCGGGAGCATCGCCAGCCGCTGCTGGAGATCGATCACTTCACCCGACCGGTAGCGGCGGAGGGCGAGGATGTACCGCCCGCCTGGGTCACCCACGGTTCCACCACACCGGCACGCAGCGCACCGGGGCGGCTCTCCCGGCGCCGCCCCCGCCGGTCCGCCGAGTGGGAACCGACCGGTCAGCTGCTGATGATGCCGGTGCGCTGACTGTGCGCCCGAACGCCGCTCGATCCCGACAACCGGACCGACCGCCAGGTCGATGAGGTCCCCCGGTGCCAGCGCGACGGGCTTCGTCAGCCGCTGCAGCCCGTCGGCACCGCGAGCAGGGCGGCCGCCTCGAGCAGCATCCAGCCGCCCAGCTGCACCGACAGGTCCTGCTCCGGGTCGGCGGACGGCCCGGTGGCCCCGTCGGTGAACAGGCCGGCGGCGACCCCGCGCGGAACAGCTGCCGGGATCGCCCAGTCCGCCCCGAACAACGGCAGGCCACCCACCTCGGCCCGGTGTCGCCAGGCCGCGTCCGCCGATGCGGAGACCAGTCGGCAGGCAACACGTCTCGTGATGACCTCCCGGTCGCCGTCACCCGGCAGGCGGATCGCCACCTGCGCAAGCCACCGGGCCAGGATGCCGCTGAACAGCCCGCCGTCACCGCCGCCGTGACCGCGGAGTACGCCGTCGACAGCCAGCCCACGGTCCACTGCGGTGACCAGCTCATGGATCTGGGCAGCCAACTGCTCCCCCCGGTTTGCGTCTCGGCAGCCGACAGCCAACTCCACGGCGGCACCGAGGACAACACCCTGGCAGTAGGTGTACAGGTCCCTCTGCAATTCACCGCCCGGACGGACCCCGTCGAAGATCAGGCCGGACACCGGGTCTCGCAGGTGCGTGACGATCCAGTCGAAGGTGTCGGCGGCACGCTGCTCATCCCCGAGCCTGCCGAACAGGATTGCGGCCGGGCCGTTGGCCGGTGCGTTGCGGAACTCGTCCCCGCGTCGCCATGGGATACCGCCGTCTGCCGACCACGCCCCGGCGAGCTCGCCGGCGACCTGGTCGATCGCCACCGTGGCGTCGACCACCCCGGCCGCCCGGGCCCGCTCGAGCGCCAACCCGAGCCACGCCATGTCGTCGAAATAGTTGTTGGTCCATCGGCGGCCGTTGCGCAGCCGGATCCCGCGGCTGACAGCGACGATACGACGGCGCCGCCGGGCGTCGGGTGCTCGCAGTTGGGCGTCCAGCAGGCAGTCCAGCAGATGCGCCTGCCACCAGTAGTGCCATCGGCCGAACCTCCGGTCGGACCTGGCCGGCGGCCATCCGACGACTCCGAGTGCCGTTCCCGGGACGCCCCAGAGCGGCCGGAGGTGACGGCTGAGCACGGCGGCCTCAGCGGCCGCCGCCCGCTCCGATGGAGTGGTCACCGCGGTCACCGGCAGGTGGCCATGGTCAGCAGTGATCGGCGAGCGCGTCCCGGAGCGCTGCAAGACCGCGATGCACCTCGGCGAAGGTGGTGGACAGTGGCGCCAGCCCGATCCGGATCGCGTCCGGGTTGCGGTAGTCCGGCAATACGCCGCCCGCCCACAGCCGCTCGTTGACCTCACGGAAACCGGCCCGATGCAAAGTCAGATGGCCGCCGCGGCATGCGCTGTCACGGGGCCCGGCCAGCCGTACCCCTGACGGTGCGAGCCAGTCGTCGTAGAGGTCGATGGCGAAGGAGGTCAGCAGCACCGACTTCGCCCTGATCTCGGCCATGGTCGCCCTGCTGAGCTGCTCCAGGGACGCCGCGAGCGGCACCAGGCCCAGGATCGGCGGCGTGCCGGAGACGAAACCCCTGATCCCGTCGGCCTTTTCGTACCCCGGGCCCATCACGAAGGCATCCTTGCGACCCAGCCATCCCCAGATCGGCTGCGTCATCGTCGCCTGGTGCTCGGTGCGCACATAGCCGAACGCGGGCGCACCCGGGCCGCCGTTGAGGTACTTGTAACCGCATCCGGTCGCCAGATCCACACCCCACGCGTCCAACTGGACCGGGACCGAACCGACGGAGTGCGACAGGTCGGCCAGGATCAGGGCGCCGGCCCGGTGCGTCATCTCGGTCAAGGCTGCCGCGTCGGCCAGGAAGCCCGACCGATAGGCGACGTGGCTGAACACGACCAATGCGGTCTGCGGTCCGACGGCCGGCGCCAGCAGCTCAGGGGTGAGCCCCAGCTCGGGGTCGGTGTCGACCCACCGCACCGACATCCCCAGCTCCGCGGCGATACCGTCCATCACGTAGCGGTCGGTCGGGAAGTTGTCGGTGTCGACCACGATCTCGCGTCTACCGGGCCGTTGGCCCACCGCGGCTCGGGCCAGTTTGTAGAGCCACACCGTGGTCGAGTCGCCGAACACCACCTGCCCGGGACCGGCGCCGAGGGCCAGTTCGCCGAGCTGGTCACCCAGCGCCATCGGCCGATCGAGCCAGTCGTCGGTCCACCCACGGATGAGGCGTCCGGCCCACTCGCCCTCGATGAACGCGGCCATCCGCTCGGCGGCGGCACGCAGCGGCCGGCCCAGTGAGTTGCCGTCGAGATAGGCGACGACGTCGGAGTTCTCGGCGGTCAGGAACTCGCCGACGTGCTGCCGGAGCGGGTCGGCTGCGTCGAGTTCGGCGGCGCGGAGCGCCCAGCGGTCAAGCATCTCAGCCCATCGCAGTGAACAGCGGCGGCAGAGCGAACAGGAGAATTGCGGACCAGGTCACGTGAGTCAGTATGGGCGCGAGAATCCCTCCCGTGGCCCGGCGCTGCAGCCCGACCACCGCCCCGAGGATCACCGCAGCGAACACCAGCATCGGGTTCCCGGTGACCACCGTGGCCAGCCCGTAGATCACCGTGGAGATGGCGACGGGGTGTCGGACCCCGATCGCGGCGAACAGGGCCCCCCGGAAGAAGACCTCCTCCGCGATGCCGTTCAGCGCGGTGATCAACGCGACCAGGGGCAGCGAACCGAAACGAGCGTGGGCGAGCACGTCCTCCGTGTAGGCCCGCAGCGGCGGGATCTGCGCCACGACGAGCGATCCGACGATGAACACGGCGGCTGCGGCCACCCCGAGCAGGATCGGTGCCCAGATCGGCCGCCGGAGGGCGTTGCGCCACGACATCCGCCCGAGATGCAGTGGGCCCGAGGCGAAACCGCCGAGTACCCAGGTGGCGGCCAGCCCGAACGTCAGGTAGTAGAAGACCGGGTCGCCGGGACGGATCGCCAGCGACACCCCGAGCAGGGTCGCGCCGACGACCAGGGTGAGTGCCACCACGAGCCGCCGCCGCCGGAACGCCGCGTCGGTCTGCCGATGGTCGCGCGCGACACGGTCGATGAGCAGTGGTCGTACCGAGCGGGTGAAGCGATCCGAGAGTCGACGGATCATGCGGACGCGCCCGATTCCTCCCGCGCCCGGGTCTCCAGCGCCAACTCGACGGCGTCGTCGTAGCCGATGAGCTTGCCGGGGAGCAGCCGGGTGATCTTGTCATCGGTCACGATGACCTCGTTGCTCATCGAGTCGATGAGGTTACGTGCGGTTGCCATGTCGACGTCGGTCACCAGCGCGAGCCAACCCGACGACAGCCGCGGGGTGAGCAGCGGCACCGGGATGACCGGCAGCTTGCGGTGGCCCATGACCGCTGCGGCCCGCCGCATCATGTCGATGTAGCGCAGCACATCCGGACCGCCGATCTCGTAGGCGACCCCGGCGCTCTCCGGCTTGTCCAACACGCCTACGAGGTACCGGATCACGTCGGGGAGCGCGATGGGCTGGGTGCGCGTGTAGACCCACTTCGGGGCCAGCATGGCCGGCAGGTGCTTCACCAACTGGCGGGTCATCTCCCAGGAGATCCCGCCGTGGCCGATCACCACCGCTGCGCGGAGCGCGGTCACCGGGACGCCGTCGGACGCCAGCAGCTCCTCGACCTCGCGACGCGACTGCAGGTGCGCCGACAGATCCTCGTCCTCGCTGCCCAGGCCGCCCAGGTAGATGATCCGGCTGACCCCGGCCTTCGCCGCAGCGGCGGAGAACGCCTTGGCGGCGTCGGCGTCCTTGTCGACGAAGTCGTCGGAATCCAGCGAGTGGATCAGGTAGTACGCGACGTCGATGCCCTGCATCGGACCCGACAGGCTGCTCGGATCGGCGACATCGCCGGCCACGGCCTGACCGGGCCCCTCATAGGTCTCAGGATGACGTGTCATCGCCCGGACCTCGTGACCGGCGTCGATCAACGCAGGTACCAGATGGGATCCGATGAAGCCCGAGGCTCCGGTGACCAGCACAGAAAGAGGCATCCGGCTGCTCCTTTCTTCACGCGTTCTCGGCCGGAAGGCGGCCGTCCCCCATCCTCTGCCCCCGCACCGGACCACCTATGCGCAGCCCCGCTGCGGTGTCTGTCACGGGCAGCAGGCCCGATCCCGCCGAGCCCCGCCCTCAGCCCCGGCGTGAGCCCATGATCTCAGTCAATACCGTCGGTCCACCTCGTCAGCCCACATTGTCTGGTCACCTCGCCTGTCCGGGTCGCCCTCCCATTTCGCCTGCCCGTATCGTCAGCCGACAGCCAGCACGAACGGGACGACATCGGCCGCCCCTGCTTGGCGAAGCATCCGGGCGGCCACCGCCAACGTCCAGCCCGAGTCGGTCCGGTCGTCCACCAGCAGCACCCGCCGACCGGTGAGTGACTCGGCACCGACGAGGGTGAACCGGTCGGCGACCGTGCGCAGCCGCTGAGCGGAGTTGACGTCCCTGGATGTCGCGGGCCGATCCGGCGCGGGTGCCAGCGAACCCAGTATCGGCACGCCCAGTATCCGGGCTGCGCCTGCGGCCAGATGCGCGAGCAACGTCGGGCGGCTGGTCGACTCGATGACCACCACGCCGTCCACCGCCGGCACCGATCCGCCCGTCCCGCACATCGCCTGCAGCACCTCGGCCATCGGATAGCGCAGCGGCACCGGCAACTCACCGTCACCCTGCGGGTCGGCCAGCAGCTCGCGCAAGGCGGTCCCCCACCCGATCCCGTCCAACCGGGCGATCGCCCGGCCCGCCGAGAACTGTTGCCCTGCTGGGATCTTCCCGCTCATGCCGCTGAACGACGCGCCGAACGTGGCCATCCCCGTCGGCCACATCTTCCGCGGCTCCACTGCGACCCCCGGCCGCTGCAGCACCTCGCGCGCCGCCGCCACCGTGCCGCCCTCGGGCGCCCCGGGCAGCGTCAGACCGCCGCAGTTGTCACACCTGCCGCAGGGCGTCGCCTCGGTGTCGTCCAAGGCCAACCGGAGGAACTGGAGCCGGCAGGTACGGGTGGAGATGTAGTCCAGCATCGACGCCTGCTCGGCCTTCCGGGTCGCCGTCACCCGCGCGTAACGGTCGGCGTCGTAGGACCAGGACTCCCCCGTCGCCGTCCAGCCACCCTGCACCCGCCGGACGGCCCCCTCGACGTCGAGGACCTTGAGCAGCGTTTCGAGCCGGGTCCGCCGCAGGCCGACATGCGTCTCGATCGCCGCGGTGGACAGCGGTCTGGAGCTCGCCTCCAGGGCCCGGATGGCGGCCCGGACCTCGGTCTCCGGCGGGAACGCGAGAGACCCGAAGTAGTCCCAGATCCGCTGATCGTCATAACCGGGCAGCAGCACGACCGTCGCCTCGGCGACGCCGCGACCGGCGCGGCCGACCTGCTGGTAGTAGGCGATCGGCGACGGTGGCGCACCGAGGTGGATGACGAACCCGAGATCCGGCTTGTCGAAACCCATCCCGAGCGCTGACGTCGCGATCAGCGCCTTCACCCGGTTCTGCTGGAGGTCCTGTTCGGCCCGTTCCCGGTCGGCCGGGGCGGTCTGGCCGGAGTAGGCGGCCACGTCGTATCCGGCGCCCGTCAGATACTCGCTGACCTCTGCCGTGGCAGCTACGGTCAGGCAGTAGATGATCCCGGATCCGGTCAGGCCCGCGAGGTTCTCGGCCAACCAGGCCAGCCGGGTGGGCTGGTCACCGAGCGCGAGCACGCCGAGGTGCAATGAGTCGCGATCCAACGTTCCGCGTAGGACGAGCACGCCCTGCGCCGCCAGGTCGGAGGCGTCGACAGCGGCGCCGCCGGTACTCATCTGCTCGGCCACGTCGGCGATCACCCGGGTGTTCGCGGTCGCCGTGGTGGCCAGAACCGGTATCCCGGGGGGCAACTCGGCGAGCAGGGTCCGGATCCGCCGGTAGTCGGCGCGGAAGTCGTGACCCCAGTCGGAGATGCAGTGCGCCTCGTCGACGACGACCAGCCCCGCCGATGCGGCCAACGTCGGGAGGACCTCGTCCCGGAAGCCGGGGTTGTTCAGCCGCTCCGGTGAGACCAGCAGGACGTCGACCTCGCCCTGGCGGATCGACTCGTGCACCGCGTCCCACTCGTGCAGGTTGGCGGAGTTGACGGTGACGGCCCTGATCCCGGCCCGCTGGGCCGCCTCGATCTGGTTGCGCATCAGCGCGAGCAGCGGCGAGATGATCACCGTCGGGCCTGCGCCGCCGGCCCGCAGCAGGGCGGTCGCGACGAAGTACACCGCCGACTTGCCCCACCCGGTGCGCTGCACCACCAGGGCACGGCGCCGGTCGGCGACCAGCGCCTCGACCGCGGTCCACTGGTCCTCCCGCAGGTGGGCATCCGGCCGGCCGACCAGCGCCCGCAGTGCCGCCTCGGCATCGGCTCGCAGGGCGGTCGGATGGACGGCGGCGGGTGTCCCAGGCATGGGGAGGACGCTACGCACGCAGACCGACAGTGCTCGACAGCAGGCGCGGCGGTGGGCTGTCCGAGGGCCGTCGCGGACCGGAAGCGGTCCGAGGCACCGCCGGCGATGGTTTAGTATTGCTAGGCGCTCGGGGAGACCCGGGAGCGGTAGTCCCCCCTAGCTCAATTGGCAGAGCATCCGACTGTTAATCGGACGGTTGATGGTTCGAGTCCATCGGGGGGAGCCACAGTCCGCAGCCCGGGTGCGACGTCGACGCTCCGTTGCCTCCCTGTTACGTCCGAACCTCCTTCGGGGTCCGCGACGGCACCGAGTGCACGGTGCCGCGAAGGTTCGTCCGCTCACAGCTCACTGTCGGTGCCTCGTCCTAGCATGGACAGGTCGGCAATGCCGCCGACGGACGAGGCACCGCGAGGAGTCAGCATGTCCGGAAAAGTGGTTCATTTCGAGCTCCCGTTCGATGACAGCGAGCGCGCATCGACGTTCTACCGCGAGACGTTCGGATGGGACGTGACGTCCGTTCCGGAGTTGAACTACACGATGGTCACCACGGGCCCCATGGGTGCACAGGGTCCCACGGAGCCCGGCTACATCGGCGGCGGGATGACCCAACGTCAGGGCGCCATCAGCGCCCCGATCATCACCCTCGACGTCGACGACATCGACGCCTCGCTCGCCGAGATCGAGGCCAATGGCGGGTCCACCGTCGAAGCTCGGATGCAGGTGGGCGACATGGGCTGGGCCGCCTACTTCAAGGACTCCGAGGGCAACGTTCTCGGCCTCTGGCAGACCAGAACGTCCTGACCGGCCCGCGCTGCCGGGCGCGCGGAGGCAGCCGACATCGACCCGGGACCCCGACACCGACCCGGCCACCGGTACCGTCCCCTCGCAGCTGTCCCGCCGAAAGCCCGGAGAAGATCGTGTCGTCGCCATTCCCGCCCACCGCGCTCACCATCGCCGGCTCCGACTCCGGCGGCGGCGCCGGCGTGCAGGCAGACCTGAAGACGTTCCTGGCTTGCGGCGTCCACGGCATGTCGGCGTTGACTGCGGTGACAGTCCAGAATTCACACGGTGTCTCGGGTTTCTACGAGCTCCCGCCGCACGCGGTCGCGGAGCAGATCGACGCAGTGGCAACCGATATCGGCATCGGTGCCGCCAAAACCGGGATGCTGGCGTCTGCCGCGGTCATCGCCGCGGTCGCGGAAACGATTGCCCGGCTACGGATCGGACCGCTGGTGGTGGATCCGGTGGCGGCTTCCCAGCACGGCGATCCGCTGCTGCGGCCCGATGCGTTGGATGCGCTGAAGCAGCTCGTCCTGCCGCTTGCCACCCTGGTGACACCCAATCTCGGTGAGGTGGAACTGCTGACCGGGGTGATCGTGCGCGACCGCGCCGGAATGCAGCACGCCGCGCGGGCGCTGCGCGAACTCGGCCCGCAGTGGGTGCTGGTCAAGGGCGGCCACCTCCCGGACGGTGACGCGGTGGACCTGCTGTTCGACGGCACCCGTTTCATCGAACTGCAGGCACCGCGACACCCCACCCGGCACACCCACGGCTCCGGGGACACGCTGGCAGCGGCGATCACCGCCTCGCTGGCCCGCGGCGTCGACCTCGAGACGTCCGTCCGGCACGGCAAGCAGTTCATCACCGGCGCGGTCGGCGGGTCGTTCCCGCTGGGCGGCGGCCTCGGCCCGGTCGGCCACTTCTGGCGGATCCGGGAGTGGCCGGAACCGGATGCGGCAGCTCAGCCGGCCTGACGCAGCCGGGCTGCGATGGCCGCAGCCGCTGCCGCCGGATCCGCCGCTTCGGTGATCATCCGGACCACGACGACGCGGCGCGCCCCGTGGGCGATCACCTCGTCCAGCCGCTGCCGGGACTCGATCCCGCCGATGGCGAACCAGGGACGTCCGGAGCGGGCGCTCGCGTGGTCCAGCAGCCCGAGACCGGCCGCCGGTCGGCCCGGCTTGGTCGGCGTCGCCCAGGTCGGCCCGGCGCAGTAGTAGTCCACCCCGGGTTCGGTGTGGGCCGCGTCGAGCTGCGCCGGATCGTGCGTCGAGCGGCCGATGATCATCGCGTCCCCGACGATCCGCCGGGCCACCGGCACCGGCAGATCGTCCTGCCCGAGGTGCAGGACATCAGCCTCGGCGGCGACAGCGATGTCGGCGCGGTCGTTGACCGCGAACAGCTTCCCGTGCCGACGGGCGGCGTCGGCCACGACCTCCAGCAGCGCCAACTCCGCTCGGGCCTCGAGACCCTTCTCGCGCAGTTGGACGATGTCGACCCCGGCGGCCAGCACCGCATCCAGGAACTCGGCGAAATCGCCCTGCCTGCTGCGGGAATCGGTGCACAGATACAGGCGGGCAGCGGCGAGCGCGGCGCGGGTGTCGGACATGCGCGAGACATTACGACAGACCGGCCCGGTCCCGGCCGACGTGCCTACGCCGATCCTGGCGGGGTTAGGGTGGGTCCTTCACGGGAGCTCGGTGTCACCGGGCTGAGAGGGCAGCTGCGAGCCGCCGACCGTCCGACCTGATCCGGGTAATGCCGGCGCAGGGAGTTCCGCGGACGGGTGTGCTCGCTCGAACGCGAGAGGCAGCGCATGACCGGCACCGAGCGACGGTCCCCGGGGTCCGCCCCGGATGTGACGGTGATCGGCGGCGGGCTCATCGGCCTCGGGGTCGGCTGGCGGTGCGCCCAACAGGGTCTTGCGGTGACCCTGGTGGATCCCGACCCGGGATCGGGGGCGTCCTGGACCGCCGCCGGCATGCTGGCTCCGCTCACCGAACTCCGGTTCGGCGAGCAGTCGCTGTTCGCCCTCAACCAGGACTCGGCGCGGCGGTACCCCGGGTTCGCCGCCGAGCTGGAGGACCTCACCGGGATCGATGTCGGATACCGCCTGACGGGCACCGTCGTCGCCGCGTGGGACGCGGCCGACCTCGCGTCGCTGCGCGATCTCGCCGCGTTCGCCGCCACCCTGGGCGAGTCGGTGGACGTGCTGACCGGGCGGGAACTCCGCCGCGTGACGCCGCTGCTCAGCCCCGGCCTGCCCGGCGGGATCTTCGCCCCCGGCGATCACCAGGTCAACAACCGGAGTCTGCACGCCGCGCTCGTGCGGGCTTTCGTCGTAGCCGGCGGGCGGCTGGTCCGGGAACGGGTCACAGCCGTACAGACGGCGTCCGACCGGGTCACCGGGGCGGTGCTGGCCGACGGTTCGGCCATCTCCAGTGCCGTCACGGTGCTCGCGGCGGGGGCCTGGTCCGGGCAGGTCAGCGGCCTGCCGACAACCGCCGCACCTCAGGTCCGGCCGGTCAAAGGACAGACGTTGCGGCTCCGGTTGCCGCCGTCGGAAACCCTGGGTTGTGTGGTCCGGGGATCGGTGCGGGGGTCGCCGGTCTACCTGGTCCCGCGCGCCGACGGGGAACTCGTGGTCGGCGCCTCCAGTGAGGAGACCGGCTTCGACCGGACACCGAGGGCGGGTGCGATCTACGAACTCCTCCGGGACGCCCAGTCGTTGCTGCCGATCGTCGCCGAGGCCCGGCTGGAGGACCTGAGCACCAGCCTGCGCCCCGGGTCGCCGGACAACGCGCCGCTGATCGGGCCCAGTGGCACCGACGGCCTTCTACTGGCCACCGGTCACTATCGCAACGGGGTGCTGCTCACTCCCGTCACCGCCGATGCAATGGCCGAAGTCATCGTCTCGGGGACGCTGCCGCCCGCTCTCCAACCGTTCCGCCCGGACCGGTTCGACATCACCGACCGCCGCCACCCACCCCTGGAGGTTCCCGCATGACCCTGACCATCAACGGTGAGCGCCGGGTGCTGCCCGACGACACCACTCTGTTCCACCTGCTGCACCAGGACGGCGAGAGCGACCGGGGCAAGGCGGCGGCCGTGGACGGGCGCGGTGATCCCCCGCTCGGAGTGGCGGACCCGCATCCTGCGCGACGGGGACACTGTCGAATTGCTGACGGCGATGCAGGGTGGCTGAGCAGGTGGCGGCCGACCCGTTCGTGATCGCCGGTCGGGTACTGGGCTCCCGGCTGATCCTGGGCACCGGCGGCGCACCGAGCATGCAGGTCATCGACGACACCGTCGTCGCGTCGGGGACCGCGATGTGCACCGTGTCGATGCGGCGCAACGACGCGACGATCGGGGGCTCCCTCATCGATGTGCTCGACCGGCGCGGGGTGCACATCCTGCCCAACACCGCCGGCTGCCGCACCGCCCGGGAGGCGGTCACCACCGCCGAACTGGGCCGGGCCGCGGTGGAGACCGACTGGGTGAAGCTCGAAGTGGTCGCGGACGAGAAGACGCTGCTGCCAGACCCTTTCGAGTTGTTGGACGCCGCCGAGCAACTCGTCGCGCGCGGTTTCACCGTGCTGCCGTACACCAACGACGATCCCGTGCTGGCCCGCCGGCTGCAGCAGATCGGTTGCGCCACGGTGATGCCGCTGGGGTCGCCGATCGGCAGCGGTCTGGGCATCGGCAACCCGCACAACATCGAACTGATCGTCGCCGAGGCGATCGTGCCGGTGATCCTGGACGCCGGGATCGGCACCGCCTCCGACGCCGCCCGGGCGATGGAACTCGGCTGCGACGCGGTCCTGCTCGCGTCGGCGGTGACCAGGGCGCAGCACCCGGCGATGATGGCGGCGGCGATGGCTCACGCGGTCACCGCCGGCCGTCAGGCCCGACTCGCCGGCCGGATCCCGCAGCGCTTCCATGCCGTGGCGTCCTCACCGGTGCACGGGATGGCGGTCCTGTGACCGGGGCGCACGCACGCTGTGTTCCGGCGCCGAGCATCGGCGGCGCTGTGCGAAGATGACTCTGTTGTGACCCGCGGGAGCCCGGTGTGCCGGGCTGAGAGGGAGGCGTCGAGCCTCCGACCGCTGAACCTGATCCGGGTAATGCCGGCGCAGGGAGGGAGTCTCCTCTGGCGTCAGCTTTGCCCAACCCATCCTCCTGGAAGGCGTTGGTGGCATGAAGCAGAAGGTCTACGTCCCTGGCTCGCGACCGGACGTGCGCGTCCCGTTCAGCGAGATCCCGCTGTCCGACGGTGAGCCGTCGCTGCGGTTGTACGACACGTCCGGACCCGGCGGTGACCCGGAGGTCGGGCTACCCGCACTGCGCGCCGGCTGGGTGGCCGAGCGCGGCGACGTAGAGGCCGCCCCCGCGACCGGCTCCGCCAACCTGGGTGGCGTCGCGCTGCGCGCGAAGCCGGGCCGCATCGTCACTCAGTTGCACTACGCCCGCGCGGGGACGATCACCCCCGAAATGGAGTTCGCCGCGATCCGGGAGGGCCTCGACCCCGAGATCGTCCGCGACGAGATCGCCGCCGGCCGCGCGATCCTGCCCAACAACATCAACCACCCCGAGTCCGAGCCGATGCTGATCGGTGAGCGGTTCCTGGTGAAGATCAACGCCAACATCGGGACCTCCGCGGTCACCTCCTCGATCGCCGAGGAGGTGGACAAGATGAGCTGGGCCTGCAAGTGGGGCGCGGACACCGTGATGGACCTGTCCACCGGCAAGCACATCCACCAGACCCGCGAAGGAATCATGCGCAACTCGCCGGTGCCCATCGGCACCGTGCCGTTGTACCAGGCGCTGGAGAAGGTCAACGGCGACCCGCAGCTGCTGACCTGGGAGATCTACCGCGACACCGTGATCGAGCAGGCCGAGCAGGGTGTGGACTACATGACCGTGCATGCCGGCGTGCTGCTCCGGCACATCCCGCTCACCACGGACCGGGTCACCGGGATCGTGTCCCGCGGCGGTTCGATCATGGCCGCATGGTCGCTGGCCCGGCACGAGGAGAACTTCCTCTACACCCGGTTCCGGGACCTCTGCGAGATCTTCGCGGCCTACGACATCGCGTTCTCCCTCGGCGACGGGCTGCGTCCGGGCAGCATCGCCGACGCCAACGACGAGGCACAGTTCGCCGAACTGGCCACCCAGGGTGAGCTGACGAGGATCGCCTGGGAGTACGACGTCCAGGTGATGAACGAAGGCCCCGGCCACGTGCCGATGCACAAGATCAAGGAGAACGTCGACAAGCAGAAGGAATGGTGCGGCAACGCCCCGTTCTACACGCTCGGCCCGCTGACCACCGACATCGCGCCCGCCTACGACCACATCACCTCCGCGATCGGGGCGGCCATGATCGGGATGTTCGGCACTGCGATGCTCTGCTACGTCACCCCCAAGGAGCACCTCGGGCTGCCCAACCGCGACGACGTCAAGGCCGGGGTCATCGCCTACAAGATCGCCGCCCACGCCGCCGATCTGGCCAAGGGTCATCCCACCGCGCAGGCCTGGGACGACGCACTGTCCAAGGCCCGCTTCGACTTCCGTTGGGAGGACCAGTTCAACCTGTCGATCGACCCGGAGACGGCCCGTGCCTATCACGACGAGACACTGCCGGCCGCTCCCGCGAAGACGGCGCATTTCTGCTCGATGTGCGGCCCCAAGTTCTGCTCGATGAAGATCTCACACGAGTTGAAGGACCTTGCCGCCGAGGGGATGCGCCGCAAGTCCGCCGAGTTCGTCGAGGCCGGTAGCCGGGTGTACCTGCCCATCGCCTGACTCCACGTAGTCCCCGGAGTCGTCGCGCGGTGTCCTCATGCCGCAGAATGTGACCGTCCGGCGGGCCGGGACGCGCTGTGCGTTCCGGCCCGCCCGCCCCGATTCCGCACTCACCCCCAGGGGGACCCCGTGTTCCGTTTCATTCTCGGTGCTGCCACCGGTTACGTGCTCGGCTCCCGGGCGGGCCGGGAACGGTACGAGCAGATCGTGCGCTGGTCGCACCGGGTGGCCGACAACCCCGCAGTGCAGGGTGCGGCCGGGGTGGTCCGGGCCCAGGTGAGCCGCGGGGTGGCCCAGTTGTTCCACAAGACCGACCGCACCTGAGTCAGCGGTCCGGGTCGAATTCTTCCATCGCTCGGGTGACCAGTTCGGGCAGCCACTGCCGGGCATCGTCCTGGCGGGTTCCCGGATCCAACCGGACCTGCGCCACCGGTCCGTCCCGCCCGGGCACCCGGCGGACGACGAGCCATCCCCCGCCGCCGGCGAACTCGTGATGCGTCGAGCTGATGATGCCGGTGCGGACCCGTTGGTGGATGACGTCGGTGAGCTTCCCGGGCGTGATGAGCTCGACCTGCTCCGCCGGTCGGTCGACGATCAGCTCGGCGTCCGCCAACTCGCCGACGACGTCGGCGCGCACCAGTCGAAGCACCGGCGACTGCCAGGTCACCTTTGAGATCAATTGCCACGCAACCAGTTCCGGCGCGCTACCGGCCGGCAGCCGCCAGATCCCGTAGCGGGTGACGGCCCACCACCCGTCGGCGGAATCCTGCGCGGACGCCAGGATGTCCTCGTCCGAGCGCAACACCGAGGTCAGTTCCGCCGGTGGGACCGGCCGTCGACGGGACCAGAACATCAGCTCGACCGGTTCGCACGCTCGACGAGCTGCCGGCGATAGAGCTGCAACGCGTACAGGTCGGCCTGGATCTGGTCACGCCAGGTCGCGTCACCGGCTGCCTCGGCCCGTTTGAGTTCGGCGTCCATCTCGACGATGCGCGCCGACACACCTTGCGCAGCAAGAGCTGCCAGTACCGACCCGGCATAGACCGGGTCGGGGCCGAGCAGCTCCTTGCGCATCCGCTCCACCGAGAGCTCACTGGCCAACGACGACAACCCGCCGGCCGGCAGGTGCTCTCGGACCTGGGTCACCCAGGCCGGGCCGGCCGGCGCCGAGGCCGGGCCGCCGGCTGCCAGAATCGCGGTGTGCAGCGCCGCGTAGGCGGGTTCGGTGAAGGCGGCGGCCTCCACCTCCTCGTAGGCGCCGGCCACCTCGGCGGGCTGCTGCAGGGCGAGCTTGAGGGCCTCCCGCTCGGCCGACAGCGCCCGGTTGCGTGGGTCGGGACGGCGGAACGCCGGGCCACTGTCGGCGGGTTCGGTACCCGGGGACGGCAGGGACTGGCGGAATGTGCGGACTGTGCGGATGCGGGAGGCGTCACCGGCTGCGGGCGGGTGGCGGCGGTCCGGGCGGCTTTCGCCGCGGCTCGCGTCGCCTCGCCGATGGCTGCCTTGACCCGCTGTCGCAGCTCGGCGGCCTCGATCCCGATCTGCGGCGCGAGTTCGTTGGCGTACTGGTCCCGTAGATCGGGCTCCTTGATCCGTGCCACCAACGGAACCGCGACCCGGCCGGCCGCCACCCGCCCCTCGGCGGTGTTGAGGTCGTAGGCCGACAACGTGGAACCGATGGCGAACGCGAACAGCGGCTTCCGGGCCTCGACCAGGTCCCGCAGCGCTGCGTCACCGTGGCGTCTGGCGCAGCTCGCAGGGGTCGAGATTGTCCGGGGCGACCGCGATGAACGTGTTGGCGGAGAACTTCTGGTCGGAGTCGAACGCCTTCAGCGCGGCGTTACGGCCGGCGGCGTCACCGTCGAAGGTGTAGACCACCTCCCCGCGGATCACGTCGGAGTCGCGCAGGAACCGTCGCAGCACCTCGATGTGCTCGTCGCCGAACGCCGTGCCGCAGGACGCCACCGCGGTGGTCACCCCCGCGGCGTGCATCGCCATCACGTCGGTGTAGCCCTCGACCACGACCGCCCGGCGTTCCTTGGCGATCTGCTTCTTCGCCCGGTCCAGCCCGTAGAGCACCTGCGACTTGTGGTACAGCGGGGTGTCGGAGGTGTTGAGGTACTTCGCCTCGATGCGATCGTCGTCGAAGATCCGC
Organism: uncultured Actinomycetota bacterium; assembly: GCA_963784315.1. Taxonomy (GTDB): domain Bacteria; phylum Actinomycetota; class Actinomycetes; order Mycobacteriales; family Nakamurellaceae; genus Nakamurella. The sequence goes on from CAWAQR010000002.1 coordinate 217,159, forward strand.
CGCGCACCGAACCCGACCACGTCGCCGGCGGCGTCTCTGATCGACCACAGCAGGCGGCGGTTGAACCGGTCGATCAGCCCGCGCTGGCCTTCCTTGGACACACCGGCAGTGATCAGCTCCTTCGCGGTGAAGCCCTGCTGCTGGAGGTGCCTGGTCAGCTCGTCCCACCCGCCGGGCGCGAACCCGCAACCGAAGTCGACCGCCATCGCCGGGTCAAAACCCCGGTCCGCCAGGAACTCCCGCGCCGGCGCCGCTTCCGGGGTCTGCAACCGGGCCTCGTAGAAGGCCGCGGCGGCCTTGTTCACCGCCACCAGGCGGGAGCGGGTGCCCCGCTCGGCCTGGACGGACGAGCCGCCCTCGACCCGGGTCAACACGAAACCGACCCGGTCGGCCAAGCGCTCGATCGCCTCCGGGAACGTCAGATGTTCGATCTCAGCGATGAAACTGAAGACGTCCCCGCCCTGTTGACAGCCGAAGCAGTGGTAGGTGCCATGGGTCGGTCGGACGTTGAACGACGGCGACTTCTCATCGTGGAACGGACACAGACCCTTCAGGTTGCCGCCGCCCGCGGAGCGTAACGCGACGTAATCGCCGACCACGGACTCGATCTTGTTGAGCTCGCGGACGCGCTCCTTGTCCCCGTCCGCTATCCGCCCCGCCACCCGAGCGAGTCTAGGCGCGGCACGCACGGTCCGGGACCGCGCGTCGGCCCGGCGGCACGCCCGGCCCGGGACCGCGCGTCAGCCCGGCAGCACCCAACGCCGGTGCCGGGCGAACGCCTGCGCGTCGGTGAGCAGCGAGACCTGGTCCACGGTGATCCGTAGGCGCTCGTCGTCGGTGTCGGCAGCAGCGAACATCGCGGCGAACCCCGGGTCCAGCGCGGGCGGGCCGATCTCGACGATCCGCTGGACCAACTCGGTCAGCAGCCGACGCTGCTGGTTCTGCAACTCCTGGCGCACCGGGTCCTGCATGACGTAGAGGTGGGCGATCGACTTGAGCACCGCGACCTCGGCCACCAGCAGCCGGGGCACCACCAGGTCGGTGTCGTAGCGGTGCAGAGGCCCGTCCCCGGCGGCCTGCCGGGTCGCGAGCACCGCGCCGGTGGCGAACCGGCCGGTGAGTTCGCTGGTCATCCGGAGCAGCGCGCTCTCCCCGGCCGGGGTGCCGTGCCAGCGTCGCGCATCGGCCACGACCGGCAACGCCAGGAGGTCGAGCAGGACCTCCTCCAGATCGGCCGCGGACTCCGGCGAATGTCTGCCGACAGCGTTGGCGCACACCGCTTGTCGCTCCACCGGGTCGGTCAGGGTCGAGAGGTTCACCCGACCGCTGTGGATGCCGTCCTCGACGTCGTGCACCGAATAGGCGACGTCGTCGGCCCAGTCCATCGCCTGCGCCTCCAGGCAGCGGGCCCGCGGCGAGACAGCCCCGGGCACAGTGGCCCTGACCCAGGCGAACGTGGCCGCATCCTCGCTGTACACGCCGAACTTGCCACCCGCCGCCGGACGGGTCCACGGGTACTTGATCACCGCATCCAACGCAGCCCGGGTCAGATTGAGCCCCAACGGGGTGCCGTCCGGTCGGATGACCTTGGCCTCCAACCGGGTCAGCAACCGCAGGTTCTGCGCGTTCGCCTCGAAACCACCGATGTGGTCGGCAACCTCGTCCAGGGCGCGCTCGCCGTTGTGCCCGAACGGCGGGTGGCCGATGTCGTGTGCCAACCCCGCCAGGTCCACCAGATCGGCGTCACAACCGAGCAGCGCACCGATCTCACGGGCGATCTGGGCGACCTCGAGTGAATGGGTGAGCCTGGTCCGGGGCACCTCGTCCTCGTCGGGCGCCACCACCTGGGTCTTGCCGGCCAACCGGCGAAACGACGCCGAGTGCAGCACCCGGGCGCGGTCGCGGGCAAACGGCCCGCGCGGGGTGATCGCGTCGGCGCCCGGCAGCACCGCTACCTTGCGACCCTCGGTCAGTTGCCGCTCCGAATCCTCCGGAGCGTAGGCGGCCAGCGGATACGCCATCAGAGCACCTCGTAGCCGAGTCCGGACGACCCGCCCACCACCCGGTAGTACAGCGTCGCCAGCGTCTCCCGCAGCAGGTAACGCGGGGCGACCCCGGACCCCGCAGCAGGCCCCGCGTCCACCGACGAGATCTGCACCGTCAGTCCCAGGTCGCGGGCGATCACACTGCTCCGGTAGGCGTGCCACGGGTCGGTGACCAGCACCACCGACGTCCAGCCGCGGGCCTGCATCTCGGCGGCCCCGGCACGCAGACTGACCAGGGTGTCGTTGCCCCGGCCGACCGCGTCGACCGCGTCGTCCGGGATCCCATGACCGATCAGGTAGGTACGGCCGGAGTCCGCCTCGGTGAACGTGTCACCCTGCTGCGAACCACCGACGGTCACGATGTGCGATGCGACCCCTTCGCGGTAGAGCAGCGCGGCGTGGTCCAACCGGGCCTGGAACACCGTCGAGGGATCACCGTCGTACTGGGCCGCCCCCAGTACTAAGATCGCCTGCACCGGACCCCGCTGGTCCACGGCTGCCGTCGCGGCCACCCGGCCGGCGACCCCGGCCACCACCAGGACGGCGACCACCGTGACGCCGACAAGGTACCGGCCGATCACCCGACCGACGGTCTGCCGCTGCCCGTTCATGCCCCGATCTTGCCAGCCGGTCGGTGGCCCGGCGGACAGCTGTCCACCGCAGCGGCACTTGTCGGCCGTCCGAAAGACATCGGTAAGAACATCTCGGCGGCCCGGCCGGCGGCCCGAACCTACACTCGGCCTTCTGGCCTGTCCCACCGATATGGTCGGTTCATGTCAGCGTCGCGGTACCGGTGGTACGCCTTGGCTCTCGTGCTGACCCTTGTGGCGACGGTGGCCTTCGTCTACGCACTGCGGCCGACCGATCGGATCGGCGGGAGTGCCGCGCCGGCACCGTCGTCCGGACCTACCGTCACCGGGCCGACCATCACCCCGCCGAACGGCGCCACCACCGGTTCGTCCACCGCGCCGGTCCCACCTGCGTCGGACGTCGCCCCCGATGGCGCGCTGGGTGCGGAGTCCGCGGGCGACCCCTACTATCCGACCGCCGGTAACGGGGGGTACGACGTCACCGGCTACCAGGTGAACATGCGATTCGACCCCGCCACGAAGGTGCTCGATGCAGTCACCACGATCCGGGCGACCGTCGTCGAACCGACCACGCTGGGGCGCCTCAGCTTCGACCTGCAGCCGTCGATGGTGGTGGCCGCAGTGACCGTCGACGATATGGCCGCCGGGTTCGCACAGCAGGAGGCGAAACTCCGGGTCACTCCGGTGGTAGGGCTGGCACCGGGCGCAGCGGTCACCGTCGTGGTCACCTACACCGGTACTCCCACCGGGATCGGCGACACGGGGGGGCTGGTTCAGGGCGGCTGGTACACCCTCGACTCCGGCGGGGCGGTGGCGATGGGCGAGCCGTTCTCGGCATCGGCCTGGTACCCGGTGAACGAGGTGCCCACCGACCGGGCGACTTTCGCGGTCACCGCCGAGGTGCCGGTCGGCTGGCAGGTCATCTCCAACGGGCTGCCCGTCATCGATGACCTTCCGGAGGCCGACGACGGGTACGCGGTGTTCGGCTGGGCTGAACCGTCGGAGATGGCCTCCTACCTGTCGATGGTCTACATCGACAGCTTCACCCGGACCCAGGACAGCACCGCCGACGGGCTGCCGGTGATCAACGCCTACGCCAAGGGCCGGGACGTCGATCGGGCGATCGCCGAGCGCACCGGTGAGTATCTCGACTTCCTGGCCACCAAATTCGGGCCGTATCCATTCACATCAACGGGCGGGGTGTACCTGGCCGACAGCATGGGCTTCGCACTGGAGACCCAGACCCGGCCGATCTACTCCGTCGGGATGGGCGATGCCGGCACGGTGGTGCACGAACTCGCTCATCAGTGGTTCGGCAACGACGTGACGATCCGGACCTGGGCCGACATCTGCCTCAATGAGTGCTTCGCCAGCTACGCGTCATGGCTGTGGCGCGAGCACACCGGCGCCGATCTGGACGAGGAATATCGGCTGACCCTCGCGTTCCTGGGTCGGCAGCCGTCGTTCTGGACCAGCCCGCTGTACGACATGGGGGCCGGTAACGAGTTCAGTGCGGTCTACACCCGGGGGCCGCTGGCCCTGCACGCGCTACGCCGCACGATGGGCGAGGAGAAGTTCGCCGAACTGCTGCTCAGCTGGATCGAGGCGAATTCCGGCAAGAGCGCATCCTGGTCGGAATTCGAAGCACTGGCCGGCACCATCGCCGGTAAGGACCTGACGCCGTTCCTGCAGGCCTGGTTCCACGGCACGACCGTCCCGGACGCGGAATTCCTCTACCCCGGTGACCTCACCCCGTGACCGCGGCGTGGCGCCGGCGTGAACCGGCCCGCCGCGCCGGCGTGAGCCGGCCCGCCCATCGGGGTCAGCAGCCGAGGAGTTCACCGGCCAGGTACTTCGACACCTGGTCCAGGGCGATGCGCTGCTGACCCATGCTGTCCCGCTCGCGGACGGTGACCGCCCGGTCCTCCAGCGAGTCGAAGTCCACGGTGATGCAGAACGGCGTGCCCACCTCGTCCTGGCGCCGGTAGCGCTTGCCGATCTGACCGGCGTCGTCGAAATCGACGTTCCAGAGCTTGCGCAGTTCCGCTGCCAGGTCCCGGGCGATCGGCGAGAGGTCGGCATTGCGTGACAGCGGCAGCACCGCCGCCTTGACCGGAGCCAGCCGCCGGTCCAGGCGCAACACTGTGCGCTTGTCGACGCCGCCCTTGGTGTTGGGCGCCTCGTCCTCGGCGTAGGCATCGATGAGGAATGCCATCAACGACCGCGTCAGGCCCGCGGCCGGCTCGATGACGTAAGGCGTCCACCGCTGGCCGGTCTCCTGGTCGAAGTAGGACAAGTCCTTGCCGGAGTGCTCGCTGTGCGTGCTGAGGTCGAAGTCGGTGCGGTTGGCGACGCCTTCCAGTTCGCCCCATTCCGAGCCCTGGAAGCCGAAGCGGTACTCGATGTCGACGGTCCGCTTGGAGTAGTGCGACAGCTTGTCCTTCGGGTGCTCGAAATGCCGAAGGTTCTCCGGGTCGATTCCGAGGTCGGTGTACCAGGAGGTGCGGGCGTCGATCCAGTACTGGTGCCACTCTTCGTCGTCACCGGGCTTGACGAAGAACTCCATCTCCATCTGCTCGAACTCCCGGGTCCGGAAGATGAAGTTGCCGGGGGTTATCTCGTTGCGGAACGACTTGCCGATCTGTCCGATACCGAACGGCGGCTTCTTCCGGGCTGTGGTGCTGACGTTGGCGAAGTTGACGAAGATGCCCTGGGCGGTCTCCGGACGCAGGTAGTGCAGGCCGGACTCCTCCTCGACGGGGCCGAGGTAGGTCTTGAGCATCATGTTGAAGTCACGCGGCTCGGTCCAGTTGCCGCGGACGCCGGTCTCGGGGTCGGGGACGTCGTCCCACCCGTTCTCCGGGAGCCGGCCGTGCTTGGCTTCGTAGGCCTCCAGCAGGTGGTCGGCCCGGTATCGCTTGTGCGTGATCAGACTCTCGACCAACGGGTCGGTGAAGACGCCGACATGGCCCGAGGCCACCCAGACCTGGCGGGGCAGGATGACCGAGGAATCCAGCCCGACGATGTCGTCGCGGCCCTGCACCATCGTGCGCCACCACTGCCGCTTGATGTTCTCCTTCAGTTCCACTCCGAGCGGGCCGTAGTCCCACGCCGACCGGGTACCGCCGTAGATCTCGCCGCTGGGGAAGACGAAACCACGGCGCTTGGCGAGGCTGACGACAGAATCGAGTACGGACGCAGGCAACGGAGTTCTCCTCGAACAGATGCAGATGACAGGCCAACGTTAGTGCGCTGCGGCTGCCGACCGGCACGCGTGGGCGTAGTCGTGGCAGATGTGGGTGGCCCGGATCAGGGTTCGACCAGCAGTTCGTGGTCGCGGAGGTCCCCGTCGTCGGAGCTGACGGCAACCTCGAAGACTCCCGAGATGTGCTGATCAGCGGTGGACAGGAAGGGAATCACGAGCGTCCGGACGTCGAACGGGCTCAGCGCCCGGCGGTAATCGGGCACGCTGTCGAACTCGGCCGTCAGCGTCCACACCGCGCCGTCGTCGGTGGACCGCGCGAGCCTCGCGGAACGGCAGGTCGGCTGGGCGGCCAGCAGACCCACCGCCGGCCGGGCCTCGGCGAGGAAGTCCGGCGGCGCGGCGCCGAAGCGGCAGACCAGCACGATCACGCCGAACGCACCGAGAGCTCGGGGCCGGGGGCAGTGAGTTCGACGGTCGAGCCGTCGGCGGACCGCCGCACCCGCAACCGGGTGGGGATGCGTTGTCGGAGCTCGTCGACGTGGGACACCACTCCGATCACCCGGCCCTCGCCCCGCAGTGCGTCCAGTGTCTCCATCACCAGGTCCAGCGAGTCCGCGTCCAGGGTGCCGAAGCCCTCGTCGATGAACATCGTGTTCAGCAGGCCGACGCCGGTCTGACCGGCGACCACATCGGCCAGCCCCAGTGCCAGCGCCAGTGACGCCAGGAACGATTCGCCCCCGGACAGGGTCTTCGTCGGGCGGGCCTTGCCGGAGTACTCGTCCAACACGTCGAGGCCGAGCCCACCCGCGCGTCCCCGACTCTCCCGCGCGGTCGAGGGAACGAAGGTGTAGCGACCGCCGGACAGCACCCGCAGCCGGTGATTCGCCGCCATGGCCACTTCGTGCAGCCAGGCGGCCAGGACGTAGGACCGCAGCGACATCCCGAGCCGGTTCGTGCCACGTCCGAGCAGGACCTCGGTGAGCTCGCTCAGTTCCCGATCGGCCGCCCGGAGCGGGGCGAGCGCAGCCCAGGTCGTAGTGAGCTGGGCCGCGAGGTGCTCGACCTCGCAGTGTCGGTCGCCGGCCGTCTTGGCGTCGGCGAACGTGCGGGTCGCGGCTTCTTCCGCCGTCGAGAGGCGACGACGGGCCTGGTCGAGCTCACTGTCGATGAGGGGCAGGTCCGCGTGGGCCACGCCGGCCAGGTCCGGGTCCGCCAGTTGCGCTTCGACGGTCGCTGCATCCCGGTCGGCGGCCCGCAGCCGCGCCTCCGTCGCGGCGATGTCCGGGGTGGCGGCGGCCCGCGCGGAGTCGGCATCCTCGAAGCCGGCCGCTGCCAACGCAGCGGTGACCCCCGCCCAGGCGTCGGTGCGGCCCTTACGGGCGGCGTGGACCACGGCGAGGGCGGCGTCGAGCAGGTCCAACCGGTCGGCGAGCACGAGCAGCCCGGAGCGCCGGGCCGCAACGTCCGGATACCCGGCGGCGGCGTCCGCCAGCGTCGCCGCGCGCCGGTGGGTGATCTCGGTCAACGGCTCCAGCTGCGCCGCGAGCTCGGCGACCACGGCGGCGAGCTCGCCCGAGCGGGCAGCCAGCCCTTCGGCCCGGGCGCGCAGGTCGCGCAGTTCCAGGTCCAGCCCAGCAACCTCGGCGGCGGCGGCGGTCGCAGCCCGGAGCTGATCGGCGACCGCCTCGGACACGCGATGCACCTCGGCCACGGTCCGCCCCGCGATCGATGCTTCCAGGACGGCGACCTGCTGCTCGGCCGCTGCCCGGGCGGTGACCGCGACGTCGCGGCGTCTCACCGCCGTGTCCTCGTCGTGATGGGCGGCCGCCACCGCCTCGTGCGAGACGGCATCGGCGGAGCCGACGGCCGGGTGCGGGTGCTCGATCGCCCCACACACCGGGCAGCCCTGGTCGATGACGAGACCGCGGGCCAGCTCCGCAGCCATCCCGTCGATGCGGCGTGCCGTCAGCTCCAGGCGACGGTCACGTGCGGCGTGGGCGGCGTCGACCGCACGGTGGGCGGCGTCGACGGCGAGTCGACAGGCGGTGTCGGCGGCCGGTAGACGTTCGGCGTCGGACCGCATCCGGGCCCACTCCGCAGCGCGTTGCTGCAGGTCGGGCAGCCGTCGCAGTTCGGCCTCGCCCCGTGCGTGCCGGTCGGCGAGGACGTCGATGCGGACCGGGAGCTCGGCGGCCTCGGTCCGAACGACGTCCCGCTGCGCGGTGGCGGCGGCCAGAGCGGCCGCCAGCTCGCGGAGCCGGCGGAGATCGAGCTCCTGCTGTTCGGACTCGGCGACCAACCCGCCCAGGTGGCCGGCGCGGTCACGAACCGCCGCGACCATCGATCGGGCTGCGCCCGGGGCCGCGAGGTCCGCAGCGACCGACAGCAGGTCGGGCTCGGCCCCAGCGGACGCCAGCACCGCCGCGAGACACCTGTCCCGCTCTGCCTTCGCGGCGGTGTGTGCCTCCTCCGCCCGTTGCGATGCTCCGAGCGCGTCGATGACGGGCGCCGCCCGGTGGGCCCGGTCGATCTGGGCCTGCCACCGGCGGCGGTCCGGCTCGGTCAGCTGCTGCTGATGTCGCGCCTGCCGGAGCTGGGCGACCCGGCGACGACGGTCCGCGTCGGCGGACGCGACGCTGAAAGCGGCTGCTGCGGCGCGGCGCTCGGCGTCCGCGGTTGCCGAGACCTCGGCGGTCCAGGCCCGGCGGGCGTCGACGAGGTCCCGTACCCCGTTCAACCAGTCGGCGTCGGGGTCCGCGGGCAGGTCCCCCAGCCAGCCGGCTGCTTGCGCCGTTCGGGCGACGAGCCGGCCGAGCGCGTCCATCCGCTCCCGCAGCAGGGCGCTACCGGCCCGGCGGGATTCGGCGAACCAGCTCTCCACGGAGCCGAACCGGCCGGTGTCGAACAATTGCTCCAGCAACCGCTCCCGCTGATCGGTGTCGGCCCGCAGGAACCGGGCGAAGTCGCCCTGCGGCAGGAGCACGACCTGGAAGAACTGGTCTGCTGTCATGCCCAGGAGTTCGCCGACGATCATCGCGACCTCGGGAATGCGATCGACCCCGCCTGCGCTCCGTCCGGGCGGCGGCGGCCCGATCCACGCCAAGCTGGCGGTGGCCTGGCTCACGGTGGTGCCGCTGCCCCGGGTCTTGAGGCGTTCGTAGCGTGGCGTCCGGCTGACCCGGAAGCGACGGCCAGCGACGGTCAGTTCCAGCGTCACCCGCGTCTCCGCCTTGAGTGGCGCCTGATCGCAGCGCAACCGGCCGGCCTCCTGACGGGCGCCCGGCACCGTTCCGAAGAGTGCGAACGACACGGCGTCGAGCAGCGATGTCTTGCCCGCACCGGTGTCGCCGTGCAGCAGGAACAAGCCGTCTGCGCTGAGCCGGTCGAAGTCGATCACCACCGGGCCCGGGTAGGGCCCGAACGCGCAGATCTCCAGATGGTGCAGCTTCATGCGGCGGCCTCGGCGATCCGGTCCGCGGTCGCCGCCCGGGCGAGCAGCGTGCGCTCCCCGGCGGTGAGGCCGTGGCCGCGGCAGTCGACGAGAAAGGCGTCCACGAGTTCGTCGTCGGGCAGACCCCTACGTGCGACGTGGAAATCCGGACCCGAGCGCGAGGTGGCCGGCGGTTGCCACTGCATGGTGACCGCGTACGGGAAGACCTCGAGCAGGCGCCGCATCGGGTCCGCCGGGCGCAGGGCGTCGGTCAGCTCGAACGACAGGTAGTGATCACACAGGTCACGGCTGCCGGCGAGTACCTCCGCGAGTTCGCCACGGACCGTCGCCAGTGGGCGGACGGCGGGCAGGTCGAAGGGCCGGACCGCGCGGACGCCGTCGGCGCCGAGCTCGACGATCCAGCCACCCTTCGTCTGGCCCGCTTCCGAGAACGAGTACGGCAGCGGTGAACCGGAGTACCGCAGCTTCGGACCGAGCTGCTGCCGCCGGTGCAGGTGACCGAGCGCGACGTAGTCCACGCCGCGGAAGGTCTCGCCGGGAACGGAGCCGACAGTGCCTCGTTTGAAGTCGAACAACGCATCGGCGGCGGTCGGCTCGGTCACGTCGATGCACCGCTCGGACTCGGTGGCGGTACCGCCGATGACGAAGGCATGCGACAGCACCACAGAGCGGGTGCCGGGCCGCCGGCCGGCCAGCTCGGCACGGATCCGGCGCATCGCCTCACCGAGTACGCCGGCGTGTCCCCGCGCTGCGGGAACCTCGAGAACCTGGCGCGCGATGTCGGGTTCGAGGTAAGGGATGCCGTAGATCGCCACGTCGCCGTGCTCGTCAGGCAACACCACCGGGACATCGAGCTGCTCGATGCCGGAGCGGATGTGCAACCCGCCCGCCGCCAGGAAATCACCGAAGGCCCCTACCCGCGCCGCGGAATCGTGATTGCCGGTGGACAGCACGATCTGCGCGCCTGCTGCGCGGATCCGGCCCAGTGCCCGGGTGGCGACGTGCACTGCGTCGATGGACGGGACGGCCCGGTCGTAGAGGTCACCGGCGATCAACACGACGTCGATCCGCTCCTCGCGGACGAGGTCGGCCAGCGACGTCAACGTCTGCTCCTGGTCGGCCAGAAGGGGGCGGCCGTGGAAGGACCGTCCGATGTGCCAGTCCGAGGTGTGCAGCATGCGCATACCCGGAACGCTAGGACGAGGCACCGACAGTGACCGGTAGGCAGGCCGGGATCGGTCGGGTGACCTGTTGATCTGCACCGGAAAGATCAGTCGGCTGCGGCGACAGAGGCGATGCGGTACCCGCCGTCGACCGCGACCACGGTGACGAAGCGACGGGCCCGAGGCACCGCGGACGTCGTTGCGGCCACCGCGCCGGCGGCGTCCAGGATTGTCCCCGCCGGCAGTGCGTCCACGACCAGCACGATGGCGCCGGATCCGGTGGGTTCGACAAGCTCGACCGAGGTGATCTGGTGGGTGAGCCCGGCGACCCGCAGACCAGCGGCCTGCAAACGATCGATGCGGCCGCCGTCCTCGATCAGACCAGGCGCGTCCGTGGCGTAGACCTGCTGCAGCAGTGTCGGGTCGGCGGCGGCGAACGCGGCAGAGCGCTGCCGGTCCAGATCGCCGATCACTGTCGCCCAATCCGGCGGGGTCGGGGCAGTCGAGGCATCGGACTGCGGCGCCCCTCCGGTGGCAGGAGGGATGGCAGTAGGGGTGGCAGGAGTGGTGGCGGGAGGAGTGGCAGTAGAGCTGCTCCCGGCGAAGGAGACCACGGAGGGCGGCTCGTCGGGCAACGCGGCCAGCGCGGCCGACGGAGGTCGGTCGGCTTTGGCCCACCACACCCCGGCCCCCACTGCCAGCGCGCCCACCGTCGCCAGCACCGAGACCGGGCCGAGAGCCCGGACCCACCGACGTTCCCGATCCACCCGGGTCGACCGAGAGGGCTGCCAGGTGTGCGCGCCCGGACCACGCCAGGCACCGCCGTCGCTGTCGTACCGGTCACCGCTGTCGTCAGGGTCATCAGGGTCGTCAGGGTCATCAGGGTCGTCCCCAGCGGTGACGCCGTGCCGGCCACCGGCCGAGGGCGGCGCGTCGGGCAGCCGGGACGGCCCCGCCGCCCAGCAGAGGTTCCGGCGGCGGGCATCGGGTCAACCGGTCGAGCACCTCACGGACCGCCGGCCGACGGGCCGGATCGGCATCCAACATGTCGTCGACCAGCGCCGCCAGGATGGCCGCGTCACCCGCTGCTGCCGGCATCCGGGGCCACTGGCCGAACTCGGACTGGATGACGACATCGCGCAGATCCTGGGCGGGCCACGCCGGTCGACCGGCCAGACACTGCATGGCTGTCGCGCCCAGCGAGAACACGTCGTCCACTGCCGAGGCCGGCCGACCACGCGCCACATCCGGGGAGGAACATCGTGGCTCCGCCGGGCAGGGCAGTCCACAGTCGGCGGCAGCGGTGGCCCGGCCGATGCGGGCGAGCATCGGTCGGCCGTCGCCGGCGACGAGCACGGTGTCGGTCGAGACGTCACCATGCACGAGCCCACGCTCATGGCAGGCTGTCAGCGCCCGGGCGACGCCCGCCAACAAGGTCACCGTCTGGCCTGCGGTCAGAAGACCCGGACCGCGCAGCAGGTCCGTCACGCTCCCCCCGTCTGCCCAGCCGGTGACCAGCACCGGGGTGTCGCCGGTGTCCAGCAGGTCCAACGCGCTGACGAGGTGCGGATGCCGCAACGACCCGGCGAGCTCCCACTCCCGACGTAACGCCTTCGCCGGGCCCGCCGGATCGGCGGCGGGACCGTCGTCGGCCGCCGGCACCGCCGACTCTGCGGTGATCAGCGCCACCGGATCGCCACCCGCGAACGGCTCGGCGCACCACACCCGGGCCGGCCGGTGCGCCGACTCGACGCGGGCGTGCCGCGACACCCGGCGGGCCGGCCGGAGAACGGTGTACGGGCCGATGTCGGCCCCGATCTGCAGACTCATGGCCGGACCGTATCCATCCTGAGCAGGGGCCGGTCGGGGTTGTCCACAGTCGCCGCTGGACCGAGGAACACCACCGGCTGCGGGCGTAGGCTCTCCGTCATGCGTCAGAGCCGGGAACCCCTCGCGGTCCTCACACCAGGGCTGATGAATTATCTGGACGCCTGGGACCTGCAACGCCGGACGGCCGCGGCCCGCCTCGACGGCACCGGGCCCGATACGTTGATCGTCCTGGAGCACCCGCCCGTCTATACCGCCGGCCGCCGGACCGACCAGCGCGACCGGCCGACCAACGGCACCCCGGTGATCGACGTCGACCGCGGCGGCAGCATCACCTTTCACGGCCCCGGCCAGCTCGTGGTGTATCCCATCGTCCGCCTGGCAGAGGCGATGTTCGTGGTGGCCTACGTACGGTTGCTCGAAAAGGCCGTGATGGCCGTCTGTACCGAACTCGGCCTGGACCCGATCCGCGTCCCGGGACGCAGCGGAGTGTGGCTGGCCGCCGACGGCAGCCGGCCGGAACGCAAGGTGGCCGCCCTCGGCGTGCGGGTCGCCAAGGGCGTGACGAGCCACGGGCTGTCGCTGAACTGCAACCCCGATCTGACCGCCTTCGAGCGCATTGTGCCCTGCGGGATCGCCGATGCCGGTGTGACCTCCCTCAGCCAGGAGCTGGGCCGGGAGGTGACCGTCGCGGAGGCGGCGCCGTTGATGGTGCGCTGCCTGACCGCGGCCCTGAACGATGAGCCGGCACCGGCGCCCGCTCCCGTCGACACACCGACCCCGGCCCCAGGGCCGGGAGCCGCCGCCGCGGCCGGGGTGCAATGGGAACTGGCACCGGCACTACGTGGGTGAACGTCCTTACCGACAAGGATCCCGGGAGACTGAATGGGTACAGTGCGAGCGCAGGTGTACGAGCCACAGTCCGGTCCAGCACCGCACGGCTCGTCGCGGTGCATCGACTCACGTGAGGGGAACAGCATGGCAAAGTCAGTAGGGTCCGAGCTCAGCGCGCGGACGTCCGACGTCGCGGACAAGGTGGCCGTCGTCGGCCACGACGTGGCCGGCCGGGTCTCCGACGTCAGTCATGACGTCTTCGACAAGGTCAGCGAAATGAGCCACGAGGTCGTCAAGACAGTGTCGGACAAGGCCGCCGAACTCGCTTCGTCCGCCGGTCACGCCGTGGCGCCGTTCGTGGCCAAGGCGTCCGACTCGCTCCAGGACAACGCCAAGAACCTGAGCCGTCGCGCCCGGAAGGCCGCCGAGAAGTCGGCCAAGCGCGCCGCCGGCAGGGCGAAGAAGGCCGAGTCCGGCGCGAAGGCCGCGGCTGCTGCACTCGCCGCGCAGAGTGAGCACAAGTTGCGTGCCGCGGCCGGCAAGAAGCTCCACAAGGCCGCCGCCGACACCGCACCCAAGACACACAAGCTGCGGACCTTCCTGCTGCTGACCGCACTGGCGGCCGGCATCGCGGTTCTGGTGAAGAAGCTGACTGCGCAGCCCGCCGAGCCGGCTCGTGGCAACCCCGCGAGCACCGTGGCGACTCCGAAGCCGCAGACCCCCGCGCAGGAGAAGGTCGCAGCCGTCAAGGAAGCGGTGGCCCACGGGGCCGACAAGGCGCGCGACGCCGCCGACAAGGCCAAGGACGCCGTCGCGTCGGTGGTCGAGGACGTCAAGGACAAGGCCGCCGACGTCAAGGACGACCTCGTCGAGGCTGTCGACAAGGCCAAGGACGCCGCGGCCACCAAGAAGGACGACCTCACCACCAAGGCCGAGGACGTCACCAACGGGGTCAAGGCCGATGCGTCGATGAAGGTCGACAACGTCAAGAACAACCTCGCCGACGCCGCGGCCGATGCCGGGGACGCCGCCGGCAATGCCACGGACGCGGCCAAGACCGCGACCAAGGACTGACATTCATGACCCTCGCCCCTGACGGCAGGAAGCTCCTTCGGTTGGAGGTGCGCAACGCGCAGACGCCGATCGAGAAGAAGCCGGACTGGATCAAGACCCGGATGAAGACCGGGCCGGAGTACACCAAGATGCAGGCGCTGGTGAAGCGCGAGGGTCTGCACACGGTGTGCCAGGAGGCGGGGTGCCCCAACATCTATGAATGCTGGGAGGACCGCGAGGCGACCTTCCTCATCGGTGGTGACCAGTGCACCCGCCGTTGCGACTTCTGTCTGATCGACACCGGTAAGCCCGGTGAGTTGGATCGGGACGAGCCGCGGCGGGTGGCTGAGTCCATCGCCACGATGGATCTGAACTACGCGACGATCACCGGTGTCACCCGTGACGACCTCTCTGATGAGGGTGCGTGGCTGTATGCCGAGACGATCCGTAAGGTGCACGAGCTCGCGCCGGCCACCGGGGTGGAGATCCTCACGCCTGATTTCAGCGGGCACGCGCATTTGTTGCAGCAGGTGTTCGACGCCGCACCGGAGGTGTTCGCGCACAACTTGGAGACGGTTCCCCGGATCTTCAAGAGCATCCGGCCGGCGTTTCGGTACGAGCGTTCACTGGATGTGATCACGATGGCACGGTCGGCCGGGATGATCACGAAGTCCAATCTGATCCTGGGTATGGGCGAGACCCGAGAGGAGATCAGCGGGGCGCTGCGCGATCTCGTTGAGGCCGGCTGCGATCTGATCACGATCACCCAGTACCTGCGCCCCAGCCCTCGGCACCATCCCATCGACCGTTGGGTGAAGCCCCAGGAGTTCGTCGAGTTGCGCACCGAGGCCGTGGAACTGGGTTTCAGCGGAGTGATGAGCGGCCCGCTGGTCCGCTCGTCCTACAAGGCGGGCAGCCTGTACCGGCAGGCGCAGGAGCGCCGGGCGTCAGCGGCCGTGACCTCTGTGACCGCCGGCTGACCGTCCCGGGAGGGGGTCGCCCGGTCCGTACCGGACCGCCGCGTCGAGCTGCGGCCGCCATCCTGATGATCCGGCAGGCGGCGGTCGCCACGGGCCGTATTCTGAGGTCATGGCCCAGGCAGCAGGTGCAGCGAAATCCGGCAAGGTCAAGCTGACCAAGGACGAGAAGAAGACAGCCCGATCGGCCCGCAAGGCCGCGTCGAAGGAGCGCCGCAAGCAGTTGTGGCAGGCGTTCAAGATGCAGCGCAAGGACGACAAGAAGCTCGTCCCGCTGATGGCCGGCGCGCTGCTGATCGGCATCCTGGTCGGCATCGGCATCGCCTTCCTGTTCGGCGGCGGGGTCTTCGGTTTCATCTTCGGTCCGGTTCTGGGCATCACCCTGGGTGGGCTCGGTGCCATGTTGATCTTCGCCCGGCGCGTTCAGGCGAACGTCTACCGGCAGGCAGAAGGCAGCCCCGGAGCGGCCGCGTGGTCGCTGCAGAACAATCTCCGCGGTAAGTGGCGGATCTCGCCGGCGATCGCCGGCACCGCCCAGTTCGACGCCGTTCACCGCGTCGTCGGGCGACCGGGTGTCGTCCTGATCGCCGAGGGCGCGCCGCAACGGGTCATCCCCATGCTGGCCCAGGAGAAGAAGCGCACCGCCCGCATCGTCGGTGACTCGGTACCCATCTACGACATCGTGGTCGGCAACGAGGAGAACCAGACCCCGCTGCGCAAGCTGAACGCGACCTTGACCAAGCTCCCCCGCAACATCTCCCCCGCGCAGGTCGAGACCATCGACACCAAGCTCAAGGCGCTCACCGGCCGGACCCCGCAGTCGGGCATCCCCAAGGGGCCCATGCCCGGGAACGTGAAGTCGCGCAACATCCAGCGAGCGGCCCGCCGCCGCTGACCGGCGGGGGAAGCACCACCGACGCGGTCCACCGCGTCATCGACGGCGCCCGTCACCTGCCCGCAGGCAGGTGACGGGCGCCGTCCGCGTCATCGGGTCCGGACCACGATCGTGTGGCACAGGCGGTCGTGCAGCCCGCGGCCGTCCCGATCCTGGATGAACGGCGGCACGACCAGGCCGACCAGCACCGTTCGCGGCACTGCCCAGGCGCCGACCAGGGGGTTGCGGTCCGCCGGTCGGAGGGTGGCCACCCGGGTACCCGCGATCAGATGACCTGGGGTGCTGCCCATCAGCGCCACGCCGAGCACGGTGACCAGCGCCCACACCAGCAGGCTCCAGTTCCGCGGCGGTTCGGGGGCGGTGAATGCCCAGGCGATCAGAGCCGCGAGCACACTGTCGACGGCGAAGGCACCGACCCGCTGCCCCAGGTGCGCGACTGCACCGGGCCCCGTGGCCGGCACCCCGAAGGCCTTCCCCGGCCAGTCCGACGCTGCGCCGCCGTCCTCGGCTCGACGGCCCTTGTCCACCATGCCCATCCCCAGTCCTCGCGGCGGGGCCGGGTCCCCGACGGGCCCGGCGGCCACCGCCGTGTCGTCAGCGATTCAACACGACCGGCGGTCCACCGAACCCGGGCCGAGCGCCGACCGGTACCGAAACGGCGCAGACATCACCACGAAATGCCGAGGGTCGACGCTTCCAGGGACATTTCCGTGAGATCCGGCTGCTCCTGGGCAGCGCGAGCACAGGGGTAGCTGACATGAGTGCAAATCAGGTTCGACTGCAGGCCATCAAAGACGTCGAGGCCTATGTCCCGCCGGTACCCACCTTCGATGTGGACGAGGCGCCGGGGCAGATCTGGGGTGAGAACGTCTTCAGCCTGTCCGTCATGCAGAAGCGTCTACCCAAGGCCGTCTACCGGTCGCTGATCGCCACGATCGAGCAGTCGGCCGTGCTCGATCCCGGCGTCGGGGACGCCGTCGCGGCGGCGATGAAGGACTGGGCGATGGAGAAGGGCTGTACGCACTACGCGCACGTCTTCTATCCGCTGACCGGGCTCACCGCAGAGAAGCACGACAGCTTCTTCGAGCCGGCCGGCGGCGGTCTGTCGCTCGCCGAGTTCGCCGGGAAGACGCTCACCCAGGGTGAGTCCGATGGTTCCAGCTTCCCCAGCGGCGGGCTGCGCAACACCTTCGAGGCCCGCGGATACACCGGCTGGGATCCCACCAGCCCGGCCTACATCCTGGACAACCCGAACGGCAAGACGCTGTGCATCCCGACGATCTTCGTGTCGATGTTCGGCGACGCGCTCGACCACAAGACGCCGTTGTTGCGGTCCCAGCAGGCGATGTCGACCCAGGCCGGCCGGGTGCTGAGGTTGTTCGGCCACGAGACCATCGACAAGGTCGTCTCGTTCGCCGGCCCCGAGCAGGAGTACTTCCTGGTGGACCGGCACTTCTACCTGGCCCGGCCGGACCTGATGGCGGCCGGCCGCACGCTGTTCGGCGCGAAGCCTCCCAAGGGGCAGGAGTTCGACGACCACTACTTCGGCGCCATCCCGCAGCGCGTGCTCGGCTTCATGATGGATTGCGAACGCGAGCTGTTCAAGCTCGGCATCCCGGCCAAGACCCGTCACCAGGAGGTTGCGCCCGCCCAGTTCGAGATCGCCCCGATGTTCGAGCGCGCCAACATCGCCGCCGACCACCAGCAGCTGCTGATGACCACGTTCAAGCAACTCGCCAACAAGCACGGCATGGAATGCCTGTTCCACGAGAAGCCCTTCGCCGGGGTCAACGGGTCCGGAAAGCACGTCAACTTCTCGCTGGGCAACTCCACCCAGGGCAACCTGCTGCTGCCCGGGGACACCCCGCACGACAACGCCCAGTTCCTGGTCTTCTGCGCCGCCGTGATCCGCGCGGTGCACAAGTACGGCGGGCTGTTGCGGGTCTCGGTGGCCAGCGCGAGCAACGACCACCGATTGGGCGCGAACGAGGCGCCGCCCGCCATCATCTCGATCTTCCTCGGCGACCAGCTGTCCGACGTCTTCGACCAGATCGCCAAGGGCGGGGCGACCACCTCCAAGGAGCGTGGCCGGCTCCAGGTCGGCGTCGACACGCTGCCGGTGCTGCCGACCGACCCGGGTGACCGCAACCGGACCAGCCCGTTCGCCTTCACCGGCAACCGTTTCGAGTTCCGCGCCCCGGGTTCGATGCAGTCCATCGCCACCCCGATGGTCACGATCAACACGATCATGGCCGAGGCCCTGGATCACATCGCGACCGAGCTGGAGGCGGCGGTGGCGGCCGGTACCGAGTTCAATGCCGCCGTCCAGGCCCTGCTCGCCGAGATCGTGGTCAACCACGGCGTGGTCGTCTTCGGCGGCAACGGCTACTCCCAGGAGTGGCAGGAGGAGGCGCAGGCGCGCGGCCTGAAGAACCTGCGCGGCACCATGGACGCGCTGCCCGAGCTGATCAGCGACGACGCGATGGAGCTGTTCGAGCGCTACGGCGTCCTCACCCACCGGGAGATGCACAGCCGGTACGAGATCGGCCTGGAGCAGTACACCCGCAGCATCGGCGTCGAGGCACGGATGACCCTGGAGATCGGTACCACCTCGGTGCTGCCCGCCGCGGTGCGCCACCAGACCGAGATCGCCACCAACCTGGCGGCGCTCAAGAACGTCGGGGTCGAGCCGGACCTCGCCTCGTTGACCGAGATCAGCAGGCCGCTGGGCGACCTCCGGGCGTCGTTGGCCACGTTGCGGACCGCACTGGCCGAGTGGACCGGCGACGCCGAGGCCGAGGCCCGGTACGCCGCCGACGTGCTGATCCCGGCGATGAACGCGGTCCGGGAGTCCGCCGACCTCATCGAGGGCATGGTCGCCGACGATCTGTGGCCGTTGCCGACGTATCAGGAGATGATGTACATCCTGTAGCGGACCTCGGTGCAGTGCGCGCGGCCCCCGGCGTTACCGTTCGTTCACGGAAGCGAAACACGAGCGAGACACCATGTACTACCGTCGCGTCGAACGCGACGTCGTCGTAGCCTCTCCGTCCCGCGTCGCCATGATGGCTGCCGGGATGTCATCCAGACGCGAAGGAGCTCGTCCTTGTTCTCCAGTCCTGAAGAGCTAGTTGCCTACATCGCCGACAACGATGTCGAAGTGTTCGACATCCGGTTCTGCGACCTGCCCGGCATCATGAACCACCTGACGGTGCCCGCGAAGACCGTGAGCGTCGAGTCGCTGGCCGCCGGTATGGCGTTCGACGGCTCCTCCATCAAGGGCTTCCAGTCCATCCACGAGTCGGACATGACGTTGCTTCCCGACGTCGCGACCGCCCGGCTGGATCCGTTCCGTCGCCGCAAGACCTTGACCTGCAACTTCTTCGTGCACGACCCGCTCACGCTGCAGCCGTACTCGCGCGATCCGCGCAATGTGGCCCGCAAGGCCGAGGAGTACCTGGAGACGACGGGCTTCGCCGACACCTGCTTCTTCGGCGCCGAGGCCGAGTTCTACGTCTTCGACGACGTGCGCTACGAGTCGAAGATGAACGGCTCGTTCTACGAGGTCGACTCCGAGGAAGGCGCCTGGAACACCGCCCGCGTCGAGCCCGGCGGCAACCTGGGCTACAAGACCCGGGTCAAGGGTGGTTACTTCCCGGTGCCGCCGTACGACCACCAGGCCGACCTCCGCGAGGACATGACGGCCAACCTGATCGATTCGGGCTTCGAGATCGAGCGTGGCCACCACGAGGTGGGCACCGGCGGTCAGGCCGAGATCAACTACAAGTTCAACACCCTGCTGCACTCGGCCGACGACGTGATGCTGTTCAAGTACGTCATCAAGAACACCGCCTGGGCCGCCGGCAAGACCGTCACCTTCATGCCCAAGCCCCTCTACGGCGACAACGGCTCGGGCATGCACGCCCACCAGTCGCTGTGGATGGACGGCAAGCCGCTGTTCTACGACGAGGCCGGCTACGGCGGGCTGTCGGACATGGCGCGGTACTACATCGGTGGTCTGCTGCACCATGCGCCGTCGCTGCTGGCGTTCACCAACCCGACCGTGAACTCCTTCCACCGGCTCGTCCCCGGTTACGAGGCCCCGGTCAACCTGGTCTACTCCGCCCGGAACCGGTCCGCCTGCATCCGGATCCCGCTGACCGGCACGAACGCCAAGGCCAAGCGCCTGGAGTTCCGCTGCCCGGACCCGTCGGCCAACCCCTACCTCGCGTTCGCCGCGATGATGATGGCCGGCCTGGACGGCATCAAGAACAAGATCGAGCCGCCGGCTCCGGTCGACAAGGACCTCTACGAGCTGCCGCCGGACGAGGCGGCCAACATTCCGCAGGTTCCGTCGTCACTCGAGGCCGTCATCAACAACCTCGAAGCCGACCACGACTACCTGCTCGAGGGTGGGGTCTTCACCGAGGACCTCATCGAGATGTGGATCCGCCTCAAGCGCGAGGAGATCGACGCGATCCGGTTGCGCCCGCACCCGCACGAGTTCGCGATGTACTTCGACATCTGAGTCGACCGGCACTACGCCCGCAGGCCCGCAACGGATTTCGTTGCGGGCCTGCGGTGTCTCATCGGCCCGGGATCACTCGCTAGGCTGGGGCTCCGATCCGACCCGGAGGTTCACGTCCGCATGGCCGTTTTCGCAGTTCACTACACCTACGACTCGTCGCAGGCGGCGCAGCGCGACCTCTATCGGCCGGCGCACCGCGGCTACCTGCGGGAGCTGCTCACCGAGGGCAGCCTGCTCGCGTCGGGCGCCTATGTGGACGACGCGAACCCGGGCGCGCTGCTGATCTTCCAGGCCGCGTCGGCCGACGTCGTCGTCGCGCAGATCACGGTCGACCCGTTCGTGGCCAACGGCCTGGTCAGCAACGCGGATGTGCGGGAGTGGTCGCAGGCCATGGGCCCCTGGGCCTGAGCAGGGCACCGCGGGCCTGGCCGGACCGTCAGGCGCCGCAGCCGCAGGATCGCCGGATCACCAACTCGGTGGCGAAGCTCTGATGGCCGGCCGGGAGTGCGACGCTGTCGAGCACGGCGTCGACCGCCGCGTGCGCCATCGCCGCGATCGGCTGACGGGCCACGGTCAACGCAGGCCACGCATACTCCGATTCGCTGGTGCCGTCGAAGCACACCACCGCCAGGTCTCCGGGCACACGGACGCCCGCCTCGTGCAGGGCGCGCAGCAGCCCGACGGCCTGCAGGTCCGACGAGGTGAACACCGCGTCCGGGAGGCCGCCGTCGAGCAGGGTCAGGCCCATCCGGTAGCCACCCGCGCGGGAGAACTCGGCGTCGATGACGGCTCCCGCCGGTCGCCCGTGCCGCGCAAGGGCGTTCCGCCAGCCCTGTTCCCGGCTGTTCGGCGCCGAATTCCGCACCAGCCCGCTGCCCAGGACCACCGACGACGCACCGTGCACGTCGATCAGGTGGTCGACCACCGACGCCGCACCGCCGGCGAAATCAGGACCCAACGTGCGGAACCCGGGGAGCGGGCCGACCCGGTTGAACACCACGGTCCGGGTCTCGGCCCGATCCGTCGTCGACAGTGCGGGATCCATGACCGCCGGCGCCAGCAGAATGCCGTCAACCTGCCTGCCGGCCAGGCTGTCGAGTAACCGCCGCTCCCGGGCGGGGTCCCCGCCGCTGCTGGCCATCATCACCGCAACCCCACGGAGTGCGGCCTCCCGTTCGATCTCGACCGCGAACTCGGCGAAGAACGGATTGCTGCCCGACGGCAGGACCAGCCCGATCATGTCGGTGGCGCCACGACGCAGCGCCCGCGCGGTCAGGTTCGGCCGGTAGCCGAGTCGCTCGATGGCGTCACGGACCCGGGCCGCGGTCGCCGGCGCGACCGCGCGCGGCCCGTCGTTGACCACGTAGCTGACGACCGCCGACGACACCCCGGCCAGCCGGGCCACGTCGGCGCGGGTCAACGCCGGCCGCGACCCGGGTGCCGCGGCGGCGGCGTCCTCGTGCTCGTCGTCGTTGATGCGTGCGGGTCCCACCTGCTCCCCCGCCGCCGACTCCGTCAGGCCTGGGTGGTGCGACTGGCGGTACCCAGCGGTGCGCCCACCGCGACCGGTGCGTCCCCGAAGTCGGGGACGTCGAGCCGGGTCCCGCCCTGCAGCGCGGATTGGTGGGCGACGATCCCCGGCACGGTGAACCGGGCCGCCGTCCAGGCGTTGACCGGCGGGAGGGTGCCGGTGGCCACGGCGGTGGCGAAATCGTCGACGAGGAAGTGGTGGCTGCCCTCGTGGCCGCTGGGCACGCCGCGGAACGATTCCGGCAGCCGGCTGGTGTCGTGCACCGCGGCGTGACCGGAGATGAACGCGTCCCGCAGCTCCGGCGCGACGTGGGCCAGCGACGGGTCGTCGAACGACATCGAGGGGCGCGAGTCGATCTGGTCGGAGATGTCGCTGACACCCTCCTTGTCCTGCCAGAACGTGATGGTGGCGAGCTGCTCGAAGCTGGCGTCGGTCCCGAAGAAGCGGAACCGGGACTCCCGCAGGTGCGACGGGTAGCCGACCCGGCGCATCTCGTTGATCCGCATCACGCCGCCGTCGGAGAGCTCGAACAGCGCCGACGCGTTGGAGAAGTCGTTCTGGAACTGGCTGACGTCCTTGTCGAACACCCCGTCGCCGCGCTGGTCGACCACGCCGATGCAGCTGACGCTGACCGCATGGCTGGGCAGGGCGCCGAGCACCCCGCCGATGGAGTGCGTCGGGTAGTGCATGGGCGGGTAGCTGGCGGTGGCCTTCCAGCCGTCGCCGCCGCTGTACTGGTAGGCGGCGTAGAAGCCCAGGTCCATGTCGTGCACGTAATCGCCCTCGGTGTAGAACACCCGACCGAAGGCGTCCTGCGCCATCTTGTTCCGGGCGAACACCGTCGCCGGGTTGTAGTAGCTGGTCTCGCCCATCATGTAGGTCAGGCCGGTCTCCTGGACCACCTCGATGATCTCAGCGACCTCGTCGACCGTGAACGCCATCGGCACCGCCGAGTAGACATGCTTGCCGGCGCGCAACGCCTGCACCACCAGCGGCCCGTGCATCCAGCGCTGGGTGAAGATGGCCACCGCGTCGACGTCGGACGCGAGCATCGTGTCGACGTCTTCGACCACCGCGGCCAGCTTCTCGCGGGTTACCAGCTCCTCGGCGCGCTCGCGCACCAGGTCGGTCACCCGCACCTCACTGACGGCGGGATGCAGCGCGAACAACTTGGCGAACTGGCCGGCGAACTGGCCGGCACCGATCATCCCGAGAGAAAACACGACGGACTCCAGGTGGGTGTGACGGACCGGGGCCCGAGGTGGCAGTGACCCGACCCAATCTACACGTATAGATACCTTAAGCGGGCGCGGCCACCGGCGCGGCAGGGACCGTCGGCGTCACCCCGCGGATGCGCTGCGAGATCACCTGGGTGATCCCGTCGCCACGCATCGAGACGCCGTACAACGCGTCGGCGGCCTCCATCGTGAACTTCTGGTGGGTGATGATGATCAGCTGGCTGGATTCCCGCAGTTCGGAGAGCAGCGTCACCAGCCTGGTGAGATTCACTTCGTCCAGGGCGGCCTCGACCTCGTCCATCACGTAGAACGGGCTGGGCCGGGCCCGGAAGATGGACACCAGGATCGCCACCGCAGTCAGCGACCGCTCGCCGCCGGACAGCAGCGACAACCGCTTCACCTTCTTGCCCGGCGGTCGTGCGTTGACCTCGATACCGGTGGTCAGCAGATCCTCGGGGTCGGTGAGCACCAGTGATCCCTCGCCGCCCGGGAACAGCGTCTGGAAGACCGTCACGAACTCGCGCGCCACGTCGTGGAATGCGCTCGCGAACACCTCCTGGATCTTCTGGTCGACCTCCCCCACCACGGTCATCAGGTCGCGGCGGGTGTCCTTGAGGTCGGTCAGCTGGGTGGACAGGAACGCATGCCGTTCCTCCAGGGCGGCGAACTCCTCCAGCGCCAACGGGTTCACCTTGCCCAACGTCACGAGGTCACGCTCGGCGCTGCGCAGCTTGCGCTCGGCGGCGGACCGGTCGAACGCCATCGGCTGGGGTGCGTAGACCTGCTCGCCGCGGTCCCGGGCCGCCTCGAACTCGGCCATCTCGACCGCGCTCGGCGGGGTCAGGGCAGCCGGGCCGAACTCGGCGACGAGATCCTCGACGGTGATGGCGAACTCGGTGGTGGCGCGCTCGATGAGCTGCTCGACCCGGATCGCCTGCTGGGCCCGCAGGACCTCCTCGCGGTGCACCTGGGAGGTCAGCTTCTCCCACTCCGACGCGAGCTCCGCCACCCGCGACCGAGCGGTGCCGGCGGCCTGATCGGCGGCGGCCCGGGCTGCGTTGGCGCTGTCGCGGGCCGCGGACGCGGTCTGCAGGCTGACCGCGAGGACGTCGGCTGCCGCAGTGGCACGGTCCAGCACCCGGGTGGCGAGCGCGGCCGCCGCAGCCCGCCGGGCCCGGGCGGTCTCGGCCCGGGCGCGGGTCTCGCGCTCAGCCCGGGCAGCGCGGCGCAGGCTTTCCGCACTGCCGGCCGATGCCCTGGCCCGCTCCTCCACGGTGCGCAGTGCGAGCCGGTCCTCCATCTCACGCTGCCGGGACGCGGCCGTGAGCTCGGCGAGTTGATCCCGCCGGGTGCTGTCCACGACAGCGGGCACGTCCTGGTCCTGGACGGCGGCCAGGCGGGCCTCCAGATCGGCCAGGGCGGCCTGCTGCACAGCGCGGGACTCCTCGGCAGTCTGGCGTTGGCGCTCGAGCCGATCTGCCTCGGCGGTGGCGGCCCGTGCGGTCTCGGCGAGCCGGCCCAGCTGCTCCTCGACCGCGCTGAGCTGGGCATCGGAATCGTTGAGCTCCCGAAGCGCCTCGGCGGCGGCCCACTCGCGCTGCTCCGCATCGGCCCGGGCCCCCGACAGCGCCGCCTCGACGCGTTCCAGCCCGGCGCTGACCTCGGACAACCGGGCCTGCGCCTCGTCCACCGCGGCCTGGATCTCCAGCAGCGACTGCTGGCCGGCCTGACCGCCGGTCGCGCTGTGCGCGCTGAGCAACTCCCCGTCGAGGGTGACCGCCCGCAGGTCCGGTCGGTCCCGGACGAGTGCGGCGGCGGCGGCCAGGTCGGGCACGATCGCGAGCCGGTCCAGTACCTGCGCCAACGCCGACCGGAGGGCGACCGGCGCCTGGACCGCATGCACCGCCCAACTGACTCCAACCGGCAGCTCAGGGAGCTCGTCCCGTCCGGGCTCGGTGGTGTCGCCGATCAGCAGACCGGCCCGGCCGGCGTCGGCGGCGCGCAACCAGTCCAGAGTGGCGACCGCGCC
The DNA here is from genome assembly GCA_963784315.1 of uncultured Actinomycetota bacterium. GTDB lineage: Bacteria > Actinomycetota > Actinomycetes > Mycobacteriales > Nakamurellaceae > Nakamurella. The sequence continues at coordinate 242,525 of CAWAQR010000002.1, forward strand.
GGCGAGGTCGGCGACTGCGACGGCGTCACCCAGGGTGCCCAGCGCTGCGGCGATCGCCGCCTCCGCCCCCGGTCGGACGGTGACCAACTGCGAGACCGGCCCGAGCAGGCCGGCGAGTTGCTCGTGTGCCGTCAGCAGCGCTCCGGTGCCATCCCGGCGGGTCAGGCCCAGCTCGAGGGCGTCCACCCGGGCCCGCAGCGAACGTTGTTCGCTGACGGCCGCCTGTTGGGCCTCCACCAGCTCCCTCATCCGGTCGCGGGCCCGGTCGGCCTCGTCCTGCGCGGACTGATAGGTCTCGTCCAGACCGACCTCGTTGTCGCCGAGGGCACCGATCGACTCGGTGAGCCCGGCGAACTCGTCGCGGGCCGACTCGGCCCGGTCCTGGGCGCCGGCCAGTGCGGTGGACAGCCGGTTGATCTCATCGGCCACCGCAGCCAGCCGGCTGCGCGCGGTGTTGACAGTGCCGTTCAGCGTGGCCAGCCCCTCCCGGCGGTCCGCGATCGCCCGGGTGGCGGCGAGCAGTTCGGATTCGGCCTGGCGGAGCGCGGTCTCCCGGGCGGTGCGGTCGCCGACAGCGACGTCCAGGGCGACCCGGGCCGTCTCGACCGCGGCGTCCTTGTCGGCCTGCTCCTCGTCGGCGGCCCGGGCAGCCGCCTCCAGCGCGTCCGGGTCGCGGCCGGCGCGGACCTCGTCCACCGGTGCGGAAAGGTTTCTGGCTCGCTCGGCGGCCAGATTCACCGTGCCGCGGAACCGTTCCGACAGCGCCGACAGCGCGAACCAGGTCTCCTGGGCCTCCTGCAGCGCCGGCGCCGCGTCGGCGGCGGCCGCTGCGGTGAACTCCTCCTCCAGGTGGGCGATCGCCAGGGCGGACTGGACCCGGTCGCGCCGGTCCTGCGCGGCCTGCTCCTCGGCGGCCTCGGTGGCGACCTGACCCTGCAGGGTGACGAGGTCGTCGGCGAGCAGCCGCAACCGGGCATCACGCAGTTCGGACTGGATGCTCATCGCACGGCGGGCGACCTCGGCCTGTCGGCCCAGCGGCTTGAGCTGTCGTCGCAGCTCACCGGTGAGGTCGGCGAGCCGGGTGAGGTTGGCCTGCATCGCGTCGAGTTTGCGGAGCGCCTTCTCCTTGCGTTTGCGGTGCTTGAGGACCCCGGCCGCTTCTTCGATGAAGGCGCGGCGGTCCTCCGGCCGGGCGGAGAGGACGGCGTCCAACTGCCCCTGGCCGACGATGACGTGCATCTCCCGGCCGATGCCGGAGTCCGACAGCAGGTCCTGGATGTCGAGCAGCCGGCAGCCCTTGCCGTTGATCTCGTAGTCGCTGGCGCCGTCGCGGAACATCCTCCGGGTGATCGCGACCTCGTCGTAGTCGATCGGCAGGGCGCCGTCGGCGTTGTTGATCGTCAACGTGACCTCGGCCCGGCCGAGTGGCTGCCGATCGGCAGTGCCGGCGAAGATGACGTCGTCCATCTTTCCGCCGCGGAGCGCCTTGGCGCCCTGTTCGCCCAGTACCCAGGCGATGGCGTCCACGACGTTGGACTTGCCGGAGCCGTTGGGCCCCACCACGGCGGTGATGCCGGGTTCGAAGTGCAGGGTCGTCGCCGAGGCGAACGACTTGAAGCCGCGCAGCGCCAGGCTCTTCAGATACAACCGGAGCCCTGCCCTTCGTCACCCGTCCGCAGCCGCCGTTCGACCGACCGGTGGCTCCGGCGAACTCTACCGGGGTGTGCCGACAGGCTCCGGGAAGCGCCCGTGCGGGAAGGGGTCAGTTCTCCTGGAAACCGCGGACGTCGTGCCGGGGGGCCGAGCGCTGCTCCACCACCTCGTCGACGTGTCCCGGGGTGTCGCCCGACCGCAACCACGCCGTCAGCGCGTCGATCCGGTCGACCCTGCCCTCAGCGACGACCTGGACCCTGCCGTCGGTCAGGTTGGTGGCAGTGCCGACCAGCCCCAGTTCCAGCGCCTTGGCCCGGGTGAACCAGCGGAACCCGACCCCCTGGACGTGCCCGTGCACGAACGCGGTGAGCCGGATGATCTCGTCACTCATCGTGGGTCACGTCCATGTGCGGTAGACCCGCAGGTGCCGGGGGTCCAGGTCCAACAGGGTCGAGCTCTTCGGGTCGGTGATCTCACCGTCGTGTGCGACCCGGAGGTCCTCGGTCTCCATCTCCACCGCCAGCGTCTCGGTGTGCATCGAGGCGTACACGCCGGACCGCTCGACCTGACCGATCAGCGACCCGATGACGGCACGGGTCCGGGACAGTCGTCCGCGATCCAGGATCACCTGGACATCCATCTGCCCGTCCGCCATGTGGTCCCGACTGGAGGACACCAGTCCGCGGGGGGTGTAGTGCCCGTTACCGACGAACACGGTCCAGATCCGGTCCGGTCGGCCGTTCAGGGTCAACACCACCGGTTCTGCCGCGGCGAAGACCCGCGGTAGCGCGATCACGGTGGCCACCATCTTGCCCCACCGCCCCGACAGCCGGTCCCGCTCGGCGACGAAGTCGGGGTAGAGGCCGATGGAGGCGGTGTTGAGGAAGGGCACCCCGTCGATGCGGGCCACGTCGACGGCACCGCCGGTGCCGGTGCGCACCGAGTCGGCGGTGTCGGAGTACTGAGCCAGCCCCAGTGCCTTGGCGAAGTGGTTGAAGGTGCCGGCCGCGAAGACGGCGAGCGGCAGGTCGTTGTCCAACGCCACCCCGGCGACCGACGCGCAGGTTCCGTCGCCGCCGGCGACACCGAGTGCTTTCACCTCGGGGCCGATGATGGTGTTCAGCTTCTCCGGGCCGTCCTCCGGATCCCACTCGAACACGACGGCCTTCGGGAGCAGCTCCGCGATCTCGACACCGGCGTCCTTCGCCGAACCCGACGCACGGTTGACGACGACGGTCAGGCCGGCTCCGTCCGGCAGGCTCGGCAGCTCGGCGGGCAGCGAGCGGGCGGGGGTGTGCTCCCGGACCGTCCACAACTTCTTCACCAGGAACGCGCTCGCCACCCCGACGCCGGCGCCGACCAGTACATCGGACTTGTAGTGAACCCCGACGTGTACCCGGGAGTACGCCACCGCAGCGGCGATCGGCGCCAACGTCAACCCGGCGGCGGGGAGCTCGAAGGCGGCGCCGGTGGCGAACGCGGCGGCCGAGGCGGAGTGCCCGCTGGGAAACGACGAGGTCCACGGGCGCTCGCCGATCCGACGGGCGAGCCTGGTCCGCTCCAGATCGGGGCGGCGTCGCCCGACCAGCGGCTTGACCAGCGAGTTCGACACGAAGCTGGCCATCGCCAGTGAGCCGAGGCCGCGCATGCCGGCCCGCCGGGTCGCGGCGCCGGCCAGCGCCCCGGCCACCGCGATTCCCATCCAGAGCCGTCCGTGATCGGCCGAGCGGGTCAGCAGCCGGAGCGCGACGTCGACCGGCTCCGCCGTCGGCCGGGCCTCCTGCACCTCCTCCGCAGGAGGGGGCGTATCGGTGACCGTTCGGGGCAGCAGGGGGATTCGCACGCCGGAACTCTAACCGCACGCCGCGCGCGGTGACCGGCGAACGCTCGGTTCGGTGGTCCGCTCAGGGGTGCGGGTGACGCGGCCTCGGCTGGCAGCGCGGACAGAAGTGCGACGACCGGTTCATGAAGGACTCCTTCGCGATCGGCGAGCCGCACCGTGCACACGGCCGACCGGTCTGGCCGTAGGCGTTCAGCGAACGGTCGAAGTAGCCGGATTCGCCGTTGACGCTGACGTAGAGCGCATCGAAGGACGTCCCGCCCTGAGCCAACGCCTGCCGCATCACCTCAGTGGCGGCCAGGATCACCGAGCGGACCTGCGCCCGGGTGAGCACGTCGGTCGCCCGGGCGTAATGCAGACGCGCCCGCCACAGCGCCTCGTCGGCGTAGATGTTGCCGATCCCCGACACCACGGTCTGGTCGAGCAGCGCCCGCTTGAGCCCGGTGCGTCGAGCACGTAGCCGGTCCACGGTGGCGGGCAGATCGAAGGCCGGATCCAGCGGATCGACGGCGATGTGGGCGATCTCGACCGGCAGATCGGCGCCGCCGGGCGAGAACGCCAGCCCGCCGAAGGTGCGCTGGTCCACGAAGTGCACATCCGGACCGGCGTCGTCGAAGGTGAAGCGGACCCGAAGATGTGGTGAGTCCGTTCCGGCGTCCAGCGGTCCGCGAACCCGGAACTGGCCGCTCATCCCCAGATGCGCGATGACTGCGTCACCGTCGGCCAGCGCCCACCAGAGGTACTTCCCGCGGCGACGGACGTGCTCGACCTGCCGGCCGACCATCAGCGCGCCGAAGTCCATCGGCCCGGCCAGATGCCGCCGGACGGCGCGGGGGTGCAGCACTTCCACACCGGTGATCGTGCGACCCGTCAGGTGGGTCACCAGACCCCGACGGACGACTTCGACCTCCGGGAGCTCAGGCACCGGTCACCGGTTCGGTTCGGAGCCCTCGGCTGCGACGGATTCACCGACGGTGGTGTCGCCGACGGTGGTGTCGCCGGCTGCCGGCGAGGTCTGCGCGGTGGGCTCGGCGCTGATCGGCGTCAACGATCCGTAGGCCAGCGCCGCTGCCTTCTGCTCGGCTTCCTTCTTCGTCCGGCCCTGGCCGCTGCCGCGGTCCTGCGCCGCCACGACCACGGTGGCGGTGAACTCCTTGGCGTGATCGGGGCCCGACTCGGTCAACCGGTAGGACGGCACACCCAGCCCCAGCGTCGCGGTGCGCTCCTGCAGTGACGTCTTCCAGTCCAGACCGGCGCCCACACTCGGAGCGGACTCGATCAACTCACCGAAGAGCTGAGCGATGACCCGACGGGACGTCTCCAGCCCGTGCTGGTGGTAAATGGCCCCGAGCAGCGCCTCGACCGCATCGGCGATCAGCGACGGCTTGTTGCGACCGTCGGTGAGCTCCTCACCCTTGCCCAGACGCAGCAGCGAGCCCAGACCGATGCTGCGACCGACCCCGGCCAGTGCATGCATGTTGACGATGCTGGCACGCAGCTTGGCCAGTTGGCCCTCGCTGAAGTCCGGGTGGGTGCAGTACAACGCGTCGGTGACACACAGGCCCAGTACCGAGTCGCCGAGGAACTCCAGGCGCTCGTTGGTGGGCAGGCCACCGTTCTCGTACGCATAGGACCGGTGGGTGAACGCCAACACGGCAAGCTCGGCATCAAGAACGATGCCGAGCTTGGCGGTGAGAGCGGTGGTGCCGTCCAACTGCGAGGTTGACGTGCTCACGTCGAGACCCGGAGGGTCAGACCTCGACGACCTGGCGACCGTCGTACTGGCCGCAGGTGGGGCACGCCGTGTGGGGCGGCTTCAGGGCGCCGCAGGCACGGTTCGAGCAGGTCGCCAGCGTGGGGACGGTGGTCTTCCACTGCGAACGGCGGGAACGGGTGTTGCTGCGGGACATCTTCCGCTTCGGGACAGCCACGACTCATACTCCTTAACGAACATTCATTCTGGGCGTGAACTCTGGTTGCCGAACTGATTCCGCAGAGCGGCCCAGCGCGGGTCAAGTATCTCATGCGAGTGACCGGGCTCGAGGTCATCGAACCGCTCACCACAGGTGACGCACAAGCCGGGGCAGTCCGGTCGGCACAGCGGCGCCAGCGGCATCTGCACCACGATCTCGTCGCGGACCAGGCCCTCGAGGTCGATCAGGTCGTCCGTGAGGACGACGATCTCCTCGTCCTCGTTGGTCTGTGCGGTCAGCGAGTTCGGGAAGGCGAACAGTTCCCGCAGGTCGGCGCCCACCGGACGGTCGATCGCGGTGAGGCAGCGGGCACATTCACCGGCGGCGCGGCTGATGGCCGTGCCCGACACGAGCACGCCTTCCACGACCGACTCCAGCCGCAGCTTGAGCCGGACCGGCTCGCCGGCCGGAACCGCGAACACATCGGTGCCCATCCGGTGATCCGAGGTCAGGGTTTCCTCGAAACGCTTCAGCACACCCGGCTGGCGGGCCAGCAGGCGGGTGTCGTAGACCCACGGCGAGGCGGGGCTGGGGCGGTTCGCAGTCATCATCTCTCGGGGGTCTCGGGTGGTTCGGTGGTCGAGCCTGCTCGGTGCCGGCTCGGTGCTGACGTGCTGAAGATGTGCCGCCGACATGTTGGGCGGCAGCCTGCCCGCCAAGACCCGAGCGACCGGATCAGGAGAGCTCCCGGTTCAGGCAACCGTTCCAGAGTAGTCGATCCGGAGCGCAGAACCGAATCGTCGACGGTCGGTGTCGGCGGGGTCCGCCGTGACGGGTCGCCGGGCGATGTCAGTCGCGGTAGTCCGCCGGGACACCGGACCGGAGTGCGGTCCGTCCCCGGCCGACGGTCCGCAGGGTCTGGGTGAGCGTGTCCTCGAGGTTGGCCAGCCGGCCGTCGACGTAGGAATCGCACTCGTTGCGCATCCGGTCGGTGTCGGCGTGCGCGGTGTCCAGGATGCGGGCGGATTCGGCGTAGGCGGCCTGCACGACCTCGGTCTGGGACACCAGCCTGCCCTGCTCGGCGTGACCCGCGGCCACCAGTCGGTCGGCTTCGTCCTGGCCACGGGCCACCAGCGCGTCGTGCTGGTCCTGGCCGCGGGCGACGGAGGTGTCGTGCTGCTCCTGGCCGGACCGGATCGCCCGGTCGGCGTCGGCGCGGGCCCGGGCCATGATCTCGGTGGCCGCCTCGGTGGCCTCGGCGACCCGACGGTCGGCCTCGGCCTGGGCGGCGGCCACCGTGGAACCGGCCAGCGCCCGGGCGTCGGTGACCAACCGGGTCGCCTCGGATTCGGCGTCACCCAGGGTCTTGTCCGCCGACGCACGTGCTTCGTTGAGCATCTGGTCGCGGTGGTCCAGTACGTCTTGGGCGTCGTCCACCTCGCCCGGCAGGGCGTCGCGCACGTCGTCCAGCAGGTCGAGGACGTCCCCGCGCGGCACCACACAGGAGGCCGTCATCGGCACTCCGCGGGCCTCTTCGACGATCGTCACCAACTCATCGAGAGCTTCGAACACCCGGTACACGACGGCAGTCACCTTCTCCTTCACGCGCAACGGTCCATGGCTGAGCTCAGCGCACTGCTCAGTCTGGCCTCGGCCCGGCGTCTCGCGGGTTAGCCGCGCCGCAGCGAACCCCGGCGTCCGGCGGCCACCCCGTGCGTCCCCCTCAGGTCAACTTGGCCGTCAATGCGTCGGCGACCGGGGCGGAAAGCAGGTGATCCACCCGGCCCCCGTACCGCGCCACCTGCTTGACCAGCGAGGACGACAGGAAGGAGAACTCCGGGTTGGTCGGCAGGAAGAACGTGTCGACGCCGGTGAGGCCCTTGTTCATCTGGGCCATCTGCAGTTCGTAATCGAAATCACTCACTGCGCGGATGCCCTTGACGATCGCCCGGATCCGATGATCCCGGCAGTAGTCCACCAGCAACCCGGTGAACGAGTCCACGATCACGTTCGGCCAGGGCGCGGTTGCGTCCCGCAACAGCGCGAGCCGCTCGTCGAGGCTGAACAGGCCCTGCTTGTCCGGGTTGACCATCACCGCGACGACCAGTTCGTCGAACTGTCCGGCCGTGCGCCCGATGATGTCCAGGTGCCCCAGGGTGGGCGGATCGAAGGAACCGGGGCAGACGGCGCGTGTCATGTCCGGCGACGGTAACAGGATGGCGGCGGGTTGCTCACGGGGCCCGACCGAACAGCAGGACGGTGTCGCCGTACCGCTTGGTCCGCTCCCCCACCAACGGCTCCGGCCACTCCAGATCGGCGGTGCGCCGGGCGCGTTCGATGATGAGATCGGCGTACGGGTTGAGCAGGCCGCGGGCGTGCAGGTCGCCCAACATCCGTGTGATCTCGGCATTGGCCAGGTCGTAAGGCGGGTCGGCCACCACGATGTCGAAGCCACTACCGCCGGTGCCGGTGCCGGCGAAGGTCAGCGCCGAGGTCGGCACCACCGTCACTCCGGTCGCTGCCAGCACGGCCACGTTGGTGCGCAACACCGCCAGCGCCGCCCGGTCGTTCTCGACCAGGACCACCCGCTCGGCACCCCGGGAGGCCAGTTCCAGCCCGAGCGCGCCGGAACCGGCGAACAGGTCCAGCACCGACGCGCCGGCCAGGGCACCGGACGCCTGCAGCGAATTCCCCAGCGCCGCCCGCACCTTGGAGTTCGTCGGACGGGTGGTGGTGCCCTCCGGTGTCTTCAGCGCGCGGCCGCCCCACCGGCCGGCGACGATCCTGGTCACCGCTTGAGCACCAGCAGCAGGTCGCCGCCCTCCACCTGCTGGACCTTCTGGATGGCCGCCCGCAGCACCACACCGCCGGTCTGGGTGGTGATGGAAGCCTCCATCTTCATCGCCTCGATGGTGGCCACCACCGCGCCGGGAGCCACGGTGTCGCCCTCGCCGACCACCAGCGTGACGACCCCGGCGAACGGCGCCGCGACCTGACCCGGGTCACCGGGATCGGCCCGCTCGGTGGTCGGCACGTCCACGGCGACCGATCGGTCCCGAACCTGCAGGGGGCGGATCTGCCCGTTCAGGGTGGTGATCACGGTGCGCATGCCGCGTTCGTCGGCATCGCCGATGGCCTCCAGGCCGACGTAGAGCTGCACACCGGGCTCGAGGTCGATGACGTGCTCGACCCCTCGACGCAGGCCGTACAGGTAATCGGTGGTGGTGATCAGGGACAGGTCGCCGTACTCGCTGCGGGCGGCGGCGAAGTCCTTGGCCGGCCCGGGGAACAGCAGTCGGTTCAACGTCTCGCGCGGAGCGGACCGAAGAGCTGCGGTGTCGTCGTCACTGAGGTCCTCCACGACCGGCTTGCGGGTCCGGCCGGCGAGGGCCTTGGTCCGGAACGGCTCCGGCCAACCGCCGGGCGGATCGCCCAGTTCGCCGGACAGGAAGCCGATCACCGAGTCCGGGATGTCGAACCTGGCCGGATTCTCCTCGAAGTCCGCCGCCCGCACGCCGGCACCGACCAGGTGCAGCGCCAGGTCGCCCACCACCTTCGAGGACGGGGTGACCTTGACCAACCTGCCGAGCATCCGGTCGGCCGCGGCATAGACGTCCTCGATGGCCTCGAAGCGGTTCCCCAACCCCAGCGCGATGGCCTGCTGGCGCAGGTTGGACAGCTGTCCGCCGGGGATCTCGTGCCGGTAGACCCGACCGGTTGGCGCGGTCAGGCCGGACTCGAACGGGCGGTAGACCGAGCGCACCGCCTCCCAGTAGGGCTCCAGGTCCTCCACGGCGCGCAGGTCCAGCCCGGTCTCCCGGTCGGAGAAGTCGGTGGCGGCCACGAGCGCCGACATCGGCGGCTGCGAAGTGGTGCCGGCCATCGGCGCGGAGGCGACATCGACGGCGTCGACGCCGGCCGCCGAGGCGGCCAGGTAGGTGGCGAGCTGACCGCCGGCGGTGTCATGGGTGTGCAGGTGGACCGGCAGGTCGAAGTTCGCGCGCAGCGCGGTGACCAACCGGGTGGCGGCCGGCGCCCGCAGCAGGCCGGCCATGTCCTTCACCGCGAGCACGTGGGCACCGGCTTCGACGATCTTCTCGGCGAGCCGCAGGTAGTAGTCCAGGGTGTAGAGGTCTTCGGCCGGGTCGGACAGGTCGCCGGTGTAGCACAGCGCGACCTCGGCGACCGCGGTGCCGGTCTCCCGGACGGCGTCGATGGCGGGGCGCATCTGTGCCACGTCGTTGAGCGCGTCGAAGATGCGGAAGATGTCGATGCCACTGCGGGTGGCCTCGTTCACGAACGCCGTCGTCACCGCGGTCGGGTAGGGGGTGTAGCCGACGGTGTTACGGCCGCGGAGCAGCATCTGCAGGCAGATGTTCGGGATCGCGCCGCGCAGCGCGGACAGCCGGTCCCACGGGTCCTCCCCCAGGAAGCGCAGCGCGACGTCGTAGGTGGCGCCGCCCCAGGCCTCGATGGACAGCAGCTCCGGGGTCATCCGCGACACCGCCGGCGCGATCGCCAGCAGATCGCGCGTGCGGACCCGAGTGGCCAGCAGCGACTGGTGGGCGTCCCGGAACGTGGTGTCGGTGACAGCGAGCCGGGTCTGGGCGCGCAGGTCGGCGGCGAATCCGGCCGGTCCGAGCTCGGCCAGCCGCTGCCGGGAGCCGGGACGCGCACCGGCCCGGTCCAGCCGCGGGATCTTGCCGGCCGGGTCGATCCGGTCGCGGCCCGAGCCGTGCGGCTGGTTCACCGTCACATCGGCCAGGTAGGACAGCAACCGGGTGCCCCGGTCCGCGGACAGTCGGGAGTTCAACAGGTGCGGGTGGCTCTCGATGAACGACGTGGTCACGCCGCCGGCGGCGAAGTCCGGATCGTCGAGCACCGCCTGCAGGAACGGGATGTTGGTGGACACCCCACGGATGCGGAACTCGGCCAGCGCGCGCTTGGCGCGGCGCACCGCGGTCGGCCAGTCCCGACCCCGGCACGTCAGCTTCACCAGCAGCGAGTCGAAATGCGCCGACACTTCGGCACCCGCACCGACGGTGCCGCCGTCGATTCGCACACCGGCGCCGCCGGCCGACCGGTAGGTGATGATCTTGCCGGTGTCCGGTCGGAACCCGTTCGCCGGATCCTCGGTGGTGATCCGGCACTGCAGCGCTGCGCCGCGGATCTGGATGGTGTCCTGGGCCAACCCCAGGTCGGCCAGTGAGGACCCGCCGGCGATACGGATCTGGGCGCCGACCAGGTCGACGTCGGTGATCTCCTCGGTGACCGTGTGCTCGACCTGGATCCGCGGGTTCATCTCGATGAAGAAGTGCCGACCGGCGGCGTCCACCAGGAACTCGACCGTCCCGGCGTTGATGTAGCCGATGTGTTCGGCGAACGCGACGGCGTCGGCGCAGATCCGCGCCCGCAGCGCCGGGTCCAACCCGACCGCCGGCGCGACCTCGATGACCTTCTGGTGGCGGCGCTGCACGGAACAGTCCCGCTCGAACAGGTGCAGGACCGTGCCGAGCCCGTCCGCGAGGATCTGCACCTCGATGTGCCGGGGCTCGATCACGGCGCTCTCGACGAACACGGTCGGGTCACCGAACGCCGATTCGGCCTCGCGCATCGCCGCCCGCAAGGCTTCCGGCAGCTCCTCGGCGGTGTCGACGCGACGCATACCGCGCCCACCGCCACCGGCGACCGCCTTCACGAACACCGGGTAGCCGACCGCCTGAGCGGCCTCGATCAGCTCCTCGACGTGCGAGGACGGCTCGGAGGATTCCAGCACCGGGATACCGGCGGCGCGGGCTGCGGTCACTGCGGTCGACTTGTTGCCCGCCATCTCCAGGATCTCCGCGGGCGGGCCGATGAAGGTGATCCCGGCCTCCACGCAGGCCTGCGCGAGGTCGGGGTTCTCGGAGAGGAACCCGTAACCCGGGTACACCGCGTCGGCGCCGCACTCGACGGCCGCCCGGACGATCTCGGCGACGTCGAGGTACGCCCGGACGGGGTGGCCCTCGGTGCCGATCTGGTAGGACTCGTCGGCCTTCTGCCGGTGCAGCGAGTTGCGGTCCTCGTACGGGAACACCGCGACCGAGGAGATCCCCAGCTCGTACAGCGCACGGAAGGCCCTGGTGGCGATCTCGCCTCGGTTGGCGACTAGCACTTTGCGGAACACGCGGGCGTTCTCCTTGGACTGGATGGCCGGCTACTGAACTGCGTCACACGGATCACCGGGTGTCGAGGGGCGGTCCGGATGGCGGCTGCGGGAATGCGGTGTCGTCGAGAGGGTGGCGTCGAGGGGCGGCGGTGAGCGAGGACGTCGGTGAGCTGCGGGCGGAGGCGGGCGGCACCCGGAGGCCGGGACGGCGCCTCACGGTATCGCGACCCGGGTCACCTCGTGGGGGTCGAGCCGGGAAATGCCCGCCGCACGACGCCCCGCCCCGATCACCCCTTCTCCAGGAACTCCTGGGATTCCTCGTCCAGCACCGAGCCGACCATCTCCCGCAGCCCCGGCCAACGCCCGAGCGCCGGATCCTCGGCGACCAGCTCCGCGGCATCGGATCGGGCGGTCAGGATGACCTCCTCGTGCTCGAGCAATGACAGCAGCCGCAACGACGAGGACCGGCCGGCCTGCAGCCGACCCAGCACGTCGCCCTCGCGGCGCAGGCGCAGATCCTCGCGAGCCAGCTCGAAGCCGTCGTTGGTTGCCGCAACTGCCGCCAATCGGACCATCGCCGGCGACTGCAGGGGGCTCTCACTCACCAGCAGGCAGATCCCCGGGGCGCTGCCCCGACCGACCCGCCCGCGCAGTTGGTGCAGCTGGGACAGCCCGAAGCGGTCCGCGTCGAGGATGATCATCATCGTCGCGTTGGGGACGTCGACGCCGACCTCGATGACGGTCGTGGCGACCAGCACGTCGGTGCGGCCGGCCTTGAAAGCCGCCATCACCTCGTCCTTCTCAGCCGGTGGGAGTCGGCCGTGCAGCAGCGCCAGTCGCAGCCCCGCGAGCGGACCGTCGGCCAGGATCGCGGCCGTCTCGATGACCGGGACCGGCGGTCGCCGCTCGCCGTCGGCGCCGTCAGCGCCCGCGTCGAAGGCAGCGTCGGTGCCGTCGGTGTCCCCACTGTCTGCACTGTCACGGCTGCCGGGCGGGCCGTCGTCGCCGCCGATCCGCGGGCAGACGATGTAGACCTGGCATCCCTTCCCGACCTCCTCGTGGACCCGTTGCCAGGCCCGGTCCAGCCAGGCCGGTTTCTCCGCGACCGGCACCACGGTCGTGCTGATCGGCGATCGACCCGCGGGCAGCTCGGTCAGCGTGGAGGTCTCCAGGTCGCCGTAGACCGTCATGGCCACCGTCCGCGGGATAGGGGTCGCGGTCATCACCAGCACGTGCGGCGGGCTGACGGTGGGGTCCTGGGAGCGCAGCTGATCGCGCTGCTCGACCCCGAAGCGGTGTTGCTCGTCCACCACCACCAGGCCGAGGTCGGCGTAGACGACACTGCGGCCGAGCAGCGCGTGGGTGCCCACGACGATGCCGGCCGCGCCGGAGGCGATGTCGAGCAGCACCTGCCGCCGAGCGGGGGCGGTCAACGACCCGGTCAGCAGGGTGACCCTGGTCGACCGGTCCGGCGCGCCGAGCTCACCCCCGGTGGCGAGCGGACCCAGCATCGCGGTCAACGAGCGGGCGTGCTGAGCGGCGAGCACCTCGGTCGGGGCCAGCAACACCGTCTGCTTTCCCGCGTCGACCACCTGCAGCATCGCCCGCAGCGCGACGATCGTCTTCCCCGAGCCCACCTCACCCTGCAACAGCCGGTTCATCGGGTGGGACCCCGCCAGATCCACTGCGATCGTGTCGCCGACCTGCTGCTGGCCGGCGGTGAGGGTGAACGGCAGCCGTTGGTCGAACTCCGCCTGCAGGCCGTCGGCGATCTGCGGGCACGGCGCGGCAGGCAGCGACCTGGCCCGGGCGCGGCGCTGGGCCAGCACCAGTTGCATCGCCAGCGCCTCGTCGTAGCGCAGCCGGTCCCGGGCCCGCTCGATGTCCCGGTCACCGGCCGGCTGATGGATCGAGGTCAGCGCCTCGGTGAGGTCGACCAGGTCGTGCCGGGCCCGCAGCTCCGGCGGGAGTGGGTCGGGGATGCGATCCACCGCGCGCAGCACGGTGGCGATGCTGTCCTGCACGAACTTGAGCTTGAGCTTGCCGGCGATCGCGTAGATGGGGTAGATCCCGGCGAAGGACTGGATCTTCTCGACCTTGCCGTCCTCGTCGAGGTACCCGTCCAGCGACGCGGCCTGCGGTGCATCCAGTTGCAGGGTCCGGTTGAACCGCTTGACCTTGCCGGAGAAGATGCCCTCGCTGCCGACCGGGAACGCCCGGGCCAGGAAGTTCTGGTTGAAGAACGTGCAGTCGACGGTGCCCCGGCCGTCACCGACGGTCAACGTGAGGATCTGCAGCCGACGACCGTTCTTCGGGATCACCCGTGCGTTGACCTTGGCGACCTTGGCGACCAGCGTGACGTCCTCGCCGACCTCGAGCCGGCTGATGGAGGTCAGGTCGCCGCGCCGGGTGTAGCGCCGCGGGTAGTGCCGCAGCAGCTGCCCGACGGTGTGCACGTCGAGATCGTCGGCCAGCGGCTTGGCCGATCGTGCGTCGATCACGTTGGCCAGCGGCCGGGCGAGCACCGGCAACTCGACGCGCCCGCCGTCGCGCGATTGCGGCGTGACCATGCATCCCCCGTCCGGTGCACCTGCGGTGCTCTCCCCATCGTTGCGTCCGGCACCGACAGTGTGGAACTCGGACCTGCTCAGCGCAGGACCCGGATCCGCAACTGCCGGACCCGGCCGTACCCGAATACCGCTTCCACCAGCGGCCCCGGGCGCTCGGTGATGAAGACCAACCGGAATCCGGTGACGTCGGGGATCCAGCGTCGCTCGTCGCTCAGACCGTCGAGCAGTCGGTCCAACGCGACGGTGTCCAGATCGAGCCGGGGGTCCAGCGGTTCCAGCAGCAGCCGGACCTCGTACACCCCGTCGGGCTCGTCCTCGGGTGGAGTCCCGGCCACCCCGCGCAGCAGCGCGTCCAGGGCGATCCCGACCATCGACCGGGACCGCACCTGACCGGCTGCGCGGTGCGCCTCCCGGATCGCGTCCACCATCCCCGCACCGGCGGCTGCGGCGTCGACCATCGCGGCGGCCGCGGCCTGCCCGGCGTCGACCTCGTAGGTGGCCACCGCAGTCGGCGCCGCGTGCAGGGCCGCCGACCCCGCCAGCAGACCGGCCGCGAGGATGATCGGGTCGGAGTCGCCGGCGTCCGACGCCGGCGAGGTCGCCACCGCGGCCGCGAGCCCGGCGGTCACTCCGGTCAGGTAGACGTCCAGTGCCAGGTACCGCCCGGTGACCGGCGGGGGCGTCGGGAGCTCGGCTTCCTCCACGGCCGCCAGCAACCCGGTCCGCCACCGGCTGATGAGCGCGTCCGGGACCGACCCGGCCGCCGGCTGCTCCAACGCTTCCATCCAGGCGTGCACGAGCCGGACGTCGACACCGATCTCGCCGGTCACCGGCCACCAGCCCGCGTTCGTCCCACGGGACGCGACGCCCCTGCGCAGGTCCGACCACGCCCGGCCGCCCTACGGTGGTGGTCATGGAACCGCGCCTGGATCTGCTCACCCTCGGTGTCCGCGACGTCCCGACGGCCCGTCGGTTCTACGCCGACGGCCTCGGCTGGCCGCTGGTCCTGGAGGTGCCCGGCGAGGTGGCCTTCGTGCAGTGCGGACACGGCCTGCTCCTCTCGCTGTGGAACCTGGACCGGATGGTCGACGAGGCCGGCCCGGTCGGGACGGGTCCCGTGCCGATCACGCTGGCCCAGGTGGTGTCCTCGGAGTCCGACGTTACCCAGGTGCTGGAACGGGCGGTCACCGCCGGGGGCACCCTGCTGACCCCGGGTGTGCGACGGGGCTGGGGTGGGTTTTCCGGCTACTTCGCCGACCCCGACGGCTACCGGTGGGAGATCGCCTGGAATCCGGGCTTCAGGGTCGACCCGCAAGGACGCGTCAGCATCACTGCCGTCGACGTCTGATCCCGGACGGGGTCGGCGATTTGGCCACGTCCGCGCTGCCCGGTAGTCTGGGAGAGTTGCCCTGCCCGTCGGGGCGCATGCGCGTGTCTGCTGCCTGCTGGTGGAGACTCCCGGCACAGTGTCGACGATGTCGGTCGGCCACACTTGATTCGCTTTTCCGAGAACGATTGGGGCATGGCCAGATGGCTGCCGTATGTGATGTCTGTGGCAAGGGCCCGGGCTTCGGGATGAACGTCTCGCACTCCCACCGTCGGACCAACCGGCGCTGGAACCCGAACATCCAGTCCGTGCGCGCGCTGATCGCGCCCGGCACGGTGCGCAAGGTCAACGCCTGCACCTCCTGCGTCAAGGCCGGCAAGGTCGTCCGCAGCGCCTGACGCACCCGCTCGTCCGATACGTCAAAGACGGTGACCACTCCGGTGGTCACCGTCTTTTGTCGTCCCGGTATCAACACCGGCCGCAGCCGCCTGATGTACTGAGGCCCGTGACTGACGTCGAAGCCGGTGCCGTCCCCGCTCCTCCGACCGCCGTTGACCTACCAGCGGCCGGGGGTGGGTCCGAGGGCACGCTGACCGGTCACGTGGTGCTCGCCACCGCCGACAGCGTCGCGTTCCAGTCGTTGCGCCGCTCCACCACGTCGCGGGAGGAGCGGTTCCGCATCGGCCGCGAGCTTCGGCACAAGGTCCCGCGGGTCACGCTCGGGTACTGGAAGCCGCCGACGGGACGACCGAATCCGGTGGACCTCGTCCGCGAATCACACGTCGGTCGGCTGCCCTATCTGATCCCGATCCGGGTCGGGCGGATGGTGTCCTCGCCGTACGGGTTCCTGCGCGGCACGGCGATCGTGATGGCCGACGACGTCGCGCGGCTGCCCTCCACCGGCATCTTCCCGGTCGTCTGCGGCGACTCCCACCTGGGCAATTTCGGCTTCTACGCCTCGCCGGAACGCGATCTGGTGATGGACCTCAACGACTTCGACGAAGCGCACCCCGGGGCCTGGGAATGGGACCTGCGGCGGCTCGTCGCCAGCATCTGGGTCGCCGGTCGGCACAACGGCTTCTCCGAGGCGCACTGCGAGTCCTCCGTCGAGTCCTGCGTGCGGGCCTACCGCGAGGAGGTCGGCCACCTGTCCGATCTCCCTCTGCTCAACCGTTCCTACGAGCGGCTGGACGTCGACCGGCTCAACCGCAGCACCACCAACCGAACCCTGCGCGGCGAGATCGAGCGAGCCGCGAAGCGGGCGCAGCGGCGGACCAGTGACCGCGCCCTCCCCCGCTTCGTCACCCAGGAGAACGGCCGGCGTCGGATCATCGAGGCGGCGCCGCTGATCACCCGGGTCACCGACCGTGAGTACGAGTTGATCGCGGCGGGTTTGGACGAGTACCTGGCAACCGTGACCGGCCACTGGCAACGGGTGCTCGGCGGGTACACGATCGTCGACATCGCGCACAAGGTCGTCGGTGTCGGCAGCGTCGGCCTGCGGGCCTACGTCGTCCTGCTCGAGGGCAGCAGCCCCGATGACGTGCTGTTCCTGCAGCTCAAGCAGGCCCGTCGGTCGGTGCTGGCCCGGTTCGTGCACGGCACCTCGGCCTGGCACGCCCACCAGGGTCAGCGGGTCGTGGAGTACCAACAGGCGCTGCAGACGGTCAGTGACCCGCTGCTCGGCTGGGCCAGCGTCGACGGCCTCCAGTACTACGTGCGCCAGTTCCGCAACATGAAGGGCACCGTCCCGCTGGACGCGGTCGACCCCGACGGGATGCGCGACTATGCCGATGTCGTCGGCCACCTGCTCGCGAAGGGGCATGCCCGGACCAGCGGCGCCTCGATGATCGCCGGCTACGCGGGCAAGAGCGGTCGCCTCGATGACGCGCTGTGCCAGTTCGCCCGGCTGTACGCCGACCAGACCGAAGCCGACCACCACGAACTGGAGAAGGCGGTCGCCCGCGGGTTGCTCCCCGTGGAGTACCCGGCCGGCGGTACCGGCTTCCGCAACTGACCATCGGTCAGTGGAATGCCGATCGGTCCTACACCCCGCTCAGTCACACAGCACCAAAGCGTGTTGCAGCACCTCGTCGATCATCGACGGCGTCAGCCGCCCGGTGAAGGTGTTCTGCTGACTGACGTGGTAGCAGCCGAGCACGGACGGTCCGCCCGGCAGGTCGACCCGGACCCCGTGGCCGAAGGCCGGGACCGGCTGCGGCACGGTGAGGCCGGCGGCGCGCAGGGCCGGCCACAGCGCGGTCCAGCCGAACCCGCCGAGCACCACGACGGCCCGCAGGGTGGCGCGGCTGAGCCGCAGTTCCCGGACCAGCCACGGCGCACACGTGTCGCGCTCCAGCGGCGTCGGCTTGTTGGCAGGCGGGGCGCACCGCACGGCCGGCGCGATCCGGGTGCGGTACAGCGTCAGGCCGTCACCGGCATGCACGCTGGTCGGCTGGCTGGCCAGCCCCACCCGGTACATCGAGGCGTAGAGGAAATCTCCCGACCTGTCCCCGGTGAAGTTGCGGCCGGTCCGGTTCGCCCCGTGGGCTGCCGGCGCGAGACCGACGATCAGGATCTCCGGATCCTCGGCGCCGAAACCCGGCACCGGGCGTCCCCAGTAGGTCTGGTCGGAGAAAGCGCGCCGCTTGACCACGGCGACGTCCTCGCGCCAGGCCACCAGCCGCGGGCAGGCCCGGCACACGCTGACGCGGGCGCTGAGCTCGGGAACATCCGCGGCGGTGGCGGCCAACGTCGCCACCTCCGCGGCGGTGGCCGCCACCGGAGTCGCCGGCGTCGCCGGGTCCCCCGGCCAGCCGGTTCCGGGAGCGACGACCATCCGATCAGGGTAGCCACCCGACCGGCTGGGTCAGACGGTGACGCCCGGGCGGGACCGGTCCAGCACCGGACGCAACGCCGCGTACAACCCCACGGCAAGCACGAACCCGACCTCGAAGGTGAGGTCGCCCAGCGCCGGGAACTGCTCGGCGATGACCCCGACGTAGCGGGCCTGGTTGGAGAACAACACGATCGAGACCACGGTGGCGACGAGCATCGCCACCGGACCGGCCCAGTTGCGGTAGTTCGTGTCGACGAAGTACAGCTCGTCGCGCTTGTGCGGGGCCAGCAGCCGGTCGGCGGCCACCACGCCCAGCCAGGGGCCGACCCAGTACGCGATGACCAGCAGGAACCCTTCGTAACTCGCGATGTTGTCCAGGCCGAGGGCGGCGATGACGAACCCGCCGATACCCATCACGACGGCCACTGCGGCCCGCGCCCGGGCGGTCGGCAGCCGGAGGCCCATCGCGGTGAACGACAGCGAGCTGGAGTACACGTTGAGGGCGTTGGCGGCGATCGCCCCGAGGCAGATCGCCAACAGCGTCAGCTTGGCCAGCACGGAGGGGAACAGCGAGGTGTAGGAGTCGACCGGATTGTCGAAGTTCCAGCCGGCGGCACCCACTGCGGTCACGGCGGCCGCCCCGACGGTCTCCAGCAGCACGCACGAGCAGAACATCCCGATCGCCGCCCAGGTGCCGGCGGCCCTGCCGGTCCCGGGTGCAAGGTAACGCGTGTAGTCGGAGGCGTAGGGATTCCAGCCGGCGGAGTAGCCGAAGGTAGCGGCGAGCGCGATCCAGAACCCGCCGGGAATCGGCTCCGACGGCGCACCCGGCTGGGCCTTGGACAGCACCACGACGGCACCGACCACGAAGACCACTGCCAGCACCGGAAAGGCGAACCGTTCGAAGAGCTGGACCAGATTGTGGCCGAAGTAGGCGATGCCCAGCATCAGGGCGACGACGATCACCAGGCAGACATAGCCGTTCAGTCCGGTGAGCGCCGACAGCGCCAGGGCCCCGCTGACGCTGTTGACCGCGAACCAGCCGAGGCCGGCCGCCGGCGGAATTGAGGGCCGCCGGCAACAGGTTGCCGAGGTAGCCGAAGGCGCGCCGGCTCAGCACCATCTGGCAGAAGCCGCTGGACGGTCCCCAACTGGAGAGGACGCCGTGCGACACCGCACCCAGTCCGGTGCCGATGACGATCGCGGCGAACGCCTGCCAGAACGACAGGCCGAAGAACAGCACGCTGATCACGCCGACGAAGATCGTGGCGAATTCCAGGTTGGGTGAGGTCCACGTCCACAGCAGCTGGACGGGCCGGCCGTGGCGCTCGGCGAGCGGGATGAACTCCGCACCCCCCGGCTCCACCGCGGTGACCTTCGAGCCGTACTGACGATCGGTATCCGGGAGCACGCTTGTCATGCGCACATGATGCCGGGTGCGGAGGTCCCTGGGGAAACGTCCGGTCAACGGGCCGTTTCCGACCGGTCACAGCTCCCCCAAGCGCAGGTCAAGTCGGGGTAAACCCTATGGTCAGTACGCCCGGCACACCGGTGGCAGCAGTCGAGTCTGCGCTGCCGAGGGCGGCACATCTGTGGTGGACTTCGTCGGATGGACATCCGGATCGGCGCCTACGGCCTGATCGTCGCCGACGGTGCGATTCTGTTGACGCACTGGCGGGACGGGCAGGCCTGGACACTGCCCGGCGGCGGGCTGGATCCCGGCGAGGAGCCGACGGTCGCAGCGATCCGAGAGATCCAGGAGGAGACCGGGCTCGTCGCCGACCTGGACCGCCTGCTGGGCCTGCACACCGTGGTGGTGCCCGCCGAGCGCCGGCTGAACGGTAGCGGGGTGGCGCTGCACGCATTGCGGATCGTCTACCGGGCGACGGTCCGGCCCGGTGAGCTCATCGTGGAGATCGGCGGCAGCAGCGACGACGCCCGGTGGTTCCCGCTCGACGCGATGGAGGACGTGCCGGTGGTGGACCTGGTCGGAATCGCGCTGGAGCTCGACCGCGACCGACCGGCGACCGGGTCGCTGGCCGGCTAAGGGATCGTCTCAGGCGAGCGGGTGCATCCAGTTCTCCGGGTCCGGCGCCTCGCCACGCTGCAGGGCCACCAGCGCTTCCCGCAGCTTCATCGTCACCACGCCCGACCCGCCGTCGCCGATCATGAACCCGCCCGCCGCGTGCTTGACCGACCCGACCGGCGTGACGACCGCCGCCGTCCCGCACGCGAAGACCTCGGTCAGCTCACCGGACTGCACGCCCTTCTCCCATTCGTCGGTGGAGATGCGGCGCTCGGTAGCGGTCCATCCGTTCTCCCGGGCCAACTGCAGCAACGAGCGACGCGTCACCCCCGGCAGCAACGTGCCCGACAGCTCGGGAGTGACCACCTCGACGTGTCCGGTGCCGTCCGGGCCGGGTGAACCGAAGACGAAGAACAGGTTCATCCCGCCCATCTCCTCGACCCAGCGACGTTCGACCGCGTCCAGCCAGACCACCTGGTCACAGCCCTCACCTGAGGCCTGGGCCTGCGCGGCGAGCGACGCGGCGTAGTTCCCACCAGTCTTGGCGAACCCCATCCCGCCGGGTGCGGCCCGCACGTACTCGGTGGACCACCAGACACTGACCGGATGCACCCCGTTGGCGAAGTACGCACCGGCGGGCGAGGCGATGACCGCGTAAATGTAGTTGTTCGCCGGTCGGACCCCCAGCCCGACCTCGTTGGCGAACATGAACGGGCGCAGATACAGCGAACTCTCCCCGCCGGTCGGCACCCACGCCCGGTCGGCCGTCACGAGCTGGCGCAGCGATTCCACGAACAGCTCCGGTGGCAGCTCGGGCATGCCCAGCCTTCGTGCGGAGGTGTTCAACCGGGCCGCGTTCACGTCCGGCCGGAACGTCGCGACGCTGCCGTCGGGCTGCGCGTAGGCCTTGATGCCCTCGAAGATCTCCTGCGCGTAGTGCAGCACCATCGTTGCCGGATCGAGTAGGAACGGCCCGTACGGAACCACCCGCGCATCGTGCCAACCCGCGTCCGCACTCCACTCGATGATCACCATGTGGTCGGTGAAGTACCGGCCGAATCCAGGCTCGGCCAGGATGGCGGCCCGCTCGGCGTCGGGGAGCGGAACGGCCGGAGCGGTGTAGCTGAACGCGAGGGACATGCGGGTCACCTTATCGAATTTGGTAGGAAGTCCGACTATGAAGTCCGGCCACCGACGTTCGCCGGTACGGTAGCCCCGGTCAGCGGACGTGGGACGGCACGAACGGTGGTCTGACCAGCCGCGCCGACAGCAGGCGACCCCGGACGTCGACCATGACGTCGTCGCCGACGGCCAACCCGCAGGCCGTGTCCACCAGGGCGAGCCCGATCCCCCGGTTGAGGGTCGGTGAGTGCGTCCCCGAGGTGACCTCGCCGACCATTGCCCCATCCAGGATGAGCCGCTGACCGGCCCTTGGGATCCCCCGGTCGGTCATCTCGATGCCCGTCAACGACCGGGAGGGCCCGGCCGCCTTCTCCCGGATCAACGCATCCCGGCCGAAGAACGCCGGCTTGGACCAGCCCACGGCCCACCCGGCGCGCGCCTGGACCGGGCTGATCTGCGACGACAGGTCCTGACCGTGCAGCGGGTACCCCATCTCGGTACGCAGGGTGTCCCGCGCCCCCAGGCCCACCGGCAGACCGCCCCGGACCGTCACCTCGTCGAGCAGCGCGGCCCACAGTGCCGTGGCGGCCGCTGCCGGCGGCAGCAGTTCGTACCCCTGCTCACCGGTGTAACCGGTGCGGCAGATGCGCACCGGGACGCGCTGCCAGTCGGCGTCGGTCCAGGCCATGTAGTCCAGCGCGGTCGGCAGGCCGAGGGCAGCCAGCACGTCGGCGGACAACGGCCCCTGCACCGCCAGCACGGCGTGATCGGCGTGCTGGTCAGTGACAGTGATTCCGGCGGGCGCCACATCGGCGAGCGCGGCCACCACCAGTGCGGCGTTGGCGGCATTGGGCACCAGGAAGACCTCGTCGGGCCCGACCAGGTAGGCGATCAGATCGTCGACCACCCCGCCGGTGGGGTTGCAGCACATCGTGTACTGGGCCTGCCCCGGCCCTATCCGGCCGAGGTCGTTGGTCAGGCAGCGATCCACGAATGCGGCGGCGCCGGGCCCGCGCACCAGCGCCTTGCCCAGGTGCGACACGTCGAACAGGCCGACCGCGGTGCGCACCGCCTGGTGCTCGCCGACCACCCCACCACCGGGATAGGAGATCGGCATCGACCAGCCGCCGAATGCCGCCATCTTCGCGCCCAACGCCCGGTGGGCGGCGTCCAGTGGTGAGGTCTGCAGTGCGGTGTCGTCCATCCCGCTACGGTATCGACCGCCCGCGGGTCGGCGATCCCGGTGAGTAGCGTGAGGATGCCGCAACCGGCCCGCGCCACGCGTCGCATCGCACCCGATGGTCCCGGCGCACCGCGCACCCCCAGCATTTCGAGGAGCCCGTATGACCGAGCTGTCCCTTTCCGCCGCGAACCCCGCCGACGCGGCCGTCGACGCCCTGCTGGTCGGGCTCTACCAGGACACCGACGGACCGGTGGCCACCGACGGGCGGTTCGCCGAGGTCACGGCCGCGTTCGCCGGTGTCGGCGCCACCGGGAAGGTCGGTGAGACCACGCGCATCCCTGCACCCGCCGGCGTCGCCGCGACCAGCCTGGTCGGGGTCGGGCTGGGCGCCCGGGACGAATTGACGCCCGAACGGGTCCGCCGGGCCGCCGGGGCTGCCACCCGGGCGCTGGCCGGTGTCGACACCCTGGGCAGCCTGTTGGGGGGCCTCGACCTCGCGGCAGCCGCCGAGGGGCACCTGCTCGGCGGCTACCAGTTCGACCGGTACAAGAAGCCCACGAAGCTCACCCCGTCCTCGGTGACCCTGTTCCTGATCGAGGCCGACGCCGCGGCCGAGGCGCTGCTGCGCCGGGCGCTGATCGGCGCCGAGGCGGTCTGCCTGGCCCGGGATCTGATCAACACCGCACCGAACGAGCTGCCACCGGCGGTCTTCGCCGACCGGGCACGGGAGGCTGCCAAGGCGGCGGGGCTCGCGGTCGAGGTGCTCGACGAGAAGGCGCTGGCGCGGGACGGCTACGGCGGCATCCTCGGGGTGGGCAGCGGATCGTCGCGGCCGCCGCGGTTGGTCCGGGTCGCCTACACCCCGGCAGACCCGGTGGCGACGGTGGCGTTGGTCGGCAAGGGCATCACGTTCGACTCGGGCGGACTGTCGATCAAGCCGGCGCTCAACATGGACCAGATGACGTCGGACATGTCCGGCGCCGCCTGCGTGCTGGCCACGGTGATCGCCGCGGCGGCCCTGGAACTGCCGGTCGCCGTGATCGCCTACGCCCCGCTGGCCGAGAACCTGCCGTCCGCGACGTCCTACCGGCCCGGTGACGTGCTGACGCACTTCGGCGGCAAGACCGTACATGTGCTCAACACCGATGCCGAGGGCCGGCTGGTACTGGCCGACGCGATCGTACGGGCCACCCAGGACAACCCCGACTACCTCATCGAGACCTCGACGCTGACCGGCGCCCAGCTCGTCGCCCTCGGTGACCGGACGGTCGGCATCATGGGCTCCGAGGTGTTCCGTGACCGGGTCGCCGAGCTCGCCCGGGAGACCGGGGAGGGCGGCTGGGCGATGCCGCTGCCGGAGGAGCTGCGGGAGGGCCTGGAGTCCACCGTGGCCGACCTCGCCAACGTCGCCAACAACCGGCTGGGCGGGATGCTGGTCGCCGGCCTGTACCTCAAGGAGTTCATCCCGGCCGGCCTGCCGTGGGTGCACCTGGACATCGCCGGCCCGGCGTTCAACACCGGGAAGCCGCACGGCTACACCGGTCCCGGTGGCACCGGCGTGCCGGTTCGGACGCTGCTGGCCGTGCTTGAGGACATCGCCGCCGGAACGGCAGGCTGACCCCGGCCCGACCTCCCGCAGATCGGGGCGGATAACTCTCGAATATGAGAGTTATCCGCCCCGATCGGGAAGCGGCTGCTCGGATCAGCCCCGGGCGTCGCGCCGCTTCTGCAGGGTGTGTCGCCGGGAGTAGTCGCGCATCCGCTGTGGGTAGCCGACCACGGTTGCGTCATAGATCGGCAGGGCATGCTCGCGGGCGAACTTCTCGGCGTCGGCGGGTGAGCGCACCGGCCGCCGGGTGAATTCACCGTCGTGGGCGACCAGCATCATCGTCGACACCTGCATGGTGGTGCGCGGCTCGGTGAAGATCTCGATCCCGTGACGGGTGCTCATCCACTGCACGAAGTGCTCGGCCGACTCCCGGTTCTCGTCCCGGACCTCCGATGCCGTCCGCCCACCTTGTCGCTTCCGTCGGAACCACGCCATTGCCACCGCACCCCGTTCGCCGCACCGCTGCTTGACCTCCAGTGTCACCCTTCGCCGCCCCGCCCGGGCCCGATCGGCGGTCGCCGACGCCGCGTCCGGAGCCGTCAGCGCGCCCTCGCCGTGACGCTGTCGGTAAAGGATGCCAAGATGGTCGTCGGAGTCAGCGGACCGGCGCTTCCGCTCGGAGTGCGCGCCGCCGACGTACCTGATCAGAGGAGCTTCAACGACGATGACGGACGCGAACTTCGACCTGGTGATTCTCGGCGCGGGCTCGGGTGGCTACGCCGCCGCGCTACGTGCCGCAGAGCTCGGACAGTCGGTCGCCCTGATCGAGAAGAACAAGGTCGGCGGCACCTGCCTGCACTGGGGCTGTATCCCGACCAAGGCCTACCTGCATGCGGCAGAGGTCGCCGACAACGCCCGCGAGGGCAGCCAGTTCGGGGTGAAGTCCACGTTCGACGGGATCGACCTGACCGCGCTGCACGCCTACAAGGACGGCATCATCGGCCGGTTGTACAAGGGCCTGCAGGGCCTGATCAAGTCCCGCAAGATCACCGTCGTCGAGGGTGAGGGTCGCTTCGAGGGCGGCACCACGATCTCCGTCGGCGGCGACCGCTACACCGGCAAGAACGTCATCCTGGCCAGCGGCTCGTACTCCCGCACCCTGCCCGGGCTGGACATCGGCGGCCGCATCATCAGCTCCACCGAGGCACTTAACCTGGACTACGTCCCGAAGTCGGTCATCGTGCTCGGCGGCGGCGTCATCGGGGTGGAGTTCGCGTCGGTGTGGCGCTCGTTCGGCGTCGACGTGACGATCGTCGAGGGTCTCCCCGGCTCGTGCCGGTCGAGGACGAATGGGCCTCCAAGATCGTCGAGCGCGCGTTCCGCAAGCGCGGGATCGCGTTCAGCACCGGCGTCCGCTTCGCCAAGGCCGTGCAGAACGAGTCGTCGGTCACCGTCAGCCTGGAGAACGGCAAGGAGTTCACCGCCGACCTGCTGCTGGTCGCCGTGGGTCGCGGTCCGGCTACCGCCAACCTCGGCTACGAGGAGGCGGGCGTCACCATGGACCGCGGCTTCGTGATCACCGACGAGCGGCTGGCCACCAACCTGCCCAACGTCTACGCCGTCGGTGACATCGTGCCCGGCCTGCAACTCGCGCACCGCGGTTTCCAGCACGGCATCTTCGTCGCCGAGGAGATCGCCGGTCTCGCGCCCCGCGTCATCACCGACGCCAACATTCCCAAGGTCACCTACTCGGACCCCGAGATCGCTTCCGTCGGCGTGTCCGAGGCCAAGGCCAAGGAGCTCTACGGAGAGGTGGAGACGCTGGTCTACGACCTGGGCGGTAACGGCAAGTCGCAGATCCTCAAGACCGCCGGCGGCATCAAGATCGTCCGCAAGGCCGGCGCCGAGGTGGTGGGTATCCACATGGTCGGTGCCCGCGTCGGCGAACTGGTCGGCGAGGCGCAGCTGGCGGTCAACTGGGAGGCTCACCCGGAGGACATGGCGCCGCTGATCCACGCCCACCCGACCCAGACCGAGGCGTTGGGCGAGGCGTTCCTGGCGCTGGCCGGCAAGCCGCTGCACGTCCACAACTGACCCGCCGGGTGGGGCGTCCGGACGGATGCCCCACCCCACCGGGAGCCGGCGCCCTGCCGTGCACCCTGCATTCCCCGCAAGCCCACCAGCACGCAAAGGTAGGAGATCCGCCGCATGTCCCAATCAGTACAGATGCCGGCGCTCGGCGAGAGCGTCACCGAGGGCACCGTGACCCGCTGGTTGAAGAGCGAAGGCGACTCCGTCGAAGTCGACGAGCCGTTGCTGGAAGTGTCGACCGACAAGGTCGACACCGAGATCCCCTCCCCCTACGCAGGTGTGCTGGAGAAGATCCTGGTCGCCGAGGACGACACCGCCCAGGTCGGCGCCGACCTCGCGATCATCGGTGACGGCTCCGGCGGCGGTGCCGCACCGGCTGCGGCCCGCCGCCGAGTCCGCCCCGGCCGACAGCGTCCCCGAGGTTCCGTCCACCGAAGCCCCGGCTCCCGGTGAGGCCCCCACTGCGCACGCGCCGGAGCCCGCGGCCGCGCCGCCGGCACCGTCGGGTGGTTCGGGATCGGGCACGTCGGTGAAGCTGCCCGAGATGGGCGAATCCGTCACCGAGGGCACCGTCACCCGCTGGCTCAAGGCCGTCGGCGACGAGGTCGCCGTCGACGAGCCGCTGGTCGAGGTGTCCACCGACAAGGTCGACACCGAGGTTCCGTCCCCGGTCGCCGGCACCCTGCTGTCGATCACCGTCGGCGAGGACGAGACCGTGCAGGTCGGCGGCGAGCTGGCGGTCATCGGTGACGCGGGCGCCGCCCCGGCGCCTGCCGCCGCACCTGCCGCACCTGCCGCCCCCGCGCAGGCTGCCCCTGCGCCTGCCGCCGCCGAAAAGAAGGACGACCCCGCGCCGCGGTCCGCGCAGCCGCCGGCCGAAGCCGCCCCCGCCCCGCAGCGAAGCCCGCTGCCGCACCCGCGGTGGCTGCCGACAAGCCCAAGGAGCCGGCCGCCAACTGGCAGCCCGCACCGAGCAGCGGCGGCGGCACCTACGTGACCCCGGTGATCCGCAAGCTGGCCTCGGACAACGGCATCGACCTGGCAACGGTCAGTGGCACCGGAGTCGGTGGCCGGATCCGTCGTGAGGACATCAACGCGGCGATCTCGGCCAAGGCCGACGCCGCGGCTGCCGCATCGGCAGCAGCCACCGCGCCGGCGTCGGCGCAGGCACCGGCCGCCGCCAAGGCGGAGCCGAGCGAGGCCGCCAAGGCGCTCATCGGCACCACCCAGAAGCTGCCCAGGATCCGTCAGTCCATCGCCAAGAACATGGTCTACGGCCTGCAGACGGCCGCTCAGCTCACCACCGTCATCGAGGTCGACGTCACCCGCATCGCCGCCCTGCGGGCCAAGGCGAAGTCCGGCTTCGCGTCCCGGGAGGGCGTGAACCTCTCGTTCCTGCCGTTCTTCGTCAAGTCCGCGATCGAGGCGCTGAAGCTCTACCCGGTGATCAACTCGACGCTCAGCGACGACATGAAGGAGATCACCTACCACGGCAGCGTGAACCTGGGCATCGCGGTGGACACCCCGCGCGGCCTCATCGTGCCGGTGATCAAGAGTGCCGACGATCTCAACATCGGCGGCATCGCCCGCAAGATCGCCGATCTGGCGGCTCGGACCCGGGACAACAAGATCGGCCCGGACGATCTGTCGGGCGGCACCTTCACGATCACCAACACCGGTTCGGTGGGGGCCCTGTTCGACACCCCGATCTTCGTGCCGCCGCAGTCGGCGATCCTGGGCACCGGGGCGATCGTCAAGCGTCCGGTGGTGGCCAAGGACGTGGACGGCAACGAGGTCATCGCGATCCGGTCGATGTGCTACCTGGCGATGAGCTACGACCACCGCAACATCGACGGTGCTGACGCGTCCCGGTTCCTCGGGGCGCTCAAGGCCCGCCTCGAGTCCGGTGACTTCGCCGCCGAGCTCGGTCTGTAGGTATGCCGAAGCTGGTAGCGGCGGGCGCGAGCGGTTTCCTCGGAAGCCGTCTCGTGTCCGCCGCGGCGGACCACGGTTGCGACGTGGTCCAACTGGTCCGACGGCCACCGCGGTCGCCGTCGGAGGTGCAGTGGGACCCGGACAACGCCACCCTGGACCGTTCGGTGCTGGACGGGGCCGATGCGGTGGTCAACCTCTGCGGGGTGCCGCTGAACCACCGATTCTGGACCGATGAGTACAAGCAGCTGATCCGGTCGTCGCGGGTGCTGCCGACGCAGTTGCTGGCGGCGGCCTGCGCCGATGTCGGGGTTCCGACCCTGGTCAACGCCTCGGCGGTGGGCTTCTACGGACCTCGCGGCGACGAGGTGGTCGACGAGTCCGCCCTGGTCGGGCAGACCTTCACCGCCGGCATCTGCGCCGACTGGGAGGCCGCCACCGCCGACGCCACCCGCGGTGGGGTGCGCGTGGTCAACCTGCGCACCGGGCTGGTGCTGGGGTCCGGCGGCGGGCTGCTGCCGGTCGTCAAAACCGTCACCCAGGCATTCATGGGTGGTCGGCTCGGCTCGGGACGCCAGTACTTCCCGTGGATCTCGGTCACCGACTGGGTGGACGCGGTCTACTTCCTGCTCAAGCATCCCGAGGTATCGGGACCGGTCAACCTGACCGGGCCGGATCCCGTCACCAACGCCGCCTTCACCCGGACGTTGGGCAAGGCACTGCACCGGCCGACACCCTGGATCGTGCCGGAGTTCGCAGTCCGGATCGCGCTCGGCGAATTCGCCGGCGAGGTCGTCAACGGGCAGCGCGCCGTCCCTGCCAAGCTCGAGGATGCCGGGTATGTATTCAGCCACGCCACGTTGCCGGAAGCGCTGCGCGCCGAGTTGAGCTGACCGGATCCGCGCCCGAGCGCAGATCCGGTCGGGTCAGGTCAGGTACGGCTCGTCCGGTTGCGACATCGGCGTCAGCGAGATCACCGACACCGAGGGAACGTAGTTGTTGCTCTGGTCGCCGGTGTCCGGGACCGCCCGGATCACCGCCCGCACCCAGGTGTCGGACGGGTACTGGGTCGGTGCGTCCACATGGACCCGGACGGCGATGGCGTCGGCGGCGCAGCAACTGATCTTGAGCCGGACCAAGCTGTAGCCGTCCCCGTCGCAGTTGCTGCGGCTGATGAACGCGACGACTTCGACGTCGGTCATCGCCGTGGAGTGGTCGGCATCGTAGAGCGACCGCTGGACGAACTCCTGCATGCTCAACGGCACCGGAGGACCCACCGGGAGGGGATCGGCGGCCTTCACCCGGCGGCTGGGATAGGTGGTCCCGTCCGGGGCAGGGGTGCCGCAGCTGATCCCCCGGTCGACGGCGGCGGCGCCCAACGCAGGCGGGGCCACGAACAACAACACCAGCACCGGCGCCAGCATCAGCCAGGGCGCGCGGGTGCCGTGGTGATGACCCTGGTGATCGTCGGTCTCGTCACCGTCGCCATCGGCGTCCGGTTTCGGCGACGCGATGTCGTCCCTGATCGCCGCCGCCAGCGACGCGATCGCGAGCACCACCAGGATGCCGCCGGCGATCAGCAGCATCGGCCGGAATCCCGGCTTGACGTAGGAGGTGAATTTCCCGGACAGCGTGATCGCCAGCAACAGGCCGCCGAGCATGCCGGTGACGATCGCACGGGTCTCCCGGTTCATCGCAGCATCACCCCTACCTTCCCGCACCGAAGAACAACAGGCCGACGAGCAGCCCGGTCGTCGCTGCCACCAGGAACGTCAGCGGCGCGAACCGCACGGCAAACCGGCGGCCGAACGTCCCGGCCTGCAACGCCACCAGCTTCACATCCACGGCCGGACCGACCGTGAGGAACACCAGCTTCCCGACCAGCGGGATGGTGGAGAACGCGGCCACCACGAACGCGTCCGACTCCGAGCACAGCGCCAGCACGAAAGCCAGCACGGCCATCAGCAGCACCGACAACACCAGCTGTGACCCGATGTGTTCCATCCACGCCGCCGGGACCAGCACGTTGAACGTGGCCGCCGCCGCGGCGCCGATCACCAGGAAGCCCGCCACCTGTGCGAAGTCACCGCCCACGGTGTCGAGGAAGGTCCGCGACCTCGAACCGCCCTCCGTCGCGGTGACCCGCAGCCGCGGCTTCATCCACTCCGGGCGGCCGATCCGCTCCCAGATGAGCCCCACCACGACGGCGGTGAGCAGACCCGCCACCAGTCGGGCCCAGACCATCCGGCCGTCGGACTGGAACGCGACCGCGGTCGCCACCAGCACTATCGGGTTGATCGCGGGTGCCGACAGCAGGAACGCCAGCGCCGCGCTCGGTGGCACCCCGCGGTCCATCAGCCGGTTTGCGATGGGCACCGACCCGCATTCACATCCGGGCAGTGCGATCCCGCAGACACCGGCCACCGGGATCGCCAGCGTCGAGTTGGCCGGCAGCAGCGCGGTGAAGACGCGGGCCGGGACGAACGCAGCGATCGCGCCGCTGACCAGTACGCCGAGCACCAGGAACGGCGTGGCCTGCACCACCACTGCCACGAACACCGTCGACCAGGTCGGCATCGCACCGCGGCTGAGCAGTGTCGCGACCGGGCCGCGCAAGAGCAGCGCGGACAGCAGGACGAGACCGAAGATTTCCAGGGAGCCCGGCCGGTAGCGCCTGCCCTGCGTGGGCCTGGTCGTGGTCGCGGTCATCACGCGGAGCCGAACCGGCGCTGTCGGCCGGCGTAGATCTCGCAGGCCCGCCACAGGTCGCGCCGGTCGAAGTCGGGGAACAGCGTGTCCAGGAAGACGAACTCGGCGTAGGCGGACTGCCAGAGCAGGAAGTTACTGGTCCGCTGCTCACCGGAGGACCGCAGGAACAGGTCGACGTCGGGCATGTCCGGCTCGTCGAGGAAGCGGCCGATGGTCTTCTCGTCGATCTTGCCGGGTTTGATCCGACCCTCGGCGACCTGCTCGGCGATGGCGCGGACGGCGTCGGTGATCTCGGCGCGCCCGCCGTAGTTGACGCACATCGTCAGGGTCATGACGTCGTTGCCGGCGGTCATCTCCTCGGCGACCTCGAGCTCCTTGATCACCGACCGCCAGAGCCTCGGCCGGCGGCCGGCCCACCGGACCCGGACCCCGAGGTCGTTCATCCGGTCCCGGCGGCGGTGCAGCACCTCGCGGTTGAACCCCATCAGGAAGCGGACTTCGTCCGGCGAGCGCTTCCAGTTCTCGGTGGAGAACGCGTATGCCGACAGGTACTTCACGCCGATCTCGATGCAACCCTCGACGACATCGAACAGTGCCGTCTCGCCGCGTTCGTGGCCGGCGGTGCGGGGCAGGCCGCGCGCCTTCGCCCACCGGCCGTTGCCGTCCATCACCAGGGCCACGTGGTGCGGGACCTGCTCGGGCGGGATGTCGGGGGGCCGTTGCCCGGAGTGGTGCGGGATCGGCGGGAGCGGGGTGCGGGGGCTCACGGAGCCACCCGCTCGACCATCGGCAGCGATCGCAGGCCCCTTTCGAGATGCCATTGGAGTAAGGCCGAGACGAGGCCGGACGCCTCGCGGCGGTGCATCGTCTCGACCGCCTCGACCGTCGGCCAGTCGCCGTCGGCCAGCGCCTGCATCAGCAGCAGGGTCGCCGGGGCCGGCCGGGAGACCGCGCCGTTGCGGCAGCCGGGGCACAGCACGCCGCCGGCCGCGATGTGGAACGCGGTGTGCGGGCCCGGTTCGCCGCAGCGGGCGCAGGACGACAGCGCCGGGGCCCAGCCGGCCAGGCCCATCGCCCGGAGCAGAAAGGCGTCCAGCACCAGCGACGGGTCGCGGTCGGTCTCGGCCAGTGCGCGCAGCGCCCCGACCAGCAGCAGGTACAGCCGGAGGCTGGGTTCGCGCTCCTCGGCCGTGAGCCGCTCCGCGGTCTCCACCACCACTGTGCCGGCGGTGTAGCGGCCGTAATCGGCGGTGATCCGCGGGCCGAAGGAATCCACCGACTCGGCCTGGTTGACGATGTCGAGGTTGCGGCCGGCGTAGAGCTGCACGTCGACGTGGGTGAACGGTTCCAGCCGGGAGCCGAACTTGCTCTTGGTGCGGCGAACGCCCTTGGCCACGGCCCGGACCCGGCCGGTCTTGCGGGTCAGCAGGGTGACGATGCGATCGGCCTCACCGAGCTTGGTGACCCGCAGCACCACCCCGGTATCCCTGTAGACGGCCACCCGACCATCCTGCCACCGCAGGGGCACGACACCCCGGTCCCACACCGCGTCGCCATGGTGTGGCGGTGGGGGTCACCCGCTCATGACCGAGGGCTCGTTCGCAGTGGTCGGCGACCCCGTGCAGCCAATGACCGTCACTGCCGGCCGGCCCGGCGCGACACGCTGAACCGGCTGCTGGCCGACGGCGAGGCTGGCGCTGATCTGGGCAGGTTTTGCGGTGCTGTTCGGCGGCGGGAATCGCGATCCGGCGACCCCGGCGCTGCAGCTCGCGCACGTCGGCTACCGCTGGCCAGCACGCGGCACTGTGCTACCGGTGCTGGCCCCCGCAGGGACGTCCACCGGGCTGCTCGACGAGGTGGCCGACCTGGTGGCACCCGGGGGCGGCCGACAACCTCGACGTGGCCGGTGCACTGATGCGATTCCTGACAGAGCAATGGTGGTTCCGCCGGCCCCGGCGCTGCGGGCGGCGACTTCGCGGCAGCTGCGGATCAACGCCGTGCTGCTGTCGCAGTCGGCGCCGCTGAGCGGTGACCGCGGGGTCGCGCCGCTGGACCAGGACCCCGCCTACCGCCTCGATCCCGGACGGACCCGGTCGGGCGATCGCTGACATTCGGAGGGGTCTGCCGCAGGCTGAACGAGCACTCGCGTCCGCGCTCCGTGGACTAGGCTCGGACCACTGAACGATCGAGGGAACGGGGTGCGCATGGAGGTCGTCGCGACGATCCGCAGGGCCCTTCCCGATGACGCGGAAGCGTTCTCGGCGTGCCATTACGCGTGCTGGCAGGAGGCGTACGGCGAGCTCTGGGAGCCGGAGCGGTTCGCGCAGCTGGACGCGGCCGAACTGGCCCGGATCCGGCGCGAGGAGATCTCCGAGGGCGAATTCGGCCACTGGCTGGCCGAGGTCGACGGCGAGGTCGTCGGCATCGCGATGTCCGGCCCGACCGCCGACGACGACTCCCCCGCCGAGCTCGAGCTGTACGCGATCTACGTGCGAGAAGCGTTCTACGGCACCGGGATTGCCACCAAGCTGCTCAACGCTGCGACCGGCGAGGAGCCGGTGGTGCTGTGGGTGTACCGGGACAACGCCCGGGCGAGTGCGTTCTACGTCAACCGCGGGTTCATCCCCGAAGGGGCCGAGCGGGTCGACCCGTCCGGGTTGCTGGAGCTCCGCTTCGCCCGTCGCTGAGGTGTGCTGTCTGCGTTGAGCCCGCCTCAGCCGGTGGCAAGCTGAACCGGTGAGTCGAACTGTCGTGCGCACCCGGATC
The DNA here is from genome assembly GCA_963784315.1 of uncultured Actinomycetota bacterium. Taxonomy (GTDB): domain Bacteria; phylum Actinomycetota; class Actinomycetes; order Mycobacteriales; family Nakamurellaceae; genus Nakamurella. The sequence goes on from CAWAQR010000002.1 coordinate 276,193, forward strand.
CGGTCCTATCGGGACGGCGCATTCGTCCTTCGTGAGGACGTGGTCGCCGGCGAGGAGCCACTGGAGATCCGGGTCGCCGGGACGTCGATGGCGGTGACGATGCGGACGCCGGGACACGACGTCGAGCTGGTGCACGGGTTCCTGCACGCCGAGGGCGTGATCGCCACAGCCGACGACATCGTCGTGGCCCGCTACTGCGACGGGGTGGATGCGCAGGGGCGGAACACCTACAACGTGATGGACGTGGCCCTGGCCGGTGGACGGATGCTGGATCCGGCCCGGCAGCGCACCGTCGACGGGACGTCCGCGTGCGGGGTGTGCGGCAGTGCGTCGATTGACGCGATCGCCCAGCGGTCCCGGTTCGGGTCTCCCACCGGCCCTTCGTTGACGCCCGAGATGATCCTTCAGCTGCCCCGGTCACTGCGGTCCGGTCAGGCGCAGTTCGACCGCACCGGCGGCATCCACGCGACCGGGCTCGCTTCAGCCGACGGGACCATGACGCTGGTCCGCGAGGACGTCGGCCGGCACAACGCGATGGACAAGGTCATCGGGGCGGCCATGATGGCCGGTGGGCTGCCGCTGGCCGAGTCGGTGCTGGTCACGTCGTCGCGGGCGTCGTTCGAGCTGGTTCAGAAGGCGGTACTGGCCGGGTGTGGGGTGCTGGTTGCCGTGTCGGCCCCGTCGTCGCTGGCCGTGGAGCTGGCGCGCGATCGCGGGCTCACGCTGGTCGGCTTCACCCGGGACGCCAGCTTCAACGTCTACAGCGAGGCTGCGCTATGGGTGTCCCATGACGAGTAGCGATATGTCAAGAAAATAAATGTCTGATCAAGATGAATGTATGAGGGCGGCCGTACCAGGCGTACGATAAACGTGCAGGAGAGGATCTGCAGATAGTTTGCGCGCAGATGCGAAGTCTGCACCGCGGCAAAGGCAAGCCTTCGACGCATACTCGTCAAGCACTCAGGGACCAAGCCTTGACGAAGCGCTACGGCCATAGCCGAATGGCTCTAACCCACACATGACGCGTTGCGACAATGGTCGGCTTGGAGAC
>CAWAQR010000003.1:0-362730 GCA_963784315.1 uncultured Actinomycetota bacterium
CGCGTCGTTCCCCACCGCCCCAGCGAGAGCCGGAATGCCCGGTTGGTACCCGGAGCTGCTGGACGCGGTCGCCGGGCGCATCGATGCGGGGCGGCGGCGGGCGGTGGCGGCGGCCAACTCCGAGCTGGTCGGCACCTACTGGCTGATCGGGCGGGACATCCTGGACCGGCAGGAGCGGGAGGGGTACGGCACCAAGGTCATCGACCGGCTCGCCGCCGACCTGAAGCAGCGGTTCCCGGAGGCAACCGGGTTCTCGCCGCGGAACCTGAAGTACATGCGGGCGTTCGCCGCCGAGTGGAGCGAAGCGGCAGTTGTGCAAGCACCGCTTGCACAACTGCCGTGGTACCACCACCTCATGTTGCTGGACAAGGCACCGGACGCCGACCAGCGGCTGTGGTACGCGCAGCGGGCACTCGAGCACGGCTGGAGCGGGCGAGTGCTGGCCCATCAGATCGAGACCCGCTTGCACGAGCGCGCCGGGCGGGCGATCACCAACTTCGCCGCCACCCTCCCGCCGGCCGACTCGGATCTGGCGCAGCAGGCGACGAAGGATCCGTACCTGTTCGACTTCCTGGCCCAGACCGATCAGGTCGCCGAGGCGGACCTGGAGCGCGGGCTGATCGAGCACGTGCAGCAGTTCCTGCTCGAACTCGGCCAGGGGTTCGCGTTCGTCGGACGCCAGGTGCGCCTGCAGATCGGCCGGCAGGACTTCTTCGCCGACCTGCTCTTCTACCACTACCGGCTGCGGGCGTTCGTGGTCATCGAGCTCAAGGCCGCCGCCTTCGAGCCCGGCCACATCGGGCAGCTCGGTATGTACATGAGTGCCGTCGACGACCTCATGGCCCAGGCCGACGACAAACCGACCATCGGCCTGCTGCTCTGCAAGACCAGGGACACCGTCGTCGCCGAGTACGCGCTGCGCGGTTACACCCAGCCGATGGGCGTGGCCGAGTGGACCACCACCCTCACCCGCTCGCTGCCTGCGGAGCTGACCGCCGGCCTGCCCAGCATCGCCGACCTCGAAGCCGAGCTGGCTGACCCGACGTCCGAACACCGAAAGTGACCCTGAATGAGCAGCGACCCGATGCCCGGTCCGACCACCGAGGGCGACTGGGAGACATTCACTCTCGAATGGTTGGCCGAGCTCGCCTGGCCCACCGCACACGGCACCGACATCGCCCCGGGCGCGGAGAACGGCCGGACGCGCTGGGACGATCTCGCGCTGCCCGGCCGACTGCTCGCCGCGCTGCAGCGCTTCAACCCCGAAGTGCCCGGCATCTACCTGCAGCAGGCTGTCCAGGAGATCCTGACGCCGCAGTCCAACGACGCGATCACCGAGAATCACCGCCTGCACGCGCTATCTCACCGGTGGGTATCGGGAGGTCACGTTCATCGACACCGACGGGTCCGAGGTCACCCCGACGATCCGGTTGGTCAGCCCGGACCCGGACCAGAATGACTGGCTCGCCGTCAACCAGGTCACCATCCGCCGGGGCGACGACCATCGCCGGTTCGACCTGGTCCTGTACTGCAACGGAATGCCGGTCAGCATCGTGGAGCTCAAACGCGGCGGCAACCTGCGGGTCGGCAGCGGTGACGCCCACGCGCAACTGCAGACCTACCTCCGCGAGTTCCCGATGGCGTTCCGGTTCGCCGTCTTCGACCTGGCCTCCGACGGTCACACCGCCCTGTACGGAACACCTTTCACCCCGCTCAACCATCATTCTCCGTGGAACGTCGACGACGACGGCGTACCCACCGGTGCCGGTCAGCTCGGCGTCGACGGTGAACCGGCCACCGCCCTGGAGGTGGCGGTGATGGGCCTTTACAACCAGGAGCGGTTCCTGCAGCTGCTGCGGTCGTTCACCGCGTTCGACCGCGGCGAGGGCGGTCTCGCCAAGCGGATCGCCAAGCCCCACCAGTACTTCGCGGTGACCAAGGCCGTCGGCCGCACGATCGAGGCGGTGGCCAGCAACGGCAAGGCGGGCGTCGTCTGGCACACCCAGGGCTCCGGCAAGTCGATGGAGATGGAGCTCTACACCGCGCTCGTGATGCGGTCCGAGCGGCTGAAGAACCCCACCGTGGTGGTCATCACCGACCGGAAGGAGCTTGACGGCCAGCTGTTCGAGGGGTTCGCCCGGAGCCTGCTGCTGCCGGAGGAGCCGAAGCAGATACGCCGCAGCAGCGCGCTGCGCGAGGAACTCCGCGACCGCACCGGCGGCGGCATCTACTTCACGACGCTTCAGAAGTTCAACCGCACCATCGAGGAGAAGGAGTCCGGCACCGATCACGCGCAGCTGTCCGCGCGACGGAACATCATCGTGATCGTCGACGAGGCGCACCGCAGCCACTACGACGACCTCGACGGTTACGCCCGGCATCTCAAGGACGCGCTCCCGCACGCCACGCTGATCGCCTTCACCGGCACCCCCATCTCGTTCGCCGAACGCAACACCCGCGAGGTCTTCGGCGACTACATCGACATCTACGACCTGACCCGGGCGGTCGAGGACGGCGCGACCGTGCCGGTGTACTTCGAGCCGCGGCTGGTGCGGGTCACCCTCAACGGCGCGGTGACCCAGGAGGACCTCGACCAGGCCGCCGACGACGCCACCGCCGGGATGGACGACGAGGAGCGGGCCAGGCTGGAGCGCAGCGTCGCCGTGGTCAACGCCGTCTACGGCGCGCCGGAGCGCCTCGCGGCGTTGGCGCAGGATCTGGTGGACCACTGGGAGCGACGGCGGGCGGCGATGGCGAAGTTCATCGAGGCGCCGGGCAAGGCCATCATCGTCGGCGGCACCCGGGAGATCTGTGCCCGGCTGTACGACGCGATCGTCGCGCTGCGCCCGGACTGGCACTCGCCCGAGCTGGACCGGGGCCGGATCAAGGTCGTCTACTCCGGGACGCCGGCCGACGTCGAGCCGGTGGTCACCCACGTCCGCAGGGACTCGCAGAACGCGGTGATCAAGAAGCGGCTGAGCAAAGTCGACGACGAGATCGAGATCGTCATCGTCAAGGACATGATGCTCACCGGGTACGACTCACCGCCGCTGCACACGCTGTACCTGGACCGCCCGCTGCGCGGGGCGCTGTTGATGCAGACGCTGGCCCGGGTGAACCGGACGTTCCGCGGCAAGGACGCAGGTCTGCTCGTCGGGTACGCGCCGCTGCTGGAGAACCTGCAGGCCGCCCTGTCGGAATACTCCGCAGCCGACCAGCAGCACAAGCCGATGGGACGCAATGTCGCCGAGGCGGTGGCGCTGGTGGAGATCCTGCTGGGCTCGATCCGGGAGGCGCTGGCCGGTCTGGACTGGCGGCGGATGATCGTGCCGGGGCACCCCCGGTCCTACCTCGAGGCCACGACGAAGACCGCCAACTACGTTCGGGACGTCGCCACCCCGGCCAACCGGGTGGACGAGGGGGAGCGGCTGGTCGACCGGTTCCGCTCGCTGTCGAGCCAGCTGGCCCGGGCCTGGGCGTTGTGCACGGGGTCGGACGAGTTGGCGCCGGTGCGGTTCGAGGTGCAGTTCTACGAAGAGGTCCGGGTCTGCATGGCCAAGTTCGACGCCAACGCCCGTAAGGCCAGCGGCGAGCCGATCCCCGCAGACGTCGCCCGGCTGCTCGCTGCGCTGATCGCCGACAACGCCCACGCCGGTGCGGTTCTGGACATTTATCAAGCGGCCGGGATGGAGAAGCCGGAGCTGTCGGAGCTCAACGCGGCCTTCGTCGCCAAAGCACAGCAGCTCAGCAACTCCCAGCTGGCGATCGAGGCGCTGCGGGCGCTGGTGATGGAGGAGGCGGTGCAGGCGACCCGGAACAACGTCATCCGGCAGCGCGCGTTCTCCGACCGGGTGACCGAGCTGATGGCCAAGTACACCAACCAGCAGCTCACCGCCGCCGAGGTGATAGCGGAGCTGGTCGCGCTGGCCAGGGAAGCGGCCACCGAGTCCGACCGGGGGAAGAAGTTCAGCCCGCCGCTGTCCTCGGACGAGCTCGGCTTCTACGACGCCGTCGTCAGCAACGAGTCGGCCGTCGCCGAGATGGCCGACGGGGTGCTGGCCGACATCGCGCGGGACCTCGTCCGGCGTGATGCGCCGGGACGTCCGCACCGACTGGACCGTCCGCGACGACGTCCGGGCCAAGCTCCGCTCGTCCATCAAGCGCCTGCTGGCAGTTCACGGCTACCCGCCGGATCAGCAGCCGGCGGCGATCAAGCTGGTGATGGAGCAGATGGAGCAGCTGGCTCCCCGGTACGCCGAGGCGGGCATGGGCTGAGGGCGGTCAGGCTGCGTGCAGCTCACTTCGGCTCCGCCGATGGGCGGATTGTGACCGCCTGCTCGGGGCGCCCAGACGTGGCTTTCTGGGTTCGGGGGGCCGGGGGGTCTGACCGACCGGAGACGCCTGGCAGCGCACTGGTAGCGTAATGGCAATGGAAGCCAGCATTGACGGGGTCGGTCGCATCGTGGTGCCCAAGCCGTTGCGGGACGCGCTTGGTCTGCGGCCGGGGACGGTCGTCGACATCTCGCGTTACGGAGCCGGTCTCACTCTCGTGATGGCCGGTCGCACCGCCCGGATCGTGGACGAGGACGGCGTACCTGTGGTGACCGGGTCCACCGTCATCGACGACGACGATGTGTTCGCGCTGATCGACGCTGATCGATGGTGATCGCGCTCGACACCAGCGTCGCAGTTCCGTTGCTTGTTCAGACCCACGCCTCCCACCCGGCAGTGACGAGGTGGTGGGCTGGTCGTCCCGTGGCACTCAGCGGACATGCGCTGCCAGAGACGTACTCCGTCCTGACGAGGTTGCCGGGCGACATCCGGGTTGAACCCGGTGACGCGGCGCGGCTGCTCTCATCGCGATTCAGTTCCGCATTGCAACTTGATCCGTCGACGGCTGCGAACCTGCCGTCGATCCTGGCGGACCTGGGTATCGCGGGAGGGGCTGTCTACGACGCGCTGGTAGCGCTGGCAGCTCGCGACAACGACTGCACGTTGGCTACCCGGGATGCCCGGGCAAGGGTCACGTATGCAGCGGTCGGCACCCGGGTCGTCGTCGTCGTCGGCTGAGTACGTGGTGTCACCGCGGGTCATTGATCCGAGCAGAATTGCCTGATCCGGTTGTTGCGAGCCCGGACGAAGTCCATCGACCGGCGCTTGTACTCGCGGTACTCGTCCACGCTGGATGCCGGCAGCGGATCGCCAGAGAAGTCGTCGAACCGCGTGTAGAAACGGACCGACGAGCCGTCCGGCGTCACCAGGTCGTCAAGGAGGAAATGCCCGACGTAACCACGGAAGCTGCAGAACAGGGCGAAGAAGTCCTCGTAAGGCCGTACCCTGCGAGAGCGGGCTCTCCTGATCCAAGTACAGGCGCCGTATGCATTCCAGCGTGAGGTCGAACCGGTCGCGAATTTTCGAGTGGATTCCGCGCACCTGATTGATCGACTGCCGCCACGCGCCGTCCAGCTGAGCCCGTACAGGAAACAACATGTAGCCACCCACCGTGCAGGCCAGATCGTAGAACGCGTCCGTCTCCGTCGACGTGACCTCGCTGATGACCTGACGCAGGCGTGCGGGCCGGGTCCACCTCGTGTAGGTGTGCACGATGCTGTCGCGGGACAGCGCGAACCCACCCAGCTCGGACCGGTGACAGAGCTTGGCATCCAAGCCGAACTCGGCCCCGTTCGACAGCGGCTTGCTCCACAGGAGGCGGTGGTAGCTGCGCAGGGTCGCGCTGTGGCTGTCCGGGTCCTTCCCCTTTGCGTCGGTCCGCATGTCATACGTCGTGTCGATCGAAGTCAGGCCGGTCACGGCGGCAGCCTACGCAGGAGCGCCGTGCGTTCCGAGGCTCCTGGCTGCGTCCGGCGAGCGTCAGGAAAGGTGGCGAGGGCTGAAGAACGTGAACTTCCGCGGCTGCGCGACCGACCCGGCGAAGGTGCAACGCGCCGTTGCACATGTGCCGAGTCGCCACCACTGGCTCCGCTCGGCGAAGGGGTGCTCCTCTCGCACTTTGGGCGGATTACCACCGCATACGGTCATTATCCGCCCGAGGTGACAGCCCAACCACGAAAACCGAGGTCACTGGACGTCCGTCACCGGCGCTGATGCCGGTTCCATTTCGGCGAGCATCGCTTCGAGTGCGGCCTGGTCGGGTCCGACGAACGGATCTGCGTCCGGCGCGGTCTCCAGGGTGTCCAGGAGTGCGGTCGCGGCGCCGCGCGCGGCGGGGAGGTGGGTGCAGAGCACGACCGGTGGGTCGAGTCGGCGGAGTGGCTCCAGCGAGGCCCGGAATGCCCGGCGGTCGACACCGGTGACCCACGGGCTGTCCACAGTTGCCCAGAGCCGTTGGCCGGCGACCAGGTCGTCGTGGGGCACGTCCCGGATGTCGGCCGCGGCGGCCAGCTCCGCGGTGGCCAGGGGTACGCCGAAGCAGTCCGAGGTGAAGCAGGTGCCGGTGAGATCGTCGTAGAAGCCGGTGGTCGCCGGGCTGTCGTAGACCGGCGGGCGGAACGCCTTGAGCCGTCGGTCCCCGAGGTCCAGGGACTGCCCGGAATTCAGCAGGAACACCCGGTGGGGATCGATGTGGTGCTCCAGGCTCAGAATTCCCATCCCGAGGAATGTCGTGACGAGCCGGGCCGACGGTGCGGCGTCGAGCACCCGCATCAAGCTGCCGGTGTGGTCGCGGTCGGGATGGGTCAGGTAGATCCACCGGAGGTCGGCGGGCTCGATGTGTGCCCACAGGTTCTCCAGGAAGTCCGGTTGGGAGGTCGGCAGGCCGCTGTCGATGAGCATTGGTTGGTCTGCCTGCAGCAAGTAGGCGTTGACCGGCAGGAAACCCAGGCCGGGGATGGGTGCAGCGTCGCCGATGGCGATGACGTCACGGGCGGGATGGGTGATGTGCATGGCGTGTCCGCCTCATGCCGCGGTCGCCGGAGGGGAGAAGAGTTCGAGCTGGATGTTGTCGGGGTCGCGGAAGACGAGAACGGAACCATAGGGCTCGTCGACGATTGCGGACTGGGTGAGCGGCTGGTCTGCGGTGTCGGCGCGTACCACCCCGTGTGCCTCGAGGTGCCCCTGCCAGGCGACCAGGTCTTCCCGGTTCGGCACGATGAATCCGGCGTGATCGAGTCCCGTGCGGGATTCGGAGAACGCTTCCCCGCCGTTGGCGTCGTGTCGGTGGAGAGCGATGGCGAGTTGCCGCGCGTCGTCACTGAGCAACTGTGCGAAGCCGCCCGGGTGCGGAACGTCCATCTGCCACTTGATCCCGAAGACCCGCCCGTACCATTCGGCGCTGGCGTCGAGGTCGCGGACGGTGAGTGCGAGGTGATGAATGGTCGCGGGTGCAATCGTCATCAGCTTTCCTTCCTACTCTCGGACCCCGCCCCGCTCTGAGGTCGGACGATTCTGCGTTTCTCCAGTCGCGGGACGATCAGGTCAACGGCCTCGTCCACCAGGCGCACCCATCGGGTTCCGCCGGGATCATTGGCGATCTGTTGACTGATGAGCCCGGTGATCAGGGCGGTGAGCAGGTCCAGATCGTCCTGGGTGACGTCGGCGACGGCCCGGAGCGGCGCATGCAGTACCTCGTAGGCTTCCTGCGCCAGCGCGTACGTCTCACCCGACGGTTCGAAACCCGGGATCGTCCGCTGCGACATCAACTGGAACCGCACCGGGTCCGCCACCGAGAACTGACGAACACATGAGCGATGTCGGCCACGACAGCGCGAAGGGCGTCCCCGCCGCGAGGCGGGTCCAGCGCCAGCAGGTCCCGGTAGGCCTGAGCGAACATCGCGTCGTAGAAGCCGTGTTTCGAGTCCACGTAGGAGTACAGCGAGGCCGGAGCCATCCCGAGCCGACGAGCCAGGTCGCGCAGGGACATGCCGGCCAGCCCGTTCTCGCGAGCGAGATCCCACGCCGTGGTGACGATCAACGCGAGGGCATCCGCACGCCGCCTGGCATTCCAATCGTCACGTGGAGTTCCGAACACTGTTCGAGCATGCTCGCAATCGGTGGAGCACGTCAAGAGGATTCCGGGACCCGACTCGACCTTGGGCGGATTTCCACCGCATACATACGGTCGAAATCCGCCCAAGGTCGGGCGGTCAGTCGAGCTGATAGAAGCGGAAGAACGCGAAGTCCTCGATCGGGAGCACGGTCACCCGGTCAAAGCCCGCCTGGCGGGCGTAGGACTCCAGCGTGGCCCTGCGCATCACGGTGCCGGTGGCGGCGGAGGGCGTGGACGACATCCCGTCCGGCAGACAGATGAACAGGCTGAAGCCGTACATCAGTCGATCGACGTCGTCGGCGGGGGCGGTGAGCTCGTCGGCCACCGCTTCGTCCATCACGATCACGACGCCGCCCGGCTGGACGGCGCGGCGGATGGCGGCGAGAACCTCAACGGGACGGGGCATGTCGTGCAGGGCCTCGAAGATGAACGCGGCGTCGTAGGTGTCCGCGGGGAGGGTCTCGCCGCCGGCACACCGGAACGCCACTCGGTCTTCCAGCCCCGCGGTGGCGGCAGTGGTCCGGGCCGCGTCGACCGAGGGCTGGTCGACGTCGTACCCCACGACGGCCGCCTGCGGGAAGGCGCGGGCCAGGGCGATGCTGGACCACCCGGTTCCGCAGGCGACGTCGGCGAACACCGCACCGGGGGCGGCGAGCGCAGCCCGAACGTGCTCCACTCCCGCCAACGCGGAACCGAGCCGGGTCTCGAACCACGGCCGGTTCATGTCTGACTGGGCGAAGCGGGCGTCGTCGCCGAACTGGTCCCAGCTCACCCCGCCGCCCGACCGGTACGCGGTCAACAGCTGGGGGAGCTGGGGGCCGACCGAGCCGATCATCCGGGCCAGCGGCGCCAGGAACGACAGGCTCGTCTCGTCGGTCAGCACCTCGGCCGGCCCGGGCGGGAGGGTGTAGCGGCGGGCCGCCGCGCCGTCGGCGGCCCCCTCAACGGTGAGTATTCCAAAGCTCGACTGCATCTCGAGCCACTCGCGGCAGTACCGCTCGTCGCAGCGGGTCCGCGCCGCGAGCTCCGCCGGGGTGCTCGGACCGTCGGCGGCCAGCGCCCGGTACCAGCCGAGGCGGTCGCCGACGAATACGCTCAGCGTCTCGAACGCTCCCAGGCTCGCGGTGAACAGCCGGTCGGCGAACGCCTCGGCGGTAATGTCCCCGTCGCTCTCCGCTGTCGTCATCGTCTCACCGATCCTCTGCAGTCTTCCCGGCACTACCGCTGGCGAGGCGGCACGATGGACTCGCGCGACCCGCACCCGCGGGTCGTATCGCGGTCCGGCCGGGCTCGGCGTTTGTCGGCCACCCGGGGCCCCGGAAGTGCGGGATGAACCAGTCATGCTCGGCGACGGGTAGGTGCTGCGGGCCGCCCCCACCGACAACGCCTTGAACGCCGCCGAGCCCACCCATCGTGCACCAGCGCCGGCCGGGGCGCCAGGGAGGTCGTGCAGGACGCCTGGTACCCCGGCGCCTGGAAGTTAGTCGTCGGGCATCTCCGAGTACCGCTGCGCCGGGTCCATGAGGCGGAGAAGGCCGTCGAGGGAGTGGTCTGATGCCTGCTCCGCAACCCCTGCCGATCCCTGGCCGAGCGGCGATCCGGGCTGCTACTCCGATCTCCTCCCGCCCGTGGCGGGTCGCATCAGTATTGGCCGCCGGCGGGCAGTGTCCGTGGCCATGACAGAGTTCCAGCTGGTGGCCAGTCGCGCTCCCCGGTGCGTCGAGCTCAAAGTCCCCGCCCTGTTGCTCGCCGTGTTCTGTCGAGCCGTGGGGCGCTGAGCGGTGACGGTGGTGGTGCAACCGATAGCCACACCGGGACAATATCTTCCGTGACATGGACGACCACCTGGAGCGTCGAATGCGTCTGATGCGTGCCGCCAGCGAACCCGACGAGGCGCAGGTGCGGCTGACCGAGCGGGCCGCGCTCACCGACCTCGGTTCGGTGCTCCAGCTGTGCGCGGCCGGCCAGGTGAAGTGCAGCGCCACGACCGGTCGCCCGTCGGCCGCCAGTATCGGCAAAGTCGCGGAGCACCTCGCGTCCGGTGACTTCTACCCCGAGGACGCCATCGCGGCGTTCGCGTGGCCCCTGCTGTTGACGGCCGGCGGGCTTGCCGCTCTCACCGGCACCGCCCTGAAACCGACGCCGAAAGGTGTCGCCGCGATGGGAAAACCGTCGGCGGAGGTCATCCGCTTGCTGTGGCGACGATGGCTGACCCACGGGCCCCTCGATGAGTTGAGCCGAATCGAGAACATCAAAGGGCAACGCGTCACCAACGTGCTGACGGCGGTCAAGCCGCGCCGCCAGATGGTCGCCCAGGCGCTGGCGACCTGCGTGCCCGGCGAATGGACCGGCATCGAGACCCTTTTCACCCGGATGCGACGCGGCAACATGAGCCCCACCATCGCCCGTAACGGGAGGGCCTTGTACAAGCTGTATCTCGTGGAGCCGGAGTACGGCAGCTTGGGGTATTCGGACTCACCGAGCTGGCGGATCCTGGAGTGCACCTATACGCGGGCCGTGCTGTTCGAGTACGCCGCGACGCTGGGGCTGATCGACGTGGAGTACACCGATCCCGCTGGCGCCCGCGATGATTACCAGAGCAACTGGGGCGCCGACTCTTTCGCGGCCTTGAGCCGGTACGACGGCCTGCGCGCGATCAGGGTGAATCCGCTCGGCGCCTACGCCCTCGGGCTGGTCGACTCCTACCAGCCGGAACCCGTCGGCGAGCCGACCACTCAACCGCTGCGGGTCCTGCCGAACCGCGACATCGTCGTCACCGGCGACCTTGTCGCCGCCGACCGGCTTCTGCTGTCCGCGTACGCAACCCAGACCGCGGACCGCGTGTGGACAGTCTCAGCCGAGACCTTGCTGTCCGCCCTCGACGCCGGCCGCGGCGTCGACGACTTCAGGACCTTTCTCGCCGATCGCACCACGGATGAGCTGCCCAGCGCACTCACCACGGTTCTCGCCGATGCCCAGCGACGGGCCGCGCAACTGACCGACCTGGGCACCGTTCGGCTGATCGAATGCGCCGATCCGGCCGTGGCCGCACTGATCGCCCGGGACCGCCGGCTCCGCTCGTGGTGCCGACCGATCGGTGACCGTCATCTGGCCGTGTCGGCCGATCAAGACCTGAAGTTCGGGAAAGCCCTCATCGCGCTCGGGTACGTCATTCCCCGGCGCTGGAGTCAGTGACGACTCAGGAGGGATACCCGCTGAGCGGCGCGTCAGCGGTTGTCGGCCACCCAGGCCCCGAGCAGGCCGCGGAAGTGCGGGATGAAGCGGTCGTGCTCGTGCTTCGGGAAGCCGCTGCGCACCGTCTCCACCAACAACGCGTCGAAGTCGGCCGAGTCGACCCACTCGTGGATCACCGCGGGCAGCGACGCCAACGAGGTCGCGCAGAACTCCTCGGTACTCCTCGGACCTGGAAGTAGTCGTCGGCCATCTTCGCGTAGATGCCGAGCTTGGCCTGGAAGTCCAGGTCCGGATCGTCGGCGACGTCGAACCAGGCGCGGGACGTGGTGTCCACCTGGGGTTTGCGCCCGGTGACCGCGCAGAACGCGCTCCAGGACAGCAGGTTCTGGATCGCCCACGGGAAGTAGTAGTGCAGCGAGGTGATCGCGATGTCCGGGCAGGCGTTGGCATAGTCGATGGGCTGCACCCGGTTCCCGGTGACCAGCGCCTCGCAGGAGTTGAACTCCCAGCGGAAGAAGGCGTTGATGACCTTGGACAGGGTGAGGATCTCCGCACCGGCCGAGGGCGGCAGGAAGTCGTGCGACGACCTCGTAGCGGTCGTGCATCGGCAGCTCCGGCCGGAACTTCATCACCTGGGTGTTCGGCCCGATGGTCAGCGATCGGGCGAAGGCGTCGTAGTCGCTGACCGCACCTTGCAGATGCATCAGCATCTGCCCGGACGCGTCGTAGGCGGTGTGCAGCGCGGCCGAGTCGTCGATCCGGCTGACACCCCCGCCAGGCCCCACCGTCGAACGGCTTCATGAACATCGGGAAGCCGACCCGCCCGGCCACCTCGTCGAGATCGAACGGCAGGTTGTACTGCGAAGCGGTGTACTTCCACTTCTCGCTGTCGACCGGGTTCTTGTACGGCACCAGCACGGTCGTCGGGATGTCGAACCCGAGCCGCATGATCGCGCAGTACGCGGAGTGCTTCTCCATCGCCTGGAAGGTGAACGGGTTGTTCAGCAGGTAGGTGTCGTTGACCAGCGCGGCCTTCTTCAGCCACTCCCGCGGGTGGAAGTACCACCACGCCAGCCGGTCGATGACGAGATCGTGCCGGACGGGGTCGCGCAGGTCGAAGGGTTCGATGGTGATCCGTTCGGTGGCCAGCGTGTGCTCGCGGCCCTGGTGCGGGACGGGCCCGAGCCGGCGCACCAGGGTCTCGAAGGCCCGGGGCCAGTCGTTCTCCGTGCCGAGAAGCAGTCCGATGAGGTGGGTGGTGGCGTCGGCGCTCATGGGCTGATGCATACCGCACTCGCCAGGGATGTCGCGCGGCGACGTCAGCACACCGTCGGCAGGTACACCGCAGCCTGCGCCCGCCAGCTCCACCAGTCGTGCGGCCACTCGCCGCCCCAGTCGTGGAACTCGTGCGGAATGCCCTTCCGGCCAGCAGCCCGGCCAGCGCGTGGGTGGACGCGTTCGCGCCGGTGGTGTCCTCCCACTGACCGTTGCCGACGATCAGCGTCAGGAAGCCGTGCCCCTGCAGGTGGTCAAGGGGTCGCCCTCGAGCCGGGGGAGGAATTGGAACGGGCTCATCAGGTAGGTGAGCTCGTCGGACTCGCCCCAGCCGCGCCAGGCCCAGGGGTCGTAGCCGCCGGAGAACGCGATCGCCCGGGCGAAGACGTGCGGGTGGCGCAACGCGAACAGCACCGCATGGAACGCGCCCATCGACGGTCCGGCCGTCACGATGTCGTCGCGCCCGCCCGAAGTGTCGCGGACGAACGGCACCACCTGCCAGATGATCCAGTCCTCGTAGGCGCGGTGCGCGCGGGCCCGGTCGCGCCATGGGTTTCCAGTCCGCCGACCAGGATTCGTGGTCGTACCCGGAGACGCAGTAGATCTTGATCCGGCCGCGTCGAGGTCACCCGGAGCACGTCGAGCATGCCCTGCTCGGCGAACTCGTGCGCCGACCTCATCTCGGAGGGAACCAGATCACCGGGCGGCCCCAGTGACCGTGCACCACGACCTCACGGGTCCCGCCGCCGAGGCTGGGCGCGGCGAGGCGGTGGTACTCGGTGTCAGCGTCACTGCAGACGTGCCAGCAGGGCGTCCATCCCCGGTGACCAGGCATCCCGCCAACCGATGACGGTGTGCGCATCAGGGGAGATGCGGGCGTCGACGGGGTAGCGCTGAAAGGCCAACGCCCCGGCCATTCGCTCGTTGTTGGCCCGGTTCTCCTCGACCGCGCCCACGGTCAGCAGCGTCGGGATGGGGCGGACGTCCTCGGCGGCGGTCCGCTGCAACAGGTCGACGGCGTCGCAGACCTGCGGGAACTCCGGCCAGTGCGCTTCCTGGCCGTCCAGTTCGGGCCGGAAGAACGAGCCGGACTGCAGCACCATCGCGTCCAGTGCAGCCGGGTGCCGCCGGTGGATCAGCAGGGTGATCAGGCCGCCCAGACTGGCGCCGATGCCGAGCACCGCGGTGGTCGCCACCATCGCGCGCAGGCGCGGGATCAGGGTGGCGCCGACGTGGTCGGCGTAGTCCGGATCGGCGGCGTACCAGGCCGTCCGGAGGTCGGGTGCGGGGTCGAGCAGCGCCACCCGGACCGGCCGAGGTTGGGCGCAGGCCCACCGCAGCAGGCAGCCGCGGTCGGCCAGGTCCGAACCGTCGTGCGCGACCAACAGCGGGGCCGGCGTGGAGGCGTCGAGGCCGTCGGGCGAGAACAGTTGCAGTGGAACAGGTACGCCCAGCCGGTTGACCAGATCGGGAACGGTGACGGTGGTTCCGCGCTGCGGGGTGTCGATCCACTGCGGCATCAGGTAGCCCGGGAATCGGATCTCCGAGCGCGGACCGAACGGGCCGGGCACCTGCAACGGGTTGGTCGGGTCGACGTCGACGACGTCACTGTCGCCGGAACGCATCCGCAGGCGGTACTCGAAGCGCTGCACCGGCGGGCGATGCAGGTCGAGCTGCCAGCCGCCGTCGCCGTCTCCGACGAACGATCCGTTCGCGTGCAACGGCCAGTCGACCTCCAGGTCGACCGCATCCAGCGCGGCGACCTGCCTCGGCAGGTGCAGCCGCACCCCCACCGCCGACGCGACGGGCCCGTCGGCGCCGGTGTGGAGTGGGAATCCAGGGGGCACCGGGTCACCGTACGGCACCGACCCGTCACCGGGCCGGGTCGAGAACACCCGGGTCAGGATGGGGCGGGACCGCCGGTGCCGGCCGTCGCCGGACCGACCGCGGACAGCGGCGGCCCGCCCGCCGGCTGTCGGGTGCGGGAGGTGGCCAGCACCGCCCCGGCGATGACCAGTGGGAATCCGATGGCGATGCCGATGGTGAACTGCTCCTTCAGGATCAGCACCCCGAGCAGGATGGCCACCGCCGGGTTGATGAACGTGATCACCGTCGCCCGCGCCGGGCCGGCCTCCTTGATCAGCGCGAAGAACAACTGGAACGCGGTCGCGGTACAGAACACGGCCAGCGCGACGACCGCCCAGCCGGCGTCGGCCGGGATGGTCGCGGGCCAGACGAACGGCAGGAACGGCAGGTACAGAATTGCCGCCAGCAACAGCGACGCGGTGATCACCCCCGTCGCCGGGATGTCGGACAGTCTGCGATTGATGATGATCGGCCCGACCGCGTAACCGATCGCCGTCATGACGATGGCCCCCACACTGCCCAGATCGTCCAGATGAACGTCCAACCCCACCAGGGTGAGGACGCCCGTGATACCGAGGCCCAGGCCGAGAACCCTACGTGCGCCGACCTTCTCACCGCCGCCGGCCCAGATCAGCACCGACGAGATGAGCGGGACCATCGCGATCAGCAGCCCGGCGGTGGAACTGGTCAACTTCTGTTCGGCGTGCGCGAGGAAGAACCACGGGCCGCTGATCTCGACCACGGTGTACAGCAGCAGGATCGGCCAGCGGCGCAGGATCGGCCCCAGCGCGCGCTGATGCAGCGCCACCGGCAGCAGGATGAGTCCGCCGATCATCGTCCGGCCGCAGGCGACCACGACCGGATGCAGGTCGGCCACAGCCACCCGGATCAGCAGGTACGGGATACCCCAGACCAGGCACAGGCTGCTGAACAGCAGCCAGCCGCGGCGCGTCATCAGCAGACGACCTTCCCGATCAGAATGGCCCGGCGGCGCACGGGTCGGCCGATGATCGACCGCCAGCCAGGCTAGCCGCTGGGCATTGTCCGGCCAAGACGACAACATGCCGTGGTTTGTGGTGCCGACAGGTCGGCGACGGACGGGTCGCGACCGGGCGGAGAGCTGAGCTCTTCGACGAATTCACACACTGGACAAAGCGACCAGGGAGCAGAGGCGGCGTCGAGGCCCGGCGGATCGACCACGGATCCGCTGTACCCGTCCGACCAGCCCCGATGAGAATGACACCGGTGTTTTTCACCCGATCGGGTCTGCGTGTCGTCGTGTCGTTCGGGGGCCGCCACGAAGCTGCTGTGAAGGCTGGGACTCTTGTGACTGGTGCGAACGGTGGGTTACGGTCACCCGCGTGGTCGTCGATCGACCTCCGGACAGCCGGCCCCCGCCCTGGACTGCCTCCGGATCATTCCGCTCTCCGATCCTTGCGATCGATCAACGGCACGGCGGGATCGTCACCCGATGGAGATGCCTGACAAGGGGAAGGGGCATCGCCAGTTGGGTGCGCGTCGGTGGTCCGACGCGCGCGCTGCACGGTGACGGGCCAGGGAAAGGACTACTTCGTGCGGCGCACCCTCGCGTTCCTCACCACCATCGTCACCGCTGCAACCGGCCTGTTGCTGACCAGCGGTGTCGCCTCCGCGGACCCGTCGTCTGCGGACTGGGCGGCACTGCGAAAGTGCGAATCCACCGGCCGGTACGACATCAACACCGGCAACGGCTATTACGGCGCCTACCAGTTCGACCTGTCGACCTGGCGCAGCGTCGGCGGCAGCGGCTACCCGCATCAGGCCAGTGCCGCCGAGCAGGACTACCGGGCGCTGTACCTCTACCGCATGCGCGGCTGGTCGCCGTGGACCTGCGCCCGTATCGCGGGGCTCGCCGAGGACCGGGACGCGCGCTCCAAGGTCCTCCCCACCAGCGGTGCGGCGGCGCCGAGCGCGCCGGCACCGAGCGCCCCGGCCCCCACCTCGGCAGGGTCCGGAACGCCTGCCTATCCCGGCCGCGCCTTCACCGAGGGCGACTCCTCGGACGCGCTGGCGGCCTGGCAGCGACAGCTCGGAACGCGCGGCTTCGGGCTGACCGGAACCGGCTTCTACGGCCCGCAGACCAAGGCTGCGGTGCTGGCGCTGCAGCAGCAGGCCGGCCTCGCCGCCGATGGTGTGATCGGTCGCCAGACGTGGGCGGCGGCGTGGACGACGAGCTTCGGCCCGTCGGCGGCGCCGAGCGCACCTGCCCCGGCGAGCGCACCCGCGGCGCCGACCGCCCCCGCGGCGAACGCCGGGAATTGTTCGGTGGGTGCCTCCACCGCGCCGGCCTGGCCGGGCGTGCAGTACAACCCGGGCGACACGTCGGCAGAGTTGCAGTGCTGGCAGAAGCAGATGGGTTCCCGCGGGCACGGCCTGCTGGGCACCGGCTACTACGGACCTGCCACCAAAGCAGTGGTGGTGGGCGTCCAGCAGCGCAACGGCCTGACCGCATCGGGGATCCTCGGACCCAAGACCTGGGCAGCCGCCTGGGAGGGCCGCTAGCAGTGATCCAGATCACATTCGAATCGAACTGGTGATTCTGGTAACGCTCACACCGCCGCACCCGATAGCTCAAGCAGGGAACCACCCCCGCGCACCACATCGTTACGACGCACGTAGCACGTGGTAGCACGAAAGGCCCGGAGCACGCCGCTCCGGGCCTTTCGCTATTCCCAGACCTGCCTGACGCAGGTTGAACTGATGGGACGACCGCCGTCAGGACTTCGGTCGGGACGGCCGCTCCTACCTCGACGGACCGGGGGAGGCATGTCCATGTCCCCTGCGTCAGGGGGCGGTCCCAACACTGGAACCTGACAGCCAGTGACGACTGAACCGGCGGCGGCTCAGTGCTGATAGACGTCCGGGATCGTGTCGTGGTTGGTGTCGACCGATTCGGCCTCGCACACCTGTCGGTAGACCCGGTTGCGCAGCCGCAGCACCACCGCCGCCAGTACCGACGCGAGGAGCGATCCGGCGAGGACCGCGACCTTGACGTGATCGTCGATCTCGGTGCCCTCGCCGAAGGCGAGTTCGCCGATCAGCAGCGACACCGTGAAGCCGATACCGGCCAGGATCGCCAGCCCGAAGACGTCGATCCAGGCGAGTTCGGAATCCAGTTCGGCCTTGGTGAACCGGGCCACCAGCCAGGTCGCGCCAAACACGCCGATCGCCTTGCCCACCACGAGGCCGACGATCACGCCCAGTGCGACCCGGTCGGACAGCGCCGAACCCAGCCCGCTGAATCCGCCGATGGCCACCCCGGCGGAGAAGAACGCGAAGACCGGGACCGCGATCCCCGACGACAACGGGCGCCAGACGTGCTCGAAGTGTTCGGCGAGGCCCGGGCCGGCGTCCGGACCGCCGTTGCGCTTGCTGCGGATCACCGGTACCGCGAAGCCGAGCAGCACACCGGCGACGGTGGCGTGGACGCCCGAGGCGTGCACGAGCGCCCAGGCAGTCAGTGCCAGCGGCAGCAGCAGCCAGATCGACCGCACCCGACGTTGCACCAGCACGGTGAACAGTGCCAGCGGGATCACCGCCAAGAGCAGAGGCAGCACCTCGAGGTCATCGGTGTAGAACAGCGCGATGATCACGATGGCCAGCAGGTCGTCCACGACTGCGAGCGTCAGCAGGAACGTCCGCAGCGCAGCCGGCAGGTGCGTTCCGATGACGGCGAGCACGGCCAGCGCGAACGCGATGTCGGTGGCGGTGGGAATGGCCCACCCGCTGATGTTGTCGGTGCCCAGGTTGAACAGCACGTAGATCAGTGCCGGCGTGACCACCCCGCCGATGGCGGCGGCGACCGGCACTGCGGCCCGCCGCGGGTCCCGCAGGTCGCCCGCGACGAACTCCCGTTTGAGCTCCAGGCCGGCGACGAAGAAGAACAGAGCCAGCAGCCCGTCACCCGCCCACTGGGCCAGCGTCAGGTCCAGATGCAGCGCGGCCGGCCCGACCGTCACGTCCCGCAGCGCGAAGTAGCTGTCCGACCAGGGGGAATTCGCCCAGACCAGGGCCAGCACCGTGCCGACCAGCAACAGGGCGCCGCCCACGGTCTCCTTGCGGAGGAGGTCGCTGATCCTGCTGTCTTCGGCCCAGCTTCCGCGGCTGAACAGGGGGGAGCGGGGGCGTTCGGGGTGCGTCACGGGCGGCTCTCTCAGGAAGTGAAATGGGTACGGTCGAACGACTGCCGACCAGACTTCCCGGCGCACCGGGTGTCAGTCTAGGTGATCGCCGCTGATCAGATCCGGTGCGACGGGCTGGAACAGGCGCGGGGAACAGGCTCGGTGTGACGGGTACGGGTCAGTGCCCGGTCAGATGGCCGGACAGTCGCCCGTGCCGGGCGGCGCTGTGCTCGTCCAGTCCGATGATGGACACGGTCCGATGCCTGCTTTCGTAGGCGTCGCTGACGGCGTCCAGGGTGGCGATGGTGGAGGCGTCCCACAGGTGCGCCCCGGTCAGGTCGATCACCACGTGCGGCGCGGTCTCGTTGAAGTCGAACTGGTCGTAGAGGTCGTTGGACGAGGCGAAGAACAGCTCACCCGTCACCACGTATGTGCGGGTCTGCCCGTCTGCGGAGACGTGGCTGGTCAGCGATACCAGGTGCGCCACCCGCCGGGCGAAGAGCATCAGCGCGACCACGACCCCGACGAGCACGCCGTAGGCCAGGTTGTCGGTGGCGACCGTGATCGCGACGGTGCTGAGCATGACCATCAGCTCGCTCCAGGGCATCCGGCGCAGCGTCCGGGGGGCGACCGAGTGCCAGTCGAAGGTGGAGATCGACACCATCACCATCACGGCGACCAGCGCGGCCATCGGGATCCGACCGACGATGTCACCCAGCACCACGACCAGGATCAGCAGGAACAGGCCGGCCAGGAAGGTCGACAGCCGGGTCCGCGCGCCGGACCGGACGTTGATCATGGTCTGGCCGATCATCGCGCAGCCGCCCATCCCGCCGAAGAAGCCGGTGATGATGTTGGCGGTGCCCTGACCCCAGGACTCGCGGGTCTTGTTCGACCGGGTATCGGTGATCTGGTCGACGAGCCGGGCGGTCATCAACGACTCGAGCAGCCCGACCAGCGCCATCCCGACGGCGAACGGGGCGATGATCTGCAGCGTGTCCAGGGTGAACGGCACATCGGGCAGCACGAGCATCGGCAGGCTGTCCGGCAGCTCGCCCTGGTCGGCCACCGTGGGCACGTTCATCCCGGTGGCGACCACCAGCACCGTCAGCACGACGATGGAGATCAGCGGGGCGGGGATGGCCTTCACCAGACGCGGCAGGCCGTAGATCATCGCCAGTCCGGCCGCCACCAGCGGGTAGACCAGCCACGACACGTCGATCAGCTGCGGCAGTTGCGCCATGAAGATGAGGATGGCCAGCGCGTTGACGAAACCGACCATCACGCTGCGTGGGACGAAGCGCATCAACCGCGCGGCTCCGAGCAGGCCCAGCGCGATCTGGATGACGCCCGCCAGGATCACGGTCGCGATCAGGTACTGCAGCCCGTACTCGCGCACCAGTGGGGCCACCACCAGGGCGACCGCGCCGGTGGCGGCGGAGATCATCGCCGGCCGGCCGCCGAGGAATGCGATGGAGACCGCCATCGTGAACGAGGCGAACAGTCCGACCCGCGGGTCCACCCCGGCGATGATCGAGAACGAGATCGCCTCCGGGATCAGCGCCAACGCGACCACCAGGCCGGCCAATACCTCGGTACGCAGGACCCGCGGTCTGAGCCAGGCCGGGCGGGTGCGGACGACTGAGGGCATGAAGGATCCGATCTACAGGGTCTGACGAAGGTGCGTCGGGTGCCTCGGGCCCCGCGGCTCGGGTCGAACTCTACCCTTACGTGAAGGTAGAGTCGGGGCGTCGTGGTGATGGTCACCGGCACAGTCGTGAGCGGGGGACGGGATCTGATGGCCGCGCTCATGCAGATCGGCGAGTTGGCGGATCGCACCGGGTTGTCGCAGCGGACCATCCGGCACTACGAGGACGAGGGCCTGTTGACCCCGTCGGCGCGCAGCGCCGGCGGCTTTCGGCTCTACAGCCACGACGACCTGGACAGACTGTTGCTGATCCGCCGGATGAAGCCCCTCGGTTTCAGCCTCGACGAGATGCGGGAGCTGCTCACGGTGGTGGCCGAACTCGCCGCGCCGGCACCGGCGGGTGGGCACCGAGTCGCCGCCGGTACCCAGCTGGCCGGCTTCCTGGCTGCTGCCGTCGAGCGCCGGGAGAAGCTGCGCGCCCAGTTGGCGATGGCCGACGAGTTCATCGGCTCGTTGCGTGGCATCCGACCCTGACCGCTGCGACATCAGGTAGCGAAACAGCCATTATCGGCGGTTTTGCTACCCGATTTCGCGGGGGAGGATGGTCGGCATGACGCGCGCCAATCTGCTCGGCCCTCCGCCCACCCATCTCCCGCAGGATCCGGCCGCTGCCGACCTCGCCGCCGGGGTCAGCCCGCAGAACGCGGCCCGCGACCACCCGGAATCGAGCCTGGCCTGGGCGCTGCTCGCCGAGGAGGCGCTGGACCAGGGCGAGGAGATCCGCGCCTACGCCTTCGCCCGGGTGGGCTATCACCGCGGGCTGGACCGGCTGCGCCGCAGCGGCTGGAAGGGTGCGGGTCCCGTTCCGTGGTCCCACGAGCCGAACCAGGCGTTCCTGCGGGCGCTGGCCGCACTCGGGCAGGCGGCGGCGGCCATCGAGGAGGCCCCTGAGGTGGCGCGGATCAGGGCGTTCCTGCTCGACGCGGACCCCGCGATCCTCGCCGACCTGCTCCCCTGACCGGCCGGGCCGCCGATCGGGGCCCGGTTCAGTCCGCCGGGCGGGCCAGGAACAACGGCTCGGTGTGGGCGTACCAGGTCCACCGGGTCGCCGGCCGGGGCCGGACCACCCCGTCACCGGTCACCGTGGTCGGCGCGTCGAAGCCCAGTGACAACGCGCGCCCGGCATGGGTGATCCGTTTCGGCGGCAGGCGCAGCGGGCGCTTGCGCTCCACGGTGACCGCGAGACCGGCGGGAGCGTCCGGACGGACCACCAACCGGCTCGCCGGCCCCGACAGCACCAGGTGCTCGTCGAGGTACCCGGTGCCGGCCGGATCGTCGATGGTGCCCTGGCTGACCAGCACCCCACCGTTGTCGTCCCGGGCGATCGGGGTCGGGTGCACCGCGCCGGTGCAGGCCCGCTCGACGGCGGCCACACCGGTGTCGAGCCGCCAGCGCGTCGCGAACGCGTTGCGCTGCAGCGGGATGTAGCCGACCTCGGTCACCGACGGGGGCGGGCCGGTGTCGGGGGCCCCGAGCAGCCCCCGGCGGACCATCCGGAGCACCACCGCCGCCAACTGGCCCTCCTCGCCGACGACCACGATCCGGCCGGTCAGCAGCGGGTCGATGTCCTTGTTCGGGAACCGGCCGACGAAGTGCACCGTCGAGGTGAACGCGGCGAGCGCACCCAGAACCGGGGACACGGCGGGACCGGTGGCCTCGTCCTGACCGTCCGGGCGCGCGCAGATTACGGACAGGTGGGTCAACCGGTTACCCTTTCCCCTCGGCGTGGTCGCACCGTGAATCTAGCGGCGCCGCGATCGTCGCGGAGCGTGGATCAACCCGCGCACTCGGGCACGGTGCAGCACAGGGGAGACATTCACTCATGGCAGTCGTCGTACTGATCGGCGCCCAGTGGGGCGACGAGGGCAAGGGCAAAGCCACCGATCTCTACGGTGAACGCGTCCAGTGGGTAGTTCGCTACCAGGGCGGCAACAACGCCGGGCACACCGTCGTGCTGCCGGACGGTCAGAAGTTCGCGCTGCACCTGATCCCCTCGGGCATCCTGACGCCGGGCGTGAAGAACGTCATCGGCAACGGGGTGGTCATCGACCCGGCCGTCCTGCTCACCGAGCTGCGCGGCCTCGAGGCCCGCGACGTGGACACCAGCAACCTGCTGATCAGCGCGGATGCGCACCTGATCATGCCGTACCACGTGGCCATCGACAAGGTCACCGAGCGCTACCTGGGCAAGGCCAAGATCGGCACCACCGGCCGTGGGATCGGCCCGGCCTACCAGGACAAGGTGGCCCGGATGGGGGTCCGCACCCAGGATTTGCTGGACGAGTCGATCCTGGCCCAGAAGGTCGAAGCCGCCCTCGACGTCAAGAACCAGATGCTGGTCAAGATCTACAACCGTAAGGCGCTGGACCCGGCCCGGATCGTCGACGAGGTGCTGGAACTGTCCAAGGGGTTCGTGCACCGCATCGCCGACACCAAGCTCGCCCTGGATCAGGCCGCGGCGCGGGGCGAGCACATCCTGCTGGAGGGTTCGCAGGGGACCCTGCTCGACGTCGACCACGGCACCTATCCGTACGTCACCTCGTCCAACCCGACCGCCGGCGGCGCGTCGGCCGGTTCCGGCCTCGGGCCGACCCGGATCGACTCGGTCATCGGCATCCTGAAGGCCTACACCACCCGCGTCGGGTCCGGCCCGTTCCCGACCGAGCTGTTCGACGAGTGGGGCGAGTACCTGCGCAAGACCGGCGGCGAGGTCGGTGTCACCACCGGGCGGCTGCGGCGCTGCGGCTGGTTCGACGCGGTCATCGCGCGGTACGCGAGCCGGGTCAACGGCATCACCGACTACTTCCTCACCAAGCTCGACGTGCTGTCGTCGCTGGAGAAGGTCCCGGTGTGCGTCGCCTACGACGTCGACGGGAGTCCGCCACGACGAGATGCCGATGACGCAGAGCGACCTGCACCACGCGAAGCCGATCTACGAGGAGCTGCCCGGCTGGTTCGAGGACATCTCCTACTGCCGCACCTTCGAGGAGCTGCCGGCCAACGCGCAGGCCTACGTGCGGCGCCTGGAGGAGCTGTCCGGGTCCCGGATCTCCTCGATCGGGGTCGGCCCGGGCCGCGACCAGACCATCGTGCTGCACGACGTCCTGGCCGGATAGCCGGATCCCGCTGCCTCGGACCCGGGTCAGGTACGCGGGTCAGGGACCTCGGTCAGGGCGGCGGGCAGGGGGCCGCAGAACGCGGCGCATCCGGATCTCCTGTTGCGCCGGGTTCAGCGCATACGGCTGCCGTGACCCCGTCGGGCAGTATCCGCGGCGCCGGTACAGCGCCTGTGCGCGGGTGTTGTCCTCGTGCACATCGAGGTACAGCTCGTCGAAGCCCTGGGCGCAGACCCAGTTCTCGATCGCGTCGAGCAGCGCATCGGTCACCCCGGCACCTCGCCCGCGGTGGGTCGGAACCACGAACACGCTCAGCAGGACCATCAGGCCGTCCCGGTCGAGGACGGCACGCATGGTGCCGACCCAGCGATTGCCGTCCAGCGCGCCGAATCCGACCTGACCCGGGGCCGTGCACCGGCGGGCGCGTTCGCGCCAGTCGTCCTCGGTCTGCATGACGGCGCCGAGGAAGGTCTCCTCGAAGGCGTAGGGGGTGTCCGCGAGCGCCAGCAGCCGCAGGTCGCGGACCTGGCGCCAGTCCGGTTCGGAGATCCGGACGATGCGGATCGGGCCGCCGGTCAGTTCCATGAGGCACGGACCCGGGCGCGCCACTGCGCCGGCACGGCGGCGCCGGGGTCGGGTCTGCGGGCCGCGGCCAGCGCGAGCGCGGACAGGTGGTCGGCGAGCGGGAGGACGGTCGGCATCCTGCGATTGTCACTCGCCGCTCGGCCATGCCCGCACCCGGCCCCGCGATCCGGGCGCCTGCCGCCGGGTGCGAGATCCTGGGTGCCAGGGACTGCGCGTGCTACCGTCCGGCCGCTGCGGCCGGACCGGACGCGTCGGCGCCCCACCGGGCCCGCCGTGCGCCGACAGAGCCGCCGGTGATCTGCAGCAGCGTGCGAAAGGGACTGACGTGACGAACTTCTCGGCCATCCGGATCTCGCTCCAGGTGCAGCGGGCGCTCGCCGAACAGCGTCCGGTGCTGGCGCTTGAGTCGACCATCTTCACCCACGGTCTGCCCCGGCCGCGCAACCTCGCGGTCGCGACCGAAGCGGAGGTCTCGCTGCGCGAGGCGGGGGTGCAGCCCGCCACCATCGGCGTCGTCGACGGCGAGGCGGTCGTCGGACTCTCCGAGACCGAGATCGAGCGGTTGGCCGCCGCCGATGACAACGTCAAGATCAGCATCCGCGACCTGCCGATCGCGATGGCGCGCGGCCTGTCCGGCGGGACCACCGTCGCCGCCACCGCCCTGCTCGCGCACGCCGCCGGGATCGCCGTCTTCGCCACCGGCGGTCTGGGCGGGGTGCACCGGGAGGCGTCGGTGACCTTCGACGAGTCGGCGGACCTGCTGGCGCTGTCGACCACCCCGATCCTGGTGGTCAGCGCCGGGGTGAAGTCCATCCTCGACGTCGGCGCCACCCTGGAGCGGATGGAGACGCTCAACATCGGCGTCATCGGCTACCGGACGACCGCCTTCCCAGGGTTCTACGTCCGCGAATCCGGATTCCAGATCGAGTACCAGGTCGACACCCCGGAGCAGGCCGCCGACGTGGTGACCGCCCGGGACAGCCTGGGCCTGCGGTCGGCCGTCCTGCTGGCGAACCCGATCGCCGAGGAACTGCAACTGGACCCGCGCACCCATCAGATGGTGCTCGTCGAGGCGCTCGCCGAGGCCGCTGCACTGGGCATCGCCGGCAACGACACCACCCCGTTCCTGCTCGACTACGTCCAGCGTGCGACCGGCGGCGAGAGCCTGGAGGTCAACGTCAACGTCTACCGCGGCAACGTCACGCTCGGCGGCCGGGTCGCGTCGGTGCTGGCCGAGCGGGCCCGCCTGCGCTGACGGCCCGGCGGTCAGGAGTACGTGCCGCACGCTGCGGCCCGATAGCCTCACTCCTCGTGAAGATCCTGGTCATCGGGTCCGGTGCCCGCGAGCATGCCCTGCTGCGCGCCCTGCACCGCGACCCCGCCACCACCGCCCTGCACGTCGCCCCCGGCAACGCCGGCACCACGGCGCTGGCCACCCCGCACCCGGTCGCGGTCGCCGACCCGGCAGCGGTGGCCGCGCTGGCGGTGGAACTCGCGGTGGATCTGGTGGTCATCGGTCCCGAGGTGCCGCTGGTCGCCGGGGTCGCCGACGCCGTCCGGGCTGCCGGGATCGCCGCCTTCGGGCCGTCCGCGGTGGCTGCCCGGATCGAGGGGTCCAAGGCGTTCGCGAAGGACGTGATGGCCGCCGCCGGGGTGCCGACCGCGGTCGCGGTGTCGGTCACCGCACCGGCGGACGTGGACGCCGCGCTGGCCGCCACCGGCGCGCCGTACGTGGTCAAGGACGACGGGCTGGCCGCCGGCAAGGGGGTGGTGGTCACCGATGACCTCGGCGCCGCCCGGGCCCACGCGCTGGATGTGCTGGCCGGCGGGCACCCGGTGCTGGTGGAGAGTTTCCTGGCCGGGCCGGAGGTGTCGCTGTTCGCGATCTGCGACGGCACGATCGCCGTCCCGTTGCTGCCCGCACAGGACTTCAAGCGCATCGGGGACGGTGATGCCGGGCCCAACACCGGCGGGATGGGGGCGTACGCGCCGCTGCCGTGGGCCCCCGCCGACCTGGTCGCCACCGTGCAGGCGAGCGTGCTCGACCCGGTGATGGCCGAGATGGCCCGCCGGGGGGCCCCGTTCAGCGGGCTGCTGTACGCCGGACTGGTGCTGACCGCCACCGGCCCGCAGGTCATCGAGTTCAACTGCCGCTTCGGTGATCCGGAGACGCAGGTGGTGCTGGAGCTGCTGGACACCCCGCTCGCCGGGCTGCTCGCCGCGTCCGCTGCCGGTGACCTGACCGAACACACCGAGCCGGCGTGGCGGGACGGGTTCGCGGTCACCGTGGTGGTCGCCGCGGAGAACTATCCCGGGGCGCCGGTGACCGGCGATCCGATCCGGGGCGCACAGGCCGACGGCGTGCTGCACGCCGGCACCGCTGTCGACGACCTCGGCCGGGTGGTCTCCGCGGGCGGGCGGGTGCTGTCCGTGCTGGGTGCCGGACCGACCCTGGACGCGGCGAGAGATCAGGCCTACGAACGACTCTCGCACATCGAACTGCGTGGATCGCAGCACCGCACCGACATTGCGGCCGCCGCGGCGCAGGGACGGGTCACGGTCCCGACGCCGTGAGCGCGTCGGCACGGGGGCGGACGCCGCCGTTCCACGTGATGCACGTCTGGGCCGCGGCCGCCCGCCGCGCCGAGTCCGGACTGCCGGTGTTCAACCTCTCCGCCGGGCAGCCGTCCACGCCCGCGCCGGAGTCGGTGCGCCGGGCGATGCGGGCGGTGCTGGACACCGAGGTGCTCGGCTACACCGAGACGCCGGGCATCCCGGCGCTGCGCGAGGCGATCGCCGCCCACTACGCCGACTGGTACGGCCTGGCGGTGGATCCCGACGAGGTGGTGGTGACCACCGGCTCGTCCGGGGCGTTCACGCTGGCGTTCCTGGCCGCGTTCGACCCCGGGTCCCGGGTCGGGATGGCCGTGCCCTGCTACCCGGCGTATCGCAACATCCTGCAGGCGCTGGGGTGTGAGGTGGTGCCGATCCGGACCGGACTCCGCACGCGCTTCCAGCCCACGGTCGCCCAGATCGCCGACCTGCGGTTGGACGGCCTGGTGGTGGCCAGCCCGGCCAACCCGACCGGCACCATGCTCGGCGCGGACGAACTGGCGGCGCTGGCGACATACTGTGCGGCGCACGAGATCCGGCTGGTGTCCGACGAGATCTACCACGGCATCACCTACGGCGATCCGGGGGCCTGCGCCTGGTCGACGTCGCGGCACGGGCTGGTGATGAACTCCTTCTCCAAGTACTTCTCGATGACCGGCTGGCGGGTCGGGTGGTGCCTCGTGCCGGCGGATCTGCGGGAGGCCGTGATCGGCCTCGGCGGCAACTTCAGCATCTGCCCGCCCGCGCCGGCCCAGTTCGCCGCGGTCGCCGCATTCGACGCCTACCCCGAACTCGACGGTCACGTCGCGCGGTACGCGCTGAACCGGCGGCTGATGCTGGACCGGTTGGCCGACCTCGGATTCGACCGGTTGGCCCCGGCCGACGGCGCGTTCTACGTCTACGCCGACGTCGCCCACCTGACCGACGACGCCGAGGGCTGGTGTTCCCGGCTGCTGGCGGAGCAGGGGTTGGCGATCGCGCCCGGCATCGACTTCGACCCGGGTGGCGTGCCGGCGATCCGGTTCAGCTTCGCCGGCGACACCACCACCATCGAACGTGGCCTGGACGCTTTGGAGCGGTTCCTGCGCTGACGGCGCCCGGCTGCGCCGCTGCTGCCCGGCTGCGCAGCTGCTGCCCGGCTGCGCTGCGGCTGCCCGGCCGGCACATCCTTGACCGGGCGCGTCCCGGCGGACAGGATCGGCGGCATGCCGACGACCGTCGCCGAGATGTCGGCCATCGAGACCTACTACGACGCGGTGCCACGAGCCTCGGCCGCCGTCGAACAGATCGGACCGTTCACGCTGTTCGTGTCCTGCGCGCCGTTCCCGTTCTACGCCAGGCCCCGCCCGGACGCGACCGACATCGGCCCGGCCGAGGTGGCGGCGGTGCGGGACCGCCAGCGTGGGCTGGGAGTGCCGGAGGCGTTCGAGTGGGTCGAGGAGTTGCGCCCGGAGCTGACGGCACTGCTGCGCTCGACCGGGCTGGTGGTCCATCGGTTGCCGCTGATGGTCCACCGCGGCGGGGACGCGCCGTCGGTGCCGCCCGAGGTGCTGATCCGGATGCTGACCGCAGACGACGCCGACCTGCCCTCGGTGCAGACGGCGATCGGTCTCGGGTTCACCGCGCCCGGGACGGCGGTCGGTCCGGTCGGCGAGGACGAGCGTCGTGCCGCGGAGACCGTCGCGGTCGAGTCCCACGAGGCCCTCCGCCGGCGCATCGCAGCCGGCGCCGTGGCCCTCGCCGGCGCGTTCACCACCGCCGGTGCGGTGGCCGGTGGCAGTCACTCCCCGCGCGGCCGCGTCACCGAGATCACCGGCGTGGCAACGCTTCCCGCGTACCGACGGCGGGGTATCGCGGCTGCGGTCACCGCCGGCCTGACCTCGGATGCCCACCGACGCGGGGTGCGGACCTGTTTCCTGTCGGCCGGGTCGCCGGCGATCGCCCGGGTGTACACCCACGCCGGGTTCAGCCGGGTCGGCACCGCCTGCGTCGCAGGCGTCCCGTCCTGAACCGTGCTGAGTCAGACGTCATGACCAGTCATGGACAGTCCTGAACAGTCATGAACAGTCATGAACAGTCATGAACCGACAGGTCCGGGGGTCAGCGCCGAACCATGAATCCGGTGAGCCAGGTCCACACCCGCACCGGCAGCACCCGGGCCAGCTTCATCCCGATCGCCATCGGCAGCGGGAAGACGATCTCCTGCCGGCGGGACTCCAGCCCGTCGGCGATCCGGCGGGCGGCGTCGCCGGAGTCCAGCAGGAACGGCATCGGGAAGCGGTTCGTGCGCGGTCAGCGGCGGTCTGCACGAACCCGGGGTTGACCGTGACCACCCGGACGCCGGCCGCACGGGCCTCCGGGCGGATCGATTCGGCGATGTTGATCAGCGCCGCCTTCGTCGCGCCGTAGGCGAGGCTGCCCGGGCATCCCGCGGTAGCCGGCCACCGAGGCGACGATCACCACGGTGCCGCGAGCCGCGGCCCATCATCTCGCCGATCACCGCGGCGAGCCCGTTCACCGTGCCCATCACGTTGACGTCGAAATGGCGCTGCTACCACGTCGGTGTCGAGGTCGGCGAGCCGCAACTGCTGCCAGGTGCCGGCATTGAGCACCACCATGTCGATGCCGCCCAGTTCGGCGCGGACGGCGTCGGCGGCGGCCCGCATCGCGGCGGTGTCGGTGACGTCGACCGGTACCACCGACATCCGGCCGGCCGCCACCTGCGTCGAGGTCGCTCGGCCCGGCGGGCCGAGATGGCCACCAGCGCACCGCGGTCGGTGAGCTCGTCGGCCAGTGCGGCGCCGATCCCGGACGAGGCGCCGGTGATCCAGACCCGGCGGCCGACCATCGATTCACGCGCTCATGGGATGTACCCCCAGGTTGCCGAGCGGCGGCCCGCTCGATGTCCGGGTGCCGGTCCGGGGCTGCACCGGCAGCTTGCGCAGCCAGAGCCGGATGCCCTGCGAACCGGATCAGCGCCGGCCACCCGCAGCTGGGCGAGCGGGCGGCGCAGCAGCGCCCAGCGATCAGCGGCCCGGTGCGGCGCCCGTGCAGGGTGGCGGTGAACGGCACCCGTCCGCCCAGTTCGAGCGCGATGACGATCGTCGAGCCGGTCCGCCGGTGGCGTGATCCGCATCCGGTACCGCCCCTCGGCGGCGAAGAAGGGCGAGACGTAGAACTGCTTGTCCACGGTGTCCGCAGCCGTCCGTCGTCGGGCTCCAGCAGGTACGCGTGCCGTCCGCGGTAGGTGTTGTGCACCTCGGCGACGACGTGGGTCTGCCGGCCGTCGGCGTCGTAGCACCAGTACACCGACAGCGGGTTGAAACAGTGCCCGAACGACCGGGCCCCGGTCAGCATCAGCACCCGGGCCGGGCGGCGCCAACCCCGGCGCGTCGAGGAAGGCGTCCGACCCCGCGCGCAGGGTCGCGGTCCCGGCGGCCCAGTGGTCGGCGACGTCGAACCGGCCGACGACCCGCAGGCCACGGGGCAGCTCCGGCACCCGGTCGAGGTCGACCAGCCACATCGGGCTGCGGTAGGTGAACCGGTGCTCGCAGCGGGGTCTGCGGGCGTGGCTGATCCGGCAGTCGTAGCGGGCCAGCGAGGCTCGCCGGGAATCCGGCGAGAAGAGTGGCAGCGCAATCGGTTGTCACCATCGGCACGCCGAGCGCCTCGGCGGCCCGCACCCCGGACGCGCAACCGTCCTCGTGGAAGCCCCAGCCGTGGTACGCGCCGGCGAACGCCGTGGTCGCGAGTTCAACGACGGGCAGCTCGGCCTGCGCCGCCACCGAGGTCGGGGTGTAGATCGGGTGCTCGTAGTGCATGGTGTCCATCACCGTCGACGGGTCGATCGATCGACTCGGAGTTCAGCGTCACCAGGTAGCGGGTCGCGGAGTCGAGCGCTGCAGCCGGTTCATGTCGTAGGTGACGTGCACCTGGTCGTCGGTCGCCGCGCAGCCGTTCATCCGGTAGTTCCAGGACGCCGGCCGCGCGTGGGCTGGCGCGGCAGCACCGAGGTGTCGGAGTGCAGCAGGGTGGTGGCCTGGGAGTAATCGAAGGAGCCGAGCACCCGCCGCTCCGTCGGCGGTCGGCGTCCGCCAGCAGCGCGAGCGCCTGCGCGGGATGGGTGGCGACGACGACCTTGTCGAACGTCTGCGCGATGCATCGTCGTCGGTGCGCAGCGGTGACGCCGTCGGCGTGCCGGCGGAACGTCCCGCACCGCGACGGCGGTGGCCACCGCGGACAGTGACTTGACCGCTCGCTCGACGTAGGTCCGCGAACCGCCGGTGACCGTGCGCCAGGTCGGAGAGCCGGTGACGCTGAGCAGGCCGTGGTGCTCCAGGAAGGTGAACAGGTAGCGGGCCGGGTACTCACCGGCCACGTCGGCGCCGCAGGACCACACGCAGGACACCACCGGCAGGATGAAGTGCGAGACGAAGTACGGCGAGTAGCCGCCGTCGGCGAGGAACTCCCGCAGGGTCTGCACCTCGGTCGGCGGCGCCGCGAGGACCCGATGGGCGTGCCGGTGGAACTTCTTCACCTCGACCAGCATCCGCAGGTAGCGCAGGTTGGTCAGCGACGACGCGCTGGGCGAAGAGTCCGGCCGACGCCGCGGGCCCCGGCGTACTCCAGCCCGCATCCGCCGCAGGAGACGCTCATCGACATCTCCGACTCCTGGGTCGGTACGTCGAGTTCGGCGAACAGCCGGAGCAGGTGCGGGTAGGTCTTGCCGGTTGTGCACGATGAACCCGGTGTCGACAGACTGCGGCTGCACCGGCATCGTCGACAAGCTCGTGGGTGTGGGCGTGCCCGCCCAGGCGGGCAGTCGGCCTCGAAGAGCGTGACGTCGTGGCGTGCGTTGCAGCAGGTAGGCGGCGGTCAGACCGGACACGCCGGCTGCCGACGACGGCGACCGTCGGTCGCCGCGCGTGCGTCGGGTGTGGTGGTCATGGTGCGGGCCTTTCGGTCGGCTCGGCTGATTCGTCGAGGACGTCGCAGCGGATGGCTCGGCGGGCTCAGGTTATCGCGGTGACCCGGTGATGAGGTCAACCGGGTCGCAGACGCGAGCGCCGGGTGCGGCAGCACGACCGCGGGGCCGGACCGCGGGCGGTCCGGCCCTGGGACACACAGGCCGACGGCCCAACCTAGTCGGGGGCTAGGTCGGCCGTCGGGTCTTGCTGGGTGGTGCCGGCTCACTCAGGTGGCCGGCACCGGCTCACCGGATCAGGCAGCCGGCGGGGTCAGGACGGTGTCGATCAGGTAGACCGTCGCGTTGGCGGTCTTGACGCCACCGCAGATGACCGCGGCGGAGCCGTTGACCTTCAGGTCGTCGCCGGAGCCGGTGACGGTCGAGGTCCTGGCCCTCGACGGTGGTGTGGGTGCCGACGATGGCGTCAGGGGCGATCTGACCGGAGATGACGTGGTAGGTCAGGATCTTGGAGAGCAGGTCGGCATCGGTGGTCAGCGTGGTCATCGTGCCGGCATCGACCTTGGCGAAGGCGGAGTCGACCGGGGCGAAGACGGTGAACTCGCCGCCGTTGAGGGTGCTGACCAGGTCGACGCCCGGGTTGACCTTGCCGGAGACCGCAGCGACCAGGGTGGTCAGCAGCGGGTTGCCCGAGGCGGCGGTGGCGACCGGAGCGGCGGCCATGCCCTCGACGGAGCCGGCACCGGTCGGGTTGGCCGCGGCGTAGTCAGCGCAGCCCGGGCCGACCAGGGTGGCGGCGCCCATGGCCTCGGTGGAGGTGCTCATCGCTGATCGGTGGCGGCCGCGGACAGGCTCGGCGGCATCAGCACGTGGTCGACCAGGTAGACGGTGGCGTTGGCGGTCTTGACGCCACCACAGATGACCATGGCGTTGCCGTTGACCTCGATGTTGTCGCCGGAGCCGGTGACCGTGAGGTCTTCGCCCTCGACGGTGGTGTGGGTGCCGTCGATGGCGTCGGGGGCGATCTGGCCGGAGATGACGTGGTAGGTCAGGATCTTGGTGAGCAGCGCGTCGTCGGTGGTCAGCGCCTCAGCGTCGCGGCGTCGACATCGGCCTTGAAGGCGTCATCGACCGGGGCGAAGACGGTGAACTCGCCACCGTTGAGGGTGCTGACCAGGTCGACCTTGGGGTTGACCTTGCCGGAGACCGCGGCGACCAGGGTGGTCAGCAGCGGGTTGTTGGAGGCGGCGGTGGCGACCGGGTCGGCGGCCATGCCGTCGACGGAACCGGCACCGGTGGGGTTCGCTGCGGCGTAGCC
The DNA here is from genome assembly GCA_963784315.1 of uncultured Actinomycetota bacterium. Classification (GTDB taxonomy): domain Bacteria; phylum Actinomycetota; class Actinomycetes; order Mycobacteriales; family Nakamurellaceae; genus Nakamurella. Next base: position 32,766 of record CAWAQR010000003.1, read on the forward strand.
GGCGCATCCGGCGCCGACCAGGCCGCCGGCATCGGCGCTGGTGGAGGCGGAGGAGGCGGTGGAGGAGCTCGACGTGGTCGACGACGCGACCGAGCTGCTGGTCGTGGTGGCTCCGGTGGAGCTGCTGCCGCAGGCGGCGAGCAGGGCGAAGCCGGCCGCGGTGGCGGCGACGAACAATCCGCGCTTCTTGGACATCGGTGGAGCCTTTCGGGGTGAGTCGGGGCGCGCTGAGGCACGATCCTCGGGCGTGGTGGGAAATTCGAAAGGTGCTGGGTACTGCGTTTTTCGGGGCGGCGCAATGCACTTACTGCCGGCCCCGGGTGTCAGGCCACGGTGAAAACCGTGGAGTCGTAGCCGGTGGCACCGTCCGGGATGGGGGTGCGGATCGCCGACTCCTGGAGTGCTCCGGTGGAGTCGGTCGCCCGGCAGACGACGCTGTGTTGCCCCGGTGTGGCGTCCCACACGAAGGACCACTGGCGCCAGGTGTCATTGGTGACTTCGGTGGACAGAGTGGCCATCTGCCACTCGCCCTTGTCGATCTGGACCTCGACGACTGGTGATGCCGCGGTGCTGGGCCCAGGCCACGCCGCCCATGACGACCTTGCCGGCGGGGAACTTCTGGAAGGACTTGGGGACGTCGATCCGGCTGGCCGTCTTGATCGGGCCCTCCGGCGACCATCCGCGATCGGTCCAGTAGGAGGTCTGCTGGTCGAAGCGGGTGACCTCGAGTTCGACGACCCATTTCGTCGCGGAGACGAAGCCGTACAGGCCGGGAACGACCATCCGCACCGGGAAGCCGTGCTCGAACGGCAGCACCTCGCCGTTCATCGTGACGGCGAAGATCGCGTCACGATCCGGGTCGGTCAGCGCCGACAGCGGGGTGCCGGCCGAGAAGCCGTCGCTGGAACGGGACATCACCATGTCGGCGTCGGCGCTGGGGCCGGCCTCGGCGAGCAGATCGCGGATCAGCGCGCCCTGCCACACCGCATTTCCGACCAGGTCGCCGCCGATCTCGTTGGAGACACACGTCATGGTGACCATCCGCTCCAGCAACGGGCGGGCCAGCAGATCGTTGTAGTCAGGGTGATCTCGCGGTCCACCATGCCGTGGATGCGCAACTTCCAGGTGTCGGCGTTGATGCGCGGCACGGTGAAGGCGGTGTCGATCCGGTAGAAGTCGGCGTTGGAGGTCACGAAGGGGGAGATGTCGGTGACGTCGAGGCTGTAGCCGGTCGGGAGGGCCGCCATCTTGTCCACCGTCACCGATGCGGTGGCATTGGCGGCCTCGGCGAGCGAGCTCTCCGCGCCGGCCGACGTCGGGATCAGCGCGGGAGAGCCCGCCGCTGACCACGGCGACGCCGGCCCCGCCGGCAGCCAGGGTGAGGAAGCGACGACGATTGCCCGCACCCGGCGCGGCAGCTCCGGCGTCGTCGGTCGGGTCGGTGAACATCGCGGTCAGCAGGTACAAGCCGGCCGCCACGGCGATCACCGTGGGTACGACGTCCACCAGGGATGCCTCGGCCCGGCTGTAGACCGCCACTGCGACGACCAGCCCCATCACCAGGTAGGCGATCTGGGCGATCCGCAGCGCCGACCGGGCGATCAGGCCCAGGATCGCAGCCACCGCGACCAGGGTGAGACCCATGCCCGCCTTGAGGGCGACCTTGTCGTACAGACCGAAGACCTGAATGGCGATGTGCTTGAGCCATTCGGGGGTGAACTGGATGAACGTGGAGCCCAGCCCGAACAGCGGCGACGATGAGGTCGCGGTGGAGGTCAACGCCCACCCAGGACCCGAGAGCTGCCAGCAGCTCGGCGATTCCGACGGTGAGCGCGACCGTCACGATGCCGGCCAGCACGGCCAGCGGCCGGCTGATGCCACGGCCGGCCGTGTGGGTTCCGGAGTTCGGAACCTCCGGAGTTCTCGTTTCGATGGTCACGTGGATGCATTCGGGGCAGGGCGACAGGTGGATGGGTGCCGATCCGGATTTGTTTGCAGCCCAGCCTGGCTGGGGGGTGATCGTGACCGGGCCGTGATCTGACCGGGTCTTTTCTCCCCCGGCGAGCGCGCCGCACACGCGTGGGTGCACGTACGCGCGGCAGCGCGCGGGAGAGTCAGTGCGGGGGACCGGCCGGCAGTGACCCGATCCCGGCCGCGGTCCGCCGGCACCCATCCGTCCCGGGTGCGGCCTCGAATACCCAGCGAGAATCCGTGACGGTGGCCCCCGGGCCGGCGGTGCGGCTTCGGATGTGACGGCGGCCCCCGGTGCGAACAAGCGGGCCGAAGGTCACCTCACGTCAGGTCCGGGCCCGCGGGGCGTCCGGGCGGGTGCGCCGCGGTCATCGCGGCGCAGAATCCGGTGCCGGCACAGGCACCGGTGAGCCGCCCATCGACGCAGTACCGAACATGCGGCCGAACGCGACCGGACAGAGGAGGATGCATCTCGTGACCACCAGTGATCCACAGTCCTCCCCGCTGCGCCCTGTGCTCGCGTCCGCGAGGCTCCGTGACGAGCCGGGCGCCGCCGCGGCGCCGACCGCAGAGGATCTGCTCACGAACGTGGCGTTGGGCGACCAGCAGGCGTTCGAGAAGATCTACGACCTGATGTCCTCCCGGGTCTACGGACTGGTGCGGCGGGTTCTTCGGGATCCGGCGCAGGCCGAGGAGGTCGCCCAGGAGGTCATGTTGGAGATCTGGCGGCGGGCGAGTCGATTCGACCGCACCCGCGGTTCGGCGTTGTCCTGGGTGATGACCATGGCGCACGCCAGGGCCGTGGACCGGGTCCGCTCCGAGCAGTCCTCCACCGACCGTGATCTCAAGTACGCCACGCAGTCCGTGCAGCGGGAGGTCGATGTCGTCGTGGACGCCGTCGAGGTCTCGCTGGAGCGCAAGCAGGTTCAGCGCTGTCTGGGTGGGCTCACCGCCCTGCAGCGTGAATCGATCAATCTCGCCTACTACTCCGGCTACACACAGGCCGAAGTGGCAGCAGCACTCAGCGTCCCGCTCGGGACGATCAAAACTCGCCTTCGGGACGGACTGATCCGTCTCCGTGACTGTTTGGGGGTCGCGTCATGATGGCGCACGATCCATCCCTGTTCGCCGGCGGTGCCGCGCTGAACGCTCTCGACGAACTGGAAGCCGCGCAGTTCCAGCGGCATCTCCAGGGCTGTCCCACCTGCCAGCTCGAGATGGCGGGCTTTGCCGAGACCGCGGCCCGGCTGGGCTCCGCCTCGGCCGAGGCGCCACCCGCGTCGATGCGGTCGGCGGTGCTCGCGGCCGATCGCCGTCACCCGGCAACTGCCCCCGCTCACCGACCGGGTGGTCGTGCCGGCCGACGACGCTCCGATCGACGTCGCCCCGGCCGATCCGCCACCCTCGGCGCATCGGGGAACCACCGAGGGCCACCTGGCTGTCGGCGGCCCGGACGCCGAGGTGGTGGACCTGGCCGCGCACCGCCGGGTCCGCGGACGCTGGCTGCTGTCGGCCGCGGCGGCGGTCGCCGTCGCCCTGGTGGGCATCTCGGCCTTCTTCCTCACCCGGCCGGCCGGGCCCACCAACGACGCGGAGGCGCTGCTCCGATGCGTGAACTCGGCGTCGGACCAGCACCAGATGCCCCCCGCGCCGGGTTCGGCCGGGCGGACCAGCGTCACCGTGTCAGTGACCTGCGGCGCGGCGGTGCTGGCCTTCGCCGACGTACCCGCACTGCCGACCGACCGCACCTATCAGCTGTGGGTGATGTCGGGTGAGCAGACCCGCTCGGTGGGCACGATGGTCCCCGAGGCCGACGGCTCGATGCCCGAGACGGTGGCTGCCGTGCACGTGGGGGACACCGCTCTCGGGGTCACCGTCGAGCCGGTGGGTGGCTCCCCGGTGCCGACCACCCCGCCGGTGATCACGGTGCTGCTGTCCGCCTGACCGCACGGCCGGGAGCTCGACGACCCCCGCCCCGTACATTCCCTGGGAATGGACGGAGACGGGGGTCGTCGCATGTCGGGGGTCGGCGGCGGCCCGAGGTCGGTCGTGCAACCCGAGACACCGCTGCCCCCGTCTGATGCTCATGGGGAGCCGCAGCGGTGACGGGGACGCGCGACGCGGAGTTCTCGGCGTACTTCACGGCCCGGCGCGACCCGGTCCGTCGGCTCGCGTACCTGCTGACCGGCGACTGGCACAAGGCCGACGACCTCGCCCAGACGGCGTTCCTGAAGCTGTACGGCTCCTGGGACAAGGTCCGCGAACGGGCCGCGATGGACGGCTACGTCCGGTCGTGCCTGGTCCGGTCGGTGGTGGACGAGTCGCGTCGGCCGTGGCGACGGGAGCGGGTCACCGAGGTGCTGCCCCACGAGGTCGACCACAGCCCGGAATTCACCGAGCTGCTCGTGGACCGTGAGGTGTTCCGACAGGCGTTGGCCGCGGTGCCGCCGAAGCAGCGCACCGTCCTGGTGCTGCGGTACTACGAAGGTCTGGACGTCGCGGGGGTGGCCGCGGTGATGGGTATCTCGGTGGGCACCGTGAAGAGTCAGACCGCGCGCGGGCTGGCTGCGCTGCGCATCGCGGTGGAGGCCCTGGGCGTGACGGGCCCGAGGGACGGTCGCAACGACCAACGGAAGGACCGCGGATGACCCACGAGACAGCGGCGTCGGCTGACGACGGTCCGGCCCCGGTCGGTGCGCTCGGCTCGGCGATGGCCGAGCTGGTCCTCGATCCGCCCGCCAGCGACGTCACCGCCTGGACACTGATCGGCCGGGCCCGCGCCCGCCGGGACCTCCGCCGACAGGTGGCCGCCGGGGTCGCCGCCGGGGTCGCCGGGATCGGAGGACTGGCCCTGCTGTTCGGAACGCTGATCGGTGGCGGGGGCGCCGACAGCTCGACGACGGCGTCCGGTACGGGACCGGTGACCAGTGCCGCTGCAACCAGTGCCGCAGTGACCAGTGCCGCTGGGACCAGTGCCGCTGCGACCGGTGCGGCTGGGGCGGCCGCGGAGCCGGACAGCCCGGCGGTCGCCGGAGCGCCGACCGTCGGGTCCGACGGGCGGCAGGACTCGGTGGCCGATGGCGGCGGTGCCCCGGTGGTCCCGCCGGCTGCGGGACGGCCCGAGGGGTGCCGGGCGCTGCCGCTCGGCGGAGGGCAACTGCAGGTCGTCGCCGAGCGCCTGCCCGGGCTGACGCCGGTGCCGACCTGTGGCTCGGGGGACGCGGCCGAACAGGCGGCCCAGGCCTATGCGGTGGATGCCGGCGCGACGGCCACCGTCCTGGTGGTGGTCCGGTCGGGCCCCTACGACCCCTGCCGGTCCGGCGCGGCTGTCGGCTGCGTCGACGTCGGCGTCGGGGGCCATCCCGATGCGCGCAGCCTCACCCGCGACGACGGGCGGACGCTGATCTGGGTCGAGGGCCCGGCCGGTTCGGTCGTGGTCACGGTGACCCGCGCGGCGGGGTCGGCCCCGGGGCCGACGGACAGCGACCTGGCCGGGCTGGCCGAGGCGTTGGCTGCGCGCTGACGCCCGGTGTGGCGCGGATCGGTGTCGGGCATCCTCGGCGAGCAGGGACAATGGTCGCCGTGACGACGACTCCTGTGCAGAACGTGCTGGCCACCCGCTACGCCTCACCCGCCATGGTGGCCATCTGGTCGCCGGAGAACAAGATCGTCGCCGAGCGCCGGCTGTGGCTGGCCGTGTTGCGCGCCCAGTCCCGGCAGGGCCTCACCGTGGCCGACGAGGTGCTGGCCGACTACGAGGCCGTGATCGACCAGGTCGACCTGGCGTCCATCGCGGCCCGCGAGCGAATCACCAAGCACGACGTCAAGGCCCGCATCGAGGAGTTCAACGCGCTGGCCGGCCACGAGCAGGTGCACAAGGGCATGACCAGCCGCGACCTCACCGAGAACGTCGAACAGGCGCAGATCCTGCAGGCGCTGGCGCTGATCCGCGACCGCGCGGTGGCCGTGCTGGCCCGGCTGGCCGAACGGGCGACCGAGTACGGCGACCTGGTGATGGCCGGCCGCTCGCACAATGTCCCGGCCCAGGCGACCACGCTGGGCAAGCGGTTCGCCTCCGCGGCCGACGAGGTCCTGCAGGCCTACCTGCGGATCGAGGAGCTGCTGGCGCGCTACCCGCTGCGCGGCATCAAGGGGCCGGTCGGCACCTCGCAGGACATGCTCGACCTGCTCGGTTCCGCCGACGGGCTCGATCAGCTGGAGCGAGAGGTCGTGCAGGAGGTCAGCGGCACCTCCCGGGTCCTGATCAGCGTCGGCCAGGTCTACCCGCGCTCGTTGGACTACGAGGTCATCTCCGCGCTGGTGCAACTGGCCGCCGGCCCGGCGTCGCTGGCCACCACGATCAGGCTGATGGCCGGGGCGGAGCTGGCCACCGAGGGTTTCCTGCCCGGCCAGGTGGGATCGTCGGCGATGCCGCACAAGATGAACGCCCGGTCGTGTGAGCGGGTCTGCGGACTGGCGGTCATCCTGCGCGGCTACGCCTCGATGGCCGGTGAACTCGCCGGCGCCCAGTGGAACGAGGGCGACGTGTTCTGCTCGGTGGTCCGCCGGGTCGCCCTGCCCGACGCCTGCTACGCCATCGACGGATTGTTCGAGACGTTCCTGACCGTGCTCGACGGCTTCGGGGCCTATCCGGCGGTGATCGACCGGGAGCTCAACCGCTACCTGCCGTTCCTGGCCACCACCAAGGTGTTGATGGCCGCCGTCCGGTCCGGCGTCGGCCGCGAGACCGCGCACGAGGCGATCAAGGAACATGCGGTCGGGGTGGCGTTGGCGATGCGGGAGAGCGGCCAGGCCGACAACGACCTGCTCGACCGGCTCGCCGCCGACGAGCGGCTGCCGATGGATCGCGCCGACCTGGATGCCCTGCTCGCCGACAGGTTGTCCTTCACCGGGGACGCGTCGCGGCAGATCGCGGCGCTGGTCGCCGCGGTCGAGGGGGTCACCGAGCGGCATCCGGCGGCTGCCGCCTACGCTCCGGGCGCCATTCTCTGACCGACGCCGGGCCGGCGGTGCCTTAGGGTTGGCCGCTGTGAGCAGCGTCGAAGACCTCGTCCCCATCGCCTCCGGAAAGGTCCGCGACCTCTACGCCGTGGACGACGAGCTGCTGCTGATGGTGGCCAGCGACCGGATCAGCGCCTACGACCACGTGCTCCCGACGCCGATCCCGGACAAGGGCCGCATCCTCACCGCGATGAGCATGTTCTGGTTCGAGCTCCTGGCGCCGATCGTCGAGCACCACGTGGTGTCGGTGGACGACCCGCGGATCCCCGACGACGTCCGCGGCCGCGCGATGCTCGTCCGGCGGCTGGACATGGTGCCGGTCGAGTGCGTGGCCCGCGGCTACCTGACCGGCTCCGGCCTGATCGACTACCGCCGCACCGGCGGCGTCTGCGGTGTCGAGCTGCCGCCGGGGCTGATGGAGTCGTCCCGGCTGCCGGCGCCGATCTTCACCCCGGCGACCAAAGCAGACCTGGGCGACCACGACGAGAACGTCAGCTTCGAGGCCGTCACTGCGCAGGTCGGTGCGGCGCTGGCCGCGGAACTACGCACGGTCACCCTGCAGATCTACGACACCGCGGCCCGGCACGCCGCCGGTCGCGGGATCATCCTGGCCGACACGAAGTTCGAGTTCGGTCACCGCGGAACCACGCTGGTCCTCGGCGACGAGGTGCTGACTCCCGACTCCTCGCGGTTCTGGCCCGCCGACCGGTACGAGCAGGGCCGGGTCCAGCCGTCCTTCGACAAGCAGTACGTGCGCGACTGGCTGACCTCGGCGGACTCGGGCTGGGACCGGGCCGCCGACACCGCCGCCGCCGCCACTGCCCGCCGAGGTCGCCCGGGTGACCCGGGAGCGCTACGTGCAGGCCTACGAGCAGATCTCCGGCCGCCGGTTCGACGACTGGCTGGGCTGACCTGCGTCAGCCGTAGACGGTGAAGAGGACCCGGGGTGGGTCGGCGGCGGGCCCGCCGGTCGCACTCATGACCTGGGCGCGGGCCTGGTCCAGCACGGGTGCGTCGCTGAGCGCGGTGAGGTAGCGGCGGTGTTCGGCCAACGAGGCGACCGCCGCGTCCACCCCGGCCGCGACGTCGACGTGGGTACGCCCGCCGGGCTCGTTGACCGCGATCCGGCGCACCCCTGACCACGGCGGCAGGCCGCCGGCCGTCAGCTCCGGGAAGATCCACTCGTTCGCGGCGTCGGACACCGCGTCGACCGCGGCCCGGCCGAGCGCGCGGTGGTCGGCGCTGTTCCAGGCCCCGGGCGCCCAGGTCTCACCGAAGTGCATCGTGACCACCAGTTCCGGCCGGTGGCGCCGGATCGCCGCCGCCAGGTCGCGGCGCAACCCCAGCCCGTGTTCCAGTCGGCCGTCGGGGTGATCCAGGAACTCCAGCTCCCGGACCCCGACGTGGGCGATGGCCCGGCGCTGCTCCTGCTCACGTTCGGGTCCGCACTCGGCCGGCGGCAGACCGGCGATGCCGGCCTCGCCCCGGGTCGCGAGCAGATACCGGACGTCCTTGCCGGCGGCCGTCCAGACCGCGACCGCGGCGGCCACCCCGTATTCCGGGTCGTCCGGGTGGGCCATGATCACCAGCGCCCGCTGCCAGTCGTCGGGGAGGGGGGTCGAGGCGCCGGTCATGGTGGTCATGGTGGCAGGGACTCCGGGTTGCCGCTCAGACCTCGACGGTGGCACCGTCGTCGAGGTCCAGCCACTGGGTGTCGGTGGGCTTGAGACTCTTGATCACGCCGTAGAGCATGGTCGGGTTGGCCAGCACCTTCTCGTGGATCGGGATGACGGTCGTCGGGTCCACCGCCCGCAGGAAGTCCACCGCCTCCTTGGCCGCCATCCAGGGGGCGGCGACCGGCAGCGCCAGGATCTCCACCGCCGCCGCCGGCACCTGCAACGAGTCGCCCGGGAGGTACAGCCGGCCGTCGACGAGGTAGCCGCGGTTGGGGATGGTCGGCAGATCGCGGTGGATCACCGCGTGGGTCTCGCCGAACACCTGCACCGGGGTGGCGAGGTCCAGCGTGTCGCCGGGGGCGACGGCCGTCGCGTGCACGCCCACCTCGGCCAGCGCCCCCACCGAGCCGGGGTCGGCGAACAGTTGCACGTCGGAGTTCAACGCGAGCAGCCCGGGCAGCGTCGCGGTGTCGACGTGATCGGGATGGGCATGGGTGACCAGCACCGCGGTCAGCCCGGTCAGGCTGTGCCAACCCTGGGAGAAGACGCCCGGGTCGACCAGGATCCGATCGACCCCCTGCTCGATGAGCAGGCAGGAGTGGCCGTACTTCGTGAGTTTCATGTCCCACCTTCGGTGCGGAGCCGGCGGGGCCGGCCCGTGGGGGCTGATTGGGCCCGGGTCAGTTGACGATCAGCCATGCGGCGACGAAACCGAGGGAATTGGTGGCCCAGTGCACCAGCATCGACGCCTTGAGTCCCCGGCCGACGTAACAGGCCAGCGAGAGCAGTATGCCCACCAGCATGGTCGAGGCGACCGCGAGCACCGCCACCAGCACGGCCGAGCCGCCGAGCATCTCCCGGACCGCGGAGTTGCCGTTGGTCAGCGCGGTGGACGGCAGGACGTGCCACATCCCGAACAGCAGTGACGATGCGAGCACCGGCCGCCAACGCCAGACCTGGGCCGGATTGCCGCCGAAGAGGGTCGGCAGCACACCGCGGAAGGCGATCTCCTCGAGCAGCACGGTGCCCAGCGGGATCCGCAGCAGCACCTGGAACAACATGCCGGCCACCCCGGTCTGGGTCACGCGGGCGTCGAGGAAGGCGTCCCGGGTGGCCGGCAGCACCATCCCCAGCGCGAAGATGAACCCGGTGCACGCCACGAGCAGCAGGCCCACACCGACGGGCCGGTGCCAGCGCCGGAACGCCAGTCCCACCCCGGTGAAGTCGAAACCGGCGTGCCGGGCGATGACGATCAGCGCGACCGCCATCAGGCCGTTCCAGGGGAGGTACGCCCAGGCCGGCAGCACCCGGTTGGACATCACGTTGGACACCACCAGCAGGCCGACGGCGAGCCAGGCACCCCGCCGCCGGGTCAACGCGGCGGTCGGACTCTCGGCGGTCTCCTCGACGATCATCCCCACGCGCGTCACACCTCCGGGTGCGATCGGGCCCGCAGGTGCGGGTGGTGCGGTCGGGTGTCCGACGCGAGGTCCGCGGGCGGCGCGACAGGGCCGGTCCCGCCGCTCCGACCGACTGTACCGACGGTCGACCGACGGGCGCCGGGGAGACCGTCGGAGTCGGACAATATGCTGGACAGGTCCGCGTGCCGGTCACCGGTGCGGCCGGCGCAGCGTCCTCAGGGAGAGGTGCGTGATGGCAGCATCCACGCGCGACCCGTACGCCGATTTCCTCCGCTCGTTCTCACTGCTGGTCGTCATCCTGTGGCACTGGTGCTTCACGATCTTCATCTGGGGCGACGACGGCCCCAAACCCACCAGCCCGCTCGGGTTCACCTCCGGGTTGTGGATCGTCACCTGGCTGCTGCAGGTGCTGCCGCTGTTCTTCTACATCGGCGCCTACGTGCATCTCAAGGCGTGGGAGCGCAGCGCGTCCCGGGGCGAGCGGGTCTGGCACTTCGCGCTGCGACAGGCCCGGTCGCTGGCGGTGCCGGCGCTGGCGCTGCTGGTGACCTGGGTGATCCTGGGGGTCGTCGTCGGGGCGGTGTTCGACCTGGGGTGGATGACCCGCGCGGTGATCCTGGTGGTCAGCCCGCTGTGGTTCGTCGGGGCCTACCTGGCGCTGATCTGCCTGTTGCCGATCACGGTGTGGTTGCACCGGCGCTACGACTCGCTGGTCCTGGTCTTCCTCGGCGGGTTCGCGATCATCATCGACATCCTCCGGTTCCGGTACCAGGTCCCCGGTGTCGAGTGGCTCAACATGGTGTTCGTCTGGGGGTTCGCGTTCCAACTGGGCTACTTCCACAGCCGGATCACGGGCCTGGACTCCGCGCCCCGGTACCGCGACGGTCGGCTCGAATGGGACTACCAGTCGCGGCAGAGCCGGCAGCGCGCCCGGATGTTCACCTTCGCCGGACTGTTCACCCTGATCGGGCTGGTGTTCTCCGGCCTGTACCCCGGCTCGATGGTCGGCGTGCCCGGGCAGGGCTCCAACATGGCCCCGCCGACGGTCTGCATCATCGCGCTCTCGGTGTTCCAGGTGGGGGTGGCCGAACTGATGCGACCCACCGTGCTGCGGGTACTCGGTCGCGGTCGGACGTTCGCCCGGTTCGTCGGGGTGGTCACCCGCTTCGCGCTGCCGCTGTTCCTGTTCCACACCACCGGGATGGCCCTCTCCCGGGGTGTGGAGTGGGCGATCTTCGGCACCGAGTCCGAGGCCACCGCGCCGGATCTGACCTGGTGGCTGCTGCGGCCGGTGTCGATCATCGGCCCCCTGCTGGCCACGTTGCCGGTGATCTGGTTCTTCGGGCGTCGCTACCAGAACACCCCGGTCCGGGTCGTCTCCCGCCGACCGGTGATCGACGAGGATGTGGGTGACGGTGGCGACAGTCGGTCGCCGGACGGGCCGAAGGAGCGCCCGGCACACCGCTGAGCTGGAATCCGGCCCGACGCCCACGGGATAGGGTGAGGGCTGCCGACCCCCCATCCTCAGGAGAGTTGCTGTGGCGCGCGTAGAAGTCGACGTGGTGATCAAGCCGGAGATCCTCGACCCCCAGGGCAAGGCCATTCTCGGCGCGCTCGGGCGGCTGGGACACCCCGGCATCTCCTCCGTCCGGCAGGGCAAGCACTTCGACCTGGAGGTCGACGACTCGGTCACCGACGAGGAGCTGGAGCAGGTGGCGTCCACGCTGCTGGCGAATCCGGTCATCGAGCTGTGGACCATCCGTCGGGTGGACCAGGGGGACGTGTGAGCCGGCCCGTCGGTTCCGTCCCGCGCAGCAGCGGTGCCCGGATCGGCGTGATCACCTTCCCGGGCACCCTCGACGATGTCGACGCCGCCCGCGCGGTGACCTACGCCGGTGCCGAGGCCGTCCCGCTGTGGCACGCCGACGAGACGCTGCCCACGCTGGACGCGGTGATCGTGCCCGGTGGTTTCTCCTACGGCGACTACCTGCGGGCCGGTGCGATCTCGGCGCAGGCCCCGGTGATGCGCGCCGTGATCGACGCCGCCCGCGGCGGCCTGCCGGTGCTGGGCATCTGCAACGGCTTCCAGATCCTGGTCGAGGCGCACCTGCTGCCCGGCGTCGTGATGCGCAACGAGGGCCTGCGGTTCCTCTGCCGCGACCAGTGGCTGCGGGTGGAGAACAACACCACCCCGTGGACGACGCGGTACGAGGCCGGTGCGGAGATCCTGGTCCCGCTGAAGAACGCCGAGGGCCGCTACGTCGCCGATCCCGAGGTGATCGCCGAGCTGGAGGGCGAGGGCCGGGTGTTGATGCGCTACGTCGGTGACGGAGCCGCGCAGGGCAACCCCAACGGATCGCTCAACGACATCGCCGGAATCTGCTCCGCCGACGGCCGCGTCGCCGCGCTCATGCCGCACCCCGAACACGCCATCGACGCGCTGACCGGACCGACCGACGACGGGCTGGGCATGTTCCTGTCCATCGTGGACGCCGTGGATTCCGTCGTCTCTTCCGTGAAGGTCTGACATGCAGGTGGACACCGTCACGCTGGCCGGCGAAAGCCCCGACCAGCAGCAGCCGTACCGCGAGCTCGGCCTCAAGGACGACGAGTACGCGTCGATCCGGGAGATCCTCGGCCGCCGGCCCACCGACGCCGAACTGGCGATGTACTCGGTGATGTGGTCCGAGCACTGCTCCTACAAGTCCTCCAAGGTCCACCTGGCCTACTTCGGGACCACCACCACCGACGAGATGCGCTCGGTGATGCTGGCCGGCATCGGCGAGAACGCGGGCGTGGTCGACGTCGGTGACGGCTGGGCGGTGACCTTCAAGGTCGAGTCGCACAACCACCCGTCCTACGTCGAGCCCTACCAGGGCGCGGCGACCGGGGTCGGCGGCATCGTCCGGGACATCCTCGCGATGGGCGCCCGGCCGGTCGCGGTGATGGACCAGTTGCGGTTCGGCCCGGCCGACGCGCCGGACACCCAGCGGGTGCTGCCCGGCATCGTGTCCGGTGTCGGCGGTTACGGGAACTGCCTGGGGCTGCCCAACATCGGCGGCGAGGTCTTCTTCGACGCGAGCTTCGCGGGCAACCCGCTGGTCAACGCGGCCTGCATCGGGGTGCTGCGGGCCGCGGACATGTACACCGCACACGCGTCGGGGGCCGGGAACAAGGTCATCCTGTACGGCTCCCGCACCGGTCTGGACGGCATCGGCGGGGTGTCGGTGCTGGCCTCGGACACCTTCGCCGGTGACGGCGCCGCCGGTGGTGGGTCCAACTCCCGCCGGAAACTGCCGTCGGTGCAGGTCGGCGACCCGTTCGCGGAGAAGGTGCTGATCGAGTGCACGCTCGAGGCCTACGCCGCGGACCTCGTGGTCGGCATCCAGGACCTCGGCGGCGCCGGGTTGTCCTGCGCCACCTCCGAGCTCGCCTCCGCCGGTGACGGCGGCATGCACGTCTGGCTCGACCGGGTGCCGCTGCGCGCCGAGGGCATGACCCCTGCCGAGATCCTGTCCAGCGAATCGCAGGAGCGGATGTGCGCGGTCGTGACGCCGGACAAGGTGGACGCCTTCCTCGCGGTCTGCGCGAGGTGGGAGGTGCAGGCCGACGTCATCGGTGAGGTCACCGAGACCGGCCGGCTGGTCATCACCTTCCACGACGAGGTCGTCGTCGACGTCCCGCCGCGGACCGTGGCGCACGAGGGTCCGGTGTACCGGCGACCGCTGCGCCGTCCGGACACCCAGGACGCCCTGGTCGCGAACGGCACCGCCGGGTTGGCCCGGCCGGCCACCCCCGACGAGCTCCGGGCGCTGATCCTGACCATGATCGCCTCGCCCAACCTGTGCTCCCGCGGCTGGGTGACCGACCAGTACGACCGCTACGTGCGCGGGAACACCGTGCTGGCCCAGCCCGCCGACGCCGGCATCGTGCGGATCTCCGACGAGTCCGATCTCGGTGTCGCGATGGCCACCGACTGCAACTCCCGGTTCACCGCACTGGACCCCTACGCCGGTGCCCAGCTTGCGCTGGCCGAGGCCTACCGCAACGTGGCCACCACCGGGGCGAAGCCGATCGCGGTGACGAACTGCCTGAACTTCGGCTCGCCGGAGGACCCGGCGGTGATGTGGCAGTTCGAGCAGGCGGTCCGCGGGCTCGCCGACGGCTGCGCGCAGCTCGGGATCCCGGTCACCGGCGGCAACGTCAGCTTCTACAACCAGACCGGGACCACGGCGATCCTGCCGACGCCGGTGGTCGGGGTGCTCGGCGTCATCGACGATGTCCGCCGCCGGACGATCCCGGGTGTGGGTCAGGAGGCGGGGGAGACCCTGCTGCTGCTGGGTGACACCCGGGACGAGCTGGACGGGTCCGAATGGGCCAGTGTCGTGCACGGGCACCTCGGTGGCACGCCGCCGACCGTGGACCTGGAGGCCGAACGCACGCTCGCCGAGATCATGGTCGCCGGTTCACGGGACGGCATGGTGTCCGCGGCGCACGACCTGTCCGAGGGCGGGTTGGTCCAGGCTGTCGTCGAGATGTGCCTGAGCGGCGAGACCGGTGCCCGGCTGGTGCCGCCGGCCGACATCGACCCGTTCGTGTTCCTGTTCTCCGAGTCCACCGCCCGGGTGCTGGTCGCGGTGCCGCGCAGTGAGGAGCTGCGCTTCACCGAGATGTGCCAGGCCCGGCAGTTCCCGGTGCTGCGCGTCGGGGCGGTACTCCCGGTGGAGCCGGCCGCAGAGCCCACGCTGGAGATCCAGGGTGTCGGCGAGTTGACGCTGGCCGAGCTGCGGACCGCCTGGACCTCGACGCTGCCGGCTCTTTTCGGCTGAGCCGACCGGGCACCCGCCGTCTGTCGCCGTGGCCCGCCGGAGCGGCCGGCCCGGTGGGTGTCCGCCGGCTCAGCGCCGGCCGCGTCGGGGCGCCGGCCCGGTGGTCTGCAGCGACTCCTGCACAGCGGCCACGATCTCGGAGTTCCAGCGCCGCCAGTGCCGCAGCATCGCATGCCCGGTGCCGGCCAACAACGTGCGTCGGACGTCGATCCCGGCCGCGGTCATCCGCGCGACGAGTGGTCGGGTGGACGCCTCGGACACGACCCGGTCGCTGTCGCCGTGCACCAGCCGAACCGGGACGCCTCGGATGTGGTTCACCGGCTCGTCCGGCGGGAGCCACGAGGCCAGACCCACCACGCCGGCCACCGCAGGGTCGCCGGCGACCCGCAAGCACGTCCGGGCCCCCATCGAGTGGCCGACCAGCACGATCGGCGCGCCGGGATGCTGCGCCCGGAGCTGATCCAGCGCCCAGCGCGCGTCCCGGATCGCGGTGGACCCGGTGCCGTTCCAGCCGCGGACGGCCAGCTGCAGCCGGTACACCGCAACGGACGGTAGCCGGCGGGCGAGGGCCCAGGCGATGGGTCGCATCCGCAGGACGGGACCGCTGACGGCACTCACAGGCTCCGTGCTGAGCGACTTGCCGCCGTGCACCACCAGGCACACCGCGGTCGTCGTACCGGTGGCGGCGGGGATCCTGGTCGCCGTCAGTCGGGCGTTGTCGGGCGAGCGGCGCGAAGAGGTCACCTCGACGATTCGGAGCGGCTGTGCCCACGGATGGGGATCGCCGGCTGTGCCGGTCACCACTGCGACGCCCGGGGTGACCGGTTCACTCGGCCGATCGGACGATCAGCACGCCGGAGCTGCGGCCGTCGACCGTGGTGGCGGTGACCGAGACGACCGACGACCCGTCGACCCAGCTTCGGGACAGCACCTCGGCGTAGCCGTTGTCGGTCTCGGCGGTGTAGCCCAGACCGGCCAGGGTGGCGTCGAAGAATGCCCGCAGCCCACCGAGGTCCTGCGGGGCGTCGAACAGCACCGACATCCCGGTCCGGTCGACGGTGGAGCGGACCAGTGTCGCGCCGGCGGGCAGGTCCAGGCCGGCCGGCCAATCGGCGGGCCGGGTGGTGCCCTGGGTCACGGTGCCCGCCAGGGTGCCCTGGGTCACCGTTTCCGTCACGCTGTCGGTCACCGTCGGTGTGGCGGGGACCAGGTCCGTCGTCTGCGTGCACCCGGCGGCCAGGACGGCGAACAGCACCACCCCCAGGGCCCAGCGGGTACCCGCAGCACCTCCGGTGACGATCACCGGATCAGTATCGCGTGGATGATCGTGCCGAAGATCCCCGGGCGGGTCGGTCCCATCGCGCTCAAATTCCCGCCAGTGCCGTCCGGATCGCGGCGGCGACGGTCTCGGCGTCCGCGGTGTCGGGGTAGCGCTTCCGGGGCCAGAAGAAGCCGCGCAGACCGTCGCCCCGGGTCCGGGGCACCACGTGCACGTGCAGGTGCGGCACGCTCTGGCTGACCGTGTTGTTCATCGCGACGAAGCTGCCCTCGGCACCCACCGCGAGCAGCAGGGCGGCAGCGATGCGGCGGGCCTGCGCGAACACCGGTGCCACCAGCTCCGGGGGCAGGTCGGGCAGCGTGACGTGGTGTCGGCGGGGGACCAGCAGGACATGACCGGGGAACAGCGGTCGGGTGTCCAGGAACGCGACAGTGTGCTCGTCGGCGGCCACCTCGTGGGCGGGCTCGTCACCGGCCACGATGCGACAGAACAGGCAGGCCGGGTCGGGACGCCCCGAATCGGCGGCGCCCGAATCGGCGGCATCCGAATCGGCGGCGTCCGGATCGGTCCGCGCGGTGGCTGGGTCGGGGGCGGGTCGGGCGGTGGTCATGGCGGCATCGTGCCAGGCCGGGCCCCCGGTCAGCGGTCGAGGTAGCGGACCGCCGCGAGCACCCGCCGGTGGTCGTCGCCGTCCAGCGCGAGCCCGAGGATGTCGTAGATGGCCGAGGTGTGTGCGACCACCGCCTTCTCGGTGATCTCCAGCCGCCGGGCGATCGCCAGGTTGGTGCGGCCCTCGGCGATGAGCGCCAGCACCTGCCGGCGGCGTGGACTGAGCCGGGCCAGCCGGTCGGTGTCCCGGCTCGTCCGGGTCATCATGGCCGCCACCACCTCCGGGTCGAGGGCGGTGCCGCCGGCGGCGACCCGCTCCAGCGCCTGCACGAAGTCGGGGACGTCGAGCACCCGCTGTTTGAGCAGGTAGCCGACCCGGGACGGGTTGTCCCCGATGAGCTCCACCGCGTACCGGTGCTCGACGTGCTGGGACAGCACCACCACTGCGGTCGTGGCGAGTTCCTGTCGGAGGGCGACCGCGGCGCGCAGCCCGTCGTCGGTGTGGGTGGGCGGCATCCGGATGTCGGTGAGCACCAGGTCGGGGCGCAGCGCGCGGCTGAGCACCATCAGCGACGCCGCGTCCGCCGCCACCCCCACGACCTCCATGCCGGTCTCGGTCAGCAGCAGCTGCAGGCCGGCCCGCAGCAGGGCCTCGTCCTCGGCGATCACGACACGCATGGCATCTCCACCGAGAGTCGGGTACCGCGTCCCGGCGCGCTGTCGACGGTCAGGACACCGCGCAGCGCCGCGACCCGGTCGGCCATCCCGGAAAGTCCCAGCCCGTCGCCCGGCACGGCCCCGCCCGCCCCGTCGTCGGTGACCTCCAGATGCAGCGCCATCGGCGGGCGTCGGACCCGCACCGAGATCACGCGCGCCCCGGAGTGCTTCACCGCGTTCGCCAGCGCCTCGGCCACCACGTGGTAGGCCGTGCTCTCCACCGCCGTGGGCAGCCGTTCGGCCGGGTCTGCGTCCACGGTCAGCTCGGTCGGCAGCGGGCAGCTGTCGGCCATCGCCGCCAGGGCGGCGTACAGCCCCCGTTCGAGCAGCAGTGCGGGCATCACGCCCTGCACGATCAGCCGGAGTTCGGTGATGGCCTCGTCCAGGCCGGCCCGCACCCCGGTGAGGGCGGCCCGGTCCGCGCATTCCGGACGCGCCAACAGGACGCCGACCTGCATGCCGAGCAGCACCAGCCGGCTCTGTAGCCGGTCGTGCAGGTCCTGGGCGAGCCCGCGGCGCTCGCGGTCGCCCGCGTGCAGCAACCGGGTGCGCGAGTCACGCAGCTGCTCCTGACTCGCGAGCAGCTGGGTGGTGAGCTGTTGGCGGGCGATCGCCAGAGCCGCCACCCGACCGACGGCCGACACCTCCTCGTGGTCGCGGGTCAGGTCCACGTCGTAGCGCAGCGCGGCGATCTGTTGGCCGTCGATGACCACGGGTGCGCTTCCGGCGCCCGGGGCGTCGATCGGGTCCACCCGGCCACCCTCCTCGTCGACCCAGTAGTCCGGGCCGCCGTGGCCCGATTCGACCCGGTAGATCAGCGACACGCTCGGGTCGCCGAGGGTGCGGGCGAGGGCCGCGTCCAGCCCGCCCCGGGTCAGCTCGGGGCCGCCCAGCCAGCTGCCGAGTTCGGCGAGCTCGGCGGTGCGGGCGAACCCGCCCCGGAGCATCCCGGCGACGAACGCGATGGGCACCCCGGCCAGCACCCCGATCTGCACCTCCACGACGACCAGCGGGTCGAGGTCGAAGTAGGGCTTGAGCAGCTTCACGCTGGCCGACACCCCGACGATGGCGAACGAGCCGAAGCCGTAGAGCGGCGCCAACACACGCCGCCGGGCAGGGGTGGCCTGGAGCAGCCGGCGCAGCAACACCACCGAGGTCACGATGACGATCACCGCGCCGATGTTGGACTGGATCTGGTGGCCCAGGGCCGCAAGATCCGGACGGTCGGCGATGACCAGTGGACCGGCCTCGCCGGATTCCGGCCCGAACAGGTAGATCGGCGCCTGCAGCACCACCGTGGTGACGTAGCCGGCGACGACGAGGACCCGGGCGCCGCCCCGCCCGACCCGACCGGACGGGAAGGCGAGCAGCAGGTGCAACACGATCGCCAGCGGCACCGTCGCCACCATCTGCCCCACGGCGACGAGCGCGCCGTGGCTGGTGTTGCCGAGCCCGGCCGCCAACCAGACGAAGCCGCCGACGCCCAGCAACGGCCCCATTCGGTGCGAGGGCCGCCGGACCCAGGCGAGCACTCCGACCGCGAGATAGATCAGCCCGGTCGCCGGGAACAACAGCAGGACCAGGGTGGGGCCGCCGACGTCGATCAGCAGCACGCTCTCGATGGCTGCCATCCCGACCGCGGCGACACCGAGCAGGATCAGCGCCGGAAGCAGGGTCCGCGTCCCCGCGGCGCGCTGCTGGGAACCCCTCACCGGTGCATGGTCGCAGAGTGGCGGCGGGTTGCGATAGCGCCGGGCCGGACCGAGAACGGGCGAAACGGACGGCGGTCGGCGGTCAGGCGGGTCGGCCGGCCTTAGCCTGGGGTGGTGATGGCACGACGGGCGGTGAGTGCTGCCGAGGCGCGCGCCGCGCTGCGTCAGCTCGCCGTCGGGTCTCTCGGTCCGGACACCGCCGGCGCCGATCCTGTCGGTCCCGGGACGACCCTGCCCACCCGCGACCTGGTGCGGACCACGCTGCGCTGGTGGGCCCAGCAGCACCCGGGTCATTCGGTGGAGATCCGGGTGCCACCCTTCGCCGCCGTCCAGGCCGTCGAAGGCCCTCGGCACACCCGCGGGACGCCGCCCACCGTGGTCGAGATGGACCCGACCACCTGGCTCGATCTCGTCACCGGCCGGATCTCCTGGCCGGTGGCAGTCGCGGCGGGCCGGGTGACCGCCAGTGGCCTGCGGGCCGACCTGTCCGCCCTGCTGCCGCTGATCGAGCCCTGAAGCTCCGCTCCGTCGGGTACCGGCCTCCGGGGTCGCTGTGGTTGTGAACCCGCCCACACCCGGCTGGTGTGAACGCCGTGTTACGTGCAGGGACAGGGGGCGCCGGCGGTGTCGTCCGTCGTCCCCCGATCCGGTGACCCGGTCGGCCCGTTACAGTGGCAGGGCCTGTTACCGCCCACGCAAGGAGCCCTGACTCGTGGACAGACTCGCGGCCGTCGGCCACGATCCGCACCCGATCAGCCAGCACACCGGAGTCGTCGGCGAGGTCCGTCCGCCGGGCGCCCGGAGCCTGGAACTGGACGTGATCGAGCAGGGTCCCAAGGAGGAGTGCGGCGTCTTCGGCGTCTGGGCTCCCGGGGAAGAGGTCGCCAAGCTGACCTATTACGGGTTGTACGCGCTGCAGCACCGCGGCCAGGAGGCGGCAGGCATCGCCGTTGCCGACGGCGCGGGAATCCTGGTGTTCAAGGATCTCGGCCTGGTGTCGCAGGTCTTCGACGAGCAGACGCTGTCCTCGCTGGTCGGGCATGTCGCCGTCGGGCACTGCCGGTACTCCACGACCGGTGGCAACAACTGGGAGAACGCCCAGCCGACATATGCCACCACCGCCGTCGGCAGCGGCATCGCGCTGGGCCACAACGGCAACCTGGTCAACACCGCGGCGTTGGCGTCCACCGCGGCGCTGATCCCGGGCCGGCCGACGTTCAACCGCTCCACCACCGACTCCGACGTCGTGACCCGGCTGCTGGCCAACCGCTCGGCCGACTCGTCGATCTTCGCCGCCGCGATGGAGCTGTTCCCGACACTCCGGGGCGCCTTCAACTTCGTCTTCTGCGACGAGCAGACGCTCTACGCGGCGCGCGACCCGCAGGGAATCCACCCGCTGGTGCTCGGACGACTGGACCGCGGCTGGGTGGTGGCGTCGGAAACGGCGGCGCTGGACATCGTGGGTGCGTCCTACGTCCGCGAGGTGGAGCCGGGTGAACTGCTGGCCATCGACGGGGAGGGCCTGCGCAGCGAGCGGTTCGCGATGCCCGACCCGAAGGGCTGCCTGTTCGAGTACGCCTACCTGGCTCGCCCCGACACCACGATCGCCGGCCGCGGAGTGCACGCCACCCGCGTCGAGGTCGGCCGCCGGCTGGCGATCGAAGCCCCGGTCGACGCCGATCTGGTGATCCCGACGCCGGAGTCCGGCACCCCGGCGGCGATCGGCTACGCCCAGCAGTCCGGTATCCCGTACGGCCAGGGGCTGGTGAAGAACGCCTATGTGGGCCGCACCTTCATCCAGCCGTCGCAGACCATCCGGCAGCTCGGCATCCGGCTCAAGCTGAACCCGCTGCGAGACGTCATCCGCGGCAAGCGGCTGATCGTCGTCGACGACTCGATCGTCCGCGGCAACACCCAGCGGGCGCTGGTCCGGATGCTGCGCGAGTCCGGTGCGCTGGAGGTCCACGTCCGGATCGCGGCCCCGCCGGTCCGCTGGCCCTGCTTCTACGGGATCGACTTCGCGTCCCGCACCGAACTGATCGCGAACGCGAGCCCGGACGAGAGTGCCGTCGAGTCGGTACGCGCCTTCATCGGCGCCGACACCCTCGGCTACGTCTCGCTCGAATCACTGGTGCAGTCGTCGGAGCAGCCGCGCAATCGGCTGTGCACGGCCTGCTTCACCGGCGAGTACCCGATCGCCATTCCCGACCAGGTGGGCAAGCACGTCCTGGAAGGCATCGCCCGCGGGGTCGCCGCCGGCGATCACGCCGGGGTGCCATCGGTCCACGCGGCAAGCTACGGCGCAGAGGATGCACTGAACCGACCATGACCGAACATCACCCGCTGGGCTCCGGCGCGACCTACGCCGGCTCCGGCGTCTCCATCGCCGCCGGTGAAGAAGCCGTCGACCTGATGCGTCCGTTCACCGAGAAGACTTACCGCCCTGAGGTTCTGGGTGGCATCGGTGGATTCGCCTCGCTGTTCAAGCTGCCGATCGGCAAGTACCGCGAGCCGGTGCTGGCCTCGTCGTCGGACGGCGTGGGGACGAAGACCGCCATCGCGCAGGCGCTGGACATCCACGACACCATCGGCATCGACCTGGTCGCGATGGTGGTGGACGACCTGGTCGCCAGCGGCGCCGAGCCGCTGTTCCTGCAGGACTACATCGCCTGCGGGTCGCTCGTCCCGGAGAAGATCGCCTCGATCGTGGCGGGCATCGCCGAGGGCTGCGTGCGCTCGGGCTGCGCGCTGGTCGGCGGCGAGACCGCCGAGCACCCCGGCCTGATGAACGTCGACGACTACGACATCGCCGCGACCGCGGTGGGCATCGTCGAGATGGACGACATCCTCGGCCCGGACCGGGTCCGGGTCGGCGACGTGGTGATCGCCCTCGGGTCCTCCGGAGTGCACGCCAACGGTTTCTCGATGGTGCGCAAGATCCTGCTGGAGATCAACCGGCTGCCGCTGGAGGGTTACGTCGAGGAGTTCGGCCGCACGCTCGGTGCCGAGCTGCTGGAACCGACCCGGATCTATGCGCTGGACTGCCTCGCCCTGGGCCGCGACACCGAGGTGCACGCCTACGCGCACATCACCGGCGGCGGCCTGGTCTCCAACCTGGCCCGGGTGATCCCGCGGGGCGTCACCGCCCGGTTGGACCGACGCACCTGGCAGCCGCTGCCGGTCTTCGGATTCGTGGCCGGGCACGGCCGGGTGGAGCGTTCGGAGATGGAACTGGCGTTCAACATGGGCGTCGGGATGGTGGCGGTCGTGACCGCTCAGGACGCCGACCGGGCGCAGGCCATCCTGACCGCCCGGCACGTGCCCAACTGGGTGCTGGGCACTGTCGAGGCGTCGGACCCGTCCGCGCCTCGGGTCACCCTCGAAGGGGACCACCCCCGGTTCTGAGTGCGAGTCGGAACCCCGATCGCCGTCAGACGCGGTCGGGGCCGACCCACCTCAGGTCGTGCGACCGGTCCGGGGGGCGCTGTTGCCCCGATCGGTGAACTTCTTCAACAGCTCAGCCGCCTTCTGCCGGTTCGCCGGGTCGGCGGCCAGCTGCTTCGCCTTGGCGATGGCCTGCTGACCCTGTGGGCTACGGACGGCCGCGGCGATCCCGCCGAGCACGGCCAGTCTTCTGAATGCGCCGAACATCGTGATCATCCTCTGCGGTCGGGTGCGGTCGGGTGGGTCGGGCGGTCGGACAGGAGTGCTGGTGGAGCGTGTCGAGCGAAATTGCGAGCAGGCCGAACGCGACCGGGCCGCCGCGGACTGTCGTCAGCGGCGGCCCGGTCGGACCTGCTCAGGTGAAAATCAGCTGCCGAAGGCGTTCTTGGCAGCGTCACCGATGTCGTCGCCGGCCTGCTTGGTGTTCGCGGCGGCCTGCTCGGCCTGCCCGCGGGCCTCGAGGCTCTCGTTGTCGGTGGCGTGCCCGGTGGCCTCCTTGACCTTGCCGACAGCTTCTTCGCCAGCGTGCTTGATCTTGTCGCCGATGCCCATGGAGCACTCCTCTCGTCCGGACCGGCGATGTTCGCCGATCACGATCAACGGATACGGCCCGGGCGATCACCCGAACCGTCACCACGAGTCTAGGCACGCCGCTTCTCACCGGGCGGACCCGGCGGGTCGCCGTTGCCGACTCGCAGTGGCGCTATACCCATCCGGCACCGGCCCGGAAACGCGCCGGTTCCGTCGGCTCGCTGCGGTCGGGGGCAGGTCAGCGTCGCTGCGGGATCTGCCCGCAGAAGGGGGTGATCCGCCAGGTGGTGGTCGCGGTGATCTGGCTGGCCAGACACATCTCGACGACGGGTGCGTCCAGGGGCACGGTGAACGCCTGGCTGAAGCCGTGATGGGTGCCGTTGTGGGGATAGACCGCGTCGACGTCAGGTCGGTCCAGCCCGGCCGAGCCGCTCGCCGCCGCCAACGGTGGGGACGTGTTGCCCGGCGGGAGCAACCAGAACGGGGTGGGCGAGACTGCGTCACCGGCGTTGAGCACCCAGCCGTCGGCGACGTAGGTGGTCGGGCTCGTCCGGAGGATGCGATCGATGTGGCCGACCAAATCAGCGGCGACGGTGACGACGAACGGCGTGCACCGGATCAAGGTGTTGCCGCCGGCGCCGCGGTTGATGGCGTACGCACAGAGCTCGTGCTGCCCGCGGCTGGGGTTGGGGAACGAGGCGTAGAAGCCGTTGTCGCCACCGTGGGCCGGGTAGACCGCCTGCACATCGGGGCGCGAACGGCCGGTCGGGAACCAGGCGATACCGCGGCCGTCGACGTACAACGCGACGTTGTTCTCCCCGACGGCGAAGTCCGGGTCGATCACCCAGCCGAACACCGACATCACGTCGTACTTGCCGTCCGGTGAGACCAGATCCACCGCGCCGAACGGGTCGTGGCCACCTGCGGCGTGCGCCGGAGAGGCGACCGTGATGCTGGACACCAGCGCCACTGCCAGCACGGCCAGAACCGGACGAATGCGCATGCGGAACCCCCTTGTTCACGCTGATGATCGCCAGCGGAACACACGATGTCAACGGCCGGGGAGCCCCCGGGGGTTCCGGGGGACCGGCGATGCGGGGTCGCGTCAGCGAGAGGGGGAACCGGCCTCAGCGACCGGTGCCGTAGACACTCTCGTAATCGTCATACCCGTCGTCGAGCTCCTCCCTGACGGCCGACGGCGGTGAGCCCGGCCGAGCTGAGAGTTCGTTCTGTAAGGCGTTGACGTCGATGGCATGGGTGCTGTACTTCAGATCCCGTGCGACCTTGGTCTGCTTCGCCTTCTGACGGCCTCGCCCCATCTGGCGGACCCCCTTGCGCAGAGAAGCGGAGCGGCCAACGAGTGGCGGCTCCGGATTAGTTGACCATTCGTGCAGCCAGCTTACAGGCTCGGATCAGCCGGTTGCATCCCTTCCGTCGATGCGCCGCGCTCGACGAGTGGCGCGATGATCGACGGTCTCGCTCAGAACAGACCGGGGACCACCTCGACGGACCCGACGGGCACCCCGCCCCCCAGGACGATGCCGCGTTCGAAGCGGTCCAGCACAGGGTGCTCGACGCCCAGCCAGCGCAGCGCAGCTACCAGCACCGGAGTGCGGGCGCGTTCGTGTCCGTCGGCGATCTTGAGTGCGATGGCCCGCCCGTCGGCGAGTGCGGCGGCATGCACGCCCTCGGCACCGGCTTTCATCAACAGTCCGGGGATCGCCTGCATCATCACGGTGTCGTCCCGACCGGTGCCGGCCACGAGCTCCGGGTGTGCCCGCATCGCATCGGCGACGGCCCGTTCCGGGGTACCGGGGGCCGCAGTGGTCAGCCGGCCGAAAGCACGGGCCAACCCGGTCAGGCTGATCGCGTAGAGCGGCGCACCACAACCGTCGATGCCGGTGGCCACCGGTTCCTCCCCGGACAGCGCCCGGACCCGGTCGGCCACCGAACGCTGCAACGGGTGGTCCGGTGACAGGTAGGACTCGATGTCCCAGCCGGCAGCGACGCACGCAGCCAGCATCCCGCTGTGTTTACCGGAGCAGTTCATGTAGATCCGCCGGGGTCCACCGCCGGCACGGATCACCGCGTCCCGGGTCGGCTCGTGCATCGGCATCGCGGTCGGACAGCCGAGGTGGTCCTCGGTGAGGCCGACGCGCTCCAGGACGGCCAGCGCGCGATCGGTGTGCATCGGCTCACCGGAGTGCGAGGCCGCCGCGAGGGCGAGGTCGGGGCCGACCAGGTCGGCGCCGGCAGCCAGCACGGCCAACGTCTGGAACGGCTTGTTCGAGGACCGGGGGAACACCGGCAGCTCCACCGGACCGCGGGCGGCGAGCACGGCACCGTCGGTACCGGTGATGACGACGGCGCCCAGATGGGTGCTCTCGTGGAAACCGGACCGCACGACCCGCACCAGCTCGATCACGTCCGACCTCCTGACCGGTCCCGGGCGGACCGCACCGTCACCCTAGTGCCGGTAGGTGCAGCGCTGTCCGGGCCTCGACAGCGGTCAGCGGCAGCCGCCCGGTGAGCCGGGCCAGCGCCGCGACCCTGGCGACGGCAGCGACCTCGTCGCGGACGACCACCGCGCCGATGCCCGGCCCCACCCGCAGGTGAGCACCGGCCGCGAGGGTGGTGAGCGCGACGGTGACCGACCTCGGGCCCTGGCACACCACCGACCGCGGTGGCCCGTCGACCGGCAGCGCCGCCAGGCGGGTGCTGACCGCCGCCACCAGCGCGGCATCGGTGGCGGCGGCGGCCGGTGTCATCTCCACGAGGAGCGGGTCGCTACCCCCCGGGGCGGTGAAGACGGTATGGCCGGCGACCGAAGGGTGGTCGGAGCCGGTCAGCTCCGTCCCGGGGGTGTCCGCGCCGCCACTGAGCAGCAGTGCCGTCCGCGACCGGATCGCCCTCACGAGGTCCGTCGTGATGCCGTCGGGCAGGTGCAGCCGGGCGGCGCCCACCCGGGCCGCGTCGTCGACGATCCGCAGCAGGGTGTCGGGGTCGGTCAGTGGGAGCGCGACCGACAGCAGCACCGGTTCCGCGGTCATGCGAGCAGGGACCGCAGCACGGCCGGGTCGATGTTGCCGCCGGAGATCACCGCGACGGTCCGCCCGGGCGGCAGCTGGTGCCGGTGGAAGAAGAATGCGGCAGCACTGACCGCGCCGGAGGGCTCGGCGAGCAGCCGCCCGTCGATCAGCAACCGGCGGGTCGCCTCGGCGATCTCGGCCTCGGTGACGGTGATGATGTCGTGCACCCAGGCCTGGATGTGCGGCCACGTCAGGTGACCCACCGAGAAGGTGCGCAGCCCGTCGGCCATCGTGCGCGCGGTGTCGTGCGGTGACCATTCCTGCCGCACCCCGGTGCGGAACGACTCCGCGGCGTCGCCGGCCAGCTCCGGCTCGACGCCGATCACCACGGCGTTGGGCAGCAGCGCGGCGACCGCTGCCGCCGTCCCCGCGATGAGCCCGCCGCCGGAGACCGGCACCAGCACCACGGCGACGTCCGGTGCGTCGGCCGCGATCTCCAGCCCGATCGTGCCCTGCCCGGCGATCACGTCCAGGCTGTCGAACGGCGGGATCATCGCCTTCCCGGTCAGCGCCTGGAGCTCGACAGGCCGGCTGAAGCGCTCGGTCAGCGGGACGAGCTCCACGGTCGCACCGTAACCGCGGGTCGCCTCGATCTTGCGGGCAGGGGCGTTGTCGGGGATGACGATGTGGGCGTCGATGCCGAGCCTGCGGGCGGCGTAGGCCACCGCCTGCGCATGGTTGCCCGACGAGTGCGCCAGGATCCCGCGGGCACGCTCGGCGGCACCGAGCCGGCTGATCGCGGTCACCGCGCCCCGGATCTTGAACGCCCCCATCGGCTGCAGGGTCTCCGGTTTGAGCCACAGCTCCGGCCACGGCGATTCCAGCAACGGGGTGCGCACCGCGATGCCGTCGATCCGGCGGGCGGCATCACGCAGGGAGTCCAGGTCGACGAGGTCAGGCATGCGGGGCGGTGGGTCCTGTTCTCTGCTCAGTTGCGGCGGAGGTCGGCGAAGGCGGCGCGGTCGGCCCGGGACACCGGTGCGGCGTCGTCGGGCACGGCGTCGGCCGGGTCGACCCGGGCGTCGACGCCCCCGGCCAGCAGCGGGATGTCCGGGCCGATGGTCCGCTTGACCAGGGCCAGTGCGATGGGGCCGTCCTCGTGATGCTGCGCGACGGTGCCCAGCCGGCCCACGGCGCGGCCCTCGGTGGTCAGTACGGCCTCGCCGGGCGCGGGGAGCCGGTCCTGGCTGCCGTCCAGGTTCAACATCACCAGCCGGCGCGGCGGCCGACCCAGGTTGGCCACCCGGGCGACCGTCTCCTGGCCGCGGTAGCAGCCCTTGTGCAGGTGGACGGCGTCGTGCAGCCAGCTGACCTCGTTGGGGATGGTGCGGTCGTCGGTGTCGACGCCGATCCGCGGCCGTCGGGTCGGCACCCGCAGGGCGTCGTCGGCCCAGCTGCCGATCGGTACCGCGCCCGCGGCGATCAGGGTGGTCGCGGTACCCGCGACGTCAGTGATGAAGGCGTCGACCCCGGATCGGGTCCGCCGGAGGAAACCGTCGCAGTAGGGCACTGCCCGGTCGAGCGCCGGGGTCTGCTCACCGAGCAACCGGCCGGCGCCGCGGCCGATCAGCGCGAGCTGCCGCAGGCCGCTGACCGAGACCTCGACCTGGCTCCAGAACTTCATCCGCTCCAGGTAGGTCAGCAGATCGGTGCCGCGGCCGGGTTCGGTGTCCAGGTAGACGGCCTCGCCGAACTCGGTGACACCGAAGTGGTGCTCGACGTGCCCCTGCGGGGACAGGATCAGGGCTTCGGTCGCGGCCCCGTCCGCCAGCGGTAACAGCAGCTGGCTGGTCAGCTTGTTGAGCCAGTCGTGCCGGTCGGCGCCGGCTACCCGCAACACCTCGCGGTGCGACCGGTCGACCAGCCCGGTGCTGCGCTCGGCCCGGCGCTGTTCGCCCATCGGGTCGCCGTAGTGCCACGCGACGGTGGCGTCGACACCCTCGCCGGCGACGGCGCCGGGGCGCTGCAGCAGCACGGACGGGGCGGAATGGATGAGGGGGAGCGGACTCGCCGGAGTGTCGGCCATACCCCCGATGGTAGGCCGGTGACCGGGACGGCCACACCGACCGCCCGGACCGGTGCGGTGCGACTCACGCCGCAGACGACCGGTCGCACGGTCCGGACCCGGCAGAATGGTCGACTATGCCTGAGGTCGATGACGCCGTCCGGTCCGTGCCCGCGAGCTCCGGGCCCGACGGCACCCGCGCCGCCGGGGCCGACCTCGCCCCGGTCGATGACGACCCGTCGCCGTGGGTGGAGTTCGACCGGGACGAATGGGGCGCGCTGGCAGCCGCCGGAACGGTGCCGCTGACCGACGACGAGATCTCCCGGCTGGCGGGGCTCTCGGACCCGATAGACCTGGCCGAGGTGGAACAGATCTACCTGCCGCTGTCGCGGCTGCTGAGCCTGTACGTGGCGGGCACCGGGGAGCTGCACCGGGTGACGTCGAAGTTCCTGTCCGAGCGCCAGCAACGGACCCCGTTCGTGATCGGGGTGGCCGGGTCGGTCGCGGTCGGCAAGTCCACCACCTCCCGGGTCCTGCGCGAGCTGCTCGGCCGCTGGCCGGACACCCCCCGGGTCGAGCTGATCACCACCGACGGTTTCCTGCACCCGAACAAGGTTCTGGAGAAGCGGAAGCTGATGCAGCGCAAGGGCTTCCCGGAATCCTACGACCGGCGCGCCCTGCTCAAGTTCGTCCGCGACGTGAAGTCGGGGGCGCCGGAGGTCCGCGCGCCGCGGTACGACCACGTCACCTACGACATCGTCGCCGGCGAGGAGATCGTGGTGCGTCGCCCCGACGTGCTCATCGTCGAAGGCCTCAACGTGCTGCAGCCGGCCACCCTCCCGGCGCCGGGCAAGCGGGTCCGGGAGAGCGCGCTGGCGGTCAGTGACTACTTCGACTTCTCCATCTACGTCGACGCCCGGACCTCCTACATCCGGCAGTGGTACGTCGAGCGGTTCCTGCACCTGCGGGCGTCGGCGTTCGCCGAACCGGGCGCGTTCTTCCATCGCTTCGCCGAACTCTCCGACGACCAGGCGGTGGCGCTGGCCACCGAGATCTGGGGGTCGATCAACGAGCCCAACCTGATCCAGAACATCCAGCCCACCCGTGGCCGCGCCAACCTGGTGCTGCGCAAAGGCGTGGACCACTCGGTGAAGCGGATCCAACTGCGCAAGCTCTGAGTGGGCAGAGGTGGTTGACCTCACAGACCACCGCTCGCGCACCGGCCGCGCAGGCCGAACACCCGTCACCCGGTTGATCGCCCCCTGATCAATGACTGGTCAGGGGGTGGCGGTATCGGCGATCCGCTCGAGCGTGGCCGGGGCTTCGGGATCTCGTCCGGCGCCTGTTCTGTCCGGTCCAGCTCCACCGTCACGGACGGGCGTCACTTCTTCTGTCGGCGGCTGCCGCCGTGCCAGTCCTCCTCCGGCCCCACCGAGTCGGCGTCGACGCCGAAGGCGGCGAGCTGAGGTTGCTCGCGCAGACTCCGCTTCAGCTCCGCAAACCCCGGGAACGAGGCGAGACCGACCACGTGGTCCCACAGCTCGACGGCCGCCTCAGCGCTGGGCAACCTGCTGATCACCGGCCCGAAGAATGCCGACCCGCTCGGCGGCCGGAAGTGGATGATCGGGGTCCCTACGTCCTTACCGGTCAGGGCCAGCGCCTCGGCTGTCTCCTGCCGTAGTTCGGCGTCCCAGGTCTCGTCGTCGACGGCCTCGGCGAGGTCCACCGGCAGCCCGGAGTCGGCAAGGATCTTCGCTGCGAACTCCCGGGTTCCGCGGCGTTCTCCAGTCTCGCGCTCGTCGGCAGCGGCGGGCGGGGTGTCGAAGATGTGTGCTCCGAAGGCCGCGTAGAGCGGCCCCATCGCCTCGCGGCCGTGTTCGGCCCGCGCCCTGGCGGCCACCCGCAGCAGCCGGAGACCGGCGGTGTGCCCGGCCTCGTACTCCGGCGGGAACTGGGCGTCGTAGTCGACGTCGGCGTTGATCAGCCGCAACGAGATGAACCGCCAGTCCACGGTGTAGTCGCGCTGGGCCTGCACCTGCCGGACCCACTTGCTGGTCATCCACGCGAAGGGGCAGACCGGGTCGAAGTAGAAATTGATGTCGGCGTTCATCTGGTCATCAGTACCCACACCCATCCGGTGTCACCTCCCGAGTCGTCGTGCCGTGGGCGCGCCTGCACTACCGGGCAGCCACCCGGCGGGGGCGCGGCAGCGCTACGGTCGCGGGCAGCACGGGTGTCCGGCGTTCATCGGCGTGGTGTTCCGGCTGCTCCAGAATGATCAGAACGCCGCCACGACGAGCCCGTCAGGTGCCGGCTCGACTGAGGAGACCCACGAATGCAGACCCCCGTCGCCGCGCTGCTGGACGGCACCCTGATCGACGTCGACCGACCGTTCATCCACGTCGACGACTACGGGCTGCTCCGCGGTGACGGCATCTTCGAGACCACCCTGGTGGTGGACGGCCGACCGCGGGACCTGGCCGAGCACCTGGCCCGGCTGGAGGTCAGCGCCGGGATGCTCGACCTGCCGATCCCGCCGGTCGCGGACTGGCTGCGGGGCATCGACGCCGTTCTCAGTGCCTTTTCCGGGGGCGATGAGTTGGTGCTGCGGCTGATCGCCACCCGCGGCCGCGAGGGCAGCGGGGTACCCACCTGTGTGGTTCTCGGGGGGCCCATCGGCGCGACAATCGCCCGCGACCGGTCGGTGGGGATCTCGGTGCTGCTGCTCGACCGCGGTTTCGCCGGCCGTGAGGTGGCGGCCCTGCCCTGGCTGCTGGCCGGGGCGAAGACGCTGTCCTACGCGTTGAACATGGCCGCGAAGCGGTGGGCCGAGACGCACGGTGCCGACGACGTCATCTTCGTCGGCACCGACGGTCACCTTCTGGAGGGCCCGACGGCCACCGTGGTGATCGCCCGGGGTCGCACGCTGGTGACGCCGCCGGTCGACGGCATCCTCGCCGGGGTCACCGTCCGACGGCTGTTCCGGGCCGCCGAGGACGCCGGCTGGGAGGCCCGCACCGCGCCGCTCACCCCCGATGACCTGACCACCGCCGACGGGGTCTGGCTGGTGTCCGGGGTGCGACTGCTGGCACCGGTGGTCAGCGTCGACAGCCGCCCGCTGCCGCGCGGCGCCGCCCACGACGAACTGGCAGCCCTGCTGGCGATGCCGGGCCCGCCGCCGGTCGGCTGACCGGGCGGTCGGACCGCTGTGGGCACGTCGACGACCGGGTGCGCGTCCGTCGTGCCGAGTGCCCCGGGGTCGGGTTGAATGCCTGCATGACCTCACGTGCGGGACAGCTTCCCGAGCCCAGCGATCTCATCGACGTCGACGCCGTCGTCGGTGCCTATTACGACCTGCACCCCGACGTCACCAACCCGGCCCAGAAGGTCGCCTTCGGAACGTCCGGACACCGCGGGTCGTCCTTGGACACTGCTTTCAACCAGGACCACATCCTCGCCATCACCCAGGCCATCTGCGAATACCGCGCCGGGCAGGGCACCACCGGGCCGTTGTTCCTCGGCGCCGACACCCATGCGCTGTCCGCGCCGGCCACCCAGTCCGCGTTGGAGGTGCTGGCGGCCAACGACGTGACCGTGCTGCTGGACGTCAACGACGGGTACGTCCCGACCCCCGCGCTGTCGCACGCCATCCTCAAGGCGAACCGGCGCAGCGCCGGTCCGCAGGCCGACGGCATCGTGGTCACGCCGTCGCACAACCCGCCGCGGGACGGCGGCTTCAAGTACAACCCGCCGAACGGCGGCCCGGCCGACACCGACGCGACGTCCTGGATCGCCAACCGGGCGAACGCGATCATCACCGGCAACCTCGCCGACGTGAAGCGGGTGTCCTACGAGCAGGCGCGCAACGCCGACTCGACCGGCTACTACGACTACATCGCGGGCTACGTCGGTGATCTGGAGAACGTGCTGGACATCGACGCGATCCGGGAGGCCGGCATCAACATCGGCGCCGACCCGCTGGGCGGTGCGTCGGTGGGCTACTGGGCGGTGATGGCCGAGCGGCTGCACATCAACCTCAACGTCGTGAACACCACGGTGGATCCGACGTTCCGCTTCATGACGCTGGACTGGGACTCCAAGATCCGGATGGACTGCTCCTCGCCGTCGGCGATGGCCTCGCTGGTCTCCCGCAAGGACCAGTACGACATCGCCACCGGCAACGACACCGACGCGGACCGGCACGGCATCGTCACCCCCGACGGCGGCCTGATGAACCCCAACCACTACCTCGCGGTGGCCATCCAGTACCTGTACTCGCACCGTCCCGACTGGCCGGGCGACGCCGGTATCGGCAAGACCCTCGTGTCGTCGTCGATGATCGACCGGGTCGCGTCCGACCTGGGTCGGCGCCTCGACGAGGTCCCGGTGGGCTTCAAGTGGTTCGTCCCCGGCCTGATCAACGGCTCCATCGGGTTCGGCGGCGAGGAGTCCGCGGGCGCGTCGTTCCTGCGCAAGCGCGGCACCGTGTGGACCACCGACAAGGACGGCATCCTGCTCTGCCTGCTGGCCTCGGAGATCCTGGCCGTCACCGGCAGGACCCCGTCACAGCTGTACGCCGAGCTGACCGCCCGGCACGGCTCACCGGCCTACGCCCGGGTCGACGCCCCGGCCACCAAGGAGCAGAAGGCCAAGCTCGGCAAGCTGTCGCCGGAGGACGTGACGGCCGACACCGTCGCCGGGGAGAAGATCACCGGCCGGCTGGTCACCGCCCCGTCCAACGGGGCCTCGATCGGCGGGCTCAAGGTCACCACCGAGAACGCCTGGTTCGCCGCCCGCCCGTCGGGCACCGAGGACGTCTACAAGATCTACGCGGAGTCCTTCCGCGGCCCGGAGCACCTGGCGGTCGTCCAGGCCGAGGCCCGAGAGGTGGTCAGCGCCGCCCTGGGCGGCTGACCGCAGCACCTCCCCACCGACGACGACAGGCCCCGCACCGGCACGGTGCGGGGCCTGTCGGGTGTCGTCAGCCGGCCGAGCGCTCCAGCAACGCGGACGCGTAGGGCCGCAGTGGGTGCTCGGTGGTGGCGCGTTCGTTGACGTAGGCGAGCTTGGCGTCGACGATGCCGTAGAGCCGGGTGGCGCCGGTGACCGGCGGTGCGCTGGTCGTGCGGATCACCGCGTCGGTGCCGAGCTGCCAGGACGCCAGGGTCTGGGCGGTCCCGTAGAACACCTCGACCACCCCGTTGGCGTCGGCGAGGACGAGTTCGATCACGCCGTCGGGCTGCGGGCGCCACCAGCCCAGCTCGCGTTCGGCCGACAGGGCAGCGCCGTCGGCGTCGATCAGCCAGCTGACCGACTCGTGCCGGAGGAAGCCGCGGCCGTCGTGGGAGATCGTGAGCTGCTGCCCGAAGAGCCGGTCGGGTGCACCGTCGGGCATGTGCAGTCGACCCTCACCGCGCCACACGCCGACCAGCGGCAGCAGCGAGAGGTTGGCGTCGTCGAGCCCGGGACCGAGCCGGACGTTGGCCGTGTCGGGGGGCACGGGCAGCGGGACGGTGTCGCCGATGTTGAGCGCGGTGGTGCCCTGCGGGCTCAGGCTGCGTTCGATCGCAGCGGCCAACGCAGCGTCACCGGAGCGACGGGGACCACCGGCCGGGCCCGGTTCGGGGGTGGGCCCGCCGTCCTGATCGGTCGACCCCGGCGGGGTGTCCGGCCGGTCGTCGGAGTGGGACGGGTGCGTCACTTGTCTTCGTGCAACAGCCGGTAGACCACGTAGCCGGAGAACCACGTGATGACGATTGCCACGAACACCAGCAGGCCGGTGTAGAAGATTTCCACACCGACACCTTAACCGGACCGGGTCGGGTGCCACCGTCGCGTGCGGGGTGGCACCTGCCACCCCGCACGCCTTCGGGTCAGGAGTTGACGAGGACGTCCACGGAGTACACGCCGTACCGGGTGGCGACGTCGGCCTGGCCGTTGCCCGAGCGCGACAGCGCCCGCACGGTCCAGGTGCCCGGTCCGGCGTAGAAGCGGAACGAGCCCTCGGGGGAGGCGACGACCTCGGCGGTGAACTCGCCGGTGGCGTCCAGCAGCCGGACGTGGGCGCCCGGGACCGGCTCGGCGCCGGCCAGGATCCGGCCCTGGATGACGGCCTGGGTCACCGTGTCGGTGCCGGCCGGGAGGTCGAGAGACTGCTCAGGTGCTGCGCACATGGGGTGTCCTTACAGGGGAGGGGAGGTGGGCTACTTGACCGGTTCGCCGAGCTCGATCGGCACGCCGATGAGCGTGCCGTACTCGAGCCAGGAGCCGTCGTAGTTCTTCACGTTCTTCTTGCCGAGCAACTCGGTGAGGACGAACCAGGTGTGGCTGGAACGCTCCCCGATGCGGCAGTAGGCGATCGACTCCTTGGCGTCGTCGAAACCGGCGCCGGCGTAGAGGTCGGTCAGCTCGGCGTCGGACTTGAAGGTGCCGTCCTCGTTGGCCGCCTTCGACCACGGGATGTTGATCGCACCCGGGACGTGACCGCGCCGCTGGGCGTTCTCCTGCGGGAGGTGGGCGGGTGCCCCGAGCTGGCCGGCGAACTCGCCGGGGGAGCGGACGTCGATCAGGTTCTTGGTGCCGATGGCGGCGACGGTGTCGTCACGGTAGGCCCGGATCGACAGGTCGGCGTCCGCGGGCGGTGTACTGCGTCGCCGGCCGGGTGACGGCGTCGGTGGTCAACGGGCGACCGTCGAGTTCCCACTTCTTGCGGCCACCGTCGATCAGCACGATCTTCTGGTGGCCGTACAGCCGGAAGAACCAGTAGGCGTAGGCGGCGAACCAGTTGTTGTTGCCGCCGTACAGCACGATGGTGTCGTCGTTGGCGACACCCTTGGCACTGAAGAGGGCCTCCAGGCCGGCCTTGTCGATGAAGTCGTTCTTCACCGTGTCGCGGAGGTCGTCGCGCCAGCTGATCTTGACCGCACCCGGCAGGTGGCCGGTGTCGTAGGCGCTGGTGTCTTCGTCGACCTCGACGAAGACCAGGCCGGAGGTGGTGAGATTGTCGTTGGCCCAGTCGGTGGTGACCAGGTTGTCGGCGCGGCTCATGTGACGGTTCTCCTCGGAGGGTTCACGCCAGGCATCGGTGCGAGGCGGGTGGTACGGGGGGGGGTGTGGACCGGGTCGGGGCACTGGGTGCGGCGGGACCGGGGGCGCGCCACAGTGACCGGCGCAGGGCGCTGACGGGGTCAGCAGGTGGGACGGCAACACATCGCGCTACCGACCCGAAGCAGGTCGATGGCGCGGCGCTGAGTCAGCAGCGGTCCCATGGTCGCTCAAGCTACCAGCCCTGGCCTGCGGAAAAGAACCCCTCGACGGTGACTCCCCGGCGGTCAGGGGCCGACCATCTGCAGATTCCCGGCCGTGGCCAGCACGACCAGCGCGGTGCCCGAGGCTGTCACGCTGCCGCCGGTGACCGTGACCGGCAGGTCGTCCAGCGGCACCGTCAGGTCGATCAGGGTCCCGATGCCGGCGGCGACCTCCGCGGGCAGGTCGATCCCGTCGCCGGTGACCTCGCCGCTGCGCAGCACCAGCGCCGCGTCGGAGACCGTCACGTCCAGCCCCGCGGTGACCGGGTACGGCTGGTCCGCCACCACGATGGTGGTCGCCATCACCAGAGCACCGGCCTCGCCGGTGATCCGCAGACCGGGCAGCTCGCTGGCGGTGGCGACCGACTCCGTCGGGACCACCACGCGCAGCCGACTCTCGCTCACGGTCATCCGCCCCACGTTCCCGGCGAGGGCGTCACCGGGTGGCAACCGCACCCCGTCCAGGGTCAGGGCGGTCCTGACGTCCGCGAGGGGGCCGACGGTGGTCGGCGGCAGCGTGAGGGCGATGGTGCCGTAGGAGCCGGTGACGACCTGGGGCAGGAACGGGAAACCGCCGACCGAGACATCGGGCCGGGCCGTCAGGAACAGCCGGGCCTGCAGCGCGGCGCCGAGCTGCCGGGTGGCGACATAGCGCAGCCCGAAGTCGACGCCGGTCAACAGCACGACGATCACGATCAGGAACCCCAGCAGTCTGCGCACGGCCCCAGTCTGCGCGACTCAGTCCGTCATCGGCCGGAGCCGCTCGGTGGCCCAGCCGGCGAGACGGTCCAACGTGTCCCCGGACACCCCGCTCTCGGCGTGCCCCATGCCGTCGATCAGCCAGAGTTCGCTGCCCGGTGCCGCCCGGTGCAGCTGCACGCTCTGGCTGGGCCCGAAGTAATGGTCGGCGGTGCCGTGGATGAGCAGCAACGGGGTCGGCGAGATCCGCCGCACCACCTCCAGCGGGGTGGTCGGCACCGTGGCCCAGGGTGCCCCCAGCCGGATGCCGAGCCGCGGTCCGAGGAACGGGCCGACCGGGTGTTCCAGCAGCCACTGCACCCGCAGCATCGAGCGGCTCTCGCGGAGGAACCAGCGCGCCGGCGGCGACACCGCGACGACCACATCGGCCCGGTGTTCCAGCGCCGGGTCGACTCCGAGCGATCCCGCCTGCCGTAGGGCCACCGCCGCGCCCATCGAGAAGCCGACGAGCGCGACCCGCTGGTGACCCTGATCCCGGGCGAAGGCGATCGCGGCATCCACGTCATGCACCTCGTCGCGACCGACGGTCGACCGGCCGCCGGATCGACCGTGTCCGCGGAAGTCGAAGGCGATCACCGTTCCGTGCCGGGCCAGCCGATCGAGAACGGCGCGGGTCGCCGCCCGGCCAGTGGCGTTGGTCATGCCGTGGGCGACGACGAAGGCGGTCTCCGGCGCGCCGACCGCGCTCGGCAGGTGGACGCCGGACAGCGCCACACCGTCACTGGTGTGGGTGTGTACTTCGTTCGGCCTAGGCCGTTGCTTGGTCCGGCGCGCCGACATGCACCGATCCTGTCAGGCCGACCAGGACGCTGCGCACGGCCGGTGACTGTCGGTGTGACCCGTTCGATTCGGACAGTGGCGATCAGCCGGTATGATTTCCGCGGATGATCGTCTGTGCTCGATCCGCCGACGCCCGTCCGGGTGGCAGCGGCCAGTAGCGGTGTTCGACGGGATTCCGGACCGGAGCCGCACCTGCGACCTGTCGGATCGGATGCCGGCCTGATCGCAGCACCCTGAACTCCTCACGCGCCGGAACGGAGTCGTCGAGTGGATCTCCTCTTGCTGACCGCAGACCTGGATCCGAACAGCGTGCTGCCCGCGCTGGATCTGCTGCCGGTCAACACGCGTTCCGCCGCCCCCGAGGCCGCGTCCCTGGTGACCTCCGGTCCGTTCGACCTGGTCGTCCTCGACGCCCGGCAGGACCTCGCCGCGGCGCGGAACCTGTGCCGGTTGCTGGGATCCGGGGGACTGGACGTCTGCATCATGGCCGTGGTCACCGACGGCGGCATCGTGGCGATCGGGCCCGAGTGGGGGGTGTCCGACGTCGTGCTGGCCACCGCCGGCCCCGCCGAGGTGCACTGCCGACTGCGGCTGCTGGCCGGTCGCAGCAACCCGGCGTCGAACTCGGGGGTGATCAGCCTCGGCGACCTCACGATCGAGGAGGACACCTACACGGCCCGGCTGCGCGGCAAGACCCTCGAGCTGACCTACAAGGAGTTCGAGCTGCTGAAGTTCCTCGCGCAGCATCCGGCCCGCGTCTTCACCCGCGAGCAGCTGGTCACCGAGGTCTGGGGCTACGACTTCTTCGGCGGCACCCGCACGGTCGACGTCCACGTCCGGCGGTTGCGGGCCAAGCTCGGTGCCGAGCACGAGTCGCTGATCGGGACCGTCCGCAACGTCGGCTACAAGATGGTGCCGCCTGCGCGGTCGACGCTCCGCGAGGAGCAGGCCACCCCGATCACCGGGTGAACGCCCATCCGGAACTGCGCACGCCCCCCACTGCCGCGGCGGTCGCGGCGCTGGCGGCGGCCTGTACCGCCACCGACGGCGTCGCCCCGTTCGGCGGGCATGTGCTCGCTGCCCTGGGCGAGCACCACGACACCCGCTACCTGGCGCTGGCCGACGACGACCGGCTGACCGCGCTGGCCGTGCTGCCGCCAGGCGACCCCGCCGAACTCGCCGTGCATCCGGCGGCTCGGGGCCATGGCCTCGGGGGACGGCTGCTGCGGGACGTGCTCGACACCGGCGCTGCCGTGTGGGCGCACGGCGATCTGCCGGCGGCGGTGGCGCTGGCCGCCCGGCATCGGCTGCACGCCACCCGTGAGCTCGTCCAGATGCGTCGGCCCACCGCCGAGGCGTTGCCCGCGGTCGAGCTGCCGGATGGGGTCTCGATCCGGACCTTCGTTCCCGGTCAGGACGACGCGGCCTTCCTGGCGGTGAACGCCCGGGCGTTCTCCTGGCATCCGGAACAGGGTCGGCTGGACCAGGCCGGGTTCGACCTGGAGCAGGCGCAGAGCTGGTTCGACCCGGCGGGGTTCTTCCTCGCGGTTGCCGACGACGGCCGGCTGCTCGGATACCACTGGACCAAGGTGCACGACACCGACCCGACGCCGACCGGCCGTTCCGGCCCGGCCGGTCCGCTCGGGGAGATCTATGTGCTGGGCGTGGATCCGGCCTCGCCGATCCGCGGTCTCGGGACGCCGCTGACCGTCACCGGGCTGGCGCACCTGCGCGACCGCGGTCCGGCCGACGTGTCGCTGTACGTCGAGGGCGACAACGTCCGGGCGCTGCGCCTGTACGAGCGGCTCGGGTTCACCCGGTTCCTCACCGACGTGGTCTACGCCCGCTGAGGCCTGACGGTCCGGGCCGCGACCACGACCGCCGGTTCGCCGCCGATCCGGCCCGATCAGGCAGCCCTGACGCCGTGCCGGAACCCCTGGCCGGGCGTATGTTTCGGCGATGGAGCCTCGTCGGCCTGCCGCCCCGGCGCCGACCGGGCGGCTGCCGGCCGGGGCGGGAACCGGCCCCGGGACCGATGACGCGCCACCGTGGGTGGAACTGCGGGTGCACGGGGTCAGCGGCACGCCGCCGGAGAGCATCCTGGGCAGTGCGTTCGTCACGCAGGTGTCAGGCGACGACCGCAGCCGCTTCTTCCGCCCCGCCGACAGCCTCGGCCGGGCCCTCGAGCCGAAGTCGGATTCGGCGCCCGGGCGGGTGTTGGAGGCCTACCACTGGGGCCGGTTCACCTCCGGCTCCTGGACCCAGGCGCTCTGGCTGCTGATCATCCCGTTCGGGGTGCTCAACGCGGCCTCGTTCACGCTGCCGCGACCGGTCCCGGGACGACCGGCGGGCCGGGTGGGCAACGTGGTCGCCGGCGCGGCGCTGCGGATCGCCGGCCTGGTGATGACCTGCCTGCTGGTGTTCGCCGGCGCCGAGGCGGCGCTGGACCTGTGGGCCTGGCAGCGGCAGGCGGCCGGGGCCGGTGACCGGCAGTGGTGGTCGGTGGCGGCGGCGCTGGTACCGATGGCGATGGTGGTGCTGTTCTTCTTCTTCGGTCGGACCAGGGACGAGGGCCAGGATCCGGCCCAGGACGTGCACAACGACGACCCCGCGGGATCGTCGGCCGGGCCGGGGGCGGCAGGGTCGCCCCGTCGGTTGCGGCGGCCGGACGGCCTGAGCTGCGCGTTGGCCGACCCGCAGTTCTTCGACGGTGATCCGGACGCGCCGGCGCTGCGTCGGCTGCACTGCGCCGCGCCGCTGCACATGGTGGCCGCGTTGCTGGTCTGGCCGTCGGCCGAGGCCGGCGATCGCGCGGCCGAGATCGGCCGTTGGGCCGCGGCCGGGCTGTTCGCGGTGAACGCGCTGATCGTGCTCTTCCTCGGTGACCCGAGCCGGCCCGGCGGCCACCGCTGGTGGCACGCCGGCGCCGACGTGCTGTCCAGGGTGCTGTTCGTGCTCGGCCTGGTGCTGGTGCCGTTGTCGATGCTGGTGGTCGGCAGTCACGGCGCGCCGCTGACCGGGGTCGCCGCCGACCAGCCGTACGGCGGGATGCCCGGCATCGGGACGGTGGCAATGGCGTTGCTGTCGGCGATGGTGGCAGCACTGGCGGTGCTGTTGGTGTCCAACGCAGTGCTCGCCGCCGCGACCCCGGCGTTATCCGAGGCGGCCGCGCCAGGTCGGCCGTGGTCGGCGGCCGCCGAGGACGAGCAGGGTCGTCGACTGCTGCACCGGGCCTTCGGCCGGTTCGCCCGCGGGATGACGGCCTGGGTGCTCGGATCGCTCGGCGCGTTTCTCGCGGTCGGCTTCGCCGCAGCGTGGAGCTTCGCGGCGGAAGCGATGCTGACCGTGGGTGCCGGGACCCGGACCGTGCGCACCACCCCGCTGCTGCAGCGGGTCGCCTACGCCTGGGGGCTCACGGTGGTGCTGGTGGTGGTGATCGGGGCGGCCTTCGCGCTGGCACTGCTGTCCCGGCGGCGGCGGTTCGAGGCGGCCGCGTCGGCGGCGTTCGCCGCGGATGCGGTGCCGCCGATCGGACTGCCCGCGGTGTGGGTCGGCCGGGTCGGGCGGGCGATGTTCCTGGCCCGACTGAAGAACGCCCTGCCGATGGTGTGCACCGTGTTCGCCGTCGTCGGCCTGGTGCTGTCGGTGGCGGCCGGGCTCGCGCACCAGTTCGGCATGACGGCGCTGGGCGGGTTGTCGGGGCTCAGCGACAGCCCGCTCGGCGGACTGGTCTGGCTGGGCACCTGGGCGCTGACGGCGGTGGCCGCCACCCTGGTCGTCCTCGGCCGTGGCGCCCTGCGCGCCGAGAAGGCCCGGCGTGGGCTCAACGTCATCTGGGACGTGGTGGCGTTCTGGCCGCGGCGGGCGCACCCGTTCGTCCCGCCGCCGTACTCGCTGCACGTGGTGGCCGCCCTGCGGCGCCGGATCAGCTGGCACCTGGGGACGCTGGACGACATCACGGCCGGCCCACCGGATCGGCCCGCCGAGCGGGTGGTGGTGGCCGCGCACAGCCAGGGCAGCCTGATCACTGTCGCGGCACTGCTGTGGCTGTCCGACGACGAGGCCGAGCGGGTGGGGCTGGTGACGTTCGGTTCGCAGCTGCAGCAGCAGTTCGTCCGGGCGTTCCCGGCTGCGGTGGACCTGAGCCTGCTGGGTTGGATCTGGGAGCGGTTCGACCACCGCTGGCGCAACCTCTACCGGGACACCGACCCGATCGCGGGCCCCGTACTGAGCTGGCATCATCAAGCCGTCACCGCACCGTGGGCGACGGACGCCGAGTTCTTCGGCGGCGGCCCCGGGGAGACTGTGGACCCCGTGACCGGCCGGCACGAGTACGGCCCCGAGTGGCGACTGCTCGACCCGGTGCGGTACGACATCGGGCTGATGGCCGGGCCGATGTACCGGATCCGCGGCCACGGCGACTACCCCGACGACCCGTCCTGGGCGGCGGCGGTGGCGGCGGTATTGCCCGCGCCATGACCCCGGCGGACTTCCTGCCGAGCGAATGTCGTCCGGCCCGTGCAACAGCATGGGCAGCACCCCGCTCAGTGGGCAGGAGCCCCCGCCGGACCCCTTCGACGCGCTCGCGAGGTCTCCGACCGGTGTCGGGGTGTGTGAGGATGCGGGCACCAGCAAAGGGGATCTGATGAACGATCGACCGAACGTGCCGCCCGTGCTGTGGGCGCCGGACCCGGCGCGCGCCGCCGCTGCCCGGATCACCGCTTTCGCCGACGATCTGGCCACGAGCACCGGCCGGGAGTTCTCGTCCTACGCCGATCTGTGGGAGTTCTCCACCACCGAGGTGGGCACCTTCTGGGCCGCCGTGGCCGAGCACGGCGGGGTTCGTTGGCATGATCGACCGACCGCGGCCCTGGCGGATTCGACGATGCCCGGTGCGCACTGGTTCCCCGGCGGGACCCTCAACTACGCCGAGCGGGCCCTGGCCGAGCTGCCCGGCCGGTCCCTGGACACCGTCGCGGTCATCGCCGCCACCGAGAACGGGACCGAGACCACGCTCACCGTGTCCGAGCTGCGGGCCGCCGTCGGTGCGGCCGAGATCGGTCTGGCCGCCGCAGGTGTCGGCGTCGGCGACCGGGTGGCCGCCCTGGTGGGCAATGGAATCCACGCCCTGGTCGGGTTTCTCGCGACTGCTGCGCTCGGGGCGGTGTGGTCGTCCTGCTCGCCGGACTTCGGGCCCGGGTCGGTCATCGATCGGTTCACCCAGATCGAGCCGACCGTCTTGCTCGCTGTGGACGGATACCGCTACGGCGGCAAGGATTTCGACATCTCGGCGACGGTGTCCCGGGTGCGGGCGGCGCTGCCGGGGTTGGCCGGCGCGGTGCACATCCCGATCCTGGGGACGCCGGCACCCGACGGCATGACGGAGTGGGCGGCGCTCACGGCGGTGCCGGGTGCCCCCACGTTCACCGCCGTCCCGTTCGAGGCGCCGTTGTGGGTGCTGTACTCCTCCGGCACCACCGGACTGCCGAAACCGATCGTCCAGTCGGTGGGCGGCATCGTGCTCGAGCACTTCAAAGTCCTTGCCCTGCAGTCGGATCTGGGTCCCGGGTCGGTCTTCTTCTGGTTCACCACCACCGGCTGGATGATGTGGAACCTGCTGGTGGGTGGCCTGCTCGCCGGCACCACCATCGTGTTGTTCGACGGAAACCCCGGCTTCCCGGATCTGGGTGCGCTCTGGCGGCTCGCCGAGCGGCATCGGGTGACCTACTTCGGCACCTCGGCGCCGTACCTGACGGCCTGCCGCAAGGCCGACCTGACGCCCGCCGCCGACGCCGACCTGAGCGCGCTGCAGGTGGTGGGCTCCACCGGATCCCCGCTGGACGCCGAGGGTTTCGCCTGGGTTCACGACGCGGTCGGTGAGCGGATCCAGATCGTCTCGCTGTCCGGGGGTACCGACCTGTGTACCGCGATCGTCGGCGGATCGCCGACGGTTCCGGTCTGGGCGGGCGAGATCTCCTGCCGGGCACTGGGTGCGAAGGTGGAGGCGTTCTCGCCGTCCGGTGAGCCACTCATCGGGGCCGTGGGGGAGCTGGTCCTGACCACCCCGATGCCGTCGATGCCGGTGTGCTTCTGGGGCGACGCCGACGGGACCCGGTTGCGGGACGCCTATTTCGCCGAGTACCCGGGCATCTGGCGGCACGGCGACTGGATCCGGATCACCGAGCGCGGCTCCTGCATCATCGAAGGGCGGTCCGACGCCACGCTGAACCGGGGCGGGGTCCGGATGGGTACTGCCGAGTTCTACCGGGTCGTCGAGGCGGTGCCCGCGGTGCTGGATGCGTTGGTCGTGGACACGTCCGGTGCGCAGGAAGGCGAGTTGCTGCTGTTCGTGGTGCTCGCCGACGGCGCCGACCTGGCTGCGGCCACGGCGGCGCTGCGGACGGTCATCCGTTCCGAGTTGTCCCCGCGGCACGTCCCGAGTCGGGTCGTGCCGGTGCCGGTCATCCCGCGCACGCTGAACGGGAAGAAGTTGGAGGTGCCGGTGAAGCGCATCCTGGCCGGCGCCGACGTGGACACCTCGGTGTCCCGGGACGCGCTGGCCGACCCGGCCGGCTTCGACAGCTTCCTGGTGGTGGCCCGGGGCTGACCCGGGGACGTCGCCCACAACCCGCGGCGGAGCGTTCACCCAAGCTTCACCGGCGCTTCGTGGCCAGGGCAGGTCGACGGCAAC
The DNA here is from genome assembly GCA_963784315.1 of uncultured Actinomycetota bacterium. Classification (GTDB taxonomy): domain Bacteria; phylum Actinomycetota; class Actinomycetes; order Mycobacteriales; family Nakamurellaceae; genus Nakamurella. The sequence continues at coordinate 76,608 of CAWAQR010000003.1, forward strand.
CGCCGGGGCCAGCCTGGGCAGGTGCCCATTCAGCAACTGACGGACGCCGGGGCGATGGCCGCCGGCGGACGGACCGCATCGTACACGGTGACGGTGAGCCGCCACCCCGAGGACCTCCGCAGCGCCCAACGGCTCCGGCATCAGATCTTCGCCGGCGAGTTCGGCGCCATCACCCCCGGGCCGGTCGGCCTGGACGCCGACGGGTTCGACGAGGCCGCCGACCATGTGGTCGTGTGGCACACCGGAGCACCCGCCGGTCAGGCGGAGGCGGTGGCCACGTACCGGCTGCTGCCGCCGGGGGCGGGGCGGTTCGGTCTCTACGCCGAGACGGAGTTCGAGCTCGACCAGATCACGCCGCTGCTGCCGTACACGGTGGAGGGGGGCCGGTCGTGCGTGCGGCCGGACCACCGCAACGGCGCCACCATGTCGTTGCTGTGGTCGGCGATCGCGCAGTACATGATGCGCGGCGGGCACCGCTACCTGGTCGGCTGCTCGTCGATCCCGCTCGCCGACGGCGGCGAGGTGGCGGCCGGGGTGTGGAACGAGGTGCGTACCGGCCACCTCGACCCGCGCTGGTGCTGTCCGCCCCGGCGTCCCTGGGCCCCGGTGGACGCGCCGCCGGTGATGGTCCGTTTTCCCGCGCTGCTCAAGGGCTATCTGCGGCTCGGCGCCTCGGTGCTCGGCCCGCCCGCCCACGACCCGTTGTTCAATTGCGCGGACCTGCTGATCCTGTTGGACCTGCAGAACGCCGATCAGCGATACCTGCGCAGGTTCCTCCCCGCCGTCGAGCCCGGGCCCACCCCGGCCGGGGTGATCCGGGAGTGCGATCGATGACCGGCGCGGGGCCGCCCGGTTGCTGGCAGCTGCCCGCACCTCGAACCTCGTGCGTGGCCGCGTGTGTGACGCCGGGTGGGCCGCGGAGCGGGCCGGTGAGAACGGGCCGGCGCGCGCTGCGGCTGGTCGCTGTCGCGCTGTTCGCAGTACCGACGGTGATGGTGGTGTCGGCAATTCCCGGCTACCACCGCCAACAGCGGTGCTCGTGGGTGCTGGGGTGGTTGTGCCGTCGGGTGCTCGCCGCGCTGCACGTCCGGCTCACCGTGGTGGGCGCTGTGCGCGACGGGCCGGCGCTGGTGGTGGCCAACCACACCTCCTGGCTCGATGTGCTCGCGCTGGCCGCCGCTGCCCCGATGGTGCCGGTGGCGAAGTCCGAGGTCGCCGACTGGCCGGTGGTCGGGTCGGTGGCCCGCCGCTGCGGCGCGCTCTTCCTGCGCCGCCGGGAGCTCCGGGACCTCCCCGCGGTGGTGGACCGGATCACCGATCAGCTGCGCCGGGGGCACCGCGTGCAGGTGTTCCCGGAAGCGACCACCCGTTGCGGCACTGCGGTCGACGAGTTCCACCGGGCCGGCTTCCAGGCCGCGCTCGATGCCGCCGTCGTGGTCCAGCCGGCGGCGGTCCGCGTGACTCAGGCCGAGATTCCCACCACGGCAACGGCGTTCGTCGGCGACGACACGCTCGCGCGGTCGGTCGGGCGCACCCTGCGGATGCACGACGTCGGGGTGGAGCTGAGCTGGCTGCGGCCCATCCCGGCGATCGCCGGGACCGGAGTGGCAGCGGTGGACCGTGCGGTGGTGGCCCGGCTCGCCGAGAACGCGGTCTCCCGCGCACTCGGCCGGCAGGTCGTGCTGCGCCGGCCGACTGCCGTGAGTCGGCCCGCCGCCGCAGGGTGGTTGCCGGTCGCGGTGCGCTCGGTGCGGACCTGACCGCCGGGCGCCTCCTCGAACCGGCCGGTGACCACAGGGCCGTTGCCGGCGGTAGGCCCGGAAGGTGCGGGGAGGCACGGGGCTAGGGTGGAGGTGTTGTCAGCCCTGCCGACCTGATGATGTCGCGACGACCTTTCGCCGCGAAACCGATCGGGGGTCTCAGTGATGGATTTTCATGATCATGCCGATGACACGCCGGACGCCGTGGAGTGGTCACCCGCGTTGAAGCGGGCGCTGGCCGCCCACCCGGTCGAGATCCCGCTGCTGATGGCCGAGCTGCGCGGCCGCGTGCACGACGCAGCCACCCTGCTGGACCTGATGGCCCGGGCCACCCGCCAGGCGGTACGGATGATCGATGACGCCGACTGGGCCGGTGTCACCGCCCGGTTCGCCGGCGAACCGTTCACCGCCGCGCACACCGACGACGCTGTGCTGGTGGTCGACGAGGGCCAGTACGACCAGGGCGACGGGCCGTGCCTGTCCGCCGCCCGCGGCGACCATCAGGTCGCGCTGCTGCTGGCCGAGGTCGAGCTGCGGTGGCCCCGCGTCGCGGCCGCGGCGGCGCAGGTCGGCATCCGGTCGTTCCTGGCCGAACCGTTGCACGTCCGGCCGGTGGTGGTCGGCTCGCTCAACCTGTACAGCAGACGGCGGCAGGGGTTGCGGGTCCCGGAGCCGGACCTGCTGATCGTGCTCCTGGACTACCTCGATCGCGGGCTGGCCGACTTTCAGGCCCAGCATGTGGACGAGACCGCGGCGCGCACGCTGGTCGAGGTGCTGCGCCACCGCCAGTTGGTCAACCAGGCAGCCGGTGCGGTGATGGCCAGGCACGACGTCGGGGTGCAGCAGGCGTTCAGCATCATCGAGGACGAGTCCCGCCGCCGAGGCGTCGGCATCGCAGCGGTGGCAGCAGGTCTCATCGAGGGACCGCCGCGTGCCCAGTGACCGCCAGGCGCCGGCCGGGTCCCCGCTGCGCATCGCGCCGGATTCCCCGTCCGCCACCACCGTCGGCCGACGATGATCGCCCGGCGCGCACTGACCGATGTCGACGGCCGACACCAGGACCGCTGCCGGTCCCTGGTCGAAGCGCTCGCGATGGACGGGGCCGCCGTCACCGCGCGCGGCAGTGCCGACGACGGGCACCCGATGTTCGCCACCGACCACACCGCCCGCACGGTCGACGACTATCAGCTGACCCTCGGTGAGGGCCCGGTGATCGAGGCGTTCTGCGTGCAGAACCCGATCTCGGTGCCCGACGTCCAGGACGCCGAAGTCGTCGCCCGGTGGCCGGCGCTGGTGCCGGAACTGACTGCGGTCGGGGTGCGCGGGCTGTTCGCGTTCCCGCTCCGGATCGGGGCCGTTTCGTTCGGGACGGTGCTGCTCTACCGGCGGTCGCCGGGCCCGCTTGCCCCGGCCGGGGTGGCGCTCGCGGTCACTGCCTGCGAGGAGATCGCGCGGCTGCTGCTGCGGGACCTGCACCGGTCGACCGGCCGGGCCGTCACCCCCGATGTCATCGCGCTCGCCACCGGGATGGTCGCGGTGCAGGCGGGTGTCCCGGTCGCCGAGGCGCTGTCGCTGCTCCGGGCGGCGGCGTTCGCCGAGGAGGTCTCGCTGCCGGAGGTCGCAGCGGCTGTCGTGGCGCGTCGGCGTCAGTTCGGCTGACCAGAAAGCAGTCCGGCGCCTGCCCGCCGTCAGGTCGGTTCGAGGTCGGTCACCAGCTCGGTCGTGACGAGCGTGCGACCGACGATCTCCCGCGAGATGTCGTCGACGGTGCGGTGTTGCCGGCGGGCGCGTCCGCGGATGGCGGCCAGCGCCGCCGCGGCGGGCACGTCCAGGGCGACCGACACCATCCCCATCGCGATGAAGACCCCGTTGCGCTGGATCGCCGACGGTCCTGACAACCACGCCGGGTCACCGTCCGCGCGGTCCGCCGGGTGCGCGGACGCCAACCGCTCGGACACCCGGTCCGCGATCCGGACCAGGTCGTCGGAGGCCAGAACGTCCAGCTGGGCCGGATCGACGAGGTACAGGTCGGTGGTCCCGACGTCGGTCATGCCGGCGGACAGCGGGATGGCCACTATCGCCCGGAACGGCGTCACCGCCATCAGCTCCCGGGCGAACCCGGGCCAGCGCCGGATCATCGACCGGGCATCGACCCGGATCATCTCCCGGGAGAGATGTGCGTCGATGCACGGCCCGGCCCCGTAGGTGAACTGCAGCCGTTCCGCGCGCGCTGCCATGTCATCGCTGGCCCCGAGCGGCACCCGCACCCCGCCTGGGGTGAACAGGCTGATGCCGGCCCCGGCGACACCGAGCGCCGTCGAGCCGGCCTTGGCGAGCCGGACCGGCAGCAATCGGGGCTCGTCGGCCGGCATCGCCCGCACGAAGGCGTGCTCGAAGCGCTCCAGCACCGTCACGTGTTCACCCCAAGACACGGCACGGCCGTCGATCGATGTCCCGACGCCGAGGGTTCATCCTGCTACCGGATGTGGTCAGCGTCCTCCCAGTGTGCCACCTGCCGACTCTGGGCGGCGGTCCGGATCAGCGCCTGAACACCTGCACCACCGACGGCCGCGGTCCCGCGCCAGGCGCCCGGGCCGGGGCGTGTCGCACCGGCCGGCGACGTAGTCGGGGAAGTAGGAGAGCTGCGTCGTCGAACGTGCCGTCCTCGCCCGGGTGCTGGACGGCGACGAAGACCAGTCCGTCCTGGTCGTGGATGACCGGTCCGCAGGTCTCGGCGTCGCGCGGGCACGGCCAGGAACTGCTGGACGTGGCCGCGTTCGCGGCCGGCGAGTGGGACCTTGAACAGGCCGTCGGCGAGTCCGATGGTGCTCGGGCGCGCCGTCGGTGGCGATCCACAGGTTGCCCTCCGGAGTCGAAGGCGAGGTTGTCCGGGCAGGAGATCGGCGACACCTTGTCCTTGGGGTAGCCGGCGAAGTACGTGCCGGCGTTGGTGCGCGGGTCGCCGCACACCAGCAGCAGCGACCAGGCTGAACGTGCGGTCGACGGGCGTCGCCGCGGTCCTCGGTGATCTCGACGATGTGGCCGTCCTTGTTGGCGTTGCGCGGGTTGACCTCGGTGGCGCTCTCCTTGCCGGCCTTGACGCCGCGGTCGGTGTTGTTGGTGCAGGCCACGTAGACCTTGCCGGTGCGCAGGCTCGGCTGGACGTCCTCGCAGCGGTCCATCTTGGTGGCGCCGAGCGCGTCGGCGGCCAGCCGGGTGTTGACCAGCGCCTGCTCGGTGGTGAAACCGGGGACCTGGCACACCCCGTCGAGCACGATCGGCAGCCATTCGCCGGTGCCGTCGAACTGCCCGTCGGCGGGGAGGTGTCCGGTGCCGTCGATCTCGGCCGGCCGGGGAGTTGCCGGCTGAACCGCGCGACGTAGAGGCTGCCGTTGCTCAGCAGCGTCTTGTTGTGCGCCCGGTCGGCCTTCGAGGTCGCGGCGGCTCGACGTCGTTGCAGCCGTGCCAGCCACCGCGGACCGTGTCGGTGGAGACGAACTTGTAGAGGTAGTCGAAGCGCTCGTCGTCGCCCATGTAGGCGGCGACGTGCCCGCTGCGGCCGACGATGACGTTGGCGCCCTCGTGCTTGAGGCGGCCCAGGGCGGTGTGCTTCACCGGCGTGGACGTCGGGTCGAACGGGTCGATCTCGACGATCCAGCCGAACCGGTTGGGCTCGTTCGCGGTCTCCGGGCTGCGGGCGTCGAACCGCGGAGTCGATCGTCTCCCAGCCGTTGGCGGTCGGCCTTGTCGGCCAGTCCGTACCGCGCCTCGGCCGGGCGTGGTCCCGGCGGCACGGAAGTAGCCGTTGAAGTTCTCCTCGCCGGAGAGCACGGTGCCCCACGGCGTGGTGCCGCCGGAGCAGTTGCCGAAGGTGCCCAGCACCGTGGTGCCGGCCGGATCGGCGCCGGTCTGCAACAGCGGCGCACCCGCCGCCGGGCCGGTCAAGGTGAACGGGGTGGTGGCGGTGATCCGCCGGTTGTACCGACTGCCGACGGTGTACGTCCACGGGCTTGCCGCGCTCGGCAGCGGTGCAGGTGCACCACCGACATGCCCGTGCGCCTGCATGCGCGATCCGGCGCTACTCGATCGAGGACCGCGTCGTCCGTCGCCGGCGGGAACATGATCGCCGGGTTCACGTACTCGTGGTTGCAGACCAGCAGGGCCTCGCGGCCCGCCGGTGCCCGGGAATCTCGATGATGTCGAGATAGTCGTTGTTGTAGCCGAACTGGCGGGCCTGCAGGTCGGCGGTCTGGGCGTGCGACGTCGAAGACGTCGGCGGGGTCGAACAGCGGATCACCCCAGCGCAGGATGGTGCTCCAGTCGTAGACCGGCCGGCACCGTGAAGGCGTCGGTCGGTCGCGACGGACGGGCTCGATCGGCGGTGAAGTCCAGGCCACGCGCGGACCGTGCGGCCGGGCGGTGGCCGCGGCGTCCGCGTGGCGGCGGGGGATCCCGGCCAGCTCACCGCCGACCAGCATCACCGCGGCCCCCGCGGCGGCGCCCCTGAGAAGCAGTCGGCGACTCAGCGCCGCTCCTGCGATGTCGCGGAACGTCGGGTTGTCGGTCGGGTTGGGAGCCGGGTGGGCGCAGGCGTTGGCGCACTTGAGCGCACAGGTCACGGCGCTGCGCTTGCCGACGGTGTGGCCGGTCATCAACAGCGGAAGGTGACGATCGTCGAGGGGCATGCGGACTCCAGGTCTCGGTCGGCGACACGCGTCGGGTGGGCGGTGCGCGGAGTGACCCGAGCAGACTACGAACCCGCCACCACCGCCGAGGGGGTCCGGAGGTGGCCGCCGGGTGAACGTTGACCGACGGGCCGGCGGTCGGCCGCCCGCCCGTCGGACCGGTACGGCGCGTGGGTCGGTCAGGTCCGCAGCGCTTCGTAGAGCTGGTCGGCGCGTTCCCGGTAGGCGGCGGCCCTGTCCTGCTCGCGGGCGTAGAGCAGGCCGTAGGTGAAGCCGTTCTCCCGGGGCCGGTCGAGGGTGCCGGCGGCCAGTCGGCGGATCAGTGCACAGGCGACCACCCCGTCCTGATGTTCACCGAGCACGTCCTGCACCTCCTGGTAGCGCTGCACCAGGCTCGTGCCCTTGTCGCCCAGCACCGGCGCGGCCAGCTCCGCGGCGTAGCGGGCGCGCTTCCCGGCTTTGCGGGCGCGGTGCAGCTCATCGCCCCCGCCGCCCCGGCGCAGGCCGGATTCCAGGTGTGCGACCAGCTTTGCGGCGGCCGTGCGGACCCGCCGGCGCAGCGCCTTCGCCGGCTCCGCGGCCCGCGCGGTGAACGGCGGCATGCTGCTCCAGGACCGCACGTCACGCAGCAGGGCCAGGTAGCGCGGCGAATCCAGCACCTCGGCGAGGCGGCCGCGGTGGACCGTCTCCTCCGCGAGCAGTGCACCGTCGATGCTCGCGGCGACCGGGCCGAGGACGAGGTCGTCGGGGATCCCGTCGATCAGGGCGCGCATCCGGACCCGCTGCACCTCCCGATCGCGCACCTCACCCAGGGCCGCTGCGTACCAGGACAGTTCGCCGTCGAGCGTGGCAGCCCGGTCGGCATCCAGGAACGGCGCGAAGATCCGCAGCGTGCTGCGCAACCGACGGGTGGCCACCCGGGTCGGGTGGACGCCGACCGCGGCGGCACGCAGGGCGAGGTCGCCGGCGATCAGCGCATCGTCCTGCGCGATCAGGTACGCGCGGATGACCTGCCCGGCGGTCGGGCCGTGTGTGCGGTGCCTGCTGTGTTTGCCGTGCTTGCCGTGTTTGCTGTGTTTGCTGTGTTTGCCCTGCTTGCCCTGCTTGCCCTGCTTGCCCTGCTTGCCGTGCTTGCCGTGCTTGCCGGGGGTGGGGCCCCGCGGGTGACCCGACGCGGGCGGATCCGGGCGTGCGCGCTGCAGGTCGCTGCGGGGATCGTCGTCCCGGGTGCTGCCGTCGGGTGCGGTCAGCCGTCCCACCACGGCGGCGACCGGTGCGGGGGTGTCGGGCACCGGGATCACCTCCCACCGGCGCCAGACGGTCAGCAGGACGCCGTCCGGGGTCGACGTCGAGGTGTGGACGGTCTCGTCGGCCAGCTCCAACAGCGGCGAGGTTGCGGCGTCGAGCAACCGGTACAGGGTGCGGTGCGTCCGCACGGTCGCCACCGGGATCAGGTCCAGCCCCCGGCATGCTCCCCGGACCGCCGCGGTGAAGTCCGCCGGTGGATCAGTCACCGGCGGAGGGGTCTTCGGCGCCGACCCCGGCTTGTCGATCAGCTCGCGTTCCGGCCGGTCGGGCAGCGCGAGCCGCCAGCCCGCCACCGCGCCGGTCGACCACCGGGACAGCGTCACCCCGGCCCGGTCCAGATCGGCGTCGGCGGTGTCGAGGTAGGTGCTGTCGACAGTCTCGGCATCGGCGGTCACCCACCGGCCGCCGACGGGCGCCAGATCGGTGAGGTCGGGCAGCGGGGTGTCGGGGCCGACGGCGAATCGGAGCGGGGTCTGGATCACCGCACCGCCCCGACGGCATGCTCGAGCCCGCGGCGACTGTTCCGATCTGCGTTCATGAGGCTTCCTTCGACTGCGCAATGTGGTCAACGATACGGCCGGGCCGGCACTGCCGGTCGGCGCTCGACCCCGCCGGGGGCTGACCCGTCAGGCGACCTGCCCGCCCGGGTCGGTCGACCCAGGGTGACCGGCGGTAGCCGAACGGGCGGCGGCGCGCGCCCCGTCCGTGGTGGGTGAGGTACGTCTCCCGAACCGGTACCCAACCCACTCCAGCAGTGCCCGCGGCCGCGCTGACCTGCGAGGACGCCCGTCCCGCCCGCCGCGAGCGGAAAGCTGCCGCCGGGGCTGTTCATCTCCGGTTCACCCGGCGGGGGTCGTGCGGCCATTCGGGTCTCTTAACGTCCTGGATCGGCAGGCATCCGCCGCCCCGTATCCGCACGACGCATCTGCAGTACACCGTCCACGGAACCCCCCCAAGAACCACGGAGGATCTGCGTGAAGATCACGCGCAAGCTTTCCCTGCTCGGCCTGTTCACCGCGACCGCGGTGACCCTCGCGGCCTGTGGCTCCGACGACAACACCACCCCGTCGAGCACCGCAGGTTCGACCGCCTCGTCGAGCAGCCCGGCCGCCGACTCGGCGTCGGATGCGGCGAGCAGCACCCCCGGGTCGGCCGGCACCGACTCGTTCGAGTGCGCCACCGGAGACCTGCGGTCGTCGGGTTCCACTGCCCAGGGCAAGGTCATGGAGCAGTGGATCCTGGACTTCAACGCCGCGTGCGGTGCGAACGTCGGTGCCTACCAGGGCGGTGGCTCGGGCAAGGGCATCAGCGATTTCACCGGGAACCAGGTCGACTTCGCCGGCTCGGATTCCGCGCTGAAGCCGGAGCAGGCCGCCGCAGCGAAGGGCGACCGCTGCGCCGGTGCCGACGCCATCAACCTGCCGATGGTCACCGGCCCGATCGCGGTGGCCTACAACGTCCCCGGCGTGACCGACCTGACGGTGAACGCCGAGGTGCTGGCCAAGATATTCGCCGGCACGATCACCACCTGGAACGACCCGGCGATCGCCGCCCTGAACAGCGGAGCCACCCTGCCGGCCCTGACGATCCAGTCGGTGCACCGCGCGGAGGACTCCGGCACCACGGAGAACTTCACCAAGTACCTCAAGGCCGCCGCCCCCGACGCCTGGACCTTCGACCCGGCCAAGGCGTGGGCCGCTCCCGGCGGAATCGCCGCCAACGGCTCCGACGGTGTGGCGCAGGAGGTCCTGGGCAAGGACGGCACCATCGGCTACGTCGAGTGGGGCTATGCCACCGACAACTCGCTGGCGATCGCCAAGGTCGACTCCGGCGCGGGTGCGGTGGAGCTCACCGGTGAAAGCGCCGGCAAGGCAGTGGCCGCGGCCACCGTCGTCGGTACCGGCAACGATGTCGCGCTGAAGCTGGACTACGCGACCAAGGAGGCCGGGGTGTACCCGATCGTCCTGGTCACCTACGAGATCGTCTGCTCGGCCAACAACGGCGACACCCTGGACGTGCTCAAGGCATTCCTGGGCTACACCGCGACCACGGGTCAGGCGGGCCTCGCCGACCTGGGTGCCGCACCGCTGCCCGCCGAGGTCCAGACCGAGGTCATCGCCTCCATCCAGGCGCTGAGCTAGTCCTCGCGAGCGTGGCCCGTGCCGCCGTTGCACCCGCATCGGCGCCACGGGCCTCGTACTCGTCGTCGACCGGACCCTGATCCACGACGTTTGGTGAGAAAAACATGCAGCGCATGAACGGCGCGGACAGGGCAGACCTGATGATGGAAGACGTGAGCGACGTCGAACCCGAGAACACCCAGCAGCGACGGGCGGGACGCCCGGTCGAACCGGCGATCCACCTCGACCCCGAGCCCGGGATGTCCACCAGTTTCGGTGGCGTCACCGTGGTGGACACCGCCCGGGACGTCGTCCATCCCCGGCAACCGGCCCCGATCACGGGCCGCTCGGTGCGGCTGGGCGACCAGGTTTTCCGGGCACTCGCGGCCGGGTCCGGCGGCTTGCTGCTGCTGATCATGGCCGCCATCGCGTTCTTCCTGATCTGGAAGGCGATCCCGGCGTTCAGTGGCAATGCCGGGAACCTGCTGACCACCCAGGTCTGGACCCCGGGGGCGAACCCGCCGCTGTTCGGGATGGCCGCACTGCTGTTCGGCACCGTGATGAGTTCGCTGATCGCGATGGTCATCGGCGTGCCGGTCGCGATCGGGATAGCGTTGTTCATCTCGCAGTACGCGAGCCGTCGACTGGCCACGCTGCTCGGCGGCGTGGTCGACCTGCTGGCCGCGGTGCCCTCGCTGATCTTCGGCATGTGGGGCCTGTACTTCCTGATCCCGGCGACCACCGGGTTCCAGAAGTGGCTGACCGACTACTTCTCCTGGATTCCGCTGTTCGCCACGTCGACACCGTTGACGGTGAACCAGTACGGCAAGAGCCTGCTGATCGCCGGCATCGTGTTGGCCATCATGATCGTGCCGATCGTGTCCGCGGTCAGCCGTGAGGTGTTCCTGCAGACTCCGCGGGAGACCATCGACGCCGCCCTCGCCCTGGGTGCCACCAAATGGGAGTCGATCCGGACCGCGGTGCTGCCGTTCGGCCGCCCGGGGATGATCTCCGCAGCGATGCTGGGCCTGGGACGCGCGCTCGGCGAGACGATCGCCGTCGCACTGGTGCTCAACTCCGGCTTCAAGATCAACTGGCACCTGACCGAGCCCGGCGGCGACACCATCTCGGCCAACATCGCCAACAAGTTCGGCGAGGCTGCCGGCTCCACGCTGGGCATCCCGGCGCTGATCCTGTCCGGCCTGTTCCTGTTCGTCATCACCCTGGTGGTCAACTCCGCGGCCCGTCTGGTGATCGCCCGCCGGAAGGACTTCGTCTGATGACAACCCGCAACGCCACCGGTCACCGAACCCCGGTGAAGAGCACGCCGTCCGCACTCGTCGGACACCGGATCCCGAACTGGGCCATCCCGGTCAGCGCAGTTGCTGCCGTCGGCCTCGCTCTGGCCGCGAAGTTCAGCATCGGTTGGGACGGCTGGGGGACGTCGTTCTTCAGTGCCGCGGCGCTGTTCATCGTCCTGCTCACCGCCTGGTCGTTCACCGTCGAGGGCAAGCGCCGGGCCAAGGACCGGTTCGCCTCGACGCTGATCTACGCCTCGTTCGTGGCCGCCCTGGTGCCGCTGACCCTGATCCTGGGCTTCATCGTGGTCAAGGGCGCCGGTGCCCTCGACGGGGACTTCCTGACCAAGTCGATGAACGGCGTCAGCACCCGGGTCGAGGGCGGCGGGGTCTACGCCGCGCTGCTGGGCACCCTGTTGCAGGTGGGTCTGGCCTCGGTCATCGCGCTGCCGGTCGGGATCCTGACCGCGATCTACCTGGTGGAGTACGGCAAGGGCCGGTTCGCCAAGGCGGTCACCTTCTTCGTCGACGTGATGACCGGGGTGCCGTCCATCGTGGCCGGCCTGTTCGTGTTCACCCTGCTGATCCTCGGCTTCGGGATGCGGCCGTTCGGCGCCGCGGGCTCGGTCGCGCTGGCCATCCTGATGCTGCCGGTGGCGGTCCGCTCGTCGGAGGAGATGCTCAAGCTGGTGCCGCGTGAGCTACGGGAATCCTCCTATGCCCTGGGTGTGCCCAAGTGGCGCACGGTCCTCAAGGTGGTGCTGCCGACCGCGCTGTCGGGACTCATCACCTCCGCACTGCTGGCCATCGCCCGGGTCGCCGGTGAGACCGCGCCGCTGATCCTGCTGGTCGGGTACGACCCGAAGATCAACGCGGACGTCTTCAGCGGCGACCAGGCAACCCTGCCGATGATGATCTGGAACCAGCTGGGCAAGACCGGCGGCTCGGTCACCCAGTTCACCATCGAGCGGGCCTGGGGTGCCGCCCTGGTGCTCGTCCTGGTGATCCTGATCCTCAACGTCGTCGCTCGGCTGATCGCCAAGCTGACCCAGCCGAAGTCCCGCTGACCCCGTGCTGACGAACCCGAGAAGGACCTGCTGATCATGGCCAAGCGCATCGACGTCGAAGACCTCAACGTCTATTACGGTGACTTCCTCGCGGTCGAGGGGGCATCGATCAACATCGCCCCGCTGACCGTCACCGCCTTCATCGGCCCGTCCGGTTGCGGCAAGTCGACCTTCCTGCGGACGCTGAACAGGATGCACGAGGTCATCCCCAACGGCACGGTGACCGGGAAGGTGCTGCTGGACGGGGAGGACCTCTACGGCCCCGGTGTCGACCCGGTGAACGTCCGCCGGACCGTCGGGATGGTGTTCCAGAAGGCCAATCCGTTCCCGTCGATGTCCATCTACGACAACGTGATCGCCGGCTACAAGCTGGCCGGTTCCAAGAAGTCCAAGAAGGAGTACGACGACATCGTCGAGCGCTCGTTGCGCGGCGCGAACCTGTGGGAGGAGGTCAAGACCCGGCTCGACCGGCCGGGCGCCGGCCTGTCCGGCGGGCAACAGCAACGGCTGTGCATCGCCCGGGCGATCGCCGTCGAACCGGAGGTGCTGCTGATGGACGAGCCGTGTTCGGCCCTGGATCCGATCTCGACGCTGGCCATCGAGGACCTGATCAGCGAGCTCAAGCAGAGCTACACGATCGTCATCGTGACCCACAACATGCAGCAGGCGGCCCGGGTCAGCGACCGGACCGCGTTCTTCAACCTGGCAGGGGTGGGACAACCCGGTCGGCTCGTCGAGTACGGCGAGACCGCCAAGATCTTCTCCAATCCGGCGAAGAAGGCCACCGAGGACTACATCTCGGGTCGCTTCGGCTGAGCGGCGCCGGCGTCCAGTTGCGCGGTGAGGGCCTCCACGAGCAGCGCGTGATCGTCAGCCTGCGGTAGCCCGGAGACCGCCACCACTCCCACCACCCCGACGCCGGCGATGCGGACCGGGAACGCGCCGCCGTGCGGGGCGTAGTCGGCCGGGTCGACCCCCCAGTCCTGGTCCAGCGCGCGGCCTGCGACCTCCAGTCGGCGCCCGACCAGGAACGATGACGCCTCGAATCGGCGCACCACGTTCATCTTGCGTCCGGCCCAGCCGACGTTGTCCGGGGTGGCGCCCGGCAGCACCGCCTGGAACAGCAGGTGATTGTTGCGCTCGATCAGGACGGCCACCGGGTGCCGCCGCTCTCGCGCCAGCCCGACCAGCCGCGCACCCAACGCCCAGGCGTCGTCGTTGTCGAACCGGTGCAGGACCAACCTCTCCTCGTCGTCCTCGAGGTCGCGGATCTGCAGGGCGTGATCGGTCATCGTGGTCCCTTCGGAGAGCGTGCCGTCCCGCAGCGTCGCACATGCCGGCGCCGAGCGGGCACCTCGGCGCCGGCTCAACCGAAGGGGTCGGTGATCTCCCGCAGCCGGCCCAGTGCCTCACGGAGGCCGGTGGCGCTGGGCTCGCCCAGGTGCCGGATCCATTCGGTTTCGATCCTGGTCTGCTCGGCAACGGCAACGGCGACGAGCCGGTGCCCGCTCGCGGTGAACCGGACGATCCGCGCGCGGCCGTCGCTGGGATCGGCGACCCGCTCGACGTAACCGGTGGCGGCGAGCTGATCCACCAGGAAACCGGCTGTCTGCTTGCTGATCTGGGCTGCGGCGGCCAGTCGGCTCAGCCGCGATCCGGCGGGATCGATGCGTTGCAGGAGTCGGGCCTGGGTGAGGGTGATCGGGAAGCCCGCGGCGGTCACCGCGTCCAGGATCCGGGACTCGAGGTGCCGGTACGGGATGAAGAGCAGCACCCCCAGGCTCGGCTGCGGGGCGCTCGGTGACGGGGTTCGTGCCACCCCGGCGCCACTCTTGCCAGAAGCTGTCCGGGGGTCCATATTGGTAAAAGTACTGGACTATCAGGGGAGCGGTGATGGATGACACGACGTGGTCATTGGTCGCAGAGCAGCGGCGCAGCCTGGCCGACCTGTTGGCGGGCCTGACCTCCGCACAGTGGGAAGCGCCGAGCCTGTGCAGCGAGTGGCGGGTGCGCGACGTCGCGGCCCACGTGGCCATGACGCCGGCTCCGGCGCCGGGCCTGCCCGAGATGCTCCGGACGATGAGCAGGACGCGGGGGCTGTGGGCCGCCGGTCGCGAGGTGGCGGTGGCGTATGCGGTGCGCCCCTACGAACAGATAGTGGACGAGATGCGACGGCGCGCCGAGTCCCGCGAGAGGCCGGTGTTCAACCAGCCGGCCAACATCCTGCCCGACCTGCTGGTGCACGGTCAGGACATCGCCATTCCGCTGGGTCTGGTCCGGGACGTGCCGCCGGATGCCGGCGCGGCGGGGCTGCGGCGGATCTGGGGGATGGGTTGGCCGTTCCATGCCCGTCGACGGCTGGCCGGGGTCCGGGCGGAGGCGGTGGACTGCGAGTGGGCGGCGGGGGACGGCCCGGTCGTGGCCGGCAGTGCCGCCGACCTGTTGCTGCTGGCCACCGGGCGGGCGGTGGCCCTGGATCGGCTGACCGGGCCCGGTGTGGCGGTGTTGCGTCGTTCGGATGCCGGTCGCCCGGTCGGCGGGCGGCGAGCGCTTGCAGCGGGTTCCCGCTGATCGCCGGCGTTCACCCGGCCGGCGAGAACCGCCAGGTAGCCGGGAATGCGTTCCACCGCGGTGGTCTCGTGCATCGGGATCGCGCGGATCTCGGCGTCACGTTCGGCCGGCAGGGTCCTGGTCCAGCCGGGGATCGTCGTAGGTGTGGGTGGTGCCGGGTCGACACCGGGGCGGATCAGCGCTGAGTGACCGTAATTTCACCGATCGGGTGGCAGGCGACCCCGATCAGACCTTGGCGGGGTGACCCACCGTCACCGACGTGTGTCACGGACGGGGCGCCGGTCCCTCGGACGGCTGCCACGCCGGGCGACCGACCCCGACCGAACCAGGTACGACCCGGGTCAGCCGTCGACGAACTCCAAGGACGACGGCGTGGTGTCGCCGCCGACGTTCTCGCCGGTGACGAGGAAGATGACCCGCCGCGAGATCGCCACCGCATGATCGGCGAACCGCTCGTAGAAACGGCCGAGCAGCGCGATGTCGACCGCGGTCCCGGCCCCGTGGCTCCAGTCCGGGTCGTTGAGCATCGCGAACATCTCCCGGTGCAGATCGTCCATCAGATCGTCGTCGGCATCCAAGGACCGGGCCAGCTGCACATCACGGGTGAGTAGCACCTTGCCGGCCTGGTCGGCCAGGTGCACACCGACGCTGCCCATCCGCTCGAAGACCGGGCGCATCTGTTCCGGGATGACCGCATTCGGGTGCCGACGTCGGGCGGCCTTCGCGACGTGGATGGCCAACGCCCCCATTCGCTGCAGGTCAGCCACGATCCACAGCGCCGACACGACGACCCGCAGGTCCGACGCGACCGGCGCCTGCAGCGCCAGCAGCTCCAGGGCGACCTCCTCGGAGCTGGCTCGCATCTCGTCGATCTCGACGTCACGGGCGATGACCTGCTCGGCGAGCGACAGATCGGCGTCCAGCAGGGCGCGGGTGGCGTCCCGCATGGCGTCGCTGGTGACATGACACATACGGGCTCCGTGCTCACCGAGATCGGCGAGTCGGATCTGATAGGCCTGGCGCATGGCTCCACCTTAGAACTCGCGCCCGCTGATCACCCTGTCGTGACGTGAACGGGCGGTTAAGCGCAGGCATGGGCGACGTGAAGCTCTCCCGACCGGCGCGGCGCGGCCGGGCCGGTGGCAGCCGTCCCGACAGCGGCTCAGAGGCAGCTGGCGTCAGCGGCGTTCACGCTGGTCGCCACCGCGGTGCCGGCTCCGTCGGAGGTCGGCGCGATGACGTTGCCGGCCGACCCGGCCGGGACCTGCGCCAGCAACGCGGCGTCGATCCGGTCACCGACGGCCACCGCGGCCACCGACCCGTCGAAGGCGGTGCCCAAGCGCAACGAGACCCGGCTGCCCAGGCCGTCCACCGCGGTCGGGACCGATCCCGGAACGGCCGCCGCGACCGTCAGCGCCGCAGCTTCGTTGCCCGGGGAGTACTGGACCGTCACGCCGGACTGGGTGGTGTCGGCGGCCTTGAGGTCGGCGGCTGTCGTGGTGAAACCCAGCGCGTCGAGGTCGGTCGCCGCCTGGGTGGCGGCACCCTCCGTGCCGGTGGCATTGACGATCTCCAGGTCGACGGCCTCGGGGCCGACCGACAGTGTGGTGACCGCGTCGGCGGTGGTCGGCGCCGTCGTCTCCACCGGCGGGGTCTCGGTTCCCGGCACCGGCAGGTCGTTGCGCAGGGCGTTCAACAGCGGCGCGGACCCGGACTTGTCCAGGAACATGGAGCCGCGGCCGGTGTCGTCCGGGTCGGGCACGGTCGGGATCGTATAGAAATTCACCTTCGCCGGATCGAGGTTCCCGACGGACTCGGCGAGGTCCATCAGTGACTGGAAGGTGACGTTTCCGGTGGAGGTGTTCTGGGTGAACGCGTTCACGAAGGCGGTCAGTTTGCCCGGGTCGAGCAGCGTGCCGGCCGACTTCACCTCCCGCAGGATGGCCGACAGGATGAGCTGTTGCCGGTGGATCCGAGACAGATCCGACGCAGTGTCGCCGATCACCTTCCTGGCCCGGGCGAGGTTCAACGCCTGCGCACCGTTGATGACCTGTTCGCCGCCGTTGGGCAGGATGGTCTGCAGAGTCTCGTCCACGATCGGACCGCACGCGTTCACCGTGACACCGCCCAGCGCGTCGACCATCGAACTGAAGCCCGAGAAGTCGATCTGGATGTAGCGGTCGACCGGCAGCTGGGTCAGGTTCTCGACCGCGTCGACCAGGCATTTCGGGCCACCGACGCCGTAGAAGGCGTTCATGTGCATCTGGTCCAGGTCCGCGCCCTGCGCAGTGCCGCTGTAGGCGTTGGTGTCCTGGTTGTAGGCCTTGCACGGCACGTTCGGCGCCCACATGTCGCGGGGGAGGGACACCGCGTAGATGCGCTGACGGTCACCGCTGATGTGCAGCACCATCATCGAGTCGGTGTTGGCGACCCCGGCCAGCTCGGCCTCGCCGCCGTCGATGTTGTTGGCCCCCGAGCGCGTGTCGGAGCCGACGAGAAGGAAGTTCTGCGGCGGCAGGTCGGTCGCCGGGACGGCGGTGCTGAGCCCGTCGGCGCCGACCCCGGCCTGCTGGGTGATCAGCGACGAGCCGTCCCCGAAGCCGATGTCCACCGAGCCGTTGGTGAGACCTTCGTTCCCCAGTCGGACGATGTTCCAGTAGATGCCGGTGACGGCCAGCACGAACACCGCGAACACGGCGACGGCGATGTGCCACGAGTAGTTGAGGTAGGGGTGCCGATGCCGGGGGGCGTGGTCGGTCGCACCGTCGGACCAGGCTGTCGCGGGTTCAGCGCCGTCGTGGTCCGCCTGCCGTCCGGTCACTGTGCTCCTCGGTTCATCGTCATCGACGAGCCGCCACGGAACGACGGGTCGCGCTGGGTGCGAAGCGGTGCTGTGCTGGTGGACGACTCTGCAGCGTCCTCGCGGACGGCCGGTGATCACCCGGTTGACCCGGTAGGGCGCACGCCGACCGATCTGTCTCCTTCTCCGTCATTATTCACCGCATCGTGGTGCGGCGGCCTGTCGGGAGAAACACAAGGACCGGCGCACAACCTGCCCGGGTCAGGCGTCGGTCGCGCATTCGGGGTGGCCCGCCCCGGACGGAGGGTCAGCGCAGACACAGCGGGGCGGTGTGCGCCACCCCGTCGATCACCGTGAGCTCCAGGCCCGCCAGATCGGTCCCGGTGCGTCGCACCCCGGTGAACACCTCCAGCAGCACCGGCAGCCGGTACCGGACGCCCGCGCTGTGGAGGTGGCTGTGGCCGTGGCTGTGGAGGTGGCGGTGGGCGTCGTCGCGGCGGGCAGGGGCGTCATCCGGTCCAGCACCGGATCGATCCGGATGGTGACGGTGGCCGGTGCGCAGGCCGCCTGGTCGGCCGCCCGGGCCGGGTCGACCAACCGCACCAGGACCTGCTGCTGAGCGGCAACCGGCCCCCCGGCGGTGGCATTGATCGCCTCGACCGCCAGCCGGGCCGCAGCGGCCGGGCCGGCAGTGATCGGGTCGGCAGCGGTCGGGTCGGCAGCTGTCGGGTCGGCTGCGGTGACCGGGCCGGCGGGGGGCTGCGCCGGGGTGGGCGGCGGTGCTGCACACCCGCCCACCAGCAAGATCAGCCCCAGGACGGCCCGCCGACGCCGTCCGCGACGGTCAACCACCGCTGCTGTCGAGCTCGGCGCCGACCGGAACCACCATCTCCTCGGGATCGTCCAGCCAGCCCTCGGGCAGATGGACGCGCTTCTGCGGCGTGCCCTGCCGTCCCCGCGGCCCCTCGGCCGCCGCCGGGAAGGGTTGGTGGTGGTCCAGCAGGGCGAGCAGATCGTCGAGCTCGGCCAGCGTGGACACCGTCGACAGCGACGATCTGATCTGGCTGCCCACCGAAAAGCCCTTGAAGTACCACGCCATGTGTTTGCGCAGGTCACGAGGTCCGCGATCGTCGCCCAGCTCCACGCAGAGCAGCTCCGCGTGCCGCCGCACGATCCGCGCCACCGCGCCCAGATCGGGCGGCGTGGGCGCCGCCCGGCCGGCGAAGGCAGCGGCCAGCTCGGCGAACAACCATGGCCGGCCCTGGCAGCCCCGTCCGACGACCACCCCGTCGCAGCCGGTCCGGGCCATCATGGCGAGCGCGTCCGCGGCGCTGAAGATGTCCCCGTTGCCCAGCACCGGAACCTCGGTCACCGCCTCCTTCAGGCGGGCGATCGCCGCCCAGTCTGCCGTGCCGGAATAGTGCTGCTCCGCCGTCCGGCCGTGCAGCGCCACCGCCGCGACGCCGGCGTCCTGGGCGATCCGCCCGGCGTCGAGGTAGGTGATGTGATCCCGGTCGATGCCGACCCGCATCTTCACCGTGACCGGAATGCCGGCCGGTGTCGCGGTGCGCACCGCGGTGCGCACGATCGCCTCGAACAGCCGCCGCTTGTAGGGCAGGGCCGAGCCGCCGCCCTTGCGGGTCACCTTCGGCACCGGACAGCCGAAGTTCAGGTCGATGTGATCGGCCAGATCCTCGTCCACGATCATCTGCACAGCCCGGCCGACGACGTCGGGGTCGACGCCGTAGAGCTGCAACGACCGCGGGTTCTCGTCCGGGGCGAACCGGATCATCTCCATCGTCTTGCGGTCCCGCTCGACCAGCGCCCGGGTGGTGATCATCTCGCAGACGTAGAGGCCGGCCCCGAACTCCCGGCAGAGTCGCCGGAACGAGGCGTTGGTGATGCCCGCCATCGGCGCCAGCACCACCGGTGGCCAGACCTGGAACGGTCCGATCTGCAGCGCTGCCGCGGCCGCGGGCCCGCCGGTCTCGGCGGCACCTGCCGGCTCGGCGGCGATCAGGCTTCCAGCGGTGCTCATGCGTCCATTGTCTCCGACTGCGGCAACCCGGTGGCCCCGTCGGGGCCGCCGGCCCCGTTGATCGGGGTCGGGTTCACCCAGGTGTGCCGAGCAGGCGGCGGTGGTCGATGATCGACAGGTGACCGAGACACCTGAGGACCTCATTGCGGAACTGCTCGAACTGGCCGTCCGGGCGGCCCGCGCCGCCGGCGCGGAGCTGATGTCCCGGTACGGCCATGTGCAGGGCCTGGACTCCAAGTCGTCGGCCACCGATCCGGTGTCCGACGCCGACCGGGCCGCGGAGACGCTGCTGGTGGAGATGATCACTGCCCAGCGCCCCGGTGACGGGCTGCTGGGGGAGGAGGGGGCCGCCCGGGAGACGACGACCGGGATCACCTGGGTCGTCGACCCGCTGGACGGCACCGTCAACTACCTCTACGAGCTCGACACCTTCGCGGTCAGCGTGGCCGCCGAGGACCCCGCGGGCGCCCTGGTCGGGGTCGTCTACGAACCGGCCCGCGACGTCATCTACACCGCCGCCCGCGGCCGCGGTGCCCATCGGAACGGGATCACCCTGCGGGTGGCGGCGCCGGTGACGGCGGCCGCGGCGTTGCTCGGCACCGGGTTCGGTTACGACCCGGAGCGTCGCCGGCGGCAGGGCGCGCTGATCGCGGCGATGTTGCCCGAGGTCCGCGACATCCGCCGGATCGGGAGTGCCGCCCTGGACCTGTGCTACGTGGCGTCCGGGGCGCTGGACGCCTATTACGAGGAGGGGACGAAGCCCTGGGACGTGGCTGCCGGCGGGCTGATCGTGACCGAGGCGGGCGGGGTCTTCGCGGAGTGCACCCCGCTGGGGGTGTCGAGCGGCAAACTCGCGGCCGCGCCGGGCCTGCACGAGGAGTTGTTCGGCCTGCTGCACGCCCACGCCGGGCGTTGACGGTCCGCCCGGCCGCACCTGGTCCCGCTCTTTACCGCCCCCGCCGGGTCCTCTAGGTTCAACCGGTCGGGACCCGCCCCGCAGGTGCCGCACCGTCAGGTTCGAATCCGGCTCGGTCAGGGGTGACAGTGGCGTTCTCAACTGCTTTGCGAAGGCTCCGCCTGATCAGGGCGGCCGCGGCTGCCGTCCTCGCGGCCGGGGCGGTCTCGGTGGGGGTCGCCACGCCGGCCCACGCACTGACCCCGGCGGTGCTCAACCTGCTCGCCGTCAACGATTTCCACGGCCGCATCAACGCGACGACCGTCGACTTCGCATCGAACCGTGGAGAAGCTGCGGCAGGACGCGTGGATCGCCAACGGCGGCGTGGACAACACCCTGCTCATCGGTGCCGGTGACTTCATCGGCGCCTCCGAGTTCGCCTCCGCCGTGGCGCAGGACCAGCCCACCATCGACGTGATGAACGCGCTGGGCGTCACGGCCTCCGCCGTCGGTAACCACGAGTTCGACCAGGGATTCGCCGACCTCACCGACCGGGTGATCAACGGTGGCCGCAGCGCGCAGTGGGACTACTTGGGCGCCAACGTCTATCAAAAGGGCACCCAGACCCCCGCGCTGCCGGAGTACGGCGTCTACCGCGTCAACGGGCTCGACGTCGGCGTGATCGGGGTGGTCACCCAGGAGACCCCGACGCTGGTGTCACCGGCCGGTGTCGCCACCTTGGACTTCGGCGATCCGGTGGCCGCGCTCAACCGGGTGGCCGACAGGCTCACCGACGGCGACCCGGCCAACGGCGAGGCCGACGTGCTGATCGCGTCCCTGCACGAGGGCGCTCCCACCGGTGGGCCGGCGGGGACGTTGGCCGACCAGGTCGCGGGCAGCCCGGTGTTCGCCTCCATCGTGAACGACACCTCACCCAAGATCGCGGCGATCCTGACCGGCCACACCCATCAGGTCTACGCCTGGGACGGCCCCGTACCGGGCCGCCCCGGGGTCACCCGGCCGATCATCCAGACCGGCAACTACGCGTCCTTCGTCGGTCAGATCCAGCTCACCGTCGATCCCGACACCCACGAGGTGCAGAGTTACACGGTCACCAACGTGGCGCGGCAGACCGGCGTCTCCTTCGACCCGACCGTCGGAACCCCCGCGTCGATCGCGACGATCCGCGGGATCGTCGACAACGCACTGGCCGTCGCGGACGAGGTCGGCAGCACCCCCGTGGGATCGGTGACGGCCGACATCACCACCGCCTTCAGCGGCGGGTCCTACGTTTCGGTGCGGGTCACAACCAGCAAGGGCCGGTACTTCGCACCGCCCTCCAACCGGGACGATCGAGCGAAGGAATCCAGCCTGGGCAGCCTGGTGGCCGACGCGATGCTGGACGCGACGGCCGCGCCGGATCGCGGTGCGGCCCAGGTGTCCCTGGTCAACCCGGGCGGCCTGCGCGCGGAGTTGCTGCGCGGTGATGACGGTGTGATCACCTACGCCGAGGCCAACGCGGTGCTGCCGTTCATCAACAACCTGTTCACCACGTCCCTCACCGGCCGGCAACTCATCGACGTGCTCGAGCAGCAGTGGCAGACCACCACGGACCAGCAGGGGAAGGTCACCGTGCCGTCCCGGCCCTACCTGCAGCTGAGCATGTCCGCCAACATGAGCTACACCTTCGACCCGGATCCCGACGGCGACGGGGTCACGGTGGGCGATCTGGACGACCAGGGTCGGCACATCACCTCGGTGACCATTGACGGCACGTCGATCAGCGACGACGGCAGCTACCGGGTCGGTTCGTTCTCGTTCCTCTTGCAGGGCGGTGACAACTTCGGCGGCTTCACGGCGGGCACCGACACCCGGGACTCCGGACTCATCGACCGCGACGCCTGGATCGCCTACCTGCGGGCACATCCGGGGCTGTCGCCGAGTTCGCCAAGCATGCCGTTGCGGTGCAGGGGGTCGGCAGCCTTCCCAGGGGAGGCGAGACCGGCACCCTGAGCGTGTCCGGGTTGGACATGACCAGTCTCGGCGCCCCCGCGAACTCGGCCCTGCAGGTAGGCGTCCAGCCGGCCGCCGGCGACGGCTCGACGCCCCTCGACGTCGGCACGTTCCCGGTGGTCGACGGGGCCGCGACCGTCACGCTGCCCATGCCGGGCATCGGGGCCTACGTCCTGGTGATGCGCGCGGCCGACTCCTCGACGGTGGTCACCCTGCCGGTGACGGTGGTCAGCGAGTTGCCGCCGGCCACGACACCGACCGCCACCCCTGGTGCGACGCCGAGTGCCGACCCGACGGCGACCGCCGGTCCGACCAGGGCCGCTACCCCGACGAAGGGCAGCCAATTGGCGACCACCGGACTCACCGGTGCCGCCTCGTTCGCGACGACGGCAGCCGCGGTCGGTCTGCTGGCCGTCGGTGGGCTGCTGCTCGTGCTGGCTCGCCGACGTCGCGGCTGACCGACCCGCAGCGCCGAGCGGTGGCGGGCTCAGCCGCGGGGTCGCCGGCCGGGCCGGCCGGCGAGCAGGTCCTGGTAGACCCGATAGCTGCGTTTGGGTCGGCGCTCGCCGGACTCCGGGACCACCGACACCAGGCCGAACCGGCGTGACAGTCCCTCGGCGAACTCCCAGCCGTCCAGCAGCGTCCAGTGGAAGTAGCCCTGTACGTCGGCACCCGCGCGGACGGCTGCGGCCACCGCGCCGAGATGTTCGGTGAGGTACCGGCCACGGTGGTGGTCGTCCTGGCCACCCGCGTCCTGGGTGCCGTTCTCGGTGACCCACAACGGGGGGATCTCCGGGTAGCGCCGGGTCAGGTCCAGCAGGGTGTCGGTCAGAGCGGACGGATCCACCGGCCAACCGAAGTCGTCGACCGGGATCTCGGGGGCGGGTTCGGCGAGGGTGAACGGCACCGTGCGGTTTGCCGGCTCCGCCGCGACGCGCTGCGGGTGGTAGTAGTTCACCCCGTAGAAGTCCAGCGCACCGGCGACGGCGACGGCGTCGCCGTCGGAGACGTCGAACCCCGTCGCGCCGCCCAGCCGCTCCAGGGCCGCCGGCCAGCCACGGCCGAAGAGTGGGTCGGTGAAGACCCGGTTGTGCAACGCGTCGTAGAGGACGGCGGCATCGTGATCGGCCTCGTCCGGGGCGACCGGGCGTACCCGGGTGTGCGCGTTGGCTATCCCCACCCGTCGGGCACCACCGGCCCGCAGCGCCCGGACGGCGAGCCCGTGACCGACGAGCTGGTGGGCAGCGGTGGTCAGGGCACCCCCCAGCAGGGTCAGCCCCGGCGCCTCGATGCCGACGCCGTACCCAAGTGCGGAGTGGATGAACGGGGAATTCAGTGTGACCCAGGAATCCACCCGGTCGCCGAGGGAATCGACCATGGCGGCGGCGAAATCCGCGAAGACCTCACACGTATCGTGGTCGAGCCAACCTCCGTGCTCCATCACTGCCAACGGCATGTCGTAGTGGGTCAAGGTCACCACCGGGCGCAGGCCCGCGGCCACCACGGCGTCCACAAGCTGCTGGTAGAACGCCATCGAGGGACCGTGCCGCGGGTCGGCGGCCAACGCCGACCAGGACAACGACAGTCGGTACGAGTCGACACCCAGGTCCGCGAGAAGTCGGACATCTTCGCGCCAATGGGTGAAATGGTCCGGTCCCGCCCGGGGAAAGAGTTGTCGGTCACCCGCCCCGGCGCGGCCGCGAAGACATCCCAGATCGAGGCGCCTCCGACGATCGGCCCTGCCGATTCGATGCACGTTGCCGCACTCGAGATCCCGAACCGGAAGCGGTCGCCCAGCAGGTGGAGACCGTTGTGACCGTCGTCAGGCGAGTGCACGGCGACCCCGCGGTGGTGTGGTCGGCCTCACGTCGCGCTGATGACCTCTGGGCGACGGCCGATGCAGGTAAGCTGAATTGATCGCCTCCGAACGGGTGATACAAACTGTCTGTTCCTTCAAGCAACGGGGGACCACGACAGCCAGCAGCCGCACCGGACCGCAGTGTGGCGCGAAGGGCAGTACACGGTGGATCAGACTCTCAGCGCACCCTCGGGCATTCCTGGCTTTTCCGGGGACGGTGCCCTGTCCGAAACCAGCGAAGGCATCCGCCGCGCAGCCGTCGACCTCATCAACAGGGGTGGCATGTCGCTGGTCACCATCCCGGCGATCAGCGCCGCCGCCGGTCTCGAGGACGGCGAGTTCGCCCAGTACTACACCTCCGTCGACGCGGTCTTCCTGGACGTCGTCGGGTCGCTGATGACCACCCACGGCGAGAACATCGACGCGACGATGCTGCGCCGCCGATCGCTCACCGAGTCGATGCGGCTGGCCCTCTTCGCGTTCTGGGACGTCGTGGAGAAGCGCGTCGACGACCACCAGGCGACCAAGTACGTCACGCTCGCCGGTTTGCAGACCCAGCAGCCCGGGGTGGCGAGTCGGTCGCTCTACGAGGAGTTCCTCGCTTTCACCGAGCACTGGTTGCTCGAGATCGAGAAGGTGCACAGCATCACCTGGGAGCTGCCGGTGCGGCAGCTGGCCAGGCTGATGCTGGCCACCCTGGACGGCCTGATCCTGGACTTCGTGGCCACCAAGGACAGCGAGGGCGCTCGCAAGCTGCTCGAGGTGTTCGCCTACCACATGGCCCAGCACGGCCGCCGGGTGGCGAAGAACTACCCGCACTGACGACTCCTCAGTGCCGGTCGGCGCCGCGAGCCACCTCGAACGCGGTCAAGGTGGCGGCCCCCGGCCCGAGGTCGGCCCAGCCGGATCCGGCCGGGAGCGTGAGCACCGCCATCGCCGACGTCGGAAAGTGGCTGGACAGCCGGGCGGCCGCGGCCGGGTCGGCGGTCCGGCCGGTGAGCCGGATCGCCAACCCGGGCATCCCGGGGGAGTGACCCACCACCAGTAGCGTTCGGATCTCGGGCGAGGTCCGGCGGATCTCGGCCAGGACCTCACCGGGTGAGGCCTCGTAGACCTCGTCGGCGAACCGTGCGGGCGCGACGATGCCGGTCGCTGCGAAGGTCTGTCGGGTACGCAGCGACGCCGAGCACAGCGCCGCGTCGATCGGCGGTTGATGGCGACGCAACCAACGGCCGGCGGCCGCCGCGTCGGACTCGCCCCGGTCGGCCAGCGGCCGATCGTAGTCGCGGGTACCGCCCGGGTAGTCGGCCTTCCCGTGGCGGAGCAGGATCACCGTTCGTACGGGTTCCTCGGCGACGGTCAACGTGGGCTCCTGGTGGTGCGGGGGTCCTGAACGGATCCAGTCTGCCAGCAGCGGACAGTGCTGCCCGCTCTGGCTGCGTCCGTCGCGGCGCGGCGGTTCAGTCCACCCACTCCGAATCCGCGGTGCGGGCGGTGTCGGGTGCCACCTTCGGGTGGCGGGCGTCCGGTGCCGCCCGCACCCGGTTCATCGACCGGTGCGGTGTCTCGCTGGACCGGATGACCACGATCTGGTCACCCGGCTGGAACACCCGCACCCCACCGGAATCGAATCGGTGCGACATCCCGTTGCGGATCACCGTCAGCACGATCTCGCCCTGGGCGGTGAGCCGGGCCGGCGACAGCCCGACCTCGGCGGGGGTGATCTCACGTTCCTTGATCTGCAGTCCCGCGACCGGCTCCAGGAGATCCTCGATCAGCTCACCGGCCCCGGGTGCCTGGATCGACAGGCCGAGCAGTCGCCCTGCGGACTCCGCGGTCGGGATGACCACGTCGGCGCCGGACTGCCGCAGAACCGCGATGTTCTGCTCCTCGCGCGCGGCGGCGGCGATGGTGGCGTGTGGGGCAAGCCGGCGGGCGGTCAGCGTGACCAGGACGGACGTGTCGTCCCGGTCGGTGGCGATGACGACCTTGTGGGCGTGCTGGACCTCCGCGCGACGCAGGACCTCCTCGCGGCGGGCGTCGCCGAGGATCCCGGCGCAACCGTCGGCCGTCGCCGCCTTGATGTTGGTGCCGTTGGTGTCGACGACGACGATCTTTCCCGCGTCGTGGCCCTGATCCTTCAGCGCCGCCACTGCCGATCGGCCCTTCATGCCATAGCCGATGACGACGGTGTGCTTCTTCACCCGTCTCCTCCAGATCGCGTAGCGGAACTGCTGCCGGCTGCGTTCGGTGAGCACCTCGATGGTCGTGCCGACCAGCACGATGAGGAACAGGAAGCGCAGCGGGGTGACCAACAGGATGTTGGTCAGGCGGGCCGAGTACGACACCGGCGTGATGTCGCCGTAGCCGGTCGTGGACAGCGTGACGGTCGCGTAGTACAGCGCGTCCAACCAGGAATTGAGCTGACGGTCGAGGTCGCGGTAGCCGCTGCGCTCGGAGTACACGACAGCAGCCGTGATGAAGACACAGGCCAGCGCGACGACCACCCTGATCAGGATCGCGCGGACCGGCCCGCGGACCCGCTCGGGCAGCATGATCCTCGACGAGGCCTCCAGGGCCTGCATCCGGGGGAATTTGTCCGACGCCACGACCGTCACCCTACGGTTCGCCGGGCCGGTACCCGTGCGCTGGCCACGCAGCGGGCGTCGTCACCCCCGTGCCCGACGAATCGCCTGCTGCCGACCCTGCACAGGTGCGGCACGAGCCGATTGGTTCGGCAGGAACGGGCGGCGGTGGATGGACGCCACCGGAGGTGGGCCGAATCCAGGCTGCCGGGCATGAACGCCACCGAGCCGGTTCCGACGATGTTGCTCTCGCGCACCGCCGCGGCGCGGTCCGGTTGGGACGACGGCCGGTTGCGCAGCCTCACCGCGCGCCGGGTGCTGACCCGGGTGCGTCGCGGTGGTTACGCCCCGACCGCCGAGCTGGCGGCGCTGCACCGGGAACACCAGCACCTCGTCGAGGTGCAGGCGGCGGTCGTCGCGCAGCAGGTGGCCGGGGTGGTCAGCCATCAGTCGGCGGCGGTGCTGCACGGGCTGCCGATCTGGGGTTGTGCCCTCGACGTCGCCTGTCGGTCGGCGGGGCGACGGGTGGGTGGCGGTGCGGCCCGGCTCGCGCTGGACTTCGCCGAGGGCCGCTGCGAGAGCGTCGGCGAGAGCCGGAGTCGGGTGTTGATGCACCGGGCCGGGCTGCCGGCACCGGATCTGCAGTACGAGGTCCGTCGGGCCGACGGCAGCCTGGTGGGTCGGCCCGACTTCCGGTGGGGCAGGTTACTGGGGGAGTTCGACGGTCGGGTCAAGTACGGACGGCTGCTGCGCCCCGGGGAGACACCGTGGGCGTCGTCGTCCGGGGAGAAGCGCCGCGAGGACGAGCTGCGGGAGCCGGGTTGGGACGTCGTCCGCTGGGGGTGGGCGGACCTGGACGACCCCGATCGGCTCTGCGGCCGGATCCTGTCGGCGATGCATCGGTCCGCCCGGGCGAGGGGGGAGGTCCGGGCGTGAGTGTCGGCGCCGTCGTGCCCAGCGATTCGCGTCCTGCCCGCGCGGCAGCTGCGGCAGCAACCGGTTCGTGGGGCACCAGCAGATCGGGGTGTGGCGGGTGTGGGTGCCGGACCCGGGGCTGCGCCTGGGCCTCCCGCCGGGGGCGCTCAGGAGTTGCGGCGGAGGAACGCCTCGAACTCGGCGCCCAGCTCGTCGGCGGTGGGCAGCGGGGCGTCCTCGGCGAGCAGGCCCTTGCCGCGGGCGGCGATGAAGCTGTCGTACTGTTCCTCCAGCGCGTGCACCACCCCGGCGACCTCCTCGGACCCGGCGACCTGGGCGTCGATGTCGTTGCGCACGGTGACCGCGGTCTCGGCGAGCTCCGGCGTCGGCAGGCTCAGACCGGTCGTGCGGGTGAGGGCTGCGATCAGCTCCAGCGAGGCGTCCGGGAACTCCGAACGGGCCAGGTAGTGCGGCACGTGGGCGCTGAACCCGACGGCGTCGCGGCCCTGTTCGCCGAACCGGAGTTCCAGCAGGCCGCCGATGTAGCCCGGCACCTGCATGGAGCCCGCCCAGAAGGGGCGGGCGTCGACCAGACCGTCCCGGGTGCCGTGCATGGTCATGCCACTGGGTCGGGTGTGCGGGACGCCGAGCGGGATGGCGTTGAGCCCGACCGTCAGCCGGACGCCGAAGCGGTCCGCGATCTGGCCGACGGCCTCGATGAAGCGTTCCCACAGTGCATCCGGTTCCAGACCCACGAGCAGCAGGAACGGTGTGCCGTCGGCGTCCATCACCTGGTACACGGTGATCTGCGGCGGCTCGACGGCGGTGAAACGGTCCTGTTCGAACGTCAGGATCGGCCGGCGGGCGCGGTAGTCGATGAGCAGATCCGCGTCGAAGGTGGCCAGCGTGAAGTGTTCGCGGGTGGCCAGGATGGACGACACCGCGAGTCGTACCGCGGACCCGGCGTCGACGAAGCCCTCGAGGGCGTGCACGAGCACCGGCTCGGCGATCGTCGCGACCCGGTCGTCCTCCAGATGGAGTTCGTACAGGTCGCCGGGCTCGATGGACACAGTGCCTCTTCCTCTGGGTCGGTGTCGGATGGTCCGTCACGCCGCCCGGGGTTCCGGCGGCGTTCAGGGGGCCATTGGTGCCAACGCCGCCGGTGGCTGCGACCATTCCCGTCCATCATCGCGCATTCCGGCCGCGACCGGTCCGATCAGGCCGACCCGTCGCGGTGACCGGGCCGCCGGCTCAGCGGAAGACGACGGTCCGCAGGCCGTCCCGGAAGACCCGATCCTGCAGGTGCGCGACCAGTCCGTTGAGCAGCACCGATCGTTCGATGTCACGGCCGCGGCGGATCATCACGGCCGGCGAGTCGGTGTGGTCGACGTGGATGACGTCCTGCTCGATGATCGGCCCGGCATCCAGCTCGGCGGTGACGTAATGGCAGGTGGCGCCGATCAGCTTGACCCCGCGGGCGTACGCCTGGTGGTAGGGCCGGGCGCCGCGGAACGACGGCAGGAAACCGTGGTGGATGTTGATCAGCAGCCCGTCCCAGGCGGCGCAGAGGTCGGCCGGCACCACCTGCATGAAGCGCGCCAGGACGACGGCGTCCGGGCCCGCGGCCTCGGTGAGCCGCCGGATCTCGGCGAACGCGGCCCGCTTGCCCGCGTCGTCTGGCGGCACCGGCACGTGGGCGAACGGGATGCCGAACATCCGCGCGACGGGTTCGAGGTCGGCGTGGTTGCCGATCACCAGCGGAATGTCCACGTTGAGCTCGCCGGAGTGCCAGCGTCCCAGGATGTCGTAGAGGCAGTGTCCCTCCCGGCTGACCAGCAGCACCATCTTCTTGCGGACCGCGGTGTCCACGACCTGGACGTGGTCGGCCGACAGCCGTCGCGCCACCGCCGCGAAACGCTGTCGCAGCTCGTCGAGGTCGAAGTCCAGCGAGTCCGCGCGAATCTCCTGCCGGGTGAAGAAGCGGCCGCTCTCCTCGTCGGAGTGGTAGGCCGCATCGACGATCCAGCCGCCGATGTCGGCAAGGAAGGTGGTGATGCCGGCGATGATGCCCGTGGCGTCCGGGCAGGCCAGGGTCAGGACGTAGCGGCGGTCGGTGACAACGAGAGCGGACACGGTGAGCCATCGTCGCACGGCCGGCCGGGTCGGCGACCCCGGGTCCGGAGCGATCTCAGCGCGGCGCCACCGCGTCCCAGGCCACCGTCAGCTCGCCGAACCGGTGTCGTCGGGGGGGCGACAGCACCGGCCAGGACCGGGCGACCGTGGCGGTGGCGGCCAGCCAGCGCTGTCGCGGCCCGAAGACCGCCAGCGGGGCGGCCGCGTCCCAGGCCGCCCCGAGTGCGGCCAGCAGGGCGTGCACCCGCCGGCCGGGGACATTGTGGTGGATCAACGATTTGGGCAGTCGCTCGGCGATCGACCGCGGGTGGTCCAGGTGCCGCAGCGCGCAGGACAGTGTCAGGCTCAGAGGTCCGGCACCGCCCAGCAGCACCCAGCTGCCCAGCCGGCCGATCTCGTCGCAGGTACCTTCCACGAGCAGTCCGCCCGGTGCGAGCCGGGCGCACAGCTGATCCCAGGCGGCCGCCGCGGCCGGCTCGTCGTACTGGCGCAGGACGTTCATCGCCCGGACGAGCTGCGGCCGCTGACCGGCCAGTTCGAAACCGCCGCGGCCGAAATCGAGCCGCGGCGGGTCGGCGACCACCCGTCCGGCGGCGACCCGGTCGGCGTCGATCTCCAGCCCGAGCACCCGCGTCCGGGGGAACGCCGCACCCAACCTGCCGGCGAGTTCGACGGTGGTGATCGGCGTCGCGCCGTAACCCAGATCGATAGCCAGCGGGTCCCCGGAGCCCAGTGCAGCACCGATCGCCTGGTGGCCGACGATCCAATTGTCGTTGCGGCGCAGCCGGTTCGGGTTGGTGGTGCCGCGGGTCGGGATCCCGAGGGTGCGGGCGCGGCCGGCCGCGAGCCGGCGGGACCGTGCTGCCGGCGGGACCTCGGTCACCCCGCGAACTGCCCCCGGGTGAAGACTTCCTCACGCTCCAGCAGAACGCCGACCTGCTCGACGATGACCTTCTCGATCTTGCCGCCGAACATCGGGATCGGCACGTGGGCATTGGCCAGGATGGTCAGGACCGACCCCTGGGCCGCGTCGTCGGCCAGCGTCATGGTGCCCTTCAGCGACGCCGGTGCGCCGTCGATGACGACGCTCAGGTCGGCCGTGTAGCCGTCCGGGGTGGGCCGCCAGTTCTCAGTGCGCCGCGTCGCCGGGTCGCCGGTGAGGAACGAGCCCACGACCGACGGCAGCGCCGAGGCCGGGATGCCCTGCCGGGTCACGATGACGACGCCGGCACCGTCGACGTCGAGCGAGACCACCTGCGGCTCCAGGCCGCCGGCAGCTTCGAGCCGGGACTGGAGGAAGGTGCGATCGCTGAACAGGGCGTAGACCGCCGACGCAGGCGCCGGGTAGCGCTGGGTGGCGGTGAACGTGGTCGGCATCGGGGAGGGCCTCCAGAACTGGGCACGCGGGTGGGTCGGAGCCCCTGCATCCTTGCCGTCGTCGCCCGACCGGTGCAACCGCCGCCGGCTCAGCGCAATTGGGCGTGTCGGTTGACGTCCTTGTAGAGCAGGTACCTGAATCGTCCGGGGCCGCCGGCGTAGCAGGCTTGTGGGCAGAACGCGCGGAGCCAGAGGAAGTCGCCTTCCTGGACCTCGACCCAGTCCTTGTTGAGCAGGTACATCGCTTTGCCCTCGAGGATGTAGATGCCGTGTTCCATCACGTGGGTCTCGGGGAACGGGATGACTCCGCCGGGTTGGAAGTTGACGATGTTGACGTGCATGTCGTGGCGGATGTCGGTGGGGTCGGCGAACCGTTGGGTGGACCAGGCGCCGTGGGTGTCGGGCATGTCGACAGCGGTGACCTCGTCGTCGGTGGTGAAGAACGCGTCCGGTGCGTCGATTCCGTCGACGCGTCTGGTAGGCCTTGCGGATCCAGTGGAACCGGGCGGGGGTTGAACCGGTTGCACGCAGCGTCCAGTTCGCGGCGGGGGGCAGGAAGGCGTATCCGCCGGGTCGCAGGTCGTGGGGGCGACCGTCGAGGGTGATGGTGAGGTCTCCCTCCATGAGGAACACGACGCCCTCTGCGTCGGGGTCCAGCTCGGGTCGGTCGCTGCCGCCGCCTGGTTGGACTTCGACGATGTACTGGGAGAACGTCTCGGCGAAGCCGGACAGCGGGCGGGCGATGACCCAGACGCGGGTGCGTTCCCAGAACGGCAGCAGGCTGGTGACGATGTCGCGCATGGTGCCGCGGGGGAGGACGGCGTAGGCGTCGGTGAACACCGCCCGGTTCGTGGTGAGTTCGGTCTGGGCCGGGAGGCCGCCGGTAGGGGCGTAGTACCTGCTGGTCATGGCGACCCCGTTTCTGCGGTGGCGGTGCGGTGCGGGCGTGAATGGCTCCGGACGGATGGTGACACGGGGACGTGCCCGGATGGCAGTCGCCACCGCCGGACGCCGCCGCCGGGCCGACCTGCCTGTCGCAGACCAGGCCCCCGCCGGCTGGCACTAGGTTGAAATCCGTGACCGCGCCGGTGCTGTTGTCCAGCCTGACCACCCTGGGCCTGGGCGGCCCCGCCACCGAGCTGCTGGTGGGCGACTCCGACGAGGCGATCATCGCCGCCGTGGACGGTCTGGCCGACCGCGGCGAGCAGGTGCTGCTGGTCGCCGGCGGGTCGAACCTGGTGATCGCCGACGCCGGCGTGGACCATCCGGTGCTGCGGATCGCCAACACCGGGATCCGGGCCGACCGGGACGGCGACGACCTGATCGTCGGCGTCGCCGCCGGCGAGAACTGGGACCGGGTCGTCGAGCGGTTCACCGGCGAAGGCTGGTCCGGGATCGAGATGCTCTCCGGCATCCCGGGTTCCACCGGCGCCACGCCGATCCAGAACGTCGGCGCCTACGGTGCCGAGATCGCCGAGGTGCTGGTCGACGTCACCGTGTACGACCGCGCCGCCCGGGCCCGGCGGGTGCTGACCGCGGCCGAGCTGGGGCTCGCGTACCGCCACAGCGTGCTGCGCGGCCACACCGACCTGATAGTGCTGCAGGTCCGGATGCGGCTCACCCACATCCCGCACCCGATCAGGTACGGCGAGCTGGCCGCGACCCTGGGGGTGGCCCCCGGCCATGGCGTCCCGCCCGCCGACGTCCGTGACGCCGTGCTCGCCCTGCGCCGTGGGAAGGGCATGGTGCTCGACCCCGCCGATCCCGACACCCGCAGCGTCGGCTCGTTCTTCACCAACCCGCTGCTCGACGACGCCGCGCTGGCTGCCGCGCACGAGGCGATCGTCGCCCGGCTCGGCCCGGACGTGCGCTACCCGCGCTACCCCGCGGGGACCGCTACCAAGCTGTCTGCGGCCTGGCTGATCGACCGCGCCGGTTTCGCGAAGGGATTCGCGCTGGCCCGGGGCGGGGCGGCCATCTCCGGCAAGCACACCCTCGCGCTGACCAACCGGGGTGGCAGCACCGCGGATCTGATCGCGCTCGCCCGCCACGTCCGCGACGGCGTGGAGGCCGCCTTCGGCGTGCGGCTGGAGGCCGAACCGATCCTGATCGGTACCCGGCTGTAGTGCACCGCGCCGGGTCGCAGCCCGCTCGCCCGCGGTGACGTTGGTTACCGTGGATGCAGACCACCGCCCCGACCGGGGAAAGTTCCGGGGCTGGAGAAGGAGCGACAAGAGTGTCTGTGTCACGTTGGCTGCGCGAGAGCACCGTCGATCGTCGAAAATTCCTCGGCAAGGCGGGGGCCATGTCGGCGGTGCTGGCCACCGCGGCCTGCGCGTCCGGTGATCCGGTGGTGGTCACCCAGACGGTCACCCGTGGTCAGGCCACCTCGAACCCGGTCACGGTGCCCCCGGCGGGGGGCTCGGCCACGGCGTCGGCGAACCCGACACGAGCAGCGAACAGCGCCCGGATCATCGCCTCACCCAAGTTCGGCAGCACCGACATCGCGCCGACCGCCGGCATCACCATCACCACGTTCAACGCCACGATCACCGATCTCACGGTGACCGGATCCGACGGGCGGGTGGTCGCGGGGACCATCGACTCCGGCGGCGCGACCTGGACGCTGACCGACCGACTCCGGTTCGACACCACGTACACCTTCGCCGGGACGGCCACCGACACCAGCGGCAACGCTGCCCCCATCGACGGCACCCTGACCACCGTCAACCCGTCGTCGACGATGGGGATCACCTTCATCATCAACGACGGCGACACCTTCGGCGTCGCGCAGCCGATCGTGATCCAGTTCAACGGCGTGGTGGAGAACCGCGCCGCGGCCGAGAAGGCGCTGAGCGTCACCACCGACAAGGGCGACATCATCGGCGCCTGGGGCTGGCTGCAGGACGAGAACATCATCGCCGGCCGGGGCCTGCAATCACAGGTGCACTGGCGGCCCAAGGAGTTCTGGCCGGCGAACACCAAGGTCAACGTCAAGGCCGAGCTGTACGGCGTCGATCTCGGAAACGGCAACTGGGGTGGCGCGGACGTCACCCGCGACTTCTCCATCGGCCGGTCGCTGATCACCACCGCCGACATCAACTCCTTCCGGCTCAAGGTCGCCCAGGACGGCGTCGAGATCCGCGACTACCCGGTGTCGTACGGCAGGGGCGACGGCGACCGGGCCACCCGCAGCGGGATCCACGTCGTGCAGGGCAAGCACCCGAAGTTCAGCATGTGCAACGCCGCGTTCAACTACTGCGGGGTCGAGGTCACGTGGGCCGTCCGGATCAACAACAACGGCGAGTTCATCCACGAGAACGACAGCACGATCCCGTACCAGGGCATCGCCAACGTCTCGCACGGCTGCGTGAACATGAGCACCGCCAACGCCAAGGACTTCTACGACCTGTCGATCCTCGGTGACCCCGTCCTGGTGACCAACACCGGGCAGGACATGAGCGCTGCCGACTACATCTACGACTGGATCTACTCCTGGGACAGCTGGCGCGGCCTGTCGGCCCTGTGATCTGCGTCGGCGCCTGGGCATAGGTGCTGTCATGACGATTCGACGGCTCGCCGCGATCTCGCTGCACACCTCCCCGCTGGCCCAGCCCGGCACCGGGGACGCGGGCGGGATGAACGTCTACATCGAGGCGACCGCTCGACGGCTCGCCGCCCGCGGGATCGAGGTGGAGATCTTCACCCGGGCCACCTCGTCGGCCGACGCGCCCACGGTGGAGCTGGTCCCCGGGGTGACCGTCCGACACATCGTCGCCGGCCCGTTCGAGGGGCTGGCGAAGAACGACCTGCCGGGACAGCTGTGCGCGTTCGCGGCCGGCGTGATGCGCGCCGAGGCGCGCCGCGAGCCCGACTACTACGACGTCATCCACTCCCACTACTGGCTGTCCGGCCAGGTGGGGTTCCTGGCCAAGGACCGGTGGGCAGTGCCGCTGGTGCACACTGCGCACACGCTGGCCCTGGTGAAGAACTCACTGCTCGCCGAGGGCGATTCACCAGAACCGCCGGGGCGGTTGATCGGCGAGGACCAGGTCGTCGCCGAGGCGGACCGGCTGGTGGCCAACACCGACGTCGAACGCGAGGAACTGGTCACGCTCTACGGCGCGGATCCGGCCCGGGTCGATGTCGTCCGCCCGGGGTGGACACCGGGATCTTCGCCCCCGGTGATCGGATGTCGGCCCGGGCCCGGTTCGGGTTGCACCCCGACGAACGGGTCATCGTGTTCGCCGGCCGGATCCAGCCGTTGAAGGGCCCGGAGGTGCTGCTCGCCGCCGCGGCGGTGCTGGCCGGCCGGTTCCCGGCGCAACGCTGGCGGATCGTGGTGGTGGGTGGCCTGTCCGGCGTCGGCCGCCTCGGCTCGCACGGCCTCGCGGGGCTCGCCGACGAGCTGGGCATCACGGACCTGGTCACGTTCCTGCCGCCGCAGCCCCGCGAACTGCTCGCCGAGGTGTTCCGGGCGGCGGATGTGGTCGCGGTACCCAGCTACAACGAGTCGTTCGGTCTGGTGGCGCTGGAAGCGCAGGCCTGCGGTACGCCGGTCGTCGCAGCGGCCGTCGGCGGGCTGCGGGTGGCGGTGGACGACGGGGTGACCGGGGTCCTCGTCGACGGACACGACGCCGCCGACTGGGCTGCGGCCCTGGCCGCGGTGGTACTCGACGGGACCCGTCGCGATCATCTGTCCGGCGCCGCGCGGGTGCAGGCGGAGAAGTTCTCCTGGGACGCCACCGCGGACGGTCTGCTGGCCAGCTACGAACGTGCCGCCCGCGACCTCGACGCGCACCGGTGACCGACTTCCACGCGCTTGTCGGGGCCGCCCTGACCGACGCCGAGGTGCCGTTCACCGCACCTGAGCCGGGCGCGTTCCTGCTGACCCTGCCGGGTGAGCGCCGACACCGGACGCTGGTGTGGGTGCTGATCGGCGATCACGAGCTGCTGTTCGAATCGTTCGTGTGCCGCCAGCCCGACGAGAACCACGAGGGCGTGTACCGCTACCTGCTGCAACGCAATGCCAAGCTGCGCACGGTGGCCTACTGCCTCGATGCACTCGGCGACATCCATCTGGTCGGTCGGCTGGGGCTCGCGACCCTGACGGCCGCCGAGATCGACACCACCCTGGGCGTGCTGCTGACCGCCGCCGACGCGGACTTCAACCCGATCCTGGAACGCGGCTTCGCGTCATCGATCCGACGGGAATGGGCTTGGCGGTCGGCGACCGGGCAGTCACTGAAGAACCTGGAGGCGTTCCGGCGGTTGATCGCCGACTCCTGACCGGGGTGACCGTACGAGCGGACCGGCCGGACGTGTCCTGCCCGGCCGCACGGGTCCGGTGTGCTGCACTGGCGGGCGTGACCATCCACGGTGCCCGACCGTCGACGCACGGGGTGCAGCGGTGCTGAGCACCCACGGGGTGGAGTCCGCGCTGAACCTGCTGGGCATCCTGGCGTTCGCGTTCTCCGGAGCGCTGCTGGGTGTTCGCCGCCAGTTCGACATCGTCGGGATGGCGGTACTGGCCACCGTCACCGCACTCGGCGGCGGCATCATCCGGGACGTGATGATCGGCGCGGTGCCCCCCGCCGCGCTGAACAACCCCTGGTGGTTGGTGCTGCCGCTGCTGGCGACCGTGCTGACCTTCCGCTGGCACCCGCAGGTGCGCCGGATGCACCGAGCGGTGGAGCTGCTCGATGCGGTCGGGCTCGGCGTGTTCTGCGCGACGGCGACAGTGAAGGCGATCGACTACGGCGTGCACCCGCTGGCGTCGGTGCTGCTGGGGTCGATCACCGGGGTCGGCGGCGGACTGCTGCGCGATGTGCTCGCCGGCGTCACCCCGGCGATCCTGCGCAGGGATTCCCGGCTTTACGCGGTGCCGACCGTCGTGGGCTCGGCCGCGGTCGCCACGGCGTCGGTGTTCGGCCCGGTGAGCATCTGGACACAGGCCGGCGCCGCCGCGCTGATCACCCTGGTCCGCGGACTGGCGTTGTGGCGCGGCTGGACGGCGCCGGTGCCGCGGATGTTCGACAGCCAGACCGACTGAGACCCGGTCAGCGGGCCATCGGCGTCGGGGTGAACGACTTCCAGCGGGCCCGGCCCAGCCGGGCCAGCAGCTCGGTCAGGTCGTCGGCGCAGGACACCGTCATCAGCGACCCCGCGAACCGGCCGGATGCGGCCAACTCGTCCTCCCGGCGGGCGACGATCTCGGCCGCCACCCCGGCCAGGTCGTTGGGCATCTCGTCGTCGTCGCCGATCGCCCGGGCCAGGTCCCAGGCGTGCACGGTGAGCTCCACGACCCGCCGTTCGAGGTAGCCGGTGGCGCTCATCGGGCCGGACGGCAACACCACGTCCCGATCCAGCGCACCGGGCGCATTCCATGCGGTCGCCGCAGCCGCGGCACACGCCGTCCAGGCGGCAGTCAGGTCCGCGGGCTCTCGGGTCGGCGCGGGCTGGTCGGTGAGCAACGCGACCGCATGCCACTGGCCCTGCACCACGTGCTCGACCAGGCCCGTCACGTCCCAATCGCCGCACGGGGTGGCGTTGTCCCACTGGGCGGGGCGGACGAGGCTCATCCGGTTGTCGAACTGGCGGGTGGCGGCACGGTGCGCGGTCAGCAGATCCATGGTCCCATCCGACCATCC
Source organism: uncultured Actinomycetota bacterium (assembly GCA_963784315.1). GTDB lineage: Bacteria > Actinomycetota > Actinomycetes > Mycobacteriales > Nakamurellaceae > Nakamurella. The sequence goes on from CAWAQR010000003.1 coordinate 114,681, forward strand.
CGCAGGTTCGGCGGCAAGCACCGGGCGACCGTGACCCGATCGCAACCCGACACCGCGGCCGGTCACGCAACCTGCTCGCCCGGTCACCGCGTCTGGTCGGCAACCAGGCGACGGGACGGGGAAATGCGATGACCAGGACGCGCAACAGGGCAGCGGTGAACGTGGCACCGGCACGGTGGCTCCGCACGGTGGCGGTGACCACCTGGATCTTGCTGCTGGCCGGGTGCAGCGGGTCGAGCGACAGCACGTCCGGGGCGGTGCCGCTGACGTCCGCCGCCGCCGCCGCTGGCGCGGGGGAGGTGGGGGCGCCCCCGGAGGCGGCCCGGGCGGCGGGTGCACCAGAAGGCAAGGCGGCCGACGCGAGCGGCGTCGCTGCCGGGATCCCGGCGCTGGACAACCGGCAGATCGTGCGCACCGCCGACCTGCAGATCCGGTTGCGGCTGGCGGCCGACACCCCTGACGACGGGCTCGCCGGCGCGCAGCGTGACGCGCTGGACACTGCGGTGAACAAGGCCCGGGCGCAACTCGTCGGGATCGGCGGGTTCGTCGCCGACCTCCGGCAGACCGGTTCGAGTGCGTCGATGGTGCTGCGGGTCCCCGCCGACCGGTTCGACACCTTCCGGGCCGGTGCCCGGGAATGGGGTGAGGTCACCGCCGGCACCGAGTCGACGCTGGACATCACCGATCAGTACACCGACGTCGAGAGCCGGATCACCAGCATGCGGACCAGCGTCGACCGGATCCGCACCCTGCTGACGCAGGCCACCGCGATCGGCGACGTCATCACCATCGAGTCCGAACTGGCCCGCCGGGAGGCCGACCTGGACGCCCTGCAGGGCCGCCGACAGGTGCTCGCCGACCAGGTGGCACTGGGGACCATCAGCGTGACCCTGACCGCGGTCCGCGACGTGGTCGACGGCCCGGTTCTCGTCGAGAACCGGAGCGGCTTCCTCGCCGGGCTGGCCGCCGGCTGGTCGGGTCTGCTCGCCTTCCTGACCGGCGTCGCCCGGGTGCTCGGTGCGGTACTGCCGTTCGTGCCGGTGGTCCTCGTGCTCGTCCTGGTCGGCTGGGGGGTGCGACGCCTGATCCGGCGGCACCGGACGCCGCCGGCTCCGGCGACCCCGGCGGCACCGGCCGACGCGGCGGCGCCCGCCTGAGCCGCCCGCGGACGGGATGCCCGAATGGTTGGGCGGCGTGCCGTGGTGCAGACTTCCCGCATGACATCGACACTGATCCTGGTTCGCCACGGCGAGAGCACGTGGAACGACCTCGGCCTGTTCACCGGTTGGGTGGACGTGCCGTTGTCGGAGAAGGGCACCGCCGAGGCGAAGAAGGCGGGCGTGCTGCTCAAGGACGCCGGGGTGCTCCCCGACGTGCTGCACACCTCACTGCTGCGCCGGGCGATCATGACCGCCCAGCTCGCGTTGGACAGCGCCGACCGGCACTGGATCCCGGTGAAGCGGTCCTGGAAGCTCAACGAGCGCCACTACGGCGACCTGCAGGGCAAGGACAAGAAGTCCACCCTGCAGACCTACGGCGAGGACCAGTTCATGCTGTGGCGGCGGTCCTACGACACGCCGCCGCCGCCCATCAGCGACAGCAACGAGTACTCCCAGGCCGGCGACCCGCGCTACGCCGACCTCGGTGACGCGGCCCCGAAGACCGAGTGTCTGGCCGACGTCGTGGACCGCCTGGAGCCCTACCTCTACGGCGACATCGCCGATGACCTCAAGGCGGGCAAGGTGGTGATGGTGGCGGCGCACGGTAACTCGCTGCGCGCAGTGGTCAAGCTGCTCGACGGGGTCAGTGACGCCGACATCGCGGGCCTGAACATCCCCACCGGGATCCCGCTGCGCTACGAACTCGACGACGACCTGAAGCCGATCGTGCCCGGTGGCGAGTACCTCGACCCCGAGGCCGCCAAGGACGCGATCGCCGCGGTCGCGAACCAGGGTCGCTGAGCGCATCCCACGACGGCCGGCCGGTCGTGGTCGCGCATCTGCGGTGCCGGCTCGTCGGCCGGCACCGGGATGTCGTCCCGCAGGGGCGCGGCTTCCTACGATGACGGGATGAACACCGCAACGGTCGTCGCTGTCGCCGTGGTCGCTGCTCTCGGCGGGTGGCTCGGGGCGCTCCTGGTGCTGCGCCGGCACCGTGACGAGTCCGCGGTCAACCGTTCCGAGGGGGACCCGCTGGCGCGGGCCATCCTCGCCGAGACCCGTAGTGGCTACGCGATCCTGGACCTGCACCAACACGTCCTGCTGGCCAACACCCGGGCGGTCGAGTTGGGCATGGTCCGGGCGGGGTTCGCGACCGCCCGGATCGTCGAGGCCGCCGAGCGGGCGATGATCTCCGGCGAGCCGGTCGACGTCGACCTCACCGACCGGGCCACCCGAGGTGCCCCCCGGACCGTGCACGCCGAGGTGCGCCAGATCGACGAGAGCACCGTGCTGGTCATCGGTGCCGACGAGTCCGCCGCGGTGCGGACCGAGGCAGTCCGCCGCGATTTCGTGGCCAACGTCTCGCACGAGTTGAAGACACCGATCGGGGCCATCTCGTTGCTGGCCGAGGCCGTGCTGGACGGGGCCGACGACCCCGACACCGTGCGCCACTTCACCAGCAAGATCGTCAAGGAATCGACGCGGCTGGGCACCCTGGTCGCCGAGCTCATCGCGCTGTCCAAGCTGCAGGGCGGCGGCGAGTCGGGCGACCAGACCCCGGTCGGGCTGGACGGTGTGATCGACGAGGTGATCAGCCGGACCGCCACGATCGCCGAGGCCGCCGGCATCACCGTCGGGGTCGGCGGGACCCCGGGGATCTTCGTCCGGGGCGACCGGACCCTGTTGATCACCGCCCTGATGAACCTCGTCGACAACGCCGTGCACTACTCGCCCAGCGGCACCCCCGTCACCATCAACCGGGTGGTGAAGGACGACACCGTGGAGCTGGCGGTGACCGACCGCGGGTCCGGGATCCCCGCCGCCCAGCAGGAACGGGTCTTCGAACGGTTCTTCCGCGCCGACCCGGCCCGGTCCCGTCAGACCGGCGGCACGGGTCTGGGGCTGGCCATCGTGAAGCACGTCGCGGCCAACCACGGCGGCGACGTGACGCTGTGGAGCAGGGTCGGCACCGGCTCCACCTTCACGATCCGGCTGCCCGTGACGCCGCGCGGCGCCGGCCGTCGGACATGCGCTGACCGGCCTCGATGCCGTCGGCGCGGTTCGCTCGCCGTCCACCTCGGGTTCATCTTCGGCTGTTATACCGACCGGTGTGGAACCCCTCTCCGGCTCGACCCAGGTGACATCCCCGTGACGCGCGTGCTGATCGTCGAGGACGAGGAGTCGATGTCGGACCCGTTGGCCTTCCTGCTCCGCAAGGAGGGCTTCAGCACCGCCATCGCGGCCAACGGCCCGGACGCCCTGGCCGAGTTCGACCGCAACGGTGCCGACATCGTGTTGCTGGACCTGATGCTCCCCGGGATGAGCGGCACCGAGGTCTGCCGGTCACTGCGGACCCGCTCCGCGGTCCCGGTGATCATGGTGACCGCCCGCGACGGCGAGATCGACAAGGTGGTCGGGCTGGAACTGGGGGCCGACGACTACGTCACCAAGCCGTACTCCGCGCGTGAGTTGATCGCGCGGATCCGGGCGGTGCTGCGGCGCGGCACCGAGGCGGAGGAGCCGGCGACGATGGTGCTCACCGCCGGGCCGGTCCGGATGGACGTGGAACGCCATGTGGTATCCGTGGCCGGCGAGCCCGTGCTGCTGCCGCTGAAGGAGTTCGACCTGCTGGAGTACCTGCTGCGCAACTCCGGCCGGGTACTGACCAGGGGTCAGTTGATCGACCGGGTGTGGGGTGCCGACTATGTCGGCGACACCAAGACCCTGGACGTACACGTCAAGCGGCTCCGGACGAAGGTCGAGCCGGATCCGGCGAACCCCCGCCACCTACTGACCATCCGCGGTCTGGGCTACAAATTCGAGACCTGAGTGGCCACCGGCCCGGCGGCGTGGTCCGCGTAGCCTGGTCATCCGGTGACAGGCGCAGGGGGGCGGATGGGCGGCGGAGCAGACGCGACGGCGGTCGGACACGCCCGGCTGCGGTCACCCGCGGCGCCGGTCGGCCTGTCCACCGCTTCGGTGTACCCCGAGTCGACCGCGACGGCATTCCGGCGGGCCGCCGAACTCGGGTACGACGGTGTCGAGGTCTTCGTATGGACCGACACGACCAGCCAGTCCGCCGACGAACTGCAGGCGCTGATGCAGACCTATCAGCTGCCGGTGCTGTCGGTGCACTCGCCGTGCGTGCTGATGACCGGCCGGGTCTGGACCACGGATCCGGTGATCAAGCTTGCGCGGTCCATCGACCTGGCCGAGGAGCTCGGCGCCGGGGTCGTGGTGACCCACCCGCCGTTCGTCTGGCAGCGGCAGGCCGGGGCTGATTTCACCGCGGTGGTCGCCGAACTGCAGTCCCGCACGGAGGTGCGCATCGCGGTGGAGAACATGTTCCCGGCCCGGGTCCGGGGCCAGGAGGTGTCCACCTACCGGCCGCACTGGGATCCCTCGGTCGGGCGGGGCACCGGTGCGTACACCCTGGATCTGTCGCACACCGCCACTGCGGGGGTGGACGCCTGGGCGGTGTTCGAACGGATGGGGGAGCGGATGGCCCATCTGCATCTGGCGGACGGCACCGGGTCTGCGCTGGACGAACACCTGGTCCCCGGCCGTGGCAGCCAGCCGTGCGGTGAGATGTTGGAGCGATTGGCGGCGGCCGGGGTTTCGCCGGGTCGATCGTGGTGGAGATCAGCACCCGCAAGGCAGCACCCGCGGACCGGGAGCTGGATCTGGCCGAGGCGCTGAGCTTCGCCCGGCTCAACTTCGCGGCCGGGCCGGTGGCGCCCTGAGCGGTGGCGAGGGTCGACGTAGCCCCCGGGTGTCAGACGGTGGTGAGCAACCGGTCGATGCACCCGGCGGGACCGGTGTCCACGATCGAGCCGTCCCGGGTCGCGGCCGCGGCGGCGCCGCATTGACGTCGGCGAGTTCGTTGAGCTCGTGACCACGGTGCCCGCGGACATGCTCGAAGGTGATGTCCCGGCCCTTCATCAGGAAGGCGATGTACTCGATGAGATCGCGGTTGCTGACCGGCTTCTTCGCCGAGTTGACCCAGTTGTTCCGCAGCCAGTTCGGCAACCACTCGGTGAGACACTTGATGGTGTAGAGACTGTCGCTCTGGATGTGCAGCGGGCGGTCGGTGGGGAAGGCCCGGACCGCCTCGCCGACGGCCTGCAGCTCCATCCGCTGGTTGGTCGTGGCGGGATTGCCGCCGGCCGCCCAGCAGTGCGGCGACACCACCCAGGCCCAGCCGCCGGCGCCGCCGGGGTTGGACAGGCAGGAGCCGTCGGTGGCCAGGACGATGCGGGACGACACGTCGGTCAGGGTAGCGGCTCCGATCATCGGGTCCGCCGGCGGTCTGCCCGGTCCGCCGGGTCCGTGACCTACGCGCCGGTGGTCGGGACCGCCCGCCGCCGACAGGGCTGCTCAGAACTCCCGGCGGGCGTTCTGGTTGACCGTGCGCAGCAGTTCCAGGACCGCGTCGGCGGCACCGAGATCGTCGGTCTCGATGTCCGGTCGGCGGACCACGCCGCCGTGTACCGGCACCGGGACGAACTTGCGGCCCGGTCGCCGGGCGGGAATGGCAATGTGTGGCTGGATAGCCACCGACAGGCGGGTGTTGCGGCGAGACGAACGGTGACGCGGTCATGTGATGCCTCCGGCTCGATCCCCGAGGGGTGTCAGGTGGTGGTTCTCACGGTGGTCCGCACCGCGCGGTGCCGGCGACATCGGGCGTCCCGAGGGGCCGTCTTGGTCACCGAAACTCGAACCGGCACCGGCCCGGCGGGGTGGCCGACGGGCGGGCGGTTCGAGGTGGTTCGGCGTTACTGAACTGTAACCTGTGCCACAGCAATTGCACAGGGTGAACAAATACCCGGTCAAATGTCACTGTGGGTGAGTAAATGTGCGCTACGTCTCGTTGGCGCTCCGTTGTGATGTGTCCTATGTCGCCGTTGTGCGCGTCCGTGTTACATCCGTCGCGCAGATCGTGATAACGGCGCAGCGCGGCCGCACTGCCACCGTCAGCGGCGTCGAGCGGTCGGCGCGGACGGGCTGCTCGGTCCGGCCGGGCACCGCGGCGCCACCGCGACCACCGGGGCATGACCTACCCAGCCGGTAGGGTTCGCACGTGGCACTTTCCCTCTACGACACCGCGACCCGATCGGTGCGGCCCTTCGAGCCGCTCGTTCCCGGCGAGGTCTCGATGTACGTCTGTGGGGCCACCGTGCAGAGCGCGCCGCACATCGGGCACACCCGGTCCAGCCTGGTGTTCGACGTGCTGGCCCGGTGGCTGGTCCATCAGGGCTTCGAGGTCTCCTACGTCCGCAACGTCACCGACATCGACGACAAGATCCTCACCAAGGCCGCCGCCGCCGGCCGGCCCTGGTGGGAGTGGGCGACCACCCACGAACGCATCTTCAACGACGCCTACGACACCCTCGGCTGCCGCAAGCCGTCGGTCGAGCCGAGGGCCACCGGCCACATCCCCCAGATGATCACGATGATCGGCGAGCTGATCGACGCCGGCCACGCCTACCCTGCCGACGGCGACGTCTACTTCGCCGTCCGCACCCTGCACGGCTACGGGGCGTTGTCCGGGCAGAAGCTCGACGAGCTGAGCCAGGGCGAGACCGCGGCCACCGGCAAGCGGGATCCGTCCGACTTCACCCTCTGGAAGGGTGCCAAGCCCGGCGAACCGTGCTGGGACTCGCCCTGGGGCCCCGGTCGGCCCGGTTGGCACATCGAATGCTCGGCGATGGCGCGCAACTACCTCGGCGCCCGCTTCGACATCCACGGCGGCGGCCTGGACCTGGTGTTCCCGCATCACGAGAACGAGCGTGCCCAGTCGCTCGGGGCCGGTGACGCGTTCGCCAACTTCTGGATGCACCACCACTGGGTGACGCTGGCCGGCGAGAAGATGAGCAAGTCGCTCGGCAACACCGAGACGGTGCCGGCCATCACCGCCCACACCCGGCCGGTGGCGTTGCGGTTCTACCTGATCAGCGCGCACTACCGGTCGCCGATCGAGTACTCCCAGAGTGCGCTGGACGACTCGGTGACCTCCTTCGACCGGGTGGAGGCGTTCCTGCGGCGGGTGGCCGACCGGGTCGGCGCCGTCGAGCTCGGCGCCCTGCCGACGGACTTCGTCACCGCGATGGACGACGACCTGCACGTCCCACGGGCGTTGGCCGTCGTGCACGAACACGTCCGGGCGGGCAACACGGCGCTGGAAGCCGGTGACCGCCGGGCGCGGCCGCCACCCACGCGGTGGCGGTGCGCTCGATGCTCGAGGTGCTCGGAACGGACCCGTTCGACCAGCAGTGGGCCGCCGCCGGCGGTGCCGACCACGCACTGCTGACCGCAACGGAAGCCCTGGTCACCGGGCTGCTGGCGCAACGCACCGCGGCCCGGGAGGTCAAGGACTTCGCCACCTCCGACCGGATCCGCGACCAACTCGCCGCCGCCGGCTTCCTCGTCCAGGACAGCCGCGACGGTGTCACCTGGACGCTCGCCGCGCACTGACGCCGGCTCAGCACCCGACACTCAGCACCAGACACTCAGCACCAGACACGCACGACCCGACGGAAGAATCAGACATGGCAGGCAACTCGCAGCGCAAGGGCGCCATCCGCAAGGCCGGCACCAAGAAGGGCGCCGTGGTCGGCTCCGGCGGACAGGCCCGCCGGGCGTTGAAGGGGCGCGGCCCCACCCCGTCCGCGGTGGAGCGCCCGCACCATCCCGGCTGCCAAGCGGGCGGCCCGTGCCGCCAAGGCCGAGACCCGCGGCACCGCCGGCCCGACGAAGCAGCGCGGCGCCCGTACCGGCAAGGATGAACTGCCGGAAACGGTGATCGGGCGCAACCCCGTCGTCGAGGCACTGCGGGCCGGGGTGCCGGCGACCGCGCTGTACGTGGCCCAGGGGCTGTCCGCCGACGAGCGGGTGACCGAGGCGGTGCACGAAGCCGCCGGCCGGGGCATCGCGCTGCTGGAGATCAGCCGCAACGAGATGGACCGGTTGACCGGCAACGGGATCCACCAGGGGCTCGCGCTGAAGGTGCCGCCCTACGACTACGCGCATCCCGAGGATCTGGGGCCGCCGCTGTCGCCTCCGGGACGAAACCGCTGCTGGTCGCCGTCGACGGCGTCACCGATCCGCGCAACCTCGGTGCGATCGTGCGGTCGGCCGCGGCGTTCGGGGCGCACGGCGTCATCGTGCCCGGAGCGCCGCTCGGCCGGGATGACCGCGTCGGCGTGGCGGACCTCTGCCGGCACGGCCGCCCGGATCCCGGTGGCCCGGTGCACCAATCTGGTCCGGACGCTCAAGGACTTGGCCGAGAACGGCGCGATGATCGTCGGCCTGGACGCGGACGGCACCACCGAACACCGATGATTTCGAGCTGGCGACCGGCGCCCTGGTGCTGGTCGTGGGCTCGGAGGGACGAGGGCTGGCCCGGCTGACGATCACCGCGTGCGACGCGACGATCTCGATTCCGATGGCCCGCTCGGTGGAGTCGCTCAACGCCTCGGTCGCCGCCGGCGTCGTGCTCGCCGAGGTGGCGCGGCGGCGGCGTCAGCTCTGATCCGACCCGCATCGGGGCGCTGATGCCGAGCCGGCCGAGGCGGGTGTGGTCGGTGGTCCGGGAGCCGCAGGGTCGCGATCCGCTGATCGACATCGGCGTCGGGCCGGCCTGGATGCGGGTGGCCGCCGCCGACGGGTCGGCCGCACTGCGGCTGTACCGACCGCAGCCGACGGTGGCGTTCAGCTCCCGGGACTGCCTGTCCCCCGGGATCGGCGCCGCTGTCCGGGCGGCGCGGTCGGCCGGTTTCGTGCCGGTCCGCCGGGGGCCGGGCGGTCGGGCCACGGCCTATCACCCGGGGTGCATGGGGATCGACCTGGTGTCGGCCGCTCCGCGCGGCGCCATCGGCATCCGGGACCGGTTCGTCGACATCAGCGCGTCGATCGGCGCGGCGCTCCGGGCCGTCGGAGTACCGGCGGTGGTCGGGGAGGTTCCCGGCGAGTACTGCCCGGGGGAGTTCAGCCTGCACGACGGCAACGGTCACAAGCTGGTCGGTACTGCGCAGCGGGTGATCCCCGGCGGGTGGCTGGTCAGCTCGATGGTGGTGGTGACAGCTGCCGATCAGGTGCGCGACGTCCTCGTCGAGGTCTATCGACACCTCGGTCTGGAATTGGACCCGTCGACGGTCGGCGCAGCCTCGGACGCCGTGCTCTCAGGGCGCCGCCAGGTGTCGGTCGACGCGGTCGAGGACGCGCTGCTGGCCGCGTTCGGCGAGGTGTACGACCTGGTCGCGGGCGTCGTGCCGGACTCGGTGTCGACCACCGCGACCGCGTCCGTCGACCGGGCCCGGCCACCGGAACCCGGCTGAGCGCGCCGGTCAGCGTGCCGGCGGTGGTTCCGACGACAGCTCCAGCCGCATCACCGTCAGATCAAGCCAGCGGCCGTACTTGGTGCCGACCTCGCGGATGCTGCCGCAGACATGGAAGCCGAGCCGTTCGTGCAGCCGGATCGAGCCGGCGTTTCCGGCCTCGATGTCGGCGATCATCACGTGGAAGCCGCCGGCCCGGGCCAGATCGACGAGGTCGCCGAGCAGCGCAGAGCCCGATCCCCGCGTCCCTGCTGGCCGTCCCGCACGTACACCGAGTCGTCCACGGTCAGCCGGTAGCCGTTCTTCTGCCGCCACGTCCCGAAGCCGCGTAGCCGACGATGACCCCGTCGTTCTCGGCCACCAGGACGGCGTGGCCGTCGGCCGCGTGCTCGGCGAGGTAGGCCTGCCGGTCCGGCGACCGTCTCCAGCCGGTCGGTCCAGATCGCGGTCGAATGCGTGACCGCGGCGTTGTGGATCTCCAGCATGGCGGGGGCGTCGCCGGGGTCGGCCGTGCGGATGATCATCGGTGGTCCGCCGGATCGGGTGCGGTGGTCGGTGGTGGCCGCTCAGGCACGACGGGGGCCGGCGTCCGCGGCCGACCAGCCGCGCCGGGCCCGGCGTCGGCCGAGCAGCCGACACAGCCAGGTAGATCAGGAACGACAGGGTGGTGACGTACGGGCTGATCGGCAGCCCGGGGGAGAGCGCCAGCAGCACACCGCCGACCGCCGACACGGTCGCGAACACGATCGACAGCACCGTGACCGTGACCGGCGACGCCGTCACCCGGGACGCCGCGGCGGTCGGCGTGATCAGCAACGACAACACCAGCAGGGCGCCGATGATCTGCACCGCCATCGCCACCGTGAGACCGAGGAGCAGCATGAACGCCGGGCCGATCAGACCCAGCCGGGACCCCGCGGGCGACCGCCACGTCCGGGTCGACCGACCCGAAGAACAGCGGCCGCCACAGCACCACCATGGCGCCGATGACCACGACCGAGACGACGACGAGCACGCCGAGTGCGTCGCCGGTGACCGCACTCGGCTGCCCGACCAGCGCGCCGAACTTGTTCGCCGTCCGTCCGGTGTACATCGCGGCGAACAGCACACCGAGCCCGAGGCCGAACGCCATCACGACGCCGATGGCGGAGTTCCGCTCCCGGGCCCGGACGCCGAGCAGCCCGAAGGTGACGCGCGGCGATCAGCGACCCGACGAGCGAGCCGCTGACCACCGACGCACCGAGCAGCAGGGCGCCGGCCGCGCCGGTGAAGGACAGCTCGGCGATGCCGTGCACGGCGAACGCCAGGTCGCGGGCCTGCACCATCGGACCGACGACACCGGCCATCACACCCCATCAGCACCGCGGCCGCCAGCGAGTACCGCGACCAGCGGCAGCAGATCCCAGAAGTCGGCGAACGACAGGAACCGGGCCAACCCGTCGCGCCGGAGCCGGTCACCGGTGGCTCCGGTGGTCGTGGTGATGGTGCGGTTCCTGCTCGACGCCCAGCACCATCAACCGGCCGGCGACGGTGACCACCTCGACGTGGGCCTGGTAGAGGTCGCTGAGCACCTCGGTGCACATCACCTCGGCAGGCGTGCCGATCCGGAACCGGCCGTTGGCCAGGTAGAGCACCCGGTCGACCTTGTCCATGATGGGGTTGATCTCGTGGGTGACGAACAGCACCGCGGTCCGGGTGGCGCGTCGGCGCTCGTCGATGAGCTCGCTCACCGAGCGTTGGTGGGCCGAGGTCCAGTGCCAGCCAACGGCTCGTCGCAGAGCAGCACGTCCGGGTCGGTGATCAGCGCCTGCGCGATCCGCAGCCGCTGCTGTTCGCCGCCGGACAGCAGCCCGACGGGCGCGTCGGCGTAGGCCGAGCGCGCCCACCTCGGTCAGCGCCGCGGCCGACCCGCGCGCGGCGGGCGCGGCTGGGCAGCGTCAGGCCCCAGCGGTGCCCGTCGATGCCGAAACCGACCAGGTCCCGGGCCCGCAGCGGCAGCCCGGGGTCGAAGCTCTTCTGCTGCGGCACGTAGCCGATCCGGGGTGAACCGCGATGCACCGGCCGCCCCCCGACCTCGACACGGCCGGTGGTCAGCGCGGTCTGCCCGAGCAGCACCCGCAGCAGCGAGGTCTTGCCGGCGCCGTTGGGGCCGAGCACGGCGACGAACTCGCCGGGGGCGACGTCCAGGTCCAACCCCGCCCAGAGCGGCTGATCGCCGTAGGTCAGCCCGGCGCCCCTCATCGACACCGCGGCCGGGGCGGCAGGCCCGGCCCGGCGCGGGTCGGTGGCGGTCATCTCGCTCATCGTGCAGTCACCCGTTCCACCGCTCAGCTCCTGCGCGCCCAGTGCGGTGGACACCGCTGCGAGCGTGCCGTTCATCCAGGTCGAGATAGCGGTCGACGCCGGCGGGCAGCGTCTCCGACACGCCCACGACGCCGACCCCGGCAGCGCGGGCGGTGGCAGTGAGTCGGTCGGCCACCGGGCCACCGGTCTGCACGTTGTCGAACAGCAGCGTCGCCGTCCGGGACGACAACAGGTGCCGACGTGTCGGCCAGGTCGCGGACCGAGATCTCGGCGCCGGCCTCGACGGCGGCCGCGAACGTCGGCGGCGTGATGTCGGTGAAGCCCAGGGTCTGCACCAGGTACCCGGGGACAGCCTCGGTGACGATCACCCGGGTGCCCGGGTAGCGCGCACCCAGCGCTGTGATGTCGGTGTCGAGAGCGGCCAGCGCGGTGGTGAAGGCGGCCGCGTTGGCGGTGAACTCCGCCCGCAGCGCCGGGGCGGCCGAGCCCAGCCGGTCGGCGATGGCGTCAGCGACGCGGGCCACCGCGGTGACGTCGTAGAAGACGTGCTCGTTGAACCCGGTGGCGGTGCTGTCCAGGCCGGACCCGGCGGTGGCGTCCAGGATCGGCGGCGCCGGGTCGACCGACCGGGCGGTGGACACGCCCAGTCGTCGTAACCGCCGCCGTTGACCACGACCAGGGTCGCCCTGCTCATCGCCAGCTTGACCCGGGGGCTGGCCTCGAAGGAGTGCGGGTCGGCGCTGGGATCGTCCAGTACGGACGTCACCTGCACCGACTCGCCCGCCGACCGCCCGGGCCACCGACGCCCAGACGTTGGTGGAGGCGACCACCGAGAGGGTGCCGGGTCGGAGTCGGCCGGGTCGGTCGGGTCGGTCGTGGCACCGGCCGAGCAGCCCGCCAGCAGGAGGGCAGCCGACCAGAACGTGCGGACGGGACGAGGCGGGGAACGGGCACGGACTCCTCTATCAATAATGGGAACGATTCCCATTAAAGCGGATTCCGATCGAGGCGGCAAACGGCCCGGACGGGCGGGATGTCGGCCCCCGACGCGCCGCAGGGCCGGGAATCCGGACGAATCCGGGCTCCCGGCCCTGCGGCGGTGATGACTGCGGTGCGGTCAGCGTCCGTGGACGGCGACCGGGTGGATCAGTGGCCGGCGGCGGCGCCGAGCCGCTCGCCCGTCTCCGGGTGGAACACGTGGACGTTGTCCAGGTCGGTGACGTGCGCCTTGACGGTGGAGCCACCGGACAGCGCGACGCGGGCGTCGGCCCGGATGACCATGCGGTCACCCTCTGCGGTGTGGCCGTGCACGAATGCGTCGGCGCCGAGCTCCTCGACCAGGTCGACGATCACCGGCATGCCTTCGGACGCCAGCTCGACCGCCTCGGGGCGGACGCCGAAGGTGACCTCGGTCAGGTTCGGGCGACTTGGCCTCGTCCAGACCTCGGGCTTCAGCGGCACGACCTCGCTACCGAACTGCACGCCACCCTCGACGAGCTTGGCCTTGCAGAGGTTCATCGACGGGGAGCCCATGAAGCCGGCCACGAAGACGTTCGCCGGCCGGTCGTAGAGGTTGCGGGGGGTGTCGACCTGCTGCAGGAAGCCGCCGGCCTGCAGCACGGCGACCCGGTGGCCCATGGTCATGGCCTCGACCTGGTCGTGCGTCACGTAGACGGTGGTGGTGCCCAGGCGGGCCTGCAGTTCGGCGATGTTGGCGCGGGTCTCGACGCGCAGCTTGGCGTCCAGGTTGGACAGCGGCTCGTCCATCAGGAAGACGGACGGCTCGCGGACGATGGCGCGACCCATGGCGACGCGCTGGCGCTGGCCACCGGAGAGGGCTTTCGGCTTGCGGTCGAGGTACTGCACGAGGTCGAGCAGGCCGGCTGCTTCCTTGACCTTGGTGGCGATCTCGTCCTTGGGCACGCCGCGCAGCTTGAGCGCGAAGCCCATGTTGTCGGCGACGGTCATGTGCGGATACAGCGCGTAGGACTGGAAGACCATCGCGATGTCGCGGTTCTTCGGGGGCAGGTTGGTGACGTCGCGACCGCCGATGAGGATGCGGCCTTCGTTCACCTCCTCCAGGCCCGCGAGCATGCGCAGCGCGGTGGACTTGCCGGAACCGGACGGGCCGACCAGGACCAGGAACTCGCCGTCGGCGATGTCAGGTTGACCCGGTTGACCGCTTTGACCGGCGGGTTGCCCGGGTAGATCCGGGACGCGTTCTCGTAGACCACAGTCGCCATCGGGTAGTGCTCTTTCGTCGTGTAGGGGCATGGTGCCGGGCCGCTGCCGGCGTGTCGACGCGGCGATCGGCGAGCGCGGGATCGGCGTGGACCACCGCACTCACCGTAATCCGGCCGTCGGCGGCTGGTTGCCAAGGGGTCGAGAAAACGATTTCTGACGAATTGTCACCGCAGGCGGTGCCGCCGTCGCCCGCGAGGGTCGGCCCGCGCGGCACTGCGGTCTCTGGGCCGACCGGCCGATACCGTGCAGACATGGACCGTGCCCCCGGCGTCGATCGCCTGCGACCTTGGCGTCGCTGGCGGCCGAGCTGGGGATCTCCCGGACCACCGTCTCCAACGCCTACAACCGGCCGGAACAGCTGTCCGCGCAGCTGCGGACCCGGATCCTGGACGCCGCCCGGACCCTGGGATATCCCGGTCCTGACCCGGTCGCCCGGTCGCTGCGGACCAAGCGGGCCGGCGCGATCGGTCTGGTGCTGGCCGACAAGGTGTCCTACGCGGTGCGCGACCCGGTCGCGATCGCCTTCCTCGAGGGGCTCACCGAGGAGTGCGACCGGGCCCGGGTCGGGCTGCTGCTGGTCCCGGCCGATCCGGACGCCGAGGACGTCGCGGCGGTGTCCGCGGCCGCCTCGATCGACGGTTTCGTCGCGTTCGCGATGGCCGACGAGGACCCGCACCTGGAGGCCGTGCTGGACCGCGGCGTGCCGACCGTCATCTGCGACCAGCCGGTCGTGCCCGGCGTCGACTCGGTCGGCATCGACGACAAGCGGCGATGGAGCAGGTCGCCGAGCACCTCATCGCGCTCGGGCACCGCCGCGTCGGGGTGGCCTGCATGCGGCTGGGCCGGGCCCACCTGGACGGTCCGGTGGATCTGGAACGGCAGCAGCGGGCGCACTACCACGCCCAGCGGAACCGGCTGGCCGGGCTGCAGGCCGCGTTCGCCGCAGCGGGCGTCGCCTGGGACCGGATCCCGGTGGTCGAGCGGTTCGACAACTCGCATCGCAGCCGGCGCCTCGGCGGCGGCGGAACTGCTGACCCTCGACCCGGGGCTGACTGCGATCATCGCGACCTCGGACGTGCTCGCGCTCGGGGTGCTCCAGGAGCTGGCCCGGCGGCACCAGCGGGTCCCGCAGGACGTGGCCGTCACCGGGTTCGACGGGATCAAGGACGCGCTGTCCGTGGGCTGACCACGGTGCACCAGCCGTTCGTGGAGAAGGGCCGGCGAGCCGGTCAGCTGTTGTTGGAGAAGAATCCGGACCGGGTGGTCGGCGCATCGTACTGCCGACCGAGTTCGTGCCCGGCACCACGCACCGCGGCCCCGCGGACCTGACGCGGTGCGAGCCGGCGGACAGGCGTGGGAATGGTGCGACGACCGGTGACGATGGTCGCGGCGGGCATCCCGGCGCTGGGCACGATGCTGGTCATCGCGGGGCTGGCGTTGCTGCTCGGGCTGGGCGCGTTGTGGCTGTCCCGGCGGCACACCCGCCGGGAGGCCGCCCGAGGACGACGGACCGCAGGAACCGGCGCCAGAGTCGCCGTCCGGACGCCGGAGAACCGCCGGAGCAGACCTCCGGTCGGCCGGCGGTATTGCTACCGATTTCCCGGTCGGTCACGCTCGGCGGCGCCGCCGAGCTGCCAACCGGCGGCTGACCCGCTGCCGGATCGAGGTCAGCACCATCAGCACATCGGCGACCGCGCCGGGATCGGCGACCCGGACGTCGGCGGCGGTCGCTCCGGAGCCGACCTTGATCCCCAGATCGTCGGGCCGCAGCGTGGCGAACGCGTTCTCGTCGGTGACGTCGTCGCCGATGAAGAGCACCGCGCTGGCGTGGTACTGCTTGCGCAGCGCCTCCAGGGCCCGGCCCTTGTCGGTGGAGATCACCGTCAGCTCCATCACCTGCTTGCCGCGCAGCAGGTGCACCCCGGGCCAGGTGGCCGGGCCGTCCTCGATCTCGGCAGCGACCGCGGCCGCGACCCGTTCGCCGCGTCCCGCGCACGTGCACCGCGACCCCGGTCGGCTTGATCTCCAACGCCACTCCGTGGTGCTCGGCGGCGATCTGCTGCAGCGACCGGAGCAGCTCGGCCAGCCGCTTCTTGGCGGTCGGCGTCAGCTCGATGGTGCCCTCGGCGGACGGGTCGGCGTCGCCGACGCCCTCGGCGCCGTGGCTGCCCACCAGATGCAGGTCGCTGACGTCGCCGTCGAGCAGTTCGGGCAGCAGCGCGCGGGCCCGTCCGGAGATGACCGCCACCTCGGTGCCGGCGATCGAGGCGAGCTCGTGCAGGGCCGCCATCGACTTCGGCCAGCGGCCGGGCGGCGGACGGCTCGTCGACGATCGGCGCCAGCGTGCCGTCGAAGTCGACCGCGATCAGCAGCCGGCTGGGTGGCCGCGACCTCCTCCAAGGCCTTGACCACTTCGGACGGCAGCCGGGAGGCGGCGTCGGTGAGCCGGTCCGGTGGTCCCTCCAGGACCGAGAGATACCGGCGGGCCCATCGGTCGACGTCGTTGATCATCACGTGACGGCGCAACGAGCGCATCCGCCGCCGGGCCTCGGCCGCCGGCATCGTCAGAGCGGTCCGCAGCGCCGTCCTTGACCCCGTCGGTGTCGTACGGGTTGACCATCAGCGCCGACTTGAGCTCCTTGGCGGCACCGGCGAACTCACTGAGCAGCAGCACCCCGCCGCCGTTGACCCGGGCCGCGACGTACTCCT
The DNA here is from genome assembly GCA_963784315.1 of uncultured Actinomycetota bacterium. GTDB lineage: Bacteria > Actinomycetota > Actinomycetes > Mycobacteriales > Nakamurellaceae > Nakamurella. The sequence continues at coordinate 131,434 of CAWAQR010000003.1, forward strand.
TGGCGACCAGGTTCATGCCGTCCCGCAGCGGCGTCACCGTCATCACGTCGGCGGCGGCGTAGAAAGCGGACAGGTCCTCGCGGGGCAACGACTGGTGCAGGTAGTGCACCGCCGGAGCGCCGATCCGGCCGTAGTCGCCGTTGATCGCCCCGACCTGGCGCTCGATCTCCTCCCGCATCCTGACGTAGGAGTCCAGCCGCTCCCGGCTCGGCGTCGCGATCTGCACCATCACGGTGTCCTCGACGGACGGGTCCTTGGCGGCGAGCAGTTCGGAGAAGGCCTGCAACCGGACGTTGATGCCCTTGGTGTAGTCCAGCCGGTCGACCCCGAGGATGATCCGCCTCGGATTGCCCAGCTCGGCGCGCAGCTCCTTGGCGCGCTCCAGCACCGCGGGTTGCGCGGCGAGTTCTGCCAGCGCCGAGGAGTCGATCGAGATGGGGAAGGCGTCCACCCGGACGGTGCGGCCCTCGTAGAACAGCCGGTGCCCCTTGCCGGTCGACGTCGACGAGGTTGCGGGCCAGTCGGACGAAGTTGCGGGCACCGCCGGGGAGCTGGAAGCCGATCAGGTCGGCGCCGAGGAGGCCGCGGATGATCTGGGTGCGCCAGGGGAGCCGGTTGAACAGCTCGGCGGGCGGGAACGGGATGTGCAGGAAGAAGCCGATCCGGACGTCGTTGCGCAGTCGTGCGCAGCATCGCCGGCACCAGCTGCAGCTGGTAGTCGTGGATCCAGACGGTGGCGCCGGGGGCGGCGACCTCGGCGGCCCGGTCGGCGAAGCGCTGGTTGACCTCGACGTAGCGCTCCCACCAGTCACGGTGGAACTCCGAGCCGGCCACCGCGTCGTGGTAGAGCGGCCAGAGCGTGGCGTTGGAGAAACCCTCGTAGTACTCCCGCACCTCGTCGGCGGACAGCCGCACCGGCTCCAACGTGAGCTGGTCGGCCAGGACCGGCTCGAGGTCCAGATCGGCGGTGCCGGACCACCCGATCCAGGCGCCGGCGCGGCGGCTCAGGATCGGTTCCAACGCGGTCACCAGGCCGCCGGGGGACTGGCGGGTGCTGGTGGTGCCGTCCTCGTGTTTCTCGATGTCGAACGGCAGCCGGTTCGCGACCACCACCATCGACGCGGTACTGCGGGTTGATCTGTCGGGGGGCGTCACCTGACCAACCTATCGTCGCCCGGTCGTGGCCTCGGCCCGCCGCACCGGTGTGCCGGGGGATGCTGCGGCTGCCCGACCGGCCCCGGCGACCGCCGCCTGATCAGTGGCCGAAGGGGTCCTTGTCGACGCCGGGCATCCAGGTCAGGCCGGGGGTGGTCCAGCCGTTGGACTTGACCATCTTCCGCGCAGCGCGCAGGTGCCGACCGATCAACCGGTCGATGTAGAGGTAGCCGTCCAGGTGATCGACCTCGTGCTGCAGGCACCGGGCGAAGAAGCCGGTGCCCTCGACCTCGACCGGCTCACCGGCCGTGTCGACCCCGGTCACCTTGGCCCAGTCCGCCCGGCCCGTGGGGTAGTTCTCGCCCGGCACGGACAGGCAGCCCTCCCAGTCGTCGTCCGGATCGGGCATGGTCTCGGGCTTCTCGGACGTCTCGAGGACCGGGTTGACGACGTGACCGCGATGCCGGACCCCCTCGTCGTCGGGGCAGTCGTAGATGAAGACGCGGCGGGGGTCACCCACCTGATTGGCGGCGAGCCCAGCGCCGTGGGCTGCGGTGTTGGTCTCGAAGAGATCCTCGACGAAGGACGTCAAGCTCGTCGTCGAACACCGTCACGGTCGTCGTCGGGCGGTGCAGGACAGGTTCACCGCAGATCGCGATGGGCCGGATGGTCATTCCAGGGAGCTTATCGCCCGGGTCCGATGCGTCGGCGCGGAGAAGCGCGCCGACTCGAGGGCCGACCGGCACCTCGCCGAGGGAGTCGCCCAGCGCGCGGTGGCTGGTCGGCGCGACCCGGGCCCTCGACATCAGCGGTGAGGCGGAGTTCTTCGGCAAATGCGCTGTTCGTGGCCCTCGAACCGCTGTCGGACGTACCCTTGAAGATTGCGACCGCATGGACGCCGCAGGTACCCGACAGCGGGACCCACGGCCGGCGTAACCGATCCTTGACCTGAACGGAGCAGACCATGACCGGCGACGACCCCGATCTGGTCCTGGGCGCCGTGCCGCAGCATCCCTCGACGCCGGCAGCGGAGCAGTCGGCGACCCGTCGGAGGTTCCTGGGCGGTGCTGCGCTGGCTGCGGCCGGGGCGGCGGCCGGGGTGGCGGCGACCACGCTGACGCGCGGCTCGGCGGGCACCCCCGGCCGGCCGAGCTCGTTGACCCTGGTCGACCTCGCCGCCCTGCACGCCCAGGCCACCGTTCCGTTCTACGGGCTGCACCAGGCAGGGATCACCACCGCACAGCAGGGCCGGCTGATGTTCGCCGCCTTCGACCTGATCACCGACGATGCGGTGGACATCGCCCGGCTGCTCGGCACCTGGGCCGCGATGGCCGCCAGGTTCGCCTCGGGTCAGCCGGTGCGCTCGGGTGACGTCGGTCCCGACGAGGTCCCGCCGGACACCGGGGAGGCGGCGGACCTGGGGCCGTACTCGCTGACCACCACCGTCGGATTCGGCCCCGGCATGTTCGACGACCGCTTCGGCCTGGCCGACAGGATGCCCGCCGCGTTGCAGCCGTTGGGCGCGCTGCCGGGTGACGCGGTACTGCGGCCCGAGATCTCCGGCGGCGACCTCTGCGTGCAGGCCTGTGCCGACGATCCGCAGGTGGTGTTCCACGCGATCCGCAACTTCGCGCGGGCCGCCCGTGGAGTCGCCACCATGCGGTGGTCCCAGTTGGGCTTCGGCCCGGCGTCGGCGACCGGAGCCGGTCAGACGACCCCGCGCAACCTTTTCGGCTTCAAGGACGGCACCAACAACATCCACGCCAATGACACCGACGCCACCGCGGCGCACCTGTGGGTCGACGGGTCCGCCGATCAGCCCTGGATGGTCGACGGCAGCTATCTGGTGGCACGCAAGATCCGGATGCACATCCAACCCTGGGACGCAGCGCCGCTGGCGGAGCAGGAACGGGTGTTCGGCCGGGTCCGGACGACCGGCGCCCCGCTCAGCGGTGGCACCGAGTTCACCCCCCTCGACCTGGCCGTCGCCGCCCCCGGTGGCGGGCCGGTCATCGACGTCGCCGCACACACCCGTCTCGCTTCGCCGGAGGCCAACGGCGGCATCCGCATCCTGCGCCGGGGGTACAACTACACCGACGGGCAGGACAACCGGACCGGCCTGCTCGACGCCGGGTTGTTCTTCATCTCCTACCAGCGGGACCCGCACGCCCAGTTCGCCGTCCTGCAGACGAGATTGGGCACCTCCGACCTGTTGAACGAGTACACCACCCACCTGAGCAGTGCGGTGTTCGCCTGTCCGCCGGGGTTGACCGGTCCGGGCGACTGGTACGGGCAGGCCCTGTTCGACCTCTGACCGCGCGGGCGCGCGTGGGTGTCCGGATGGCGGGGTGTTCCGGTCCTCGGGCGTTCCGACCGCGGGTCGTGCCGTCCACTGCAGCCGGTCGCAGTCCACCCGCCCGCCTCCGCAGTACCCGATCGCGCGGCAGTGCCTATGCGGCTGCATCCAACCGGGCCCTCCGACACGTCGCGTCGGTACCGGTGACGGTTACTCTTAGTAAGAGCCATTGCGGAAAACTTGGCAATCGGGTGCCTGCGGGTGGCCAATCGAGGCGATCTGCCGGAATAATTGCGCAAAGTGAGTGAATTTCGCCGTTCTTGCCCGCTAACATAGGTCCGATAGTGTGACAGGCAGTGCAAAGTCGATCGTAGGTGTTCGGCGGAGTGACGCGGCGGACGGGCAGCTCGTCCGTGCGTACGGGTGCATGGCGGTGCCGGCGGTGATTCGCCCGGCGTTGCCGGTGTCCGGATTCCTGCGGACGTCAGCAGTCGGTGGGGTCGGTTCCGTCGGGTCGACCAGCGGTTCGGTGCACGGAACGAGAACAAGGGGTACAGCCGGTGTATGTCAATGTCGCGCAACGCGCCGACAGATCAGGGGAAGTGTCGCTATGACGCAGATGATGGCGTCCCTTCCCGGACTGTCGAACAACGACCAGCAGCGTTTCGCGCAGGTCGTCACCGAGAAGCTGCGTGAGTCGCGCCGGCGGCAGAAGCTCACCCAGGCCGAGGTGGCCAATCGGACCAGGGGTCTGGTGTCGAAGGCCGCCCTCGCGAACTACGAGACCGGCCATCGGTCGCTGCGGATCGATGTGCTCTGGGTGATCGCCCGCGCACTCGGTGAGGATCTCGGCCACTTGTTGACCATGGTCGAGCACGAGGTCGCCGGCGCCGTGAACGAGGAGACCCCCGACGCCGTCGGCGTCCGGGTCGCCGCGCTGATGCGGGGCACCGACCCCCGACTGGACCCGGTCCGTCGTTGGTTCGGGTTGCGCCGGGGAAGTGCTGCCGAAGCCACCGAGGACGAGGTGGTCAACCTCGACCACGATGCGCTCGTCGCACTGGCCGACCTCATGCAGGTCAGTGCCGTCGACCTGCGCCGGATGCTCACCGAGCAGGCCTGACCCCGGGGGCCATCGACCCGACGGCACCCGACCGGGTGGGCTCGGACGTGGTTCTCGCCGCACTCCGGCCGGTAAGCCGATCTGTTCAGGGACAATGGGCGTCGACCGTCATACCGACGGCACGACCCGCCGCTGGACCGGTTGACCGGCCGGCGGCGTCCGACGCCGACCTGAGGATCCACTCTGTTGCCTGACGATGTCCGTCCCCCTTCGAACGGTGCCGACAGCCCTGACACGTCAGGGAATCCGGTGGCCGCCTCGCCCACGTCGACCGTGGTGGCCACGGACGCCGAAACGCTCGCGGTGGCCCCGGCCCCGCCGGTCGAGGCTGCGCGCTCTCGCCGGAACCGCTGGACGGCCGCCACCGTGGCGGCCGTGCTGTTGCTACTCGGTGCGGTCTACCTCGTCGACTGGCTGTTGACCAAGGACGAGCTGGAGCGCGGCACGACGATCGCCGGGGTGGACGTCGGTGGCCTCACCGCCGAGCAGGCCAACGCCCGGCTCGACGGTGAGCTCGGCGGATTCCGCGCTCCTGTCGTCCTGCGGTCGCACGGTCAGGACGTCTCCATCGATCCGGCCACGTCGGGGCTGGCAGTCGACGTGTCGACATCGGTCGCCGCAGCGGGCACCAGGTCTGCCAACCCGTTCACCCGCATCGGCGCGCTGCTGGGCCGGACCACCGACGCCCCGCTGATCGCCACCGCCGATGAGACCGCCCTGACAGCCGCCGTGCAGTCGATTGCCGCGGCGTCCGACGTCGTTCCGGTCGAGGGTGCGCTCTCCGTCGACGGCGGCACCGTCGCCGTGGTCGAACCTGTCGCCGGCGAGCAACTCGACGTACCGGCTGCGGTGGCCGTCATTTCGAGCACCTGGACCGGGGGCCACCCCGAGGCCGTCCGTGGCCTGACGCTGCCGGTCGACGAGAAGCCGGTCCGGGTATCGGCGACAGGGCTGAGCGCCGCCGCCGATGAGGCCCGGGCCATCCTGTCTGGCCCGCTGACCGTGGTCGTGGAGGGGACGTCCTCGGCAGTGCCGGTTCAGACCATCGCCGCCGCACTTTCCATCGCCCCGGATGACGCCGACGGCTTCACCGTGAGCGTGGACCGAGATCCGATCAAGGCCGCCTTCCGCGACGCGGCCGAGGCCGCGCAGGTCCAGCCGGTCAACGCGTCGGTGAGCATCGTCGACAACGCGCCGGTCATCACGCCGGCGTCGGACGGTCGGATGATCGACGTCGCGGCCACCGACGCCGCCCTGGATGCCGCGCTGCGGGCCCCGGACCGCACGCTGACCGTGGTCTACGCCGCCGCGTCGCCGGAGGTCAGCACCGAGGCGGTGCAGGCGCTGGGGATCAAGGAGGTGGTCAGCGAATTCACCACCGGCGGATTCGCCGCGGACTCGGGACAGAACGTGAAGCGGGTCGCCGAGCAGGTCCAGGGCGCGATCATCAAGCCGGGCGAGACGTTCTCGCTGAACGGATACACCGGGCAGCGAGCCGCCCCGCAGGGCTACGTCGAGGCCAACATCATCCAGGACGGCGTCATCGCCCGCGCCGTCGGCGGCGGTATCTCCCAGTTCGCGACCACCCTCTACAACGCCAGCTACTTCGCCGGGTTCACCGACATCGAGCACAAGGCGCACTCGTTCTACATCTCGCGCTACCCGGCGGGCCGGGAGGCGACGGTCTTCGAGGCCGACGACGGCACCAGCATCATCGACGTGAAGTTCTCCAACCCCACGTCCACGGCGGTGCTGGTCCAGACGGTCTGGACGCCCGATGACATCACGGTCCGGTTCTGGGGGACGAAGTCCGTGGAGGTCGAGTCGATCACCGGTGACAAGTACAAGTTCACCGACGCGCCGCGCAAGACCATCCCCTACGGCGAGCCCTGCAAGGCGACCCCGGGCACCCAGGGCTTCTCGATCGACAACACCCGGGTCGTCCGCGACCTGGCCGGTGCCGAGGTCTCCCGCAAGACCACCACGACCGTCTACAACGGTCAGGTCAAGATCACCTGCACGCCGCCGCCGCCGGTGGTCGTGGCGCCGCCCGCACCGGATCCGGCAGCGCCCGCCGCTGTCCCGGACCCGGCAGCGCCCGCCGCCGTCCCGGACCCGGCGGCACCGCCGGCCGGCGGCTGACCCCGGCCGACGGGCTAGCGTGTGCCGATGACCGATCCAGAGGTGTTGGTCAGGGTAGAAGGTGCCCTCGGGCACCTCACCCTGAACCGGCCACGCAGCATGAACGCGCTGACCCCGACGATGATCGGGGATCTGCACAGCGCCCTTCGGGACTGGTCCGACGACCCGGCGGTGACCGCCGTGCTGATCGACGGGGCCGGTGAGCGTGGTCTGTGTGCCGGCGGGGACATCAAGCTGCTGTACAGCGGTATCCGCGCGAACAGCCTGGTGCCGCTGGAGTTCTGGACCCACGAGTACGAGCTCAACGCCGCGATCGCGGCGTTCTGCAAGCCTTTCGTCGCGTTCATGGACGGGGTGGTCTTCGGTGGCGGGGTCGGCGTATCGGCCCATGGCAGCGTCCGGATCGTCACCGAGCGGTCACAGTTGGCCATGCCGGAGACCGCGATCGGACTTGCCCCCGACGTCGGCGCTCTCTACTGGTACGCCCGGATGCCGGGCGGGCTGGGCACCTTCGCGGCGTTGACCGGGGCGCGGCTGAACGCCGGGGACGCCATCGGCGCGGGTCTGGCCGACCTGTGCTGGCCGGCGCACGGACACCAGGAACTGGTGGGGCGGATGCGGACCGGGTGGGTGCCGACGGCGGCGGACGGCATCGCGCCGCCGCCGCCGTCGGTGGGTGCGGCGGACCGTGACTGGATCGACGACGCGTTCACCCGGGACCACATCGACGGGATCGCGGGCGCACTGGCGGCCCGGGCCGAGCCCGGGGCCGCCACCGCGCTGGCCACCCTGCGTGCGATGTCCCCGACTGCGGTGGTCGTGACCCTCGCAGCGATCCGCCGGGCGGCGGAGCTGCCGACGGTGGTCGACGTGTTGGCCCAGGATCTGCGGGTGAGCAGCGAGTTCACCCGACACCCGGACCTGGCCGAAGGCATCCGCGCTGCGCTGATCGACAAGGATCGGGCGCCACGCTGGTCACCGGACCGCTGGGAGGACGTCACCGCCCCCGCGGTCGCCGCGTTCTTCCGCTGACCGGGCCGCCGGGCGGGGTGCTACCGCCCGGCGTCAGCGGTCGTCGTGTCGACCAGGTTCTGCCGGAGGCCCTCGTCCAGCGGGGTGTGGTGGTCGCCGAACACGGCGACGGTCGCCGTCGCGTCGATCACGAACGGCCGGCGGAACTGGTAGTTCATCTCCACGAGTTCGCGCACCACGCTGTTGAACGCGCCGCCCAGCCGCAGCGTCCAGCGGGGGAGCGACCGCAACCGCGGCGCCGGGGTGCCTTCGATCCGGGCCGCCCGTTGCGCCAGCTCGCGTAACGACACCGGCGGCGGGCTCGGCACCAGCCAATACCGGTTCCAGCCCCGCTCGTCCATCGCCGCGGCGACGAGCAGTCGACCGGCGTCGCCCGGGTTGGTCCAGGTGTGCGGTGCGTCCAGACCCGCGGGAACCATCGCGGTGCGACCGCGGCGCAGGGGGGCCATGACCAGCATGGTGAGCAATGACGGGCCCGATCCGACGTAGTCCGAGCCACGCACCGCGACCGCCGCTCGGATCCGCCCGGTCGCGGCCGCCGTCAGCGCGTCCTGCCACATCTGGCGGCGGACTGCTCCCTTCACGCTGCTCGGGCGGTCCGGTGTCGCCGGGGTCATCGGCCCGTCGACCGGGCCGTAGGCGTAGAGGTTGTCCACGATGGCCACCACCGCGCCGGCTGACCCGGCCGCGTCGAGAATCGCTGCCGACAGCGGGGGCCAGTCCGTCGACCATCGGTCGTACGGGGGGTTGAGCGCGTTGTAGATCACCGCAGCCCCCGCTGTGTGCCGGATCAACGTGTCTACGTCGGCGACATCGGCGGCGATCCGCTCGGTGCCGTCCGGCCCGCTGCCGCGGCGGGTGATCACCCGCACGGTCTGGCCGCGGGCCATCAGCTCGACGGCGATAGCGGTGCCCACGGGACCTGCGCCGAGAACAACGTGAAGCGCCATGGTGTGACTCCTGCTCTGAAGGAAGATCGGTGCTCTCTTATCGTGAGGGTCAGCAACGCCGATGTCAAGAGCAGTGCTCCCCTTTGCATCGGCCGCTCCAACAGGGGTCATACTGAGGTCATGAGTACCGTCCGGGCCCGCATCCGCGCCGAGACCACCGAGGAGATCAAGGCGGTGGCCCGGCGACAACTGGCGACCGCCGGTACCGACCTGTCGTTGCGGGCGGTCGCGCGCGAGCTGGGGCTGGTCTCCTCGGCGATCTACCGGTACTTCGCGAGCCGCGACGATCTGTTGACGGCCCTCATCCTCGACGGTTACTCGACCCTGGCCGACCTCGTGGTAGCCGCCGAGGCCCTGGTGCCGCGGGACCGTCCGGTGGACCGCTTCGCCGCCGTCGGGCACGCCATCAGGAACTGGGCGCATGCCAACCGGGCCGAGTACGCGTTGCTGTACGGCAGCCCGGTCCCCGGCTACGTCGCGCCCCCGGAGACGGTGGTGCCGGTGGTGCGGTTGAGCATGGTGCTGATCGACATCCTGGCTGACGCGCACGACGGCGGTTCCTGGCAGCCCAACGACGCCAGGCCGGCGCTTGATGCCGCCCTGGTCGGTGACCTCAGCGCGATGTTGCACGGGCTGGACCGACCACAGGTTCCGCCGGTGCTGCTCGCGCAGGGCCTCACCGCGTGGGCGTCGCTGTTCGGCGTGATCAGCTTCGAGGTCTTCGGACACTCGGTCGGTGTCAGCCGGGACTACGACGCCCTGTTCGACGTGCAGTTGGCCCAGATCGTCTCGCTGACCGGCCTGCGCTGACCGGTCTGCGCTGACCGGCCTGTACGGGCGGGGGCGGTCGACCCCGCAACGACGAACGCTCCCACCGGCGCGAGCCGGGGGAGCGTTCGGGGGAGTGCGGGCGGTCAGTTGGAGAGCTGGCCAATGATCGTCGCACCGGGGGTGACCACCGAGGTGGTGGGGCTGATCCCGGCCTGGCGCATCAACTGCTGCACGTCGCCGCGCTGCTCGGGGAGCATGATCGTCACGACGGTTCCGGCGGCACCGGCGCGGGCAGTACGGCCCGAGCGGTGCAGGTAGGCCTTGTGCTCGGTCGGCGGGTCGATGTGCACGACCAGCGCGATGTCGTCGACGTGGATGCCGCGAGCGGCGATGTCGGTCGCGACCAGCACCTTCGCGGTGCCGTTGGCGAAGGCGGCGAGGTTGCGCTCGCGGGCGTTCTGACTCAGGTTGCCGTGCAGGTCCACGGCGTTGATCCCGGACTTCGTCAGCTGCTCGGCCCACTTGCGTGCGGCGTGCTTGGTGCGGGTGAAGAGCAGCCGCCGGTCGCCGGAGTCGGCCAGTTCACGCACCACCTGGTTGCGGTGGTCGCGGCTGACTGCGAAGACGTGGTGCTCCAGGGTTTCGACCTTGGACTGCGCGTCGTCGACGGAGAACACCGCCGGGTCGGTCAGGAAGTCGTTGACGAGCACCGAGATGCCGTTGTCCAGGGTGGCCGAGAACAGCAACCGCTGGCCGGTGGGGTCGGTGGCCTTGAGCAGCCGACGCACACCGGGCAGGAAGCCGAGATCGGCCATGTGGTCGGCCTCGTCGAGCACGGTGACCTCGACCGACGACAGGTTCGCGCTGCCGGTGTGGATGAGGTCCTCCAGGCGGCCGGGGCAGGCGATGACGATGTCGACACCGGCACGCAACGCAGCGGTCTGGCCGCCGTAACCGACACCGCCGAAGACGACCATGGTCTTCAGACCGGCCGGCTTGGCGAGTGCGGCGATGGTCTTCTCGACCTGCAGCGCGAGCTCACGGGTCGGTACGAGCACCAGCCCGCGGGGGAATCCGGGCTTGCTCCGGCCGCCCATCAGGCGGGTGACGAGCGGGATGGCGAAGGCGATGGTCTTGCCGGAGCCGGTGCGACCGCGGCCCAGCACGTCCTTACCGGCCAGCGTGGCCTCGAGGGTCGCGGACTGGATCGGGAACGGCGCCTCCGCGCCGAGCGCGGTCAGCGCCGGCACCAGGGGAGCCGGCACGCCGAGGTCGGCGAACGAGCGGCCGTCGGCGACGGTGACCTTCTGCTCGCTGGCGAACAGGGCCTGGGTGGACAGCCGCGCCGACACCGACTGCGGTCGCCCGGCCTGGCCCTTCTCGCTGCGGCGGTCGGCCTTGTCGAGCTGCTGGCGGGTCCGGATCGCTTCCGAGCCACGGGCTTTCGGGCCACGGGAGCTGGCGGTGTCGGTGGCCGCGGACTGGCCACGCCCACCCTGCGGGCGACCGCCCTGGCCGGAACGTGCCGCGCCGCCACGGCCCTGGCCGCCGCCGGAACGGGCCGGCGCGCCGCCCGAACGGGGCGGCCGACCGGTGCCGTCGGCACGGTTGTCCTGGTTGGTCACGACGCGCTCGCCGGTGGTGGCGTTGCGGAAGGATTCGGTGGAATAGGAGCTCTGCCGGGCCGCCGGAGCGTCGGGACGGCGGTTGGAAGAAGACGAGTTGGAGCGGGGAGACGTCATGGAGAGAGGCATTCCTCTGCGGTGGGGGCGGCAGACAGCCGCCACAACTGGGGTTGGCCGCTGTGCTGGCCACACTCAGCAACGACCGCAGGGTCCCATCGTGGGCGCACCTACGGGGTAGACACTACCGGTCCGACGATTGCAGGCAGGCCCGAGCGGGTGAGACATCACCCACTCTCCGCAGCGGGACCGCTGGCGAACTCGCTCCGGTCCCGCCGCCGCCGGTCCCGCCGCCGCCGGCCACGCGGCGCGGGGGGATCGGGTCAGAACTGCGATCGATAGAGCCTGGCGTAGGCCCCGTCGGCCGCCAGCAGAGCGTCATGGGTGCCCTGCTCGACGATGGCACCGGACTCCATCACCAGGATCAGATCGGCGTCCCGGATGGTCGAAAGCCGGTGCGCTATCACGAAACTCGTCCGCGCCGACCGGAGCGCAGCCATCGCGTGCTGTACCAGCAGTTCGGTGCGGGTGTCCACCGAGCTGGTCGCCTCGTCAAGGATCAACACCGCCGGGGCGGCCAGGAAGGCCCTGGCGATGGTGATCAACTGCTTCTCCCCGGCACTGACGTTGCTGCCGTCGTCGTCGATGACCGTGTCGTACCCGTCGGGCAGGGAGTGCACGAACCGGTGTACGAAGGTGGCCTCTGCCGCGGCCAGCACCTCGTCGCGACCGGCGTCCAGATTGCCGTAGGCGATGTTGTCGTAGATCGTGCCGCCGAAGAGCCAGGTGTCCTGCAGGACCATGCCGATCCCGGACCGCAGCGTGCGGCGGGGCATCGATCGGATGTCCCGTCCGTCCAGGGTGATGCGGCCGCCGTCGAGCTCGTAGAACCGCAGGAGGAGGTTGACCAGCGTGGTCTTCCCGGCGCCCGTCGGCCCGACTATCGCCACCGTCTGTCCCGGGTGGGCGGTGAGCGACAGGTCGGTGATCAACGGGCTGTCTGCCCGGTAGGCGAAATCGACGTGCTCGAAACGCACCTCGCCCCGGGTCGGCACCGGCAGGTCGTCGGCCGGCACATCCGGGGTCTGCTCCTCGGCGTCCAGCAGCTCGAAGACGCGTTCCGCCGACGCCACTCCGGACTGCAGCACGTTGGCCATCGAGGCCAACTGGGTCAGCGGCTGGGTGAACTGCCGGGAGTACTGGACGAACGCCTGGACGTCCCCGACGGTCATCGACCCGGCCGCCACCCGCAGGCCGCCGGCAACGGCGAGGATCACGTAGTTGAGGTTCCCGATGAACATCATCGCCGGCATGATGATGCCGCTGACGAACTGGGCGCCGAAACCGGCCCGGAACAGTTCCTCGTTCTTGGCGGTGAAACGTTGCTCGACCTCGTGCTGGCGGCCGAACACGGTGACCAACGCGTGGCCGGTGAAAGCCTCCTCGATCTGGCCGTTCAGCTCGCCGGTGGTGCGCCACTGGGCGACGAACCTGGGTTGACTGCGGGTGGCGATCCTGGCCGTCACCACCGCCGACAGCGGCACCGTGAACAGCCCGATCAGCGCCAGCAGCGGCGAGATGAGGAACATCATCGTCAGCACCCCGACGACCGTGAGCAGCGAGTTCAGCAACTGACTCATCGTCTGTTGCAGGCTCTGCGAGACGTTGTCGATGTCGTTGGTCACCCGGCTCAGAACCTCACCGCGGGTCCGGGAATCGAACCAGGACAGCGGCAGGCGGTTCAGTTTCGCCTCGACCGAGGACCGCAGCGCGAACATGGTGCGGGTGATGATCCCGTTCAGGACAAAGGCCTGCAGCCAACTCAGCGCCGACGCCCCGATGAACAGCGCGAGGACACCGAGCAGGATCCAGCCCAGCCGGCCGAAGTCCACCCCCACCCCGGGGGTGAGGTCCAGCGTGGACAGCAGCCGCGCGCGGGCCGGGTCACCTGCGGTCAGGGCGGCGTCGACCACCTGCTGACCGGTGGCCCCGGCCGGCAGCCCGCGACTGACCGCCCCGCTGAACACCAGGTCGGTGGCGGTGCCCAGCACCTTCGGCCCGATGACGTTGAGCCCGACGCTGATCACCGCGAGGACCATCACGGCGAGGACGCCGAGCCGATCCGGCCGCAGCATCGCCAGCAGCCGCCGGACCGACACCCGGAAATTCAGGGCCTTCTCGACCGGCATCCCCATGGTGCCCATCGGACCGCGGCCGCCCGGCCGGCCGGGCGGCGCCACCGGCGGCCCGACGGGCTTGACCACCGCGGGCGGGGCGCTGCGGGTGGTCACGCCGGGGAGTCCGCGGTGAGCTGGGACCGGACGATCTCGTCGTATGTCCGGCAGGTCTGCAGCAGCTCACTGTGGGTGCCGGTGCCCACCACCCGGCCGTCCTCGAGCACGACGATGTGGTCGGCGCCGATGATGGTCGACACCCGCTGCGCCACGATGATCACCGCGGCGTCGGCGACCCACGGCCGCAGTGCCTCCCGCAACCGTGCGTCGGTGGCCAGGTCCAGTGCCGAGAAGGAGTCGTCGAACAGGTACACCTCGGGCCGTCGGACCAGGGCCCGGGCGATCGCCAGGCGTTGCCGCTGACCGCCGGAGACCGTGGTCCCGCCCTGCGCGACCGCAGTGTCCAGGCCCTCGGGCATGGCCCGTACGAAATCCTCGGCCTGGGCCACCCGCAGCGCCGCCCACAGCTGTTCGTCGGTGGCGTCCGGGTCACCGTGGCGCAGATTGGTGGCGATCGTCCCGGAGAACAGGTAGGGCGTCTGCGGGACGACGGCCACGAGCCTGGTCAACAGCTCCGGGTCCAGTCGACGCACGTCGACCCCGCCCACCAGGACGCAGCCGCCGGTGACGTCGAACAGGCGCGGGATCAGCCCGAGCAGCGTGGTCTTGCCCGACCCGGTGCTGCCGATCACCGCGGTGGTCTCGCCGGCCCGGGCCTCGAAGGTGATGTCGCTGAGCACCGGTGCCGCCGCCCCCGGGTAGGCGAACTCGGCCCCACGCAACGACACCGTCGCGTGTGCGGTGACGGCACGCACCGGATCCGTCGGCGGGACGACCGTGCTGACGGTGTCCAGCACCTCGACGATGCGGTCCGCGCAGACCACCGCGCGCGGGATCATCGAGGCCATGAAGGTCGCCATCATCACCGAGATGAGGATCTGCATGAGGTACTGCAGGAATGCGACGAGCTCGCCGACCTGCATGCCGCCACCGTCGACCCGGTAGGAGCCGAACCACAGCACTGCCACGCTGGAGACGTTGAGCACCAGCATCGCGGTGGGGAACATCAGGGCCAGCAGTCGGCCGACCCGGAGGGCGGTGTGGGTGACGGCGTCGTTGGCCTGTCGGAACCGCTCGGTCTCGGTGTCCTCACGGACGAATGCCCGCACCACCCGCATGCCGGCGATCTGCTCCCGCAGCACCCGGTTGATGGTGTCGATCCGGGCCTGCATCACCCTGAACTGCGGCACCAGGCGCAGCACGATCAGCCCGATGCACAGCACCAGCACCGGCACCGCCACGACCAGCAACCACGACAACGGGCCGTCGGTGCGCAGTGCCATCACGATGCCGCCGACGCACATGATGGGTGTGGACACGAAGATCGTGCAGACCATCAGCACCAGCACCTGGACCTGGGTCACGTCGTTGGTGGTGCGGGTGATCAGCGATGGCGCCCCGAAGGTGTTGAGTTCCCGGGCCGAGAACCGACCGACCGCCCCGAAGATGCCGAGCCGGACATCGCGGCCGAAGCTCATTGCCGTCAGAGCGCCGTAGTACACGGCACCGACCGCCGTCAGTATCTGGAGCAACGAGACGCCGAGCATGATCGCCCCGGTCCGCCAGATGTGGCCGGTGTCGCCGACGGCGATACCGCGGTCGATGATCTCGGCGTTGAGCGCCGGCAGGTACAACGTCGCGATGGTCTGCACGAGTTGCAGCGTGACGACGACGGTCAGCGGCACCCGGTAACGCCCCAGGTAGCGGCGCAGCAAGCGGATCAACACGGCAGGCTCCGGGGGACGACGGGAGGGGCGGCCCGCACCGGACGCCGGCGGCGGGGGACGGGTCTGCCGACTCAGCCCGGGCCGACTCCGCCATCCTGCTCCCGTGCGCGACGACCCACCAGGGACGACCGCTTGCCGTAGACGAGGTAGACCACGAGTCCGAGCGCCATCCAGGCCAGGAAGCGCAACCAGGTGATGGCCGTCAGGTTGATCATCAGCCACAGGCACGCGACGACCGACAGTGCCGGCAGCACCGGCACGAACGGCACCCGGAACGACCGTTCCAGGTCAGGTCGGGTGCGCCGGAGGACGACCACGCCGATGGACACCAGGATGAATGCGAACAAGGTCCCGACGTTGACCATCTCCTCCAGCACACCGATGTCGGAGAAGCCGGCGATCAGCGCGACCACGGCGCCGACGCCCAGGGTGATCCTGGCCGGGGTGCCCGTCCGATCGCTCACCCGGGACATCCCGGTGGGCAGCAGACCGTCGCGGCTCATCGCGAAGATGATCCGACTCTGACCCAGCAGCAGCACCAGTACCACCGTGGTCAGACCGGCCAACGCGCCGATCGCGATGACGTCGGCCGCCCAGTCGACGCCGACCGAGGTGAAAGCGGTGGCCAGGGTCGCGGCGTTGCCGTCGTGGCTGCCGTCGGGGAGCAGCGGACCGAGCTGGTCGTAGGGGGCCATCCCGGTCAGCACGACGGTGACCAGCACGTACAGCACGGTGACGATGACCAGCGAGCCGAGGATGCCGCGCGGGACGTCGCGCCGGGGGTTGCGCGTCTCCTCAGCGGCGGTGGCGACGATGTCGAAGCCGATGAAGGCGAAGAACACCAGCGAGGCCGCGGAGAGCACCCCGAACACCCCGAAACTGGACGGGGCGCCGCCGGTGAGGAGCTGCAGCAGCGGCTGCTCCAGGGCGGCTTTCGTGCCGGGGGCGGCCGGCTGGGTCGGCGGTACGAACGGCGACAGGTTGGACGCTTTGAAGTAGGTGAAGCCGACGACGATGACCAGCAGCACCACCGCAACCTTGATCCCGGTGATCACCAGGTTGGCCCGGGCGGAGACCTTGGTGCCCTGCAGGAGCAGGACCGTGATGACCCCGACGATCAGCACCGCACCCCAGTCGAAGGTCGCGCCGCCCACGGCCACCGTGGTGCTCAGCGATCCGCCGAACTGGCTGACGAGGTTGCCGAGGTAGAGCGACCAGCCTTTCGCCACCACCGAGCCGCCCAACGCGAGCTCCAGCACCAGGTCCCACCCGATGATCCAGGCGACCAGTTCGCCCATCGTGGCGTAGGAGAAGGTGTACGCCGACCCCGCGACCGGCACCGTCGACGCGAACTCGGCGTAGCACACGGCAGCCAGCCCGCAGGCGATCGCGGCGATGACGAAGGCTACCGAAACCGCGGGGCCGGCCACCGTCGCCGCAGCGCGTGCGGTCAGCGTGAAGATGCCGGCGCCGATCACCACGGCGACCCCGAACACGGTGAGGTCCCACGCGGTAAGGGTGCGCTTGAGGGCGTGGCCGGGCTCGTCGGTGTCCTTGATCGACTGCTCGACCGACTTGGTCCGTCGCCATGCGCTCGGCTGGCGACCGGGTGGGGGAGTCATGGCGGGCCTTTCGCCGGGGTCGGGGAGGTGGCGGAACGCTATCGCACGCGGCCGACAGTGTGTTCGGGTCGATCACCGGGCGGATCGGTAGAGCTCCGACAGCAGTGCGGCCGCGGCCTGCGCCGCCGCCGGCGGATCGTCGCGCCACCAGACCAGCTGCACGGTGATCGGGGGCGCGTCACCGACCACCCGGTAGGCCACCCCGGGCCGTGGGTACTGGGCCACTGTCGCCTCGGAGGTCATCCCCACCGCGTCGCCGGCCGCGATCAGACCCAGCCAGTCGTCGATGTCATGGATCTCCACGACCGCGCCCGGCCGGGCGTCGGCGGGCCACAGGTCCGGTGTGGTGGTCCCGGTGCGGCTGTCCATCACCATCCGACGGTCGACGAAATCGGCCATCCGCAACGACCGGCGACGCGCCCAGGCGTCGTCGGCGGCGCAGGCACCGTAGCGCCGTTCCAGACCGACGACGATCGAGTCGAAACGGCGACTGTCGACGGTGCTGCGCACGATGGCCAGGTCTGACAGGCCCTCGGCGAGGCCGGCGGTGGCGGAATTGGTCCGGGTCAGCACGAGCTCGATCTCCGGATGGGCGCGATGCCAGCGCCGCTGGAACTGGACGGTGTGGCGTCCCACCGCAGACCAGGCGTACCCGAGGCGCAGCCGATCCTGGGCTGCGGTGGCGTCGCGCCGCAACGTGTCCGCGTCGTGCAGCAATTGCCGGGCCAGCGGCAGCACTCTGGCGCCGGCCGCCGTCAGAGCCAGCTCGCGCGAGGTGCGGCGCAGCAGCCGGGTCCCCAGCGCGGTTTCGAGGCGGGCCAATGTGCGCGACACTGCGGCCTGCGAGACGCCCATCTCGATCGCCGCGTCGGTGAAACTGCCGGCCTCCACGATCGTCACCAGGCAGCGCAGCTGAGCCAGCTCCAGTTCCATTCGCTGAGCGTATAGATGTGGGCCGTCATGCATTTTGGACATGGGGCGGGTGCGTCCAGGATCAGCGGATGACCAGCCCCGGCGTCTCTCCGAGCCCCCTCGGTGGCGTCACCCCGAACCGTCGCGTGAGCCCTGGTGGCTTGGCCGTGTTGCTCGGCAGCTCGCTGTCGGCCCAGGTCGGCGCCGCCATCGGGTCGTCGGCGTTCCCGGTGATCGGGCCGGTCGGCGTCGTCGCGGTGCGCCAGTTCGTCTCCGCCCTCGCGCTGCTGGTGGTCGCCCGGCCGAGGTTGTGGAGATTCAGTTGGTTCCAGTGGCGCCCCACCATCCTGCTCGGAATGGTCTTCGGGGTGATGAACCTCGGCCTGTACACCGCGGTCGACCGGGTCGGTCTGGGGCTCGCCGTGACCCTGGAGTTCCTGGGCCCGCTGGCCGTCGCGCTGGCCACCGCGTGGACCCGGTTCACCGTGGCGTGCGCCGCGCTCGCGATCATCGGGGTGGGCCTGTTGACCGATCCGGGCCCGACGACCGACTGGATCGGTATCGGCGCCGGAGTGCTTGCCGCCGCCTGCTGGGCTGCCTACATCCTGCTCAACCGCGAGGTCGGCCGACGGCTGCCCGGCGTCCAGGGTTCCGCCGCCGCTGCGACCCTGTCCGCGCTCTGCTTCATTCCGATCGGCATCGTCACGTTCACCCGCCACCCGCCGACCGCCGCCGCGCTGGGCTGCGCGGTCGCGGTCGGGTTGCTCTCCTCGGTGGTCCCGCAGATTGCGGACCTGGTCACGTTACGGCGGCTGCCGACGTCGGTCTTCGGCATCCTGATGAGCGCCCATCCGGTCTTCGCCGCGATCGTCGGCCTGGTCGGCCTCGGACAGCAACTGAGACCGGGTCAGTGGATCGGCATGGCCGGGATTGTCGTGGCCAACATGTGTGCGGTGGGCGCCGCCGCCCGGGTCGGCGTGGGTCGGTCGTCGGTGGATGCCGGCCCCGTCGCGTCCGCGGGTCGCGCGGTGCCGGAGGAGGTGGCGGCGTCGGTCGGCGCAGCCGGACCGACACTGTCGGTGCCGCGGTCCACAATGGCTGGGTGACCCCGGACCAGGTTCCCGACAGCGGTGCCGTGCTGCGTGCGGCGGGTTTCTCCGAGCTGGTGGCGGAGTGGTTCGGCCGCTCGTTCGCCGCCCCCACCGCCGCCCAGCTCGGCGCCTGGGAGGCCATCCGCCGCGGTGACCACACGCTCGTGGTGGCACCCACCGGCTCGGGCAAGACGCTGGCCGCCTTCCTGTCCGCGATCGATCGTCTGGTGGTCGCGCCGGCGGCGGTGCCGGCGCCGGTCCGTCGTGGGGCGCGCGGTGCGGCCGCCGGTGCAGAACGGGAGGAGGCCGCAGCGGCCGCCGCCGGGCGCTGCCGGGTGCTGTACCTCTCGCCGTTGAAGGCCTTGGCCGTGGACGTCGAGCGCAACCTGCGCGCCCCGCTCACCGGGATCGCGGTGCAGGCGGAGTTGCGGGGTCAGCCGGCCCCCGAGATCGTCGTCGCAGTCCGCTCCGGCGACACCTCCACAGAGCAGCGCCGGCAGTTCGGCCGGGCCGGGGCCGACATCCTGATCACCACCCCGGAGTCGTTGTTCCTGCTGTTGACCAGCCGGGCCCGTGAGATGCTCAGCGGCGTCGAGACCGTCATCATCGACGAGGTGCACGCCGTTGCCGGCACCAAACGTGGTGCGCACCTGGCGTTGTCGTTGGCCCGGCTCGATTCACTGTTGCCCCGCCCGGCCCAGCGGATCGGCTTGAGCGCCACCGTCCGCCCGCTGGACGAGGTGGGTCGCTTCCTCACCGGCGGGATGCCGGTGACGATGGTGCAGCCCCCGGCGACCAAGAAGATCGACGTCGAGGTGGTGATCCCGGTCGCCGATCTGACAGCTCTGGGCGCGCCCACCGGGGACCTCACCGGGACCGCCGCGGGCGATGTGGCCCGGACCTCGATCTGGCCCCATGTCGAGGAGCGCATCGTCGACCTGATCGGCCGGCACCGGTCCACCATCGTGTTCGCCAACTCCCGTCGGCTCGCCGAGCGGCTGACCGCCCGGTTGAACGAGATCCATGGTGAACGGCTGCTCGCCGCCGCCGAGGCTGCCGAAGCGTCCCCGGCAGACGGGGTCCCCGCGCTGCTACCCGGTGCCTCCGGACTGTCGGCGGGGGCGTCGCCGACGCTGGCGAAGGCGCACCACGGCTCGGTCTCCCGCAGCCAGCGAGCGCTGGTCGAGGACGAGTTGAAATCCGGCCTGCTGCCGGCCGTGGTCGCAACCAGCTCGCTGGAGCTGGGCATCGACATGGGCGCGGTCGATCTGGTGATCCAGGTCGAGACGCCGCCCAGCGTGGCCAGCGGGCTGCAGCGGGTCGGTCGCGCGGGGCACCAGGTCGGCGCGGTCTCGCGCGGAGTGATGTTCCCCAAGTACCGGGGTGATCTGGTGTCGTCGGCGGTGGTGTCGGAGCGGATGACCGCAGGCGCCGTCGAGGCCCTGTCGGTGGTGGCCAACCCGCTGGACGTGCTGGCTCAACACATCGTGTCCGTCGTGGCGATGGACCCGATCACCGTGGACGACCTGCACGAGCTCGTCCGTCGGTCCGCGCCGTTCGCCGCGCTGCCGCGCAGCGTGCTCGAAGCGGTGCTGGACATGCTGTCCGGGCGCTACCCGTCGGAGGAATTCGCCGAGTTGCGGCCCCGGCTGGTCTGGGACCGGGGCACCGGCGAACTCACCGGTCGACCCGGTGCCCAGCGGCTGGCCATCACCTCGGGTGGCACCATCCCGGACCGCGGCATGTTCGGCGTCTTCCTCGCCTCCGGAGAGGGCCCGGGTCGCCGGGTCGGTGAGCTCGACGAGGAGATGGTCTACGAGTCCCGGGTCGGTGACGTCTTCGCCCTGGGGTCGACGTCGTGGATGATCACCGACATCACCCACGACCGGGTGCTGGTGCTGCCGGCCCCCGGTCGTCCCGGCCGGTTGCCGTTCTGGAAGGGCGACGGCCTGGGCCGCCCCGCGGAGCTCGGCCGGGCCCACGGTGCCTTTCTCCGCGAGATCGGCCAGGTCAGCGAGCCGGAAGCGCGCATCAGGCTGACCGCCGCCGGGTTGGACACCTGGGCCGCGGACAACCTGCTGACGTACCTGGCCGAACAACGACAGGCCACCGGCACCCTGCCTGACGAGCGGACGATCATCGTCGAGCGGTTCCGCGACGAGTTGGGCGATTGGCGGGTCGTGCTGCACTCCCCGTTCGGCGCGGCGGTGCACGCGCCATGGGCGCTGGCCGTGGCGGCCCGGATGCGTGAACGGTTCGGCATCGACGTGCAGGCGATGCACGCCGACGACGGGATCGTCTTCCGGCTGCCCGATCTGGAGTTCGACGGCGGCGCCCCGGAGATCGGCGACCTGGTGATCCTCGAGCCCGACGAACTGGAACGCGACGTCACCACCGAACTCGGTGGGTCGGCCATCTTCGCCGCCCGGTTCCGGGAGTGCGCGGCCCGGGCGCTGCTGCTGCCCCGGCGGCAGATCGGCCGCCGCCAGCCGCTGTGGCAACAGCGGCAGCGGGCCTCCCAGCTGCTGGAGGTCGCCGCCCGGTACCCGACGTTCCCGATCATCGCCGAGACGATCCGGGAGGTGTTGCAGGACGTCTTCGACGTGCCGGGGCTGGTCGAGCTGATGCGCGGGATCGCCGGCCGTGCGGTGCGGGTGGTCGAGGTCCAGACGTCGGCACCTTCACCGTTCGCCCAGTCGCTGTTGTTCGGCTATGTCGCGCAGTTCCTCTACGAGGGCGATTCCCCGCTCGCCGAGCGGCGGGCTGCGGCCCTCGCGGTCGATCCCTCGTTGCTCGCGGATCTCCTCGGGCACGGCGACGGCCTGGCGCTGCGGGATCTGCTCGACCCGGCCGCGATCGAGCGGACCGAACTGGAGCTGCAACGCCTCGCCGAGGGGCGGCAGGCAAGGTCCGCCGAGGAGGCCGTCGACCTGCTGCGGGTGCTCGGCCCGCTCAGCGCCGCCGAGATCGCTAAGCGCAGCACCGATCCCGCCGCGGTGCCGGCCTGGTTGGCGGCCCTCGTGGACGCCCGCCGGATCGTCGCGGTCCGCGTCGCCGGTGACGAGAGGTACTGCGAGCCAGGCGATGTCGCAGCGCTGCGGGACGGCCTCGGGGTGAACGTTCCGCTCGGTGTCGCGCAGGCCTTCCTGGACCGGGTGGCCGATCCGCTGCTGCAGTTGCTCGGGCGCTGGTCCCGGGTTCGGGGGCCGTTCACCGGCACCGACGCCGCAGCCCGTTTCGGGCTCGGGCCGGCCGTCGCCGGTGACGTGCTCAAGCGATTGGTCGGCAGCGGTCGGTTGGTCCAGGGTGAGTTCCGGCCGACCGCCTCGGGTGGCCTCGAGGGGTCGGTGGAGTTCGTCGACGCCGAAGTGCTCAGGTTGCTGCGGCGCCGGTCGTTGGCCAGCCTGCGCGCCGAGGTCGAGCCCGTCCCGCCGGCCGCGTTCGCGCGGTTCCTGCCGGCGTGGAACGGCATCGGCCCGTCGGCGCGCCGTGAGGACCGGCTCCGCGGGTCGGACGGCCTGCTGCGTTGCATCGAACAGCTGGCCGGGGTGATGGTGCCGGCATCGGCGCTCGAAACCCTGGTGCTGCCGGCGCGTCTCGCCGGTTACACCCCGGCGTTGCTGGACGAGCTGATGGCTGCCGGTGAGGTCATCTGGGCGGGGCACGCGGCTCTGGCCAAGGACGACGGCTGGGTGTCGCTGCACCTGACCGATGCCGCCCCGCTGACCCTGCCGCTCCCCGTCGGCGCCCGGGACGAGCCCGATCCGAAGGTGCTCGGCGACATCCACGGCGCCGTGCTGGAAGTGCTGGCCGGCGGTGGTGCGTACTTCTTCCGTCCGCTGTCGGAGGCCGTCGCGCACCGGGTGGGCCAGATCGACGACACCAAACTGGTCGAGGTCATGTGGGACCTGGTGTTCGCCGGGCAGATCACCGGGGACACCCTGACCCCGGTCCGCGCCCGGTTGACCGGCGGGAAGACCACCCACCGCCAGCGTCCGGCCGCACCGCGCTCACGGCTGCGGGGGATGGGGCTGTCCCGGGCGGGCCTGGCCGCCGCGACGGCCCGGCCCGCCCCTGCGACGGTGGCCGGCCGCTGGTCCCTGATACCGGCGATCGACACCGACGCGACCGTCAGGGCGCACGCCACTGCGGAGATCCTGCTGGACCGCTACGGCATCGTCACCCGTGGATCGGTGGTGGCCGAGGAGATCCCGGGCAACTTCGCGGGGGTGTACCGGGTGCTGTCGGCGTTCGAGGAGGCCGGGCGGACCCGCCGGGGTTACTTCATCGAAGGGCTGGGTGCCGCGCAGTTCGCCTCGACCGGCGCAGTGGACAGGCTCCGCGGCTTCGTCCCGACACCGGGATCGGAACTGCTCGTCGACCACGCAGAGACCGCCGTGGTGCTGGCCGCCGCCGATCCGGCCAACCCCTACGGCGCCGCCCTGCCGTGGCCGGAGGTGAAGACCGAGGAGAAGCACCGGCCCGCCCGTCGCGCGGGCGCGATGGTGGCGATGGTGGACGGCGAGCTCGCCCTGTACGCCGAGCGCGGCGGGAAGTCGTTACTCAGCTTCACCGACGACAGCCGGGTGCTGGCGTCGGCCGCGGCGGGTTTCGCCACGGCGGTGACCCGCGGTGGCCTCGGGGCCATGACGGTGCAACGGATCGACGGCACCGACGCACTGGCCGGCTCCATCCCGCCGGTCACCGCGGCACTCGAGGCGGCCGGTTTCGCCGCGACCCCGCGAGGGTTCCGGCTGCGCCCCGCCGTGACCTGACGGCAGCGGTCCGTCGCCGCGGCGGCTGTTGGATCGCTCCTGGTCAGCGGCCGTCAGGCGGTCGTCCTGCGACGTGGTCACCGGGCGGAACCGGTCCGCCACAACGAGTCTCACCCTCCGGTCGAGGGTCAGGCGAGTTCGGCGTCAGAGTTGGCCAGGACCCCGTCGGCGTGTGTAGCGTCGCCGGTCTTGCGTGGGGGTGGGCCGCGTCGGACCTATCCCTCGACAGATCGGCAGCGCATGCGCTCGGGTACCCCCACGTCCCACTCCGGTGTCCGGAGCCGGTTCGCCGCCGGTCGGCGGCTGTTGACCGCGGCCGTGGTGGCCGCCACCGCGTCAGCCACCATGACCGTCGCGACGGCCGGTCCGGCAGCGGCGGCGCCCGGCGTGAGCTACCTCTGCAGCAGCGCCGACTACAGCTGCCTCGCCGGCAGCGGGTACGCCGGACAGTCGGTCTGGGGCTCCTGGGGCCCCGGCCACAACTGCGTCAGCTACGCCGCGTTCCGCCTCGAACAGGCCGGCGCGCCGCGACCCTGGCCCGGCCGTCTCGGCAGCGGCTTCGAATGGGACGACAACGCCCGTGCCGCAGGGGTTCCCGTCGACGACAACCCGGCCGTCGGGGCCATCGCCCAATGGGACAACTACGGGGCCGGCCACGTCGGGTACGTCGAGGCCGTCACCGAGACCTACATCGATGTCAGCGAGGACAACTTCTCCTCTCGTGGCGCGGGCACGGCGACCGTGCGGCGGATCGGCCGGAACAGCCAGATGTTCGCCGACGCCTCGTTCATCCACGTCAGGGACGCCGCTGCGGCCGCGCCCGCCGCCCCGGTCAACCGGGTGTCGGCCGGCACCGTCGGGGACGGCGCACTCGTGAACCACCGCGGCGACGTGTACCGGCTCGCCGGCGGTGCGCCCATCTACGTGGCCAGCTACGCCGGCGTCGGCGGCGTCCAGCCGACGATCCCGCTGACCGACGACGAATTCGGCGCCCTGCGCCAGGTACCCCGGGACGGCACCGTGCTCGGCGGCACCGGCACCGGTCAGGTCTACCGGGTCACCGGAGGTGCACCGGTCTACCTGTCCACCTTCGACGCGATCGGCGGACCGCAGGCCACGACCTGGGTCGATCAGGCCGCGTTGGACAATGCCGGCGCCCCCGGGACGTGGAGTCATCTCGCGGCTCGACCGGTCGACGGCACGACGGTCATGGCCTGGCCGAACAACGAGGTCTACCGCTTCGTCGGCGGCGCGCCGATCTACGTGTCCACCTATGACGCGATCGGTGGCAGCCGGCCCCTCCCGACCATCGACATCGCCGCCGTCGACCAGGCGGGCGGAGGCAGCCCCTGGAGTCATGTGTCGATGCGCCCGGCCGACGGTTCGGTGGTCACCGGTGCGCAGACCGGACGGGTCTACGTCGTGCGCGACGGCCGCCCCGTCTACGTCTCGGACTGGGCCGAACTCGGCGGACCCCGGGTGACCACCGTCGTCGACCAGGTCGCCGTGGACCGCGCGGGCGCTCCCGGATCGTGGCGGCACCTGGGCTGAGCCGCGATCGGCGCCGTCGGCACGGCCGGCCGTAGCGGCGCGGCCGGCCGTCGCGGCGCGGCCCGGCCGTCTCGGCCCGGCCCGCCGCTCGACCGCCCGTCACGCCCGGTCGCCCGTCACGCCCCCATCGCCGTCAGGTGCCGACAGCCGGCCACGCCGGAGTCACCGGCGGGCGTGGTGCCCTACGGTGGGAGCCATGCCGGACACCCTTCCCGACGGACTGCGCCGCGGTGGTCGCTTCGACGAATGGACCCGCCCGGTCCCCGGATACGTCGTCGCCGACGTCGACGGGACGCTGATCCTGGAGGGCTCCACAGCAACTCCCGGCGTCGCGAGAGCGGTCGCCGAGGCGGGTGCCGCCGGCCTGCGCGTCGGGTTCGCCACCGGCAGGCTGCCGGCCGGGTTGACCGATCTGCACGACCAGCTGCAGGTCCCCGGCCCCCATGTCGTGCACAACGGTGCCCAGGTCCTGGAGTCCGGTCGGCCGATCAACACCTGGACCATCGCCCGTTCGACCGCGGCCGAGCTGGTGGCCTGGTGCACCGCGCGCGGCCTGTATGCGGAGTTCTATGTGGGCGAGGAGTTCTTCGTCAGCGAGCGTCAGTCCGCCGCCCAGATTTACTGGGACTTGATCAGTGGTGATCCCCACGGTGTCGTCGACGACATCGACTGGGCGGCGGTCGATGTCATCAAGGCGACGGTCGTCGCCTACCAGGGCGTCGGCGTCGAGGAGCTGCTCGCCGGCCTGCACGCGATGGGTCTGGGCGCCGAGACGTCGACCAGCCCCGTCTTTCCCGGCGACGAGTTCATCAATGTCACCAGCCCACTGGCGGACAAGGGTCGTGCGGTGCGGTGGGCCGCCGACCACCTCGGTGTCGGGCTCGGCGGCGTGGTGGCCGTCGGCGACGGACTCAACGACCTGTCGATGTTGAGCGTCGCCGGGACCGCGATCGCGATGGGGCAGGCGCCTGCGGTCGTCCAGCAGGCGGCACACCTGATCGTGCCGGAGGTCGCCGCCGACGGCGTCGCCCACGCCCTCGCCGCCGCGGCGTCCTGGCTGCGCTGAGCCGACCGTCGGGCGACCGTCGCCGGCCGGCTCGGCCATCCAGGTGGCGCCGACCGCCCGCGTACGGTGTGCGGGGTGGGAGCCGTAGATGCCTGAGGGCGACACCGTCCGGCGCAGCGCCGCCCGACTGCACCAGGCCCTCGCCGGGCGCGAACTGATCCGGGCCGAGCTCCGCTGGCCCGGCCTGGGCGCCGTGGTGCTGGCCGGCCGCACCGTCACCGAAGTGGTCGCGTACGGCAAGCACATCCTCACCAGACTCGCGGCGGTGCCGCCGGACCGCGAGACCACCGTATCCGACGGTGATGTCGCGCTCACCGTGCATTCGCATCTTCGGATGGACGGCTCCTGGCGGGTCACCGCGACCGGCCCGTCGTCCTGGCCCGGCCCCCACAGCTCGGCGGTGCGCGCCGCGCTGGCGAACACCGAATGGACCGCGGTCGGCCACACCCTGGGCATGGTCGACCTGGTCGCGACCGACAACGAGGCGTCGCTGATCGGCCATCTCGGGCCGGACATCCTCGCCGACGACTTCGCCGACCCGGCGACGGCCTGGGGGGTCACCGAGGCGCTGCGGCGGGTGACCGCCGACCCGGACGCGACCATCGGGGCGGCTCTGCTCGATCAGCGCAACCTGGCCGGTATCGGCACCTTCTACATGTCCGAAGCCTTGTTCTCCCGGGGGATCTCGCCGTGGACCCCGGTCCGGGAGGTGGCCGATCCGGCCGCAGTGGTGGATCGGGCGCGGCGGATGCTGAGCAGCAACCTGGTCCGGGCAACCCCGAGCACCACCGGCGATCTGCGCAACGGCAACCGCCAGTACGTCCACGCCCGGTCCGGGCTGCCGTGTCGCCGCTGCGCGACCCCGGTCCGGGTCGCGATGATCGAGGTCTACCGGCGAAGCCCCGGGCAGACCGCCGGTGTGGAGCGGACCGCGTTCTACTGCCCGCGCTGTCAGCCCGGGCCGGCACCGACCGACGACGGTCGCGCCCAGGCCCCGCTCGGGACGACCTCCCGGCGGGGAACCGGCTACCGGCGGCTCTGATCCCGTCGGCCCCGCCGCCCGGCGCCGGGGTCATCACCGCGGGCACCGCTGCCGGAGCGTGGACGGTAACGTTTCAGGCATGTCTGCACCGACCATCGACGTGACCACGGCCGCCCCCCGCGACCTCGAAGCGCTGCACCGGACGCTGCGTGCCGAGTACGCGACCCTGGTCGGCAGGGGTCTCAAGCTGGACCTGACCCGCGGCAAGCCGTCGTCGGCGCAGCTGACGTTGTCCGATCCGATGTTGGCGCTGCCCGGGGTCGGCGATCACCTCGCCAAGGACGGCACGGACTGCCGCAACTACGGCGGTCTCACCGGCATCGACGAGATCCGCGAGTTGTGGGGTCAGATCTTCGACATCCCGACCGACCAGGTCATCGAGGGCGGCAACTCCAGCCTCGGGCTGATGCACGACTGCCTCACCCATTTCGTGCTCAACGGCACCGGTGACGGCGCGACCCCCTGGGGGCAGGTGCCCGGGGGCGTCACGGTGCTGTGCCCGGTACCCGGGTACGACCGGCACTTCACCATCCTCGCCGGCCTCGGCATCAGGATGATCACCGTGCCGATGACCGACACCGGCCCCGACATGGACGCCGTCAGGACGCTGGTGGCCGACGACGCCTCGGTCAAGGGCATCTGGGCGATGCCGTCCTACAGCAACCCGACCGGGGTCTGCTACACCGCCGACGTCGCCCGCGAACTGGCCGAAATGCGCACCGCCGCCGCCGACTTCCGGATCCTGTGGGACAACGCCTACGCGGTGCACCATCTGACCGAGGCTGAACCGAAGGTGCCCGACATCCTGGCGCTGACCGCCGCCGCGGGGCATCCCGACCGGGTGGTGATCTTCGGATCGACCTCCAAGATCACCACCGCCGGCAGCGGACTGTCGTTCTTCGGTGGGTCCCCGGCGAACGTGGCCTGGATGCAGAAGTTCCTCGCCCGCCGGACCATCGGACCCGACAAGATCAACGAGCTGCGCCACTTCCGGTTCCTGCCGGACCACCTCAGCGTCCAGGCGCTGATGCGCCGCCATCGCGAGATCATCGCCCCGAAGTTCGCCCGGGTGCTGCAGATCCTGGATGCGAAGCTGACGGGCACCGGCACCGCTGTCTGGACCAACCCGACCGGCGGCTACTTCATCAGCCTGGACGTGCTGCCCGGCACCGCATCCCGCGTGGTCGCACTGGCCAAGGGGGCGGGCATCGCGCTGACCCCGGCGGGTGCGACGTTCCCGCACGGCACGGACCCCGATGATCGCAACATCCGGATCGCGCCGACGTTCCCGTCGCCGGAGGATGTCGCGACCGCCACCGAGGCGCTGACGCTGTGTGTGCTGCTGGCGGCCACCGAGCAGCGCCTGGGCACCGACGGCTGAGATCGACCGGTTCGTTCGGCAATCCCGAACGCAGCTCCTTCCCGTGGCCTTGCATCGGTGACAGGCTCGGCGTCACAGTCACCGGATCCGTCCTGTGAGGGTCGATCCGGCCACGTTCGACGACGAGCGGAGAACATCGTGAAGAAGATCATCAACGACCCGGGCACGGTGGTCGAGGAGGCGCTGGCGGGTATGGCTGCCGCGCATCCGGAACTGATGCGGGTCTCCTACGACCCGATGTACATCGCCCGGGCCGACTCCCCGATCGCCGACCAGGTGGCGCTGGTGTCGGGTGGCGGATCGGGTCACGAGCCGCTGCACGGTGGTTTCGTCGGGGCGGGCATGCTCGCGGCCGCCTGCCCGGGTGCGGTCTTCACCTCGCCGACGCCCGATCAGGTGGCCGCCGCGGCGACCGCGGTCGACGGTGGTGCCGGGGTGCTGCTCATCGTGAAGAACTACACCGGTGACGTCCTGAACTTCGAGACGGCCGCCGAACTCGTCGAGGCCGAGGGGATCTCGGTCCGATCGGTGCTGGTCGACGATGACGTGGCGGTCAAGGACTCGACCTGGACGGCCGGACGTCGCGGGGTCGGCGGCACCGTCCTGGTGGAGAAGATCGCCGGTGCCGCTGCGGCCCGCGGTGACGACCTCGACACGGTTGCGGCGATCGCTGAGCGGGTCGTTGCGCACGTCCGCACGATGGGCGTGGCGCTGACCCCGTGCACGGTCCCGCATTCGGGTGAACCGTCGTTCACCCTGGCCGACGACGAGATCGAGATGGGCGTCGGGATCCACGGTGAGCCCGGCCGGGAGCGGATGAAGATGATGTCCGCCGACGAAATCGTCGCCACACTGCTGGGTTCGGTGGTCGAGGATCTGCCGTTCGCCGCGGGCGACCGGACCCTGCTGTTCGTCAACGGTCTGGGTGGCACCCCGCAGATCGAGCTGTACCTGGCCTACAATGCCGCGCGAAATTTCCTGCAGGGCAAAGGGATCGAGGTGCAACGGTCCCTGGTCGGCAACTACATCACCTCCCTGGAGATGCAGGGCTGCTCGATCACGCTGCTCAAGCTCGACGACGAGATGGTGCAGCTGTGGGATGCGCCGGTGCACACCGCCGCGCTGCGTTGGGGAGTGTGACGGTGGCCGGCTGTACCGCGTCGGACGTGGTCGCCGCAGTGCGTGCGATGGCCGCCGCGGTGGCCGAGCACAAGGCGGAGTTGACCCACCTCGACCGCGAGATCGGTGACGGCGACCACGGGGAGAATCTGGCGAAGGGCTTCACCGCGGTACTGGGCAAGCTCGACGCTGCGCCGCCGACCACCCCCGGAGCCGTGCTGAAACTGGTTGCCACCACGTTGATCTCGACGGTCGGCGGGGCATCCGGCCCACTCTTCGGGACGGCGTTCCTGCGGGCGGCAACCGCGGTCGGGGAGGCCGAGGAGCTCGACGGTGCGGCCGTCGCGGGTGCTCTCGAAGCCGCCCGCGGGGGCGTGGTGGCTCGCGGCAAGGCCGAGGTCGGCGACAAGACCATGGTCGACGCGCTCACCCCGGCGGCGGCCGCCGCGGCCGAGATCGCAGCTGCCGACGATGATGTCGCAGCAGTGCTCACGGCGGCGGCCGCCGCGGCGGCCACCGGAGCCGCGGACACGGTGCCGTTGCGGGCGCGCAAGGGCCGGGCCAGCTACCTCGGTGAACGCTCCATCGGCCATGCCGACCCGGGTGCCACCAGCGTCGGTTATCTGCTGGCCGCGATCGTGCCGCCGGCCTGATGACCGTCGGGTTGGTGGTCGTCTCCCACAGCGCCGACCTGGCTGCCGGGGTCCGGGAGCTGGCTGCGCAGATGGCGCCCGATGTGGCTATCCAGGTCGCGGGTGGGACCGACGACGGTGGGGTCGGGACGTCCTTCGACCTGGTGAGCGCCGCACTGGAGGGCGCGGACTCCGGTACCGGGGTGGTCGTGCTGTACGACCTGGGCAGCGCCCTGCTCACGACCGAGACCGCCGTGGAGTTCGCCGATCCCGCGGCGGCCGAGCGGATCGTCGTCGTCGACGCGCCGTTGGTCGAAGGTGCGGTCGCCGCGGCGGTTGCCGCTCAGTCCGGCGCGGACCTGACCGCGGTGGCCGACGCCGCCCGCCGGGCCGGCGACAGTTGGCCGCCGCCGGCGGGTCTCGGGGCAGCACCGCCGGCATCCCCGGACGCCCACGCCGCCGGCGCCGCCGACGCCGACGCCGACGCCGACGCAGATGGTGACGCTGCCGACGACGCCGCGTGCACGGTGACCGCGACGGTGGCCGACCCCGACGGCATCCATGCCCGGCCTGCGTCCGTACTGGGCCGGGCGGCCGGGCGTTGGCCGCGGGCCGCCATCCGAATCGGTCGTCCGGGTGACGCCGCAGTGGCGCTGGCCGATGTGCTGCAGGTGATCGGGCTGGGACTGCGGCAGGGCGAGGCGGTGGTCCTGACCGGAGCCGGACCCGGCGCAGAACAAGCGGCCGCCGCGTTGGGCGCGATGATCGACGCCGGACTGGACCGGCCCGCCGCAGCGGTCGCTCAGAACCCGGTGGTGCCCAGCAGCTGACCGATCGCGAACGTCACGATCATCGCGATCGCCCCGCCGCCGACGATGCGCAGCATCGCCCGGCGTTGGTCGGCGCCGCCCAGTCGGGCGCTGATCGACCCGGTGAGCGCCAGTGCCACGAGCACCGCGATGAAGGTGACCGGAATCCGGGCGGCGGCCGGTGGCAGCAGGATGGCCAGCAGCGGCAACGCGGCCCCGAGGGTGAACGACAGCGCCGAGGCGCCGGCGGCGTGCCAGGGATTGGTCAGCGCGTCGGGATCGATCCCCAGCTCGATGTCGACGTGCGCAGCGAAGGCATCATGCTCGGTCAGTTCGCGGGCGACCTGGCCGGCGGTTGCCGCGGAGAGACCCTTGGCCTCGTAGAGCGCGGTCAGTTCGGCGAGCTCCTCCGCCGGGCTCTCCGCCAGCTCCCGGCGTTCCTTCTCCAGCAGGGCCCGCTCGGTGTCGCGCTGGGTGCTCACCGAGACGTATTCCCCCAGGGCCATCGAGACCGCACCGGCCACCAGTCCGGCGACGCCGGCGGTGCCGATCACCGAGCGGTCGGCGGTGGCAGCGGCCACTCCGACGACAAGACCGGCGGTGCTGACGATGCCGTCGTTGGCTCCGAGCACACCGGCCCGCAGCCAGTTCAGCCTCGACGACAGGTTGGCAGCATGCGGCTCGTCGGCGTGTCCGGCGGTGATCGCGGCCTGCTTGCCGATCGGGGGCTGCTCGGCGCGATGGGCGGGCTTGCCCGCAGAAGTGGTCACCTGAGCCACGATAGGCGGGTCGGTGACGGGCATTCGTGGGCCCGGCGGCTCGGCCACCCCGAACGGCGCCTGCCCGGCTGCTGCGGATCCGGCCGGCGCCACCCCGGATGGGGGGTGGTGCCCGGCGGTGGACGGGCCCACAATGGTGGTGCTGATCCGATCGATCGAGGGGTTCGTCCCATGCCCGATCTCGCCACTGATTCCGTTGTCTCCGGGGTGCCCTACGCCGTCACCCGGGCCGACGGCAGTCCGGCCCTCGCCCTCGCCGAATTCGTCGGCGACACCGCCTTCCGGGTGCACCAGGCCGCCCAGCACTCGCTGATCTCCGGCAGCGGAATGCTGACCCCCGGCGGCGATGTCGTGCGGTTCTACCAGAAGGACCCGGGCCACGAAGGTCGCGACATCCGGGTCTGGCGACTCCAGGCGATCCCCGGCCGGGGAGTGACCGCCCAGCACGACGCCGCTATCTGAGCTGCCGCTCAGGCACCGAAACCCGGGTCGGCGATCGCTTCGGCAGCGTCGAGCACCCGCAGGATGTTGCCCGAGGTGAGGCCGGCCAGTTCGTGGTCGGACCAGCCGCGATCGGCGAGTTCGATGAGCAGCCGCGGATAGCCGGCGACATCCGACAGGCCCTCCGGGAGCACCGCCACTCCGTCGAAATCGCCGCCGAGTCCGATGTGGGCCGCCCCGGCCACCTCGCGGGCATGCTCGACGTGATCGGCGACCTGGGACAGCGTGGCCTTCGGCGCGGGATGCCGCTCCCGCCAACGGGCCAGTTCGGCCAGCGCGGCGGGGTCCTCCGCCGGGGTGTCCAGGCTGTAGACCGTCCACGGAGTCAGCCCCAGCCGTTCGTGCTCGACCTGCTCCGCCCGGTCGTGGTCGGCGCACTCCTGGGACACGAACTGAGGGACGAAGGTCACCATGATCACGCCACCGTTGGCGGCGAGGCCGGTCAGCACGTCGTCGGGGGCGTCGCGGACGTGGTCACAGAGCGCCCGGCACGAGGAGTGCGAGAAGATCAACGGGGCCGACGATGTCGCGAGCGCATCGCGCATCGTCGACGGTGCCACGTGCGAGATGTCCACCAGCATCCCGATTCGGTTCATCTCCCGCACGACGTCCCGGCCGAAGTCGTTGAGCCCGTTGTGCTGTGGCTCGTCGGTGGCCGAGTCGGCCCACGGCGTGTTGTTGTTGTGGGTCAACGTCATGTAGGCCACCCCCAGCGCGCGCAGGACCCGGAGCGCACCCAGGGAGTTGTCGATGCTGTGGCCGCCCTCGGCGCCCAGCAGTGCAGCGATCCGCCCGCCGGCCATGATGTCACGGACCGCGTCAGCCGTCCGGGCCGAGCGCAAACGTCTCCGGGTAGGTGGCGACAAGCCTTCGGACGCAGTCGATCTGCTCGAGGGTCGCGGTCACCGCAGTCGAGCCCGGCATCGTGCTCGGCACGTACACCGACCAGAACTGCGCCCCCACACCGCCGGCGCGCAGCCGCGGGATGTCGGTGTGCAGCGTCGGCTGCGGTGTGGCGATGTCCATCGCGCCGAGGTCGTACCCGGCCTTGGTACGCAGCGCCCAGGCCAGGTCGTTGTGACCGTCCATCACCGGATGGTGAGTGAGCAGTGCGGCGATGCGGTCAGCGGTGGCGGTCATCAGCTCAGCATTGCAGCCCCACCACCGACGGGCACCCGTCCTGGGTGCCGGTCAGCGTCGCAGGGTGGCCAGCCGTTCGCAGGCCTGGTCGATGACCGCGTCGGACTTGCAGAACGCGAACCGCACGATCGGGCGCCAGCGCGCCGGCTCGTTACTGAAGACCTCCGCGGGAATGGCGACCACGCCGGCTTTCTCGGGCAGGTCCAGGCAGAACCGCTGCCCGTCGGCGGCGCCGAGCGGGCTGATGTCGGCCAGCACGAAGTAGGTGCCCTGCGGTCGGACGATCTCGAACCCGGCAGCTGCCAGCCCCGCACAGAGCCGGTCCCGCTTGGCCTCCAGGGCGGCAGCGAGTTGCGCCACCCACGCTCGCTCGTGGTGCAGGCCGTGGGCCACCGCGACCTGGAACGGGGGACCGGCGACGTAGGTGAGGAACTGCTTCACTGCCCGGACAGCCGCGACCAGTGGCGCCGGCCCGCACACCCAACCGATCTTCCACCCGGTGGCGCTGAAGGTCTTGCCGCCGCTGGAGACGGTGAGGGTCCGCTCGGCCATGCCCGGCAGCGTTCCGATCGGGACGTGCGCGACCCCGTCGTACACCAGATATTCGTAGACCTCGTCGGTCACCACCAGCAGGTCCCGCTCGATGCAGACCGCGGCGATACCGGCCAACTCGTCCTTGGTCAGCACTGTTCCGGTCGGATTGTGCGGCGAGTTGAGCAGCACGATCCGGGTCCGGTCGGTGACGGCAGCGGCGAACTCGGCGACATCCAGCCCGAAGCGGCCGTTCCCGTCCGGCCGCAGCGGCACCGAGGTGTGCCGGGCGTGCGCCATCGCCGTCGCCGCCGGGTAGGAGTCGTAACACGGATCCAGCGTGAGCACCTCATCGCCGGGTTCACAGAACGCCAGGACCGCGGCGGCGATCGCCTCCGTCGCTCCCACCGTCACCAGGATCTCGCTGTCCGGGTCGAACTCGTGGTCGAAGTCGCGGGACCGGGCCTGGGCGATCGCGTTGCGCAGCACCGGAAGTCCCGGCCCCGGTGGGTACTGGTTGAGGCCGGCGCCGATGGCGTCCTGGGCGGCTCGGAGCATGGCGGGCGGGCCGTCCGAGTCGGGGAAACCCTGCCCCAGGTTCAGGGCGCCGGTGGCCGCCGCCAGGGCGCTCATCTCGGCGAAGATCGTGGTGGTGAACGGGGTCAGCCGCGACACCAGCCTCGCCCGGGTCGCAGTCATGACTACTTCCTACCCGGTGCGTGCGGGCGGTGCCCGATCGGCAGCACCCCAGACGAGTACCAGGTTCAGGAGTCAGGGCACCAGGATGACGACCGCTGCCGAGTCCGGTAGGCGTCCGACGTCCGCACTGTGCGCGATCAACCGAGCCGCAGCGCCGGGCGGGCTGAGGACACGGGCCGATGGTCAGCCCTCGCCGCAGGCGGACCACCGGCCGCGGTCGGCGTCCTGGGCTCGGGTCTGGGCGTCGCGGAACTGTTGTTGCAGCCGGTAGGGCTTGTCGTAGGTGTACTCGGCCGCGTACCCGCCGGTGATGAGGTCGAGGTTGACCAGGTCGTCGTCGAGCCACACGTAGGCCAGCAGCCGGCCGTACCGGTCGTGGGTGTTCTGCGTCGGGTCGGTCTCCACCCACACCTGGGCCGCGGTGAGCAGCTGCACGGCAGCCGCGGTGGCCTCGCGGCCGAAGCATTCGACCTGCTTCCCCGGGGCCCGGGTCTCCGGGGTGTCGATACCGAGCAGGCGGACCTTGACCTTCCCGGTCGGCTGCCGGATCCAGATGGTGTCCCCGTCGACGATCTTGGTCACCGGGAAGGGCCCGGTCGCGTCGGCTCCGCGGGTCGGAGCAGTGATCGGTGCTGCGTCGGCCGCGGGTGCGCCGGTGGCCGATGCGGTGACGACCCCACCCGCCCCGAGCGTCGGCCACGCCGCACACCCGGACAGCATCATCACCACACCTGCCACCACCCCTGCGGGTGCCCCGGCCCTGAGACGTCTCACCGGCACCACCCAACCCCACTACGGCAGCGTTGGCTCGATCCCGCGCCGCGGCCCGGACAGATCGTCCGCCTTCACTCCACGGTCACCGACTTGGCCAGGTTGCGCGGCTTGTCGATGTCGCACCCCCGGTTGCGGGCGATCTCCGCCGCCAGGATCTGCAGCGGGATGACCGACAGGAACGGGCGCAGCAACGGCGCCACCACCGGCAGTTCGACCACCCGGTCGGCGAACTCACGCGCCACGGTGTCCCCTTCCTCGGTGATCATCAGGGTGCGGGCACCCCGCGCCTGGACCTCGCGGACGTTGGAGAGCAGCTTCTGGTGCAGGACCGGCTGACTGCGCGGCGATGGCATCACCACCACGATCGGCAGGCCCGGTTCGACGAGGGCGATCGGTCCGTGCTTGAGCTCGCCGGCGCCGAAGCCCTCCGCGTGCATGTACGCGAGCTCCTTCAGTTTCAGCGCACCTTCCAGGGCGATCGGGTGCCCGGTGTGACGACCCAGGAACAGCACCGCACGCCCGGTGGCGAGTTCGCGCCCCCATTCCCGCACCGGCGCCATCCGGGCCAGGGTCTCGTCCACCGCCGCGGGAAGGGCGCTCAACGCCCCGAACTCGGCGCTGACATCGGTGCCGGTCCGCTTCCGGTGTTGACTCAGCGCCAGTGCGATCACGTAGGTGGCAGTGAGTTGCGCGAGGAACGCCTTGGTGGAGGCCACCCCGATCTCCGGGCCGGCGTGGGTGTACAGCGTCGCGTCCGACTCCCGGGGGATCTGTGCCCCGATGGTGTTGCAGACCGCCAACGTGCGCGCACCGTGTCGACGAGCATGGCGCGACCGCCTCCAGCGTGTCGGCGGTCTCGCCGGACTGGGAGACCGCCACCACCAAGACCTTGGGGCTGAAAACTGGTGCGCGGTAGCGGAACTCGCTGGCCAGCTCCACCTGTACCGGGATTCCGGCCCACTCCTCGATGGCATACCTGCCGACCAGGCCGGCATGGAAGGCGCTACCGCAGCCCACGATCGTCACCTGGTCCACGTCGCGGACGAGGTCCGCACCGGCGCCCTCGGTGTCCAGGACGATGCGACCGTCGACGTGCCGACCCCGCAGCCCGTTGCGGACGGCGTCGGACTGCTCGCTGATCTCCTTGTCCATGAACGTGGCGAACCCGTTCTTCTGGGCGGCCTCCAGATCCCAGTCGACGACGAACGGCCGCCCGACCGCCGGCTCGCCGTCGTAGGTCAGGATGCGGTGGTGACCCGCGGTCGCCACGACGATCTGATCCTGACCCAGCTCGACCGCCCGGTCGGTGCGGTGGATGAATGCCACCACGTCACTGGCCAGGAACCGCTCGCCGTCGCCGATCCCGAGCACCAGCGGTGAGTTCCGCCGGGCGCCGACCAGCACGCCCGGCAGTATCGCTGTGCAGCGCGACAAGGGTGAAGGCCCCCTCCAGACGGCGACAGACCGCACCCAGGCTGCGGGGGAGGTCACCGGCGGTGGGGCCGGCGGCGTAGGCGGCGCTGAGCAGGTGGGCGACGACCTCGGAGTCGGTCTCGCTGATCAACGGCACGTCCTGCGCGGCCAGTTCGGCCCGGAGCCGGGCGAAGTTCTCGATGATGCCGTTGTGCACCACCGCCACCCGTCCGT
Source organism: uncultured Actinomycetota bacterium (assembly GCA_963784315.1). Classification (GTDB taxonomy): domain Bacteria; phylum Actinomycetota; class Actinomycetes; order Mycobacteriales; family Nakamurellaceae; genus Nakamurella. The sequence goes on from CAWAQR010000003.1 coordinate 168,677, forward strand.
AGCTGTCGTGGTGCGGGTGGGCGTTGCGATCGGTCGGGCCGCCGTGGGTGGCCCATCGGGTATGGCCGACGGCCACGGTGCCGGGGAGCTCGGAATCGCACATGGCCAGGGCGCCGACCAGTTCGGCCAGGGCGCCGGCCTTCTTGACGGTGCGCAGCTTCCCGTCGTCGTCGACCACCGAGACGCCGGCCGAGTCGTAACCGCGGTACTCCATGCGTTCCAGGCCGTGTAACACCATCGGCAGGGCCTGGTCCCTGCCGACGTAACCGACGATGCCGCACATCTTGTCTCCTGAACTGGGGGTGACGGACCGGGCGCAGCGCCGGGTCCTGTTGTGGCACCCGGAGTGTCGGCTCCGCGTGCGTGGCGGTCGCGGCTGCGAGAGGCTGCCGGCGTGCTGCGGGCCGGTCCGCGCGGGGCAGGCGACCATGATCGGTGGGCACCACCGCCGGTCTGTCGGGACCGGCGGTGGCGCTCTCACAGTCCCCGTCTGCCAGGTTCGGCGACGGGGAATTCTCGGGGTGGGCTCCGTGGACCTCTGGTCAGGGCCGGGCGCCACCGGGGGGCAGTCGATTGGGCGGTCGGCTCGGTCGCACGGCCGGCGCCCGGTGCCGGCCGCCGTCGCGGCGAGGCTGTTGGTGGCCGGCCGCCGCCAGTGGGGTCCGCGCGACCGGCAGGACCTTGACGCCGTCGGTCGGGTGCCGTGGCGTCGGGAGCGACATCGCCGGCGCCCCGCGCACCGTCTCCGCCACGGGCGCGGGGGGGGCGACCCCGACCGCACGCCGCGGCGGGCTGCGCCAGGTGCCGGTGGACGTGGTGCGCCACGCCCTGGGCAGCGCAGTCAGACAGATGTACGCCTCGACCACCCGCATCGCGGGAAATCCGAGCCCCAGAAGCAGAAATCGCGGCTGTCGCAGCGACACCGCTGCCAGCACGGTGAGCGCGAGGTCGGGCAACAACACCCCCGCGAGCAGCTCGTGCGGAGCCACCCACCCGTCCATCCACCCGGCCCACCCCGCTCCGGTCATCGACGCGGCGGCGTCGACCCCGGCCAGCAGCACCAGCACCGGAACCAGCGCCCACATCACGCCACTGAGCAGCAGTTCGACGATGAAAACCGCCAGCGCGAACCAGAACACGCCGAGCTGCATCCGGTGCCGCCGCACGGTCTGCCAGAATCCGAGGATCCACCGCCGCATCTGACGGACGTACTCCCGGTAGTTGTCCGGGTCCTGGGTGTATGCGACGGCCGCTGACGGATGAAAGGCGATGCGCCCCAGCCGCTTCGCATGCACCTCGAACGTCATGTTGAAATCCTCGATCACCAGACCCGCTGCGGTGATGTCCATCTGGGACACCACCCGGGCGCGGTACATGCTCGCGAAGCCGGGCACGATCGGGACGGCATTGGCCCACCGCGCCGCCTGGCCGTACTTCATCAGCAGTTGGACCGCGATGTAGAGCCGTTCCCGGTAGGCGACCAGGAACCGCCCGGTCCGGGTCGGCGAGGCGGGGAAGAGAATGCTGCGGGCCCGGCCGGCCACCGCCACCACGTCCGGGTCGGCGAACATCGGCAGCCCGGTCGTGAGGTAGTCCGGAGCCAGGTGGGTGTCGGCGTCCAGCAACATCACCACCTCGAAATGCCGGTCCAGTTCGAAGTGTTCGATGCCGGCGGCCAGGGCGCCGGCTTTCCCGCGGTTGGGGTTGAGCTCCAACACCCGGGCGCCCATGGCGGTGGCCACCGTTGCCGTGGCGTCCGCCGAGCCGTCGGAGATGATGTGCACGTTGCCGACCGGCACCAGCGCGGCCGCCGACCGGATCGTCTCGGCGATGACCAACTCCTCGTTGTGCGCGGCGACCAGCACCGCGACCTGCGCTGCAGTGGGCGGCATCGCGCCGGTGTCGCCCGGCGGCGCGGCCGCGCCGTACCGCCGCCTACCGGCCGCCCACACGGCTCGACCGATGCCGGCCAGCGCCCAGAACGTCGTGCTGAGTCCGAGGACGAGCACGACGACCAGCACCGTGACGAGATGTTCCACGTCGCATGCACTCCATGAAGTCGGCCCGGGCGGTTCGGCCCGGGTTCGGGATCGCAGCCGACCTGTGGGGCGGGGCGGGTACGGGTCGCGGGCGGCAGCATCCGCCGGGGTGCGGCGGAGGCTCAGGGCGCCGTCCACACGCCCCGTCCCCCGGGGGTGTGGATGCGGCGCCGGCCTGTCGGCGAGGGGCGCCCGCGAGGTTGCGGGTCACCGAATCCGGCCCAGCATAGGCACACCACCCGAGTGGTCCGCAAGGTGCAAACCGAAAAAATCGGGCACCGAAAGCCATTGACTTCCTTGGTCACAGACCGTTATCAATGTACGGACCTCGTTCACCGTAACGATGATCGAGGCGACGTCCTTGGGGCGGCGATGTGTCGGCATCGTCGCAGCGGGTGCATTGTGGCCCCCCGAGCGTGACCCGTAAGGGGCGCAATACCCACGTTCGAGCACGCGCCTGCGGGCCGTGCCCCTTTCCGATGGAGTGAAGACATGGCAACACCACTGATGACATCCGCGCCCACGTATCCGGGCCAGGGCGACCCGGGGATGGCGCTGGCGGACACGATCCCGGCCCCCCGTAACCCGCCCGCCGGCGACCGGGTGCCCTTCCCGGTGGACGTGGCGGTGGTGGGCCTGGGCTACGTCGGACTGCCGACCGCGCTGGCTTTCCACGCCGCCGGAATGCGGGTGCTGGGGGTGGACGTGAGCACCGCCCGGCTCGCGGTCATCCGCGAGCAGCGTGCGGACCTGATGCCCGACGACCGGGTGCGACTGGCGAGCGCGGTGGACGACGGGCGGTTCGAGGTCACCGCCGACACCGACCGGCTCAGCCGGGCCGCCGCGGTGATCATCTGCGTGCCGACCCCGGTCGACGAACACCTGATTCCCGACCTCGACATCCTGCGGGCGGCCTGCCGCACCGTGGTGGAGGCGGCCGTTGCCGGTCAGGTGATCATCCTGACCTCGACGACCTACGTCGGCTGTACGGCCGACATGCTGGTGAAGCCGTTGCAGGACAGACTGTTCCAGATCGGGCACGACATCTTCGTCGCGTTCAGTCCCGAACGCATCGACCCGGGGAACGATCGCGGCCCGCACGAGGACGTGGCCCGTGTGCTCGGCGGGGTGACCGCTGACTGCGCGGCCCGGGGCAAGGCGGTGCTGCACGGGTATGCCAGGAACGTGCACCTGGTCTCCTCGCCCGGCGCCGCCGAGATGACGAAACTTCTCGAGAACACCTTCCGCGCGGTGAATATCGCGCTGGCCAACGAGTTCGCCGAGATCTGCCAGGTGCTCGACATCGATGTGATGGACGTGATCAGCGCCGCCGCGACCAAGCCGTACGGCTTCATGCCGTTCTACCCGGGCCCGGGGGTGGGCGGCCACTGCATCCCGTGCGACCCGCAGTACCTGCTGTGGCAGTTGCGCAAGCAGCGGCTGCCCACGCCCGTCATCGAGCAGGCCATGGCCGGCATCGCCGGGCGCCCGGGTCGGGTGGTCGAACGGGTGCGCGAGGAATTGTCCGCGGGCGGCTTGGGGATGGCCGGTGCCCGGATCCTGGTGCTGGGCGTGGCCTACAAGCCCGACGTGGAGGATCTCCGGGAATCGCCGGCACTGGAAATCCTGGCCGGACTGATCGCCGCAGGCGCTGTCGTGGCCTACCAGGACCGACACATCGCCACAGTGGCGCTGTCCGGCGGAGTGGTGCTGGAGGCGGTGACCGATCCCGCGCAGTTCGCCGCCGACCTCGTCCTGGTCCACACCGTCCACTCGGGAACCGATCTGCAGTGGTTACGCGAACAACCCCGGGTCCTGGACGCCACCTACCGGCTGAACTTCCTGGACGGAAGCCGGGTCGTCTGATGAAAAGAGATGTGGTGAAACGGATGTCACTTCGTGCTCGGGTGCGGCGACTGCTCGTCGTGCTGTTGGCGTGCGGCCTGGCCCTCCCGGTGGTGTCGGTGGTGCCCGCAGCTGCCGCGGTGACGACCGTGGTCTCGCTGACGTTCGACGACGGCAACGCCAGTCAGCTCGCCGCCCAGGCGGCGTTGAAGAAGTACGGGATGAACGGCACCTTCTACGCCATCTCGGGTTACGTCGGAGGCACGAACTACTTGACGCTGGATCAGCTCAAGTCGATCAAGGCCGACGGCAACGAGATCGCCGGCCACACCGTCTCCCATTTCGACCTCGTCCAGCTCTCGGCGAACGAGGCCAAACGCCAGGTCTGCAATGACCGGGTCAACTGGGCGTCTTGGGGTGTCCCGGTGTCGGATTTCGCCTATCCGTTCGCCTCGTCCACCCCCGCGGTCGAGCAGATCGCGGCCGACTGCGGCTACAACACCGCCCGTGGTCTGGGTGACATCCGCACCCGCTTCAGCTGTGGCAAGTGCCCGGTCGCCGAGACGATCCCACCGGCGAACGCCTACAACACGCGCGCCCCGGTCCAGGTCGAAAAGACATGGACGCTGGCAGATCTGAAGAAATCGGTGACCCAGGCCGAGGCCAAGGGCGGCTGGGTGGAGCTCACCTTCCACCAGATCTGCACGGGTGCAGGATGTGTCGATCCGGCCATCAGCCCGACTGTGCTGGACCAGTTCCTGGCGTGGCTCAAGGCCCGCACCGCGCGCGGAACCGTCGTGCGGACGGTGGCCCAGGTCGCCGGCGGCACGGTGAAGCCTGCGGTGGCCGGTCCGGCCGCGCCGCCCCCGACCGGGACCACCAACGGCATCCAGAACCCGTCGCTGGAGACCTTCGACCCGACGACAGGTCTGCCGAAGTGCTACCTCGCAGGCGGTTTCGGTAGCAACACGCCCAGCTGGTCGGTCGGCACCGATGCCCACACCGGGACCTCGGCGGTGACCCTCACGATGGCCAACTACGTCAGCGGCGACGCAAAACTCGTCCCGAGGCTGGATCTGGGTGAGTGCTCACCGACCGTGACACCGGGCGAGTCCTACGTGCTGGGGGAGTGGTACAAGTCGACGGCTCCGACCCAGTTCGCGGTGTACTACCGGACCAGCGTCGGCACCTGGACGTACTGGACCTCCAGCCCATGGTTCGCCGCGACATCCACCTACGCGCAGGCGGTCTGGACGGCGCCACCGGTGCCGTCGGGTGCCACCGGTATCAGTTTCGGATTGAACCTGTTCTCCAACGGGAGCCTCACCACCGATGATCTGAGCCTCACCCAGGCGCCGGCAGCACCGGCAGCGGCGGGTGCGACCCCACCCGCCGGCCTCGCGGCCGCCGCCCGCACCGCGGTCACCTCCGGCACGGCAGCCCTCCCGGTGACCGTCGATCCGTCGGCACCACTGGCTGAGCTGTCCCGGTCGGGACCGAAACTGATCGAATCGACCACCGGTGGCGACCTTCTTCCGCCGCGCAGACCGAGCCGCACCAAGGGATCGAAGATCCTCCAGAGCCACCTGCTCCCCGGGCTGACGCAGGTCGGCACCGAGTTCGTGATTGCGCCGGACCCCAGCCGAGGCTGATCCGCTGCAACCGGGGTCCGGCTCCACCCGCCGGGCGGAGCCGGACCCCACCGCGACGTGCCCATCGACCCTTCCCCCTGACAGAAAGCAAGTCCTGACATGAGATCAGTTGTGACCGGTGGTGCCGGCTTCATCGGCAGCCATTTGGTGGAGTTCCTGTTGTCCCGTGGCGACGAGGTCGCGGTCATCGATGACCTGTCGACCGGATCGCCGGCGAACCTGCAGACGGTGCTCGGCAACCCGGCGCTGCGCTTCGTCGAGGGCAGCATCCTCGACCGGGATGCCGTCGATGACGTCGTGAGGGGTGCCGACCGCGTCTTCCACCTGGCCGCCGCGGTCGGGGTGCACGTGATCGTGGATCAGCCACTGCGGAGTCTGCGGACCAACATCCACGGCACCGAGGTGGTGCTGGACTCGTGTCTGGCCCACGGCGCCTCGCTGCTGCTGGCGTCGACGAGCGAGGTGTACGGCAAGAACGCCGCCGACTCGCTGCCCGAGGACTCGGACCGGATCCTGGGTTCACCGCTCAAGTCGCGCTGGACCTACGCCGCCGCCAAGGGCATCGACGAGGCGTTCGCACACGCCTACTGGCGTGAGCTGGGCCTGCAGGTGTCGATCGTGCGGCTGTTCAACACCGTGGGGCCGCGCCAGACCGGGCGGTACGGCATGGTGGTGCCGAACCTGGTGGGCCAGGCGCTGCGCGGCGAACCGCTCACCGTCTACGGCGACGGTCGGCAGACGCGGTGCTTCTCCTTCGTCCGTGACGTCGTCCCCGCCCTGGTGCAGATCGCCGAACACCCGGAATCACGAGGGCAGGCGTTCAACCTCGGTGGGTCCTTCGAGGTCTCCATCTCCGACCTCGCCCGGCAGATCGTCGACCAGCTCGACAGCGCCAGCCCGATCGTGCTGGTGCCGTACGAGCAGGCGTACGGCGAAGGGTACGAGGACATGCGCCGCCGGGTCCCCGACAACTCCGCCGCCCGCCGGCTCGTCGGGTTCGACCCCACGACCACGCTGGCGGAGATCATCGCATCGGTGGCGGCCGGGGATGTCACGTCGAACTTCGCACCACCGGCAGTGGTCGGGGCCGGGTCCCGTACCGGGTGAGCGGCGCCACGGGGCGGCTCGACCGTCGGGACCGCCTCGATCTGCAGGCGCTCGGGGTGATCCCGCGTCGCCGGCGTGGTGCGGGGGCGGTGATTCTGATCGGGCTGCTGCTCGCCGCTGCGGTCGGCTGGTCCGGTCGGTCGGTGGTGTTCTCGGATCCACCGCCCGCGGCGCCGGTGCCGGCGCCGCGGCCGGTGGTGATGGGCGCACTGCCGTACTGGGATCAGGAAGACGCGCTGGCCTCGCTGGAGCGCCACCCGGGGGTCGCGACTGTCGCCTCACCCTGGATCTACCGGGTGGCGGGGGACGGCTCGGTCCAGCTTCAGGAGTCGTTGAACGCCGCCGCCGAGCAGGCCCTGCTCGACCGGACCCGTCGCACCGGTGTCCAGCTCATCCCCACCGTGGCCAACACCACGGCCGGGCTCTGGGACGAGTCGACGGTCGCCGCCGTCCTCGCGGACCCGGCCCTACGGTCCGCCCATGTGCGCGCACTCGTAGGCCTCATCAGGACACACGGCTTCGACGGGATCCAGATCGACTACGAGAACCTGCACGGCGACGACCGGGCCGGGTTCTCCGCTTTCGTGACCGAACTGGGTCAGGCGGTGCACGCCATCGGCTCGCTGCTGTTCGTCACCGTGCACGTCAAGGAGGACGACGTCGGCTACGACCAGCGCAATGCCGCCCAGGACTACGCGGTGATCGGCGCCGCCGCCGACCGGGTCTGCCTGATGGCCTACGACTGGCACTGGGAGACCAGCCCGGCCGGGCCGATCGCGCCCTACGACTGGGTCCGCCGGGTGGTCGACTACGCCGTCACTCAGATCCCGGCGGAGAAACTTGTACTCGGGGTGGCGCTGTTCGGCTACGACTGGGTCGGTACCAAGGCGACGAACCTGACCTGGTCCCAGATCACCGCCCTCGCCGGTCGGAACCGGGCCGACGAGTACTGGGACATCGGCAGCCAGTCGCCGCACTTCTCCTACGTCGACGGTGACGGCGTGTCGCACGAGGTCTGGTACGAGAACGATCGCAGCATCGAGTCCAAACTCGACCTCGCCCGGGTGGAACGGCTGGCGGGTGTTGCCCTGTGGCGCCTCGGTGGGGAGGATCCGGGGATCTGGAAGCTGATGTCCCCCTGACCGGAGGTCGTCGCCAATCGCCCCAACCGACCCAGGAGAGCTGATGTCCCATCTCATCGAGAGGCTGGTCGCTGCGGTGGTCACCGTGATCACCGCCTGTGTCCAGCCGCCGGCGGCGCCGCGGACCTACCCGATGCACCGAGACGTGGTGGCGACGACCTTCTGGGTCGGCGAGATCTTCGACCCGTCGGCGTCGGACGGCAGCCAGATGTTGTCCACCTACGACGGGCAGTGGTTCGCCCGTTACGGCGGGTGCGACGGGATCGTGGTGGCCGGCGACTGTCGGACCGAGGAACGGACCGCCGCCAACGGCTACTTCCCGACCGCCATGCAGCCGAAGGAGAACCCCTTCTACCTCGACCTGCCCTACGACGACCTCAACGACCCGGTCGGTTTCGCCCGGCGTGGCCAGGTGATCCCGTGGGCGACCGATCCGGCGTACGCCGGGCGGATCGCGGACGGGGACTTCTCGTTGATGAAGAACCGGTGGGTGGAGATCAGCCTGGCCGGCCGGACCTGTTACGGCCAGATTCAGGACGCCGGGCCGGGGCAGTACGACGATGCCGCCTACGTCTTCGGCAGCGACGACCGTCGCCCCGCCAACCAGGAGTTCAACGGCGCCGGGATGGACGTCAGTCCGGCACTGAACGGCTGCCTGGGAATGAGCGACCTCAACGGCGACCAGGACAGGGTGAGTTGGCGCTTCGTCGAAGCGTCGGCGGTCCCCGACGGTCCGTGGCTGCGGTTGGTGACCACCAGCGGCGTCACCGGGTGAACCGACCGCGCCACCCCTGACGGCGCGCCGCGGCGGTGACAGGTGGTCGCCGCCCGCGGCGGGAGACACTGATCGGCATGAGCATCAGTCTGTTGACCCCCGCCGACGAGGTCCGGGCGGCCGGGTTGCGCCGGATGAAGATCCTGGCCACCGGGCTGCTGGCCGTGATGGCGGTGGTCTTCGTCCTCGCCTGGATCCTGCAGGACCGCCACCCGTGGCTGGGCTACGTCCGGGCGGCGGCCGAGGCGGGAATGGTCGGCGCACTGGCCGACTGGTTCGCCGTCACGGCGTTGTTCCGGCACCCGCTCGGGCTGCCCATCCCGCACACCGCAATCATCCCGGAGCGCAAGGAGGCCATCGGCGCGTCCTTGACCTCCTTCGTCGCCGACAACTTCCTGAACGAGGACGTGGTGCGCGACAAGCTGTCCCGGTTCTCGGTGTCGCAGCGGGCCGGGGCGTGGCTGGTCAAGGAGGGATCCGCCGCCCGGGTGTCGGCGGAGCTGGGGGCCGCCATCCAGGGCATCGGCAACGTGCTGGACGACGATGACGTCAGCGAGGTGATGGCCGCGATGATCCAACGCCGCGCCGCCGAGTTCGAGGTCGGGCCGCCGCTGGGGAAGGTGCTGGGCGACGTGGTGTCCCGCGGTGAGCACCACGACCTGGTCGACGTCCTCGTCGAGCGACTGCACGAATGGGTGCTGCGCAACGAGGATCTGGTCAGCGGGGCGGTGCTGAACCGGGCGCCGGCCTGGACCCCCCGGTTCCTCGACGTCATCGTCACCGACCGGCTGTTCACCGAGGTGGAGCGCTTCGTCCGCGGGGTCCGCGACGACAAGAACCATCAGCTGCGCGGTGCGGTGGACGCCTTCCTCGCCGAGCTCGCCCACGACCTGCAGCACGACGACATCACCCGGGCCCGGGCCGACGGCATCAAAACGAGGATCGTGGAGAACGCGGAGGTCCAGCAGCTGGTCCGGTCCACCTGGGGATCGGTGAAGGCGACCCTGCTGCAGGCCGCGGCCGACCCCACCTCGCCGCTGCGGATCAAGGCCACGAAAGCCATCGCCCAGTTCGGCGGTCGGCTGCTGGCGGACCGGGAGCTGGCCGGCAAGATCGACCACTGGGTCATCGACGCAGCTGGATACGGTGCCCGTCGCTACGCCCACGAAATCGCCGGCATCATCGACGAGACGGTGTCGCACTGGGACGGCGAGGCGACCAGCCGCAAGCTCGAACTGCTGGTCGGTCGCGACCTGCAGTTCATCCGGATCAACGGCACCGTCGTGGGCTCGCTGGCCGGGCTGGTCATCTACACCCTGGCGCACAACTTCCTCGGCTGAGGCCGCCCTTGCCGCGGGTCGTGTGCACCCGGCAGGATCAGCCGATGGCTGTCAACCCCGCCGACCGTCCGTCGATCCGTTTCGATCTCACCGTCCTGGACGCCGCCGACCCTCAGGCGTCCGCCGCCTTCTACGCCGACCTGCTCGGCTGGCAGATCGTCCGCGCCGAAGAGGACTGGGTCACTGTGCGCGGTGCGGCGGGCCCGGCGCTGGCCTTCCAGCTCGCCCCCGGCCTCACCGCGCCGACCTGGCCCGATCCCACAGTCCCGCAGCAGCTGCACATCGACTTCGAGGTCGACGACCTCGAGGCCGCGGAGGCCCTGGCGCTCCGCCTCGGCGCACGCCGGGTAGGAGAGCCGGTGCCCGAGGACAGCTTCCGGGTCTACCTGGATCCGGCCGGGCACCCGTTCTGCCTCTGCCGGGCCTAGCTCCGCGGCGCAGAGCTGGACCCGCGGAGCTGGACGTGGGTGGGTAGCACCCGGCGCCGGGGCGGGTCCCCGGGCCGACGGCTGAGGTAGAGCTCACCGGCGATGCGTCCCTTGTCCACCAGCGGCTGGCTGACCGTGGTCAGGCCGGCGGCGGCGGCCCGTGGAATGTCGTCGTAGCCGGTGACCGTCAGATCCTCGGGCACGGACAGGCCGCGTGACACGGCCGCCTGCAGCACACCGAGTGCCATCACGTCCATCACTGCGCACACCGCGGTGAGGTCGGGCCGGCGGTCGAGCAGGGCGTGGCAGGCGTCGATCCCGTGCGCGACGCTGTTGGACGGCCGGACCTCGACCGGCAGGTCGGTGACGCCGGCCACTGCGAGGGCATCGCGCAGACCCTGCAGTCGGTCCTGATGGATCGAACCGGTCGATGGGCCGGTGAACAGTGCGTCGGCCGGACCGCTGAACGACTGTCCGGCCGTCCCGGCGGCGACCGCGCCGATCCGCCGGTGCCCGAGCCGGACCAGCACCTCGCCCAGCGCCCGGGCCCCGGCCCGGTCGTCCGGGCCCACCCAGTCGACGCCGGGAGGATGCCGCGGGGAGTCGACCACCACGGTGGGGAGTTGCCGGTCCAGGATCTGTTTGAAGTGCGGATCGTCGTCCCGGACGGAGTACACGACGAAGCCGTCGACGATCGCATTGCCGACCGCGCCGCTGCGGTGACTGGTCGACGCCGCCGCGATCATCAGCAGGTTGAGTTCGGCAGTCTGGCAGCTCGACGACAGACCTTCCAGGAATGCCACCGCCGCTGGGTCCCGGAACGCGTAGGACAGCTCGCCGGTGAACAACAGGCCCAGGGTGTCGGTGCGGCCGCGGCTCAGCTGACGGGCCGCCGGGTCGGGGCCGGAGTAGCCCTGCCGCTCGGCCGCCGCGAGCACCCGGTCACGCAGGTCCGCCGAGACGCGGTCCGGCCGGTTGAACACATTGGACACGGTTGCCGCCGACACTCCCAGCTCGGCGGCGACCGTGGCCAACGACGGGCGGGCGCTCGATCTGCGGGTCATCGGTGTACTCCGTCCGTGCTGGCGGCGGGAAGGCGAGGCGGGCCGGCGACGGGAAGGCCGAAGCCCGAGCCACCGCCGTCCACGTTAAGGGTTAAATCGCAATTTAGCGTCCTTTGAGTGGCCTGGCAAGCGAAGAAGTGGCACTTGACGGATCCCGTTGTGAACCGCTTCAATGAATCAGGCCGAGGGCTCCACGGCTGCGAGCCGCCGGCTGCCGCGCGGGACACCCGCCCGGCACACCCGCCGAACCACCACCGCCGAAGGGGCTCTCCTTGTCCGTCACCACCACCGTGTCCGTCCAGGAGAACGTCCGGGAGAACGCTGCCGCCGTGGGTCGCGCCGTCGAGGCCGCCGACGCAGGCCCCTGGTGGCGCTCCGCGGTGATCTACCAGATCTACCCGCGCAGCTTCGCCGACTCCGACGGCGACGGCATGGGCGATCTGAACGGGGTGCGCAGCAAGCTGGGTTACCTGGCCGGACTCGGGGTGGACGCCATCTGGCTCAGCCCGTTCTACCCGTCGCCGCAGGCCGACGCCGGCTACGACGTGGCCGACTACCGCGACGTCGACCCGGTCTTCGGCACACTCGCCGACGCCACCGCGATGGTCACCGAGGCGCACGGGCTGGGCATGCGGGTGATCGTGGACATCGTCCCCAACCACACCTCCTACCTGCACGAATGGTTCCAGGCTGCGCTGGCCGCCGAGCCGGGCAGCCCGGAGCGGGCGCGATACATGTTCCGTGACGGCCGCGGCGAGAACGGTGAGCTGCCGCCGAACAACTGGGAGTCCAACTTCGGCGGCCCGGCCTGGACCCGGGTTGCCGACGGCAGTTGGTACCTGCACCTGTTCGCGCCCGAGCAGCCCGACCTGGACTGGACCAATGAGGAGGTCGTCGCGGAGTTCAAGACCATCCTGCGGTTCTGGCTCGATCTGGGGGTGGACGGCTTCCGCATCGACGTCGCACACGGGCTGGCCAAGGACCCGGAGCTGGCCGACCTGCCGTTCGGTCACCTGCTGACCGCTGACAACTCCGGCGACCACCCGCACTGGGACCGGGACGACGTGCACGAGATCTACCGCGGCTGGCGTGCGGTGCTGGACTCCTACGCCGGCGACCGGGTCTTCTGCGGCGAGGCCTACGTGCCCAACCCGCACCGCTTCGCCCAGTACCTGCGCCCCGACGAGCTGCACACCGCGTTCAACTTCGACTACCTGCAGGCCGGCTGGGACGCCGAGGTGGTCCGGACGGTGATCGACAAGACGATCGACGAGCTGCGGGTGGTCGGCGCACCCGCCACCTGGGTGCTGTCCAACCACGACGTCACCCGGCACCGCACCCGCTTCGGCGGCGGCGAGGTCGGGTTGGCCAGGGCCAACGCCGGCGCGCTGCTGACCCTGGCGCTGCCCGGCGGCGCCTACATCTACCAGGGCGAGGAGCTGGGCCTGGAGGAGGTCCTCGACATCCCCGGTGAGCTGCGCCAGGACCCGATCTTCGCGCGGACCGGGGGCGAGCGGGTGGGCCGCGACGGCTGCCGTGTGCCGCTGCCGTGGTCGGGGACCGAGGCTCCGTTCGGGTTCGGCCCGGCCGGCACCCCGTGGTTGCCGCAGCCGGCCGAGTGGGCCGAGCAGACCGTCGAACGGCAGGACGGCGACCCGGATTCCACGTTGAACCTGTACCGCGCGGCGTTGGCCGTCCGGCGGGCGAACACCGACCTGGGGGACGGCTCGTCGAGCTGGCTGGACACCGGGGAGGGCGTCATCGCGTTGCGTCGCGGCGAGAACTTCGTCAGCGTCACCAACTTCACCGACGCCGCGGTGGCGGTTCCGGCGGCGCTGGCCGGGGCTACCGTGCTGATCAGCAGCACCCCGTCCGACCCCGGCACCGTCGCGCCGAACACCACCACCTGGTTCACCGTCTGATCCGGACGCGGGGCTGCCCCCACCAGCACGAGCAACGCCCGCCGAGAACACCGACCCGAGCACCGGAGCGCACCGAATGACCCACCCGAACCCGCCGACGGCGCTGAGCAGGCAGCAGCTCACCCAGTGGCGCAATGCGGTGTTCCTGGTGTTCGCCCTGTGCGGCCTGGCGATCGCGACCTGGCTGAGCCGGACGCCCAACGTCCGGGATCTGCTCGGAGCCAGCACCGCCCAGATGGGCTGGATCGTCTTCGGGATCGCCGCCGGGTCGATCGCCGGGCTGCTGTCGTCGAGCCATGTGCTGGCCCGCTTCGGGCCGCGGCGCACGATCATGGTGACCCTGATCGGCAGTGCGGTGGGCCTGGTCATCGCGGGCGTCGGGGCCAGCGTGCTGCACCACGCCGTGGTGATCGTGCTCGGTCTGATCGTGTTCGGCGCCTGCAACGGGATCTGCGACGTGTCGATGAACGTCGAGGGCGCGGCCAACGAGCGCGCATTGAAACGGACGGTCATGCCGCTGTTCCATGCCGCGTTCTCCGGCGGCACGATGGCCGGCGCCGCGCTCGGGGCGCTCGCGGAGAAGCTCGGGGTGTCGGTGCTGGTCCACGTCGGCGTCGTCGGGGTGGCGCTGGTCGTCGGGGTGGTGTTCGCGGTCTCCCGGCTGCAGCCGCACCAGGACGTGGTCGGCGACGAGGCGGTGGCGCCGGCGAACTGGCGCGACCGGTTGGCGATCTGGAAGGACCGCCGGACGATCCTGATCGGCCTGATCGTGCTCGGCATGGCGTTCGCGGAAGGGTCGGCGAACGACTGGCTGGCGCTGGCGATGGTCGACGGCCACGGGGTGAGCAACTCCGGCGGCGCGCTCATCCTGGGGGTGTTCCTCACCGCGATGACCGTCGGCCGGATCGCCGGGGTGCGGGTGCTGGACCGCTACGGCCGGGTGCCGGTGCTGCGGGCCACCGCTGCGCTGGCCGTCGCGGGACTGCTGATCGTGATTGTCGCCCCGACGCCGATCGCCGTCCTGGGCGTGGTGTTGTGGGGGCTCGGTGCGTCGCTCGGGTTCCCGGTGGGCATGAGCGCGGCCGCCGACGATCCGGCGACGGCCGGCGCCCGGGTCAGTGCGGTGGCCACCATCGGCTACCTCGCGTTCCTGGTCGGCCCGCCGCTGCTGGGCTTCCTCGGCGACCGTTTCGGGCTGCTCAACGCGCTGCTGGTGGTCGTCGCGCTGATCGTCGTCGCCGGACTGATCTCCGGCGGCGCCCGCGAACCGCAGCGGACGGTCGGGGTCGGCGAGCCGATCGACGTCCGGCCGGGTCAGACTCGGATCTGATGGCCGCCTGGTCGCCGGCAATCCCCGCCGGCACCCCAGCGGACCTGCGGTACGCCCGCGGTCTCACCGCCCAGCTGCGCGACCCGCTGGACGCCGACGACTATGAAGGCGCGCTCTGGCAGGACGCGGGCTGGGACGCCGTCCAGGCCGGTGGCACCCGGTTCAGCGAGTCGGCGCTGTCCGGGATGACCGTCACCGCCAGTGATCTGGGCCGCAGCCGCTGGCACGACGTGTGGTGGGGGCGATCCCGCTGGGTGGGTGCCGATCTCACCGGGGCGGACTTCCGCGACGTCACGGTGGCGGGCTGTGCACTGGCGGCGACGGCCGCGTCGGGATCGACCTGGCGGCGGGTCCATCTCGTCGAATGTCGGATCCAGGCGATGAACCTGAAATTCGCCCGGCTCACCGATGTCGTGTTCGAACGGTGCGAGCTCACCGACGTCGATCTCGGTGGGGCGGCTGCCACCCGCGTCCGCTTTCCGGGATCGACGGTCACCGGCCTCCGGCTCAACGACACCACGTTCACCGACGTCGATTTCCGTGGTGCCCGCTCGCTCGCGGTGACCGGCGACGTGACCTCGCTCCGGGGTGCGGTGGTGGACCACGGTCAGCTCGCCGACCTCGCCCCGGCGCTGGCGCAGGGACTCGGCCTGCGGGTGGAATGACCCGTCAGGGTGCCCGCGGTGAACCCGCCGGGCACCCCGGCCGGCCGCGACCCGGCCGGCCCACCGTTCAGGCCTGGGTGACCTTCGCGATCTTCTTCAACGAGTGCTCACCGGTGATCGAGCGGACCGTGCCGCTCTTGCCGCGCATGACCAACGAGTCGGTCAACGCCCCGCCGGCGGTGTAGCGGACCCCGTTGAGCAGCTCCCCCTCGGTGATACCGGTGGCGACCATGAACACGTTGTCGGTGCGGACGAGATCCTCGGTGACCAGCACCCGGTCCAGGTCGTGGCCCGCATCCACTGCGCGCTGCTTCTGGTCATCGTCGGAGAACCACAGCTTGGCCTGGATGGCGCCGCCCAGCGCCCGCATCGCGCACGCGGTGATCACGCCTTCCGGGGTGCCGCCGATGCCCATCATCAGGTCGACGCCGATGTTGGGCCGGGCGGCCATGATCGCGCCGGCGACGTCACCGTCGGAGATGAACTTGATCCGGGCTCCGGTGGCCCGGACCTTACGGACCAGCTCCGAGTGCCGCGGGCGGTCCAGGATGCAGACGGTGATGTCGTCGGGGTTCTTGCCCAGCGCGCGGGCCACCGTCCGGACGTTCACGCCGGGAGGTGCCTCGATGTCGATCGCGTCGACGGCCTCCGGGCCGACGGCGATCTTGTCCATGTAGAAGACGTCCTTGGGGTTGAACATGGTGCCGCGCTCGGCGATGGCGATCACCGCGATCGCGTTGGGCATGCCCTTGGCCAACAACGTGGTGCCGTCGACCGGGTCCACCGCCACGTCCCACTCGGCGCCGGTGCCGTCACCCACCACCTCGTCGTTGTGCAGCATCGGGGCTTCGTCCTTCTCGCCCTCGCCGATCACGATGACCCCGCGCATCGAGATGGTCGACAGCATCTGACGCATCTGGTCGACGGCGGCTTTGTCGCCGGCCTCCTTGTCTCCCCGGCCGGCCCACCGGCCCGCGGCCAGAGCGGCGGCCTCGGTCACCCGCATCAGGTCCAGCCCCAGGTTGCGCTCCCGCAGCTGGTACACCGGCGCAGACGTCGTCGTCATATGTGTCCTCGTCCATTCAGATGGAGGCGGGTCACGGTCGCGCCGTGACGCCGCCCGGGTTCGTGGGCGTGGTCACTGCGGTCCGCCGAGCGTCGCGACACGGGCTCGACCAGCAGCGACAACACCAGAGACCGTAACGCAGCCACGGCCGGAGCTGGGATCGAGATGACTTCTGTCACCGTCGGTCGCCGTTGTGGTGACCCGCAGCGCCCGGTTCGCCCGTTCACCCAGCGCGAACGGGGCGCCCGGTGGCGGCGCAGTGTCGGTGCGCAGGAGCAGAGTGCACAGCAGGGTCGGCGCTGTCGACGCCGGCGGGTCGAGGGAGGGGGGCGGCGATGACGTCACCGCACCAGGCGATGTGGGCGATGCGCGGCGCCGCGCACCGCGCCGACGGATTCAAGGACCACAAGTTCGCCCCCGGGACGTTCCAGCGGGTGCTCGGCTTCGCCCGGCCGTTCCGGCGGGAGATCACCGTCTTCCTGATCCTCACCGTGATCAGCGCGGTGATCGGGGTCGCCACCCCGTTGCTGGCCGGTGCAGTGGTGAACGAGATCTCCACGGCCGGGACGGTCCGGGCGGTCGCGTGGTTGGCGGTGGCCATCGCCGGGCTGGCGGTGGTCGACACCGGCCTGGGGCTGGTCGGCCGTTGGTACTCCTCGCGGATCGGCGAGGGGCTGATCTTCAGCATGCGCACGAGGGTGTTCGAGCACGTCCAGCGAATGTCGTTGGCGTTCTTCACCCGCACCCAGACCGGTGCGCTGGTCAGCCGACTGAACAACGACGTCATCGGTGCGCAGCAGGCGTTCACCTCGACGCTGTCCGGGGTGGTGTCCAACGTGATCGGCCTGGTCCTGACGGCAGGCGTCATGTTCACCCTGTCCTGGCAGGTGACCGTGCTGTCGCTGATCCTGCTCCCGGTGTTCGTGCTGCCGGCCCGCTGGTTCGGCCGGCGGCTGCAGGAGCTGACCCGGGAGAGCTACACCCTCAACGCCTCGATGAATTCCACCACCACCGAGCGGTTCAACGTGTCCGGCGCGCTACTGGTGTCGCTGTTCGGCCGCCCCGCCGAGGAGGCGGCGTCGTTCCGCGACCGGGCCGGTCGGGTCCGCGACATCGGCGTCACCTCGGCCATGTACGGCCGGGTCTTCATCGCAGCCCTCACCCTGGTGGCCGCCCTGGCCCAGGCGCTGACCTACGGCCTGGGTGGCGCACTGGCGCTGGGTGGCGCGCTCAACGCGGGTCAGGTGGTGGCGCTGGCGCTGTTGCTGACCAGGCTCTACGGTCCGCTGACGGCACTGTCCAATGTCCGGGTCGACGTCATGAGCGCGTTGGTCAGCTTCGAGCGGGTCTTCGAGGTGCTCGACCTCGCGCCGCTGGTGGTGGACAAGGAGTCGGCCCCGGACCTTCCCGTCGCCGCCGGTTCCGGGGGAGGGGTCGGCGCCGTCGAGTTCGAGGACGTGCACTTCGCCTATCCGGGCGCCGATCAGGTCTCGCTGGCCTCGCTGCAGGACATCGCGATCCCGGACCACAGCCCCAGCACCCCGGTGCTGCACGGCGTCTCCTTCCGCGCCGAATCCGGCGAACTGGTGGCGCTGGTCGGCCCGTCCGGGGCGGGCAAGACGACCATCTCGCAGCTGCTGCCGCGCATCTACGACGTCGACAGCGGCGCGGTGCGCATCGGCGGACACGACATCCGCGACGTCACCATGCAGTCGGTCCGCGACGCGATCGGCGTGGTGGCCCAGGACGCCCACCTGTTCCACGACACCATCCGGGCGAACCTGCTCTACGCCCGGCCGTCGGCGACCGACGCCGAGCTGCGCCGGGCGCTCCTGGACGCCCAGATCGCCACCCTGATCGACAGCCTGCCGCAGGGACTGGACACCGTGGTGGGAGATCGCGGGTACCGGTTGTCGGGCGGTGAGAAGCAGCGGCTGGCCATCGCACGGGTGCTGCTCAAGGCGCCGGCGATCGTGATCCTGGACGAGGCGACAGCACACCTGGACAGCGAATCCGAGGTCGCGGTGCAACGGGCGCTGAACGTGGCGCTGTCCGGCCGGACCTCGCTGGTGATCGCCCACCGGCTCTCGACCGTGCGCAACGCCGACCAGATCCTGGTAGTGGACGGCGGCCGGATCGTCCAGCGCGGCACCCACGCCGAGTTGATCGCCGCCGGCGGGCTGTACGCGGAGCTGTACCGCACCCAGTTCGAGCGCCAGGAAACCGCGGTCTGAGAATGCCGGCCCATCGGAGCCGCGCCACCCCGCAACCCGCCACCGCGCCATCCGCGACCGCGCAACCCGCCACCGCGCACTGCGCCCGGCGACCGCCGCGGGCCGGCTTTCCAACCGCTGACGCCCGCCGAGCTCGCGGTGCGACTGGCGCACTGGATCGACCGGCTCGGCCCGGACCGGGTCCGGGTGGGTATCGACGGTGACCCGGCGATCGGTGCCATCGAGTTCGCCGACGGGGTGGCGGCGGCGCTGACCGAGCTGGACCGGCCGGTCGTCCGGGTCAGCACCCGCTGGTGGTGGCGGGCGGCATCGTTGCGGCTGGAGTACGGCCGGACCGACGTCGAGTCGCGACTCACCGGCTGGGTGGACGACGCGGCATTGCGTCGGGAGGTGGTCGATCCGCTCGCGCCGGGTGGCAGCGGCCGCCACCTCACCAGGCTCCGCGACCCGGATCGGGACCGTGCGGTCCGCGAGCCGTACCGAACGGCCCCGGCGAACGCCGTGCTGCTGTTGGACGGCCCGCTGCTGGCCGGCCACCGGTTCGACCTCGACAGCCGGGTGCTGCTCGGGGTCAGCCCCGGTCGGCTGGCCCGGGCGCTACCGGCCGACCGGCACTGGGAGATCGAGGCGTTCACCGAGTACGGCCGCCGGTGGTCGGCGCCGCTCGTGGTGGTCTCCTACGACCACCCGAGCCATCCGGCGGTCCGTGGCCTGCCCGACTGAGCCCGACCCCGCAGCGCGCGCCACCGTTAGCGCGGTGCTTGCAGGTGCAAGCACCGGCGGATATCGTCGGTGCTGCCGGGTGCCACGACGCGCGGGTCGACGGAGGTCCGATGGACATCACCGAGGTGCTCGCCCCGGTCCGTGACCTCGGCGCCTTCATCCGGCAGCAACGGGAGTCGGCCCAGATCTCGGTCCGTCAGCTGGCCCGGCAGGCAGGTGTCTCCAACCCGTATCTGAGCCAGGTGGAGCGTGGGTTGCGTCGGCCCAGCGCGGAGATCCTGGTTCAGATCGCCCGGGGCCTGCAGATCTCGGTGGAGAGTCTGCTCACCATGGCCGGAATCCTGGACGAACCCACCGCGACCCGCCCGGACCCGCTCGGGCTCGACGCCGCCATCGATGCCGACCCCTTCCTGACCGCACGGCAGAAGGCCTCCCTCCGGGAGATCTACCTGCTCTACCGCCGGGACGGCGACCACGCCGGCCCCGTGCCCACCTTCCCGCCGTCCCTGCGCCACGAAGTGCCGGCCGCGCCGTCCGCCGCGTCACCCGGGCCGGTGTCGGCGTCCGCCCCCCACCCGTCCCGCGCGACCCGACGGGCCGCCCAGCACGAAGGAGACCACCATGTCGTTCGTCACTGACCTGCGCGGTATGACCGAAGCAGCGGTGAGCCAGCTCACCGACCGGTTCGGGGACCTGCCCCGCCCATTGCTCGCCGCGATCGGAGCCGGCGACTTCGCCGTCGAACGACTCGCGGAGATGCGCACCGCGCTGACCGCTGCGCTGGATCGCCGGGCCGCCGAGACCACCGCCGATGCCCGGGAGCTCGCTGCCGACCTGCCGACCAAGGTGCAGGAAGCGGCCCATGACGTGCTGCTCTCGGTGCAGCGGCTGGCCGGCGACCTGCCCGACCGGACCCAGCATCTGGTCGATCAGCTCCCCGGCAAGCTGGCCGAGGTCCGCGAGGCGTTGTCGCCTGAACAGCTCAAGAGCGCGGTGGACAGCTACGCCCAGCTCGCTGCCGTGATCTACGGCAGCCTGGCCGGCCGCGGCGACAAGAAGGTGGCCACCGTAGTCGGGACGGCCGCCGACCCCGATCCGGCGCCGACGGCGGTCCGGCCGCCACGGACGAGTACCGCACCCACGGCGGCCGTCCGGCCGACACACCGCAAGGCGACGGCCGGCACGCCCCAGCGGGCCCCGCGGCGCGCTCCGGCAGCTGCGCACCGCACCTCGACCGTCACGCCGACGGTGAATCCCGCACCCGCCGGCGACGACGGTGGCGTCACCCCGGCGGGTTGATCCGCCGGGACCCGCTCGGGGGTCCCTCGGGCGGTGACCGCCCGGGTGGCCCTACCGCCGCCGGACTTCCGTAGTCTGTCGGTGTGGAGATTGCGGTGTGGGTGATCAGGTGGGTGACCCAGGTCATCGAGCTCGGCGGCGGGGTCCTGGGGGCTTTCGTGCTGTTCGACGCGGTGACGCGACGGTCTGATGCGTTCGTCGCCGCGGACCGCCAGACCAAGACGGTGTGGCTGGCCATCACCGCTGTCTCGGCGATGCTGCTGGTGCTCTCCGCGGTCGGTAGCGGTTTCCTCAGCGCGCCGAGTCTGATCTGGTGCGCCGCGACCGTGGCGTCGCTGGTCTATCTCGTCGATGTCCGGCCGCGCCTCAAGGACATTCAACGCGGCACCCGCTGGTGACCCGACGCCTTTCCGGCATTCACCCGCGAGAGCTCACCTGACTGGAACGCACGAACCCCCTGCCGGTTATCCGGCAGGGGGTTCGTGCGTTCAGGTCAGACTCAGTCGTCGCTCTTCGGCGCCGTCAGGGCCTCGTCAGCCTTCTCCGAGGCCGCGATGAACTCGTCGGCCACGGCTTGCGCCTGCGCGTCGGTGGTCATCGAGTAGGGCTTGTGCGACGTCACCTTCGGCTTCGCCGGCCCGCTGTCCGGGGCGTGCGACGCGCCCGGCGTCAACGGATGGGCATGGTCGTCCTCGGAAACGCCGTGTCCGTCACCGTCGGCGGCGAGGCGCTTCTTCTCCCGGTTGTAGGAGATGCGGATCTCGGTCTCGGCGTCGCCGCGGCCGACCCACATCGCACCCTCGACCGACTTTCCGGGCTCCAGATCCTTGTAGACGCTGAAGAAGTGCTCGATCTCCAGCCGCCAGAACTCGTTCACGTCGCCGATGTCCTGTAGGTGGTTCTGCCGCGGGTCGTTGGCCGCCACGCAGAGCACCTTGTCGTCGGGACCCGCCTCATCGGTCATCCGGAACATGCCGATCGCACGGGCGCGCACCAGACAACCGGGGAACGTCGGTTCGGCCAGCAGGACGAGAGCGTCCAGCGGGTCACCGTCCTGACCGAGGGTGTCGTCGATGAACCCGTAGTCGGCCGGATACTGGGTCGCGGTGAAGAGCGTCCTGTCGAGCATGATCCGGCCGGTGTGGTGATCGATCTCGTATTTGTTCCGGCTGCCTTTGGGAATCTCGATGGTCACGTCAAAATCCACCACTGCCGCCTTTCGATTGATTCCGTCGCAGATTATGACAGTCCGAACGGGTTGTCGCTGACCACGGACAGTCAGCGCGGGCTCCGACGGGTCAGAGCGACCCGGTCCTCACCTGCGGCCGACTCTGCCACCGATGCGCCAGACTCTAGGGTGGAACCGGCGAAGCCGCGTGTGATGCTGCCGGAAATCGGGGTGAACGTCCGGCGCGGCGGGTCCCGACCGACGGTCCGTTCGACACCAGAAGGAGACGGCTGCTGTGGCCAGGAAATCCCATTTGTCCCGACAGGGACCGGTGATCGCGCTGGCTGCCGTGTTGGTCGTTGTGCTCGGCGTGGTCGTTTACCTGGTGCTGCGACCCGCCGGGGGCGCCGACAGCGCGAACACCGGAGCCGGCGCCGGGTCCGGTACGGGATCGGGCGGGGTGGTGGATCCGCCGGTGCAGATGCAGCCGCTGGCCATCGGAACGCTGGATGCGGCAGCTCCGACCCCGACGCCCGGCGGGGTCGCCGCCGCCCTCGCGGCCGCGCTGAACAATCCGGCTGTCGGCCGCCTCAGCGGCTTCATCCTCGATCCGGCGACCGGCACTGTGCTGCTGGACCAGAACGGCAGCGAACCGCAGTCGCCCGCATCGACGATGAAGCTGCTCACCGGCGCCGCCGTCCTCACCCACCTGGATCCGCAGAGCCGACTGGTGACCAAGGTCGTGCAGGGGGACGAGCCCGGCACCGTGGTGTTCGTCGGCGGCGGCGACGTGACGCTGTCGGCCCGCCCGGCCGGCGTCGACACCGTCTACACGGGCGCGCCCACCGTGGCCGAACTCGCTGCGCAGGTCGCGGCGACCGGGGTCCGGGTCGACAAGATCGTGCTGGACACCAGCGCCTGGTCCGGTCCCGACTTCGCCGACGGCTGGCTGCAGGCCGACATCGGCAACGAGAACAGCGCCGGCTACATCACCAGGATGTCGCCGCTGATGGTGGACGGTGACCGGTTCCGGCCCGGCAACGTCGACTCGGGCCGAACCGGTGATCCGGCGCGGACCGCGGGAAAGGCCTTGGCGCTCGCGCTCGGCGCGCCCGACGCGGAGATCGTCGAGGACGGCCGGGCTCCGGCCGACGCCACCCTGCTCGGCCAGGTCACCTCGCAGCCGATCTCGGTGCTCCTCGCCCAGGCCCTGGAGAACTCCGACAACATCCTCGCCGAGGCGCTGGCCCGGGAAGTGGCCCGGGTGATGGGCGGCGCCGCGTCGTTCGACGGGGTGAAGGCCTCGCTGCTGATCAACCTGGAGGACCTCGGCTTCGACATCACCGGGGTCACCATCGCCGATGCCTCGGGTCTGTCCACGCTGGACAAGGTGCCCACCCGGCTGCTCGCGCAGATTCTGGCCGCCTCCGTGACCGCCACCGGCGGGCTGCGCGACCTGACCGTCGGGCTGCCGATCGCCGGCGCCTCCGGCACGCTGTCCACCCGGTTCAAGTCCGACGATCCGGCCGCCGCCGGGGGCCGCGGCTGGATCCGGGCCAAGACCGGATCGCTGGGGCTGACCTACGCGCTGGCGGGGGTGGTCCTGGACGTCGACGGGCGGGTGCTGACCTTCGCGTTCGTCTCCAACTCCGTCGGCAGCACCACCCGATCCGCGCAGGACGCCCTGGCCACCGTGCTGCGCAACTGTGGCTGTGGCTGACCGCCGCCACGGCGCCGGGCCGGGCGGGCGTCGATGAGTTCGTCCTTCGACATCGACTGGGAGGCCGCGGTCGCCCTCGGCGCCCGGGCGGCCCCGATCGGTCCGCCGGTGTCCCGGCTCGACGCGGCCCGGGCCGTCGCCGACCTGCGGACGTTCTCTCGGGAGGCCGAGCTCGCGGTTCGCGAGGTCACCTCGCTCGGGCACGGACTGCCGGTGCAGGACGGCATGGTGGTCGACCGGCCGGGTTGGATCGCCGCCACCGCCGAGGGGATGGCGGTGCTGACCGCGCCGATCACCGCCCGGTTCGCCGAGCAGGTCGCCGGTAGCGGGCAGGGGGCCCGCTCGCCCGGTCGCGGGGCGCACCGCAAGGGTGGCGCACCCGGGGCAGCCGTGCCGATCGGCACCGTGCTGGGGTACCTGTCGGGCAAGGTGCTCGGCCAGTTCGACCCGTTCGTTCCCGACCCGGCCCACCCCGCGCAACCGGGTCGGCTGCTGCTGGTGGCGCCCAACATCCTCAAGGTCGAACGGGAACTCGCGGTGCACCCGCAGGACTTCCGGATGTGGGTCTGCCTGCACGAGAGCACGCACCGGCTGCAGTTCTCCGCGGTGCCGTGGCTGCGCGACCACTTCCAGGGTCTGATCGCCCGGTTCGCCGCCGAGGCCGATCTCGATCCGGGCGCGTTCGCCGAACGTGTCGCCGCCGTCGTGAAGTCCAGGGGGCGGTCCGGGATGAGCTGGATCGAAGCGGCCCAGACGCCCGCCCAGCGGGTGGTGTTCGACGAACTGTTGGCACTGATGACCCTGCTGGAAGGGCACGCCGACTTCGTCATGGACGCGGTGGGGCCCCAAGTGGTCCCCAGCGTCGCGCAGATCCGGGCGCGCTTCACCCGGCGCCGGACGAAGCGGGTCGGCCCGGTCGACCGTGTTTTCCGCTCCCTGCTCGGGATGGACCTCAAGATCAAGCAGTACGTCCAGGGTGGGGCGTTCGTGCACGCGGTCGTGGCCGAGGTCGGAACGGACGGTTTCAACGCGATCTGGGCGAGGCCCGCGAACCTGCCGACCCGGAGCGAGATCGCCGACCCCGCCGGCTGGGTCGCACGCGTGCTGTCGTGAGCCCGGACAGCGCTGCGGCCCCCGGGTCGGGCCCCGCGCTCCGGCGGATCGCCAGGGCGGTCGGATTGTGGCTGGACGGGTACGCGGCGCCGGGCTGCACGGTCACGGTCGCGGTGTCCGGCGGCGCGGACTCGCTGGCGCTGGCAGCGGCCACCGTGGTGGAGGGCCACCGCCAGGGCCACCGGATCGCTGCTGCGACCGTGGACCACGGACTGCAGAAGGGCTCCGGCCGCCAGGCAGCGCACGTTGCGGG
The DNA here is from genome assembly GCA_963784315.1 of uncultured Actinomycetota bacterium. Taxonomy (GTDB): domain Bacteria; phylum Actinomycetota; class Actinomycetes; order Mycobacteriales; family Nakamurellaceae; genus Nakamurella. The sequence continues at coordinate 193,562 of CAWAQR010000003.1, forward strand.
CCAGCTGCGCGGCCTTGGCTACGAGGACGTGTCCGTGCTGCCGGTCCGGGTCACCGGTGGCGGGGGAGTCGAGGCGGCGGCCCGCCGGGCCCGCTACGACGCCCTCTACCCGCTCGCGGGGGACGGGGCCGTGCTCCTCGGGCACACCCTCGACGACCAGGCCGAGACCGTGCTGCTCGGGCTGGGACGGGGTTCCGGGCCGCGGTCGATCGCCGGGATGGCGCCGTTCAGTCGGCCGTGGGGCCGGCCGCTGCTCGGTCTGCGGCGGGCCGACACCGAGGCCGCGTGCGCCGAGGTCGGCCTGACCCCCTGGCACGATCCGCACAACGCCGATCCGGCCTTCACCCGCGCCCGGCTGCGGCACGAGGTGCTGCCGTTGCTGGAGGAGGTGTTGGGTGGCGGGGTGGCACCGGCGCTGGCCCGCACCGGGGCGCAGCTCCGGGAGGACGGCGAGGTGCTCGACACCCTGGCCGCCGACCTGGCCCGCGCCGCGCTCGACGGAGCGGTGCTGCAGCTGGCCGTCCTGCAACCCGCACCGACCGCGCTGCGCCGGCGGGCGATCCGCTGGTGGCTGATCGCGGCCGGCGTGAGCGGACTCACCGCCGACCACCTGCACCGGGTGGACCTGCTGGTGACGAATCCGGCCGGGACCCAGGCGGTTCGATTGCCGGGTCGGTTGGACGCCGTCGCAGACGGTCCGACGCTACGGCTACGACCAGCGCACTAACCTAGGTCGCGATCAGCATCCGATCAGTCGAAGTACCCAGGGAGAACCGTGTCCGGTCCGAACCACACCACTGTGCTGACCGCGGCGGACCGCATCGAGGGCGGCGATCCCGGCCGACCGCACGGCTACGCCGGCGAGATCGAGGCCACCCTGATCCCGCCGGCCGTCCTGCAGGCCAAGATCGCCGAACTGGCCGCAGTCGTCGCCGCCGACCACGACTCCGACCGGCCGCCGCTGCTGATCTGCGTGCTCAAGGGCGCCGTCATGTTCGTCACCGATTTCGCCCAGGCGCTGCCGATCGCGGCCGAGCTGGAGTTCATGGCCGTGTCGTCGTACGGCTCGGCCACGTCCTCGTCCGGTGTGGTGCGGATCCTGAAGGACCTGGACAAGGACATCACCGGTCGTCGGGTGCTCATCGTCGAGGACATCATCGACTCCGGGCTGACCCTGTCGTGGCTGCTGAAGAATTTGCACACCCGCAATCCCGCCTCCATCGAGGTGGTCGCCCTGCTGCGCAAACCCGACGCCGTGAAGGTCGACGTGGACGTGCGCTACGTCGGGTTCGACATCCCGAACGTCTTCGTCGTCGGCTACGGACTCGACTACGCGGAGCGCTACCGCGACCTGCCGTTCGTCGGGCTGCTCGACCCGAAGATGATCCAGACCGAGTAGCGCCGACCGGGCGGGAACCATGCTGACGGATGGTTCGTTGGCTGGCCAGTGCTCCGACCCCTCCGGGGTTTCGGCCCGGCCTGCCACCGGTGGGCCGGCGGTAGTCTGGAGGGCGCGGTGGGACCCAGGTCACGCCGTCGGTCCGCGGTCTGGACGTGCACCACCACTGGAGTTGCCCCGTCCGGTGCACCAGGGCCTTCCCGGTGCCGGATCCGCTGTTGACAGTTCAGGAGGGTTGAGGCCGCCTCGCGGCCGGACGCCATATGGATCGCAAAAAACTGCTGCGCTCGCCCCTGGCATGGGTGGCCGTCGTGCTGCTCGCCGTGATGGCGTACTCCCTGCTGTCCGACGGGACCCGTGGCTACACGGTCCAGCCGACGTCGGTGGCGCTGCAGCAACTCGCCGACGGCAATGTCACCAAGGCCGTCATCGACGACAAGGAGCAGCGGGTCCGGCTCACGCTGAAGACCCCCGTCGACGGCAGCAGTCAGATCTTCACCCAGTACCCCGCAGGCTCGGGGGATCAGATCTTCGACGCGGTGCAGGCGGCCAAACCGGCCCAGGGATACGACACCCAGGTGTCCAGCGACTCGTCGATCTTCTCGTTCCTGATCTACCTGCTGCCGATCGCGATCATCATCGTGTTCCTGATGTGGATGATGAACAACGCCCAGGGGGGCGGCAACAAGGTCATGGGCTTCGGGAAGTCCAAGGCCAAGCTGCTCACCAAGGACATGCCGTCCACCAAGTTCAGCGATGTCGCGGGTGCCGACGAGGCGGTCGAGGAACTCAACGAGATCAAGGACTTCCTGCAGAATCCCGCGCGCTACCAGGCGCTGGGCGCGAAGATCCCGAAGGGCGTGCTCCTGTACGGCCCCCCCGGTACCGGCAAGACCCTGCTCGCGCGGGCCGTCGCCGGTGAGGCGGGCGTGCCGTTCTACACGATCTCGGGGTCCGATTTCGTCGAGATGTTCGTCGGCGTGGGCGCGAGCCGGGTGCGCGATCTGTTCGAGCAGGCCAAGACCAATGCGCCGGCCATCATCTTCGTCGACGAGATCGACGCTGTCGGTCGGCACCGAGGTGCCGGCATGGGCGGCGGGCACGACGAACGCGAGCAGACCCTGAACCAGTTGCTCGTCGAGATGGACGGCTTCGAGGCCAAGGGCGGCATCATCCTGATCGCCGCCACCAACCGCCCCGACATCCTCGACCCGGCGCTGCTGCGGCCGGGCCGCTTCGACCGACAGATCCCGGTGGGTGCACCCGATCTCAAGGGCCGCCAGGCGATCCTCGCGGTGCACGCCAAGGGCAAGCCGTTCGCCGCCGATGTGGACTTCGTCGGACTCTCCAAGCGGACCGTGGGGATGAGCGGCGCCGATCTGGCCAACGTGATCAACGAGTCCGCGCTGCTGACCGCCCGGATCAACGGCACCGTGATCACCAACGCTGCGCTGGAGGAGTCCGTCGACCGGGTCACCAGCGGGCCGGCCCGCAAGGGCAAGGTCATCTCCGAGAAGGAACGCAAGATCACCGCCTACCACGAGGGTGGGCACACCCTGGCGGCGTGGGCGATGGAAGACCTCGAACCGGTCTACAAGGTGACGATCATGCCGCGTGGCCGCACGGGTGGTCATGCCCTGGTCGTCCCCGAGGACGACAAGGGCCTGATGACCCGCTCGGAGATGATCGCGCGGCTGGTGATGGCGATGGGCGGCCGCGCCGCGGAGGAGCTCGTCTTCGCCGAACCGACCACCGGCGCGTCCAGCGACATCGCGATGGCGACCAAGGTGGCCCGGGCGATGGTCACCGAGTACGGGATGAGCGCCAAACTCGGAGCTGTCAAGTACGGCACCGGTGACGACGAGCCGTTCCTCGGTCGGACCTACGGCAACGCGCCGGTCTACTCCCACGAGATCGCCGGCGAGATCGACGACGAGATCCGGGCGCTCATCGAGGCCGCGCACACCGAGGCGTGGGCGGTGCTGAACGAGAACCGCGACATCCTGGACGCCCTCGCCCTGGAGCTGCTCGAGAAGGAGACGCTGGACCGCAACGATCTGGTCCGGATCTTCTCGGCTGTGGTGAAGCGCCCCAAGATCACCTCGTTCGACGAGTTCGGTTCCCGGGTGCCGTCGGATCGGCCGCCGATCAAGACCCCCAAGGAGCTCGCGCTCGAGCGGGGTGAGGAGTGGCACCCGCCGGCGCCGTCCTTCGCCCGCCCCCTGCAGCACGCCAACGAGGGTGGCTACCTGTTGCCGCCCGGTGAACCGACGGGGGTGGGTGTCGGCGCCAACGGCGTGTCCGGCGGGCCGGGCGATGCCGCCGGTGCTTCGCAGTTCGGCTACGGCGAGGTGCCCGCCACGACCGGGGGCAACGGCCAGTACGCACCCAACGGCCAGCACGCACCCAACGGCCAGCACGCACCCAACGGCCAGTACCCGGCCGGCCAGCACGACACCAACGGCCGGCACCCGGTCGGCTGGGAGGCTCCGAACGGCGGGGCACCGAACGGCGCTCCCGGTCACGGTGGTCCGAATCAGGTCCCCGGTCCGTTCCCGACCCCGCCGAACTGGACGGGCGGCGTCGTGTCCGGCCCGCTGGGTCCGCTCCCGACGCGGGGCCCGGCCACGCCCGGCACCGGACCGCAGCAGTACGGTCCGACCGGGCCGTCGCTGCACAAGGACGTCAGGCCGGCGGCCGGTTGGGGTCAGCCCGCCGCGCCGGCGGCCGGTCGACCCGCCGACCGCAGCGACAAGCGCGACGAGGATCCCTGGGCACCGCCCGCGGACCGCGGATGACCGTGCTCGACAGCGGGCACCGAGGCCCGGTCGGTCGTCCCGTGCATCCGGCCCAGCCCGCCGAGAGGTCGGCGTTCGACGAGGCCAGGGCAGTCGCCGCGGTACGGGAGTTGCTGTTCGCGGTCGGCGAGGACCCGGACCGGGACGGCCTGCGCAACACCCCGGGCCGGGTCGCCCGGTCCTTCGCCGAGCAGTTCGCCGGCCTCTACGCCGACCCTGACGAGGTCCTGGACACCGTCTTCGACGAGAACCACGCCGAGATGATCCTGGTCCGCGACATCGACTTCCACTCCACCTGCGAGCATCACCTGCTGCCGTTCTTCGGCAAGGCGCACGTCGGCTACATCCCGGGCCGGGACGGCCGGGTCACCGGGCTGTCCAAGCTCGCCCGGCTGGTCGACGGCTACGCCCGCCGGCCCCAGGTGCAGGAACGGCTGACGACCCAGATCGCCGAGGCGATGGTCCGCCGGCTCAAGCCTGCCGGGGTGATCGTGGTGATGGAGGCCGAGCACACGTGCATGGCCATCCGGGGGGTGCGCAAGGCCGGCGCCATCACCTCGACGTCCGCGGTCCGCGGAATCTTCCAGACCTCGCAGCCCACTCGGGCGGAGGCGATGTCACTCATCGTCCGACGATGATCGCCGCCACCGCGCGGACCCTGGCGTCCCCGCCCGTCGACCGGCGGGTCCGGGTACTGGGGATCCTCAACGTCACGCCCGACTCGTTCTCCGACGGCGGGCTCTTCGCCGCCACCGACGCCGCCGTCGCGCACGGGCTGGCGATGCACGCCGCCGGCGCCGACCTGGTGGACGTCGGCGGGGAGTCCACCCGGCCGGGAGCCGGAGCGGGTGGACGCCGACGTCGAGCGGGCCCGGGTGCTGCCGGTCGTCACCGAGCTCAGCCGGGCCGGCGTGCCCTGTTCGGTGGACACCACCCGGGCCGAGGTCGCCCGGGCCGCGGCCCGCGCCGGGGCGGTGCTGATCAACGACGTGTCGGGCGGGCTCGCCGATCCGGCGATGGCCGCCGTGGTCGCCGACTGCGGGTTGCCCTGGGTGCTGATGCACTGGCGCGCGCCGAGCGTGACGATGACCGACCACGCCCGGCTATGACGACGTGGTGGCCGACGTTGCCGCCGAGCTCGGCGTCAGGGTCGACGCTGCCCTGGCCGCCGGTGTCGACCCCGCGGCGCTGGTGCTGGACCCGGGGTTGGGGTTCGCGAAACTGGCGGAGCACAACTGGGCGCTGTTGCGGCGGCTGCCCGCGCTCGCCGCACTCGGGTTCCCGCTCCTGATCGGTGCGTCTCGAAAGCGGTTCCTGTGGACCGGCGACGAGCCGGCCGGGTCGGCGGCCGACATCAGGTCGCGCGACGTCGCCACCGTCGCGATCACCACCGCGGTGGCCGCGCAGGAGGTCTGGGGAGTTCGCGTGCACGATGTGGCGGGCAGTGTGCGCGCCGCCGAGGTCGCGGCGGCGCTGACGGCCGAGGCCGCTGTAGCGGACCGTCCGGGCACGGTTGCGCCGGGGTCGGCATGACCGACCGGATCACGCTCACCGGGCTCACCGTCGACGGTCGTCACGGAGTCTTCGACTTCGAGCGCGAGCAGGGGCAGCAGTTCCTGGTCGACGTGACGGTCTGGTTGGATCTGACCGGGCTGCGGCCACCGACGATGTCGCCGACACCCTGCACTACGGCGAGCTGGCCGAATTCGCCGCCGGCGTGGTCGCTGGTCCGCCCCGGGATCTCATCGAGACGGTGGCGGCCGAGATCGCCGACGGCATCATGGCCCGCTGGCCCGCGGTGGCCGTCGAGGTCACCGTGCACAAGCCGTCGGCGCCGATCCCGTTGGTGTTCGCGGACGTGGCGGTGACAATCCGCCGGTCGATGAAGTCCGCTCGCCCCAGGGGTCTCTCGACGTGAGCCGCGCCGTGTTGAGCCTCGGGTCCAACATCGGTGACCCGGCAGCCCGGCTCGCCGCGGCGGTGGCAGCGCTGGACGGCGTGCTCGTCGCGGCGTCGGCGGTGTACGCGACGACCCCGTGGGGTCCCGTCGCCCAGGACGACTTCCTCAACCGGACGGTGATCGTGGACGACGACGCCCGTGACGCCGTCGGCTGGCTGGAGTTGTGCCGGGAGCTGGAACGCTCGGCGGACCGGGTGCGTGACGTCCGGTGGGGACCGCGCACGCTGGACGCCGACGTCATCGCCGTTTGGTCGGCCGGTCACCCGGTCCGCAGCGCGGATCCGGAGTTGCTGCTGCCGCATCCGCGGGCCGGTGAACGGGCGTTCGTCCTGGTGCCCTGGCTGGAGATCGAACCGGCCGCCGTCCTGCCCGGCGTCGGGGTGGTCGCCGACCTCGCCGCCGGGCTGGACGTCACCGGTGTGCGGCGGCTCGCCGATGCCTGACGACGACGGCCGGCTGGGGTTCACCCGGTCGCGGGACCTGTTGACCGTGGCCGGGGCGGCTCTCGTGGTGGGTTATGTGCTGGTCCGGATCGCCTACGGCTCGTTGCCGGTGTTCCCACGGCTTGCCGGCGTCTCCGCGGCGGTCCTCGGGATCGGGGAGGCCATCGCCGGGGCGGTCATCCGGGCCCGGTTGCAGGCCGGCCGCGTCGACCGCCGCTCCCCGGTGGCCGCCGGCGACGAGTTGCGTCCGCTGCCGCCGTTGATCGGTGCCCGGGCGTTGATGGTCGCCAAGGCCAGCAGCCTCGCCGGTGCCGGTCTGGCCGGTCTCTGGACCGGGCTGCTGCTCTACACCGCACCCGACGCCGGCTCCGTCGCGGCGGCCGGCGCTGACAACGTCACCGCGGTCGTCGGGGTGGTGTGCGCGGCGGTCCTCGTCGGTGGAGCCCTCTGGTTGGAGCGGGGCTGTGTGTACCCGGACGCCGGGGACGACCGGGAGCGCCGCAGGCCGGGGTCCGGGTTGGGAACACCCTGATCGGCTCAGTCCGGTAGGCCGTCCACGTCCAGCGCAGCCACCAGTTGCGCCCGCAGCAGCCCGGCCCGGGTGGTGAAGTTCCGCTGGCCGGCGATGTACTCGGCCTTGCCGGCCGCAGTCTCGATCATCACCGGCGAGTACCCCAACGCCGTGAAATCGTAGGGTGACGCTCGCATGTCGAGCTCCCGGACGTCGCGGGCCAGCTGGAGGCAGTCCAGCACGAGCTCCGACGACACGATCGGCAGCATCTTGTACGACCACTTGTAGAGGTCCATCGAGACGTGCAGGCACCCGGGTTGCTCCAACGCGACCCGACCGTCCACCGTCGGTTGCAACAGGTTCAGCGGTCGCGCGGGCGGGGTGAAGAACCGGAACGCGTCGAAGTGCGAGCAGCGGACGGGATGCCCGGCGACCACGTCGTCGGTGCCGTCCTGCCCGAGCCGCAGCGGCCAGCCGGCGTGCCGCCGTTGCTCGTCGGTCTGCCGATACACCATCGCCCACTCGTGCAGACCGAAGCAGCCGAACTGGGGGACGGCTGCCGCGGTGGCAGCCAGCAGACGTCGGACCAGCCTGATGGTGTCCGCCCGGTCGGCGGCGAAGGCCGCCACGTCGGCACCGGTGACGCCGTCCGCCGTGCGGTAGAACCGCAGGGCCGCATGCTCCGGTGCTGCCTGCAGTGACCTGGCCGCTCCCGGGTGCCACCGTCGTAGCTGGGCCGGCTTCATCCGGTAGTAGGTGAAGAGGAAATCCTCGACGGGGTGGTGCACGCCGGCGGCCCGGCGCAGGCGAGCACCGACGGTGATCTCGTCGACCAGCGCGCGGTGGCGATCCTGGGCGGGCCGCCACTGTTGCGGTGACCAGATCGAGTCGTCCGGACCGGGCGCGGCGCCGCGCGCCAACCCGGTCGGTGGGGTGGACGTGGCGGACTCCGTGCTCATGGCGGCCATTCTGCCGGGTGCGGATCGGCCGGGCCCCCGTCCGTCGGCCAGTAGAGTTCTCCCGTGTGACCGCGCCCGAACTCCCGTCCCCGCAGAGTCCCGCCGCCGATGATCTCCCGGAACAGATGATGATCCGCCGGCAGAAGCGCGAGCGATTGATCTCCGAGGGGGCAGATCCCTATCCGGTCGGCGTTGCGCGCACTGATTCCCTGGCAGACGTGCGTCTGCGTCACCCACATCTGCCGGCCGACACTGAAACGGGTGAATGGGTCGGCGTCACGGGCCGTATTCTTTTCATTCGAAACAGCGGAAAACTCTGCTTTGCCACCCTGCGTGAGGGCGGAGCGGGAGAAAGCGGCACAGAACTCCAGGTCATGGTTTCACTCGCAGGTGTCGGCGAAGCCTCCCTCGCGTCGTGGAAGAGCAGCGTCGACCTCGGCGACCATGTTTTCGTCCGGGGCCAGGTGATCACCTCCCGGCGTGGTGAATTGTCCGTCCAGGCCGACCAGTGGCAACTCACGGCTAAATCGTTACGGCCCCTGCCGGTGGCCCATCGTCCGATGTCGGAAGAAAGTCGGGTTCGACAACGCTACGTCGATCTGATCGTCCGGCCGGCGGCACGTCGGACCGTCGAACTGCGGTCGAAGGTGACGCGCTCGGTGCGGGAAACGCTGTACGGCCGAGATTTTCTGGAGATCGAGACGCCGATGCTCCAGGCGATCCACGGCGGCGCGGCGGCGCGTCCATTCCGCACGCGCCTCAATGCGATGGACATGGACGTGTACCTGCGTATCGCCCCGGAGCTCTTCCTCAAGCGTGCAGTGGTCGGCGGTATCGACCGGGTCTTCGAGATCAACCGGAATTTCCGCAACGAAGGCGTTGATTCATCCCATTCGCCCGAGTTCACCTCATTGGAGGCGTACGAGGCGTATTCGGATTACAACGGGATGGCGGAGTTGACCACCCGCATCGTGCAGAACGCCGCGATGGCGGCTCTGGGCACCACCACGGCCGTCCTGCCGGACGGCACCGAGATCGAGTTCGGCGGCAGCTGGCGGGAGATCACCCTGTTCGGGGCGCTGTCGGAGGCGGCCGGTGTCGAGATCACCGCGCTGACGCCGATGTCGGAGCTGGTGATGCTCGCGGAGCGGCTCGGCGTGGGGGTCGCGCCGCACTACGGCCCCGGCAAGCTCGCCGAGGAACTCTTCGATCATCTGGTGGTGCCGAGCCTCATCCAGCCCACCTATGTGCGGGATTTCCCGGTCGACACCTCGCCGCTGACCCGGGGGCATCGCACGACACCGGGACTGGCCGAGAAATGGGACCTCTACATCAACACCTACGAGACCGCGACCGCCTACTCCGAGCTCGTCGATCCCGTCGTGCAGCGCGAGCGGTTCGTCGAGCAGGCCCGTTACGCCGGTCTGGGTGATGACGAGGCGATGAAGCTCGACGAGGACTTCCTGCGTGCCATGGAGTTCGGAATGCCCCCCACCGGCGGCATGGGGATGGGTATCGACCGGTTGATGATGGCGCTCACCGGGCTCGGCATCAGGGAAACGATTTTGTTCCCGTTCGTCCGCCCGGGCGATTAGCCGGGCCGGCCGACGGTGTCGGTCGGCACGGGTACACCCGCCAATTGTGCGACCGGAGATACCGCTATACATCACAAACTTTCTTCGGCGTGTGGCGCGGTTGGTCGATTGAATTGCCGACGTGTCCTATGCTGGTGTGAGTACAACGGATTCCCGCTGTCCCCGCCAGGAGGATTCACAATGGCTACCCAGACCACCACCACTCTCGTCGACGACATCGACGGCACCGACGCGACGGATACCTACGTATTCGGTATCGACGGCACCTGGTATGAGATCGACCTCAACGAGAAGAACGCAAAGAAGTTGAACGAGGCGCTTTCGACGTTCGTCGCCGCCGGTCGCCGTGGCGAGGCCCGCGGTGCACGTACCCGCGGTCGGCAGGCGAAAGCCGGCCGGCCGGCCGGCCGCACCTCGCCGGACCGTGAGCAGACCACCGCAATTCGTAACTGGGCCCGCAGTCAGGGTTTGACTGTTTCCGACCGCGGTCGGTTGTCGCAGTCGATCATCGACCAATTCGAATCCGCGCACTGATACATCCGACGCGGTTCGGGTCATGCTGGATCGGCCCGTGACGGCGGTGCGGCGTGCCGCACCGCCGTCGGGTGTCGTCCCGCGATCGGCCTGCGAGTCGGCCCCGTAGGGCTCAGCCCGTCCCTTCCCTCGACCCCCGCGGCCCCGCCGGCTGCGGGGGTTTCCGTCGCTGCGCGCCCGGCTTTCCGGCGGCTCGTCATGCCGACACCCGCGGCGGCATTTCGCCCTCGGCGTAGCGGTGTCGCTGGCGGAACGAGGCGGCTTCAGGCAGCGTTGAAACGGTCGGAGGGGGACGTGCGTGGTCCTCACCTCACTCCGGGTCGGCGCACGGACGTCCTGTCACCGCCGGTCTAGAGTGGAGCCAGCCGGAGCGGTGGGTCGCAAGCCCAGCTCAGCGCACGGGTCGGGGCTCATTGACAGCGCACGGCCTTAAGGAGTGCACATGTTCGAACGGTTTACCGACAGGGCCCGACGCGTGGTCGTGCTGGCGCAGGAAGAGGCGCGCCTGCTCAACCACAACTACATCGGTACCGAGCACATCCTGCTCGGGCTGATCCACGAGGGCGAAGGCGTCGCCGCCAAGGCGCTCGAGTCGCTGGGCATCGCCCTGGAAGGCGTGCGCTCGCAGGTCGAGGAGATCATCGGTCAGGGGCAGCAGGCCCCGTCCGGTCACATCCCCTTCACCCCCCGCGCCAAGAAGGTGCTCGAGCTCAGCCTCCGCGAGGCGCTGCAGCTCGGCCACAACTACATCGGCACCGAGCACATCCTGCTCGGGCTGATCCGCGAGGGCGAGGGCGTCGCCGCCCAGGTGCTCATCAAGCTCGGCGCCGACCTGAACCGGGTCCGTCAGCAGGTGCTGCAGCTGCTCTCCGGTTACCAGGGCAAGGAGACCGCCGCCGCCGAAGGTGGCCGCAGCGAGGGCACCCCGTCCTCGTCGACGGTGCTGGACCAGTTCGGTCGCAACCTCACCCAGGCAGCCCGGGAATCCAAGCTCGACCCGGTGATCGGGCGCGAGAAGGAGATCGAGCGGGTCATGCAGGTGCTGTCCCGCCGCACCAAGAACAACCCGGTGCTGATCGGCGAGCCCGGTGTCGGCAAGACCGCGGTCGTCGAGGGCCTGGCCCAGGCGATCGTCCGCGGCGACGTGCCGACGACGCTCAAGGACAAGCAGCTCTACACGCTGGACCTCGGCTCGCTGGTGGCCGGTTCCCGCTACCGCGGTGACTTCGAGGAGCGGCTGAAGAAGGTGCTCAAGGAGATCAGCACCCGCGGCGACATCATCCTGTTCATCGACGAGATCCACACCCTCGTCGGTGCCGGTGCCGCCGAGGGCGCGATCGACGCCGCCTCCATCCTCAAGCCCAAGCTCGCCCGTGGTGAGCTGCAGACCATCGGTGCCACCACGCTGGACGAGTACCGCAAGTACGTCGAGAAGGATGCCGCCCTCGAGCGGCGCTTCCAGCCGATCCAGGTCGGTGAGCCGACGGTGGTCCACACCATCGAGATCCTGAAGGGTCTGCGGGACCGCTACGAGGCCCACCACCGGATCACCATCACCGACGACGCGCTGGTCGCCGCGGCGACCCTGGCCGACCGCTACATCAGCGACCGCTTCCTGCCCGACAAGGCGATCGACCTGATCGACGAGGCCGGTGCGCGGATGCGCATCCGCCGGATGACCGCGCCGCCGGACCTGCGCGACTTCGACGAGAAGCTCGCCCAGGTCCGCCGGGAGAAGGAGTCGGCGATCGATTCGCAGGACTTCGAGAAGGCGGCTTCCCTGCGCGACAGCGAGAAGCAGTTGCTGGCGCGCAAGGCCGAGCGGGAGAAGGCGTGGAAGGCCGGTGACCTCGACGTCGTCAGCGAGGTCGACGACGAGCAGATCGCCGAGGTGCTGGCCAACTGGACCGGCATCCCCGTGTTCAAGCTGACCGAGGAGGAGACCACCCGGCTGCTCAAGATGGAGGATGCGCTGCACAAGCGCATCATCGGCCAGGAGGAAGCGGTCAAGGCCGTCTCCCAGGCGATCCGTCGGACCAGGGCCGGCCTCAAGGATCCGAAGCGGCCATCGGGCTCGTTCATCTTCGCGGGGCCGTCCGGCGTCGGGAAGACCGAGCTCACCAAGGCTCTCGCCGAGTTCCTGTTCGGCAACGAGGACGCCCTGATCCAGGTCGACATGGGCGAGTTCCACGACCGGTACACCGCGTCGCGGCTCTTCGGGGCGCCTCCCGGATACGTCGGCTACGAGGAGGGCGGCCAGCTCACCGAGAAAGTGCGGCGCAAGCCGTTCTCGGTCGTGCTGTTCGACGAGATCGAGAAAGCGCACCCGGACATCTACAACACGCTGCTGCAGGTGCTCGAGGACGGTCGTCTCACCGACGGCCAGGGCCGCACGGTCGATTTCAAGAACACCGTCATCGTCTTCACCTCCAACCTCGGTACGTCCGACATCTCCAAGGCGGTCGGGCTGGGCTTCCAGCAGGGCAACGACAGCCAGTCGAACTACGAGCGGATGAAGATCAAGGTCAACGACGAGCTCAAGCGACATTTCCGTCCGGAGTTCCTCAACCGCATCGACGACGTCATCGTCTTCCACCAGCTCACGACCGGTGAGATCCACCAGATGGTGGATCTGATGATGGGTCGAGTGGCGGTGGCCCTGAAGAACAAGGACATGACGATCGAGATCAGCGACGCGGCGCGCGATCTGCTCGGCGAGCGCGGATTCGACCCGGTGCTCGGGGCGCGGCCGCTGCGTCGCACGATCCAGCGCGAGATCGAGGATCAGCTCTCCGAGCGGATCCTGTTCGACGAGATCAAGGCCGGCCAGCACATCCTGGTCGGGGTCGAGACCGAAACCGCTGCCGAAGGCGGTGCCGTCACCAAGAAGTTCACCTTCGAAGGTGTCGACAAGCCGTCGCTGGTACCGGATGTCGTTCCCGCCGGCTTGGTGAAGGACATCGGCTCCGCCTGATCTGCCGGTCCGATCCGGAGGCCCGTCCCGCTGTCGCGGGGCGGGCCTCCGGCGTTCCCGGGTCGGGGGACCGGGAAGTCAGGTGGTTGACCGGGGCGGGCGACCCGGCGCACTCAACCCAGCTGGAGCGTCGCGAGCATGGCGTCGACGTCGGTCTGCAGGGTCGGGTCCCAGGGGGTCCGGTGCGACACCGTGATGACGTCGGGGCGGGTGCCCACGTCGAGGACGTAGAACTCCCAGATCTCGTCCTCGGCGGAGATGAACCCGCTGCCCTGCGCATCGCCGATCAACTGCCGGCTGATGCCACATCCCGAGCCGCTCGGGTCAGGGGAGCGCGACACCGTCAGATGGGTGGCGGACACCCCGCCCAGCTGCACGACCTCCGGGGGCGTGGTCTCCGTTCCGGTCTGGGCGACCAGGGCGTCGACGATCCCCGCGGCGGTCATCGAGGTGGCGTTGCCCGTGCGGGCGGGCAGGCAGGCATCGGTGTAGACATCCTCGACGTTCCAGAAGCCGATGAACGTCGACCGGGTGGACCCGGAGCTCAGGAAGAACGCCTGGTGGCTCACCCATCCCGGCACGACGGTGATCGTGACCGGCCGGCTCAGCGTGTCGACGAGATGGGAACCGGGTTCGACGGGACCGTCCGCGCCGAACAGCGGGGTCGCGGTGGCGGCCGCGGATGGTCCCGGGACGGTCGGGGCGGCGGCGCCGGTCGGTTCCGGAACGCTGGATCCGCGGTCGGAGTCGCCGGTGCCGGCGCATCCGGTGATCAGCACGCAGACGCCGGTCACCACGGTGGTGAGGGCGGTTCGGGCCTGGCCTGCAGTGGACACGGCTCCTCCTTCGGCGGGTGTCGCGTCCGGCGGGCGGTTCGCGGCGAGGGTGAGGGTGGTGGTCGCGGCGACGACCACCGTGGCGGCCACCACGGCGAACCCGGGCCATCGAGTCTGTCGGTGATGCCCCCGGTGGTCCCGGCCGGCGACGGCCGGCAGCGTCGGGAGTGGCGGCAGGTCAGGGTGACCCGGGGCGGTGATCGGGGCGTCATCTCGACCCGGCCGAGGGTCGAGCCGGGTCTCGATCTGCTGACCGTAGGCCCGGAGCTGGTCGAAAAGTTCGGCCATCAGTGCACCCCCAGCGCGCTGCGCAGCCGGGCGAGGCCGCGACGGTCGTACTCCTGAACCGCACCGCGGGACAGGTCCAGGACCTCGGCCACCTCGCCGATCGTCCATTCGAAGCAGTGCAGCAGCATCACCACCTGCCGCTGGCGTAGGGACAACCGGGTCAGGGCCGGCGGCAGGCCGGGCTCGATCCACGGCAGCTCGGTGATGCGGACCGGCGGCAGGAAGACCGTCCGGGGCCGGCGGAGGTCGTTGCGGATTCGGTTGCGGCCCACTCCGAAGACGAAGCCGATCGGGTTGTCCTTGTTCGACACCCGGTCCCAGTTCTCCCACGCGAAGGCAAGTGCGTCGGCGGTGGCGTCCTGGGCGCGTTCGAAGCCGTAGGCGGTTCCCAGGGCCAGCCGCAACCGCGGTTCGGCGGACACGACGAAGTCGGTGAAGTCGCTCGCCACCACGGCCCCAGAGGTCATCGGATCCTCGCTCTCACCCATAGTGGCGTGGAACGGCCCGGCGTAATACGGCCGACCGGGAAGTTCTTCCACTATCACTCGGACGGCGCCGCGGGTTGCGGACCGACCGGGGCTCAGCGGGGGAGGGTGTACCGGCCGTCAGCGGTCTGCTCGGCAAGCCCGTCGGTCAGCAACGAGGCCAGGCAGCGCGACCACTGGACGGTCTCGGTCCAGGCGGCGGCCAACACTGCCGCCGACACCGGCTCGTCGGTCTCGCGCAGCATCGCAAGGATGCGTCCGCGGACCTGCCGGTCGGTGCCGTGCCACGCCTGAGAGCGGCGCTTCACCTCCGACGCGGGCCGCCCGGCGGACAGCCAGCGACAGCGGTCGGCGAGCGGACACTCGGCGCACCTCGGGGCGGCTGCAGTGCACACCAGCGCCCCGAGCTCCATCACCGCCGCCGAGAACGCCGCCGCCACCGCGGGCTCCGCCGGCAGCCGGGCCTCCATCAGCAGCAGGTCGGCAGACGTCGCGGGCCCGGCGTCGTCGGTACCCCGGACGACCCGGTTGAGCACCCGGCGCACGTTGGTGTCCACGACCGGTACCCGCTGGCCGGTGCCGAAGGCGGCGACCGCCCGGGCGGTGTACTGGCCGACCCCGGGCAGGGTGAGCAGATCCGCCACCGACCACGGGACCTGGCCGCCGAACCGGTCCGTGATCCGGCCGGCCGCCTGCCACAGGCGCAGGGCACGACGTGGATACCCCAGCCGGCCCCAGGCGCGCAGCGGCTCACCCGCAGGTTCGGCGGCCAGCGCCGCCGGCGTCGGCCAGCGGGCCGTCCACTCCTCGAAGACCGGCACCACCCGGGCGACCGGGGTCTGCTGCAGCATCACCTCGCTGGTCAGCACCCGCCACGGGGTCGCTCCGACCCCGCGCCAGGGCAGCGAGCGGCCGCATTCGGCGAAGAATCCGAGCAGGGCGTCGGCGTCCAGCGCGCCGGTGGGATCAGTCAGCGAAGACCTCTTCGAGCAACCCGGTCTTCACATCGAAGATGAAGCCGCGGACTGCATGGGTGTGCATGAGGAACGGTGAGTCGCGGATCCGGCGCAGTGATTCCCGGACCGAGTCGTGCGGATCCTTGAACGCCTGCACCGACCAGGTCGGCCGGTATCCGGCGTATTCGCTGAGGGTGGCGCGGAAGTCCTCCTCGTTGATCTTGGCGAGGCCGCAGTCCGTGTGGTGGATGATCATCACCTCGCGGGTTCCCAGCGCGTGCTGCGAGATCGACAGCGAACGGATCACGTCGTCGGTGACGACACCGCCCGCGTTGCGCATCAGGTGCACCTCCCCCGGGGTGATGTTGAAGGCGGCGTGGGCGTCGACCCGGGCGTCCATGCACATCACCACCGCTAGCTGCATCGTGGGGGTCGGGCCGACCCAGTGCGGATGTGACAGCGCCAGCGACTGGTTTCGTTCCAGCAGCTCGTCGATTGCTCCCATGGCCACTCCTCGGCGTTGCTCACCTGATCAGGACGCCGCTGACGTTACCGTTGAACCGTGTTGGAACCAGTCGGACCCCTGAGCCCCGCGGTGTACTGGATCCGACGGGTGTCGGTGGTGGTCCTGGCGGTGGTGGCGGTCGTCCTGCTGGCCTGGCTGATCCTCGGTCGCAGCGCCGGGTCGGCCGCGCCGGCCCCGGTGGTTGCGCCCACCGCGACCCCGACGCTGACGGGTGAACTCGCGACCGCACCGATCACCACCCCTTCCGCCGACGCGACAGGCCCGGTCTCGGATACCTCGTCCCCGGTGAGCACCAGCGGAACGGCCGAGGCCGACCCGTCGGCCACCGGCACGGCGGCCGAGTCGACCGTGTCCGTGACGGCCACCGAGATGCCGGTGGACCCCGCGGTACAGGCTGCTGCGGAGGCTGCGGCACAGGCTGCTGCGGCGACGAAGGCGGCCGCCGATGCGCAGGCCGCTGCGGAGGCGCAGGCCGCCGCGGAGGCTAAGGCCGCCGCCGAAGCGGCCGCGGCCGCCCGCCCGCGGGACGCCGAAGGTCGGCTGATCTGCCCCGACGCCTCGGTCCGGCTCACTTCCACCGTCGGGTCGCCGACCTACAACGTCGGGCAGCAGCCGATCATCGGGGTCACGATCGTCAACGTGGGCAGCGAGGCCTGCGTGCAGGACGTCTCGGGTTCCCGTCAGGAGTACCTGGCCTACGACGCAGCAGGTGCGCGGCTCTGGTCGACCAACGACTGCCTGCCCGGGACCGGCACCGATGTGCGGTTCCTGCAGCCCGGCGAGTCGCTGCAGTACAACATCAAGTGGTCCGGCACGACCTCACAGCCCGGCTGCGTGGGCGAGCGTGTCGGAGTGCCGGCTGGTGAGTACCACGTGGAGGCGCGGATCGGGACCCTCGTGTCGAGCCAGGCCGCCCTCGCGTTCCAGTAGCGCGCTCAGCCGACCGGGTGGTGGACGGCCGGCACACGTTCCGCCGCCGGCGCTGCTTCCATTGGTGAGGTCCGATTGCGCGTCGGCGGCTTCACCGGGCGCAGCTTGCGCAGCAGACGCAGCGCGTCCACCGGTGACAGGTGCGGGAGGTAGGCGCGGCTGATCGCGTTGCCGATCCGGGGGAGGGCGGCCGCCTCCGGGTAGATCATGAACATCGGGTGGTACACGGGTTGGAACTTGGCCTTGAAGTGCAACAACGACCGGAAGCCGTAGACGGGCTCCATGCGGTGGCCGGTGAAGTCCAGCAGCCGCTGCAGCCCGGTCGGCGTCCGTCCCTGCTCCATCCGGGCCAGCGGTGCGCCGGAGAGGCTGAGGAACTCCGCGCCCTCCTCCTGGAACTGCAGCGCTGCTCGGCTGATCAGGAACTCCATCCCGCCCTTGAAGCCCGCGGAACGCCGCCGCATGTAATCCAGCGTCCACCCGACCGGAACGCCGTCCCGGTAAACAGGTAGCCATGAGGTGATGCCGTGCAACACGCCGGCCTCGTCTACCGCTATCAGGCAGCGGACGGCCGGGTCGTCGATCTCGTCGATCCCGCCGAGGGTGAACCGCATCTCCGGCAGCCCCTTGGTGTCCATCCATTCCTCGGAGATCGCGGTGATCTGATCGCTGACCTCCAACGGCGCATCCGGGAAGCTGATCCACCTCGCGGTGATGCCCTCTCTCGCGGCCCGGCTCGCGGCGGTACGGATGTCCTGGAACTTCTTCCCGGCGAAGCTCAGGGAACCCAGCGGGAGCTGCGCCTCCTCGGCGACCTGGACCGACGGCCAGCCGAAGCCGGCGGCGATGTCCCTGGCCTGCTGGGTGGTCGAATAGAAGCAGAAGGCCCAGCTCCTGGTGGCACAGAACCGGGCGAAGCTGCTCATCGCGGCGGCGATCTCGTCCGGTGGCCCGATGACGTCACCCATCGTGATGGCGACCCCGCTCTGCACCCGGTAGGCGACGAAACAGGATCGGCTCCGGCTGAACCAGTAGCTGTTGCCGCGCCAGGTGGTCAGGTAGGACAGCGGGTGACGGCCGTGTACCTCCAGGATGGCGCGCGCCTGCGCCGCGTCCAGGGCCGGCGTGTCGAGACGGTTGGCGTTGAAGCTGCGCAACACACCGCCGATGGCGATCGCCCATAATGCGATCCCGGTCCACTCGAACAGCACCGTGCTGCCCAGGGTGGTCGGCAGGAAATCCAGCCCCACCAGGCCGAGGTACCCCGGCGGCGCGAGCCGGTGCGGGAACTCCCTGAGCAGCTCGGCCAGCGACGGTGTGGGAGTGAACTGATCCGCGATCAGCAGTCCCACCCCGACGAAGGTGACCAGCAGCCCCGCCAGGGAGACCCCCAGTAGCCGGAGCAGGCTGCGGTAGGTGCCGTCCGGGGCCGGGATGTCGAAGACGCGTCTGGTCAGGAGCAGCGCCGCGAGCAGGATCAACGGCACCACCAGCGGCGTGAGCTGGGCCATCGTGTTGCCGCCGAGGATGAACGGAGCGCTGCGTAGCTCCGGGTGACGGCGGTGGGCGACGGCTTGCACGAACATCACCAGGCCCAGCCCGGCGAGCAGCACCTCCACGCAGACCGTCGCCCACCAGGCGAAGCGGCGACCCTTGGCCAGCCCGTAGGCCAGCAGCAACAACAGCAACGACGGCAGCAGCGACAGGATGATCGGGCCGGCACCGTGGAAGCGCAGCTGGCGGGTGAACTCCTCGCACCTGGCCGCGGTCTGGCCCAGGTCGCACAGCCGGGCCAGTTCCGCCGGCCCCACCTGCGGGGAGACCAGCGTGTAGCGCAGCACCACGAACGGTCCGGCGGCTCGGTTGTTCACCGCGACCAGGATCGGACCGATCGCCGATGCCGCGATCAGGACCGCGATGGTGACCCTTGCCTCGCGGCGGGCGGACCGGACGGTACGCGGATAGCTGGTCTTGGTCAGCACGAACGAGCCCAGCACCAGCCCGACCGCAGCCGCACCCACCCGCAGCATGTTGTCCAAGGAGCCGTTGTACAGGCTGAGCACCGCGACGGCGGTGAGCACGCTGAGCCGGATCCGCCGCTTCCACAGCGGGGTGGCGGTCGCGCTGTAGGCCATCAGCACCCCCACCAGCATCGGCCAGGGCCCGACGATGGCGTCCGCAGCCATCGCGGCGGCGAGGTTGCTGCCCAGCCGGTCGAGGATGTCGGCTGCCAGCAGCCCGACCCCGACGCCGAGGAACTGGGCCAGCAACGCGACCCAGAGCAGCCGCACCGAGCCCCAGTGTCGCTCGACGGTGAAACCGACCAGCGCGACGGCGAAGGTCGCCAGCAGGTACTCAGTCAGGCTGCCGGCCCAGGAGCCGGAGGCGAGGAAAGTCAGCAGGCGCAACCGCTGCAACCCGTCGACGCTGGCGCCGACGTCATGCAGGACCCGCCCCCCGGGCCCGTCGGGCAGCGACCCCGTGACAAGAGCCAGCGTCCAGAAGACCACGAGGAAGGTCGAGGTGACCGGGGCCTGCAGCAGCCGGCGCACCTCGCGCCGGAGCCACCGACCGAGCCTGGACCGCGCCGTCGAGCTCGGCGAGATCGGCGAGGTCGTCGGGGGGCCGTCGGATCCAACGGTGATCAGAGACTTCACCTGGCACCCCTCAGCGGGTTGTCAGGGCGGTCGACGCGGCGCATTGCCGACCGCGGGAGGTGCGCTGCGCCACCCGGGAGGCAGGGATCAACACACGCGACGCGTTCATGACTTGGGCCTCGACGGTTCGGTGGGGCTGGACGACACAACAGGTCCGCAGGCACCCCGCGGCGCCCGAATCGGACATTAACACCGAACGGGCGCCGCGAGAAGCAGCTTTCCAGTGATCGTCCTCTTGGTGCACGTGAGTTCGAGGTGAGCCGCGCCGCAGTTCGGTGTGCCCACCGGAGGTCGGCGGCACCCGCACCGGTCCACCTGCACGCCCGGCCGGAAATCCGGTAGCAAAACAGCCGCAAATGGCTGTTTTGCTACCGGATTCCGGGAGGGGTCAGCTCACCCGGTCTGGGACGGGTCGTTTGCGGTGGCGCCGGCCGGGTCCGCGGCGTCCGTGGTGGCGGGCGGCGCCGCACCGGTCGTCGCCGGCAAGGAGGTGGTGGCCGCCGTCGAGGTTGCAGTGGTGGTCGCCGTCGAGGTTGCGGTGGAGGTTGCAGTGGCGGCCGCTGCCGAGGTGGCAGGTGGCTGGGTGGCGGCCGGTTGGCTGGTGGGCCGCTGGGTGCCGGGTGGTCGGGCGCCGGTGGTTGCCGGCGCAGTCGACAGCGGCGTCGCAGTGGCAGTCGAGGTCGGCGCCGGTGTCGGCCGCGGGTTCGGCGCGGTCGTGCTGCCCGGGTCCGCCGGAGCCGTCGACGGTACGGACGACGCACCGGGCGTCGGCGGGACGCTCGCGGACGGATCGGCCGCGGCGCCGGGTTCCGGCGCAGGGGTGGGCGGGTCCGTCACCGGAGCCAGGTCGAGCACCGCCGAGTCGCCGGCGGCGACCGCAGGCAGCCGATCCCGGGCTGCCGCGGGGGACCGCAGCAGCGGACTGCCGGTGCCCCGCACCGCCAACTCCCGGTAGTGCTGGGTCACCGTGCCGGTCTCACCGTCCCGGTAGGGCGACATCCGGACATCGGGCAGCCACAACAGGACCAGCCCGGCGGCGGCCGCGGCGCCGACTGCCAGGACCAGGCCCCGGCGGACACCGGACGACGCCGACCAGCGCCAAGCGGCCCGCCCGCCCCGGAGCACGAACCGGCTCATCGTGTACGTGATGCCGACGGTCGGCAGCACCAGCAGGACGAGTTGCACCCCGGCGAAGACGGCGGTGGCGCCGCCGGCGCTGGTCATCGTGCCGATGAACCCGGCGGCGGAGTCCCACGCTGTCGCCACGATCCGGGGGGCCGCGAGGACGAAGTAGGCGAAGTTGAGGCCCAGGACCGGGATCAGCACGAACACCCACCCCGCGATGACCCGGCGCACCCACGGCTTGAGCTTCTCCACGGATTCCTCACGCGGACGGAACGGAACCGACGACCGGAGCACCGGCCCGATCCGGCGGAACAGGTCGGGCACTCCGACCAGGTCGCTGAGCACGTAGTAGCCGTCGAGTCTGATGAACGGCAGCATCTGCTGCAGTACCTGGATCTGCAGCAGGAAGCAGATCAGCACCAGCGGCTCGAACCGGGTGGCGAAGTAGGTGGCGGCCACCGCGATCACCACGATGGCGTTCACGAAGACCCCACCCAGGTCGGTGCGCAGGCGACCCTTGCGGTCGAGTTGGTAGGCGTTGGTGACGTCGGTGTAGAACGCGGGCCAGATGATGTAGATGCCGACCCCCATTCCGCCCGGCTCGGCGCCGCCATAGGAACAGGCAGCAGCGTGCCCGAGCTCGTGCAGCGCGGTGGACACCACGACCACGGCGATCACCAGCAGGAAGACCCACGGCTGTTGGACACTCGATCGCAACCCGCCGCCCACCCCGTGGATGAGGAACAGCCAGCAGTCCACTGCGAGCAACCCGCCGATCACCACCGCCACCACGGGGGTGCTGAACAGCGGGCGGGCGAACCGGCCGATGCGCTGGACGATCTGCGGTGACAGCACCTGGGTGCGCAGTTTGAGGCCGAACAGCGGGTCGGTGGGTTCGACGTCGGGGCTGCTGCCGTCGGCCGCTGCCAGCACTCCGAGCGGGCGCAACTGCTCCTCGACGAGCTGCGCGACGTTGTCGGCGCTGACGGACTTGCCGTAGGACTCGGTGACCCGCTCTGCGATCCGGGTGAGGTCGGAGTCCCCGTCGCACTCCTCGGCGATCTCGTGCAGCAGCCTGGACAGCTGGACCTGCTGCCCGTCGGGCCGCCGGGCAAGGTACTGAGGTTCGCGGTAGCCGCTACCGGCGTACTCGCCGAGCAACTGCACCCCGTCGGCCAGGGCGGGGGTGTCGCTAATGGACGAGGTGGAACGGGTGGTCGATCGTGCGCGTTGCCGCGGGCAACCCGCCAGCTGTCGACGATCGACGGGGGCTTCCGGTGCTGCCGTCATCGAGGGGTTTCCCGTTCAGCGTCGTGAGGTGGATGAATGCCCGTCAAGTGCCGCGCCGGCGTCTGCACCGCCGCCGAACGTCTGCACAGCACAGACGCGGGACCCCGGTGAAGGCAGGTCCCGCGTCTGTGGCCGGTTCTGATGGTGCTGGGATCAGTTGGTCTGATTGATGTCGGCGGACTGGGTGGCCACTGCGCCGGCGGTGGAGTTGTCCGACAGCACATTGAGTGCTGCGGCGGCATTCACCGGTGCTGCGACGTTCGCGGAGATCAACGACATCTGCTCACGCTCGGGCAGCTCTTCGCCACCTTGCGCGGCCAGCTCGTCGGCGGGCAGCCCTGCTGCGGAATCGGTCACGGCATGTGCTCCTTCTGGTCCGAGGGGAGGGGTGGGGTCAGTTCGCCTGGTTGATGACGACGTCCTGGTCGGCGCTGGCGTACGCGACGGAGTTGTCGGACAGGATGTTCGCCGCAACCGCGGCGTTCACCGGCGCGGCCAGGTTGGCGTTGACCAGCGACATCTGCTCGCGCTCGGGCAGCTCCTCAGCGGACTGGGCGGCGAGCTCGTCGGCGGGCAGACCTTCGATGTCGGACATGGTGGATCCCTTCTCGGATGTGACAGGTGGGCGCTACGGCAGGGTGGTGCGGCGAGCGGTGGAGGTCAGAGGTTGGACTGATCGATGTTCGCGAGCTGATCGGCGTCGGCGTAGGCGACGGCGCCGTCGCTGAGCACGTTCGCGGCGACCGCGGCGTTCACCGGTACGGCGATGTTGGCGTTGACCAACGACATCTGCTCGCGCTCGGGCAGCTCCTCAGCAGATGCGGCGTTCAGTTCCTCGGGGCTCAGACCTGCGTTGTCACTCATGACTTCTCCTCACTGGTGGATGGCGGCGGGGACGTGTCACCCCGCCGTTGCTTGATGACGACCCGTTGTTCAGCGTTGGCGCTCCCTCCTGACACCGAGGTGACCACGTTGAGGTCAGCGGCGATGGAGGCACGCAGGCCCGGCTGGTCGATCTCCTGCCGGATGCGCTCGCGCCGGTGATGGATGCCCGCCACCGTTGTCCTCCGTCTGCTGGTCGTGATCGGTGTCCTGGCTGCCCGGTGGATCCGATCAGCTCGAGACGATGGGCGCGATCTCGCTGATCGCCGCTACCCGGCCGGAACCGGTCAGATCCGCCGAGATCACACTCCGCAGGTCATCGGCGATCGTGGCGAGTCGGCGCTCGAGCTCCGAGAGGTTGTTCGACTGCTGCGCGATCACCGCGTCCGCCGCGGCGCTCAACCTGCTGACCTCGGCCCGGGCGGTGGCGCTCAGCGAATAGGACGAGTCCGTGAGGACGACGAACTGTCGTGCGTAGGAGAACACCACGCAACTGGTGCACTGGTAGTTGGTCGCTACCGCGACGTTCACCGGCCCCGATGCGAGGTTCCCGTCGGTGAGCACCACCTGGATCGCCGCCGCCTGGCTGCGGCAGCCGGTGCAGTCCTTGGCCACCGCGAGCGAGGTGTTGGTGGCAGTGGCGGAGCCGTGGATCAATGAGGTGACCGAGACGCGGGCCTCTGCCCGGAAGGTCGGCGCACCGGACGTGACGGCTGCCGCGTGGTTCTTGACGCCCCGGTTGAAGCCGCCGTCCGCGGCGGCCGGCGACGCCACGGCGACCACGGTCAGGCTGCTGGCGAGCAGGACTCCGAAGAGGCGAGTTTTCATCTGACGCATCGTGAGGCTCCCCGCCTGTGCTGTGCCATTCGTGTGGTGCGGGAACATCATGCGACAACATCAGCTCGGCGTCCAGATGAATTTCACCCGTTCTGCCGTGATCACTCGGGGGGGTGGTCGACAGTTGCGGAAGCGCAAAAAGAGGTCCTTTCCCGGATCGACACGAGCGCAAACGCGATCGTCGATTCGACGGCAAGGCCGCGGGTAGCTGCTCCATCGAGGCCGGTCCTCCGTACCCCGTGCAGAAATCCGGTAGCAGAACAGCCACAATCAGCTGTTTTCGTACCGCATTCGGGCCGGTGCTCAGCCGGGGTGGGTCAGGGCTGGGTGGGGGTGGCCCCGGTGGGCGTCCGGGGCGGCAGTTCCCGCTCGATGCGCCGCCAGTGGAAGACGTAGACCGGCGCGGCGACGAGCAGGGTGGTGGCCGAGCCGACGAGACTCAGCACCGCCTGGCGGCGCTGGGAGTCCAGGGCCGAGTCCTCCTGCCGCTGACGTTCCGCCGGGTCGATGGTCTTCCCCGGCTCGACGACGTAGCCGTAGTAGTAGCCGCGGTCCGGGTAGAGCAGTTCCACCGTCGACCGGACGAGATTCACCGCCGCGAAGATGGCGATCACCAGGGCGATCAGGCACACCACGTAGAGGTAGATGTTGCGGGGGGTGAAGCGGTCGGTCGCGGTCATCTCGTCTCCTCGTGCCACACACCGGACGGCACCCGGAGCCGATGCGTGAGCTCCCCTCCATTGTCCGCCCCGACGGCGGCAGCCGCGCGTCCGTTGCGGTGGCGGCTCGGACACGAAGGCGTGACGCTAGGGTCGGCACCGCGCTCGACCACCTGTTCGCGTATGGAGGACAACGAATGACCCCTTCCACCCCCACCGACAGCACCGCCATCGATCCCTGGTGGAAGCAGGCCGTGGTTTACCAGATCTACCCGCGCAGCTTCGCCGACTCCAACGGTGACGGCATCGGGGATCTCGGCGGGGTGATCGAGAAGCTGGATCACCTGAAGCTCCTCGGGGTGGACGTGATCTGGCTGTCGCCGATCTACCGGTCGCCGCAGGACGACAACGGCTACGACATCAGCGACTACCGCGACATCGATCCGACGTTCGGCACCCTGGCCCAGTTCGACGAGTTGCTGGCCGCCGCCCACGAGCACGGCATCAAAATCGTGATGGACCTGGTCGTCAACCACACCTCCGACGAGCACCCGTGGTTCCAGGAGTCCCGGTCCTCCACGGACAACCCCAAGCGCGACTGGTACTGGTGGCGCCCGGCCCGGCACGGCATGGCAGCCGGCGATCCCGGCGCGGAACCCACCAACTGGGAGTCCTTCTTCTCCGGTCCGGTCTGGCAACTCGACGAGGCCACCGGCGAGTACTACCTGCACCTGTTCTCCACCAAGCAACCCGACCTGAACTGGGAGAACCCGCAGGTCCGGCAGGCGGTCTACGAGATGATGAACTGGTGGCTCGACCGCGGGGTCGACGGCTTCCGGATGGATGTCATCAACATGATCTCCAAGGTGCTGCCGCTGGCCGACGGGCCGTCGACGCCCGGCTCGCCCTACGGCGACGGATCCGGCCAGTTCATGAACGGGCCGCGGATCCACGAGTACCTGCGCGAGATGCACGCGGCGGTGTTCGCCGGCCGACCCAAGCTGCTCACCGTCGGCGAGACCCCGGGGACGTCGGTGGACCACGCGGTGGTCTACACCGACCCGGCGCAGCCCGAGGTCGACATGATCTTCCAGTTCGAGCACGTCGGGTTGGATTTCCGCGGCTCGAAGTGGAACTACGTCGGCCTGGACCTGCTCGACCTCAAGGCCAGTTTCGGCCGGTGGCAGGCCGCCCTTGCCGAGGTCGGCTGGAACAGCCTTTACTGGGACAACCACGACCAGCCGCGTGCGGTCAGCCGGTTCGGCGACGACGGCGAGTTCCGGGTGCCGTCGGCGAAACTGCTGGCCACCGTGCTGCACCTGCATCGCGGGACGCCGTACGTCTACCAGGGTGAGGAGTTCGGGATGACCAACATCGGATTCGACTCCGGTGCCGACTTCGCCGACATCGAGTCGTTGAACTTCTTCGCCGAAGCCACCGCGGCCGGCCGGTCCGCCGATGAGATCCTGCCCGGCATGCGGGCCATGAGCCGGGACAACGCCCGCACTCCGGTGCAGTGGACCGGAGGTGACAACGCCGGTTTCAGCACCGGTACGCCGTGGTTCCGGGTGAACCCCAACCACACCGAGATCAACGCCGAAGCCGCGGTCGCCGAACCGGACTCGGTGTTCCACCACTACCGGATGCTGATCGAGCTGCGGCACACGGAACCGACGGTGGCCATCGGCGATTTCTGCATGCTGCTGGCCACCGACCCGACGATCTACGCCTTCACCCGGTCCCTGGACGGCACCACCCTGCTCGTGGTGGCGAACTTCTCCGGTCGTCCGGTCGACGTCCCGGTCGGCACCGGCGACGGCGAGGTCGACCCCGCCTGGGCCGACGCGGAGCTGGTCAACAGCAACTACCCGGCACCGGCGGCGGACCTGTCGCTGCAACCGTGGGAGGCCAGGATCTACCGACACCGGGGCTGAGCCCCGCCCGGGCAGCCGGCGGATCAGCAATCCGCCGGCACCCGGGCGCCGAATGCCACGGTGTCCGGCGGGCCGCCCGCGCCCGCCCATCTCGCCGAAAGAAGCCGCCACCGTGCCCAGTACCGCCCAGCGCCTGGTCGACCTGACGAGCGCGGCCATCGGCGGGGCAGTCCCGTTCCGGATCCGCGCCTGGGACGGCACCGAAGCCGGCGCCGGGTCCGACGCTCCCACCGTGGTGGTGCACTCGCGGCGAGCACTGCGCCGACTGCTCTGGTCGCCCGACGAGACCGGTCTGGCCGAGGCCTACATCACCGGTGACCTCGACGTCGACGGGGATCTGCGGACCGGGTTGGCCACCATGTGGGCGGCGTTCAACGGCGGGGCGGTGCGCACGCCGACCTTGGGCACGCTGCTCCGGTTGGTGCCCGACGCCGTCCGGCTGGGCGCGTTGGGCCGCCGGCCGCCGGCACCGGGTGACCGCTCGAAGCTGTCCGGTGAGCAGCATTCCCGGGAGCGGGACCGGGCCGCCATCGCCCACCACTACGACCTGTCCAACGAGTTCTACGAGCTGCTGCTCGACCCGTCGATGGCCTACTCCTGCGGTTATTTCGTCGACGGGCCCGACGGTGACCTCGCCGATGCCCAACGCGCCAAGTTGGACCTGGTCTGCCGCAAGCTCGGGCTCATCGCGGGGGCTTCCCACCTGGACATCGGCTGCGGGTGGGGTTCGTTGATCTGCCATGCCGCCGAGCATTTCGGCACCCACTCCACGGGCGTCACCCTCTCCGCGCAGCAGCACGCTGCGGTGACGGCCCGGATCGAACGGCAGGGTCTGCAGGACCGGGTACAGGTCCGGCTGGCCGACTACCGCGAGCTCGCGGCGACCGCCGGCCGCTCGACAGGCGTGCCGGGTGTGCAGGCCGGGGCCTTCGACGCGGTGAGCACCATCGAGATGGGTGAGCACGTCGGGGACGCCGAGTACCCGGCGTTCGCCCGGATCCTCTTCGACGTGCTGCGGCCGGGCGGCCGGGCGCTGATCCAACAGATGAGCCGAGGGGCGAACGCGCCCGGCGGCGGCGCGTTCATCGAGACCTACATCGCCCCGGACATGCACATGAAACCGCTGTCCACCACCCTCGGGCTGCTGGCCGGCTCAGGGCTGGAGATCCGTGACGTCCATGCCCTGCGCGAGCACTACGACTGGACCGTGCAGGCGTGGGGGCGCACTCTGGAGGAGGAGTGGCCGCGCGTCGAGCAGCTGCTCGGTCCGGTCGGCGCCCGGGTGTGGCGGCTGTACCTGGTGGGATCCGGCTTGTCGTTCGCGGAGAATCGGATGGGGGTCGACCAGATCCTCGCGGTGAAGCCGCTGGCTGGTGGCGCCAGTGCGATGCCGACGTCGCGGAAGGTGTGGGAATGATCCCGTGGACGGTGCTGACCGTGGCGGTCGGCTGCGCGTTGGCCGCGGTGGTGCTGGTGATGGCGGTGACGTTCCTCATCGGGCGCACCACCGGCAAGTACTCGGTGGTGGACGCGGTCTGGGGTCCTGGCTTCGTGGTCGCCACGCTGACCGCCTTCCTGTTGACGATCGGGTACGGCGACCCGCTGCTCCGGTGGCTGATGCTGGCGGTGGTCGCAATCTGGGGTCTGCGCCTGGGTGGCTACATCCTGCTGCGCAACCACGGACTGCCCGAGGACGAGCGCTACGTCGAGATGCTGCGCGACGCCGGCCCCTGGGGGATCGTCCGGAAGGTGCAGGTCCCGCAGGGCCTGACGATGTGGTTCGTCTCGCTGCCGGCCCAGATCGCGATGGTGCTGCCGGATCCGACCTACGTCCTCGTCGCGGCCGGGGTGCTGATCTGGTGCGTCGGATTCGGGTTCGAAGCCATCGGCGACGCCCAGCTGAAGTCGTTCAAGGCCGACCCGGCGAACAAGGGTCAGGTGATGGACCGCGGCCTCTGGCGCTATACCCGCCACCCGAACTACTTCGGCGAGGCCACCATGTGGTGGGGGATCTTCGTGATGGTCAGTTGGCACTGGCTGGGCCTGGTCGGCCTGCTCTCGGCCGCCTTCATGACCTACCTGCTGGTCGCCAAGACCGGCAAGGCGCTGACCGAGCGGCGGATGCGCAGCTCGAAGCCGGGCTACCAGGACTACCTGGACCGCACCTCCGGGTTCGTCCCCCTGCCGCCGAAGAAGCCGGCCGCAAGGGATGATGGTCGGGCCTGAGCCGCCCGCCGGCACCGACCGTTCCCAGGAAGCGTGCATGACCTTCCACTCGCTCTACACCCACGGCTTCGCCCGGGTCGCCGCCTGCACCACCCCCGTCCACATTGCCGACCCGGTCCGCAACGCCGACGGGATCGTCGAGGTGGCCACCCGATGCTCCGAGCAGGGGGTGGCGGTCGCGGTGTTCCCGGAGCTCGCGATGACCGGATACGCCGTGGACGACCTGCTCGGCGCGGACGCGCTGCTCGACGCGGTCCACGTTGGCCTCGCCCGGGTGGTCGAGGCGTCGGTGGGTCTGCTGCCGGTGCTGATCATCGGCGCTCCCCTGCGGCACCGGGCCCGGTTGTTCAACGTGGCAGTCGTCATCCACCGCGGCACCGTCCTCGGCGTGGTGCCGAAGATGCACCTGCCGACCTACCGCGAGTTCTACGAACGACGCCAGTTCGCGGCCGGTGACGGCATCACCGGGCTCCAGATCGACGTCGCCGGTCGGCCGGCCCCGTTCGGCACCGACCTGCTGTTCGCCGCCACCGATGTCGCCGGGCTGACCGTCGGCGTCGAGATCTGCGAGGACATGTTCGTGCCGGTGCCGCCGTCCAGCGGGCTGGCGCTGGCGGGGGCGACGGTGCTGGCCAACCTGTCCGGCAGCCCGATCACCATCGGCCGCTCCGACACCCGCAGCGCGTTGTGCCGCTCCCAGTCCATGCGCTGCCTGGCCGCCTACCTCTACGCCGCCGCCGGCCAGGGGGAGTCCACGACCGACCTGTCCTGGGACGGTCAGACCAGCATCTTCGAGAACGGGACGCTGATCGGGGAGGGCGTCCGGTTCGCCCGGGAACCGCAGGTCACGGTGGCCGATGTGGACCTCGATCTGCTCCGCCAGGAACGGGCCCGGCAGGGGACCTTCGAGGACAACCGGCGGGTGGTCGGTGGCGCGGCCTACCGGACCGTCGAGTTCACCGTCGGTGCGCCGACCACCGACCTGGGTCTGCGCCGGCCGATCGAGCGGTTCCCGTTCGTGCCCGCCGATCCCGAGCGGCTCAACCAGGACTGTTTCGAGGCCTACAACATCCAGGTCGACGGGCTGGCGCAGCGGCTGCGGGCGATTCACACCGACACGGTGGTGATCGGGGTCTCCGGGGGGCTGGACTCGACGCATGCGCTGATCGTGGCGGCCCGGGCGATGGACCTGCTCGGCCTGCCGCGGACGAACATCCTGGCCTACACGATGCCCGGATTCGCCACCGGCACGTCGACCAAGGCCAACGCCTGGGCGCTGATGCGAGCGCTGCAGGTGACGGCCGCCGAGCTGGACATCCGGCCGGCCGCCCGGCAGTTGCTCGCCGACCTCGACCACCCCTTCGGGCGGGGGGAAGAGGTCTACGACGTCACGTTCGAGAACGTCCAGGCCGGGCTGCGCACCGATTACCTGTTCCGGTTGGCCAACCACCACCACGGCATCGTGCTGGGCACCGGCGACCTCAGCGAGATCGCGCTGGGCTGGTCGACCTACGGGGTCGGTGACCAGATGTCGCACTACAACGTCAACTCCGGGGTGCCCAAGACCCTGATCCAGCACCTGATCCGGTGG
Source organism: uncultured Actinomycetota bacterium (assembly GCA_963784315.1). Classification (GTDB taxonomy): domain Bacteria; phylum Actinomycetota; class Actinomycetes; order Mycobacteriales; family Nakamurellaceae; genus Nakamurella. Next base: position 223,957 of record CAWAQR010000003.1, read on the forward strand.
GTGGGCGGCCTGGATGACTTCTCCGACGAGGTCGACGCCATCCTGCTGGCGATCCTGGACACCGAGATCAGCCCCGAGTTGGTGCCGGTGAAGGACGGGGAGGTGCCGCAGAGCACCGAGAAATCGATCGGGCCGTACGAGCTGCAGGACTTCACGCTGTTCTACACGCTGCGGTTCGGCTTCCGGCCGTCCAAGATCGCGTTTCTCGCGCTGCACGCCTGGCGGGACGTGACCACCGGGAGTTGGCCGGTGAGCTTCCCGCCGGAACGTCGACATTCCTACGAGCTGCCGGTGATCCGCCAGTGGCTGATCGTGTTCGTGAAACGGTTCTTCGGCTTCAGCCAGTTCAAGCGGTCCGCGATGCCCAACGGTCCGAAGGTCAGCGCCGGGGGATCACTGAGCCCGCGCGGTGACTGGCGCGCCCCGTCCGACGGCAACGCCGCGGTCTGGGTCGCCGAGATCGAGCGCAACGTCCCCGACCACTAGCCGGCCGAAAGTTCCCGGCGGTGGTCGCTCGGGTGTCAGAGATCGACCTTCTCGTTCTCCCCGCCGTCGTAGGGCCGGCCGGTGACCTTGGCCTTCACGAAGCTGATGACCGAGGCGATCCGGCCGCCGGGGGTGTCCCAGTACTCGGCGCCGTGGGCATGCACCTTGATCAGGATGACGGCCGGATCGTCGGGTCCATCGGTGAACCAGGCCCCCACCCAGGCGTTCCACAACTCGCGGTTCTTGGCTCGGTCGTCGACGATCTCCGCCTCGCCCTCGATGGAGATCCAGGTGTCACCGGACGTCAGCGTCACGCCGACCTCCGGGTTCGCCCTGATGTGCGACACCTTGCGTGAGGTCCGTTCGGCGAAGAACCACAGGTCGCCGTCGAACTCGACCTCCTGCTGGGCCATCGGGCGGCTGATGGGGTGACCGTCGGCGTCGGTGGTGGTGAGCATCGCGATCCGGATGTCACGGGCCAACTCGGCGACTCTGGCGGCGCCCTGGGCGGCATCGGTCATGGTGGACTCCTCCTCGGGGATCTGTGGGCTCTCCTACCCGCACCCCGCGGCGTCCAGACGCCGCCGTCCCGGGTCAGCCGGTGGGGAAGCCGAGCGCGTGATCGACGCGGGCCAGCACGGTCGCGTCGTCGGCACCGACCCCGCGCATCAGGTCGATGGTGATGGAGCGCAACTGACCCACGATCATCACCACCGGCAGCGGTTGGTCGCCCCAGAGCAGCGGCCGGGCCACCTCGATCGCGGTGAAGGCGGAGGTCTCGGCACGTTCGGCGAACAGGGCGGCCTCCGCGCTGTCGCCCAGGATCTCGTGCACCAACGCCTCCCCGGTGTAGCCGACGGCGGCAGTGAGGTGCCGCAAGGAGTGTCCCAGCGCCGCGTCCGCGGTGGCCGGCCACCGGGTCAGGGTCAGTCCGGCCCGGGCCAGCACCCGAACACCACGCACGACGTAGTCGATCTGCCGGGTCGCGGTCTCCACGGTCTGCACGCCGGCCCGCCGCGGCTGCCGCCAGAGGTCCAGGCGCAACACCTCGGCGGCCGCGGCGACCTCGGTGCGCAGGCCGGTCACTGCGGTGTCGACCCTGCGGGCCCGGTCCAGGGCGTCCCGGGCCGCGACCGGGTCGTGGTGGTCGATCGCGGCGGCCGTGCGGTCCACGACGTCGCAGATCTGCTCACTGATGCCGCGCATCTGGCGGATCAGGGCCGACAGCGGGTCACGCGCCACCGCGAGTTGGTTCACCAGCAGTGCGATCGTGCCGCCGACGAGGGCGTCGATGAACCGGACGGGCACCAGGGTCTGAGTGGGTGGGGTGACCACCGCGACATACAGCGCCGACACCGTGGCCTGGACGACGGCGACCCCGTTGGCGCCGATCGCCGTGGTGATGGTCAGGGTGAGCGCGACCAGCACGAAAATCGTCAGGGTGGTGTTGGAGCCGAGCAGTTGCGCCACCACGTCGGCCAGCAGGATCCCGCCGGCGATGCCGATCAGGATCTCGACGGTCTTGCGCACCCGGATCCCGCGGGCCTGACCGAGCACGATGATGGCTGCGGTCGGGGCGAAGAACGGTGCAGGGTGGCCGACGACAGTGGTGGACACGATCCAGGCCAGCGTCGCGGCCACCGTGGACTCCAGCAGCGGCACCCACTCGGCGCTGAGCCGGCGGCCGGCGGCCGCGATCCTGGACATTCCCGCACTGTAGAGGTCGGCACCGGACCGCCGTCGCGCTGTCGAGCTGGGAAAGGGGCGACGTCGAGCCCGCAGTTCGCGCACCGAAGATAGGCTCGCCGCACGCGGGCCACCGCGGGCGGGCCGGTCGGATCGGGCGAGGGTACACACGGGGAGCCGGGTTGAGCGTCGACGGAGCGTCACGCCACGTTGCCGAGATGCCGTCGGATCTGCTGACGCGCGCGCTGGACCGGGTCACGGATGCGGTGATCATCACCGACCTCGCCGCGGTCGTCGTGTACTGGAACGCCGCGGCCGAGGCGCTCTACGGATACGCCGCCGAGGAGGCCTGCGGGCAGAACATGGTCGACCTGATCGACCCCGTCCCGGTGCTGGCACCCGGCGCCGGCGGGTCGAACGGTGGCCCTGCAGCGGGTGTGGAGTCGGAGTGGTTGGCCCGGCACCGGGACGGCCGGCAGATCCCGGTGCGGGGCTCGACCGAGACCGTCCTGGAGGCCGACGGCACGCAGCGCTATGTCATGGGCGTGTCCCGGGACGCCTCGGCGTCGAAAGCGGCGTTCAGGACCGAGCAGATCCTCGCCAGCATCGTCGCCAACTCCACCGACGGCATCCTCACCTGTGATTCCGTCGGGGCCATCACCTGGGTCAATGACCGGTTCGAGGAACTGTTCGGGTGGTCGTCGGCCGAACTGACCGGTCGGCACGTCTCGGCGTTCGTCGACGCCGCCGATCGCGCGTCGCAGATCGGACTGCTGCACCGGGTGCTGGCCGGCGAGCGACTCGCACCCTTCGTCGCCAAGCGCCTCCGGCGGGACGGCACTGTGCTGGAGGTGATGCTCGCGTTGGGCGTGATCCGCGACGAGTACGGCACCATCTGTGGGACCAGCGCGGTGATGCGCGACCTCTCGGTCGAGAACGCGCTGCGGCGGGACATCGAGCGGCAGGCGGAGGACCTGCGGGCCCGGTTCGAGCAGGCCGGCACGCCGCAGACGCTGATGGACATGGCCGGCAACTTCGTCGCCGTCAACGACGCCTACTGCGAGCTGCTGGGCCGCACCCGTGACGAGCTGCTGCAGATGTCGCGCATCACCGTGACCCACGTGTCGGACTCCGGCGTCGGTGATGTCCGGGTCGCGCAACTGCAGTCGGGTGCACGGCGGTCCACCTCGTTCGAGAAACTGCTACGGCACCGCGACGGGCAGGCCGTGCCGGCGCTGATCGACGTCACCGTGCTGCACGACGACGACGGACTGCCGTACGCGATGGCGAGCTTCGTGCGAGATCTGCGGGCGGTCTCCACCGCTGAGGAACGGATCTCCCGGCAACGCGCCCTGTTCCTGGCGTTGAACCAGCGCGCCTCCGACGTCGCCTTCGTCGCCGATGCGGACCTGACCTTGCGGTACGTGTCACCGTCGGTCGCCGACATCTTCGGCTACCGCGCCGACGAGCCGGTCGGGCGCACCAGCTGGGACTTCGTCCACCCCGATGACCAGCCGGCGCTGACGGCAGCCCTGGACCGGGTGATCGCCCGCCCTGACGGGTTCGAACGCATCACCTTGCGGGTCGCGGACCGGTCCGGTGAGTGGCGCTGGGTCGAGAAGACGATGACCAACGCACTGGCCGATCCGGACATCCGCGGGCTGGTGCTCAACCTGCGTGACGTCACCGTCGAGATCCAGGCCAAGGACGAGCTTCGCAGGTCCGAGGCCCGCTACCGGGCGATGGCGGAAACGGCACAGGAGGGCATCGTCGTCTTCGACCGTGAGGGTGCGGTGGTCTTCCTGAACCAGAAGCTGGCCGACCTGCTCGGGCACACCCTCGCCGGGCTGGCCGCCCGCGACCGGGCGCCGCTGTTCGATCCGGAGACCGCCGAGCTGCTCCGACAGAAGCTCCTGCACCGCTGGGAGGTGGGTCCGGAGACCTACGAGGTGCCCTACGCCCACCCCGACGGCAGCTGGCACACCCTGTCGATGTCGGTCGCTCCGTTGCCGATGCCCGAAACCGGGGAGAGCGGCTCGTTGGCCATGGTCTCCGATGTCACGCAGGCGCGCCACGCCGAGGAGAAGTTACGGCACCGCTCGATGCACGACGTGCTGACCGACCTGCCGAACCGGGCGCTGCTGGTCGAACGCATCGAGCAGGCGCTGCACCGGCAGCACCCCTCCGGCGGGTCCGCGGCCCTGCTGTTCCTTGATCTGGACCACTTCAAGCTGGTCAACGACTCCCGCGGGCACGACGTCGGCGACAACCTGTTGATCGAGATCGGCCACCGTCTGCAACATGCGGTGCGACCGGAGGACACGGTGGCCCGGCTCGGCGGGGACGAGTTCGCGGTGCTCTGCGAGAACGTCGACGAGGAACTGGCGCTGTCGATCGCGGCGCGGCTGCGGGAGTCGCTGAGCAGCCCGGTCGAACTCGGCGGGCCGCGGGTCTACGTCGACGCGAGCATCGGGATTGCACTGTCCCCGCCGCACGACGCCGACTCCCTGCTGCGGTTCGCCGACGTGGCGATGTACGCGGCCAAGACGTCCGGCCGCGGCCGCATCCGGGTCTTCGACTCCACCCTCGCCCAGGGCGCCGAACGGCGGCTGATGGTGATGAACGCCCTTCGGGAGGCGTTGGAGGACGACCTGCTCGATGCTGCACTACCAGCCGATCGTCGACATCGCCGGCGGTCGGATGATCGGGGTCGAGGCGCTGTTGCGCTGGCAGGACGCCGAGCTGGGGGTGGTCTCGCCGGTGGAGGTCGTCGACGCCGCCGATGCGATGGGGATGTCGCTCGCCCTGGACCGATGGGTGATCCGCCGGGCCTGCAGGCAGATGCAGCAGGTGCAACACGAGCACGGGCTGGGCACGTTCAAACTCGGGGTCAACGTGTCCGCGCGCAGCTTCGCGGTCTCCGGCCTGAACGAGGTCGTCGCCCGCGGCGGCGGAACCGACCGGGTGGCCGGCGACAGCGATCTGGTCCTGGAGGTCACCGAATCGGCGATCATGACCGACGCGCCCTGCGCGATCACCCTGCTGCATCGCTGAAGAACCTCGGGGTGGCGATCGCCATCGACGACTTCGGTACCGGGTACAGCTCGTTGGCCTACCTGAAGCGACTGCCGGTGAGTGTGCTCAAGATCGACCGGTCCTTCATCGACCAGGTCAGCGTCGACGCCGACTCGCGGGCGATCGTGACGTCGATCGTGCAGCTGGCCGACGCGCTCGGCCTGGAGACCGTGGCCGAGGGGATCGAGACCGCCGAGACACGCCGCCGTCATGCTGGGTCTGGGGTGCACGGTCGGGCAGGGCTACCGGTGGAGTCCCGGCGGTGCCGGCGGAGCGACTCGCGGCGGTCAGCAGGGAGATCCTGGCCGGGTGAGCGCCGGGACACCGGGACGGGGCGGCGCAGCCGCACTGGCCGGTATATGTCGCGATCCGGGCAACGTCCTTGCCCGCGCTGGATCAGCAGAGGTGCCCCCGGCAGGATTCGAACCTGCGACCAACGCGTTAGGAGTGCGTTGCTCTATCCCCTGAGCTACGGAGGCGGCACAGCAAGGGTAATGGGTGACCGGCCCGGTCCGGTCCAGCGCCCGGGCGTCGGCCCAGGGGTCAGCCCGCGGCGGTCGCCCGGTCGATCGCGGCCAGCACGTCCTCGACGCTGGGGTTGACCATCGAGTGGTCGCCGACGTAGACCGTGGGCACGGTCTCGTTGCCGTTGGCCGCAGCCCGGACCCGATCGGCGGCGGCGGGGTCCTCCCAGATGTTGAACTCGTTCATCGCCACGCCGGCGGCGGTCAGCCGCCGGTGCAGTGCAGCGCAGAACCCGCACCCCGGCCGCCAGAGGAAGTCGATCACCGGCGTGCCGGCGGCGGTCATGCCGCACTCCCGGCGGTGCCCTCGACGGTGACCCCGCGCCAGAACGCGACGTGATCCCGGATCTCGGCGGCAGCGTCCTTCGGCGTGGGGTAGTACCAGGCGGCGTCCGGGCTGGTGCGGCCGTCGACGGTGACCGAGTAGTAACTCGCGGTGCCCTTCCAGGGGCACACCGTCGTCGTCCCGCTGTCGGTGAAGTACTCCCGGCTCAGGCTCCCCGCGGGGAAGTAGTGATTGCCCTCCACCTGCACGGTGCTCGGAGATTCCGCAATCACCGTCCCGTTCCACAGCGCTCGCATCATGGGCGCCACATCCCTTCTCGTCGTTGTGTCCCGGCCGGGCACAGATACAGACATCAACCGCCACGATGTCATGTTGATTCCACCTACCCGCCACTTGGCGTGAGCCCCTGCGGTGCAAGGATGGGACGGCACATGACCGTCATCCAGTCGAGTCATCCGCGGTGTCGGGACGGCTTCGGATCGCCGTCGTTCTCGGACCGGTAAGCCCTTCAGGGGAAGGAACCGCCGCTTCAATGCCGCAATCAACGAAGATGCAGATCACCGTCGACGCCGTCCTGTTCGACCTCGACGGCACGCTGGCGGATTCCACGGCCAGTGTGGACCGAAGTTGGCGTCAGCTGGCCGACCGGCTCGGGATCGACTTCGAGGCGATGAACGGGTGCTACCACGGCGTCCCGGCCCGCCAGACGCTGACCCGGTTGATGCCGACCTCCTCGGCCGCCGAGATCGACGAGGTCAATGCCTGGCTCGGTGACATCGAGGCGTCCGACTTCGAGGGTGTGGTGGCGATCGTCGGCGCCGTGGCCATGCTCGAAGCACTGCCGGCCGATCGCTGGGCGATCGTGACCAGCGGAACCCGTCGGCTGGCGACCGGCCGGATGGCCGCCGCCGGAATTCCGATGCCCGGGCAGTTGATCACCGCCGACGACGTCACGGTCGGCAAGCCCGACCCCGCCCCCTACCTGCTCGCCGCACAGCGGTTGGGCTTCGAGCCCAAACGTTGCCTTGTCGTGGAGGATGCGCCGGCGGGCGTTGCCTCCGGGCTGGCCAGCGGGGCGATGGTGCTCGGGTTGCGCACGACGCATTCCGATCTCGGGGTGCCGTCCGTCGCGGACTTCTCCGAGGTCCGGATCCGGGTGGACGGCGCGCGCATCGCGGTTGGACTGCTCGGGGGCTGAGCATGCGGCTCCAACTGGTCTCCGGTGACATCACCGGCGTGGTCTGCGAGTCGGTCGACGCGATCGTGAACGCGGCCGATCCGGCGTTGCTCGGCGGCGGCGGGGTGGACGGCGCCATCCACCGGGCCGGTGGTGCCGCGGTTCTGCATGCCTGCCGGGAGCTCCGGCGGACCACCCACCCGGACGGGCTGTCGCCCGGCGCTGCGGTGGCCACCACAGCGGGTCGGCTCGCCTGCCGGTGGGTGATCCACACCGTAGGGCCGATCTACGACCCGGCACAGGATCGCGCCGCGGTGCTGCGGTCGTGCTACAGCCGCAGCCTCGCCGTCGCCGCCGAGGTCGGAGCCGCGGCGGTGGCATTCCCGCTGGTGTCCGCCGGGGCGTACGGCTGGCCCACGGCCGATGCGCTGCGACAGGCGGTCACCGCGATCCGGGCGACGGACGCCCCGGTCGAGCGGGTCGTGCTGGTGGTGTTCGACCAGGCCACGTTCACCCTGGCCCAGCAGGTCGTCAGGGAGACGTCCGGCGGGTGACCGGGAGCGTCAGACCCCGGCTGTCGCCGGCGAGGTGGCCGGCAGCGTGGCACCGTGCGGCGGCAGCGTGACCGTGAACCGGGTCCGACCGGGCCGGCTGTCCGCAGTGACCCGGCCATGGTGTGCGGTCACCACCGCCCGGACGATGGCCAACCCCAGGCCGGTCGAGCCCGCGTTCCGGGACCGCGACGAGTCACCCCGGACGAACCGGGCGAAAATGCCGGGTAGCAGAGCCGGATCGATACCGGGACCGTCGTCGGTGACGGTCAGTTGCACCACACCGTCCACCAGGGCCACCGCGGTGGTCACCGTCGTACCGGGTGGGGTGTGCGTCCGGGCATTGGTCAGCAGATTGGCCAGCACCTGGTGCAGGCGCGGTTCCTCGCCGGTGACGCTGATCGGCTCTTCCGGCAGATCCAGCCGCCAGGTGTGGTCGGGGCCGGCGACCCGGGTGTCGCTCACGACGTCCATCGCCAACAGCGTGAGGTCGACCTCGTCGTGGGCAAGCGGCCGCCCCGCGTCCAACCGGGCCAGTAGCAGCAGGTCGTCGACCAGCGCCGACATCCGCGCCGACTCCGAGTCGACCCGGGTCAGGGCGTGGGCCACCGCCGCCGCGTCGGCATCCCCGCGGCGGGCCAGCTCGGTGTAACCACGGATGGCCGCCAACGGCGTCCGCAGCTCGTGCGAGGCGTCGGCGACGAACTGGCGCACCTGCGTCTCGCTTGCCTGACGGACTTCGAGCGCGGTGGAGACATGTCCGAGCATCTTGTTCAGGGCGGCCCCGACCTGCCCGACCTCGGTCCGCGGGTCGGTGTCACCGGCCGGCACCCGGATGCCCAGATCCACCTCACCGCGGTGCAGCGGCATCGTGCTCACCTTGTGGGCGGTCGCGGCCACCCGATCCAACGGCCGCAACGTCCGACGCACCACGAAGAACGCGCCCACCGTCGCGATGATGAGGGCGCCGGCCATCACGATGACGAGCGTCCAGATCAGCTGGCTGCCGGTGGCGTTCTCGCGAGCCAGCGGCAGGCCGGTCACGACGGTGCTGCCCTCGTCGCCTTGAGCAGCCCCGAAAACGCGGAAGTCCCCGAGACCGTCGATGGAGACCGTCACCGGCGTCGGACTGCCGACGGTGTCCAGCAGCACGGTCGTCGCCACGACGGTCAGCGGCAGGCAGCCGTCCTTGGTCAGCAGGCCGGCAGTCACCACCTGCCCATCGGTGATCGTCGCCCCCAGGGTGTCGGTGAAACCGGCGCTGAACCGGACGGGCCGACCTGAGGACGACCCGGTGGCATCACAGCTGCCGCTCCAGTGGTCGTGGCCGTCGTCGGGGCCGCTGTTGCCGGGGCCGTCGTCGTGTTGGACGGCGGTCTTGAGACGCTGGTCGACCTGGGACATCAGATAGTGACTCAGCGACAGTTGGGTGGCGACGCCGGTCACCCCGCAGACCAGCAACACCATCAGCGCGGACCCCGCGATGAGCTTGGTCCGTAGGGTGAGCGGACGCCGACGTCGGACCGGCCCGGCGGCTTCGGGCTCCGGGAGCGGGGGGATCGCTGCCGGTCTCGTGGGAGCGGCCCCAGCGCCGGGCGAGGTGTCGGCCACGATCAGCCGGCGGGCTTGAGCACGTAGCCGAAGCCGCGCATGGTGTGGATCATCGGCTCGCGCCCGGAGTCGATCTTCTTGCGCAGATAGGAGATGTACAGCTCGACGATGTTGGCCTGCCCGCCGAAGTCGTAGTTCCAGACCCGGTCCAGGATCTGCGCCTTGGACAACACCCGCCGGGAGTTGCGCATCAAGAACCGCAGCAGTTCGAACTCCGTCGCGGTCAGCGCGATGAGGTCATCGCCACGGCGGACCTCCCGGCTGTCCTCGTCCAGCGTCAGATCGCCGACAGTGACCAGTGCACTCTCCGACTGGATGGTGCTCTTGCCGCGACGCAGCAGGGCGCGCAGGCGTAGCACCAACTCCTCCAGGGAGAAGGGCTTGGTCACGTAGTCGTCACCACCGGCGGTGAGCCCTGCGATGCGGTCCTCCACGTGCGTCCCGGGCGGTGAGGAACAGCACCGGCGCGAGTTCGCCGTCGGCTCGAATCCGGCGCAGCACCTCCATCCCGTCGAAATCGGGGAGCATCACGTCCAACACGATCACGTCGGGACGGAACTCCCGCGCGGCCTGCACCGCTGCGGAGCCGGTCGCCGGCGGTCCGGATCTCCCAGCCCTCGTAACGCAGCGCCATGCTGACCAGCTCGGCCAGGGTCGGCTCGTCGTCGACGACCAGGGCGCGGACGGGGCGACCGTCGATGCCGCGGATCGGTGCCAGGCCGAGGCCGGGGGTGGCGGTAGCGGACGTCCTGGAGTGCTCATGACGATGATGATGCCGCCCGGGGTCGTGGTGGGACCTGAGTCGAACCTGTGAGTCCGCTGTGCCGCCCGGTGGATGTGCTGAACCGGGCCTACCGGCGAGCGTCGGCCCGGGGGATGATCAGGCCGTCAGCAGGACGTCGGCGTCGGAGACCTGCACCGCGACCTCGGCGAGCGGCTTGTTGGCCGGACCCTTCTTGACGGCGCCGCTGAACGCGTCGAACGCCGATCCATGGCACGGGCAGCTCAGGGTGGCGCCGTCGGCTTTGACCGTGCAGCCCTGATGGGTGCAGATCGCGGTGTGTGCGACGACGGTCCCGTCGGCGTTGCGGGCCAGCGCGATCGGCTGGTCGCCGTTGGCCACGATCAGCGCACCGCCGGAAGGTACGTCGGCCACTTTCGCGATCGCGGTGCCGGTGGCGGCAGACGAGGTTGCCGTGGGGGTCCCGTCCTCGCTCTCGACCTCCTGCTCGCTCTCCGCGGCGGTCGCAGAACTGCTCGACGACACGGTGCTGCCGCTCGTGCTGGTCGACGTGCTGGTCGACGTGCTGGTCGACGTGCCGCTGATGGGGGTGACGTCGGTGCTGCTGCAGGCGGCCAGCAAAGCCGCTCCGGTGACCACCCCGGCGCCGATCGCCGCGCGTCGGCTGACGGTGGTGCCGCGCGAGGCGCAGCCGTCAGCACAGCTGTGTCCGGTCGGCGACACGTCCGGGCCGGCGGGGCTGCTCGCGTGGAGTTCGGTCTGGGTCATCGAGGGGTCCAATCAGCGGGTGTCGGGTTCGGGTTGCTTCGGGTGCTCTTGCCACCCTCACGCGCTGCGGTCGGGTTCGGTTCAATCGATCGGGGATCCCGCGCAACCCGGCCGATGGGCCCGGATTCGTCGGAGCGTGACACCCGGTCAGAGAGTGGCACCGTACCGGTCGACGATCGAGGACTCGGCAACCCGCGAGAGCCCCTCGCGGACGACCCGGGCGCGGGCCTCGCCGACGCCCTCGACCTCCTGAAGGTCTCCAGCGGTCGCTGCGAGAAGGCCCTGCAGGTTTCGGAAGTGCGCGATCAGCCGGTCCTGGATCGCCTGGGGGACCCGAGGGATCGCCGCGAGCAGCCGGTAGCCACGTGGGCTCAGGTGCATGTCGAGCACGTCCGGGGTGATGGTGAAGCCGAGGTCACGGGCGATGGTGTTCAGGTCCAGCAGCTCCGCCTCGTCGATCTCCTCCAACGCCGACAGCACGTCGGTCTCGGACCGGTCGAACAGCTCCGGCAGGTAGTCGCGGACCAGCAGCACCCGGGTCTCCTCGATCGTGCTGGTCAGCTCGTCGAGCTGGAGCGCGGGAAGGCGACCGTCGGTGCCGAGCTCGGCGACGTCGCTGGCGATCTCGTTGGCTATCCGGCGGACCATCAGCAGGCGCTGGACGACGGTGGTGACGTCGCGCAGGGTGGTGAAGTCCTCGATCTCCAGCGCGGAGAGTTGTTGGGAGACTTCGTCGAGGCGGGCGCGATAGCGCTGCAACGTGGCCAGCGCCTGGTTGGCGCGGGCCAGGATCGTCGACGGGTCGGCCAGCACGTACCGCATGCCGTCGTAGTAGAGGCTGATGATCGACATCGAATGACTCACCGAGATCACCGGCAGTCGGGTCTGCACCGCAGTGCGCTCGGCGGTCCGGTGCCGGGTGCCGGATTCGGCGGTGGGGATGCTGGGGTCGGGCATCAATTGGACGTTGGCCCGCAGGATCCGGGTCGCGGCGTCGTTGAGGATGACCGCGCCGTCCATCTTCGACAGCTCTCGGACCCGCGTCGGCGAGAAGTCGATGTTGATCTGGAAGCCACCGTCGCAGAGGTCCTCGACGGGCTTGTCGAATCCCAGCACGATGAGGGCCCCGGTGCGCCCGCGCAGAATCCGCTCCAGCCCTTCCCGGAGGTCGGTCCCGGGTGCCAGCCGACTGAGCACCGACCTCAGCGCCGGGCTGGACGCTCGCTCGGCCACGCCCACCCCTTTCGTCACGGCTGCCGGCCGGTGCGGCCGGGCTGCTGGTCGTTCGGACCCGATCCATCAATACGTGCGTGTGCGGCGTGCCTTCAGTACGTGCTTCCGGTGCGAGTGATCAGTGCTCACCGACCACGCCGCCCCCGCGGCGACGACACCCACAACCGGCCTCGCGGCGTCTGCCGCGGTCGACCAGCCGCCCCCGACTGCTCGAGGTCGAAGTCAGTCTAGGGTCACCGCCCCACGGACCCGGTACGACGGCCCCGACATCGCCGGGCGCTGCGCGGGTCGGTCATCGCGCCTGCTTCTCCCGGAGCCAGTGCACCACGCCGGCGTCGTTTCCCTGCGCCCGGAGGGCGTGGCCGAGGTCGGTGACCTCGTCCACCCGCATCCCCGACGGTCGGGTCACGGCAGTGCCCGTCGGCACGATCGCGTGCTCGAAGCCGAGGCGGCGCGCCTCGACCAGCCGGCGGTCCAGGTTGGCCACCGGTCGGACGTCCGCGGACAGGCCCAACTCCCCGATCACCACCAGCTCGGGGGAGAGCGGGATGTCGCGCGCCGACGACCAGACGGCCATCGCGAGAGCGAGGTCAGCAGCAGGCTCGATCAGTCTGGCCCCGCCGACCGTCGCGGCCATCACGTCGTAGGTGCTCACCGCGACCCCACCCCACCGCTGCAACACGGCCAGCACCAGGTCGACCCGCGGACCAGCCAGGCCGACCGCCGACCGTTGGCCGTACCCCTCCCGGGAGCGCGGGGTCACCAGGGTCTGGATCTCTACCGGCAGCGGGCGGCGCCCCTCCATCGTGATCGTCGAGCAGGTTCCGGGGATGTGCGCCCGCCGGGCGGAGAGGAACAAGCCCGACGGGTCGTCGAGGGACAGGATGCCGGCGCCGACCATCTGGAAGCAGCCGACCTCGTCCGACGGCCCGAACCGGTTCTTCACGCCCCGCACCAGCCGCAGGGTGGACTGCCGGTCCCCCTCGAAGTGCAGGACCACGTCCACGAGGTGCTCCAGGACCCGTGGCCCGGCGATGCCGCCGTCCTTGGTGACGTGCCCGACCAGCACTGTCGCGATGCCGCGGGCCTTGGCAACCGCGATCAGGGCCGCCGCGACCGCCCTGATCTGGGTGACACCCCCGGTGCTGCCGTCCACTTCGGCGGCGGCGACGGTCTGAACGGAGTCCACGATGAGGAACGTCGGCGCGACGGCGTCGATGTGGGACAGCGCTGCGGACAGCTCGCTCTCCGCGGCGAGGAACACCTGGGGATGCATCGCTCCGATCCGCTCCGCCCGCAGCCGCACCTGCGCGGTGGATTCCTCACCGGTGATGATGAGGGCCTTACCGTGCCCGGCGGCGGCCCACGCCTGCGCTGCCGACAGCAGCAACGTCGACTTGCCGACGCCCGGCTCGCCGGCGAGCAAGGTGACCGAGCCGGGCACCAGCCCGCCGCCGAGGACCCGGTCGAGCTCCCGGATCCCGCTGGCCCGCATCTGCACCGACGTCACATCGATGTCGGGCATCGACAGCGCCGGAGCGGTCGTGGGCCCGGCGCTGACCTTGCGCAGACTGCCGTTCACCGGCGACGCCTCGGCGACGGTGCCCCAGGCCTGACACTCGGGGCACCGGCCGTGCCACTTACCGGCCGAGGCGCCGCACTCGGAACAGCGGAACGCTGGGCGGGCGGAGCGTGCGGACGCTGGATGGGAGGCCATGTCCGTCACCGTAGCGGCAGGCACCGACAGTGCTCTCGCAGGCGCGCACAGGGAAAGCGAACAGCTGTACCCATCGAGGAGTCGACTAGTGGCGACCCCTCGGCCCCCTCGGCCCCCTCGGCCCCCTCAGAATCGCCGAACCAGATGTTGGAGTGCTCGCCGGGGAGGATGTTCACCGTCTCCCGCGGTTCACTGGACCGTTGGTCGGGGATCTCGATCGGGACGTTCACCGTGACCGTGCCGCTCTGGGTGAAGTTGAACGTGATCGGGATCGACATCCCGTAGTGCAGCTCTTCCTTGAGGCCGGTCACCACGATCTGGGTGGCCGTGGCGTCGGTGATCTCCACCAGCGTCTGCCCGAGGATCTGTCCGTTGCCGGAGATGACGACGCTGTCCGCCGCCGGGCTGGAGGCGCCGGCGAGGGTGTCGGGAGTGATGTCGGCGTTGGAGACCCACAGCTTGAGCGGCACGTTCGCGCCGGCCTCGTAGCGGTTGTCCTCGGTGGGCGCCAGCCGGACGTTGCGGACGCCGAGGGCGCCGCTGGTGCCGTTGGCGCCGTCGATCGCGGCGACCTGTTGTGCGGTCTGGGCCTGTTGGCCGGCGGCGCAACCATTGACGGCCAGCACGGCCCCGATGATGGTGAGGGCTGGGATCAGACGCAGGCGCGCGAGCCGTGCGTTGCGGGCCACGACGGTCCCCTTTCTGGGCGGTTGCGATGGTGCCGGGAGCGGGTGGCGCAGCGCCGTGCCGGAAATCGGCCGGCGTCGACGGGACTGCTGTCGCTCCTGTCCGTTGCAGGGTATCCCGGCGATGCGCCGGGATGCGCGCTGGGCGCTCGGGCCGCGACGGTGCCGTCCCGGGTCCCGGCCGGGCGCTCGGGGCGGCAGCCGGCGATCGGGGACCGGGCGGCTGGTGGACCCCGGACAGGGCGGCGCCGGGTCGGTTCCCGCACTCGGCCCGCCCGGACCTCTGCGGCGAGACGTCCCGCCGCGCAATGGATCTGGCCGGAGCTGCAGGCCGGTGTGATGTCCCTCTTTGCGGCCCGACCGGCCGACGCGACGGCCCGGCGGGCCCGGGACGGCCCGGTCGTCGCGGCCCCGGCCCACCATGGACGCCCCGCCCGTGTCAACCCCCTGCACGGTCCGGGCGCCACCGCCCGTCTTCGGCGTCAAGTCCCTGACCTGCGACAACGTGACCGGGACGGTGTCGACGCGTGGTAGACTGAGGTATCGAAAGGGGCAGCAGACTCATGGTCTTCAAGGTCGGCGAAACTGTCGTCTATCCCCATCACGGGGCAGCACTCATTCAGGCAACTGAAACCCGGATGGTCAAGGGTGTCGAGCGGCTGTATCTGGTTCTCAAAGTCGCCCAGGGCGATCTCACGGTGAAGGTACCCGCGGACAATGCCGAGTTCGTCGGCGTCCGCGACGTGGTCGACACCGAAGGTCTGGAGAGCGTGTTCGCTGTTCTCCGGGCGCCCCACACCGAGGAGCCGACCAACTGGTCGCGTCGGTACAAGGCAAATCTGGAGAAGCTCGCGTCCGGCGACGTGAAGAAGGTCGCCGAGGTGGTTCGTGACCTGTGGCGTCGTGACCGCGAGCGTGGCCTGTCGGCCGGCGAGAAGCGGATGTTGGCCAAGGCCCGGCAGATTCTGGTCTCCGAGCTCGCGCTCGCCGAGGGCATCGACGAGCCGCGCGCCAGCGACCGTCTCGATGAGGTCCTGGCTTCCTGATCGCTCCGGTCGCCCGGGGTTCGCGCACGGCGCGCCCCGGGTCTCCGGACCGGTGCCCCACCTGACGGGCGATGATCGATGACGGTCGTCGTCCTGGTCCCGGCGATTTCGTTGCACGCTTCGGTCTCTCAGGACATCTCCGACGCTGCGCCGGTCTCTGCAGCGCCGGTCTCTGCAGCGCCGGTCTCGGCAGTTCCGGCCGATGACTCCCAGATCGACCTCTCCCCGGGTGGACCGGGAGCGGTCGATCCGTGCTGGGCCGAAATCGACGGCCGACCGCTGCTGTGGTACGCCGTCCGTCACCTGCGCGCGGCCGGTGTCAACCGTGTGCTCGTGCTGGTCGATCCCGGCCGGGAGGCCGCCGCCCGGAAAGTCGTTGCTGACCCGTTCTTCGGTGGTGTCGCCGAGGTGATGACGGCCCTCGATCGCCGGTCCGCCGTGCAGGCAGCCCTCGAGAGACTCGGCGAGTGCGGCGAAGCCGTGCCCGCGGCGGTCCTCGTGCACGATCCGGCTCGCGCGTTCGCGCCCGTCCCGATGATCCGCCGCGTCATCGACGCCGTACGCCGCGGTGCGTCGGCCGTGGTGCCGGTGTTGCCCGTGGTCGACACCATCCGGGCGGTGGACGCAGCCGGCGTGGCCTCCCGACTGCTCGACCGGGACGCACTGCGGATCGTGCAGACCCCACAGGGCTTCGCGGCCGGGGTGCTCGACGTCGCGCTCGAAGGTTCCGGTCCCGCTGGGACTCACCCCCTACCTGCGACGGACGACCTCGGTCTCGTCGTCGCCGCCGGGTACCACGTGGCCACCGTGGCCGGCGACGCCGATGCTGCTCGAGTGGTTACCGCAGCCGACCTCGCCCGCGCCCGGCACTTCGGTGCACCCCGGGATGCGACGCCCGACCATCGACTGGCCGATCGAGGAGTCTTCCAGTGACTGCGCACGACGTCGGTTATCGGATCGGGACCGGCCTGGATGTCCACCCCGTCGAGGTCGGTCGACCGTGCCACCTGGCCGGGCTGCACTTCCCGGACGTCGACGGATGTGCCGGCCATTCCGACGGCGACGTCGCCGCGCACGCCTTGGTCGACGCATTGCTCTCCGCCGCCGGGCTGGGCGATCTGGGTGCGGTCTTCGGCACCTCGGACCCGCGGTGGGCCGGCGCGTCCGGGGCCGCGTTGCTGGCAGAGGCAGCGCCGGCTCATCGGGGAGGCCGGTTATGTGGTGGTCAACGCGGCCGTCCAGGTGGTGGCCAACACCCCGCGGCTCTCGGGTCGACGCGTCGAGGCCCAGAAGGTGTTGTCCGCGGTCGTCGGGGCCCCGGTGTCCGTCGCCGGCACCACCACCGACGGACTGGGGCTGACCGGCCGAGGTGAGGGCCGCGCGGCCACGGCGAGTGCGCTGCTGCGCACCCGCTGAGGCTCAGACCGACCGGTCGTGCGGCACGCTGTCCTCGACGAACCGGGGTCGGGCGGCCCGTAGCCCGACCCCGGCCATCAGCGCCGCCGAGGCGGCCAGGACGGTCAGCGGCACCGACCAGCCGCCGGTCAGGTCGTGCAGGGCGCCGATCGCGACGGGGCCGACCGCGGCCACCAGGTACCCGGTGCACTGGGTGAACGCCGACAGTGCGGCCACCCCCTGCGATGACCTCGCCCGCAGCGCGATCAGCGTCAGGATCAGCGGAAACGTGCCCGACCCCACCCCGAGCAGGGCCGCCCACGCCCACATTCCGGCGGACGGGGCCAGCCCGAGACCGAGGTACCCGGCCACGTAGCAGCCGCCGAGACCGACCACCAGCGCGGGGAGCCGGGCCTGCTGGGCCAGCAACGCCGGGATGGCTGCCGAGATCGGGATGCCGACCCCTGCGAAGACGCCGACGGCGAATCCTGCCGTGCCGAGGTCGGCGCCGTCGTCGACCAGGATCTGGCTCAGCCAGGACGTCACGATGTAGGCCTGCGCCGACTGCAGCCCGAAGAAGAGCCCCAGCGTCCAGGCCATCCGGCTCCGCAGCAGATCGACCGGCCGCAGGGTGGGGCGTTCCTGCCCCGCCGGGGCGGGACCGTGCGGCGCGGACATCACCAGCCAGGGCACCAGCGCCACCGCGGCGGTCACCCCCCACGTGCCGAGGCCCGTCTGCCAGTCACCTCCCAGTCCGCGTTGCAGCGGGACCGTGAACGCCGAGCTCGACGTCGCCCCGATCGCCATTGCGGTGGTGTAGACCGCCGTCATGATGGGGACCCGGGACGGGAAGTACGCCCGGATGATGCTCGGCAGCAGCACGTTGGCCAGCGCCAGACCGCTGAGGGCGAGCAACGACCCGGCGAACAGTGCACCCGTCGACGGCCCGACGATCCGCACCCCTTGGCCGAAAGTCACCGCCGCCAATGCCCCCACCACCACCTTCTCGGTGCCGTACCGGGCGGCGAGGCGGGGCGCCACCAACCCGAACAGGGCGAAACACAGCGGTGGCAGCGACGTGAGCGCGCCGGCCGCGGTGGCGGACAGCCCGAGCGACGAGCGGATCCCGGGGAGCAGGGCGCCCACGGAGTTGACCACCGGTCGCAGATTCACCGCGAGCAGTACGACGGCCAGCACCGCCAGCCGCGGCCGGAACCGGTCGTGCGCGGGGAGCATCGGGCCACGATAGGACGCGGCCGCCACCACCGTCGCAGGCAGCGCGCAGGTTCGCGCCGACGGGTGTGTCAGGGTGGGTCCCATGACTACGAGAACCATCGCCATCGTCGGGGCCGGCAAGATCGGTGAGGCGCTGATGGGTGGGCTGCTCGCCGGCGGGTTGGACGCCGCCGCCGTGATGTTCACCGAGCGCTACCCGGCCCGGGCCGCGCAATTGACCGCCCTCTACGGGGTGCGGGCGGTGACGGTCGCGGAGGCGGCGGCGGGGGCCGACGTGGTGGTCGTCGCGGTGAAGCCGCAGGACATCGATCCGGTGCTGGTGGACCTCGCAGCGCACGTCACGCCGGGCACGCTGGTGGTGTCGTTGTGCGCCGGGCTCCCCACCGCGCTGTACGAACGCTCGCTGCCGGCCGGCGTCCCGGTGGTCCGGGTGATGCCCAACACCCCGATGCTGGTGGGGGAGGCGATGTCGGCGATCTCGGCCGGCTCCCACGCCACCGACGAGCACCTGCAGGTCGTCGAGGACCTGCTGCTGGCGGTGGGGAAGGTGGTCCGGGTACCGGAGTCCCAGCAGGACGCCGTGACCGCGCTGTCCGGCTCCGGCCCGGCGTACTTCTTCTTCCTGGTCGAGGCGATGATCGACGCGGGCATCCTGCTGGGGCTGCCCCGCACTGTCGCAGCGGAGCTGATCATCCAGTCCGCGGTGGGTTCGGCGAAGATGCTGCGGGAGTCCGGGGAGCACCCGGTGATGCTGCGGGAGGCGGTCACCTCCCCCGGGGGCACCACGATCGCGGCTATCCGCGAGCTGGAGAAGCACGGCGTGCGGGCGGCGCTGTTGGCGGCGATCGAAGCGGCCGCGATGCGGTCCGTCGAACTCGGCCGCGCTCACCACTGAGCCCGTCCACCGCTGAGCCCGTCCACCACTGAGCCCGTCCACCACTGAGCCCGTCCACCGCTGGCCCGTCGGGTCCGCCCGGATCTGGGTGATCCGGCGTACTCGGCAGGTGCCCCACGAACGCCCACAAGGGGGCGCCGGGCCGTGCGCCCGACCCACGGGACGGCGTGTCGGCGGGTTCGGTGGAGCCTCATCCTGCCCTCGTATCGCAGTGGTCCCAGCCGTACCGCTAGAGTCGGCTCAACACGTGTGCACGCGTCTGCCGGAGGGGAAGCCGGCGGCCACGACGTGGCGAAATGACGGTGTAGTTATGGCACGCACCCCGCATGACCCGGCCCTGGCCGAGATCAGGTTCCTGACCGTGGCGGAAGTGGCCGCGCTGATGCGCGTGTCCCGGATGACGGTCTACCGACTGGTGCACTCCGAGGAGCTGCCCGCAGTGCGGGTGGGTAGGTCGTTCCGGGTGTCCGAACGCGCGGTGAACGACTACCTGCAGCGGGCGTTCAACGACGTCGGGTGAGTGGTTCGCCGCCCCCCCGGCCACCGCGGTGGCGGCGGCGGTGAGCGCTGACGTGCGGGCTGTCGGAGCAAAGCCGACCAGCCGCTAGGATGGTCGAGGTCGGTGCCGCCGGGTGCCGTCCACGTCGGCCGGGCCCACGACACGTTCTGTGTTCGCGGTGAGTCGACATCTGTTCACCCGCACACCCGCCGACGGATCCACGGTCGGCTTGTCAGTCAGAGGTCACACATGGGTTCGATCATCAAGAAGCGTCGCAAGCGGATGGCCAAGAAGAAGCACCGCAAACTGCTGCGCAAGACCCGCGTCGCACGTCGTAAGGCCGGCAAGTAAGACGGTTGATCAGCCGGCACTGTCATCGTCGCGGCGCGCCGCAGTGGTAGTGCCGGGCTGACGGAGCTCCGCTGACGTGGTCGGTCCAGGCTCAGCACGGTGAGGGACGGAACGGGGGACGGATGCCCGGAATCGTCGTTCTCGTCACTGGGGTCAACCGTTTCATCGGGTCCGAGCTGGCCGGCCGACTGGCCGCCCATCCGGGCGTCGACCGGGTGATCGGCGTCGACGCGACCCTGCCGGAACCGGCGGCCCGGGCGCGGATGGGCAACGCCGAGTTCGCCCGGGCCGACATCCGCAACCCGCTGATCTTTCGGGTCATCGAAGCGGCGGGGGTGGACACCGTCGTGCACGCGTCCGCGTCCGCCACCCCGGCGTCGTCCCGGGCCAGGTCGCTGGCCAAGGAAATGAACGTCCTGGGCACCATGCAGCTGCTGGCGGCCTGCCAGCGCGCCGGCGGTGTCCGCAGCCTCGTCGTCCGATCCACCACCGCCGTGTACGGGCACAGCTCGCGGGACCCTGCGGTCTGCACGGAGGCGACCGAGCCGAGGTCGGTGCCGGCTCGCGGTCCGGCGCGGGACGCCCTCGAGATCGAGGGCTACGTCCGTGGCTTCGCCCGCCGTCGGCCCGACGTCCGGGTGGCCGTCCCGCGGTTCGCCGAGATCATCGGCCCGACCGTGCAGACCCCGTTGACCAGGTACTTCAGTGCCGCCCCGGTGGTGCCGACCGCATTCGGCCATGACGCCCGCCTGCAGCTCCTCCACGAGTCCGACGCGGTCCGGTTGCTCGGGGACCTGGTGTTCTCGTCGTTCGCCGGCACCGTCAATGTCGCCGGCGACGGGGTGTTGATGTTGTCCCAGGCCATCCACCGGGCCGGCCGGATCCCGCTGCCCCTGCCGACACCGATGTTGGACATCATCGGCAGAGGTCTGCGGACGCTACGGCTGGGCAGCTTCTCCCCGGACCAGGTCCGGATGCTGATGGCCGGCCGCGTCGTGGACACCACCCGGCTGCGCACCGACGTCGGCTTCACCCCGCGATTCACCACGGTCGAGGCGTTCGACGACTTCGCCGACATCCTGGTGCGCCCCGTCGACCCCGCGGCGGTCGGCCGTGCCGAACAGCACCTGTCCTCGCTGCTGGGCGCGCCCGCCGGGCCCGGGTCCGAGACCCGCGATCTTTCCGGCGCCCCGCGGCTGGTCGCCATCCCGGGGGACCGGGTGGGCGCCGCCCGGTCGCCCCGCACCGCGCGGCGGAGCCGCTGATGAACAGCGAACCGCTCGGCGCCGAGCACGCCCGGCCAGGCCCGGCCGTCAGGGGCCGCCGGGGCACCCGAGGCAGGCTGGAGATCGACCGTCGCGGGCGGGCTGGCCTTCGTCCGCCGGCGGATCACGGGTGACTACCACGTCGACGATTTCGGCTACGACGAGGATTTCACCCGCAGCGTCGCAATGCCGCCGCTGCGGCTGCTGTACGAGAAGTGGTTCCGGGTCGAGACTTTCGGCATGGAGCAGCTGCCGGACACCGGCGGTGCCCTGCTGGTCGCCAACCACTCCGGCACCATCGCCGTCGATGGGGTGATGCTGGCGACCGGGGTCGCGGAGCACCATCCGGCGCGCCGGGCGGTGCGGATGCTGGCCGCCGACCTCGTTTTCGACACCCCCGTCCTGGGTCCGCTCGCCCGCAAGACCGGCAACACGCTGGCCTGCAATCCCGACGCGGAGCGGTTGCTGACCGCGGGCGAGCTGGTGTCGGTGTTCCCGGAGGGGTTCAAGGGCGTCGGCAAGCCGTTCAGCCAGCGTTACAAGCTCCAGCGGTTCGGTCGTGGCGGCTTCGTCTCCGCGGCGATCCGGACCGGCAAACCCATCATCCCGGTGTCGATCGTCGGCGCGGAGGAGATCTATCCACTGCTGGCCAACATCAAGCCGCTGGCCCGGGCGCTGGGGCTGCCGTACTTCCCGGTGACCCCGACGTTCCCGCTGCTGGGTCCGCTCGGTGCCGTGCCGCTACCGAGCAAGTGGTTCATCGAATTCGGTGAGCCGATCCCCACCGACGGGTTCGACGCCGCCGCCGCCGAGGATCCGATGGTCATCTTCGATCTGACCGACCATGTCCGGGAGACCATCCAACAGACGCTGTACAAACTGTTGATGCGACGCGGTCATCCGTTCCTGGGCTGACGCACCCGCGCGCAGGAACCCGATTTGCTGCAGCGACTCACCGGAACCGGCGGCGAACGGCGAAGCCGGCCATCACCGCACCGCCGAGCATCCCGGCACCCAGCACCGACGGCACCCCGATCCGCACCGCCGGTGTGCGACTGACCCGGAAGTCACGGATCTGCCAGCCGCGCTGCCGGGCCACCTCGCGCAATTCCGAGTCCGGGTTCACTGCGACGGCGGTGCCGACCACGGACAGCATCGGCAGGTCGTTGATCGAGTCCGAGTAGGCGGTGCATCGCCGCAGGTCCAGGCCCTCCCTGGCGGCCATCGCGCGGACCGCGGCGGCCTTGGCGCGGCCGTGCAGCAGTTCGCCGACCAGCGCGCCGGTGTAGATGCCGTCCACCGATTCGGCGACCGTCCCCAGCGCACCGGTCAGGCCCAGCCGCTGTGCGATCAACTGCGCGAGCTCGACCGGGGTGGCGGTGACCAGCCACACCCGCTGGCCGGCGTCCAGGTGCCGCTGCGCCATCGCGCGGGTGCCCGGGTAGATCTTCTCGGCCATCGTCTCGTCGTAGATCTCCTCGCCGAGCCGGATGATCTCCGCCACGCTGCGGCCGGCGACGAAGGACAGCGCCTCCTGCCGGGCGGTCCCGACGACGGCCATGTTCTCCTCGCCCCGCAGTCGGAAGCGCAGCTGCCGGCGGGCGAACTTGAACAGGTCCGAGGTGGTGAAGTACTTGCGAGCCGCCAGGCCGCGGGCGTAGTGGAAGATCGAGGCACCGATCATCATCGTGTTGTCCACGTCGAAGAACGCAGCCGCCGTGAGGTCGGCACCGGCGGCGACGGGCGGATCCTCGGGGGTCAGCGATGCGGCGGCCTCCGCCGACGCCTCGCCGGCGATCCGAGCCCGTTCCGCAGCGACACGTTCGGCTCGGCGCGATGACCGGTTCACCCTTGCTGCACCTCCCCGGCCCGTGCCCACGATGGGGGTTCAGCGTAGCGACCCGGCCCGCCCGTGGCGTCCCGCCACGTGCGAGAGGCCCGCACCATCAGCGAGACTCCGACCCCATGCGACAGGTACGGACCGGTTGCTGTCGGTGTCCCGCAGTAGGGTCGGTGCCGACGCCGTGCAGGGGCGGTCGCCCGGACGGCGACCCGCCCCGTCAGGACACCGAGAAGGGACAGTGGTGAGCGACAACATCGCCGATCTGCTCCGGTCCGCGGGAACCGCGTACCCGGCTGCGACCGCGCTGATCGTGGGCGGGCGGCACTGGACCTGGGCCCAGCTCGATCGCGCGGCCGACGCCGGCGCCGACGCCCTCAGGCGACGCGCCGCCCCCGGCCACTGCGTGCTGATCCACCTGCCGACCGGCCCCGAGCTGGCAGTGAGCCTGTTCGCGGTCGCCCGCGCGGACCTGATCGCGGTGCCCGTCGATCCGTCCCGCGCCGCCCCGGAGATCGCCGCCCGACTCGGCGTCGCCGCCGTGCTCACCGCCGATCCGACGGGCCTGGATCCGGCCGTGGTGGTCACGTCCGCGGCGGTGACGGGCTGGTTCGACACCGACGTTGCGGCGGTGACGCCGTCCCGCGGCGGGGAGGACATCGCCGTCCTCGCGCGGGCGTCCCGGGGTGGCCGCGCGGTGATGCTGTCGCACCGTGCCTTGCTGGCCTCGGTGCAGGCCATCCTCGCGGCTCCCCGGCTCAAGCTGACCCGGTCGGACCGGGTGCTGCTGGTGCTGCCGCTGTTCCATCTGGCCGGCTTCGTCACCGCTTTCCTGCCGTTGGCCACCGTGGGCGCGTCCGCGGTCGTCGCCGACACCCCGCCGGTGACGGGCCCGAATGTTCCCGGCACCCAGGCGTGGTCGGCGTACACCGCGGCGGTGCTCAGCGCTGTGCACGAGCATCGGGTCACTCTCATCCCGGGCGCACCGGCGCTGTACCGGTTGCTGCTCAATTCGCCCGATCTGGAGCGGTCACTGGCGACGGTCCGACTGATGACGTCGGGAGCGGCCCCGCTGAGCCCGGCGGACGGGTCAGCCGTCCGGGGACGCAGCGGATCGCCGGTCTGGGAGGGCTACGGCATCTCGGAGGCCGCCTCGGCGGTGGCTAGCACGCTGATGACGGCCGCCCCGCGGGTCGGTTCGGTCGGGCTGGCGCTACCCGGGGTCGAGATCCGGATCGAAGCCGCCGACGGCGCGTCCCCCACCGAACCGGATGACGACGACACGTTGGCCGCGGTGGAGGCCGACAGCGATCCCGGTGCGATCAGCATCCGGGGTCCGCAACTGTTCAGCGGCTACTGGCCGGGCGGTGATGGTGGACCGGGCGCCGACGGCTGGTTCACCACCAGCGACATCGGTTATCTGGACCACCGCGGCGAGCTCCACCTGATCGACCGGGTCGCGGAGACCATCTCCGTCGCGGGGTTCACCGTGTACCCGCGGGAGATCGAAGGTGCGCTGCTGACGCACCCGTTCGTCCGGGACGCCGCGGTGGTGGGGCTGCCGATCGTGGGTGGTGGCCACGGGGACACCGAGCTTGCGGCCGCGGTGGTGGCCGCGCCGGGCACCAACCCGACCGAGGACGACCTGACCGAACATCTGAGCGCGCTGTTGCCCGCCTTCAAGCGGCCGCGCCGGTACCGGGTGCTGGAGTTGCTGCCCCGGACCGAGCTCGGCCGGCTGGACCGGGACCTGGTCCGGCAGGAATGGGCCCATCTACTCGGCCGCAGCATGCCCGACGCCTCGCCGCCGACGTTGGCGGCCGTGCCCGACGCCAGGCGGCCCGGGCCCGCCGCCGTCGCAGTCGACACCGGCAACGGTGACGGCGACGGCAACGGCAACGGCAACGGTGACGGCGACGGCGACGGTGACATCGCGGCGAACCCCGGATCCGGGGACGTCGTCGCCGGGGTGATCGAGCCGCCCGCCGAACCGCCCGAGGTCATCGAGGTCACCCAGCTGGACAAGCTCGGGACTCGGCTGCCCGGCATCGGCAGCCGTTCCGACCGCAGCGCCGCCGACTCCGATCTCGACCTGTTCGGGGACGAGGTGGTCGGTGTCGAAGCGGTCGCCTACGGACGGGACGGCGATCACAGCGCCGGACGTGGCCGTCGTGGAGCCCCCGACCGGATCTTTCACGCCGGGGCCGGTGGCACCTGCCGGCCGGCCCGAGTCGCCGGAGGAGCGCCCGTGAGCACTGTTGCGGTGACGTTGATCGGGCGGGCCGGTTGCCACCTGTGCGCAGCGGCCCGCGCCGAGGTACTGGCCGCGCAGCAATTGCACTCGTTCTCGCTGACGGAGCTGGACGTCGACGCGGACCCGGAGCTGCGGGCCGAGTACGGCGAGCAGATCCCGGTGGTGCTGGTCGACGACGAGATGTTCGCCTTCTTCGACGTGGACCGGCACGCGCTCGCGCGGCGGGTGGCCGACGGGGTGTACCTGCCCTGACTCGGCGGCCCCGGCACGAGGGGCCCGGCACCTCAGGGGCAGATGGACGCGGCTCGCACCTCACCCGGGGAACAGCCGGGCCATCCCGCTGATCGATTCCGGCCCGTACCCGACGGAGCCGACCGGGATGGCGCCGTCGACGGCCCGGATGACCTCGGCGGTCCACCGTGGGCCGAACCCACCGCACAGTTCGATGAGCTGGATGCCGTCGGAGTGCATCTGTCGCGCCACCGGTATCGCCTGGTCGGGGGTCGTCACACCGACCATCAGCGCGGTGAAGGTGTCCGACCGCAGCTCGGTCCGGTGCACTGCCGGGTCCATCCCGGTCCCGGTGACGATGAAGCCGAATCGTTGCAGCATGTCGATCTCATTCCTGGGGTGAGGGCGTCGGGTGCACCGACGGTGTTGTCCCGCGGTCGGCGTCGGCCACGGTGTCGGCGTTGCAGGCGGCGTCGGTACGGATGTGGGTGAGCGGCGGACCGCCGGTCGGCTCGCCGCGCTCGAGGTCGAGCACGATCCGGGTCAGATCGTCCAGCGACATGCCCGGCGGCAGGGCTGCCGGGTCGACGAGAACACCCACGGTGTCCTCGATCTCGGTCAGCAGCATGGCACTGAGCATCGAGTCCAGGCCGTAGGAAGTCAACGGCGCAGCGGCGTGGATCCGATCGGGATCCACCTGCAGGCTGTCGGCCAACCGGTCCCGCAACCACCTACCCACCGTGGCCGACCGGTCCGCGCCGGCCGGGTCGGTCAGCTGCTCAGCGGCGGGCATCGGCCATCCTCCCCGCGGTGACGTCGGGCGTTGCCGGCGCGGTCTCGATCGGGTCGGTCGTCCGGGTCAGCTCCGTCCCAGGCAGGTCGTGGGAGCTGTGCAGGACGGCCAGCCCGCCGCCGGCGAAGAGCTCCGCACAGGCGAGCCGGCGGACCTTGCCACTGGTGGTCCGGGGGATCTGGCCGGCGCGGACCACGACGACCTCGACCTGCACCGGCAGCACGGTTCCGATGGCCTGTACCGCCGCCGCAGTGATCTGCGCCCACGGCTCGGCCACTGCGTCGCGGCCGGCCTCCACGACGACCACCACCCGGTCGGGACGGGCCGGGGCGCTGAAGGCGGCAGCCGGCCCCGCGGGTAGGCCCGGCACCGACTGGGCCAGCCGTTCGAAATCCGGTGGGTAGTAGTTGACCCCCCGAATGATGATCAGCTCCTTCGATCGCCCGGCGATCACCAGATGGTCGTCATCGAGAAAGCCCAGATCGCCGGTGCGCAGCCAGTTCCGGCCTGGCTCACCGACGATCGTCGCGCCGAAGGTGTCGGCGGTGGCCGCCGGTCGGGCCCAGTAGCCCGCACCGTTGCTCGGTGAGTGCACCCAGATCTCACCGGTCACCCGGTCCGGGCATCGGACCCGGGTGGCCGGGTCGACGACGGCGATGTCCACGGTGGGCGCCGCCCGGCCCAGCTTCGTCAGGTGCCGCGCCGTCGGATCCGCGGAGTCCACCGCCCGGCCGGCGCCGAGGGCGAGGCGGTCGTAACGCCCCACGGCAGGTTCGTCGCCCACCGCGGCGGCGCAGACGAACAGCGTCGACTCCGCCAGCCCGTACCCGGGGGTGAAGGCGGCCCGCCGGAAACCGGCGTCGGCGAATGCCGTCGCGAATGCCTCGATGGTGCTGGGCTGCACCGGCTCCGCGCCGCAGAGGGCCACCCGCCACCCGCTCAGGTCCAGCGCCGAGCCGGCCGGTGCGGGGATCCGCTGGGCGGCGAACGCGTAGGCGAAATCGGGTGCGGCGGTGACGACATCCGCGACCCCGGACATCGCTTCGAGCCAGCGTTGTGGGCGCAGCAGGAATGTCTCCGGCTCCATCAGCACTGCGGGCGCCCCGGCATAGAGCGGCTGGAGAAGCCCGGCGCACAAACCCATGTCGTGATACGTGGGTAGCCAACTGACCACCGTGGTGGTCGGCCGGATGTCGAGCTCGTCCCGGATGAGCCGCTGATTGGCCAGCATCGCCGCGTGGGTGATCATCACCCCGCGTGGGGTCGACGTGGACCCGGAGGTGTACTGCAGGAACGCGAGGGTCTCCGGTTCCAGCCACTCCACCGGTTCCGGCGGGGGCAGGTCGTCATCGGCCGAACCGCCCGACCCGACCGCCCCGGTCGCGCCGAGGAAGCTGATCCGGGCCAACTCGGGGATGTCGGCGGCAGCTTCGGCCAGTGCGGCGAGTTCGTCGTCGGGCACCACGGCGGCGACCGGCGTGCAGTCCACACACAACCCGAGGAGCCGACCCGGGCGGGTGTCGGCGCGTTGCCGGCGCAGGCCGGCCACCCGGATCGCCGGCACCGGCACCGCGACGACGCCGGCGTACAGGCAGGCCAGGAAGGCGACGTGGAACCGCAGCCCCGGCATCGCCGGCACGATCACCCGATCACCGACGCCCGCGACCCGACGGATCCGGCCGGCCAACCGGCGGCAGTCCTCGTCGAGGCCGCGGGCGGTGCGGACGTCGGCGATCCCGCCGTGCCGGTCGAGCATGGTCAGGACGGTCCGGTCCGGATCGTCCCAGGCCGCCTGGGCGACGATCGAGGCCAGTGACCGGATACCGCGTCGCTGGTAGGGAGGTGTCCGGTCGAACCGGTCGGTGGTCGTCCGCGAAGGCGGAATCGTCTGTGTCATCGGTGTTCTCCAGGTCCGGGTCGGGTGGGGGTCAGGGTGTCGGTCGAGGATCGGTGCGGGACCGAGAGGAACAGGTCCACGGTCGGGCGGGCCGGCGTCAGCGGGACCGGCATCGGGTACCTGCCGGTCATGCAGCCGGTGCAGAAGCCGTCCGGATCGCCGCCGACGGCCCGGGTCAGCCGATCCAGCGGCAGGTAGGCGAGGGTGTCGCAGCCCAGATCGCCCAGCACCTCCGACATCGTCGCGACCCCCGCCGCCATGTCGGCGGCTCGGCCCGCGTCGATGCCGAAATGGCACGCCCAGCGCCAGGGTGGGGAGGCGATCCGCAGGTGCACCTCGGCGGCGCCCGCGCGGCGCAACAGCTGCACCACTGCCCGGGCCGTGGTGCCGCGGACGAGTGAGTCGTCGACCACCACCAAGCGGCGTTCGCGAACGAGATCGGCGTCCACCACGAGTTTGTCGTGAACCCGCTGGCGCGCGCTCAGCGGGTGTCGGGCGCAGGAACGACCGCCCGTCGCCCCGCAGGCGCAACGCTTCCACCAGGGGCAGCCCGCTGCGGGCGGCGAACCCGGCGGCGGCCAGGCTGCCCGAGGCCGGCACCCCGACCACCACGGCCGGTCGCTGCGGGTGCCGGCTGTCGGCGGGCAACGGCGCGAATTCGGCCAGCGCCCGGCCGGCGGCGACCCGGGTGTCGCCGACGCCGCGGCCGGCGAGCTCGCCGTCCGGTCGGCTGAAGTACACGAATTCGAACAGGCACAGCCGCTGCCGACACTCCGCGGCCGGGAAGGGGTGGACGCTGCGGACGGTCCCGGCGTCGATGACCACCAGCTCACCCGGCGCCACCTCGCGCACGAACTGCGCCCCCGACGCGACCAGCGCGGGGGTCTCCGACGCCAACGCCCAGCCGTCGGGCAGCGAGCCGAGACAGAGCGGCCGCAGCCCGTGGCGATCACGAACGCCGTAGATCCGGGCCCCGTCGCTGAGCACGAACGAGAAGGAGCCGGTGAGTCGGGGGAGCACCGCCAGCAGCGCCTGCTCCAGCGGCCGCTCGGCACCGACCTGCTGCTCCAGCTCGGCGGCGAGAAGGTCTGCTACCACTGCGGTGTCGGAATCCCCGGCTCTGACGCGCAGTCCCGCGGACAGTGCGAGCACGTCGCAGTCCAGCAGACTCCCGTTGTGGGCCAGCGCGAACCAGCCGCTCCGCGGGCCGACGCTCGATCGGCTGCGCCTGGTCGGCGGCCTTGTCGCCGGAGGTCGAGTACCGGACGTGACCGACGGCGACCGTCCCGGGGAGGCCGGCGACCGTGGACTCGGACAACACGTCAGGGACCAGCCCCGCGCCGGCCACCCGGACCGGATGTCCGCCGTCGACCACGCACAGGCCGGCCGTCTCCTCGCCGCGATGCTGCAGCGCCATCAGGGCCCGCCGGGCGTCCACGGCTACCGGGTGGTCCCGGCGGACCACACCCAGCACCCCGCACGCCTCCCGTGGGCGGTCCGGGTCGTCAGCCATCAGGACCTCCGGGGTAGGTGGCGGTGACGTCGCAGGTCCGGGCGGCCGCGGGCGGGAGCAGGTCGGCCAGAGCGGCCAGGTCGGGGACGATCACCGAGCTGCAGGCCAGCACCGCCAGGTTCTGCCGCATGGGCGTCACGGCCACCACCAGCCGGCCCGCATCGTGGGCGGCCCACATCTCCACCGCGGTCCCCATGCTGGCTTCCTGGTGCGGCAGCCACGCGAGGCAGACATCCGTTGCGGCACAACGTCGGACGAGCCGGTCGAACACCTCGGTGAGATCCTGCAGCGCGGGCTCCAGGGCCGCCCGGCGCACGATCCCCGCCGTGGCGAGCCGGCCGTGCGCGGCCCGCAGCTCAGGCTCCCGGCCGCCCAGCCACTGCACCATCAGATCGCCCGGATCGACGACCTCGGCGGCGGGCAAGCGTGACCGCAGCAGCTCGCGCAGCTGCGCCCGGTAGCGCTGGTCGGCGAGCTCCTCACCACCCCGCGACCCCTGCATCACCCCGGCCAGGAAGAACGACGTGGCGTCGGCCAGTGCGGCCCGCACGTCGGTGATCATTCGTGCACCAGCTTGTAGGGCGGCAGCACCAGGTCCGTCGGAGCCACCCGGCGGTAGATCTCCGCGGCACCCAGGACGAACTCGACGAGGTCGGCGACATCGGTCCGCAGGGCGCGGGCGATCCCACCGACGCTGCGGCGGAAGGCTGCCGAGTCCGCCGGTGCCAACGTGCCCTGATTGTCCCTGGCGTGCAGAAGGTCCGGTCGGATGGCGGTCAGGGCGCCAGGGGCCGTCAGCGGATACAGGATCTCGCGGACCTGGTCGTCGTCCGGGTCGACCACCCGGACCGAGACGTTGTTCTGTTCCGGGTGCAGCAGCAGCGGCCGGATCACGTCCGCCGGGGGTGGGACCATCCGGAGCTCCCGGTCGGTCGCCAGGCTGAAGAACCGGCTGACGAAGTGGTGCCCCCGGGTGGGGCTGAACCGGCCGTACTCCAGGCGGAGTCGGTGTTGGCGTGGCAGCCACACCGCCCGGACCCGGCCGGGTCTGGTGGTGCCGTCGGCGTCGGTGCGCATCGGCAGCGCCGGGACCGTGGACACGACGGTCCCGTCGGGACGGCAGTCGAGCAGTCGCAGCTGCAGCGGCCGGAGGTGCATCAGATAGGGATCGAGCACGTCCAGCCCGTCGGGGCGATGCAGGACGGCGGCGACGTGCCTGCCGTCGACGTGGTACCGCACGGCCGTCCCGTCGCACCCGGTGAGCCGCCGGCCGACCTCGAAGGACTGCCACGCGCAGGAGGCGCCGAACCGCGGATCGGCGGGGGCGTTCCCGAAGTACTCGTAGTACTGGGACGCGCTGCTGTACGGGACGGTCCGGACGACGTCGGCAAGTACCCGGCCGGGAGCGTCGGACGTGTCGGACGTGTCGGGGTCGTACGAGACTGAAGTGCTCACAACAGTTCTCCTTTCCTGGAGATGTCAGCGGAGCCGGCTGAGCTCGTGGTGCAACTGACGGACGTAGGTGGTGAGTTCGAACTGGGTGAGGCTGCGGGGTGAATCGACGAAGCGGATCCCGCCGCTGGAGTCGGTACGCTCGGTGCGCTTGCGGCGCGCAAGATCCCGCGCCGCCGGGGCGCCGGCGTCCAGCTCGTGGATGAATGTGGCGATGAGCCTGGTCTGGGCGTCGACGGTGGGGAAGTGGCCGCCGGTGCCGTCGGTGAGGCCGGCGACGAACAGGTTGTCGTAGCGGCGGCTCATCATCATCAGGAACAGATCGGGCCGGTCGTCGTGCCAGTCCAGGTGAGCCCCGTCGATGAACGGCAGCGCGAGCCGGAAGCCGGTCGCCTGCACGATGATGTCGACCCGCTCGACGGTCCCGTCGACGAAGTGGACCTTGTCCCCGTCCAGCCGTTCGACCTCGGGTCGGGCGTGCACCCGGCCGTGCGCGGCGTAGTAGGGCAGCAGTGAGTTGACGATGGGGGGCGTCTCGAGGAGCTTGTGGTCCGGCGCCGGCAGTCCGTAGTCGGAGGGGCGGCCGAACGCCACTCGCAGCAGTGCGCGGTAGGCCAGCCGCACCAGCCCGATCGGCAGTCGGGTGGACTGGGCGCTCTGGCCGATCTGGTCCACCGGCCGGCCGAAGACGAACTTCGGGACGAAGTAGTACCCGCGGCGCATGCTGATCAGCACCTTGTCCGCGGTGCGCGCGGCGTCCACTGCGATGTCGCAGCCGGAGTTGCCGGCACCGATGACCAGGACCGTCCTGCCCCGTAGACCCGACGGGTCGTCGTACTGGCTGGAGTGCAGCTGGGTGCCGTTGAAGCTGCCGGGGTAATCAGGGATCCGCGGGCACCAGTTGTGCCCGTTGGCGATGATCAGCCCGCGGTACTGACCGACCGTGCCGTCGGCGCACCTGATCCGCCAGCCGCCGTTCGCCGGTTCGGCGGCGACCACCTCGGCGCCGAATCGGATCCGGCTCCGTAGATCGAAGGCGGTGGCGAAAACCTTGAGGTAGGAGAGGATCTCGTCGTGGCGCGGATACTGCGGTGCGTCGTCGGGCAGGGCGAGGTCCGGGTAGGCGGTGACCGCCTTGGAGGTGATCGTGTGGGTGGTGGCATACACCGAGCTGCGCGGATTGGAGCGGTCCCAGATCCCGCCGACGTCGTGGTGGGCCTCCAGAATCTCGCACGAGATGCCCTGCGCCAGTAAGTTCTTCGCCGCCGCCAGACCCGAAGGGCCGGCGCCGATGATGGCGTAGTCCCGGCTGGTGTCCCGGCTCGTTCGACGGCCGGTGTCGATGTGACTCACGTGAGGCACCCCTCGTCCTGTTCGCGGTGGCGCCGTTCGCCCCGGTCCTCAGGCAGAGCCCGCGAGGGGCGCAGTGGATACATCGCGGGACCGCAGAACCGGCGGGTCCGGCGCAGAGTGCCCGTTCGGGTCGAATGCAGCGGCGGCATGAAGTGCCCGCGGCCGGGACGTATCCATCGGCGCCGGTCCGAATCTGCTCAACGGGAGGTTCGCGTCGCGCACCCACCGCCCTTCGAGAGGAGAACCCGTGTCCTACGGTCGTCACGCCGCTGTCCGGATCGGTCCCGCCGTCAGGTGGGGCCGCACCATGTTCCGGCTCCGCTGGTGGGTGATCGGCGCCTGGGTGGTGGCGCTCGCCGCCGGCCTGCCGTCGCTGGGCAGGATCGCCGACAACATGACGGCGGGCGGCTTCGAGGTCCCGGGTTCGGATTCGGTGGCCGTCGCGCAGAGCATGCGGACCGAGCTGGCCGGGGAGTTCGAGCGCACCGATGTGCTGGTGCTGCACTCGGATTCACTCACCGCCGGCACCGCGGGATTCACCGCCGCCGTGGTGGCGGCGAGGACGGCACTGCTGGCTGCGCCCGGGGTGGCGGCGGTGGCCGACCCGGCTGCCGGTGGCGGGTCGGTGTCCGATGACGGCCGCACCGTCGTGCTCGACGTCGGCATCGACGAGCCGCAGGACCTCGCCTACGCGCACGCGCCCGCGCTGCAGCTCGCTGTGGACACCGCGGTGGCGGGATCGCCGGTGGTCGGCTCGCTGGCCGGGGACGCCCCGTTCTATGCCGCGTTCCAGCAGACCGGCTCCGACGACCTGGCCTTCGCCGAGATGGTGGTCGCCCCGATCAGCGTGCTGATCCTGGTGATCGCGCTGGGTGCGCTGGTCGCCGCGCTGGTGCCGCTGCTGATGGCCGCCATCGCCCTGGGCGTCGCGCTGGCGCTGGTCTCGGTGCTGGCCGAGCACGTGACGGTCAACCTGTTCACGCAGAACATCGCGACGATGATCGGCCTCGGCGTGGGTATCGACTACTGCCTCTTCGTGCTGCGGCCGTTCCGAGACGCGTTGCGCCGTGGGAGTTCCAGGCCGGATGCGGTCTCGGTGGCGCTGGCCGGCTCGGCCCGCGGGGTGCTCATCTCGGGAACCACGGTGGTCCTTGCGTTGTCGGGCACCCTGTTGGTGGACGTGCCGGCCTACCGCTCGATGGGGCTGGGCGCGATGATCGCGGTGACGGTGGCAGCGACCGCGGCGGTGACCCTGCTGCCGGCGCTGCTCGGGGTGCTCGGCCCGCGGGTGGAGTTCGGCCGGGTCCGCCGCCCCGGGCCGGCGGCCGGCGGCGGGTGGCTGCAGCGGGCGATCGGCATCTCGGTGCGTCGGCCCGCGCTGTCCGCGGCGGCGGCGCTGCTGTTCCTCGGGGTGTTGGCGATTCCGGCGCTGCGCCTGCAGTTGGGCACCTCGGGGCCGGCGATGCTGCCGGCCGACGCGGCCCCGCGGGTGGCCGCCGAGCAACTGGCGCAGGGCTTCGGCGCCGGCATGCCGAGTCCGGTGAAGATCCTGCTGCGCAACGCGCCTGCGGTGTCGGTCGCCGATCCGGTCGGCGCGCGGCCGCCCGCCGAGGCGGTGGTCACCGCGGTGTCGGAGGCGGTGCTGGCCGCCCCCGAGGTGGTTCGGCTGGCGCCGCCGCAGGTCGGCCGCGAGGTGGTGCTGCTGACGGCGGTCACTCGTGCGGGCCCACAGGATCCGGCTGTGCTGGCGTTGGTCGAGTCCCTGCGGGCGACCCTGCCGTCGGTGGCCGGCACCGGTACCGAGGTGCTGATCGGCGGCGAGCCGGCGCAGAACCTGGACCTCAACGACCAGGTCGGGGGCAGCGTGCCGTTGGTCGTAGCGGTGGTGTTGCTGCTGTCGCTGTTGTTGCTGCTCCTCGCGTTCCGCAGTATCGCGATCGCCGTGAAAGCCGTGCTGACCACGCTGTTGTCGGTACTGGGCGTGTACGGGGTGCTGGTGTTGGTGTTCCAGGACGGGATCGGTGCCGGACTGCTGTCGGTGCAGGCCCCCGGTTTCGTCGAGGTGTTCCTGCCGCTGTTCCTGTTCTGCATCCTGTTCGGGCTGTCGATGGATTACGAGGTGTTCCTGCTGACCGAGGTCCGCCGGGAGTTCCTGCGCGGCGCCTCCTGTGTCGATGCGACGCGGACCGCGTTGCGTGACACCGCCGGGGTGATCACCACCGCAGCCGCCATCATGATCTGCGTGTTCGGTGCTTTCGCGTTCACCAGCCTCACTCCGATCCAGGCCATCGGCTTCGGGTTGGCGGTGGCGGTGCTGCTGGATGCCACGGTCGTCCGGCTGGTGCTGGTGCCCGCGGTGCTGGTGCTACTGGGTGATCGCAACTTCTGGCTGCCGCGGTGGCTCGACGACCTGCTGCCCGGTGACCGGCTGCCCCCACGGCCGCCCGCCATCCGGGTCGCGGCGGTGCCGGTCGTGCTGCCGGCACCGAGACGCGTGGTGCCGCGGCATGCACTGGTTCGGCCGGCGGTTCAGGAACGATCGACAGGGCGGCATCACCTTGTGTCGGACGCGGCGGTTGCCGGTTGAGGACGGCGGTGTCAGCACTCGACCGACGCCGGTGCGCACACCCGCAGCACGACGCACTGCCAGTTCAGCCCGTAGCCCGCCATCGTCAGGGCGACCAGATCGCCGGCCCGCAGCAGCCCGGAGGCGCGCAGATCGACCAGGTTGACCAGCGCGTCCCCTGCGATCAGATGCCCCACCTCGGGCAGGGTCCGCTGGTACATCCGCTGCGCGGGCACGCCGAGCAGCCGCGCCAGGATCCCGGCCGCGGCGGTGTGGGTGTTCTGGGTGACCACCCAGGCCAGATCGTCGGTCCGGATCCCGGCCGCCGCGCAGGCCTGCTCGATGGTGTCGCAGGTGGCCGGGAAGTAGGAGGCGACGGTCTGGTCGTCGCCCGCGGATGCCAGCGCACCGTCGGTGCGGTGGTGCACCGCCAGCAGTTCCAGGGCGGTCGGCTCCCGGGACACCACGCAGGCAACCGCACCGTCGGAGACGAGGTTGTATGCCTGCTCGTAGCCGGCCCCCGGCGGGAACCGGTCGGCCGTCAGACACAGGATCGGGTCCAGGTCGGGCTCGGCGCACAACAGGGCGCGGGCCACCCGCAGCGTGCCGGCGATGCCGGTGCAGGCCTGCTGACCGAGGCCGATCACGAACGCCTCGTCGAAGCCGAACTCCGCTTGCAGTCGCGCCGCGGGATAGCGCATCAGGCTCTTCACATCCCCGGTGCGCGCGAACTCCGCGCCGTCGCCGATCGCGGCGTTGCCCGGGAGTGTGGTGGCGTAGACGAGCGCGCCGAACCGCCGGTGCCCGGCGGCGACGATCGGGGCGACCGCCCGCCGGGCCAGGTCGTAGGCGGTCGTCTCCGGTGAACAGACGTGGTGGGTGCGAAAGCCCGCGGTGATCAGTTCGTCGACACCGGAGACGAGGGCGCCGGCGGCGTGCGCGGCCGCGACGTCGCGCCGGACGTCACCCAGTTCGACCTGGATGTGGTCCAGGAAGACCCTCATTCGCCGAGCCTGCGTTCGAGCAGCGCGACCACGTCACCGACGGTGTGCAGACCGGTCATGTCGTCGTGCTCGAAGCGCACCCCGAACTCCTCCTGGAGCTCGATGACGATCTCCACGAGCACGAACGAGTCCGGGGCGACGGCGGCGAGTTCGGTGTCCGGCCGCAACGTCGCCGCCGGGCGACGGACCACCTCGGCGATCCGGCCGACCACGTCGGCGGCCACGGTGGTCACCGCCCACCGCCGGTGCGATCCAGGATGAACGACACCCGCTGCTCGTGTTCGTTGATGGTGGCGGCGTAGACCTCACGGTCGGCCTGTTCGAAACGTCTGACCGTGGCACGGATGTGGTCCTTGCCGTAGTCGGCGGCCATGTCCCGGAGCGCTTCTCGCACCCACGAGATGTGCCAGCGCTCGTCCTCCATGATCCGGTTCAGGGTCCGGGTGACCGCCGGTTCCAGCTCGGCGACCGTCAGGTGCCTGGCGTACTGGTTGATCACCCGGCGCTCGAACACCGACGTGATCGCGAGCACCTCCATCAGATTGGCCGGCATCCCGGCGGCGGCCAGGTACTGGTCCTGGTAGGCCACCCCCAGCTTGAGCGGCGTGCAGCCCAGTTCGTCGAGACAGTCGGTCCAGTACCGCGCGTGCTGTGCCTCGTCGGCGAAGTGGCGGGTCAGGTCCTGCTGGATGGCGCCCGGCCGTTGCGCCCGGGCCAGCCGGCCGAAGAACAGGGCCCCACTGATCTCCGAGGTCCGGTAGAAGCTGAGCAACCAGCGCTGCGAATCGCCGAGCGCACCACCGGCGCCGGCGAGGGCGGGGTTGCCGGCCGCGGGCTCGGGCAGCCGCACATGCGGGTCGTCCAGTGCGCTGGGGAACTCGAAGACCGCGGCCGGCACCGCAGTGTCGGTCCCGGCCGGTGCGGAATGCGGGTGGGTGGTCATGGGAGGTCCTTCCAGGATGACGCGACGGGCGGGTGGCAGATCGGGGCCGGTGACGGCGGGTGGGCCGTCTCCAGGTGCGCCACCGCCAGGACCAGCGCGCCGAGACGGTGGATGCGGTAGCTGAACCGGTGCTCACCGCGGGTCGCGCTGCCGTGCCCGGGCGGGTCACCCGGCCGCAAGGCCGCCAGGTGGTAGTCCCGCAGCATCGTGGTCCGGTTACCGGGGTCGGCCTTGAAGACCGCCTCCTTGGCGGTCCACAGTTCCAGCAGCAGGTCCGGGGTGCCAGGATCCGACCGGGCGAGGTCGCGCAGTTCACCCGGGTCGAGGAAGAAGCGTGCCGCGCTCGGCGGGAATGGGCGCGCGAACTCCAGATCTACGCCGAGGCCCAGGTTCTCGCGGCAGCGCGATCCGACCGCGACGGCGATCGCGGCGCTGTGGCTCACCGACAGTCGGGGTTGTGGGAACGCTATCGAGAACGGGTCGCGCGGATCGCCGAGTTCGGCCAGCACCTCGCGGAGCGCCGTCCGGCCCTGCCGGTGGTGCTCGGCTCGCGACACCGTGGGTTCCCCGAACCGCCTGCCCGACCGCCTGCCCGGCCGCCTGCCCGACCGACTGCCCGGACGTCGTCCGGCACCGGCGCGCGACGAGGACGACGTCGTCGCCCACCAACCGCTGCAGCCGCGTCGTGACCTCGTCCGGCGCGGCCGGGTCGGCGGGCGGGGGCGGCCAGGTCAGCCGGCGACGGTGGCGTGCGCACGGTGGTCTCGGCGTTCGTGGAGGGCTGCACAGGTTGCGGCGAACAGGGCCGGCAGGTCGGTCGGTGGCAGATCGGGAACCAGCGCTCGCAGCCGGTCGTCGGCGATCTGTTTGGCCACGAACAGCTGCGGCGCGAACGGCAGCAGGCTGCCCATGGCAGCGCCGAGGACGCTGCCGCTCATCCCGGCCGCGGCGCCGGTGAGCATCGAGAACGTCCTCAAGTCGATGAACCGGGGCGGCCGGGGGCCGCGCTGCGCACGGTCGGCACCGAAGCATTCGACGGCGATGTCCAGCGCCGCACCCAGGCTGAGTACCCGGTTGCTGCCACCCGCCAGGTGGTACACCCCGGCACCGCGGGTCGACGCCGCTGCCAGTACCTGTGCCGCCTGCCGCCCGGTGGTCAGGTGCACCGGGGTGCCCGGTTCGCCC
The DNA here is from genome assembly GCA_963784315.1 of uncultured Actinomycetota bacterium. GTDB lineage: Bacteria > Actinomycetota > Actinomycetes > Mycobacteriales > Nakamurellaceae > Nakamurella. The sequence continues at coordinate 262,217 of CAWAQR010000003.1, forward strand.
GGCATCATGGTGAGCAGCCCGTGGCGGAGCAGGTTCAGCGTGTTGTGCACCGCGTTGAACTGGCCGGTCCGGCCGGTCTCGTCGTCGGCGAGGACGGTGGCAACCCGGACGATGCTCACCCGCAGGTCGGTCGCGGCCAGCGCCAATCGCTCGGCCGCCCACTTGGAGCTCTCGTAGTGGTTGGCGAAGTCCAGTGGCCCGGTGATGGCGGCCTCCGGGATCAACCCGGCCCGCAGCCCGGACACGTACAGCGTGCTGGCCAGACAGAACCCGGACAGTCGCGGGCAGCGGCGGGCGAGCGCGAGCGCACGCCCGGTGCCGTCCACATTGTTGGACCGGGCGGCCTGCTCGGAGACGGTGAACGCGGTGACGGCCGCGAGATGCACGATGTGGGTGACGGTCCGGGGGTCCACCCCGCTGAACGGTTCGGACTCGGTCAGGTCACCACCGGTGCACCGCACCCGCGGGTCCGCCGTCACGGCGGGGCCCAGCGCCGCCGCGCAGCGGGCCCGGGCCTGCGCCGCGGAAGCCGCCCGCACCCAGAGCAGCAGTGGTCGGTCGTCGGTGGCCAACAGGTGTCGGACCAGCAGTCGTCCGAGGTATCCGTCGGCCCCGGTGATCAGCACCGCGCCGTCAGACATCGTGGTCGCCCCGGTCGCGCGGGTCCGGCCACCCCGCCGGGTCGGCACCCCAACGCCCGGCGACCACGCCGAGCCACCGGTCCAGGCCGAACGCCACGCACCCCGAGTGGGCGGACCGCCCGTCGCGGGCGATCGAGAACGCATGGCCGAAGTGGTCGTGGTGCCGGTTGACCGAACAGATCGCCAACCCGTCCACCACCGCCTCGTGCTTGGTGGGCCAGAGCCGCTGCATCAGCGCCCGGCCGTTGCTCTCCGGGTTGAAGAAAGGATCATCGGCGACCTGCCACTCCATCGGGAGATCCATGCGACGGCACAGGGTCTCGACCAGTTGGCGGCCACCGGCAGTGAAATCGCCGACCTCGTCGGAGGTCCCGAGGCAGACGATCTCACGCATGGTGAAGGCCCACTGCCGCCGCAGCGGCACGAACGTGGCCTCCCGCCGGAAACAGGTCGACGCCATCGTGAGAAACGTCGGCCGGTCCAGTGACCGGTCGGCGAAGGCCGGATACACCGGATAGCAGGCGGCCGGCGTCAGCGCGTGCCGGATCGGCTCGTGCTCCACCAGCGGCACGGTCCCGGTCGCCGTGCCCGCCCGGTCGACGAACCGTTGCCGGGCGGCCCGGTCGGTGGCCACCGTCGCCGGCAGCGTCACCAGGTGCGGGAACGACCGGAAGTAGTCGATCCGGTCCAGGTCGGCGGCGGCGATCAGTGGCGAGAACCGGCAGTGGACCGCGGCCCACTGCCCCGCCAGCCCGACGACGGCCTCGTCCAGTGCTGTCGACCAGGCCAGCGCCGCCCCGGACACCTGGCAGCTGCCGTCGTCGCCGCTGCGCACCCCGAGGGGCAGCAGCCCGGCCGGGCTCATCGGGACCCTCCCCCGAGGAGTGCGTGCACGATGGAGTCGATGTCGGCGAAGGTGGCCGCGACGAGGGTTCTGGGATCGATGGGCGCCGCACGCAGCCGCTCGACCAGCAGCAGCAGGTCCAGGATGTGTCGTGAGGTCACCAGCCGGCCGGTGACCAGCGGGGTGTCGTCGCGGAGTTCGGCGGGGTCCAGGCCCGGGTTCAGCGACAGGACGAACGCGCGCACGGCCGCCCGCCCGTCGTGCTCGTGCAGGTCGACAGTCACGGTTGCGGCCTTTCGTCGAGAATGTGGTGGCGCAGCAGGAAGCCGACCGATCGCCGGCTCAGGTTCGCCCGTCGGGCGCGGGACTGCGGGCTCCGGTAGGCCTGTTCGGCCAGCCCGTACGGATCGGGAAGGCCCGCGTCGGCGTACACCGCCGGGTTGTACAGCGGCACCCACAGGGCCCGCAGGTACGCCACGATCGACGCCCGGACCTCCGCCAGCACTGCGTCGGACCACCCGCCGCGACCGTCGGCGAAGAGCTCGCGCACCCGCAGCCGGCCGAACGCCAGGTGGCGCCGCTCGTCGTCGTGGTGGTTGGCGTTGATCCACCGGGCAACCGGCGCCAGGCGCCCGTCGCGGGCCATGGCCGCGTTGAACCCGTCGACGACGTCCTCGAACAGCATCACCCGGACGAAGAACAGCAATTCGCCGGCCTCGGCCGGGTCGTTGCCCAGGCTGACGGTGCGGTCGGGGTAGATGCGGCCGGCGTATCGCCGGCAGAACTCGGCGAACCAGACGCTGTGCTTGTTCTCCTCGTCCAGCATGTGATGCAGGTAGGGGGTCGCGGCCCGGTGACCGGGGGCGTAGAGCCGGGCGGCGATGCCCTGCATCAGGGCCGCCTCGCCGTGGATGTTCGCGCTGTAGAAGTTGACCGCCTCCCAGAAGCTGACCAGCCGGCGTTGCGGCTCGCCCAGTGCTGACCACACCGCAGTCCCGTCCAGCGACACCAGTTCCGGACTTGTGAACCACTGGTTCCGGTCGAGGTCGTCCGGCCAGCCGGGGAAGTCGTGGGACCGGCGGTAGTTCCGGACGGACTGGCTGCACAGGCTGTCGAACAACGCGCACAGCGTCTGTCGGCACGGCACGGGGTCGGACGTTTCGGTGCGCACGCGGCCACCCTTCGGCGAGGACATCGGTCGTTGGAACAGACACCTCGCGGCGACCCGGTGATACAGCCGGGCCGGATGTATTTCTCGGTGGCCGCCGCGCTCCGGTAGGGCAGACGGCTCGAGAAAGGGCGTGGCATGACTGAATTCAGGGTGACCACCGCGGTAGGTTCGGCAGCCGGCGGCCGGTCGGACCGGCTCGTGTTCGGCCGGATGTACGAGGACGCCGACCTGGACGCGGCACTGTTGCCGGTGGGCCGGGTGCTGTGCATCGCCTCGGCCGGCGACACCGCCCTGCGGCTCGCCACCGACGGCCGGGAGGTCGTCGCGGTGGACGCCGATGCCGCCCAGATCCGTTACGTGCAGTCACGACTCGACGGGTCACCGGCGCGCGACGGGTCGGTCGAGCAGCTGCTCGGCCGGGCCCGCCGGACGCTGGGTCGCACCGCCTGGCGTCGGGCCGACGTACCCGGGTTCTGCGCCCTGACCGAAATCGGCGAGCAACTCGCGGTGTGGCGAAAGACATTCGACACCAGTCTGTTCCGGGCGGTGCTGGCCGCCACCCTGAGTCCGGTGTCGATCCGGTCGGCGGGATTCGCCGCCTTCACCGGCGGGGTCGGCGGCCGCTTCGACGTGGTGATGCGGGACCGGTTGCGCGACGGACTGTCCCGCCATGCGAACAGTGACAACCCCTACCTGGAAGCACTCCTGCTGGGCACGCCGGTCGCCGAACCGGCGGCGGCGGATGCCGCCCGGATCGAGCTGCGATGTGCCGATGTGGCGGCGTATCTCGAGGCGGCGCCGGCCCGCAGCTTCGACGGCTTCACGCTGTCCAATGTCGAGGACGGCGCCGACAACGCCTACGCCCGACGCCTGGAGCGTGCGGTCCGGCGGTGCGCCGCCCCCGGGGCGGTGTCGATCTGGCGCAGCTTCCGGCGGTCCGCCGACGCCGACGAGCGCGAGTGCGCCGGCCGGGACCGGAATCTGTTCTGGGGCGGTATCCGGGTCGTGTCGCATTGACCGGGGACCTGCGGGACCGATCGGATCGCCGAGCCGGTGACCCGGCGACCGGCGCGCGGTGGCGGGTGCTGGCAGTGGTGGTGACGGCAGTGTTCATGGTGACACTGGACAACCTCGTGGTCACCACGGCACTGGCCGGCATCCGGGCCGGGATCGGTGCATCGTTGGCCCAGTTGGAGTGGGTGGTGAACGCCTACACGGTCACCTTCGCCGCGCTGATGATGCTCAGTGCCGGGATCGCCGGCCGGTTCGGTCATCGCCGGGTCTGGCTGATCGGCCTGGCGGTGTTCACCGGGTTCTCCGGTGCGGCGGCCGTCGCCCCGACCGCGGACCTGTTGATCGCGGCGCGGGCGGCCCAGGGAATGGGTGCGGCCGTCGTCCTGCCGTTGAGCCTCACCCTGCTGGCGGCCGCGTTCCCGGCCGACGGGCGCAACCTCGCCCTCGGGATCTGGTCCGCAGTCAGCGGTCTCGGGGTGGCGGTCGGCCCGCTCGTCGGTGGTGCGCTCGTCAGCATCGGGTCCTGGCAGACGATCTTCTGGCTCAACGTGCCCATCGGCGCGGCCCTGATGCTGGCCGCGGTGTGGGCCGTTCCCCGGCGCGGCGTCGAGCCCCGGCGCATCGACGTGCTGGGCGCGGTGCTGGTCACCGCGGGCCTGCTGGGGGTCGTCGGTGCGCTGGTGGGCACTCAACACGCTTCCTGGTCCGCGCCCGCGATACTGGTACCGCTGCTCGGCGGTATGGGCCTGCTGGTGGCGTTCGTGCGGTGGGAGGCGCGGGCGTCGGATCCGCTGCTGCCGCTGCGCTTCTTCACCGACCGCGGGTTCGTCGCGGTGAACCTGGTCAACCTGGGCATGTACTTCGGGATGTTCGGCGCGATCTTCCTGCTCGCGCCGTTCCTGCAGATCGTGCTCGGTGACGACCCCTTCCGCGCCGGATTGCGGATCCTGCCGTGGACGCTGATGCCGTTGCTGGTGTCGCCGTTCGTCGGGATGGTGACCGACCGGTGGGGGCCGCGGACGCTGGTCGGCATCGGCATGGCCGCCCAGGCGGTGGCGCTCGGGTGGATCGCCGGCACGGTCACGGCGCAGATGTCCTTCCTCGGCCTCGTCGGGCCCTGTGTGCTCGGCGGGGTCGGGATGGCGATGGTGTACCCACCGGTGGCCGCCGTCGTGCTGGACGCGGTGGAGCCCGGTGCTGTCACCCAGGCCTCGGCGGCGATGAACTCGATCCGGGAGGCCGGCGGCGCCTTGGGGATCGGGGTGCTGACGGCGTTGTTCACCACCGCGGGCGGCTCGCTCACCGCCGGTGGCTATCTCGGCGGCCTGCGGGTCGCCCTGGTGGTCGCGGCGTCGGCGGTGGCATTGGGGGCAGTGGCGGCGTACCGGCTGCCGGGCCCTCGTGCATCCGTCCGCGGCGCCACATCTGTTGCGTTCCAGCAGTTGTCGCCAGCGGCGACGACGCCGCAGTCCCGTCCCTAGTCCGAAGGTGATGTCATCGTGGGCAAACATTCCGACCACCGGGTCCCGGTCACCGCACCTGCCGGTCGCGCCGCGCCGACCGTCGTCGCACCGCTGATCCGCTGGGGGCGGGTGCCACTGGCCGTGCTGGTCACGGCCGCCGTCGTCGTCGCGGTCGTCCTCCTCGCGCGGCCCGGATCGACGGGCCGGGGAGTGGCCGCGGCCGACCCGGCCACCCGGCCGAGCGCGACGGGCGCTGCCACGGACGTCGCCGCGGATACCACCGCCGGCCCGCCCGGCGCGCCGCAGAGCTCCCCGGACGCGTTCGTCCCCACGGCCGCCGCGGAATGCACGGTGTGGCGCATCGTGACAGCTCCGGAACTCGCGACCGTGGTGCGGGCGGCCGTCACCGACCTGTCGCCCTGTGCCGCCGCGGGCGTCGTGGCCCGGGACCCGGCCGACCTCGTCGACCTGGTCGCGGCCGGCGCCGACCCGCAGGTCGACATCTGGATCCCCGACTCGTCCTGGTGGCTCGCTCGCGCCCAGCAGGTGGGGCTGCCGGCGCCGGTGTCGAGCGCGTCGATCGCCGGCAGCCCGATAGTGCTTGCCGTGGCGCCGTCGACGGCTCGGACATTGGCCACGCCCGTCACGCTCACCTCGGTGCTGCGCAGCCGAGGTGCCGCCTCCCCGGTGCGGGTGGGCCTGCCCGATCCGCACCGGTCTGCCGTGTCGATCGGGCTGCTGGTGGCGCTGGACGCGGAAACCGCCGGTCGACCGGACGCCGCGGCCGCGTCGACCTGGGGGCTCCGGTCCTCGCCGCCGGGACTCGCCGCGGCGGCCGAGCAGCTGCTCACCGGACTGACCCAGCATCCGGACACCGCCGTACCGGTCAGCGAACAGGCGGTACTCGTCCACAACCGGGACGCCGGGGTCGACGCCGCCACCCCGATCTACCCGACCGTCGGCGGCAGCATGCTCGACTACCCGCTCGCCGTACTCGACCCGGCGGCGGCCGCGCTCGCGACCGGGCTGCGACGGGTGCTGAGCGAACCGGCCGCTGTCGACCTGCTGGCGGCCAACGGTTTTCGCGGTCCGGTCGGTTCATCTGCTCCTTCGAATGACGGTGCACTGCCGGCCGACCCCGCGACCGGATACCCCCCGCTGCCCGCCGGGCCGGTGGTGTCGGCGTTGCTGGACAGCGTCGATCTGAGTAACCGGCCGTCCCGGCTGCTGGGGCTGCTCGACGTGTCCGGGTCGATGAACGCCGTGGTCCCCGAGGCGGCCGGTGCCACCAGGATCTCGCTGGCCACCCAGGCCGCGGCCCGCGGCGTGGGGCTCTATCCGATGGACAGCGAACTGGGCCTGTGGGTGTTCGCCCGCACCCTCACCGCATCGACGGACTACCGGGAGGTGGTGCCGGTGGCGCCGCTGGGGGACAGCGTGGACGGAATCACCGGCCGGCAGCGGTTGACCGCCGCCCTGGGCGGGATCCGGGCCACCCCCGACGGTGGCACCGGCCTCTACGACACGACGCTGGCGGCGGTGCGCCAGATGCGGGCCCAGTGGGACCCGGACCGGATCAACTCGGTGCTCATCCTGTCCGACGGGAAGAACGACGACGCGGACAGCATCACGCTGACCGACCTGCTCGCCACGCTGACCGCCGAGTCCGATCCCGCCCGGCCGGTCACCGTCATCTCCATCGCGTTCGGGCCGGACAGCGACGTCGCCGCGCTGGCGGAGATCAGCGCGGCGACCGGCGGGCCGTCGTACGTCTCCCACGACCCGCGCGACGTCGGTGAGATATTCCTGGACTCCGTGGGCCACCGGATGTGCCGGTCGTCGTGCCCGGGCGGCGGCTGACATTTGCGTGACTTTGTCCGGGAGTGCGCCGGTGGCTAGGGTGAGGGCGCCATCGGCCCCGGGGCTGCGGCGCCTCTCCCACCCGGCCACGGGACCCGATCCATCCAGGAGGTAGGGCACGTGAGCCACCAGCTGGACGGGCCTGCCGCCGGTCGGCAACGGATCATCCCGGAGGCCACGATCGCCCGGCTCGCCGGCTACCTCCGGGCCCTGACGACGATGTCGGAGACCAAGGACGCCACGTCGTCCGAAGAGCTGGCGGCCGCCGCCGGGGTCAACTCGGCGACGCTGCGCAAGGATCTGTCCTACCTCGGGTCCTACGGGGTGCGCGGAGTCGGGTACGGCATCTCCCTGCTGGTCGCCGAGATCGGCCGGGCGCTGGGGGCGCACCATCGCTACCGGGTGGCCCTGGTCGGAGTGGGCAACCTGGGCGCGGCGCTGGCCGGATACCCCGGGTTCGTGTCCCGCGGCCTGACGATCGGCGCCCTGTTCGATGTCGACCCACTCCGCATCGGCCAGATCGCCGGCGGCATCGTGATCAGCGACATCGCCGACATCGACGAGATCTGCCGCCGCGAGGACATCACCATCGGCGTCATCGCCACCCCGGAACCGGCCGCGCAGACCGCGGCGGACGCCCTGGTCGGCGCCGGTGTGCGGGCCATCCTGGCGTTCGCGCCGGGCGTCATCCAGGTGCCGGCCGACGTCGACCTGCGCAGCGTCGACCTGGCGGTGGAACTGCAGATCCTGGCCGCCCACGCCGCCCGGCGTCAGCCCGATGAACAGCCGCCGAACTCCCCGGTTAACAATCCCGTCATCGTTGGATCGCATGATCCAGAGGTGACACCATCGATCGTGGCCCCGATACGTTCATTCGTGGAGGGTGGATCCACGGTCGCAACCGTGCCAGTCTGGGGCATCGACGCAGCGCCCTTGGCTGCGTCGATCAACCGCACCGTTCCGCCCGTTCGGGTGGCATCGGTGGCTCCACCGGTACCACCGGTACCACCGGCCGCCACCGGCTCCGCCCCGCCCACTGCCGCAGCTGCGCCGGCCCACAGCTCAAGGAGCACTCGATGACGCCATCCACGGTCGCCGGCCGTATCGCCTTCGTCGGTGCCGGCCCGGGCGATCCCGGCCTGCTGACCGTCCGCGCCACCGAGGTGCTGGCGGGCGCGACACTGGTCATCAACGACCCCGATGTACCGGCGGCGATCACCGCGCTGGCACCGTCGGCCGACGTCCGGCCTGCCGTCGGCGACCCCGCAGCGGTGGCCGCTGCCCTGGTCAGCGCTGCCCGGGACGGCCAGATCGTGGTTCGGCTCGTCGCCGGTGACGTGCTCACCGCCGATCCGGTGGTCGACGAGATCCAGGCGGTGGCCGGATCCGGTGCCGTCTTCGACCTCGTCCCCGGGATCTCGGTCGGCGCTGCTGCGGCGTCGTACTCCGGCGTCGCCCTGGGCTCCTCGCACACCAGCGCCGACGTCCGCGCCAACTCCGGCGCGGAGTGGTCCAGCCTGGCCACCGCACCGGGCACCCTGTTGTTGCAGGCCGCGGCCGGCCACCTCGCCGACACCGCCGCCCGCCTCGTCGAGCACGGCCTCGCGCCCGAGACCCCGGCGACCATCACGGCCGGTGCCAGCCTGCCCAGTCAACGCACCGTCGACGCCACCTTGGCGACGCTGTCGGCGCTGGGCCGCGACCTGGCCGGACCGCTGGTGGTGACGATCGGCGCCGGGGTCGCGGCACGCCCGGCGTTGTCCTGGTGGGAGTCCCGGGCGCTCTACGGATGGCGGGTGCTGGTACCCCGTACCAGGGACACCGATGACGAGGTTTTCGAGTTGCTGCGGCGACACGGCGCCAGCCCGGAGCGGGTCGCGACGATCGCGGTCGAAGCGCCGCGGACGCCGGCGCCGATGGAGCGCGCGATCAAGGGGCTCGTCGACGGCCGGTACCAGTGGGTGGTGTTCACGTCGGTGAACGCCGTCCGCGCCATCTGGGAGAAGTTCCAGGAGTTCGGGCTGGACGCCCGCGCGTTCTCCGGCGTCAGCATCGCCTGCGCCGACGAGGCGAGCCGGGATGCCGTCCGGGCCCTGGGCATCCGTCCCGATCTGGTCGCCGAGAACACCGCCTCGACCGCCGGGTTGCTGGACGACTTCCCGGAGTACGACGAGATCCTGGATCCGGTCGACCGGATCCTGTTGCCGCGGGCCGACATCGCCACCGAGACGCTGGCCGACGGCCTGCGCGACATGGGTTGGGAGATCGACGACGTCACCGCCTACCGCACCGTTCGGGCGGCGCCCCCGCCCGCCCCGATCCGGGAGGCGATCAAGGCCGGTGGTTTCGACGCCGTGTTGTTCACGTCGTCCTCCACGGTGCGCAATCTGGTGGGAATCGCCGGGAAGCCGCACACCCGCTCGCTGGTCGGCGTCCTGGGCCCGAAGACCGCCGAGACCGCGCGGGAGTTCGGGCTGCGGGTCGACGTCCAGCCGGAGTCCCCGGACCTGTCGCAACTGGTGGACGCACTGGCCCAGCACGCCAACCAGTTGCGTGCCGCGGGTGCGCTGCCGCCGCCGCGGCGCTCGCCCAAGCGCCGCTGATCGGCGGCACCCGGGTCACGGTCCGACTGCCGCCCGCGCCCGCCGCACCTGCGCATCGGCCAGCGCCCGGGCGGCGGCCGCGTCGAGCTGCCGGGCGACCGCGTCGACCGGCCCCGGGATCGTGTCCACGTGCACGTCGGCCAGCCCGAGCACCCGCTGCACCGGCCCCTGGGAGATCCGCACCGACTGGTTCTTCGCATGCGCGACGACGTCGCGGTGCCAGACGAACCGACCGTGCTCGGTGACCAGGACCGTCGCATCGAAGCCGTACCGCAGCGTGCCGGCGTCGAACCACCGGACCAGCCGGGCCCGCCGGGGTGGTCGATGGGTGGCCACCCGGTCGAGGTCCACGCCGGGCAGCACCCGCGCCAGCACGACGGCCACCTGTGCCCGGTCGGCCACCGGCAGCAGCACGGTGGCCGCCTCCGCTTCGCCGCCGCCCGTCGAACCGGACCGGTTGCCGAGGACATCCACGTCGATCCGGAACCACCCGAGGGGTCGCCAGAGCAGCGATTGGCTGATCCGCAGGCCCTGTACGCGGTCCAGCGGCACCCACTGTCCGGACAGGTCGGTCAGTCCACGGGTCACCCGCAGTCCGTGCGGCGACGCGGCCACCGTGAAGTGGAACATCGCCACCACCCGCTGCGCGATCAGCGTGGCCGCGCCGAGCCCGACCGGGATCACCGCCGGGATCAGGAACGACCACCCCTCCCACCGCCGACCGACGAACAACAGCGTCCCGATCACACCAGCGCTGACCAGCCATTCCGTGGACAGCAGGAAGGCGCCGACGAGCCGCCCGGACCGGACGGTCACCAGCCGGGTGTCATGGTGAACGGGGCCGACGCCCGTACCCGGCTGCGGCTCCGGGGGTTCGCCCGTGGGCCCGTTCCCGCCGTGCACGCGGGCGAGCAGGAGTGCCCGCAGCCGGTCCGCGTGTGCGCGGTGGAGATAGCGCAGGCTCAGGGCACGCTCGCCACCACCGGCGTCCAGTCGCAGCTCGACCAGGCCGAACGGGCGCGCCGCGAACGGCTGCACCACGTCCACCGACTGGAGACGCTGGAAGGCGACCCGGGTGGATCGTCGCCACACCGCGCCGGTGTCCAACCGGATCTCGTCGTCGTCGATCACGAACCGGGTGAACCACCAGCTGACGAAACCGGCGGCTGCGGCCAGCAGCACGGCACCACCCAGGACCGCGGGCAACCAGCGCAGGTCCGCCATCGAGGGACCCCCGCCGCGGCCGTCCGGCAGGAATTCGCGTCCGACGCCGAGCACGGCGGCAACGAGCAACAGCCAGCCGCGGATCAGCGGTGTGAGCGGGTGCGGTCGTTGCGATCGGCTCATGTCGTCGGAGCTCGGCGGTGTCGCAGCACCGACGGCGACCTCGCCGTCGGTGGGATACGGCGTCATCGGCGATCGGTCACAGCGCCACCGCCTGCTCCCGGCCCCGTTCGGTCAACCGGTCGCGCAGCCGGGCCGCCTCCGTCGGAGCCACCCCGGGGATCCGGGCGCCGGTGGCCGGATGTGCGGTCCGCAGTTGGACGGTGGCCAGGCCGAAGGCCCGCTGCAGCGGGCCCGACGTCACCTCGACCAGTTGCATCCGTCCGTAGGGCACCGCGACCAGCCGCCGGTACAGCACGCCGTGGGTGATCCAGAGGTCGGTCGGTCGCTCGACGTACCCCCAGGACCGGGCGGTGCGCTGCACCGCGACGAGGCGAAGGGCGAGCACCACCGCCCCGACCGCGGCGACGACGCCCGCCGGCCACCACTGACCGGTCGCCGCCCGGACCGCCGAAGCGCCGGCCGCCGTGACCCCGAACAGCGCGATCGCCGACGTCATCAGGCGCATCGTGCGATAGCGCGGCGACACCCGCCGCCAGCTCTGCCCGGGCGGGGCGAACAGTGGATTCCGTTGGTCGTTCATGTCCCATCCCACGCTAGCCGGGTCGTGCCGGCGGCCGGTTCACTGGCGGGTCCGCCATGCACCACCAGGTAAGTTGACGGGTATGAGCATGAATGACGGATCGGGCCGTCCGCGTTTCATGGACAGCTTCAAAGCTGCCCTGGCACCCCGGGGTCCGGTGAACATCGAACCGGGCACGCCGAACCCGATCCCGAGCACGGTGAAGATCGCCGGCGGGCTGGCCATGTTCGGCGGCCTGGTGTCACTGTTCGTCGGGTTGAACGCCGTACTGACCCGGAACTCGGTGATCGCCGGGCTGCTCGCCGACATCCGGTCGTGCACCGATCGGGGCATCGGCCTGGGGCCCGCGGTCACCACCACCGAGACCAGTGACCTGATCACTTTCTGCCGCTCGATCGCCAACAACCCGAGCGCCGACCAGGTCAGCGGCGCCAAGTCGCAGCTGCTGATGATCGGACTGGTGGTCACCCTCATCGGGGTCGGTCTGCTGGTCGGCGGTTTCGGGCTGCTGAAGGGTTTCCGCTGGGCCCGCCGGGTGGTCACCACGGTCGGTGCCCTGCTGCTGGTCGGGACCATGCTCGGCATCTTCGGCAACGCCCTGCTGCTGCTGAGCGCGATGTTGATGCTGGTCGGTCTGGCGATGGTCTGGGTCGGCAAGGGCGCCACCTACTTCATCCGGGCCAAAGCGCAAGGCCTCAAATAACGTGCACGCCCCGGACGTTCCGGCAGTCGCCGGTGCGTCGTCCGCGCCCCAGACGACCAGCCCGCCGGCCTCGGGCCGACAGCCCGCCGCCGCTCCGACCGGGTGGTCGGTGGTCCTGCTGGTCCTGCTCGGCACGGCGTGTCTGATCGCGGTCGTGCCGACCTACCGGCACGGGGTGGCGACCCATCTGTTCCCGTCCTACGTTCGCGACGATCCCGACTACCTGGTCCAGCGCTTCTCGGCTCCGTGGATCGCCGGGTCGCTCGCCCTCGGAGGTGCCGGCCTGATCTGCTGGTGGGTGGCGGTCGGGCGGCTCCTCGCGTTCCGACGGCCCGCCGTCGCGGTCGTGGCGCCGGTCGGTCGGACCGCCGACCCGGACGAGCGCACCGGTGCGAGTCCTCGTACGACCGAGGCCGCCCGTGAGTACTGACCCGGTCCGCACGACCGTGCACCTGCTCCGGCACGGCAAGGTGCACAACCCGGACGGCATCCTCTACGGCCGGTTGCCCGGCTACCGGCTGGCCGGCTCCGGGCTGGCGATGGCCGACGAAGTGGCCACGACCCTGGCCGGCAACGACATCACCCACGTCGTGGCGTCGTCCCTGCTGCGGGCCCAACAGACCGCGCAACCGATCGCCGCCGGTCACGGCCTGCCGATCGTCACCGACGACCGGGTCATCGAGGCCGACAACGTGTTCGCCGGCGCCCCGACCACCGGACCGGACGGATCGCTGCGCAAACCCGCGAACTGGGTCCGGATGCGCGACCCGTTCACCCCGTCCTGGGGCGAGCCCTACCTGGAGATCGCCCATCGGATGCTGGCGGCGGTGTACGCCGCCGCGCACGCCGCAGCGGGCCACGAGGCGGTGCTCGTGTCGCATCAGCTGCCGATCTGGACGATCCGGCGCTACCTGACCGGACACCGGCTCTGGCACAACCCGGCCGTCCGGCAGTGCGCCGTCGCGTCGCTCACCTCGCTCAGCTTCGCCGACGGGGTGTTCCAGCGGATGGAGTACCGGGAGCCCGCCGCGCACATCCCGGCGACGAACGATCCCGTCGGCGCCCCCGGGCCCGACCAGGCCCGCCCGGCGGCCGGCGGATGAGGCGCGCCCTTACCTCGATGCTGGTCGCGGTGGCCCTGCTGGCCGGCGGCTGCACGTCCAACGCCACGGCGATCCCCGGCCAGGGGTCGTTCGTGTTCGTCTCCCCGGGAGGTGAATCTGAGTTCAGCTACCCGGCGGGCGAGCGGGGCTCCGTCGGCGACTTCACCGGCACCAGCGTGACCGACGCCCAACAGACGCTCAAGCTGTCGGATTTCCCGGGCCGCGTCATGGTGCTCAACGTCTGGGGTTCCTGGTGCGGACCCTGCCGCGGCGAGGCCGCCGACCTCAACGTCGCGCAGCAGCTGTCCGCCGACCGGCCCGTGCAGTTCCTCGGGATCAACATCCGGGATTCGCGGCAGGCGGCTGCTGACTTCATCACCGGTTCCGGAACCCGCTACCCGTCGATCTTCGACCCGACGACCCGCACTCTGCTGTCGATGCAGGGCTTCCCGACCTCGGCGATCCCGACCACGATCATCCTGGACCGCGGTCACCGGGTCGCCCGGATCTTTCTGCGGGTGGTCGGCGCCGAGGAGCTGGACCGCGCGGTGACCGCGCTGCTGGCCGAGGCCGGCACCGCCGCGGACACCGCACCGACCGCACCGTCAGCACCGACAGCGGCGACAGCACCGACCGCACCGACCGCGCCGACAGCGGCGGCCACGTCATGAGCCGGCGGCGCTGATGGCCGGCATCGCCGACACCATCGTCTCCGGTCCGTTCCTGCTGGCGGCGGGCCTGTCCGTCGCTGCGGGCGCGGTGTCGTTCGCATCCCCCTGCGTGGTGCCGCTGGTCCCGGGATACCTGTCGTACCTGACCGGTCTGGTCGGCGCGGAGGCCGAGGACGTCGAGCTCGGCGGGGTGACCCGCACCCGGGTGCGCCGCCGGCTGGTCGGGTCGACGTTGCTGTTCGTGCTGGGCTTCACCGCCGTCTTCCTCGCGCAGAGCGCGGTCGTACTCGGCGTCGCCACCACCCTGACCGGCAACCTGGATCTGCTGACCAGGGTCGGCGGCGGCATCACGATTGTGATGGGTCTGGTCATGCTGGGCTTCTTCCGGCCGCTGCAGCGTGAGTACCGGCTGAGCCGCCGTCCCACCGGCCGCTACCTGGGCCCGCCGCTGCTGGGTGTGGTCTTCGGTCTCGGCTGGGTGACCTGCCTCGGACCGACGCTGGCCGCCGTGCTGTCCCTGGCGTTCAGCACCGAGTGGAACGGCAACGCCTGGCGCGGCTTGTCGTTGGTGGTGTTCTACTGCCTCGGTCTGGGTGTGCCGTTCCTGCTGCTGGCGCTGGGCTTCGGCTGGGCCGGCACCGCGCTGGGATTCCTGCGCCGACATGCCCGGCAGATCCAGATCCTCGGCGGTGCGCTGCTCATCGCACTGGGGGTGTTGATGCTGACCGGGCTGTGGAGTGAGTTCATCACCTCGCTGCGGGTGGCCATCGGGAGCGGCGACGGGGGAGTGCTGCTGTGACTACCCGCGACTCCACCCACCTCCGTACGGACGACGAGGTCGAGCTGCCCCCGGCCGCACCGGACGCCCAGGCTCCCGGATCGGCACGCCCGCCCGGGAAACAGGCCGCGACCGGCCTCGCCCGAGTGCTGTGGCGGCAGCTGACCAGCATGCGGATCGCGCTGATCCTGCTGTTCCTGCTGGCGCTGGCCTCCTTGCCGGGTGCTCTGCTGCCGCAGTGGAGCCTTGACCAGGGCCGTACGTCGCAGTACATCCTCGACCACCCGACGGTCGGGCCGGTGCTGGACCGCCTCGGCTTCTTCGGAGTGTTCGGGTCGCCCTGGTACGCCGCCATCTACCTGGCCCTGTTCACCTCGCTCATCGGTTGCCTGGTCCCGCGGACCTGGGAATTCGTCCGGGCGCTGCGTCGGCCACCGGTGCCGACCCCGCGCAACCTGCGGCGGTTGCCACACCACGCGGAGCCGGTGGCCGGCACCGAAGCTCCGGAGGCGGCCGCCGCGCGGATCGCGGCGGGACTGCGCCGCTGGCGGTCGACCCGCCGTGACGAGCCGGGCGGCGCGATCACCGTCTCCGCCGAGAAGGGCTTCCTGCGAGAGGTGGGCAATCTGGTCTTCCACTTCTCGCTGCTCGGGCTGCTCGGCGCGATCGCGGTCGGCAAGATGTTCGGGTTCGAGGGCACGGTCATCGTCACCGAGGGCGGCGGCTTCTGCTCCAGCTCACCCGGGGTGTACGACGCGTTCCGGCCCGGCCTGCTGATCGACGGCACCCGGATAGCGCCGTTCTGCGTCAACCTGGACCGCTTCGATGCGCAGTACACCGACGCCGGACTCGCCACCGACTTCGACGCCACCATCGAGTACCAGACCGGGGCCGAGGTGGCCGCCGGTTCCACCACCTGGACGCCCACCCACCTCAAGGTCAACGACCCGCTGCGCCTCAGCGGCGAGCGGCTCTACCTGCTCGGTCACGGGTTCAGCCCGATCTTCACCGTGACCTTCCCCGACGGCCGGACGCGGACCGGTTCGCAGACCTTCCAGCCGACGGACACCTCGCTGCTGTCGGAGGGCGTGGTCAAGTTCCTCGACCCGCCCGGGTACTCCGGTGCCGAGGTCCGGCAGCACCAGCTCGCCCTGCAGGGCCTTTTCGCACCCACCGCCGGCAGCGCGCACGGCAACGCGGCGATCCTGACCTCCATCGGGGCCGCCCCCGACGATCCGGCGGTGGCGATCCAGGTCTACCGCGGCGATCTCGGCATGGAGGACGGCGCCAGCCAGTCCATCTTCGGCATCGACCAACGTCAGGTCGACAACGGTGCCCTGCAGAAGCTGACCAGGGCCAATCTCCGCATCGGCGAGTCGATGACGATCGACGACGGCACCACCATCACCTTCACCGGATACCGCCAGTGGGTGCAGCTCCAGACGTCCTACGATCCGGCCCAGGGATTCGCGCTCGTGTTCGCGATCACCCTGCTGTTCGGCCTGATGGTGTCGTTGACGATCAAGCGGCGCCGCGTCTGGTACCGCATCGTCGCCACCGACTCCGGTGGCAGTACCGTCGAGGTCGGCGGTCTGGCCCGCACCGACCAGGCCGGGTACGGCGAGGAGTTCACCGCTCTCTCCGCACTCGCCCGGCCTACTGCCCCGTCCTGACCCGGTACCTCCCGGCGTATCGCAGTCGTCACCTCTCGTCCTGAAAGGCTCCATCGATGGCCGTCAGCAGTTCGCTCGGCGCGTTCTCCGACCAGGCGTTCGGTGCCGCCACCGCGGCCTACACCGTCGCGTTGATCTGCGCCGCCGTCGAATTCTCCTCCCGCCGGACGGCGGTCCGCGCCGACCGGTCCGCGCTGGTCACCGCCGGCACACTGACCCGTGACGGCCGAGCCGACGGGATCCCGATCGTGCCCACCGCCGGGGGTCTGCCGAGTCAGTTCGGACACGTCCGGTCCGAGCCCGCGAGCGCGATCCCGTGGGGTGAGCGGTTCGGTCGGGCCGGCCTGCTGGTGGCGATCCTCGGATTCGCCGCCCAACTCGCGTCCATCGTCACCCGCGGGGTCGCCGCGGGCCGGCTGCCGCTGGGCAACATGTACGAGTTCACCTCGGCCATCTCGGCCGCGGTGATCGCCACCTTCCTGGTGGTCAGACTGCGCAACCCCGACCTGCCCATCGGGGTGTTCGTGCTCACGCCGGTCACCCTGTTGATGTACATCAACGGCACCGTCCTGCACGTGGCGGTCGCCGAGCTGCAGCCGGCGTTGAACTCGTACTGGAAGTGGATCCACGTCACGACGGTGTCGCTGTCCAGCGGGGTGCTGATGTTCTCCGGGATCGCCTCGCTGCTCTACGTTCTACGGCACCGCTTCGAGGCCCGCGGTGCCGACGCGACGTCGGTGTGGGCGAAGCTGCCGTCGCTGGCGCGGATCGACCGGATCGCTTACCGCACCGCGATTCTGGCGTTCCCGGTCTACACCTTCGCGGTGATCACCGGCGCCCTGTGGGCCGAGGTGGCCTGGGGCCGGTACTGGAACTGGGATCCCAAGGAGACCTGCGCCTTCATCACCTGGGTGATCTACGCCGGGTACCTGCATGCACGGGCGACCGCGGGGTGGCGCGGCACCAAGGCCGCCTGGATTTCCGTGGCAGGCCTGGTCTCGATCGTGTTCAACCTGTTCTTCATCAACATGGTGATCGCCGGCCTGCACTCCTACGCCGGGCTGAACTGATCCGGTTCGCGGCGACCACGACACATTTCAGCCGCTGGGCCCGTGGGCGCAGCGGCTGAAATGTGTGTCAGGTGCTCTTGTCCTCGCCGCGAAGCTTGCGGTCGATCTCTCCCAGGAAATCCGGATCATCGTCCGGGGCGACCATCCTGGGCGCTCGACTTCGGGGACGGGGCAGCAGATGAGGTTTCGCGGTACCGGCGTCATCGCCGTTGCCCAGACCTCGCCAGGCGAGCAGCACGACGATGGCCGTGACCACCAGAACGACCAACAGATACGGCATTGCTCCTCCTTTCGTCCCAGAGTACGCACCGCGCGCCGGAGCCCGCCGGGCGTCGGTATCGGGCCGGCAGACACCTACCGCGAACCACGACAGTGCGGCGGGACGCACGAAGCCCCCGGGCGCCGATGGCGCCCGGGGGCTTCGTGGAGGCGGGCTGAACCCGTCAATGGGTTCCGGGTCAGGCGGACCGGGTGGCGTCCACGGTGAGGTCGGTCAGCAGAGACCGCACCTCGGCCTCGCGGAAACGACGGTGCCCACCCGGGGTGCGGATGGAACCGATGCGACCCGCTGATGCCCATCGCGTCACCGTTTTGGGATCGACGCGGAACATGAGTGCGACCTCACCTGGCGTGAGTAGACGTTCGCTGCTTTCTGGCGACACTTTGACCTCCTTGATCAGGCCCCGACGGCCGAGCTGCCGGAGGCAGCTGACCTCAGTATGCGACACGACGGACCAAATGCTCAATATCCAACCAATATCAAACGTAGAATTTCGCCGGATTAGCCGGATTCGCCGGGTTTGCGGCACACCCTCTCGGGTGACAAGCGGTGGATCGTGCTCGCTCACCCCCTCAACGATCCTCGTTGGCACACGTGGGGCACACGATGGGGTGGGGACCAGGGTCCCCATCGCCGCGCATACTGGCGCGCATCTCGGGGGTTGCGCCACCGATCGCCGTCCCCGGGGCCGAAAGTAAAGAGCACATCACAGCGATGTGGGGGGAGGCCGGCAGGCGCACCATCCTGCGTGTGAGCTTGTTCGATCCTGTGTCGCCCTGCGAATGTGTGGCAGGGATGCCACTGGCACGTCAGGTGCACACAGCAGGGTTGAGTCAGGCTGAAAATCGGGGGCGGAATCCGGGACAGGAATCAGGGGCGGAAAATGCCCTCGACCTGACTCTGATAGCCGAATGTCCCGATCGGTAAACATCAGCTCCGCGGGCTTCGTCCGGCGTGTCCCCGGTCGGCGTTAGCCTTCTCCCCACGCGCCCGCCCGCACCGGTCGGGCGCTCCGATCCGCCACCCGGCGGCGGTGAGCTCATCGGGAGGCGGGTGTGACCATGGATGCCCTGGATCGACGGCTGGTCGATGCCCTGCGCGTGGACGGCCGGGCCAGCTACGCCGAGTTGGCACGAACGGTGGGGCTGTCGTCGTCCGCCGTGCACGAACGGGTCGCCAAACTGGAGTCCTCCGGAGTGATCACCGGCTACCGGGCGGTGGTGACCCCGTCGGCCATCGGCCTGGGGGTGACCGCACTGGTGGCGATCGAACCGGGGGAGACCTCGACCGACGCCGAGGTGGTCGCCGCGCTGCGCTCGATGCCCGAGGTCGAGAGTTGCTACGGTGTCGCCGGCGACGAGGCCTACGTGGTCACGGTGCGGGTGCCCACAGTGGACGATCTGCACCTGCTGCTCGGTCGCCTGCGCGGGATCAGCGGCGTCGCGCGTACCCGTACCACTGTGGTGCTCTCCACCTGGTTCGAGGGCCGCCCGCACCCCGTCGATGTGCCGCCCGCGCCTGACCTGTGAGTCCGCGGGCGGGGTCGGCGTCCCGCCGGGCCTCGGGCGACCGGCAACCGGGTAGGCCGCCGTTGACTACCCTGGACGCGATGAGCAGCACATCCATTCCGCCGACCGGCGATCCGGATCCCGCCTCGGCGGGCCTGCAGCCGGTACCTGCCGTCGCGCCGGCGTTGATCACCTTCACCCTGCTGCGGATCGGCCTGACCGCGGTGCTCACCGCGGCGCTGATGCTGATCGCGCAGGTTCCGCTGATCATCGCGTTGACCATCGCCATCGTCCTGCAACTGCCGCTGTCGATGCTGCTCTTCGGCCCGCAGCGGGACCGGCTCAACGCCGCATTGGCGATCCGTAACGCCGACCGCCGGGCGGAACGCGGCCGGCTGCGCGCGGAACTGCGCGGCGACGGGGCCTGAGCGAACGTCAGTCCAGCAACAGGCCCACCGTGAGCGCCACCGCGTAGGCCAGCTCCAGGCGCCCGGTCGCTCCCAGGACCGCGATCAGGTCGCGGCCGGCCGCGCCCCGGGCGACCTGACGGATCGGACCCACGGCCAGCGGGGCGGCGAGCAGCGCCAGCAGGCACCACGGGTGGGTCAGGCCCACCACCACGATTGCCAGGAAGGCCACTGCGATGATCAGGGCGAACAGCTTGCGCGTCATCGGCTCGCCGAGAATCACCGCCATGGTCCGCTTGCCGACCAGTGCATCGGTGTGCACATCCCGCAGATTGTTGGCGACCAGCAGCGCACAGGCCAGCAGCCCGATGCCGATGGCACCGGCGATCGCGACCACGGAGATCTCCCGGGCCTGGACGTACGTCGTGCCCAGTACCGCCACCAGACCGAAGAAGACGAAGACGAACACCTCGCCGTAGCCCGCGTAGCCGTACGGGCGGGGGCCCCCGGTGTAGAACCAGGCGGCCAGGATGCACAGGGCGCCCACCGGTAACAGCCACCAGCCGACCAGCGCGGCCAGCACCACCCCGGCGACGCCGGCCACCCCGAACGCGCCGAACGCGGCCAACTTGACCTGACGCGGGCTCACCACCCCGGCGGCGGTGAGGCGGGTCGGGCCGACCCGGACCGCGTCGGTCCCACGGATGCCGTCGGAGTAGTCGTTGGCGAAGTTGACACCCACCTGCAGCGCGAGTGACACCAGCAGGCACAGCAGCGCATACCCGGGCCGGAACGACCCCAGATCCTCGGCCGCGCCGCTGCCCACCAGCACCGGTGCCAATGCCGCCGGCAGGGTGCGCGGTCGCGCCGCGGAGATCCAATCCTTCAGTGTGACCACCCTGAAACCCTACGTGCGGCGCTGCGGCCGGCCGCCCGGTCCAGACCCCGCCCGGTCCCCACCCCGCGTGGGCCCCACCCCGCGTGGACCCGATCACGGCGTCCGAATGAGCGGCGGCCGAATGAGCGGCGGCCGAATGAGGGGCGGCCGGATCAGCGGCGCCCCCGGCCGGCCAGGGCGGCCACCGCCGCCCGGTCGACCTTGCCGGTCGGCAGCATGCGGCAGCTCCCCGACCAGCAGCAGTTCCCTGGGTGCCGCAGCCGGCCCGGCCGCGGCGGCGGCCCGGTCCCGCAGGTCGGCCAGCAGCGGCGGTGCACCGTCGCCGGCCACCACCACGGCGACCAGTCGCAGACCCCATTCCGGATCGGGAACCCCGGTCAGCACGACCTGCGCCACGCCGGCCGCGCTCATCAGGGCGTCCTCCACCGGCTGCGGAGCCACGTTGACGCCGCCGGTGATCAGGACGTCGTCGGCGCGCCCGAGCACCCGCAGTCGGCCGTCGGTCCAGCTGCCGGTGTCGCTGGTGGTGAACCGGCGGCCGGACGGGTGCGTGGGGAACGGCGGCCGGCCGGCATACCCGGCGGCCACCACCGGTCCGGTCAGCACGATCCGGCCGGCCGGGTCGAGCGTGACGTCCACCCCGTCCAGCGGGAGACCGTCGTACACGCAGCCGCCGCAGGTCTCGGTCATCCCGTAGCTGGTCACCAGGGCCACGCCGGCGGATCGGGCGGCCGCCAGCAGCGGGGCGGCAGTGGCCGCCCCGCCGACCAGCACCGCGGTGAACCGTCGGAGCGCGTCGGTGCCGGCCGGGTCGGCGAGCAGCCGGTGCAGTTGGGTGGGCACCAGCGAGACGAAGGCCGGCCCGCTGGGCAACCGGGCAGTGGCCGCGGCGAAGGCGGTCGCCGTGAACGGCGCGGCGGTGTCCAGCACCACCGGCTCGCGCCCTGCGACCACCGCACGCAACAGCACATTGAGGCCCGCGATGTGGTGCACCGGCAGCGTCAGCAGCCAGTGCCCGGCGTCGCCCGGGTGCAGCCGCGTCTGGGCGGCGGTCACGGAATGGTTGAACGCCGGGCGCGTCAGCAGCACCTGTTTGGGCGCCCCGGTGGAACCTGAAGTCGGCACCACCAGGGCGAGGTCGGGAATGGTCGCCGGAACGGCGGATCGATCGGGAAGGTACCGGTCGGCGCCGGGCGCGACCGGCCGCAGCGCGGGGCCGGTACCGTCCAGTGCCGCGGCGAGCCGGGGAAGCAGGTCCAGGACCGCCTGGCCGGTCGGGGCGATCACCGTCTCGAGGGGAGGCCGGGCGGCGGGTCGGGTCATCACTGACCGTGCCTCAGTAGGCCCACGGGTAGTCGGTGAAGTCCGGCGGCCGCTTCTCCAGGAAGGCGTCGCGGCCCTCGACGGCCTCATCGGTGCCGTACGCCAGTCGGGTGGCTTCACCGGCGAACAACTGCTGGCCGACCATCCCGTCGTCGGTGAGGTTGAACGCGTACTTCAACATTCGCTGCGCGGTGGGGGACTTCCCGTTGATCTCGGCCGCCCACTGCAACGCGGTCGCCTCCAGTTCGGCGTGCGGCACCACCTCGTTGACCGCTCCCATTGCCTGCATCTGCGCGGCCGTATAGGTCGCGCCCCAGGAAGAAGATCTCCCGGGCGAACTTCTGACCGACCATCTTGGCGAGGTACGCGGAGCCGTAGCCGCCGTCGAAGGACCCGACATCGGCGTCGGTCTGTTTGAACCGGGCGTGCTCGGCCGAGGCCAGCGTCAGGTCGGCGACGACGTGCAGCGAATGTCCGCCGCCAGCTGCCCAGCCGGGCACCACCGCGATCACCACCTTGGGCATGAACCGGATCAGCCGTTGGACCTCCAGGATGTGCAGCCGCCCGGCCCGGCCCGGGTCCACCGTCTCGGCCCCCTCGCCCGCCGCGTACTGATAACCGCCTCGACCGCGGATCCGCTGGTCACCGCCGGAGCAGAAGGCCCAGCCGCCGTCCTTGTCCGACGGCCCGTTTCCGGTGAGCAGCACCACGCCCACGTCCCCGGTCATCCGGGCGTGGTCCAGTGCCCGGTACAGCTCGTCCACGGTGTGCGGGCGGAAGGCATTGCGCACCAGGGGCCGGTCGAACGCGATCCGCACGGTGGGGAGGTCGACGGTGCCACCGGCCGGGCCGGGGCCGATCTGGCGGTGATAGGTGATGTCGGTGAACGTCGAAACCACCGACCTCACGCCAGACCGAAGGGTCGAAGATCTCGCTGACGTTCCGGGAGCCGGGTCCGGGGGAAGCATGACGGGCAGCCTACGCAGCGCCGCAGGACCGAGCGCCCCACCGGCGGGGTGCGGGCCGGCCCGCCGACGGTCGGTACCCGGCACGGCAGGATGGCGTCCATGGACAGCACCCGCGCCGACATCCTCGGTGCCGCCCACGTTTTCACCCTGCCGATGCGGCTGCGGTTCCGCAGCATCACCACCAGGTCCGGCGTGCTGCTGTCCGGCCCGGCCGGCTGGGGTGAGTTCGCGCCGTTCGACAACTACACCGACCGACAGTGCGTGCCGTGGTTGATCTCGGCGCTGGAGGCCGCCGAGACGGGCTGGCCGACCCCGGTGCGGGACCGGGTTGCGGTCAACACCACCGTGCCGGTGGTCGACCCGGAGACGGCGTACCGGCTGGTGGTGGCCTCCGGGTGCCGGACCGCCAAGATCAAGGTGGCCGACCGCGGCGGGTTCGCCGAGGTGTTGGCCGCCGACGCCGAACGGGTCGCCGCGGTCCGGTCGGCGCTCGGGCCCGGCGGGAGGATCCGGGTGGACGCGAACGGCGCCTGGTCGGTGGCGCAGGCGTTGCAGGCGGTCATCGTGCTGGACGCGGCCGCCGGGG
This sequence comes from uncultured Actinomycetota bacterium, assembly GCA_963784315.1. GTDB lineage: Bacteria > Actinomycetota > Actinomycetes > Mycobacteriales > Nakamurellaceae > Nakamurella. Next base: position 285,708 of record CAWAQR010000003.1, read on the forward strand.
GCCTGGAGTACGTCGAGCAGCCCTGCGCGACGGTGCCGGAACTGGCCGCCGTTCGAACCCGCACCCACGTGCCGGTGGCCGCCGATGAATCCATCCGGCTGGCCGGCGATCCGGCGCGGGTGGCGCTGGCCGGCGCCGCCGACGTGGCGGTGATCAAGGTGGCCCCGCTGGGCGGCGTCCGCCGGTCGCTGCAGGTGGCGTCCGCCGCCGGACTCCGGGTGGTCGTCTCGTCCGCGGTGGACTCCGCAGTGGGGCTGGCCGCGGGTCTGGCGCTGGCCGGTGCGTTGCCGTCGCTGGACCTGGCCTGTGGGCTCGGGACCGGCAGCCTGCTCGCCGACGACGTGACCTCGGAGAGCTTCGCGGTCCGGGACGGGTCGCTGCCGGTGCCCACCCGCGCTCCGGAGCCGGACCGCCGCGGTGCGGTCGCGGCCGACAGGGAGCTCGACCGGTGGTGGCGGGAGCGGCTGCAGCGGGTCGCTGCCTTGCTGACCGGGGTCGACCCGGTCCACTGACGACGCCTCAGTGCTCCGGGTGCAACGGGGAATGGGTGGCTCCGACCCGGTGCAGCAGGCCGTGCACCGCGTCGTGGCACAGCTCCCACCGCCGTTCCCGGCCGGTACGCACCGATCGGACGAGTCCGCGCACCCGCAGCGCGGTGAGCGCGTGCGAGGCGGCGTTGTCCGACATGCCGGCCGCGATCGCCAGCGCCGACACGTTGATCCCCGGGGCGTGATGGATGGCCAGCAGGATGCGCAGCCGATTGGGATTGCCCAGGGCTGCGAAGACGGTGGCCCAGTCGTCGACCGGCGCGGCGTCGACCGCAGCCCTGGCCAGCGTCAGGTGGTCATCGGCCGGAGCCGGCGGCGACACGGGCGGATCTGGATGGACCACGCAGGCGATCCTGCCACGAGCAGCCCCGCGGGACGTCCCGGGACGCCCGCGGGACCCGCCGCCGGCGGGTCCGGGCGGGTGCACCCCATGCCGCAGAATGGCGGGGTGAATCCCTCGACGGCCATCGCGCAGGTCGTCGTCGACGAACTGGTCGCCAACGGCGTCACCGACGCGGTGTTGTGCCCCGGATCCAGGAACGCGCCGTTGTCGATGGCGCTGCACCGGGCCGACCGGGCGGGTCGGCTGCGCCTGCACGTGCGCATCGACGAGCGCACCGCGGGCTTCCTCGCGCTCGGGCTCGCCCGCTCGGGCGGGCGGCCGGTGCCGGTGATCACCACCTCCGGGACCGCGGTGGCAAACCTGCACCCGGCGGTGGTCGAGGCCGATCTGAGCGCTGTCCCGTTGATCGTGATCAGCGCCGACCGCCCGCCCTGGTTGCGTGACGTGGGGGAGAACCAGACGATCGACCAGCTGCGGTTGTTCGGCCCGTCGTTGCGCTTCTTCCACGAGTTCGAGACCTCCACCGCGGTTGCCGGACAGAACGCCCGCTGGCGGTCGATGGTCTGCCGAGCGCTGGCCCACGCCACCGGGGTCGGCGCGATGCCGGGCCCCGTACAGCTCAACCTGTGCCTCGCCGAGCCGCTGCTCCCCGACCCCGCGCAGCCCGACGGTGTTCCCGGCTGGCCGGAACCGCTGACCGGTCGCGGCGGCCCGTGGACTTCCATCGAGGCCACCCGGGGACACCCCGCCGACGGCATCCCGGCCCCGCAGCCGGGCGAGCGGGTGCTGGTGGTGGCCGACCTGGTGCATCCGGCGGCCGCCGACCTGGCCGCAGCCGGTCACCTGGTGATCTCCGAGGCGGGCGGCGCCGCCGGGGCCGGCGTGCTGGCCGCGGGCATCCATCTGCTGGGCAATCCCGAATTCCTCCGGACCAACCGTCCGGACCGGGTCATCGTGCTCGGGCGACCCACGCTGAGCCGGCCGGTCAGCGCACTGCTCGGCGATCCTGCCGTGTACGTGGACATGGTCGGCCCGGCCGTCGGTTGGCGCGGCGCGAACGGAAACGTCCGCCGGGTCGCGTCAGCGCTGGCCGCAGGTTCGCCGCCGGTCCCCGACGAGTGGTCCCGCCGCTGGCGGGCGGCCGACGGCGCTGCCGGGGACGCCGTGACCCGGCTGGCCGACGCGCAGCCGCTCGCGTCCTCCCCGGTGTTGGCCCGCGAGCTGGTGGGGATGCTGCCGGCCGGCTGCCTGCTGGTGGTCGGCTCGTCCCAGCCCGTCCGCGATCTCGGGGCGGCGGGCCGGGCCCGGGACGGTCTCCGGTTGCTGGCCAACCGGGGTGCGGCTGGCATCGACGGGACCGTCAGTACCGCGGTCGGCGCGGCGCTGGCACACGACGGGCCCGCGGTCGCCTACCTGGGCGACCTGACGTTCCTGCACGACGTCACCGGCCTGGTGATCGGTCCGCAGGAGCCCCGTCCGGATCTGACGATCGTGGTCTCCAACAATGACGGCGGTGGCATCTTCGGGATCCTGGAGTCGGGGCTGCCCGACCACAGCGCGGCCTTCGAGCGGGTCTTCGGCACGCCGCACGGTGCCGACCTCGGTGCTCTCGTCCGGGGTGCGGGCCACCGGCACCGGGTGGTCGAGGACCGGGCGGCGCTGGCCGACGCGGTGTCCACCCCCGGTGGCATCCAGGTCGTCGAGGTGCCGACAGATCGGGTGGGGCTGCCCGCGCTGCTGGCCCGGATGCGGGCGGCGGTGGCGCAGGCCCTGCAGTGACCGGGTGGCCGGCGGGGCCACGTCGGCCACGTCGGCGCCGTGGTCAGTTCTCCAGCGCATCCCGGATCGGGATCATCTTGACCTGGGCCTCGCGCGCCTCGGTGTCGGGGTCGGAGTCGGCCACGATCCCGCAGCCGGCGATCAGCCGGATCTGTTCGCCCTCGATCTGGGCACAGCGCAGCGCGATCGCGAACTCGCCGTCCCCGGATCGGTCCAACCAACCGACGGGCGCGGCATAGCGGCCGCGGCGTGCCGGCTCCAGGGTGTCGATGACGGCCAGCGCCGCGGCCCGCGGGGTGCCCCCGACGGCGGCCGTCGGGTGCAACCGGGCGGCGAGCGCGAGCACACTGGACCCCGACACCGCGGTCCGCCCGGTCTGGGCGGGCAGCCGTGCGGTGATGTCGGTGGCCAGGTGGGTCAGGTTGGCCAGCGGGAGCGCCCGGGGCTGGCGCGGCACCCGGACATCGGGGGACACCTGACGCAGTACCTCCGCCACCGAGTCGACCGCGTAGGCGTGCTCGGCGAGATCTTTCTCCGAACCGAGCAGGTGGGTCGCGACGGTGCCGGCGGTGTGCTCCCCGGCGTGCTCCGGCCAGGCCGTGCCGGCCAGCACCCGGGAACTGACCCGTCGGCCGTGCCGCCGGACCAGCATCTCCGGCGACGCCCCGATCAGGCCGTCCACGGCGAACGTCCAGCAGGTGGGATAGGCCGCAGCCAACCGGTTCAGCAGGTGCCGCTCGTCGATGGCGAACTCCGGCCTGGCGAGCAGATCGTGCGCGAGGACCACCTTGCTCAGCGCGCCGCCGCGGATCAACGAGCGGGCCGCGTCGACCGCGGCGATGAAGGCGGTCACCGCGGTGGCGCCGTCGTGATAGCTGATCCGGCCCGGGCTGCGTACCGGCAGACAGGTGCGGCAGCCGCCGTCGGCCCCGCCGATCGTGGTGCGGAACCGTCGCCCGTCGCGATGTCCGATCACCGTCCGGGGCACCAGCGCCACTGATTCGTCGTCGGGGGAGAAGCCGAGGGAGACGAAGACCACCGGTCCGGAGCCCGACATCGCGACCGCGTCGTCGACCTCGAATCCCCGGCAGAGGTCGGCCCACCATGCGGCGATCCGTTCGGCGGCGTCCGCCCCGACGACCCGCAACCGCGCGTAGCAGCCCCAACCGACGAGGCCGTCGCCGCCGGAGACGAAGGCCAGCGTGCCGGTCGGCTCCGGCAACGCAGCGATCGGATCCCCCGGCACCGGATCGACGAACCTGCTGGTCACCACCGGTCGACCGGCACCCAGAGCGGGGGCCGGCGGCGGCGACAACGGGGAGGCAGACACGGTGACCCAGCCTAGTGCGCGGTCCCGCCCGGCCCGGTGCGACAACGGACACCCCGGACCGGTCGCCGATGTAGTGGAATGGTGCCTGCGTCGGCGCCGAGGGCACGGGCGGCGGAAGGGGGCGGCATGGCGACGGCTGCTGGCCCGCACGACCCGACCGTGTCCCGGCCGCCGCCGGGCGGCTGGGCTCGGCGGTCCGCAGCGGGCCGGGCCGCGTTGATCCTCGCGGTGCTGGCCGGCTCGGTCACCACGATGATGGTGCTGCTCGGTATCGGGATGTGGCGCAACGACATGGTGATCGACGCCTCCCCGGTGCGGGCCACCGCCACTGTTCTCACCGTCTCCCCGGTCAGCACCGGCATCGAGTTCGTCGACAACACCGGGGTCTCGCAGCGCCCGCCCGCCGGGGTGCTCTACCCGGGCGGGCTCACGGTCGGTCAACAGTTCGTCGTGGAGTACGCCGCGGGTGACCCGACCCTGGTCCGGGTGGCCGGCCGGTCGGCCGTGAACGGTCTGATCATGCCGGTGGCGGTGACCGCGGCGACGTGGATCCTGGCGGGCCCGGTGTTGTGGATCCTCGGCCGGGCGGACGGTCCGGCAGCGCCCCGGAAGACCGGGCGGGGCCGTCGGACCCGTCGGTTCCGCCGCTGACCGACGCCGCACCAGGGTGGGCCGCACCAGGGTGGGCAGCGCCACACCGATAGTGCCGGTCGGGGCGGAATGACGGGCGGCGGGGGCGAGTTGCACCCCTCGGCCGGTGAACGGCCACCGGAGATTCCGGTCGCCGCTGACCTGTCAGCTGCGACCCACACCGTCGGTGTGCCCGGACGATCGAAGAGGTGTGACCATGTCCGAGTCTTCCGGCGCGGTGCGAACCGCTCCGCCCAAGCCCGCGAGGACGCGCCGTTCGGTGCCGTTCTGGGCGCAGACCCTGATCGGCCTGCTCGTCGGTGCGCTGCTCGGCGTGCTCGCCCGCACCGCGGGTCTGGACTGGTTGGACGCGACCCTGAGCCGCGTCGGTTCGATCTTCGTGTCGTTGCTGCGCACGGTGGTGGCGCCGCTGATCCTGCTCGCGCTGATCGTCTCGATCTCCCGGCTCGGTCAGGTCGCCAACGCCGCCCGGCTCGCGGTGCAGACGGTGATCTGGTTCGCCGTCACCGCGCTGGCGTCGGTCGGCATCGGGCTGGCTCTGGGGTTGTTGACCAACCCGGGACTGGGTACCGGCCTGTCCGGCAGCGCGGTGGCCGGGGCCGGCTACACCGGTCGCACCGGCAGCTGGACCGACTTCCTCACCGGTCTGGTGCCGGCAAACTTCCTGGGCCTGCAGGCCAGCACCTCGGTCGGTGACAGCGGCGCTACCACCTCGCTGTCGTTCAACGTCCTGCAGCTGGTCGTCGTGGGCATCGTGGTCGGTGCCGCGGCGCTGAAGGCCGGCGAGAAGGCCCGCGGTCTCGTCGGGCTCGCGGAATCGGCGCTCTCGGTGGTGCAGACGGTGTTGTGGTGGATCATCCGGCTGGCGCCGATCGGCTCCGGAGCCCTGATCGGGCACGCGATCGCGAGCTACGGCTGGGATCTGGTGGCACCGTTGGGCGTCTTCACGCTCGATGTGTACATCGGGTGCGCGCTGGTGATGTTCGGCCTGTACCCGCTGGTGCTGCGGCTGCACGGGTTGTCGGCGCGGAAGTTCCTGGCCGGTGCCTGGCCCGCTATCGCGCTGGGCTTCGTCTCCCGGTCCTCGGTCGGCACCATGCCGGTGACGCAGGAGGTGACCACCCGCAACCTCGGCGTTCCGCAGGAGTATGCGAGCTTCGCCGTGCCGCTGGCCGCGACCACCAAGATGGACGGCTGTGCCGCGATCTATCCGGCACTGGCGGCGATCTTCGTGGCGCAGATCTTCGGCATCGACCTGTCGATCACGGACTACCTGCTGATCGCGTTCGTCTCGGTGGTCGGCTCGGCGGCCACCGCCGGGCTCACCGGCGCGGTGGTGATGCTGACCCTGACGCTGTCGACCCTGGGTCTGCCGTTGGCCGGCGTCGGGCTGCTGTTGGCCATCGACCCGATCCTGGACATGATGCGCACTGCCACGAACGTCGCCGGGCAGGCGCTGGTGCCGGTGATCGTGGCCAAGCGCGAAGGCATCCTGGATCTGGCCCGCTTCAACGGATCCAACGGTGACGGGCTCAACGCCGCCGGGCCCACCCGGGTGGCGGTCCCGGCGTCCTGACCGATGCGGTCCCGCAGCCGACGATCCGTCGGCTGCGGGACGGCGGATGGCACCGGCCCGTCTGGGTAGTGTGAGGCCAATGGGACGCGCCGGTTTGGAGAAGGACCCACGCCAGGTGGCCGAGATGTTCGACGGGGTGGCCAACGGCTACGACCGGGCGAATCTGTTCATCTCACTCGGCCAGGATCGGCGCTGGCGTCGGCACATGGTGCGGACCCTGCAGCTGTTCCCCGGCCAGAAGGTGCTCGACGTCGCTGCCGGCACCGCGGTGTCGACATCGGAGCTGGCCCGGCACGGCGCCTGGGCGGTGGCGCTGGACTTCTCGCTCGGCATGCTGCGCGCCGGCCGCCGCCGGGTGGTGCCCAAGGTCGCCGGTGACGCCCTGCACCTGCCGTTCACGGACGGCGTCTTCGACGCCGTGACCATCTCGTTCGGCCTGCGCAACGTGCAGGACCCGGCCGTGGCGCTGGCGGAGTTCGCCCGGGTGACCCGGCCCGGTGGTCAGCTGCTGGTGTGTGAGGTGTCGCGGCCCCGATTCGCCCTGCTGCGGGCCGGGCACCGGTTCCACCTGCGCCGGGTGCTGCCGATGATGGCCCGCCGGTTCTCCACGAATCCCGAGGCCTACACGTACCTGGCGGAGTCGACCGAGGCGTGGATGGACCCGAAGGATCTGGGCCGCACGATCGCCGCGGCCGGCTGGACCGCGGTCGCCTGGCGCCAGATGACGTTCGGCGTGGTCGCCCTGCATCACGCCATCCGCGACGAGCACTGATCCGCCTCAGGTCCGGTGGGTGATCCGCCCGCCGACGGTCGTCAGGAGCACCGGCATCGTCGCGAGCCCGGCGCGGTCCACCGAGAGCGGGTCGGCGCCGGTCAGCACCAGATCGGCCACCGCGCCGGGCTGCGGCGCGACGCCACCGCCGGTCGAGGCGGCGATCGCCTCCGCCAGTGTCAGCTGTTGCTCCGGATGCCACGGGACCCGGCCGTCCACCGTCCGGTGCACCGCCGCCGCGATCGCGAACCACGGGTCCAGCCGTGACACCGGGGCGTCCGAACCGAACTCGAGCACCGCACCGGCATCGGCCAGGGTTCGGTACGCGAATGCCCGCGCCGACCTGTCGTGCCAGTGGACATCGGTGACGTCGCGATCCTCGGGGGCATGGCCCGGCTGTACCGAGGCGATAACCCCGAGTGCGGCGAACCGTGGCGCGTCGACGTGTTCCACCAGCTGGGCGTGTTCGATCCGGCCGCCGCACCCGGCAGCGGCGAAACAGTCCAGTGCCAACCGGTTGGCGGCATCCCCGATGGCGTGCACCGCGAACGAAACGCCCTGCGCGGCAGCAGTTCTCATTTCCGCGGCGAGAACCCCGAGGTCCTCGGTGAGCATGCCCCGGCCGCCGTCCGGATAGGGTGCCGTGCAGTAGGCGGTCCTGGTGTTGAGCGAGCCGTCGATGAGCACCTTGCACGGCCCGATCGTGACGAGACCCTCTGTGCCGGACACGATGTCGCCCTCCCGGGCGCCGTCGGCGAGCACTGACGCCAGCAACGGCCGGTAGATGGCCGCAGTGACCCGCAGCGGCAGTGGCCCCGCTGCGGCCCGCCGCTGCCACGCCGCCCGGGTGTCCAGGAACTCGAAGTCCAGGATCTCGGTGACCCCCCGCGCGGCGGCCTGCTGGGCGGCGGCCCGCACCCAGCCGTCGACGGTGGCCGGGTCGGGCTGGGGGAGTCGGCGCAGCGCGTCGAAGGATTCCTGTTCCTGCAGCAGCCCCGTCGGGTGCTCGACCCCGATCAGGGTCAGCGCTGCCGAGGACAACCACACGCAGTGCAGATCGTTGCTCACCAGCGCGACCGCCCGGCCCGGAGCGGCCGCGTCCAGCAGCGCGCGGTGCGGGACATCGGGCCACAGCCCGTCCCGGAAGTTCCTGCCCCACAACACCTGTGCGTCGTCCCGGCGGGCCAGCCGGCCGACCACCGCGGCCGCGGCCGCCGCCGAGGGGGCGCCGGCCAGGTCCACCCGCTGCTGGCCGATCGCCCACTGGTTCATGTGGACGTGGCGGTCCCGCAGGCCGGGCAACAGGGTGCCGCCGCCGCCGTGCACCACCTCGGTGCCGGCCGGCACCGGCCCGGCCGGCCCGACGGCAGCCACCCGTCCGTCCAGCACCAGGACGTCGGTGACCGGGCCGCCCAGCCCGTGCCGGACGTCGGTGATCAACAGGCCCGGTGGTGGCGTCGCGTTCTGCACACCGGCGATCATCCCGCGGACATCGGCGTCGCGGTACGCCGGTGCGCCAGGAAGAAGCGCACCATCTCCGCCGAGGCGTCCGGCCCCGCCGCGTCGGCGTAGCTGCCGATCGGGTTGCCGCCCGACCATGCATGGCCGGCGCCGTCGACCAGCCAGCACTCGGCCACCACGGAGCCCGCGGCGTCGGTGTGCACGGTCCGCCGGTAGCCGCGGTCCCGGGTCGCGGCGGCGCCGCGGGTGGTGCTCGCCGTGCTGCCGGTCCCGGCGACCCGGGCCGCGACGATCTTCTCCGCGTTGACCGGCGCGACCGTGTGGTCGGCCGGCCCCGTGGAAGACGATCACCGGCACGGTCCCACCGGCGGCCGGGCTGCCGCCCGTGGACATCGCGGCGAAGGCCGAACCGACGTCGGCGGCCGCCCGGTAGCCCAGGCCGGAGTGCACCCCTGCCGCGGCGTACAGCTGCGGATGGGTAGCCGCCATCACCGCCGCCATCGCGCCGCCTGCGGAGAGCCCGGTGACGTACACGGCCCCGAGGTCCACGGGGTGGTCGGCGGCGACCTGTCGGGTGATGCCGGCCAGGATGTCGGGCTCCCCGCGCCCCGCCGACTGGTCCTCCGGGCGGAACCAGTTCCAGTAGCCCTGCGGGTTCGCGGATCGGGACTGCTCGGGATAGGCCACCACGAACGTGTGCTGCTCGGCCAGGGCGTTCATCCCGGTGCCGGCGGCGAAGTCGGTGGCGGTCTGGGTGCCGCCGTGCAACATCACCACCAGCGGCACCGGCGTATCCCCCAGGCCGGTCGGCAGGTAGACCTCGTAGTCCCTGGTGCCGGCCGGGCCGTGGTAGGTGCGCCGCTCGATCCGACCGCCGGGGGCGGCGGCCGCCTCGGCCCGACCCGCGCCGACCGCGCCGTTCGACGTCGGCAGTGTGGTCGGAAGATGCTGCGACAGCAGCGATGTCAGGTCACCCATCGGCAGCGTGGTGGCGGCCGGCATCGACGCGTCCAGGTGCGGCAGGCTGTCCACGCGCGGTAGCGCCGTACCGGTCACCCCGAGCCGGGCCAGGATTCCGGTGGGGTCGGGCAGTCCACCTGCGTGCGCATCGGTCGTGCGCCGGCAGGCTGCGACGTTGGCGGCCAGCAGGCTGCGGGTGCGCTGGAGGGTGATGGTCAGATCGGACATGGGAGTTCTCCTCGGGAGCGTACTGAGTAGGGCTCAGTAAAAAGGGTGTGCGACACCGACATGGATGCCGGGCGTGTGTGATGGTGCGGGCCTGACCCGGCTACGGGTCAGACGGTGCGATCGGCCAGTGCCGCTTTGACCGCCCGGGAGGCCCGGAACGCTCCGAGCACCTCGACGGAGGCGATGGTGGCCACCGCCAGTTCAGGGGTGACGTCGTCGGCGATGCTGCCCAGGCCCAGGACGTGCAACCGGACTGTCTGTCCGGCGTCGCGCACTGCCTCCAGGTCGGCCCGGGAGTAGTGCACGGTGCCCAGCTCCAAGGTGCGGCGGGCGACGGTGTCGCGCACCGCACCGGACCTGGTCTCCAGTTGCCGCCGGATGGCGGAGCGGATGAAATCGGTCCGATTGGCGTAGAAGCCCTCGGCGACCAGCAGATCTATCTCGCCCAGGTCGATCAGCCCCAGGTTGATGGTGATCTTCTCGGTCTTCTCCAACGCGTCCGATGCGGCCATCGAACCATCCTCTCCCCGGCTGACTGGTTCACCGTACACCATCCACAGGGATGGTGCACAGATGTTCGGGGGCTGGAATGCCAGTGGTACGCAACGTGTACTCCGAGGTCCCACCGTCATCCGGGCCGCCGGACCGATTCAGGAGCACGATCGGAAGGTGTCCGCGTCCGCCCCGGTTGCCACCCCGCGCTGCGGTGGTGGCCGAACTCCGCGCGACGGGCTGCGTCTTCGCCGAGGACGAGGCCCGACTGCTGCGACGGGCGGCGCGCGAGCGCGGCCCCGCCGACCCGGCGCCGACCCTGCGGAGCCTGCTGGACCGGCGACTGGCCGGTGAACCGCTGGAGGTGGTGCTGGGCTGGGCGGCCTTCCGTGGGTTGCGGATCGACGTCCGGGCCGGCGTGTTCGTCCCGCGTCGCCGAACCGGTTTCCTGGTGGCGGCGGCGAAGCCGAACCTGGCGGCCGGGGACTGCCTGGTCGACCTGTGCTGCGGGAGTGGTGCGGTGGCGGTGGCGCTGGCGAGCGAGGTACCCGGCATCGAGGTGCACGCCGCCGACATCGACCCGGTCGCGGTCGACTGTGCCCGGCAGAATCTGGCGCCCGTCGGCGGGACCGTACATCGGGGCGACCTCTTCGACGCCCTGCCCGCCGGCCTGGCCGGTCGGATCGCGGTCATCACCGTCAATGCCCCGTATGTACCCACCGCTGAGCTGGCGTTGCTGCCGCCCGAAGCGCGCGACCACGAGCCGTTGATCGCGCTGGACGGTGGTCGCGACGGGGTCGACCTGCACCGGCGGATCGGCGACCTGGCGCGTGGGTGGCTGCAACCCGGCGGCCGGGTGCTGATCGAGACCGGCCGTGCGCAGGTGCGGCTGACCACCGCTGCGCTGGTGGCCGGGGGGCTGGTCGGCACGGCCAGGCTGTCCAGGGACGGTCGAACGGCGGTGGTGTGCGGCCGTCGGGACTGATGCTGACGCAGCCGGCTGGGAGCACTGCGAGGTCGCCCCGACCATTGTTGCTGTGTGTAATCGTATTACTCCATATGGTTACAACTGGTCGGCGGACGGGCGGACCCCGGCCGCATCGTTGTGACGGCGACCCGCGGCGTGGTCTGCTCGTCCGGACACGTCCAACAGCAGGCGGTCATCCACCCCACAGGGTTCTCCCGGGGCGCGGGCGCTCTTCGCCGCGCGGGAGCGACCCGGACGGGAGTATGGACATGGTCGTGGTTTCCGCCACCGCGTCGCGCTCATCCACCACCGCCGCGCGCAGATCCGCCGAGGTCCGCGTCGCCGCCGTACCGGTACGCCGACAGGACGAGTTCCAACGCACGGTCGACGACCTCTTGTTGCGAGTCGGCGCCGGGGACGCTGCAGCGTTCTCCACGCTCTACGACCGCACCTCGCCCTGGGTTTTCGGACTCTGCCGCCGGGTGATCCGCGACGCCGCCGAGGCCGAGGACATCGCGCAGGAGGCGTTCCTGGAGATCTGGACGAAGGCAGCCGCTTTCGACCCGGCGCGCGGGGCAGGCACCGGCTGGATGATGGCGATCGCGCACCACCGCGCGGTGGACCGGATCCGGTCCACCGAGGGTTCCCGGCGCCGCGACGATGCCTGGACCCGCGACTCCGGGATGCGCCGGATGAGCGAGCCGGCCGACCGGATGCTCGCCGCCGCCGACGCCGACGAGGTCCACGTGGCCATCGGGTTGCTCAGTGACCTGCGTCGGCAGGCGGTGACCTACGCGTTCTTCACCGACCACACCTACGAGCAGGCGAGCCGGCTGCTCGGCATTCCGCTGGGCACGTTCAAGTCCCGCGTCCGCGACGGCGTGCTGGCGCTCCGGCCGTCCCTTGCGGCTGCGCCTGCCGTGGTCCCCGGGGTTCCCCCGGCCTGACGGGGACGCTGGCGACCGCTGGCGGGTCAGGGGTCTTCGGGGCGTGTGGTCCGGCTTACACTGGGGAAGCTGCGAGATCGTGAAAGCGATCACAAGCATGCTCCGGGACCGCCGTCCGGGGCCCGCACGTCGTTGAACGGAATGAATCATGCAAGCGCCCACGTCCGACCGCAGCGCCGACGTCATCATCGTCGGGGCAGGTCCGGCAGGTGCCACCGCGGCGACCTACCTGGCCCGCGCCGGGGTCGACGTGCTGCTGCTGGAGAAGTCGACCTTCCCCAGGGAGAAGGTCTGCGGCGACGGTCTCACCCCGCGTGGTGCCAAGCAGGTGCTGGCCCTGGGAGTGGACATCTCCGGTGACGACTGGATGAAGAACAAGGGCCTGCGGGTGGTCGGCGGCGGCGTCACCCTTGAACTCGACTGGCCCGAACTGAGCGAGTTCCCCGATTTCGGGCTGGTCCGGCCACGCAAGGATTTCGACGAGATGCTCGCCCAGCTGGCGGTCAAGGCCGGCGCGCGGCTGCACGAGGCCACCACCGTCACCGGGCCGATCACCGACGAGACCAGCGGCCGGATCATCGGGGTCGTCGGCCCGGACGGGCGACGGCCCGGTCTCCTTCCACGCCCCGCTGGTGATCGCCGCGGACGGGGTCAGCGCCCGCACCGCGCTGGGGATGGGCCTGCAGAAGAACGACAAGCGTCCGATGGGGGTCGCGGTCCGCCGCTACTACGCCAGCGACGTCCGCACCCACGACGACTATCTCGAGTCGCATCTGGAGCTGTGGGACCGCAGCGATCCGTCCCACCCGATCCTGATGCCCGGCTACGGCTGGATCTTCGGGATGGGCGACGGCAGCGTCAATGTCGGCCTCGGGGTGCTGAACACCTCGAAGGCGTTCGGTCGCACCGACTACAAGGCGTTGCTCAAGACCTGGATGGCCGGCACCCCCGGCGAGTGGAAGCTCAACGAGGAGACCGCGAGCAGCCCCATCCTGGGGGCCGCGTTGCCGATGGGCTTCAACCGCACCCCGCACTACCAGGACGGTCTGCTGCTGGTCGGCGACGCGGGCGGCATGGTCAACCCGTTCAACGGTGAGGGCATCGCCTACGCGATGGAGTCCGCGGCGATCGCCGCGGAGGTCGTGCTGCAGGCGCTGGGCCGACCGGCCGGGCCCGGTCGGGAGGCCGCACTGCACCGCTATCCGGTCGCGATGACAGAACACCTGGGCCGGTACTACCGGCTCGGATCGGCGTTCTCCAAGCTGATCGGCCAGCCGAAGATCATGGCGGCGGCGACCAAGCTCGGCCTGCCCCGAAAGCGGCTGATGTACCTGGTGCTCAAGCTGCTCGCCGGGCTCTACGACACCCACGACGGCGACTGGGCCGACCGGGTCGTGGTGGGTCTGACCAAGGCCGTTCCCAGTGTCTGAGGTTGCCGTGGGCCGCGGCCGGCCGGCCGTGACCCCCCGAACCGCACCGATCCGCCACGTGTCACCCATCGACCCGGAGGGCTCCCCGTGCTGAGTGCCTATCTGCCGATCCTGATGCTGCTCGTGGTCGCGGGTGGCTTCGCGGTCACCAACGCCACCGTGCTCACCGACCTCGTCGGCCCCAGCCGGTACAACCGGGCCAAGTTGGACGCCTACGAGTGCGGGATCGAACCGACGCCGCTCCCCGCGGGGTCGGCCGGGCGGTTGCCGGTGAAGTTCTACCTGACCGCGATGTTGTTCATCATCTTCGACATCGAGATCGTCTTCCTGTACCCGTGGGCCGCCTCCGCCATCCCGCTCGGGGTGCTGGGTCTCGTCGAGATCGGGATCTTCATGGCCACCGTGTTCGTCGCGTACGCCTACGTCTGGCGCCGCGGCGGGCTGGACTGGGACTGACCCGGACCGTGATCGACCGGGGCCGCAGGCCCCGACCCGCATTTCACTGTTGACAACGAGAAGGGAGGCGCCGCAATGGGACTCGAAGAGAAACTGCCCAACGGCATCGTGCTGGCCAGTGTCGAGAAGCTCGTCAACTGGACCCGGAAGGCGTCGATGTTCCCCGCCACCTTCGGGCTGGCCTGCTGCGCCATCGAGATGATGACCACCGGCGCCCCCCGCTACGACCTCGGCAGGTTCGGGATGGAGGTCTTCCGGGCGTCCCCCCGGCAGGCGGACCTGATGATCGTCGCCGGCCGGGTCTCGCAGAAGATGGCCCCGGTCCTGCGCCAGATCTACGACCAGATGGCCGAGCCGAAGTGGGTCATCGCGATGGGTGTCTGCGCCTCCTCGGGCGGCATGTTCAACAACTACGCCATCGTCCAGGGGGTGGACCACATCGTCCCGGTCGACATGTACCTGCCCGGCTGCCCGCCCCGGCCGGAGATGCTCATCGACTCGATCCTCAAGCTGCACGCCAAGATCCTCGACGATCCGATGGGACCCAAGCGCGCCGCCGAGTGGGCCGGCAAGCGCACCGAGTTGGTCGCCAGCTCGATCAAGTACGGGCCGAAGCTGGCCGGCTCCCGGTCGGCCGGCGTCGGCGGGTCCGCCTCGTGACGCCCCCGGCCGTGAGCGGCAATCCCGACGAGGCTCGGCCAGGGGTGCCGGCCGCACCCGCGGTACCGACCAACCCCGCCGAGCCCGCCGCCGTGGACACCACCCGGCCGCCGACGGCCACCGCGGTCAACGCCGGCACGCAGGGTGCCGCGGTGGACACCTCGGTCCCGGCGACCGTCGGCACCACCCCGTCCGGGGCGGCCGGCCGCCGACTGCTGGCGCTGACCACCGCGCCGACGACCGGACACGACGGCAGCGGCATGTTCGGTGCCCGGGACTCCGGTGACACGTCCGGTTTCGGTGGCCTGGTGCAGGCGGCCTACGTCCCGGCGCCGTCGGAGCGGCCGTTCGGCGGCTACTTCGACCTGGTCGCCGACGAACTGGCGGCCGCCATGCAGCGACGGGACATCCCGGGTGCCGCCGTGTACCAGACCACCGTGGCGCACGGCGAGATCACCTTCTACGTGGCGCGTGAGCACCTGCGGGCGCTGCTCTGGGCGATCCGCGACGAGCCGCAGTTGCGCTTCGAGCTGGCGTCGTCGATCTCCGGGGTGGACTACGGCGAGGGCGTGCCCCAGCGGCTGCACTCGGTGTATCACCTGACCTCGATGACGTGGCGTCGGCGGATCCGGCTCGAGGTCTGCGTGGACGTGGCGGACCCGCACCTGCCCAGCGCGGTGGAGATCTATCCGACCGCGGACTGGCACGAGCGCGAGGCCTACGACATGTTCGGTCTGGTCTACGACGGGCATCCGGCGCTGACCCGGATCCTGATGCCGGACGACTGGGAAGGCTTCCCGCAGCGCAAGGACTACCCGCTCGGCGGGATCCCGGTCGAGTACAAGGGCGCGGAGATTCCGCCGCCGGATCAGCGGAGGGCCTACTCATGAGCACCGACACCCCCGCCGCGGACCCGGCCGCCGGTCGGGAGCCGCGCCCGGCCGCATCGACCCGGACCACCGAGGGCCGGGTCTTCACCGTCACCGGTGGCGACTGGGACGACCTGCTCAAGGACGAGAACTTCGCCGACGACGAACGCATCATCGTCAACATGGGCCCGCAGCACCCGTCCACCCACGGCGTGCTCCGGCTGGTGCTGGAGATCGAGGGCGAGACGGTCACCCAGGCCCGGTCGGTGATCGGGTACCTGCACACCGGCATCGAGAAGTCCTGCGAGTTCCGTACCTGGACCCAGGGCGTCACGTTCGTGACCCGCGCCGACTACCTGTCGCCGGCGTTCAACGAGGCCGTCTACTGCATGGCGGTCGAGAAGCTCCTGGGCATCGAGGTGCCGCGCCGCGCCACCGTGATCCGGGTGCTGCTGATGGAGCTGACCCGCATCTCCTCGCACCTGGTCGCGCTGGCCACCGGCGGGATGGAACTGGGAGCCCTGACCGGCATGACAGCGGGCTTCCGGGAGCGCGAGGAAGCCCTGCACCTGATGGAGTTCTTCACCGGCCTGCGGATGAACATGGCGTTCATCCGGCCCGGCGGGGTCGCCCAGGACCTGCCCGAGGGATACCGGGAGCGGACCGAGCAGTTCATCTCGGTGATGCGGTCCCGGCTGCCGGAGTACGACAAACTGCTGACCGGCCAACCGATCTGGAAGGCGCGCACCGAGGGGATCGGCATCCTGCCGCTGGAGGGCTGCATGCAGCTCGGGATCACCGGGCCGGTGCTGCGCTCGGCCGGATTGGCCTGGGATCTGCGCAAGACCGAGCCGTACTGCGGCTACGAGGAGTACGAGTTCGACGTCCCGGTGCTCGAAGAGGCTGACTGCTACGCGCGTTTCAAGCTGCGGCTGGCCGAGATCTGGGAGTCGTTGCGGATCATGGAGCAGGCACTGGACAAGCTCGACGAGCCGGGGCCGGTGATGGTCGCCGACGCCAAGATCGCGTGGCCCGCCCAACTCTCGATCGGGGCGGACGGCATGGGCAACTCCCTGGAGCACGTCCGCAACATCATGGGCCAGTCCATGGAAGCGCTGATCCACCACTTCAAGCTGGTGACAGAGGGCTTCGCGGTGCCGCCGGGACAGACATACGTGGCGGTCGAGGGCCCCCGCGGCGAGCTCGGCTGCCACCTGGTGTCCGCCGGCGGGACCCGGCCGTGGCGGGTGCACCTGCGCGATCCCGGTTTCGTGAACCTGCAGGCGATGCCGGCGATGTCGGAGGGCGGCATGATCGCCGACCTGGTCGCCGCCGTGGCCTCGATCGACCCCGTGATGGGCGGGGTCGACCGATGAACCTGCACCCCCACCCCAGCTTTCGGGGTGATAGTGCCCGCTCAGCGGGCACTTCTGCACCGAAACCGACACGGCCGGAGGGGTCGCGATGAGCACCAGCCACCGGATCGGGTTGCCCGAGTTCCTGGACAGCGGCCATGTCTTCGCGCCGCTGACCCACGAGCGCGCCGCCACGATCATCACCCGCTACCCGCAGAGCCGGTCCGCGCTGCTGCCGCTGCTGCACCTGGTCCAGTCCGAGGAGGGCTGCGTCTCGATCGCCGGGCTGCAGTTCTGCGCCGACCATCTCGGTCTGGAGACCGCCGAGGTCGCTGCCGTGGCCTCGTTCTACACGATGTACAAGCGTCAGCCCTGCGGCGAACACCTGGTCAGCGTGTGCACGAACACGCTGTGCGCGGTGCTCGGCGGGGACGCCATCCTGAGCACCCTCGGTCGGCACCTCGGCGTCGCGCCGGACGAGACCGCCGGGACGCCGGGCGCTCCCGGTTCGATCACGCTGGAGCATGCGGAGTGCCTGGCCGCCTGCGACCACGCCCCGGTGGTGACGGTGAACTACGAGTTCTACGACGAGCAGAGCCCGGATTCGGCGCTGGACCTGGTGCAGGCGCTGCAACGTGGCGAGCGGCCGGCACCCACTCGCGGCGCCCCGCTGACCGACTTCCGCTCCGTCGAGCTCGAGATCGCAGGTGTGTACACCGATCTCGCCAACGGGGTGGCGGGACCATCGGCCACCGTGCCCACCCTGCGCGGATCGACCCTGGCCGAGGAGCAGCACTGGCGGGCACCGGCCATGCCGGCCACCGTCCCACCGCTGCCCGCCCTGCCCGAGAAGAAGTAGGCAAGCCCTGATGACCACTCCCGATCCCACGACATCGGCTCCCGCGAAGCCGATCTCGCCGCTGTCGCCGGTGCTGACCCGTCGCTGGGCCTCGCCGCGTTCCTGGACCATCGGCACCTACGAGTCCCTGGACGGCTACCAGGGGCTGAAGTCGGCGTTGCGCGGTCAACCCGGCCAGTTGGTGGAGCTGATGAAGGCATCCGGGCTGCGCGGTCGTGGCGGGGCCGGCTTCCCGACGGGGCTGAAGTGGTCGTTCCTGCCGCAGGGCGACGGCAAGCCGCACTACCTGGTGGTCAACGCCGACGAGGGCGAACCGGGAACGTGCAAGGACATCCCGCTGATGATGGCCGATCCGCACTCGCTGATCGAGGGCTGCCTGATCACCTGCTTCGCGATCCGGGCCGAGTTCTGTGCGATCTACATCCGCGGCGAAGCGGTGCATGCGCTGCGCCGGATGGTCAACGCCGTGAACGAAGCCCGTGCCGCCGGCTACGTCGGGACGAACATCCTGGGCAGCGGCTTCGACTGCGAGATCGTCGTGCACGCCGGCGCCGGGGCCTACATCTGCGGTGAGGAGACCGCGCTGCTGGACTCCCTGGAGGGCCGCCGCGGGCAACCCCGGTTGAAGCCGCCGTTCCCCGCCGTCGCCGGGCTGTACGCCTCGCCCACCGTGGTCAACAACGTCGAGACCATCTGCAGCGTCGCGCCGATCGTGCTGGGCGGTGCCGACTGGTACCGCAGCATGGGCACCGAGAAGTCGCCCGGCCCCAAGATCTACTCACTGTCGGGCCATGTCACCCGGCCGGGCCAGTACGAGGCCCCGATGGGCACGACCCTGCGGCAACTGCTCGAGATGGCCGGCGGCATGAAGGACGGCGTCCCGCTGAAGTTCTTCACCCCCGGCGGCTCCTCCACGCCGATCTTCACCCCCGACCAGCTGGACGTGCCGCTGTCCTTCGACGACGTCGCCGCGGCCGGCTCGATGCTGGGCACCACCGCCTTGATGTGCTTCAACGAGACGGTGTCGGTGCCGTGGGCGGTCTGGAAGTGGCTGGAGTTCTACAAGCACGAATCGTGCGGCAAGTGCACCCCGTGCCGGGAGGGCACCGGCTGGCTGGTCGCGATCCTGCGCCGGATCGTCACCGGCCAGGGTGTCCCCGAGGATCTGGACACCCTCACCGACGCCGCCGCCAACATCGCCGGCCGGTCGTTCTGCGCGCTCGGTGACGCCGCGGCCACCCCGGTACTCAGCTCGTTCAAGTACTTCCGCCGGGAGTTCGAGGACCTGGTGTCCGGAGCGACGCCGCCGGTGCTCACCCCCGACCAGTTGGTAGGAGCCCACTGATGGCCGGTCAGCCCGCCCCGCAGCCGCCCGTGTCCGCGCCCAAGGTGGACGCCAACACGGCCAATCCGCCGGACGCCACCGTGCAGGACGAACCGGCCGGGACCCCGGTCCCGGAAGGTCACGTCACCGTGACCGTGGACGGCATCGAGGTGGTGGCGCCCGAGGGGGAGCTGATCATCCGGACCGCCGAGCGGATCGGCATCGCGATCCCGCGGTTCTGCGACCACCCGCTGCTGGAGCCGGTCGGCGCCTGCCGGCAGTGCCTGGTGGAGGTCGAGATGGGCGGCCGGCCGATGCCCAAGCCGCAGGCCTCCTGCACGCAGCAGGTGGCCGACGGGATGGTGGTCAAGACGCAGATCAGCTCGCCGGTCGCGGCGAAGGCGCAGCGCTCCAACCTGGAGTTCCTGCTGCTGAACCATCCGCTGGACTGCCCGGTCTGCGACAAGGGCGGCGAGTGTCCGCTGCAGAACCAGGTGCTGGCCAACGGTTCGGCCACCTCCCGGTTGCTGGACCCCAAGCGCACGTTCACCAAGCCGGTCGCCATCTCCACCCAGGTGCTGTTGGACCGCGAGCGCTGCGTGCTCTGCCAGCGGTGCACCCGCTTCTCCGACCAGATCGCCGGCGACCGCTTCATCGACCTGATCGAGCGCGGATCGAGCCAGCAGATCGGCATCAGCCCCGATCAGCCGTTCCAGAGCTACTTCTCCGGGAACACCATCCAGATCTGCCCGGTCGGCGCCCTCACCTCGACGGCGTACCGGTTCCGGTCCCGCCCGTTCGACCTGGTGTCGACCCCCGGGACCTGCGAGCACTGTGCCGCCGGCTGCTCGCTGCGGGTGGACCACCGGCGCGGTCGGGTGATGCGCCGGATGGCCGCCGACAACCCGGAGGTCAACGAGGAGTGGAACTGCGACAAGGGCCGCTTCGCGTTCACCTACGTCGCTGCCGGCGACCGGCTGACCCGGCCGTTGGTCCGCGACGCCGCGGGGCAGCTCGTCGAGGCGTCCTGGACCGCCGCGATGGCGGCCGCCGCGGCCGGCCTGACCGCGGCCCGCGACCGCGGCGGGGTCGGGGTGCTCACCGGTGGGCGGTTGACCGTCACCGACGCCTATGCCTACGCCAAGTTCGCCCGGCTCGCGTTGCGGACCAACGACATCGACTTCCGCACCCGGGCCGGCAGTGCGGAGGAGGACGCGTTCCTCGCCCATCACGTCGCCGGCGTGGACCCGTCGGCCGGTGGCGTCTCCTACGCCGATCTGGACACCGCAGCCACCGTGCTGCTGGTCGGTCTGGAGCCCGAGGAGGAGTCGCCGATCCTGTTCCTGCGGCTGCGCAAAGCAGCGAAACGGCAGGACTCGGCGGTGTTCTCGGTGGCCGCCGTCGCCTCCCGCGGGCTCGCGAAGATGGGTGGCGTGCTGGTGCCCGCGGCACCGGGAGCGGAGCCCGCCGTCGTGCACGGGCTGACCGATCGCGGGGACGCGCTGGCCGGCAGGCTCGCCGACGGTGCCGCAGCGCTCGTGGTGCTGGTCGGTGAACGGGCCGCCGAGGTCCCGGGGCTGCTGTCGGCGGTGTCGGAGCTGACCCGGCGGACCGGCGCCCGGGTGGCCTGGGTGCCACGACGGGCCGGGGACCGCGGCGCGGTCGACGCCGGCGCGATCGGCGCGCTGTTGCCCGGTGGCCGGCCGACGACCGACGACGCCGCCCGCGCCGAGGTGGAGAACCTCTGGCGGGCCCCGATCCCCACCGAGCCCGGTCGCACCACCGCGCAGATCCTGGCGGCGGCGCACCACGGTGCGCTCGGCGGCCTGCTGATCGGCGGCGTCTCGCTGGACGACCTGCCCGACCCCGCCGGCGCCGAGGAGGCGGTCCGGGCGGCAGGTTTCGTGGTCAGTCTGGAGCAACGCCTGACCCCGGTCGCGGCCCTCGCCGACGTCGTGTTCCCGGTGGCCGCGGCGGTGGAGAAGGCCGGCGGCTACCTGAACTGGGAAGGCCGGCTCGGCACGTTCGACGCGACCGTCACCGACAAGGGCCTGCTCGACGACGGCCGGATCCTGGACACCCTGGGCGTCGAGATGGACGTGGACCTCTACACCCAGACCCCGAAGGCCGCCGCCGGTGAGCTGCGTCGACTCGGCAGCCGCCCCGGCAGCGCCCCGGCCCCGCTGGGCTCGCCCGGTGCGGTGCCCACCGACGGGAGCGGTGCCCTGCGGCTCGCGACCTGGCGAACGGCCATCGACGGTGGCGCGCTGCTGTTCGGCGAGCCGTACCTGGCGGGTACCGCCCGACCGGACCTCGCCCGGTTGAGCGCCACCACCGCCGACCGGCTCGGGGTGGCCGACGGTGCACCCGTCACGGTCACCGCGGGCGGCGCGACCATCACGTTGCCGCTCTCCGTCTCGGAGATGGTCGATGATGTCGTCTGGCTCCCGGGACGACCGGGTGGTCTTCCGCTCGCCGGGGTGTTGGGCGTCCGGCACGGCGACCCGGTGCACGTCACCGCCGGACCGGCCGACCACCACCACGGAGGGACCTCATGATCGACGACGGCTCCGTCGCCGGGCTGCTGGCCGGTGACCCGGTCTGGCTGATGCTGATCAAAGCGATCGGTGTCTTCGTCCTGCTGCTGCTGATGACCCTGTTCGCCATCTGGTTCGAGCGCAAGGTGGTCGGCCGGATGCAGCACCGACCCGGCCCCAACTGGCACGGCCCCTTCGGTGTCCTGCAACCGGTCGCCGACGCCGTGAAGCTGATCTTCAAGGAGGGGATGATCCCGACCGGCGCCGACCGGGTGGTGTTCGTCCTGGCGCCGCTGATGATCTCGATCCCGGCCTTCCTCACGTTCTCGGTCATCCCGATGGGTGGTCCGGTGACCATGTTCGGCCATCAGACCGCACTGCAGCTCACCGACCTGTCGGCCGGCGCGCTGGCCGTGCTGGCGTTCGCCTCGATCGGTGTCTACGGCATAGCGCTGGGCGGCTGGGCATCCGGCTCGACGTACCCGCTGCTCGGTGGCCTGCGGTCGGCGGCCCAGCTGATCTCCTACGAGATCGCCATGGGCCTGAGTTTCGTCGCGGTCTTCCTGTACTCGGGCACGCTGTCCACGTCGGGCATCGTCGCCCAGCAGGAGCACGGCTGGTACGTCTGGCTGCTCCCGGTCTCGTTCATCGTCTACTCGATCGCGATGGTGGGGGAGACCAACCGGGCACCGTTCGACATGGCCGAGGCCGAGGGCGAACTGGTCGGCGGTTTCAACACCGAGTACACCGGGATGCGGTTCGGGCTGTTCTTCCTGGGTGAGTACATCAACGTCATCAACGTCTCCGCCATCTCGACCACCCTGTTCCTGGGTGGCTGGCGGGCCCCGTGGCCGCTGTCGCTGTGGGACGGTGCCAACACCGGCTGGATCACCTTCGTCTGGTTCCTGATCAAGGTCGTGCTGGTGATGTTCGTGTTCGTCTGGCTGCGCGGGTCGCTGCCGCGGATCCGCTACGACCAGTTCATGGCGCTCGGGTGGAAGGTCCTGGTACCGGTCTCGCTGGCCTGGATCGTGCTGGTCGGCACGGCACGCGTGCTGAACAACGCCACCGACCTGACCACCGGCCAGGTCGTCCTGTGGATGTCCGCACCGGTGCTGTTGCTGCTGGTCGTGGCGTTCTTCTGGCCGGCCAGGAAGCCGGCCGACGATCTGGATCCGGACGACGATCCGGAGTCCTATCTGTACGCGGGTCTGCACGGCGCCGAGGATCTCGACGATCTCCCATCGGCGGCGGCAGCCGTCACGGTGATCCGGCCGGCCACCACCAGCTATCCCATTCCGCCGCTGGACCTCCGGGTGCCGGCGGCCCCGCGACCCGCGCCGGTTCCGACCGCCGTCGGCCCCGACCGTCAGGAAGGAGGGCACTGATGTCGGTCTTCGATCCGGTCAAGGGTTTCGGCGTCACCTTCGCCACCATGTTCAAGCCGGTGGTCACCGAGGACTACCCCAAGAACCCGGAACCCACTGCACCCCGTTACCACGGGCGGCACCAGCTCAACAGGCACCCGGACGGCTTGGAGAAGTGCGTCGGTTGCGAGCTCTGCGCCTGGGCGTGCCCGGCCGACGCGATCTTCGTCGAAGGCGGCACCAATACCGACGAGGAGCGTTACTCGCCGGGTGAGCGCTACGGCGCCGACTACCAGATCAACTACCTGCGCTGCATCGGGTGCGGTCTGTGCATCGAGGCCTGCCCGACCCGGTCGCTCACGATGACCAACGAGTACGAACTCGCCGACGACGAACGCCAGCGGCTGATCTACACCAAGGACATGCTGCTGGCCCCGTTGCTGCCCGGCATGGAGCAGCCCCCGCACCCGATGCGGCTCGGCGACACCGAGGACTACTACGTCCGGGGTCCGGAGCTGCTCCGGCAGCGGCTGCCCGTCACCCCGGTCGGACCCGGCACCGGCGGCCCCGGCGGGGCCGGCCGATGAACGAGACCCTCAGCGGGATCGCCGGCACCGGCGAGCAGATCGCCTTCTTCGTGCTCAGCGCCGCTTGCCCTGCTGGGCGCGCTGGGCATGGTGTTCGCCAAGAACGCGGTGCACTCGGCGCTGTGGCTCGCCTCGGCGATGCTCAGCATCGGCGTGATGTACCTCGTGCAGGGCGCGCAGTTCCTGGGCTTCGTGCAGATCATCGTCTACACCGGCGCGATCATGATGCTGTTCCTGTTCGTACTGATGCTGACCGGTCGGGCGTCCGGCGATTCGATCGTCGAGGTCCTGCGCGGGCAGCGGGTGGCCGCGCTGATGGTCGGCGTCGGCATCGTCGGGCTGATCGTCGCCGGGCTGGTGCACGCGCTCTCCGGCATCGTGCCGGTGGGGCTGGCCGGGGCGATCGCCGAGCGCGGCGAGATGGGCAGCATCGCCGAGGAGCTGTTCACCACGTTCCTGTTCCCGTTCGAACTGACCAGCGCCCTGCTGATCACTGCCGCCCTCGGCGCGATGGTGCTGGCCCACGTCGAACGGACGCCGGGCCAGAAGCGCAGCCAGCGGAACATGGTCGCCGCCCGGATGCGGTCCGGTCGGATGTCGCCGCTGCCCGGCCCCGGGGTCTTCGCCACCTCGTCGTCCAACGCCACCCCGGCGCTGCTGCCCGACGGCGACATCGCCCCGGAGTCGGTGTCGTCGCTGGTCGAGCAGAGCGTCAGTGGCGAGGTCGTGCGGCGGCACCGGGAGTCCCGCGACCTTGCGCCGCTGGAGGGCACCGAGCACCCAGGTGACACCGCGTCCCGGACCGCCGAGCTGTTCGGCGGCCGGCCCGAGACACGTACCGACCGGGAGACCCGATGACCCCCACCTGGTACCTGTTGTTGTCCGCGCTGTTGTTCGGCATCGGCGCGGTCGGCGTGTTGGTGCGGCGCAACGCGATTGTCGTGTTCATGTGCATCGAGCTGATGCTCAATGCCGTCAACCTGACGCTGGTGACGTTCTCCCGGATCAACGGCAACCTGCACGGCGAGGTGATGGCCTTCTTCGTGATGGTCGTGGCCGCTGCCGAGGTGGTCGTCGGGCTGGCGATCATCATGTCTATCTTCCGCAGCCGCCGCAGCGCCTCCATCGACGACGCGAACCTGCTCAAGTACTGACCCTGCTGCGATCTGTCAGCACGCCCAGACTCACCAGAGCCGAACCGGGGACCCCAGAACAATGACCGCACTCACCCAGGCCGCCACCGCGGTCGACGACACCGGGTTCGCGGCCCACGCCGCGACCGGCATCTCGTCGGCCGCGGTGCTGCTGATCGTGCTGCCCCTGCTGGGCGCCGCGCTACTGCTGATCGGCGGTCGCCGCCTCGACACCGTGGGGCCGTACCTGGCAGTGGCCTTGGTCGCCGTCCCGTTCGTTCTCGGGGTCGGAATATTCCTGCAGGTCGCTGCGCTGCCCGCCGGCGACCGGATCGCCGATGTGCAGCTGTTCAGCTGGATTCCGGTGGACGCGCTGCAGGTCGACTTCGGGCTGCGGATCGACCCGCTGTCGCTGACCTTCGTGCTGCTGATCACCGGCGTCGGGGCGTTGATCCACATCTACTCGCTGGGCTACATGGCGCACGACCCCGACCGGCGTCGGTTCTTCGCCTACCTCAACCTGTTCATCGCCGCGATGCTGCTGCTGGTGCTGGGCAACTCGTTCGTGTCGCTCTACGCCGGGTGGGAGGGCGTCGGGCTGGCGTCCTACCTGTTGATCGGGTTCTGGTCCTACCGGCCGGCCGCTGCGACCGCGGCCAAGAAGGCGTTCGTGATGAACCGGGTCGGTGATGTGGGCCTGGCCATCGCCATCTTCCTGATGTTCTCCGAGTTCGGCACCACCAGCTTCGACGGCGTCTTCAGCCAGGTCGGCACCCTCGCCGCCACCTCGCCGGCCACGGTCACCGCGATCGCGCTGCTGTTGCTGCTGGGCGCCTGCGGCAAGTCCGGTCAGGTGCCGCTGCAGGCGTGGTTGCCGGACGCGATGGAGGGCCCGACCCCGGTCAGCGCGCTGATCCACGCCGCGACGATGGTCACCGCCGGCGTCTACCTGATCACCCGGTCCTACCCGGTCTTCGACCTCACCGACACCGGTCGGCTCGTGGTGAGCATCGTCGGCGCGGTGACCCTGTTGGTCGGCTGCATCGCCGGCTGCGCCAAGGACGACATCAAGAAGGTGCTGGCCTACTCGACGGTGTCCCAGATCGGCTACATGTTCCTGGCCGTCGGCCTGGGCGCCGGCGTCTATGCGCTGGGCATCCTGCACCTGCTCACCCACGGCTTCTTCAAGGCGGGCCTGTTCCTCGGAGCCGGGTCGGTGATGCACGCGATGAACGACAACGTCGACATGCGCCATTACGGGGGGCTGTGGCGGCTGATGCCGATCACCTTCGGCACCTTCACCCTGGGCTACCTCGCACTCATCGGGTTCCCGTTCCTGTCCGGCTTCTACTCCAAGGACCCGATCATCGAGGCCGCCTTCGCCGCCGGTGGGATCCGCGGCTGGCTGCTCGGTGGGGCGGCGTTCGTCGGCGCCGGGCTGACCGCGTTCTACATGACACGGCTGATGTTGATGACGTTCTTCGGGGCGAAGCGTTGGGTCGGCGCGCAGACCCCCGACGGTCGCGACTACCACCCGCACGAGTCGCCGATCTCGATGACCGCACCGATGATCGTGCTGGCCGCCGGATCGGTGTTCGCCGGCGGGTTCCTGGCCGGCGGCGAGCGACTCGCGCACTGGTTGACCCCGTCGGTCGGTGAGTTCGTCGAGCCGCACCCGGAGCTGCTGTCCCCGCTGGCCATCACCGTGGCCACGCTCGCGGTGATCGCGGTCGGCATCGCGGTCGCCTGGCTGACCGTCGGCCGTCGGCCGGTGCCGGTGACCCCCCCGGTGGCGGTGCCCGCGCTGGTCCGGCTGGCCCGCGCCGACGTCGGCGGCAACGCGATCAACGAGACGCTGCTCGCGCGGCCCGGTATCGCCATGACCCGTGCACTCACCGTGATGGACACCTCTGTGGTGGACCGCGTGGTCAGCGGCACCGGGGTCGGGCTCGCCGCGTTCTCCGCCCGCGCCCGCCGTACCCAGACCGGGTTCGTCCGGTCCTACGCCCTGTCGATGCTCGGTGGCACCTTCCTGGTCGTCGCCGCCCTGCTGTTGGTGAGGTTCGTGTGACGAGTCCGGCATTGCTCATCGCCGTCGTGCTGCTGCCGTTGATCGGTGGTGTCGCGGTCGGCGCCATGAAGGCCGCACCGCCGGCCACCGTCAAACTCCTCGCGCTGGGTGTCGCGCTGGCCGAGCTGGCCCTGGTGGCGCTGCTCTGGGCGGGGTACACCCCCCGCGGAACCGGCTACCAGTTCGCCGCCTCGGTGGATTGGATCCCCGCGCTCGGTATCGGTTTCTCGGTCGGCATCGACGGAGTCGCGCTGGTGATGATCGCGCTGATCGCGGTGCTGGTGCCGATCGTCCTCGCCGCGTCGTGGGAGGAGAAGTTGCCGGCCGGCCGCTCCATCGGGGGCTACTTCGCGCTGCTGCTGGTCCTCGAGTCGACGATGGTCACGGTGTTCGCCGCAACCGACGTCTTCGTCTTCTACGTCGCGTTCGAGCTGATGCTGATCCCGATGTACTTCCTGATCGGCGCCTTCGGCGGGCCGCGCCGGACGTACGCGGCCACCAAGTTCTTCCTGTACTCGCTCTTCGGCGGCCTGATGATGCTGGCCTCGGTGATCGGGCTGTACGTGACCAGCAAGAGCTACACCCCGACCGGTGTCGGCACGCTGGACTGGGCGGCGCTGCGCGAGATCGCCCAGCAGATCCCGGAGTCCACCCAGCTGTGGATCTTCGCCGGTTTCGCGATCGCGTTCGCCATCAAGGCACCGTTGTTCCCGCTGCACAGCTGGCTGCCCGACGCCGGTGCGGAAGCGCCGGTCGGGTCGGGCACGCTGATCGTCGGTGTGCTGGACAAGGTCGGCACGTTCGGGTTCCTGCGGATCTGCCTGCCGCTGCTGCCGGCCGCCTCCAGCAGACTGGCCTGGTTGATCATCACGCTCTCGGTGGTCGGCATCTTCTACGGCGGCATCGTCGCCGCCGGCCAGAACGACCTCAAGCGCTTCGTCACCTTCACCTCGATCGCCCACTTCGGGTTCATCGCGATGGGCGTCTTCGCCTTCACCACCCAGGCAATCAGCGGAGCGGTGTTCTACATGGTCGCCCACGGGCTGGCCACGGGGCTGCTGTTCCTGGTGCTCGGGATGTTGACCAGCCGCGGCGGTTCCCGGTTGGCCTCGGACTACGGCGGGGTCGCGAAGGTGGCGCCGGTGCTGTCCGGGATGTTCCTGATCGGGGCGCTGGCCACCATCGCGCTCCCCGGCACCAGTTCGTTCGTGGCCGAGTTCCTGGTCCTGCTGGGCACCTTCAAGACGCTGCCGGTCTGGGCCTCGATCGCCACCGTCGGCATCGTGATCGCCGCGGTCTACATGCTGTGGATGTTCCAGCGGACGATGACCGGTCCGGTCCGTGGCGCCGGTGTGCTGCTGCCTGACGGGGACCTGATGCTGGTCAAGACCGGCACCATGCCCGCGCCCGTCCCGCAGGGGGCGGCCCTCGGCGGCGGTGGCGTGCTGACCGCGCGACACGCGGCTCAACCGACACCGCCGACGACGCCGACCGCACCACCGCCGGCCCGCGGCTGCGTTTCGGCGATCTGACCACCCGCGAGATCGCGGTGCTGACGCCGCTGGTCGCGCTGATCCTGCTGCTCGGCGTCTATCCGAAACCGGTGCTGGACGTCATCAACCCGACGGCGGCGCAGATCGTCATCGATTCCGGGCACACCGACCGCGCCCCCGCCATCGAAGGAGTCAACCCGTGATCGCGGTGAACCTGGCAGTGGGCGCGGGTGGGCAGGTCGCCGACCTGGCCGCCCCCATCTCGGTGGCGCCGATCCTCGCGCCCAGCATCGACTACGCCGCGATCACGCCGATCCTCATCGTGTTGGGTGGCGCCTGCATCGGGGTGCTCGTGGAGGCCCTGGTGAAGGCCCGTCAGCGGTACACCGTGCAGGTCGCGCTGACACTGCTGACCCTGGTGGCGGCGGGCGCGTGGACCGTCGTCCAGGGGGTCGGCGGGCACTACGCGGTGACCCTGGGCGGCGCGCTGTCCATCGACCAGGCCACCTACCCGATGTGGGGCGTGCTGTTGGCGCTCGCGGTGGCGTCGGTGCTGCTGATGGCCGACCGGGTGGCCGAGCCGGGCGGTGCGTTCGTCGCGCAGGCCGCCCCGCTGGCCACCGTCCGGGCGCGGGCCCGCACCGGCACTATCACCCCGATGCAGACGGAGGTCTTCCCGCTGGCCCTGTTCGCCGTCGGCGGGATGCTGGTGTTCCCGGCCAGCGCGGACCTGGTGACGTTGTTCATCGGGCTCGAGGTCCTGTCGCTGCCGCTGTACCTGATGTGCGGTCTGGCCCGTCGTCGCCGGCTGATCTCGCAGGAGGCCGCGGTCAAGTACTTCCTGCTCGGCGCCTTCGCGTCGGCGATTCTGCTGTACGGCATCGCGCTGCTCTACGGCTACGCCGGCAGCCTGCGCTACGCCGACATCGGGCTGGCTGCGCAGGCCGGTGGCCGCACCGACGCGTTGCTGTACGGCGGGATGGCGCTGCTGCTGGTCGGCCTGCTGTTCAAGGGATCGGTGGGCCCGTTCCACACCTGGACCCCGGACGTCTACCAGGGTGCGCCCACGCCGGTCACCGCGTTCATGGCCGCCTGCACCAAGGTCGCCGCGTTCGCCACGATGGCCCGGGTGCTGTACTCCGCGTTCGGACCCAGCGTCTGGCAGTGGAAGGGCACCCTGTGGGGGGTGGCGATCGCGTCCATGCTGATCGGCGCCATCATGGGCATCACCCAGACCGACATCAAGCGGATGCTGGCCTACTCCTCCGTGGCCCATGCCGGCTTCCTGCTGCTCGGCGTGATGGCGCTCACCGGCGACGGCGTCACGGGCACGTTGTTCTACCTGCTGACCTACGGCTTCGCGACCATCGGTACCTTCGCGCTGGTGATGCTGGTCCGGCACGCCGACGGCGAAGCCACCGAGGTGTCGGAGTGGGCGGGCCTGGCCAAGCGCTCACCATGGGTGGCCGGGCTGATGACGCTGTTCCTGCTCTCGTTCGCCGGCATCCCGCTGACCAGCGGGTTCATCGGCAAGCTGACGGTGTTCAGCGCCGCCATGGAACAGGGGATGGGACCGCTGGTCGTGGTGGCGATGGTGGCCACCGCGATCACCGCCTTCTTCTACCTCAAGATCGTGGTGCTGATGTATTTCGCCGATCCGGTCGACGGCGGCCCGTCGGTCACCGTACCCAGCCCGTTCGTGCTGGTCGTGGTCGTCGTCTGCGGTCTGGTGACGCTGGGTCTGGGGCTCTACCCGAGTGTGGGCCTGGACATGGTGGCCGTGCACGTTCCGCTGCTGTCGTAGTGTCGTCGGTGTGACTGCTCCTCGAGTGATGGCCGGGATCGAGCTCGCCGACCCGGCACTCGCCCGGCGGGTGGCCGCGGGCCTGGCCACGGTGGAAGATCTCCTCGACCGTGAGCTGCAGTCGGAGTTCGGCTTCGTCACCGAGACCGCCTCCCACCTGATGCACGCCGGCGGGAAGCGGTTCCGGCCGCTGTTCCTGATGGTGGCTGCCGGCGTCGGCCCCCGGCCGGACGCGCCGGAGGTGGCCATCGCCGCTGCGGTCGTGGAACTCGTCCATCTCGCCACGCTCTACCACGACGACGTGATGGACGAGGCCGAGATCCGGCGCGGTGCCAAATCGGCCAACGCGCGGTGGGACAACTCCATCGCCATCCTGACCGGTGACTTCCTCTTCGCGCATGCCTCCCGGCTGGTGGCCGATCTCGGTCCGGACGCGGTGCGCATCATCGCCGAGACGTTCGCCGAACTGGTCACCGGCCAGACCCGGGAGACCGTCGGGCCGAGCGCCAGCCGGCAGTCCCATCGAGCACCACCTGCTGGTGCTGGACGAGAAGACCGCCTCGCTGATCGACACGTGTGCCCGTTACGCCGGCATCTTCTCGGGGGCGAGCAGCGCCGAGATCGCCGCGCTGCGTCGCTTCGGCAGGGCCGTCGGCGTCGCCTTCCAGATCGCCGACGACATCATCGACATCGTGTCCGCCGACTCGGGCAAGACACCAGGTACCGATCTGCGCGAGGGCGTGCCGACGCTGCCGGCGCTCTACACGATCGCCGCGGGCACCGATCAGCGGCTCATCGACCTGGTGTCGCGCCCGCTGGCCGACGAGGCCGAGGTGGCCGAGGCGGTCGAGAGGCTGTCGGCGTCGGAGGGCATGGTGCAGGCCCGGCAGACCCTGGACAGCTACGCCACCGAAGCGGCCGCGGCACTCGCGGACCTGCCGGCGTCGGCGGCCCGGGACGCGCTCACCTCGCTGACCAGGTTCGTGGTCGAGCGGACCCGCTGACCCCGACCCGCCGTGCATGTCGGACGGCGTCCGCCGAGAAGATCGCCAGCGCGACCCAGATGATCGCGAAGCCGACCCAGCGCGAGGGTGCCATGGTCTCGTGCGCCCAGAACACCCCCAGCAGGAACTGCATCGTCGGGGTGAGGTACTGCAGGAACCCGACCACCGACAGCGGCAGCGCCTGGGCGGCGACGGCGAACGCGCCGAGCGGGATGATCGTCACAAGACCGCCGGCGGCCAGCAGCAGGACGTGCCCGGTGCCGTTGCCGGTCAGGCTGGACCGGCCGGCCAGCTGCAACCAGCCGAGGAAGGCCAGTGCGAGCGGGGCCAGCACCAGCGCCTCCGCCGTCAGCGACTCGGCGGGTGCCAACGGAATCACCTTCTTCACCAGCCCGTAGAGGGCGAACGACGTCGCGAGCGTCAACGCGACCCAGGGCAGCCCCCCGGTGCCCAGCGCGATGACCAGGACGGCGACCCCCGCGATGGCCACGGCGAGCCACTGCAGGGGCCGCAGGCGCTCGCGCAACACCACCACCGCGAGCGCGACGCTGACCAGCGGGTTGATGTAGTACCCGAGCGCTGCCTCGACGACCCGGCCGTGGTTGACCGCGAAGATGTAGACGCCCCAGTTGACGGCGATCAACACCGCTGCGGCGGCCACCTGGGCCCAGGTGCGGCGGGGGAGTCGACGCAACGCCGCCCACCGGTGGCTCACGGTCAGCACGACGGCCATGAACAGCAGCGACCAGACCACCCGGTGCGCAAGGATCTCCGGCGCTCCGGCAGGCTTCAGGAACGGCCAGAACAGCGGGAACAGGCCCCACACGCCATAGGCCACGAGCCCGTGCACGATGCCGCGGCGCATCACAGCCGGCCGCCCGTCGCCGATCCGCCGGCCCGGGAGGTGGTCAGCGGAAGTTGGTGAACTGCAGTGCCAGATCGAGGTCGGCGCCCTTGAGCAGTGCGATCACAGCCTGCAGGTCGTCGCGCTTCTTGCCGGTCACCCGCAGCTGGTCGCCCTGGATCTGGGCCTGGACGCCTTTGGGCCCCTGCTCCTTGATCAGCTTGGAGATCTGCTTCGCCTTGTCGGACGGGATGCCGGAGACCAGCGTTCCGGTCACCTTGAAGATCTTCCCCGAGGACTGCGGCTTGTCGATCTCCAGGGCCTTCATCGAGATGTCCCGGCGGATCAACTTCTCCTTGAACACGTCGATGGCTGCCGCGCAGCGTTCCTCGGTGTCGGCGGTGAGTGTCACGGTGTCCTCGCCGGCCCACACGATGCCCGCGTTCACGCCGCGGAAGTCGAACCGCTGGGACAGTTCCTTGGCCGCCTGGTTGAGGGCGTTGTCGGCCTCCTGGTGATCGACCTTGCTCACGATGTCGAACGATGCGTCCGCCATGTCATCTCCTCTGTTCGGCCGGTTCCGGGCCGCGGCCGGTCTGCACCGGGTGCGACCCCGGACCATTGTTCACCGCGCGACCCTCGCCGCGGGACCATCCCCGGGGGCGGCAACACCGGCAGGCGACCCCGGCACCCCGGACAACCGCCGCGACCTGCGGATTTCGTCGTCGGGGCAGCCCACTTGTACTATCACTCACCGGGGTTCCGCCGCCGCACGACGGGGACGGGACACGACCTGGCAGGTTGCCCGAGTGGCCAAAGGGAGCTGACTGTAAATCAGCCGCGCAAGCTACGGGAGTTCGAATCTCTCACCTGCCACCACCCGCACCGTGGTCACTCCGGCCCGGCACCAGGCCCAGCACGGGCCCGGTGTCGGGCCGCAGTGCTGTTCGGGCCGCAGTGCTGTTCGGGCCGCAGTGCTGTTCGGGCCGCAGTGCTGTTCGGGCTGTGTGCGTTCGAGGGCTGGAGTGCTGTTCGGGCCGGAGTGCCGGCCGGCTGTGGTGGCGCCTGTCCGCCCGACAACCGAGCCAAGTGGCTCGGACACGCCAGTGTTGCCGAGCCGCCGGGTCGGACCCGACAGTGGCGGGGCGTCCATTCGGCCCATCGGCGTCACGCAGAGAGTGGCCATCCAGCGAGTGTGAGCGATCTCACCCCCGGTGTGCCTGCACTGCCACCCCACGCGGTGCTCATCCGGATGAAGGGTGAGTTGCCGGCAGTGAGCATCCGGGTGGTGAGAGCAACGGAATGCACAGGCGGGGATCGTTGGGATCCCCTGATGAGGCAATAAGCATCGTTGGAATCGACAAAATGACCAGGGCGAGCTTGTGCGGCGCTATCAATCACCCGAACGGCCGCACGGGCCGCCGTCGAAGATGTCGATTTCATGCCGAACGATTCCCTAGAACGCGACCGAACGTTACGCTCTGTCAATGCCTCTGGGACCCGTCTGTGTGTGCCCGTTCAACGGGTCGCGGTGCACGGCTCGGCCCGGGTGTCGACCGGCGTGAGTGAGCCGACCGCGGTCGAGCAGGCGCCGTTGCGGCGCACCTGGCAGCCCGCACAGGTCTTCCCGGCCACCACCGCGTTGGTGCTGGCTGCGTGCGTACCGATCTACGCCTTCATCCTCACCCCGCGCGACGTCAAGGCCTTGACCACTCCTGGTCTGGATTTCTGGCAGGAGGCGGTGCTGACCGTCCTGCTGGTCGGGATCTTCCTGTTCTGCGAGCTCGTTCCGCTGCGCGTCGAGGTCCGCACCGAGACGATGATGGTCGCGCTGTTCGAGTTCCCGCTGGTGGTGGGCTTCCTCGTGCTGCCCTGGCCGTTGGTCCTCGGGGCGCAGCTGGTGGCGGGCGTGTCGGTCTACGTACTGCGCAAGGACGACTGGCCGCACTCGCTGCTCAACGTCGCGCTGGTCCTGATCGACACCGGTGTCGCATTGTCGGCGATGATCGCGCTGTCGTTGATGACCCAACAGACCACCTCCGCGATCGCGCCGCTGATTGTCGCGGCGGGCGTGCTCGCCGGGACGATGGCCAGCCCGATGATCGTGGGTCTGGCCTACCGCCTGCTCGGCCCTGTCGAGCCGGTCTGGAAGGTACTGGCCCGGTCCAGCGGCGGCGCGTGCTTCGTCATCGTGTTCGCGCTCGTGGAGTACCTGCTGTGGACCCAGAACGAAGGCATGGGTCCCTACGTCGCGGTCGCCCTGATGGCCGCCGTCGTGATGATCTACCTTGCGTTCCGCTCGATGATGAGTCGGCACGCGAACCTTCAGCAGCTCTACACCTTCATTCGCACCGTGGGGGACACCCAGGCGGACAACTCCCGGTGGCCGGAGCTGATGGAGATGGTGCGCTCGCAGAACAACGCCGCCACTGCAGTGCTCTACCTCGAGGATGCCACCGACTTCATCGCGACCCCGTCGGTGGTGGTCGGCCCGCCCAAGCTCGTCGGGCTCGCGGTGGATTCGCACGGCCAGGTCGGGGTGGCCCCGGTCGGCCCGGACGATCACCTGCTGCAGCTGGCCGCCACCCAGGGTGTGGTCCGCGCCTCCGTGGACAAGGACACCGACCCCCTCGTGCTCGCCGCGCTGCGCGCTCGCGGTGTGAAGGCCGTGATGATCGTGGCGCTGACCGCGTCCAACCGGGTCCGCGGGTACGCCGAGGTGCGCGACCGGCTGAGCCGGTGGGGGGAGTTCACCGAGGAGGACGCGGAGTTCCTCGGCACGCTCAGCGTGCACATGGGCACCGCGCTGGAGAACGTGCAGCTGCTGGCTAACCTGCGCAACGAGGCGTACCGGGACTCGGTCACCGGGCTGCGCAGTCGGGCCGGTCTGACGGTCGACGCCGAAGAACTGCTCGACCACGACCGGCTCGGCGGGCTCGCGCTGATCCAGCTCGACACGCTGTCCCAGGTCAACAACGCGCTCGGGCACCGGCACGGGGAGGAACTCCTCGTCCAAGCGGGCGAGCGGATCCAGCGGACCGGACCGCACCGCGCGGTGGCCCGGCTCGAATCCGACCTGTTCGCCATCCTGCTGGAGCCGATGGCAGAGGCCGACTTCGCCGCCGAGGTGGCCGGCATCCTGCGGGCCATCAGCCCGTCCTACAGCCTGGCCGGGGTCGACGTCGAGGTGGAGCCGCACGCCGGTATCGCGCTGGTGGTCGAGGAACACTCGCTGGAACACCCGGATGCGGCCGCATTGCTGCAACGTGCCGAGATGGCGTTGCTGGCCAGTCGGAGCAGGCACGAGCGGTTCGAGATCTTCCGCCCCACAATGGGCGAGGTCTACCGCCGCCGGTTCCAGCTCGTCACCCAGTTCCGCGCCGCGGTGGAGCAGGGGCACATCGTGGTCCACTACCAGCCCAAGGTGACCCTGCAGGACAACCAACTACGGGGCGTCGAGGCGCTGGTGCGGTGGGTGCACCCCGAGTTCGGCATGGTGACCCCGGGGGAGTTCGTCACGGCCATCGAGGCCACCGGGTCCATCGACATCCTGCTCAACCACGTGCTGGAGATCGTGCTGGTCCAGATCAACCAGTGGCTCAGCCGCGGGATGCGGATCAGCGTCGCGGTGAATCTCTCGATGCGCAACCTCACCGGGAAGCACTTCCCGGAGCGGGTGGCGGCAGCCCTGCAGCGCTACCAGGTGCCTGCGGACCTGCTCACCTTCGAGCTGACCGAGTCCAATGTCATGACGGACCCGGAGACGGCCATGCCGATCCTGGACGCCCTGCACGCCATGGGGATCAAGCTCTCCGTCGACGATTTCGGCACCGGCTACTCGTCGCTGGCCTACCTCCGCCGGCTGCCGATCGACGAGATCAAGATCGACCGGTCGTTCGTGCTGGGGATGTCGACCGCCCTGGGCGACCTGGCCATCGTGCAGTCGATCATCGACCTGGGGCACTCGCTGGGGCTTGAGGTGATCGCCGAGGGGGTGGAAGAAGACCGTTCTCGGCAGATTCTCACCTCGATGAAGTGCGACGGCATCCAGGGCTTCCTGCTCAGCCGACCGCAGCCGGTGGACCGGTTCGAAGCCTGGCTGGAGGCGCGAACGGTCCGCGCCACCGGTAGCCCGGAGCTGCCGGTGATGCGGATCGTGGGCTGATCGCCGGCTCGTGGAGGCCCGCTGAGCAGGGATTTCTCCTCATGGCGGGGGCTCATGTAGAGTAATCGAGGCTCCGCAGGCGGGGCCGGTTCCCGTAGTACCGAACCATCGAGTGCAGCGGGTACAGCAGTACGCAGGGTCTCAATTGAATGCGGTACATGCCCCCTTAGCTCAGTCGGCAGAGCGTCTCCATGGTAAGGAGAAGGTCTACGGTTCGATTCCGTAAGGGGGCTCGGAGGACGCGGCCGTGGGCTGAGACCACCCGGACAAGGGTGATTCTTCGTCTGCGGCCGTTCTTTCGTGAGCACGGTGCCTGCATCGTGCACGCAACTGTGGCGGTGTAGCTCAGCTGGCAGAGCAAACGGCTCATAATCGTTAGGTCGCCGGTTCAAGTCCGGCCACCGCTACCCACAGGTCAGGATCGGGATCCTCCGGTTCGTACCGCTCACCACACAGCCGGCGCTGGTTCCCAGCGCCGCCCGTACGAGAAGCAGAAAGAGGCCGACGGCAGTGGCCGCGAAATCGACTGACATCCGCCCCAAGATCACCTTGGCGTGCGAAGAGTGCAAGCACCGCAACTACATCACCAAGAAGAACCGGCGCAACGATCCCGATCGCCTCGAGATCAAGAAGTTCTGCCCGAACTGCAAGTGCCACCGGAACCACAAAGAGACCAGGTAGTCCGGACGTGGCCATGGACCGGGCCTTCGTCGGCCGGAGTTTTCCGTTCGACGATCCCTACGATGTGGGCCGCGAGAGCATTCGCCAGTTCGCGCACGCGATCGGCGACGACAACTCGATGTACGACGACAGGGTGGCCGCTCGTGGAGCGGGCCACCCTGACGTCGTTGCGCCCCCTACGTTCCTGATCGCCGTCGTCGCCCGGGCCCAGGACGCGGTGATGTTCGATCCGGCACTCGGGTTGGACTTCTCCCGGGTCGTGCACCTCGATCAGCGTTTCGTACATCACCGCCCTGTGGTGGCCGGCGACGTACTGCACTCGACGGTGCACGTCGATTCGATCAAGGTGCTGGCCGGCAACGATGTCATCGGTGTCCGCACCGAGGTCACCGACGGCGCCGGGGCTGCTGTGGCCACGGCATACGGCACTCTCGTATCGAGGGCGGCCGGATGACCTCCACCATCGCCTTCGCCGACGTTGCCGTCGGTACGGCGCTGCCGCCCCTCACGCTCCAGGTGACCCGCGCCCAGCTGGTGCGCTACGCCGGGGCCTCGGGTGACTTCAATCCGATCCACTGGAACGAGCGGGTGGCCACGGATGTCGGCCTGCCCGGCGTCATCGTGCACGGCATGCTCACCATGGCACTGTCGGCCCGGGTGATCACCGACTGGGTCGGTGACCCGACCGCCTTGCGCGAGTACGGCGTCCGGTTCACCCGCCCGGTGGTCGTGCCCGACGACGATCTCGGTGCCCGGCTGGAGGTCACGGCGGTCGTTGCAGCGGTGGATGCCGCCGCCGGCACGGTCCGGGTCGACGTGACGGCGACGTTCGACGGCCAGACGGTGCTCGGACGAGCCCGTGCCACGGTGGCGCTGGCCTGAACGGCCGCCGGTTCCAGCGGCCGGGATCGGATTCCGGGTTGGGTCATCGCTCGTCGGTGGCCTACACTGGGTTGTCCGGGGTGTGACCCCACGTGCCCGTCTGCGGGTGGGTGACGGTGACGCCCCGGTTCGGTGTGTAGTTCCTGCGCTCCGGCAGTCCGGCCCCGCCGGTACCGCCGGCGGGCGGGTGCCACTGCCGAAGGGGTGTAGCTCAAGTGGTAGAGCAACGGTCTCCAAAACCGTAGGTTGCAGGTTCAAGTCCTGTCACCCCTGCTCTGGTCCCTCAGCGGGGCCGGGCGCGCGGATCCCGCGCAACCGCAGCACCCGTGCACAGCAGAAGACGAGGGACCGAGTGAGCAAGGACCGCGACGGGTTCTCCGACGACGAGAGCCTCGCATCGGGCGCCTCCCGTGCTGACGACATGTCGACCGGGTCGGCGTCAGACATTCCGGCCGACGCGGCCGAGGCGTTGCGCGATCCCGAATCGGCTGCGCCGGATGCACTGGCGGTCGGCGCGGAGATCGAGGCCGCCACCGAGTCCGCCGAGCTGGAGTCGGCCGGGCTGGAGTCCGACGGCTCGGTGGACAGCGGCATCGACGGCCCGGTCGGTCTCGGCGGGACCAGCGACGACGATCTGTCGGACAGCTCCGAGCTCGTGCGGGGCCGGCGCCGGCGGCCGCCACCGGGGGAGTGCGGCTTCGGCCGTCACCGCCAAGAAGGACGCTCCGACGAAGTCCCGTGACCTGCCCGAGGGGGACGGTCCGGTCACCCGGATCAGCCGCTTCCTCCGGGAAGTGGTCGCGGAGCTCCGGAAGGTGATCTGGCCCAGCCGTAAGCAGATGGTGACCTACACCGTCGTGGTGATCGCCTTCCTCACGGTGATGGTCGCGCTGGTCTCCGGAATGGATGTGTTGTTCCACCTGGTCGTCGGAAAGGTTCTCGGCTGACCTGTGGACCGCCCCCCGGGTGGGGACGGTCGCGTCGCGACGCTGCGGTAGGGCGTCCGACGATCAGCAGGAGTGCAGTCGCGACCGGCCACCGGGCGGCACAGTTCCAGCAGTATCCAGAGCAGTCCCCGTCGTACCGGATGGTGCGGTACCGGATAGAGCAGTACGGAAGAGAGTGAGAACCGTGTCCACCAACGACCCGTTCGCCGGC
This sequence comes from uncultured Actinomycetota bacterium, assembly GCA_963784315.1. Taxonomy (GTDB): domain Bacteria; phylum Actinomycetota; class Actinomycetes; order Mycobacteriales; family Nakamurellaceae; genus Nakamurella. The sequence goes on from CAWAQR010000003.1 coordinate 324,441, forward strand.
GAGACTTCGCGCGGCGACGACCAATCGACGGGGTACTCCGGTCTCGACAACCCGTTCGACCTGTCCCCGACCGCCGCCGACATCGACCCCTTCATCGAGGATTACGCTGCGGCTGCCGATCGGTCGGCACGTGCCGACCGGGCAGCGGATGCCGCCGCCGAGATCGACCCGTTCGCGGTCGACGGCACGGATTCTGCCGATACCTCCGAGTCGACCACGGACAACGCCGATCCGGATGCCGACGCCGGCGCCGCCGACACCACCGACGACTCTGACGCCTCCGACGAGGCCACCGCCGACGGGGATCACGCGGCTGCCGATGTCGTCGAGGAGGAGGACCCGGCAGTTCAGTTGCGCGCCGCGCTGACCCGTGCCCCCGGGCACTGGTTCGTGGTGCACTCCTACTCGGGTTACGAGAAGAAGGTCAAGGCGAACCTCGAGAACCGGATCAAGTCCCTCGACATGGAGGACTTCATCTTCCAGATCGAGGTCCCGGAGGAGGAAGTCACCGAGATCAAGAACGGCCAGCCCAAGAAGGTCCAGCGGCGGGTCTACCCCGGTTACATCCTGGTCCGGATGGAGCTGACCGACGGTTCCTGGTCCGCTGTCCGCAACACCCCCGGCGTGACCGGTTTCGTCGGCGCGAACTCGCGGCCGTCGCCGCTGACGCTGGACGACGTCGTCAAGATCCTGGCCCCGGTCGCCCCGAAGAAGACCGCCGAGAAGGTCGGCACCGGCGGTCGCGCTGCGGTTCGCACGGTCGTCGACTACTCCGTCGGGGAATCGGTCACCGTCATGGACGGTCCGTTCGCCACCTTGCCTGCCACCATCAACGAGATCAATCCTGATCAGCAGAAGCTGAAGGTCCTGGTGTCCATCTTCGGACGCGAGACCCCGGTGGAGCTGTCGTTCTCGCAGGTCTCGAAACTCTGACCGTCCGAGCGGCCGCCCTGGCAGCGGCCGCCCGGAAATCCCGGTGAGACCACCGGGAACCCTCCCCAGGAAGAAGAAAGACAGCAATGCCTCCGAAGAAGAAGAAGCTTGCGGCGATCGTCAAGCTGCAGATCAAGGCCGGTATGGCCAACCCGGCGCCGCCGATCGGGCCGGCCCTGGGCCAGCACGGCGTCAACATCATGGAGTTCTGCAAGGCGTACAACGCAGCGACCGAGACCCAGCGCGGCGAGGTCGTCCCGGTCGAGATCTCGATCTTCGAGGACCGGTCGTTCACGTTCGAGCTGAAGACCCCCCCGGCCGCCCGGCTGCTGCTCAAGGCCGCCGGAGTCGACAAGGGTTCCGCGACCCCGCACACCACCAAGGTCGCGTCGGTCAGCATTGCTCAGCTGCGTGAGATCGCCACCCTCAAGCAGGTCGACCTGAACGCGAACGACGTCGACCAGGCGATCAAGATCATCGCCGGCACCGCCCGCTCCATGGGCATCACGGTCAAGGACTGATCATCGTCCCCCGCCGGAGACCCCATCGGGGTGTCCGGAACGCTGCGACCGGTCCGGTCGCGGCAGTGGTAGGGCCCGCGCCGGCCCGCTCACCACACCTTTCCATCTCGCTACAGGAGAGCTCATGAAGCGCAGCAAGGCTTACCGCAAGGCAGCTGACCTCATCGATCGGGACAAGCAGTACAGCCCGCTGGAGGCCGTGAAACTGGCCCAGCAGACGTCCCCGACGAAGTACGACGCCACCGTAGAGGTCGCCATCGTCCTCGGTGTCGACCCCCGCAAGGCCGACCAGATGGTGCGTGGCACCGTCAACCTGCCCAACGGCACCGGCAAGGTGTCCCGGGTGATCGTCTTCGCCGTGGGCGACAAGGCCGAGGAGGCCATCGCCGCCGGTGCCGACGTCGTCGGCAGTGACGACCTGATCGCTCGCATCCAGGGCGGCTGGCTCGAGTTCGACGCCGCCGTCGCCACCCCCGATCAGATGGCCAAGATCGGTCGCATCGCGCGCGTCCTGGGGCCGCGCGGCCTGATGCCCAACCCGAAGACCGGCACCGTCACCGCTGACGTCACCAAGGCTGTCAGCGAGATCAAGGGTGGCAAGGTCAACTTCCGCGTGGACAAGGCGGCGAACCTGCACCTGGTGATCGGGAAGGTGTCCTTCACCCCCGAGCAGCTGGTGCAGAACTACGCAGCCGCGCTCGACGAGGTGCTCCGGTCCAAGCCGGCCACCTCCAAGGGCCGCTACCTGAAGAAGGCCTTCTTCGCGACCACCATGGGCCCGGGGATCCCGGTCGACACGACCGTGACCCGCAACATGCTGGACGAAGCAACCGTCTGACACCTGCCTGACGCAGTCAGACCGTATGACACCTGTCTGACCCAGTCAGACCGGCTGACGCAGTCAGACCGTCAGGTCCGGTCTGACCCGGATCGACCGCACGTCCCGACAGCCCCGCCGCACCTGCCAGGTGTGCGACGGGGCTGTCGGCGTCCGTAGCACACGCCGTTTTGATCGCTCGCCCGGCTGACGTACAGTGTCAGTGATCCACCGAAGACCGTAGGTTTTCTGCTGCCCGCGTGCGGGTGTCGGAATGAAGGTCCGCATCGCGGGCGCCCACGCAGGAGGACGAGGTCTGCTCCATCCGTCGCTGGTCGGCGGGTGTCTCAACGCCCCGTGCCACTGCGCCCGGGGCGTTTGTCGTATCCGGATCCGTTCCAGCAGTTTCCAGCGCTCACGGTGGCCGATAGCTCTCCGCTATCGGAACGCACACGTACGCAGGAAGGAGGCGAGATGGTCAAGGCACAGTCGGTGTCCACCGTCGCCGAGATCGCGGATCAGTTCCGTAGCTCATCGGTCGCGGTCATCACCGAGTACCGCGGTCTCACGATGAAGCAGCTGAGCGCGCTCCGGCGCGCCCTCGGCAACGACACGGATTACACCGTTGCGAAGAACACCCTCGTCAAGCGCGCCGCGGCCGACGCCGGAGTGGAGGGTCTGGACGACCTGCTCTCCGGACCGACCGCGATCGCGTTCGTCAAGGGGGAGCCGAGCGAAGCGGCGAAGACGCTGCGCGAGTTCGCCAAGGGCAACCCGCTGCTGGTGATCAAGGGCGGTTACCTGGACGGCAAGCCGCTCCAGCCCGCCGAGGTCAACAAGATCGCCGATCTGGAGAGCCGTGAGGTCCTCCTGGCGAAGTTCGCCGGCGCGATGAAGGGCAACCTGTCCAAGGCTGCCTACGCGTTCGCTGCACTGCCCTCGCAGATGGCGCGGCTTGCCGCGGCGCTGCAGGAGCAGAAGGCGGCCGGCGGCACGGAGTCGGCCGAGCCGACCTCCGACGACGCCGGGGCCACGTCCGACGTGACTGCGGTGGCCGAGGCCGCCGAGGTCGCTGCGGATGTGACTGCGGCACCCGACGTGACCCCGACGTCCGACGACGGCGTGGTCAATGTCGAGCAGAACCAGGCCGAAGCGGCCAGCACCGAGGCCCCGGCCGATCTGGCCTGAGCTGACCGGCCGACCCGACAGCCGTCGGGGGAGCCACCCCGGTCAGTTCGACCGGATCCATCACGAACCCCCGCCCCGCCCGGCACGTCCTGGCGGCGCAGAATTGAAAGGAAGCCATCATGGCCAAGCTGTCCTCCGATGAACTGCTCGACGCCTTCAAGGAACTGACCCTCATCGAGCTCTCCGAGTTCATCAAGCAGTTCGAGGAGACCTTCGGCGTCACCGCGGCGGCCCCCGTCGCCGCTGCCGGCCCGGCCGGCCCGGCCGGTGGCGCGCCCGCCGAAGCCGCTGAGGAGCAGGACGAGTTCGACGTCGTCCTCGAGTCCGCCGGCGAGAAGAAGGTCCAGGTCATCAAGGCCGTCCGCGAGCTCGTCTCCGGGCTGGGCCTCAAGGAAGCCAAGGACCTGGTCGACGCCGCCCCCAAGGCCATCCTGGAGAAGGTTGCCAAGGACCAGGCCGAAGCCGCCAAGGCCAAGCTCGAAGAGGCCGGCGCCAAGGCGACCGTCAAGTAGTTCATCTCGTCGCACCGCCGGGTCCACGACCCGGGTGTGACACCGCGACAGCGGGTGCGTGGCCGAGAGGCCGGGCACCCGCTGTTGTCGTTGTGGGCGGTGGGTCTGCGCGTCCGGTGTGGCCCGGGAGTGGCCGCGCCGATGTCCACGGTCCGCCCGGTGCCGAGTTCGGTGCCGAGCGGGGAATCGGTGCCGAATCGGGGGTGAGTCTTGACGAAACCCCCGGTCAGGGCTCACTCTGATGCACGAGAGGCAGTGACGTTCCACCGAACCGCGACGTGCCGGATTTCTGAGGTCGCCCCGACGTGAGTGCTGAGTATTCGCACACCGTCTCCGTGCGGCTGCCGTCGAGTGGACAGACCTGTGCCCGTGCGCTACCTTTGAACTTTGCGCTGCCCTCTTTGTGCTGCCCTCGATCAGCTTCGACCCACCGACCGACGTGTTCTGCCCAGAAGTGTGCCATGACTCACCGGCACTCACGCTGAGAACACGGGAATCGCCGGGATCGCCGTTCGGCCGTCGACAGCCCGCTGGGTGCAGCGGGAACGTTATCGACGGCTCGTTTTTACCGCGGTCCTTGGAAGGACGAATCTTGGCAGTCAGTAGCACGTCCACCACCCACCTGCCCACCCTCCCCGGCGCTCCGAAGCGCATTTCCTTCGCCAAGCTGCGCGAGCCGCTGGAGGTCCCGAACCTGCTCGCGTTGCAGACGGAATCCTTCGACTGGCTGGTCGGCGGTGCGGCATGGCGGGCCCGGCAGGAAGATCCGAACCTCTCCAGCGGTCTCGACGAGATCCTGGCCGAGATCTCGCCGATCGAGGATTTCTCCGGCGAGCTGAGCCTGTCCTTCTCCGACCCCCGTTTCGACGAGGTCAAGGCGACCGAGGAGGAGTGCCGGGACAAGGACATGACCTACTCGGCGCCGCTGTTCGTCACCGCCGAGTTCGTCAACGGCGAGACCGGCGAGATCAAGTCGCAGACCGTCTTCATGGGCGACTTCCCGATGATGACCAGCAAGGGCACCTTCATCATCAACGGCACCGAGCGTGTCGTGGTGTCCCAGTTGGTCCGCTCGCCGGGTGTCTACTTCGACAAGACCATGGACAAGCTGGCCGGTAAAGAGGTCTTCTCGGTCAAGGTCATCCCGTCCCGCGGTGCCTGGCTCGAGTTCGACATCGACAAGCGCGACACCATCGGCGTCCGGATCGACCGCAAGCGTCGTCAGCCGGTCACCGTGCTGCTCAAGGCCCTGGGCTGGGACGTCGAAAAGATCCGCGAGCGCTTCAGCTGGTCGCCGGTTCTGCTGGGCACCCTGGAGAAGGACCACATCGCCGGTACCGACGAGGCGCTGCTGGACATCTACCGCAAGCTGCGCCCTGGCGAGCCGCCGACGCGTGAGTCCGCGCAGGCCCTGCTGGAGAACCTGTTCTTCAAGGACAAGCGCTACGACCTGGCCAAGGTGGGTCGTTACAAGCTGAACAAGAAGCTGGGCGTGAACCAGCCGACGACGACCGGCATCCTCACCGAGGACGACCTGGTCTCCACCGTCGAGTACCTGCTGCGTCTGCACCAGGGTGACGAGTTCTGGCAGCCCAACGGCGAGGACCGCGCGGTCGAGGTCGATGACATCGACCACTTCGGCAACCGTCGGTTGCGCACCGTCGGCGAGCTGATCCAGAACCAGATCCGGGTCGGGCTGTCCCGCATGGAGCGTGTCGTCCGGGAGCGGATGACCACCCAGGACCGCGAGGCGATCACCCCGCAGACCCTGATCAACATCCGGCCCGTCGTCGCCTCCATCAAGGAGTTCTTCGGCACCAGCCAGCTGTCGCAGTTCATGGACCAGACCAACCCGCTCGCCGGTCTGACCCACAAGCGCCGGCTGTCCGCGCTCGGCCCCGGTGGTCTGTCGCGTGAGCGCGCCAGCCTCGAGGTCCGCGACGTGCACCCGTCCCACTACGGCCGGATGTGCCCGATCGAAACCCCGGAAGGCCCGAACATCGGCCTCATCGGCTCGCTGTCGACCTTCGCCCGGGTCAACCCGTTCGGTTTCATCGAGACCCCGTACCGCAAGGTAGAAGAAGGTCGCGTCACCGATCAGACCGAGTACCTGACCGCCGACGAGGAGGACCGCTTCGTCATCGCCCAGGCCAACGCCAAGATCACCGCTGACGGCACCTTCACCGAGGCGCGCGTGCTGGTCCGTCGGCGTGGCGGCGAGGTCGACCAGGTGCGTCCGAACGAGGTCCAGTACATGGACGTCTCGCCGCGCCAGGTGGTGTCGGTCGCGACCGCGATGATCCCGTTCCTGGAGCACGACGAGGCCAACCGTGCGCTGATGGGCGCCAACATGCAGCGCCAGTCGGTGCCGCTGTTGCGCTCGGAGGCACCGCTGGTCGGTACCGGCATGGAGTTGCGTGCCGCGGTCGACGCCGGTGACGTGGTCATCTGCGAGAAGGCCGGCGTCGTCGAGGAGGTCACCGCGGACTATGTCTCGGTGATGGCCGATGACGGGCAGCACCGCACCTACCGGCTGCACAAGTTCCGCCGGTCGAACCAGGGCACCAGCTTCAACCAGAAGCCGATCGTGGAAGAGGGCGCCCGGGTCGAGGTCGGCCAGGTGCTGGCCGACGGTCCGTGCACCGACATGGGCGAGATGGCCCTCGGGAAGAACCTGCTCGTGGCGTTCATGCCATGGGAAGGCCACAACTTCGAGGACGCCATCATCCTGAGCCAGCGCATCGTCCAGGACGACGTGCTGACCTCGATCCACATCGAAGAGCACGAGATCGACGCGCGCGACACCAAGCTCGGCCCTGAGGAGATCACCCGGGACATCCCGAACGTCTCCGAGGAGGTGCTGGCCGATCTCGACGAGCGCGGCATCATCCGTATCGGTGCCGAGGTCCAGGACGGCGACGTCCTGGTCGGCAAGGTCACTCCCAAGGGCGAGACCGAGCTGACCCCGGAGGAGCGGCTGCTGCGCGCCATCTTCGGAGAGAAGGCCCGTGAGGTCCGCGACACCTCGCTGAAGGTCCCGCACGGTGAGACCGGCAAGGTCATCGGCATCCGGGTGTTCAGCCGGGACGACGATGCCGCCGAGCTGCCGCCGGGGGTCAACGAGCTGGTCCGCGTCTACGTGGCCCAGAAGCGCAAGATCCAGGACGGCGACAAGCTCGCCGGCCGGCACGGCAACAAGGGCGTCATCGGCAAGATCCTGCCGGTCGAGGACATGCCGTTCCTCGAGGACGGCACCCCGGTCGACATCGTGCTCAACCCGCACGGTGTGCCGCGACGGATGAACGTCGGTCAGATCCTGGAGACCCACCTCGGGTGGGTGGCCGCGCAGGGCTGGCAGATCGACGGCGAGCCGACGTGGGCTGCGAACCTCAGCGAGGAGAGCAACGCCGCCGAGCCGTGGACGCGCACCGCGTCGCCGGTCTTCGACGGCGCCACCGAGGACGAGATCGAGGGGCTGCTCGCCTCCACGACCCCGACCCGCGACGGTGACCGCCTGGTCAAGACCGACGGCAAGGCCACCCTGATCGACGGCCGCTCCGGAGAGCCTTTCCCGTACCCGGTGTCGGTCGGCTACATGTACATCATCAAGCTGCTCCACCTGGTGGACGACAAGATCCACGCCCGCTCCACCGGGCCGTACTCGATGATCACCCAGCAGCCGCTGGGTGGTAAGGCGCAGTTCGGTGGGCAGCGTTTCGGTGAGATGGAGTGCTGGGCCATGCAGGCCTATGGCGCCGCCTACACCCTGCAGGAACTGCTCACCATCAAGAGCGATGACATCGTCGGCCGCGTCAAGGTTTACGAGGCCATCGTGAAGGGCGAGAACATCCCCGAACCGGGGATCCCCGAGTCGTTCAAGGTGCTCCTCAAGGAGCTCCAGGCCCTGTGCCTGAACGTCGAGGTCCTGTCCAGCGACGGTTCGACCATCGAGATGCGCGACAGCGACGACGACGATCTCGAGCGGGCTGCGGCCAACCTCGGGATCAACCTGTCGCGCAACGAGTCCGCTTCCGTGGACGAGATCATCAACTGAATCGTCAGGTCCCGGGGTGGGAATCCACCCATCCCGGGCCGCCGGACGGCCCCCGGGTTCGAGGAGCTGTCGCCGTGATCGGCGCAGGTCGCTCGGTCCCACCGAGTGTGTCAACAGACAGGGAATGAAATAGTGCTGGACGTCAACTTCTTCGATGAGTTGCGTATTGGCCTCGCTGCGGCCGAGGACATCCGTGCCTGGTCGCACGGTGAGGTCAAGAAGCCGGAAACGATCAACTACCGCACCCTGAAGCCGGAGAAGGACGGGCTCTTCTGCGAGAAGATCTTCGGCCCGACCCGGGACTGGGAGTGCGCCTGCGGCAAGTACAAGCGGGTCCGCTTCAAGGGCATCGTCTGTGAGCGCTGTGGTGTCGAGGTCACCCGGGCCAAGGTGCGCCGCGAGCGCATGGGTCACATCGAGCTGGCCGCCCCGGTCACCCATATCTGGTACTTCAAGGGCGTTCCGTCGCGATTGGGTTACCTGCTCGACCTCGCCCCGAAGGATCTCGAGAAGATCATCTACTTCGCGGCGTACCTGATCACCTCGGTGAACGAGGAGTTGCGCCACAACGACCTGCCCACGATCGAGGCCGAAATGGGCGTCGAGCGCAAGCAGATCGAGAACAACCGCGACTCCGACATCGAGACCCGCGCCAAGAAGCTCGAGACCGACCTGGCCGAGCTCGAGGCCGAGGGTGCCAAGTCCGACGTGCGCCGCAAGGTGCGCGAGGGCGGCGAGCGGGAGCAGCGGCACATCCGCGAGGCGGCGCAGCGTCAGCTGGACCGGCTCGACGAGGTGCTGAGCACCTTCAAGAAGCTCTCCGTCCGCGACCTGATCATCGACGAGGTGCTTTACCGCGAGCTGCACGACCGCTTCGGTGAGTACTTCTCCGGTGGCATGGGGGCCGAGTCCCTGCAGGCGATCATCCGTGACTTCGACGTCTCGGCCGAGGCCGACTCGTTGCGCGAGACGATCAAGTCCGGCAAGGGTCAGCGCAAGATCCGGGCCATCAAGCGTCTGCGGGTGGTGGCTGCCTTCCAGCAGACCCAGAACTCGCCGCTGGGCATGGTGCTGGACGCAGTTCCGGTCATCCCGCCGGACCTGCGCCCGATGGTCCAGCTCGACGGTGGCCGGTTCGCCACCTCCGACCTGAACGACCTCTACCGCCGGGTGATCAACCGCAACAACCGGTTGAAGCGGCTCCTGGATCTCGGTGCCCCCGAGATCATCGTCAACAACGAGAAGCGGATGCTCCAGGAGGCCGTCGACGCACTGTTCGACAACGGCCGTCGTGGACGTCCGGTGACCGGGCCGGGCAACCGCCCGTTGAAGTCGCTGTCGGATCTGCTCAAGGGCAAGCAGGGTCGGTTCCGCCAGAACCTGCTCGGCAAGCGCGTGGACTACTCCGGCCGTTCGGTCATCGTCGTCGGTCCGCAGCTGAAGCTGCACCAGTGCGGGTTGCCGAAGCTGATGGCGCTGGAGCTGTTCAAGCCGTTCGTGATGAAGCGCTTGGTCGATCTCAACCATGCGCAGAACATCAAGTCCGCCAAGCGGATGGTCGAGCGCCAGCGCGCGCAGGTGTGGGACGTCCTCGAAGAGGTCATCTCCCAGCACCCGGTGCTGCTCAACCGGGCACCCACGCTGCACCGCCTCGGCATCCAGGCCTTCGAGCCGATGCTGGTCGAGGGCAAGGCCATCCAGCTGCACCCGCTCGTCTGCGCTGCGTTCAACGCCGACTTCGACGGTGACCAGATGGCGGTCCACCTGCCGTTGTCGGCCGAGGCGCAGGCCGAGGCGCGCGTGTTGATGCTGTCGAGCAACAACATCCTGTCCCCGGCGTCGGGCAAGCCGTTGGCGATGCCGTCCCTGGACCTCGTGACCGGCCTGTACTACCTGTGCGGCTGGGATGAGAACGCCCGGGGCAACGAGCACGGCATGGCCGGCGAGGTCGACGAGGCACGCGGTCAGCTGCGCACGTACTCCTCGGTGGCCGAGGCCACGATGGCCCTGGACGCCAAGATCATCAGCGTCCGGACCCCGATCCGCATCCGCCTCAGCGGTGTGGTCCCGGGCCCGGAGCTCAGCGCCGAGTCGCTCGGGGAGGACTGGAGCGTGGGCGACCCGTGGGTCGCGCACACCACCCTGGGTCGAGTGCTGTTCAACGAGCTGCTGCCGGCGGACTACCCGTTCGTCAACGAGGAGATGCCGAAGAAGCGCCAGGGCGTGATCGTCAACGACCTCGCCGAGCGGTACCCGATGTCGTTGGTCGCCCGCACCCTGGACGCGCTCAAGGAAGCCGGCTTCCACTGGGCCACCCGCTCGGGGATGACCATCGCCATCGGCGACGTCATCATTCCCCCGCAGAAGGGCGAGATCCTCGCCAAGTTCGACGCCCAGGCGGACAAGGTGGAGGCCGCGTACCAGCGCGGAAACCTCTCGCACGCCGAGCGCACCGAGGACCTGGTCCGGATCTGGGAGGCGGCCACCAAGGAGATCGAAGCGGTCATCCCGGGCGCCTACCCCAAGGACAACCCGGTCTACACCCTGGTGGCAGCCGGTGCGGCCGGCAACTGGATCCAGGTCCGGTCGCTGGCCGGGATGAAGGGCGTCGTGGCCAACTCGCGTGGCGAGGAGATCCCGCGTCCGATCCGGTCCTCGTTCCGTGAGGGACTTTCCGTACTGGAATATTTCATCAACACCCACTCGGCGCGTAAGGGCCTGGCCGACACCGCACTGCGGACGGCGGAGTCGGGTTACCTGACCCGTCGTCTGGTCGACGTCTCGCAGGACGTGATCGTGCGCGACACCGACTGTGGCACCGAGCGTGGTGCGGAGCTGCCGATCGCCCACCATGGTGCTGGTGGAGCGCTCGTCAAGGACGAGTTCACCGAGACCTCGGTGGTGGCCCGTGTGCTGGCCACCGACGTGGTGGACAGCGACGGCAACGTCGTCGTCGCCCGCGGTACCGACATGCGCGACGAGCACGTGGAAGCGGCCATCGCGGCCGGTGCCACGGCGGTCAAGATCCGTTCGGTGCTCACCTGCGAGACGCTGATCGGGACCTGTGCGACCTGCTACGGCCGGTCGCTGGCCACCGGTAACCGGGTCGATGTGGGCGAGGCCGTCGGCATCGTCGCGGCGCAGTCCATCGGTGAGCCGGGTACCCAGCTGACCATGCGTACCTTCCACACGGGTGGTGCGTCGGGTTCGTCGGACATCACGCAGGGTCTGCCGCGTGTGCAGGAACTGTTCGAGGCGCGGATCCCCAAGGGCCGGGCCCCGATCGCCGACGCCGCCGGGCGGATCCGGATCGAGGAGAGCGACAAGTTCCTCAAGATCACGATCATCCCGGACGACGGCAGCGAAGAGGTCGAGTACGACAAGCTGCCGAAGTCGCAGCGGTTGGCCACCACCGTGGTCGACGGCAGCGAGCGCCTGCTCACCGACGGCGACGCGGTCGCGGTCGGTCAGCAGCTGCTGGAGGGCAACGTCGACCCGCACGAGGTGCTCCGCGTGATGGGCCCGCGTGCTGTGCAGCTCCACCTGGTCCGCGAGGTCCAGGAGGTGTACCGCTCGCAGGGTGTGTCCATCCACGACAAGCACATCGAGGTGATCATCCGGCAGATGCTGCGCCGGGTGACCGTCATCGATTCCGGCTCGACCGAGTTCCTCCCCGGAGCGGTCGTCGAGCGTCGCGAGTTCGAGACCCAGAACCGGCGCATGCTGGCCGAGGGCCTCGAGGCCGCGGCCGGCCGGCCCGCCCTGATGGGAATCACCAAGGCGTCGCTGGCGACGGATTCGTGGCTGTCGGCGGCCTCGTTCCAGGAGACCACCAAGGTGCTCACGGATGCGGCCATCAACGGCAAGAGCGACAAGTTGGTGGGGCTGAAGGAGAACGTGATCATCGGGAAGCTGATCCCGGCCGGTACCGGTATCAACCGCTACCGCAACCTGACGGTGCAGCCGACCGAAGAAGCGCGTGCAGCGGCGTACTCGCTGCCGAACTTCGACGACACGTACTACTCCGCGGACTCCTTCGGAGCCTCCACCGGCACTGCTGTGCCGCTGGACGACTTCGACCTGGGGCGTGACTACCGCTGATCGCGGTGGCGTGCTTGAACGTCCGTGTCACCGAGGCCGGCCCCTGTTCGCAGGGGCCGGCCTTCGGCGTTCCCGGGGCCGGGCGGGCAGGGGCGGGACGAGCAACGCGCTTTGAGACCCGTGGTGCTGTCATGAAGACACTGTGGGCCGATGGGCCGGCCGGGCGCGGCGGCGATTCACCCGATGTGGACAACACACCCGCTCAGCGCCCTTGTGGACAGCGGTGACGCGCCGCCGACCGCTCGCAGAAGGGTGAACGGGAGACGAGGTGGCGGCTGCCGTTCGTGGTCGGTTTTCGCCGCGGCGTCGAATATCGACCAAGGTCACAGATCTGCACGGGTGCTTGCGTTCACTCTGCTGAGGATTATCGTGACAGACGCCACATGTTCCCGGTGGGCATTTTTCACCCCGTGCAGTCCTCGGAAGGGCGTCACTCCATGACCACAGCCACTCCTGCGAAGGGCGGCGCGCGCGTCGCCGTCCAGAAGTTCGGCACGTTCCTGTCCGGCATGATCATGCCCAACATCGGTGCGTTCATCGCCTGGGGCCTGATCACCGCCTTCTTCATCAAGACCGGCTGGACGCCGGTGGCCCGCATCGGTGGGTTCGGCGAGGACGCCGACGGCGTTCCCTACACCGGCATCGTCGGCCCGATGATCACTTACCTGTTGCCGCTGTTGATTGCGGGCCAGGGCGGTCGGATGGTCTACGGCGTCCGTGGTGGCGTGGTCGGATCGATCGCCGCCATGGGCGTGATCGCCGGGACCAACGTGCCGATGTTCCTCGGCGCGATGATCATGGGCCCGCTCGGCGGCTGGGTGATGAAGGAGCTGGACGCGCTCTGGTCGCACAAGATCAAGCCCGGCTTCGAGATGCTGATCAACAACTTCTCGGCCGGCATCGTCGGTGCCGCCGTCGCAGTGGCAGGTTTCTTCGCGTTCGGACCGATCATCGAGGGCATCTCGAAGGCACTCGGCAACGGGGTCGACTTCCTGGTCAACCACAGCCTGCTGCCGTTGGCGAGCATCATCATCGAGCCCGCCAAGGTGCTGTTCCTCAACAACGCGCTCAACCACGGCGTGCTGACCCCGCTGGGCATCCAGCAGGCCACCGAGACCGGTAAGTCGATCCTGTTCCTGCTGGAGTCCAACCCCGGCCCCGGCTTGGGCATCCTGCTCGCCTACTCGATCTTCGGGTCGGGGCTGGCCAAGGCCAGTGCCCCGGGCGCGGTGATCATCCACTTCTTCGGTGGCATCCACGAGATCTACTTCCCGTACGTACTGATGAAGCCGATCCTCATCCTCGCGGCAATCGGCGGCGGTGCCACCGGCGTGCTGACCCTGACGATCTTCGGTGCCGGCCTGCGCGCGCCGGCGTCGCCCGGATCGATCATCGCGGTACTGATCCAGACGCCCACCGACAGCTATCTAGGGGTGATCGTCTCGGTGCTGTTGGCCACCACGGTGTCCTTCCTGATCGCCTCGGTGATCCTGAAGGCCAGCAAGGGTGACCTGGAGGGTGACCTCGAGGCGGCCGCGGCCGAGATGGAGGCGATGAAGGGTAAGAAGAGCTCCATCACCGGCTCCCTCGTCGCCCAGGCCGATGCCGGCGGGGTCAGCCCCGCGGTGGCCGACAGTGACGGGTCCGGCGGCACTGCCACCCGCACCCGGCCGATCAGCAACATCGTGTTCGCCTGTGACGCCGGAATGGGGTCCAGCGCGATGGGTGCCTCGGTCCTGCGCAACAAGATCAAGAAGGCCGGCATCACCGATGTGACTGTGGTCAACGTGGCTATCGCCAACCTGCAGGACGACGTGGACGTGATCGTCACCCATCAGGACCTGACCGACCGGGCCCGCGGAATGGCGCCGTCGGCCGAGCACGTTTCGGTGGACAACTTCATGAACAGCCCCCGCTACGACGAGGTCGTCGAAGAGGTCCGCCGAAGTCACGACCTGTAGGTCCCGGGGCGCCGGGGCGGCCGCGAGGCGGCACCGGTGAGCCGCACGGTGTGGACGGGGCAGCGTGGCCCTGTCCATGCGAGGTGGGGGGACGCGGCGTAGCGTCCCCCCACAGTCGTGTCCGTGGATACCCGCTGGATGACGCCGGCCTGACACGTGAAACCCGAACGACCGACCAGGAGGAGATCCCCCGATGACCGAGATCTTGACGCAGGCGCAGGTGAAGGTGCCAGGAACGGCGACGACCCAGGAGGGGGCGATCCGCGAAGCGGGGCAGATCCTCGTGGACGCAGGTGCGGTGACGCCCGCCTACATCGACGCGATGTTCGAGCGGGAGAAGTCGGTGTCCACCTTCATGGGCAACTCGCTGGCGATTCCGCACGGCACCAACGAGGCCAAGAACGAGATCGTGGAGTCGGCGCTGTCGGTGGTCCGCTACGACCCGCCGATCGACTGGGGCGGGAAGGGCATGGCCCGCTTCGTGGTGGGGATCGCCGGCAAGAACAACGGTCACCTGGAGATCCTGTCCAAGATCGCCATCATCTTCGCCGACTCCGACGAGGTCGACGAGCTGATCGCCGCCGGCTCCGCCGAGGAGGTCTTCGCCAAGCTGAACGCGGTCAACGAAGAATGACCGGGACTGCGGTCCACTTCGGCGCGGGCAACATCGGCCGTGGGTTCGTCGGACTGATCCTGCACCGCGCCGGGTACGAGGTGGTGTTCGCCGACGTCGCCGACACGTTGATCGATGCCTTGGCGACCACCCCGACCTACACCGTCCATGCAGTCGGTGCCGATCCGCACGACGAGACGGTGGACAACTACCGCGCGGTGAACAGCCGGACCGACGAGGCGCAGGTCATCGCCGAGATCGCCGCCGCGGACATCGTGACCACCGCGGTCGGGCCGACAGTGCTGCGGTTCGTCGCGCCGGTGATCGTGGCCGGCCTGCGGGCCCGTACCACCGACCGGCCGTTGACGGTGATGGCCTGCGAGAACGCGATCAACGCCACCGACGTGCTCGTGGGGGAGTTGCGCACGCACGCACCGCAGGACTGGGACGCGCTGGCGGCCCGGGCGGTGTTCGCCAACACCGCCGTCGACCGGATCGTGCCGGCGCAGGCTGCCGACGCGGGCCTCGACGTCACTGTCGAGACCTACTTCGAGTGGGCCATCGAGACGCCGCCGTTCGCCGACCTGGCACCAGGGGTGGCGCCGGTGATCCCGGATGCGACCTGGGTCGAGGACCTAGCCCCTTACATCGAGCGCAAGCTGTTCACCGTCAATACGGGTCATGCGAGTACGGCCTATCACGGATTCGTGCGCGGTCTGCACAAGCTCAGTGATGCGCTGGCCGACTCCGAGGTGCGCGCCCTGGTGGAGGGCGTGCTGGCCGAGACCAAGGCTCTACTGGTGGCCAAGCACGAGTTCCCGGCCGAAGTGCAGCAGGCCTACCTGGAGAAGATTCTGACCCGGTTCGCGAACCCGCACCTGCCGGACACCGTCGATCGGGTCGGGCGGCAGCCGCTGCGCAAGCTGTCCCGCAACGAACGACTGATCGGCCCGGCGGCCGAGCTCGCCGAGCGGGGTCACCGACCGGTGCACCTGCTGCAGACCGTTGCCGCGGCACTGCGGTTCGATGTGCCGGCCGACCCGGAAAGCGTGGAGCTGGCGCAGATCCTCGCCACCCACACCCCCGAGGAAGCCACCACGAGGATCACCGGTCTGACGCCGGCGGAGCCGCTCTATGCCGACGTCGTCAAGATCGTCAGAGACCGCGTCGCCGGGTGACCCGGATTCCTGGCACCCGGCCGTCCCGCTCTACGATCAGGCCTTCGACCGATCAGCCTCCGACCGATCGGGCCGACAACGAGGGTGGGAGTCAGATGTCAGTGACCGGGGTGCCGCGGCTGGCCGTGCTGACCAGCGGCGGCGACGCGCAGGGTATGAACCCCGCGGTCCGGGCGGTGGTCCGTACTGCGCTCAACCGCGGCGCGGAGATCTTCGCCGTCTACGAGGGGTATCAGGGCCTGGTCGAGGGTGGCGACCTGATCCGCTCGGTCGACTGGGACGACGTCAGCGGCATCCTCCAGCACGGCGGCACCGCTATCGGCACCGCCAGGTCGCTGGAGTTCCGCGAACGGCCGGGTCGTCGCCAGGCGGTACACAACCTCATCAAGTCCGGCATCGACAAGCTGATCGTGATCGGTGGTGACGGCAGCCTGACCGGTGCCGACCTGTTGCGCTCGGAATGGAAGTCGCTGCTCGACGAGCTGGTCGCGGACGGTCTGGTCGAGCAGGCCGAAGCGGACAAGCACCCCGCTCTGATGATCGCGGGCCTGGTGGGTTCCATCGACAACGACATGGTCGGCACCGACATGACGATCGGCGCCGACTCGGCGCTGCATCGCATCGTCGAGGCCATCGACTCGGTAGGCAGCACGGCGGCGAGCCACCAGCGCAGTTTCGTCATCGAGGTGATGGGGCGGCACTGCGGTTACCTGGCCCTGATGAGCGCGATCGCCGGTGGTGCGGACTATGTGGTGATCCCGGAGAGCCCGCCCGAGCCGGGGTGGGAGGACGACATGTGCGAGCTGCTGCGGACCGGCCGAAAGGCCGGTCGGCGCAACAGCATCGTGGTCATCGCCGAGGGTGCTATCGACACCGAGGGCAACCCGATCACCAGTTCGCACATCCGGTCGGTCCTGGAGGACCGGCTCAACGAGGACACCCGGGTGACGATCCTGGGGCACGTCCAACGCGGCGGGGCGCCCAGCGCCTATGACCGCTCGATGCCGTCGATCCTGGGCTACCACGCCGTGGAAGAGGTGCTGGCAGCGACGCCGGACAGCATCCCGCAGCTGATCGGCATCCGCTACAACCGGGTGAGCAGATCCCCGTTGGTGGACTGCGTGGCGCAGACCCGCGAGGTGGGGAACCGGATCAAGGCCAAGGACTTCGCCGGTGCGATGGCGCTGCGGGGCAGCAGTTACGGCGAGATGGTGGGCATCTTCAACTCCATGTCGCGCGCGATGCCCAGCGTCCGGCCGCCGCAGCGGCCCAGCAGGATCGGGATCGTGAACGTGGGTGGCCTGGCGCCCGGGATGAACGCCGCGGCTCGCGCCGCGGTCCGACTCGGGCTGGACCGTGGTCACACGATGGTCGGTATCAACGGCAGCTTTCAGGGCCTGATCCACGACGATGTCGCCGAGCTGCAGTGGGGTGACGTCGAGGGGTGGACCGGTCGTGGCGGCACCGAGCTGGGCATCAGCCGCCAGGTCCCGACGGTGAAGGACCTGTACGCGATCGGGCGGGGCATCGAACGCCAGGGCCTGGACGCGCTGCTGATCATCGGCGGCTGGGACGCTTTCAACGCCGCCCACCAGATGAACGGTGAGCGGGAGCGCTACCCGGCCTTCCAGATCCCGATGATCGTGCTGCCGGCGACCATCGACAACAACATCCCCAACAGCGAGCTGTCGGTCGGCGCCGATACCGCGCTGAACCTCATCGTCGACTCCATCGACCGGATCCGGCAGACCGGCACCGCGGCCAAGCGGTGCTTCGTCATCGAGGTGATGGGCGGGTTCTGCGGCTACCTCGCCACCATGGGCGGCCTGTCCGGCGGGGCGGTCCGGGTGTACCTGCACGAGGAGGGCATCACGCTCAAGCAGCTGGCCGCCGACGTGGATCGGATGGTCGAGTCGTTCAAGATCGGCCAGCGGCTGTTCCTCGCGGTCCGCAACGAGAAGGCGTCCTCGATGTACTCGACGGACTTCCTCTGCCGGGTGTTCGAACAGGAGAGCGGCGGCATGTTCGACGCCCGCGAAGTTGTGCTCGGCCACATCCAGCAGGGCGGGAACCCGACCCCGTTCGATCGGATCCTGGCCACCCGGCTGGCGTCGCACAGCATCGACTACCTGAGCCAGCAGATCGCCGACGGCAAGTCCCAGAGCGCGGTGATCGGGCTCAACGAGGGCAAGGTGCGCACCATCTCCCTGCGCCAGTCCGAGGACCTGGCCGACTGGGAGTTCCGCCGGCCCACCGAGCAGTGGTGGGAAGAGCTGGGCACGATCCTGGAGACGCTGGCCGCGCGGCTCGAGGTGCCGACGGCCGAGACCGAGCAGTTGGAGTTCGTGCCGACCGGCGGTCCCGCAGCGCAGTAGCCGCGCCGCACCCGTCGACCCGGCCCGCCCTGGCGCCCGGGTCAGCGGGTGCGGTTCGCCCGCGCGAACTCGCCGATGATCTCGTCGGAGTTGGTCAGCGTCTCCAGCGCCCGGACCGTCTCCACAGCGGTACTGGACTCCCGGACGATGGCCAGCATGGCGGCCTCGTGCGTCGTCGGCATCCCCGGCCTGGATGGCGGCCGCGACCACGCCGTGCAGCCGGACCGCCTCGGGCTCGGCCACCCGTGGCATCAGGGCGTGCGCGGTGCGGCCTTCCAGGACCGACACCACGACGTCACGCAGACCGTGCAGCATCGGGTTCCCCGAGGCGGCGAGCAGGGTGCGGTGGAAGTCGGCGTCGTGGCGCAGGTACTCGGCGGAATTGGCCGCACGGGCGGTCGCGGACATGCCGATGACCGCGGCGGTCAGGGCACCGCACTGCTCGGGGGTGGCCTGGCGTGCGGCGAGCCGGGCGGCAAGCGGTTCGACCGCGGACCGTAGCTCGCTCAGCGCATTGAGGTGCTCGAAGCGGTCCGGTCCGGCGAGCCGCCACCGGATGACGTTCGGGTCGTACGGGCTCCAGGCGGTGGACGGCAGCACCGTGATGCCGACCTTGCGGCGGACCCGGATCAGGTTGATCGACTCCAGCACCCGGGTCGCCTCCCGCACCACTGTGCGGGAGACCCCGAGCCGGCTCGCGAGCTCATCGGCCCCGACGGTGCTACCCGCAGGTAGCACGCCGCTCACGATGTCGGAGCCGAGTTGTTCGATGACGGTGGCGTGCAGTTGGGCGTAGTGGGAATCCGGGACCGGCGAGGCGCACATCGGGGGAGTCCTGTCCGCGATCACGAAGCAGCTGGGTCGACTCATCCTATGTAAGAGAGCAACCCCGGTATCAACGACGCAGTTCGCTGCGGTCGCCACGAGCGTCCGACGCCGGTCACCCACCCGTCGCCGTGAGCAGTACGCACGGTCACGAGATTGAGACCAACCGTCGCGGCTGATAACATCAGTGGTCGGCCCGGATGCGGTGTGATGCCGGGCCGTTCGTGTGCGTCCAGAAACGCCCCTTCGAGGGTGCTGACCGGACGTGTACGTGCTCCAGCGTTGCACAGGCGAGTGCGGTCATCCAGCATCACCGGATCCGCGACACGCCCGACGTCGGGGGTCGACGACCCCCGATTCAGGTACCAAGCCAACGAGAAGGAAGTACCCAGCTCCATGCCAACGATTCAACAGCTGGTCCGAAAGGGCCGGACGGACAAGGTCTCCAAGACCAAGACCCCCGCGCTGAAGGGTTCCCCGCAGCGCCGCGGTGTCTGCACCCGGGTGTACACCACCACCCCGAAGAAGCCGAACTCCGCGCTCCGCAAGGTCGCCCGTGTGCGCCTCACCAGCGCTACCGAGGTCACCGCCTACATCCCGGGTGAGGGCCACAACCTGCAGGAGCACTCCATCGTGCTCGTCCGCGGCGGCCGGGTGAAGGACCTCCCCGGTGTCCGCTACAAGATCATCCGTGGCTCGCTGGACACCCAGGGCGTGAAGAAGCGCAAGCAGGCTCGCAGCCGCTACGGCGCCAAGAAGGAGAAGAGCTAATGCCTCGCAAGGGACCCGCTCCCCGGCGCCCGCTGGTCGCCGACCCCGTCTACAACTCCCCGCTGGTCACCCAGCTGGTGAACAAGGTGCTGCTGGACGGTAAGCGCTCCGTGGCCCAGGCCATCGTCTACGGCGCCCTCGAAGGCTGCCGCGAGAAGACCCAGACCGACCCGGTCGTCACGCTCAAGCGTGCGCTGGACAACGTCAAGCCGACGCTCGAGGTCAAGAGCCGTCGTGTCGGTGGCGCCACCTACCAGGTGCCGATCGAGGTCAAGCCGGGTCGCGCGACCACGCTGGCCCTGCGCTGGTTGGTCGGCTACTCCAAGGCCCGCCGCGAGAAGACCATGAAGGACCGGCTCATGAACGAGCTGCTGGATGCCAGCAACGGTCTGGGTGCCGCGGTCAAGCGCCGCGAGGACACCCACAAGATGGCCGAGAGCAACAAGGCCTTCTCGCACTACCGCTGGTAGTCACCCCGGGTCGGGGCGGACGTCCCGTTCCGGGACCGACCGCCCCGACCGCGGGTGTGCACGGCACGTAGTGAACCAAAGACGTTACGAAGCTCGAACTGACGAGAGAAGACACTGCACGTGGCTGCAAAGGACCTCACACACGTCCGCAACATCGGCATCATGGCGCACATCGACGCGGGTAAGACCACGACGACCGAGCGCATCCTGTTCTACACCGGCATCACGTACAAGATCGGCGAGGTGCACGAAGGTGCCGCCGTCATGGACTGGATGGAGCAGGAGCAGGAGCGGGGGATCACCATCACCTCCGCCGCGACCACCACGTCGTGGAAGAACCACACCATCAACATCATCGACACCCCCGGCCACGTCGACTTCACGGTCGAGGTCGAGCGGTCGCTGCGGGTGCTCGACGGAGCCGTCGCCGTGTATGACGGAGTGGCCGGTGTCGAGCCGCAGACCGAGCAGGTCTGGCGGCAGGCCGAGAAGTACCACGTGCCGCGGATGTGCTTCGTCAACAAGCTCGATCGCACCGGGGCGAACTACTTCCGTTGCATCGACATGATGATCGACCGGCTCAACGCCACCCCTGCGGTGCTGCAGCTGCCGATCGGTGCCGAGGGTGACTTCATCGGTGTCGTCGACCTCCTGCAGATGCGGGCCCTGACCTGGCGCGGCGAGACCGCCAAGGGTGAGGACTACGCGGTCGAGGAGATCCCGGCCGACCTGCTCGACGACGCCGAACTGTGGCGTGAGCGGCTGGTCGAGACGGTGTCGGAGAACGACGACGAGGCCATGGAGGCCTACCTCGCGGGCGAGGTGCTCTCCGTCGAGCAGCTCAACGCCGCGATCCGCCGCGCGACCATCGCCGGCAAGGTGAACCCGGTCGTCTGCGGGTCCGCGTTCAAGAACAAGGGCGTGCAGCCGATGCTGGACGCGGTGGTGGCCTACCTGCCGTCGCCGCTGGACATCGGTGCCACCCACGGCACGCTGACCGATGGTGAGACCCCGGCCGAGCGGCAGCCCAACGACGACGAGCCGTTCTCCGGCCTGGCGTTCAAGGTGGCCACCGACCCGCACCTGGGCAAGCTCACCTACGTGCGTGTCTACTCCGGCAAGCTCATCTCCGGCACCCAGGTCGTCAACGCGACCAAGGACCGCAAGGAGCGGATCGGCAAGATCTACCAGATGCACGCCAACAAGCGTGAGGAGCTGGCCTCGGTCGGCGCCGGCGACATCTGCGCGGTGATGGGTCTGAAGCAGACGACGACCGGCGACACGCTGGCCGATCCGACGAAGCCCATCGTCCTGGAGTCCATGACGTTCCCGGACCCGGTCATCTCGGTGGCCATCGAGCCGAAGACCAAGGCCGACCAGGAGAAGCTGGGCACCGCGATCCAGAAGCTGGCCGAAGAGGATCCGACGTTCAAGGTCAAGAACGACGAGGAGACCGGCCAGACCGTCATCTCGGGCATGGGCGAGCTGCACCTGGACATCCTGGTGGACCGCATGCGGCGTGAGTTCAACGTCGAGGCCAACATCGGCAAGCCGCAGGTGGCCTACCGCGAGACCATCCGCGGCACGGTCGAGAAGTACGGCTACACCCACAAGAAGCAGACGGGTGGATCCGGCCAGTTCGCGAAGATCCTCATCACGGTCGAGCCGCTGGACATGTCCGCCGAGGAGACCAAGGGCGCGACGTACGAGTTCGTCAACGCCGTCACGGGTGGTCGTATCCCGCGGGAGTACATCCCGTCGGTCGACGCCGGTGCGCAGGACGCCCTGCAGTACGGCATCCTCGCCGGGTACCCGATGCTCGGGGTCAAGCTGACCCTGGTCGACGGTGCCTACCACGAGGTCGACTCGTCGGAGATGGCGTTCAAGATCGCGGGCTCCATCGCGATGAAGGAAGCCGCCCGGTTGGCTCGTCCGGTGCTGCTGGAGCCGATGATGAACGTCGAGGTCGTCACTCCCGAGGACAACATGGGTGACGTCATCGGTGACCTGAACTCCCGTCGTGGGCAGATCCAGGGCATGTCGGAGCGCTCCGGCGCTCGTGTCGTGACCGCCCTGGTGCCGCTGTCGGAGATGTTCGGCTACGTCGGCGACCTGCGGTCCAAGACCGCCGGCCGTGCCTCGTACTCGATGGTCTTCGACTCCTACGCCGAGGTTCCCGCGAACGTGGCGAAGGAAGTCATCGCGAAGGCGACCGGCGAGTGAGGACCCGCTGGTCGCGCTAGCGATCGAGGACCGGAGCTCGTCGGTTGTCGAGCCAATCGGTACAGCGAAGGCGACCGGCGAGTGAGGACCCGCAGGTCGCGCTAGCGATCGAGGACCGGAGCTCGTCGGTTGTCGAGCCAATCAGTACAGCGAAGGCGACCGGCGAGTGATTCGCTGGGTCGGTGATGTCGCGGCAGCTCGCCGCTGAGGTCACCGGCCCTGGGATTTCGCACTAGGCTTCTACAGGTTTGTGTCTGCGGTCCTCCGCTGGCACGAGTAACAAGTTCCACGGGCCTCTGAAACCCGTGGGGCACCAACAGATCAGTCCGAGGAGGACAAAGCAGTGGCGAAGGCAAAGTTCGATCGCAGCAAGCCCCACGTCAACATCGGCACCATCGGTCACGTCGACCATGGCAAGACCACGTTGACCGCGGCCATCACCAAGGTTCTGGCCGACAAGTTCCCGACCATCAACACCGCGTCGGCGTTCGACCAGATCGACAAGGCTCCTGAGGAGCGTCAGCGCGGTATCACCATCAACATCGCGCACGTCGAGTACTCCACCGAGAAGCGTCACTACGCGCACGTCGATGCGCCGGGTCACGCCGACTACATCAAGAACATGATCACCGGTGCTGCGCAGATGGACGGCGCGATCCTGGTCGTGGCCGCCACCGACGGCCCGATGCCGCAGACCAAGGAGCACGTGCTCCTGGCCCGCCAGGTCGGCGTGCCCTACATCCTGGTCGCGCTGAACAAGGCCGACATGGTCGACGACGAGGAGATCCTGGAGCTCGTCGAGCTCGAGGTCCGCGAGCTGCTCGCCGACCAGGACTTCGACGAGGACGCCCCGGTCATCCGCACCTCCGGTCTGAAGGCTCTCGAGGGTGACCCGAAGTGGGTCGAGACCATCGTCGAGCTGATGAACGCGGTCGACGAGTCCGTTCCGGAGCCGGAGCGCGACACCGAGAAGCCGTTCCTGATGCCGATCGAGGACGTCTTCACCATCACCGGTCGTGGCACCGTCGTGACCGGCAAGGTCGAGCGCGGCACCATCAACGTGAACTCGACCGTCGAGATCGTCGGGATCAAGGAGAAGTCGTCGACCACCACGGTCACCGGCATCGAGATGTTCCGCAAGCTGCTCGACTCGGCGCAGGCGGGCGACAACGCCGGCCTGCTGCTGCGTGGCACCAAGCGCGAGGACGTCGAGCGCGGCCAGGTCGTCGTGAAGCCGGGTTCGATCACCCCGCACACCGAGTTCGAGGCTCAGGTCTACATCCTGGGCAAGGACGAGGGCGGGCGTCACACCCCCTTCTTCAACAACTACCGCCCGCAGTTCTTCTTCCGCACCACCGACGTCACCGGCGTCGTCTCGCTGCCCGAGGGCACCGAGATGGTCATGCCGGGTGACACCACCGAGATGGTCGTCAAGCTGATCCAGCCCATCGCCATCGAAGAGGGCCTGCGTTTCGCGATCCGTGAGGGTGGCCGTACCGTCGGCGCCGGCTCGGTGACCAAGATCGTCAAGTAGTTCCCTGCAGTACCACCGAAGGCCCCGGACGAGAGTCCGGGGCCTTCGTGCGTTGAGGGCGAGCGGGCCGAACGTGCGGTCGATGACCTCGAGGGTGCCCAGCTGGCTGACACGGGTCCGCGGGTGTGCGAGCATCAGCGTCCCTCAGGACGGCTGCTTCCGCTCCTGCCGGCAGTTCGGCCAGCCCCGAGAGGCCGTCCAGGTCCCCGGTCGCGCTGAGCTCCTGCGCCAGCACCGCCAGCTTGACGTTGCGACGCTGCGAGTACTTGGTCAGCAGCGTGAACGCGTCTGGGGCGGTGATCTTGAAGCGCTCCATCAGGATGCCCTGGGCCTGGCCGATCACGGTCCGCGATTCCATTGCCCGGGTCAGGTTCTGCACGGCAGCCCGGTGTCGCAAGGTGACGGCCAGGTGGGTGGCCAGCGAGATGGCGCGGTCCAGATCCGCCTCCGCGAAAGTCCGCGGCTGCAGGCAGTACAGGGTGACGGCGCCGAACTCGCCCCGACCGCCCAGCGGGATGGCCACCACCGCTCGCGGGTGGCCGTCGCCGCGAGTCCAGCATGGCCAGCGGTCGTCGTCGACGAGATCAGCAGACAGGACGGGCATCCCGGTGCGCATCGCCTCCAGCGCCGGTCCCGACCCGAGGCTGCACTGGAGCCGATCGGCGGCTTCGGCAACGTCGCAGGTGGCGAACACCGAGGTGGGCCCAGCGGGCTCGATACCGATCACGCCGACGGCGTCGCAGAGTCCGAAGTCGATGGCCGCCGCGATCAGGTCGCCGACCACGGCCGCGGGATCCCGACGAGCCGACGCGGCTCGGACGCGTTCGAGGAACGACACCGCGGACGGCGCCTCGGCAGCGCATCCCACATCGAGAGGTGACCTCATCATGAGCAGCTCCCCTCGCCCGCACTTCTCGGACCGGACGGCGGTCCGCGCCGCATCGGCGAGCGGTCCGTCCGTCGCCAGTTTACGAGGTATTCACACCTATCGGGGGCCTTGGGTCGGTCGGATCTGCCCCGCCGATGGTTCACCCCGGTAACGCCCTTCCGGATTCAGGCGCGGCTCGCCGGCACCTCGCCCCGGACGCGGCCGGTCTGAGGTCAGCGTCACAACCCAGAGACCGCGCGACAGCAACTGCTGCGCGATCACTCACCGTGTCCGTAGGGCCGGGCCGCGCGGCGGTCGAAGGGGCCTGCACCCGATGGAGCGACGTCGGAACCTGTCCTGGTCACCGCAGGTACGACTGCTTCGGCATGGCCTGATGGGCCATTCGGGCGGGCTCTGACAAGCGGTCGGGCCATGGTCAATTGTGTACAGAGCGTGATAATCTTGACTCTCAGTAAGAGATCGGTAACCGCACGCTCTATCGCGGTGCACCTCACCGTGCCGTCGAAGCCACCACCCCACCACTACCAAGGAGCACAGCTCGTGACGAACGTCCGCAGCTACATCAGATCGGTGCGCAAGCACTGGATCCTCCTCCTCACCGGGGTGCTGCTCGGTCTCGGCGGTGCCCTGGTGATGGTGTTGTCCACGGCACCGAGCTATGCGAGCACCGTGACGTTCTTCATCAACACCCCGTCGGACAACATCGCCGCCTCGGCGCAGGGGGACACCTTCGGCCAGAAGCGCGTCAACACCTACGTCCAGTTGATCAAGACAGACCGGCTCGCCGATCTGGTGGTCGCCGACCTCGGCGACGGGGTCAGTGCGTCCGACATCAGCGCGAAGATCGCCGCCAAGGGCGACGCCAACACCGTGCTGCTCACCGCGACGATCACCGATGCCTCGCCCGAGCGTTCGCTGCAGATCGCCCGCTCGGTGAGCACGGCGTTCGTGTCCCTGGTCGCGACCCTGGAAACCGCCCAGGACGGCGGGATCCCCGCCGTCGGCCTCGAGGTGGTCGACGGACCGACCAGCAGCACCGTGCCGGTCTCGCCGGACGTCCCGCTCACGCTGGGTATCGGCCTCATGTTGGGCCTGTTGCTCGGCCTCGCCGGCGCCATCCTGCGCGATGCACTGGACACCACTGTCCGCTCCTCGGAGGAGCTGCACGCCGAGACCGGACTGCACACCCTCGGCTTCATTCCGTTCGACGGGGAGGCCGGCGACGAGCCGCTCGTCACCGAACTCAACCGGCAGTCCATCCGCGCCGAGTCCTACCGCCAGCTGCGCACCAACCTCCAGTTCGTCAACGCCGCCACCCCGGTGAAGGCTGTCATGGTGACCTCCTCGGTCAGCAACGAGGGCAAGTCCAGCACTGCGGTCAACCTCGCCACTGCGTTCGCCGACGCCGGCCTGAAGGTGCTGTTGATCGAGGGTGACCTGCGTCGGCCGAAGGTCGCCGAGTACCTGGGCCTCGAGGGCTCGGTGGGTCTGACCAACGTGCTCGCCGGCCAGGTCGACGTCTCCGAGGTCCTGCAGCGCTGGGGCCGTTCGCCGCTGACCGTGCTGCCCAGCGGTTCCATCCCGCCCAACCCGTCCGAGCTGCTCGGCAGCCGCGGGATGATCGACCTGGTCCAGGGTTTCCGTCGGGACTTCGACATCGTCGTCATCGACTCACCGCCGCTGCTACCGGTCACCGACGCGGCGATCATCTCCTCCTACGTCGACGGCGCTCTCGTCGTCACCCGCCACGGCTCCACCACGAAGAAGCAGGTCCAGCAGAGCCTGCAGGCGCTGTCCGCGGTGAACGCCACGGTGCTCGGATTCGTGCTCAACCGGGTGCCGCTCAAGGGCGCGGACGCGTACGGCTACGAGTACGGCTACGAGGACGGCGCGACCGCCCGACCTCGGCTGGAGATGAACTCCGATCCGGGCACGCCCGCTCCCGATACCGCCGACGTCGTCGGTCCGCGGCACGAGCGGACGCCGCACGCGTCCGCCGGCCTGTCCTCCTGACCATCCCGCCCGCGCCTGCCCGCAGGCCCCTCGCCCGTCAGGACCGATCATGACCGTCGCAGACCAGACCCCCGACCGCGGGATGCTCTCCCGCAGCGCCTGGACCGCCCTGCGCGCCGATCTGTCGGCCAACCGCGGGCACCCGAAGGAGACGGTCATCGTCGCCTCGCTGCGGCTGAGCCAGCTGGTCCGTCGGGTCCCGGTGGTAGGGACCGTCGCGATGCTCGTGCACCGCTTCATCGCCGAGGTCGTCTTCGGAATCGAACTGCGCACCGAGACCCAGGTGGGCCCCGGCCTGAAGCTGTTCCACTGCTACGCCACGGTGATCAACACCGACGTGGTCCTCGGCCGCAACGTCACACTCCACCAGTCCGTCACCATCGGGGCGCGGCACACCGGTGAGCGGTCACCGATCATCGGCGACGACGTCAGCATCGGTGCCGGCGCGATCATTCTCGGCGCGATCGAGGTCGGTGACGGCGCGCAGATCGGCGCGGGCACCGTGGTCGTCAAGGACGTCCCCGCGGGCGCGACGGTGGTCGGCAACCCCGGACGAGTCGTCGGGGTGACCGCGTGAGGCCGGCCGTGCTGGTCCGCGCGGTGCGCGGTCGACAGGTCACCGTGTCGGCGCTGGTCGCCCAACTCAGCCTGTTGGTGGTGACCCCGCTGGCGACCCGGACCGTCGGGCCGGCCGCATTCGGCGATTACCAGATTGCCTTGGCCGCTTCGGCTTTCGTCCAGATCGTGCTGACCGGGGGACTGGAGTACCTGATTCCGGCGAGCACCGGGACGCAGCGTGCCACGCTACGCCGCAGGGGCCGACTCTTCCTCGGCGGCGGCCTGGCGGCGCTCGCCCTGATCTCGCTGGCCGTTGCGATGACGGCTGCGCCTCGGGTGACCGCGATCGTCGTCGGGGCCGGGGTGGTGGCGGCGACCTATGCGTTCACCATCCTGGACACCGCCTATCGCGGCAGTACCGGCGACTACCAGACCATCGTCCGACGCAACCTGATCTTCGGTTCCGGCATCGTGATTCTCCAGATTGTCGCGGTGCTCGTCTGGCCGACCTTCTGGGGTCTGGTGGTGGCCGTACTGGCTGCCAGGCTGCTCAGCCTGCCGCTGGCCAGGGTCCGCCTCGGGCGGGTCGTTCCGGGCGACGTCGATGCCGCCGCCCCCGGTGTCGTGGCCCCCGGGTTGTCGCAGAACTTCGCCTGGCTCGGCGGGGTGGCGCTGTCCAGCCTCGCGGTGCAGGCACCGGTGTTCCTGGTCGGCCTGCACTCCATCGATCTCGCCGGGCAGCTCGCGCTGGCGATCAGGGTGGTCGGGATGCCTGCCGCCATCCTGGGAGCAGCTGTCGCACAGGGCTTCTCGCTGCGGATCGCCGAGATGGTGCGCACCGGCAGAGACGCTGAGGTCGGGCCGGTCATCCGCCGGGCGCAGCGCCGCTGGTTGTCCGTGGGGCTGACCATCGGGGTGGGGCTGGCGGCCACGGCTGTGTGGTCGACACCGATCGTGTTCGGCCCGGGGTGGTCCACCGCCGGTGTCTACATCGCCATCCTCGCGCGTGCCCTTCGGGATCCAGCTGGTCAACCGCATCGTGACCCCGACCTACCCGCTGTTCCACCGCAACGGGGCCCTGGCCGCCTTCCACCTGGCCCGGCTCGTGGCCGTTGCCGCGGTCATGGTCGCGCTGCTCAGCGTGGTGGACGACGTGGTCTGGTCGGTGGTCGGTCTGGCGGCGGTGTCGACGGTGGCGTTCGCGGCCTTCGTGCGGATGACCGCCCGGCTCGGTGAACAGGTCGATCTGGACGTACCCGCACCGATGGCCGAGGCCCTCCGGTGACGACCCTCCAAAAGCCCTCGCTGACAACCGATCTCGCCGGCGCGCCGATCGGGCGGCACCACAGGCAGCCGATGGTCCAGGTGTCCGCGGGCATCCGCCGACCGGGCCTCACGGAGTTGCAGGGCCTGGTCGTCCTGATCGCCCTGGGGCTGGGTGCGGTCATCGCGTTCGGCCGCTCGGAGCTGTTGCCGCAACGCCTGCTCTTCGACAGCGAACGCATCCAGCAGTTCGTGATCAGTCCGGGGCTGCTGGCGCGGGACGGCTCCTACCGATCCACCGCCACCCTGTGGCGGCTGTTCACCGACGGCGGCTCGGTGCGGATCGTCGGCCTCGTCACGTTCGCCGTCTTCGCTGCCATCACATTCTCGGTCGCCGGGACCCGCACCGCGCGGGTCGGCCTGCTGTCCCTCGGGCTCATCGTGCTCAGCCTGCTCCTCGGTGCGGTGTTCGTGGCCGGCTACACCAAGGAGTTCTTCGTGGCGATGGTGGTTCTCGCGGTCGTCCGGGCACCCCGCGGTTGGCAGGGAGAGGTGCTCGGTGTCGCAGCGCTGGTGGCGTACGGATCATTCGTCCGGCAGTACTGGCTGCTGATCGCCGCCGCGTACCTGGTGCTTCGCGTGGCGTCGGGCGTCGCTCGACCGGTGCGGACCTACCTGATCGCCGCGGTGGCCGGGCTGCTGGTGGCATCGGTGCTGTTCCCGCTCGTCCTCGGGTTTCCGCTGTACTCGATCCGGGACACCATCCTCACCGACATCACCGCCACCCCGGACTCGGCGATCGCCGGCCTGTTCGCCAACGGCACCGCGATCGGTGACGTCGCCAACCCGCTGATCATCTGGATCCAACTGCAGTTCCCGGTGCACCTGCTCGTGGGTTCGGCGGTCCAGGTGTTCGGCACGGTGGCCATCATCGCGCTGTGGGCCGGGTTCTGGGTCGCGTTGTGGCAGCTCGACCGTGCCCGGTTCAGCCTGCGCGGCCGCGAAGGCCGTTGTGCTGCACTGATTTTCAGCTGCCTGCTGGCGCTGAGTCTGTTCGAGCCGGACTTCGGCTCCTACCTGCGGCATCTGGCGCCGATGGCGCCCGCCGTTCTCTGTCTGGTCCTACAAGGAGGTCGAGTCCGTGTCCCGAACCGTTCTGCACGTCACTGAGGCCAGTGGCTCCGGTGTCCTGCACTCGATGTCGGCACTGGTCGCATCTCAGCTGGCCAACGGCTACGCGGTCCACGTGGTTCTCGCGTTACGCCCCGATTCACCCGAGATCCCCTCGCTGGAGAAGCTCTTCACCGGAGCGACCGTCGAGACCCTCCCGGCCCTGGGTCGTCTCGGCGGCCTTCGTGCGCTTGCAGCTGCGACGTCTACAGCAGCGCAACAGCTCTCGCCGGACATCATCCACCTGCACTCCACCTGGGCCGGGCTGACGGGGCGTCTGACGACCTTCGGCCGCCGTCGTCGCACGCTGGTCTACTCGCCGCACGGTTGGGCGTTCTTCCGGAGGGACGTCCCGGCGCCGGTGCGCGCGGTGTTCCGGTTGATCGAGCTGCTGTTGCCGGTCGGGCACCGCAGGCGTCATCGCGGTCTCGGCAGGCGAAGGTGCGGCGACCCCCCGGTTCCCGGGCCGTCGCGGCGCGCGGGTGGCGGTGGTGGAGAACGCCGTCCGGTCGGGCGCCACCGTGAAGTCCCGCTGGACGACCGAGGGGCCCGTCACGTTGATCAGCTCCGGCCGCATCGTCGACCAGAAGGCGCCGTGGGTGTACGGCCGGTTGGCCGCCTCGCTCGCCGGCCGGGTGCAGGCCACCTGGATCGGTGACGGACCGCCCGCCGACCGCACCGGGTGGCTGGAGGAGTCCGGCGTCGACGTCACCGGCTGGCTGACCCCGACCGCCGTCCTGGACCGGCTCGCCGCCTCCGACGTGTTCGTCCTGACGTCCAAGTGGGAGGGCATGCCGATGGCCCTCATCGAGGCCCAGATGCTCGGCCTGCCGGTCGTCGCGACCAACGTCGTCGGCAACAAGGATGTGATCACCCACGGGGTCAACGGGCTGTTGGCCGACTCCGAGGACGACCTGCAGCGTCTCGTCGCCGACCTCGTCGCCGACCCGGCTCTGCGGTCCAGGTTGGGTGCCGCAGCGTCGGTGATGGCCCGGGAACGTTTCTCCCTGCAGCGGCAGAGCCTCAGCGTGGCCGCCGCCTACACCGCACTGACCCGATCCGGGCCGGCGCCGATCGATGACGGGGCTGACGGGGCTGACGGGGCCCGACCGATGCGCGTCGCCATCCTGAACGTCTACAGCGCCCGCAATCGCGGCGACGGCCTGCTCGCCGAGCTCGCGCTGTCGATGTGTCGCGAGGCCTACGGTGACCGGATCGACGTCACCATCGCAGCGCACGACCCGGAGTCGTTCGCCGACACCGTGTTCGCCGACGCCGGATTCACCGGCGACGTGCGGGTCATCAGTCCGTTCGGCTCGTCCCACGGGGCGGTCGTGGCGGTCCGCGGCCTCGTCGCCCTGCTGACCCGAGGGCGGCTCGGTTTCGGTCGCGAGTTCGTCCGGGCGACCCGCGAGGCCGACGTCCTGGCGTCCGTGGGCGGCGCCTACCTCCGCGGCGGCTTCGCCTCGGAGCTGGCCAAGTGCATGCTCGTCCATGGTTCGCAGCTGGCCTATGCCAGCCGGCTGGCCGCTACGAAGCCCTGGGTGCTGCTACCGCAGAGCATCGGCCCGTTCCGCGGCGTCGCCCACACGGTGGTCGCCCGGTGGCTCGCCCGCGCGACCGCTGTCTTCTTCCGGGACGACAAGTCCGCGCGTGAGTTCGCCGGCCTGACCAACACCCATCGCGTCGGCGACTCGGCGGTCCTCGCGGTCAGCGCGGACAGCGGCCGGGCCGCCACCCACACCCGCGGCGCCGACGCGGCCGGGCCCCGGGGTGACACCCGCGGCGCGGCGCGCGGACTGATCCTGCGGGCGCTTCCGGATGCGGGGGCCTACGAGCACAACGCCCGAGCGCTGGCGGGCGGCCTCGGCGTGGGTGCCGATCGTCCAGTCGGCCCGGGGTGGGAACAACGACGTGCTGTTCTACGAGCGGCTCGGTGTCGCTGCGTCGCTGTCGCTGCTGGAGGCGGTCCGCGCCGAGGGCATCGGGGTGTGCACCTCGGTGCGCCTGCACGGTGCGCTGGAGTCGATCCTGCTGGGGGTCCCCGCCGTCCACCTGAGCTACGAACGCAAGGGGTTCGCGGCGTACGGCGATCTCGGCCTGGGTGACTACGTCTTCGACGCCCGCACCTTCGACCCGGCAGAGGTGCTGGCGACGGTGGCCTCGATCGAGGCCGACCCGATGGTCTTCTGGAACGCGCTCAAGACCTCCGCCGACGAGCGGTTGCGTCAGCGTCGCCTCGTGATCAGCACCCTGGCCGGTGCCGGCCGCCGGGCCACGACTTGACCCGCCCGGTCCTCACGCCCGACCCTGCGCCTGTTCCAGCAGGTCCGAGCCGGTGGCACCGGCGCTAGCCCGGTGTCCGGGGTGCACAATGGTGCCCAACACCGTCGTGCGATGACGGCCGCCGAGCACCGCCGCGGGCAGGGGGGCTGCGATGAACACCTGGCTGAGCGGTGCCGCCGCGCTGGCGGTGACCGTGCTGCTGATCC
This sequence comes from uncultured Actinomycetota bacterium, assembly GCA_963784315.1. Classification (GTDB taxonomy): domain Bacteria; phylum Actinomycetota; class Actinomycetes; order Mycobacteriales; family Nakamurellaceae; genus Nakamurella. The sequence continues at coordinate 356,902 of CAWAQR010000003.1, forward strand.
GCGCGTGGTTCCGCTGGTTCAGCTCGCGACCGTTGTCGCCGGTCGACGTCTACGCGGTCAACGTCGACACGGCTGTCGACCACGGGCGCAAACGATCCCCCCGGCGGCAGCGCGGCGACCGCCCACCGGCTCGCCCCCACCAAGGTCGTCCCCACCCGCGCCGCCGCCCCCCGCGGGCGCCGTAGGCCCGACGTTCGATCCGGCCACCACCCGGCATCGGACCATCCCGAGGCAGCGGGCCGGCGGGGAGTCGGTCGAGCTCGATGGCAGCCGGCGGAATTCTCCGCCGCGCACGCCGTCGTAGGTCTGGGATCTCCCGTTCGATTCGCGCTGCCACGAGCACCGGACGAGTCGCAGGGCCATTGGTGTCACGACATGACAGTGCAGTGTGGCCGAACTGCGTCCGATCGAGCGGTTTCGGGCATATCCTCCTGCGCAGGGACGCCGTCCGGTGTGCCCGCGAACGGACCACGCGGTCCTTTGAGCTTCGAGGAGTGTCATGGGTATCGGACTCGGCGTTTTCCTGATCGTGGCCGGCGCCATCCTGGCCTTCGGGGTGAAGGCCAACCTCACCGACTTCGACCTGACGACCATCGGCTACATCCTGATCGCCGGCGGCATTCTGGTGATCGTGTTGACGGCGGCCTTCCTGATGCCCCGCAACCGGCGGGCCCGTAGCACCACCGTGTCCACCGACTCGGCCGGCCGGCAGGCCGTCGTCGAGCGCGACGACCGCATCAGCGGTATCTGACCCACCCGGATCGGCATTCCCGCTCGGGCCCGCGAGACTCGCGGGCCCGAGCGCGGCGGCGCATCATGGCACCCGTCGGGTGCCCCAGCGGAAGTAGGTCGGCATGGCGGGCAAATCCTCGGGTGGCGGCGCGGCCTCGGCGGCTGCCGACGACGCGCAGCGGGCGGGTGAGCGCGTCCAGGACAGCAAGGCGTTCCACGTGCTGGTCCGGGTCGGGCTGGTGTCCTACGGCATCGTCCACCTGATAGTGGCGTGGATCGCCCTGCAACTCGCCTGGACCGGCGAGTCCCAGGAGGCGTCCCAGAAGGGCGCGTTCCAGGAGCTGGCGGCGACCTCGCTCGGCCGGGTGCTGTTGTGGATCGTGGCCGTGGGCCTCTTCGCACTGGCGATCTGGCAGCTGTTCGAAGCTGCGTGGGGGCATCAGGATCGCGAAGAGGGTCGAAAGCGGACGGTCAAACGTCTGGGCTCAGCGGGCAAGGTCATCCTCTACGCGGCGCTCGGGGTCAGCGCTACCCGGGTGGCTGCGGGTTCGGCGTCCGGCGGCGACACCCAGAAGGAGATGACGGCGGGTCTGATGTCGGCATGGCCCGGTCGCCTGCTGGTGATGGCCATCGGCGTGGGCGTGATGGTCGCCGGTGGGCGGCTGGTCTACCGCGGTGTCTCGAAACGCTTCACCCGTGATCTCGCCGGGGGAGTGCCGCAGGGCGTCATCCGCCTCGGCCAGGTCGGCTACAGCGCAAAGGGTGTCGCGCTCGCGGTGATCGGACTGCTGGTCCTGATCGCCGGGATCACGTACGACCCGGAGAAGGCGGGTGGCCTGGACACCGCACTGCGCACGTTGAAGGAGCAGCCCTACGGGCCGTATCTGCTGACGGTGCTCGCGCTGGGGATCGCCTGCTTCGGTGCGTACTGCTTCGCCTGGGCCCGCCGGGTCAAGACCGGCTGAGCCGGCCTCTGTGTGGCGGAGGCGGGGCAATTTGATCTCCCTGCGGCCCTGAGGCATACTTGTCAGGTTGCCTGTTGGCAGGTCGGTGCTGTGTGCTGTCAGCCCCGGGGTGCGCTCGGATCGTCGGGCGTGGTTCTCGAGGGTTACATCAGACGGCGTCGCCCGATCAACAGTCGATGTGTGATGACCATGCCGGTACCGTCGCGCTCCTGGCGAGCGCATCCGGATCCGCCGTGTGAAGGGCCCAGCGCTGCGGCGGTGGGGTTCAGTCCTGAAAGGGGCTGAAGTGTGTGCGCGCTGCGCGACACGCCCGACCGCGTGGACCGGAGGACCTGTACAGCTCCATAGTGGCGGTGGGTGAACGATGCCCGCAGCGAGTCGGCCCCCGGGCCATCAGGACTCATACCTTCGCGGTGCGCGGATGCGTGCCGTACTACCAGAGCAGCTCGATGAGAAGGACGGCAAGCGTGGCGGGACAGAAGATCCGCATCAGGCTCAAGGCCTATGACCACGAGGCGATCGACGCGTCCGCGCGCAAGATCGTCGAGACAGTGACCCGCACCGGCGCGCGTGTTGTCGGTCCGGTGCCACTGCCGACGGAGAAGAACGTGTACTGCGTCATCCGTTCGCCGCACAAGTACAAGGACTCGCGCGAGCACTTCGAGATGCGTACGCACAAGCGTCTGATTGACATCCTCGATCCGACTCCGAAGACCGTTGACGCCCTGATGCGCATCGATCTGCCGGCGTCCGTCGACGTCAACATCCAGTAGGGATCTCACGACCCCTCGAGCGCCCATGCGCCGATGGTGGCGTTGGACGCACACGTAAGAGTTCGAGGAGAAAAGGTTTCAATCAATGACTGACTCGATCAAGGGGATCCTGGGCCACAAGCTCGGGATGACCCAGGTCTTCGACGCGAACAACCGGGTGGTCCCGGTCTCCGTCGTCGCCGCCGGCCCGGTGCTGGTCACCGCGGTCCGCACGGTGGAGAAGGACGGCTACACCGCCGTCCAGTTCGCCTTCGGCGCCATCGACCCGCGCAAGGTCAACAAGCCCGAGACCGGGCACTTCAGCAAGGCGGGTGTGACGCCGCGTCGTCACGTCGTCGAGCTGCGCACCTCTGATGTGTCCGGCTACGAGGTCGGGCAGGAACTCACCGCCGCCCAGGTCTTCGAGGCCGGCACCGAGGTCGACGTCACCGGCACCAGCAAGGGCAAGGGCACCGCGGGCGTCATGAAGCGCCACGGGTTCAAGGGCCTCGGCGCCGGGCACGGTGTGCACCGCAAGCACCGTTCACCGGGTTCCATCGGTGGCTGCTCGACCCCCGGCCGCGTGTTCAAGGGCATGCGGATGGCCGGCCGTCACGGCAACTCCAAGGTCACGACGCAGAACCTCACCGTTCACGCCGTCGACGCCGACAAGAACCTGCTGCTGATCAAGGGTGCGGTTCCCGGACCCAAGGGCGGGCTGTTGCTCGTTCGTTCCGCAGTCAAGGCCGGAAAGGGCGCCTGATGACCACCGTCAACATCACCTCCCCGGCCGGCGAGTCCGCCGGCACCGTCGAGCTGCCGGACAGCATCTTCGACGCCCGCGCCAGCATTCCGCTGATGCACCAGGTCGTCACCGCTCAGCTCAACGCCGCGCGTCAGGGCACCCACTCCACGAAGACTCGTGGCGAGGTGTCCGGTGGTGGCAAGAAGCCGTACCGGCAGAAGGGCACCGGCCGCGCCCGCCAGGGCAGCACCCGCTCGCCGCAGTTCGTCGGCGGTGGCGTCTCCCACGGCCCGCAGCCGCGTGACTACAGCCAGAAGGTCCCGAAGAAGATGAAGGCGGCCGCCCTGCGCGGCGCGCTGTCCGACCGGGCCCGCAACGGCAACGTGCACGTGCTGTCGTCGCTGGTCGAGGGCACTGCCCCGTCCACGAAGACCGCGAAGTCCGCGCTCGCCGCTGTCGCGTCCTCGAAGAACGTACTGATCGTGCTGTCGCGCACCGACGAGGCCGGATGGCTGAGCCTGCGCAACCTGCCCGAGACGCACCTTCTCTTCGCCGATCAGCTCAACACCTACGACGTGCTGATCTCCGACGACGTGGTCTTCACCAAGACCGCGCTGGACGAGTTCCTGAGCTTCCAGCAGGTCTCGGTCCTCACGTTCGACGACACTGCGGCCTCGGCCGAGGTCGCCGACGAGTCCGGCCAGGCCGCACCCGCAGAGAAGGAGGAGGAGAAGTGAGCATCGCCGATCCTCGCGACATCATCCTGAAGCCGATCGTCTCCGAGAAGAGCTACAGCCTTCTCGAGACCGGTCGGTACACCTTCGAGGTGCACCCGGACGCGAACAAGACGCAGATCAAGATCGCCATCGAGCAGATCTTCGCCGTCACCGTCGTCTCGGTGAACACCCTGAACCGGACCGGCAAGCGCAAGCGCACCCGGGCCGGCTTCGGCCAGCGTAAGTCGACCAAGCGCGCGATCGTCTCGCTGTCTCCGGACAGCAAGCCGATCGAGATCTTCACGGGCGCCTGATCTGTATGAACAGCGAGAAGGACCTTTAAATGGGAATCCGTAAGTACAAGCCGACGACTCCGGGTCGCCGTGGAAGCTCGGTGGCCGACTTCGCCGAGATCACCCGGTCGACCCCCGAGAAGTCACTCATCGCGCCCTTGCACAGCAAGGGTGGCCGCAACGTCCACGGTCGGGTCACCGCCCGGCACCAGGGCGGCGGGCACAAGCGGGCGTACCGACTGATCGACTTCAGGCGGGCGGACAAGGACGGCGTGCCGGCCAAGGTCGCGCACATCGAGTACGACCCCAACCGCACCGCGCGCATCGCGCTGCTGCACTTCGCGGACGGCGAGAAGCGCTACATCATCGCCCCCGAGAAGCTGATCCAGGGTGCTGCTGTCGAGACCGGTCCGGCCGCCGACATCAAGCCCGGGAACAACCTGCCGCTGCGCAACATCCCGGTCGGAACGGTCGTCCACGCGATCGAGCTGCGGCCCGGTGGCGGCGCGAAGATCGCCCGCTCCGCCGGTTCGAAGGTGCAGCTGGTGGCCAAGGACGGTCCTTACGCACAGTTGCGTATGCCGTCCGGCGAGATCCGCAACGTCGACGTCCGCTGCCGCGCCACCATCGGCGAGGTCGGCAACGCCGAGCAGAGCAACATCAACTGGGGCAAGGCCGGCCGTATGCGGTGGAAGGGCAAGCGCCCCTCCGTCCGTGGTGTCGCGATGAACCCGGTCGACCACCCGCATGGTGGTGGCGAGGGCAAGACCTCCGGCGGCCGGCACCCGGTCAACCCGGCGGGCAAGCCCGAAGGTCGCACCCGCCGGCCGAACAAGGCCAGTGATGCTCTCATCGTCCGTCGCCGGCGCAAGTCCGGTAAGAAGCGCTAACACCCGAGTAGGAGGAAAACCACGATGCCACGCAGCCTCAAGAAGGGCCCGTTCGTCGACGACCACCTGCTCAAGAAGGTGGACGTCGCCAACGACAAGAACTCCAAGGCAGTGATCAAGACCTGGTCACGCCGCTCCACGATCATCCCGGACATGCTGGGACACACGATCGCGGTGCACGACGGTCGCAAGCACGTCCCGGTGTTCGTCACCGAGTCGATGGTCGGGCACAAGCTCGGCGAATTCGCCCCCACACGGACCTTCAAGGGTCACGTCAAGGAAGACCGTCGCGCTCGTCGCGGCTAATCGCCGTCGAATCCGACTGCCCAGCCACCAAATACCAGTCATCCAGGGAAACAGACCATGAATGCTCGCCCATTGAACGGGGCCACCGAGGGAGCTCAGCTCCCGGGTGCCCGGGCGCAGGCGCGGTACGTGCGCATGACGCCGATGAAGGTGCGACGCGTCGTCGACCTCGTCCGCGGCCGCTCGGTCGAGGACGCACTGACGATCCTCAAGTTCGCCCCGCAGGCAGCTGCGGAGCCGGTGTCCAAGGTCATCGCCTCGGCGGCGGCCAATGCGGAGAACAACGCCGGTCTCGACCGGAGCACGTTGGTCATCGCGACGGCCACCGTCGACGAGGGCCCGACCGCCAAGCGTTTCCAGCCGCGGGCCCAGGGCCGCGCGTTCCGGATCCGCAAGCGCTCCAGCCACATCACCATCGAAGTTGTCTCGG